>JAGNIV010000026.1 GCA_018001015.1 Phenylobacterium sp. | reverse complement strand
GGTGGCTGGGGCCCACGGCCTGGGAGGGGAGGGGGAAGGGTTCCGCTTGGCGATGGGGGGGCTGGACGGGGGGCGGGTCAATATCGCGTCATGCTCCCTGGGCGGGGCGCAACTGGCCCTGGATAGGGCCCGGGAATACCTGTTGACCCGCAAGCAGTTCGGCCAGGCCCTGGCCGATTTCCAGGCCCTGCAGTTCCGGCTGGCGGACATGGCCACCGAGCTGGACGCCGCCCGACTGATGGTGCGCCGCGCCGCCGCGGCGCTTGACGGCGGCGACCCCAAGGCGACCCAGTACTGCGCCATGGCCAAGCGGTTCGCCACCGACGCCGGTTTCGAGGTCGCCAACCAGGCTCTGCAACTGCATGGTGGCTATGGCTATCTGAAAGACTATCGCCTGGAACAGATCGTGCGCGACCTGCGGGTCCACCAGATCCTCGAAGGCGCAAACGAGATCATGCGGGTGATCATCGCCCGGGAGCTGCTGCGGCAATGAACGACGAAGTCCTGGTCCGCATCGAGGGGCGCGTCGGCCGCCTGACGCTCAACCGGCCACAGGCGCTGCACGCCCTGACCACCAACATGTGCGAAATCCTCACCACCGCCCTGCTGGCCTGGAAGGATGATCCCGCGGTGGACCTGGTGCTGCTGGACCACGCCGGCGAGCGGGGGTTTTGCGCCGGCGGCGACATCCGCATGCTGGCGGAGAGCGGGGCGGCGGACGGCAAGGCGGCCCGGGAGTTCTTCTTCAAGGAGTACCGCCTCAACCACCTGCTGTTCGGCTACGCCAAGCCGGTCGTGACCATCATGGACGGCGTGACCATGGGCGGCGGCGTCGGGTTGGCGGCACCCTCCCAGTACCGTGTGGCCACCGAGCGAACGACCTTCGCCATGCCCGAGACCGGCATTGGCCTATTCCCCGATGTGGGCGGCGGCTGGTTCCTGTCACGCATGCCGGGCCATATCGGTCTGTGGTTGGCCCTGACCGGCGCGCGGCTGAAGGCCGCCGACTGCGAACTGGTGGGAATCGCCACCGACTTCATCCCCAGCGATCAGGTGGAAGCCTTCAAGGCCGCCCTGGTGGCCGACCCGGCCGCCGTCGAGACCCTGCTGACCCAGTTCGAAGGCGACGCCGGCCGTCCCCGTCTGGCCGAGCATCAGGATGAGATCGAGAAGATCTTCGGGCTGGCCAGCGTGGAGGCGATCGTCGAGGCCCTGCAGCACTCCGACAGCGACTGGTCGGACGACCAGCTCAAGGCCCTGGCCACGAAATCGCCCCAGACTCTGAAGGTCGCCTTCCGGCAATTGGCCCTGGGCGGCAAGGCGCAGAGCTTCGCCGAGAACATGGAGATGGAGTATCGGATCGGCGCGCGGGTCGTTCAGCGGCACGACTTCATCGAGGGTGTCCGCGCCGTGATCGTCGAGAAGGACAATGCGCCGAAGTGGAACCCCGAGACGCTGGAAGGGGTCACCGAGGCCATGCTGGACGATATCTTCGCGCCCCTGCCTTCCGATCAGACCTGGTCACCCCTAACTGGACTGTAACGAGACGCGGCGGGCCGCCGAAAGGTATCCCGACAGATAATCCTTGGGAGCAAACCGATGACACGTAAATTGATGCTGGCCGCCGTGGCGGTGCTGGCGCTTTCGAGCGGAATGGCCCAGGCCGCGCCGTCGAAGGCCGTGGTGGCCGCTGTGGCTGACGCGGGCCGTCCCGAGGCCGATACCAAGCGCGACGCCGACCGCAAGCCTGCCGAGATGCTAGAGTTCGCCGGGGTGAAGCCCGGCCAGACCGTGGCTGATTTCCTGCCGGGCGGCGGCTACTTCACCCGCATCTTCGCCAAGGCCGTCGGCGAGAAGGGCGTGGTCTACGCTGTGATCAACGCCCCGCCGCCGAACCCCGCGCCGGACGCCAAGCCGAACCCGATCGTGGCGGTGGCCGCCGCCTACCCCAACATCAACGTGGTGCAGGCGAGCTTCCAGACCCTGGCCCTGCCGACCCAGGCCGACGTGATCTGGACTGCGCAGAACTATCATGACCTGCATCTGGCCCGCTTCAACCTGGACGTGGCGGCTGTGAACAAGGCGGTCTACGCAGCCTTGAAGCCGGGCGGCGTCTACGTCGTGCTGGACCACGCCGCCCTGCCGGGCGCCCCGCTGGACACCGCCGACAAGCTGCACCGTATCGACCCGGCCATCGTGAAGGCCGAGCTTGCGGCGGCTGGCTTCAAGTACGAGGGTGAGAGCACCCTGCTGCGCAACACCACCGACGACCACACAAAGGGTGTCTTCGACCCCACCCTGCGTGGCCACACCGACCAGTTCATCTACAAGTTCCGTAAGCCCAAGTAGGAGTGCCGCGCCCATGACGCGGATCGCGTTCATCGGTCTGGGGAACATGGGCGGCGGCATGGCCGCCAACCAGGCGAAGGCGGGCCACGCGGTCACCGCCTTCGATCTGTCGGCCCAGGCGCTGGAGAAGGCCGTGGCGGCGGGTTGCCGCGCGGCCGGCTCAGCCGCCGAGGCCGTTTCCGACGCCGAGGTGGTGATCAGCATGTTGCCGGCAGGCCCCCACGTGCGGGCGGTCTACGGCGATGAGCTGCTGACCAAGGCGCCCAAACAGGCCCTGCTGATCGATTGCTCCACCATCGACGTGGAGAGCGCGCGAGCGGTGGCGGCTGACGCCAAGGCGCGAGGTTTCCGCTTCGCCGACGCGCCGGTTTCGGGCGGCACGGCGGCAGCCGAGGGCGGAACCCTGGCCTTCATGGTCGGTTGCGACGCCGCCGACTTCGCCGCCGTCGAGGAATCGCTGGCGCCCATGGCCCGCGCGGTGATCCGCGCCGGGGACCACGGGGCAGGGCAGGCGGCCAAGATCTGCAACAACATGGTGCTGGGCATCTCGATGATCGGGGTGTGCGAGGCTTTTGCGCTCGCTGAGAAGCTGGGCCTGGATCCCGACCGCTTCTTCGAGATCGCCACCAAGTCGTCAGGCCAATGCTGGTCGCTGTCCAACTACAGCCCCTGGCCGGGCCAGGTGCCCGCCGCGCCCTCGAACAGGGACTACGAAGGAGGCTTCGCCACGGCCATGATGCTCAAGGACCTGAAGCTGGCCCAGGAGGCCGCCGCCAGGTCCGGCGCCGCGGCGCCGCTGGGGGCTCAGGCCGAAGGGATGTATGCGCTGTTCGATCGCCTGGGGGGCGGAAGCAAGGATTTCTCGGCGATTCTAGAATTGTTCCGGGGCCAATGGCCTCCGAATAAGTGATCGCCGTTCACGAAACCTGCGCGTAGGCTCACGAAATGTGCGCCGCCGCGACGTGACGGATTGTAGACAAGGGGGCCGGGCGGCGCGATAAGCCCGGCGAAGCTAAGGGGACCGGTTGCGGCGCGAGATCGTCGAACGCGCGGCCGGAATTCAAGTCGATGGATTACAAGGCCGCGTTCAGCACCGCTCTCGAGCAGATTCATGCCGAGGGTCGTTACCGGGTCTTCGCCGACCTGAAGCGTCACCGCGGGGCGTTCCCGCGTGCGACCTGGACGCGTGAGGACGGCGCCTCGTCGGAGGTGATCGTCTGGTGCTCCAACGACTATCTTGGCCAGGGTCAGAACCCGGTGGTTCTGGACGCCATGCACACAGCCATCGACGAGGCCGGCGCCGGCTCGGGCGGCACGCGCAACATCTCGGGCACCACCCACTATCATGTCGAGCTGGAGGCTGAGCTGGCCGACCTGCACGGCAAGGAAGCCGCCCTGCTGTTCACCTCGGGCTATGTGTCCAACGAGGCCTCGCTCTCGACGCTGTACAAGATCCTGCCGGGTCTGATCATGTTCTCCGACGAGCTGAATCATAACTCGATGATCAGCGGCATCCGGGCGGGCAAGCGCGAACAGCGCCGGGTGTTCCGCCACAACGACCTGGCCCACCTGGAAGAGCTGCTGGCCGCCGAGCCGGCGGACGCGCCCAAGCTGATCGCCTTCGAGAGCGTCTATTCCATGGACGGCGACATCACCGACATGCGGGCGATGGTGGCGCTGGCGAAGAAATACAACGCCATGACCTATCTGGACGAGGTCCATGCGGTGGGCATGTACGGTCCCCGCGGCGCGGGCGTGGCCGAGCGTGACGGGGTCATGGACCAGATCGACATCATCGAGGGCACCCTGGCCAAGGGCTTCGGCGTCATGGGCGGCTACATCGCCGCCGACGCGGTGATCGTCGATGCGATCCGCAGCTATGCCGACGGCTTCATCTTCACCACCTCGATCCCGCCGGCCCTGGCCGCCGGGGCCGTGGCCTCGATCCGTTACCTCAAGGACCACAACGAGATCCGCGTCGCCCATCAGGAGCGCGCCGCCGCCCTGAAGGCCAAGCTGACCATGGCCGGCCTGCCGGTGATGCCCTCGGAGAGCCACATCGTCCCGGTGCTGGTGGGCGATCCCATCCACTGCAAGATGATCAGCGACATCCTGCTGGAAGAGCACGGCGTCTACGTCCAGCCGATCAACTACCCCACCGTTCCCCGCGGAACCGAGCGCCTGCGCTTCACCCCCAGCCCCGCCCATACCGACGAAATGATGGACGACCTGGCCAAGACCCTCGAAATGCTCTGGGCCCACTGCAACATCAAACGCGTCGGCGGTTACGCCGCCTGATCGGCGGCACGTCCATGACTTGAAAAGACGCCGCTCCGTGCGGCGCCTCTTTCGTTTCGACCTTGCCCAGCTTGCGGTTTCGGGCAGGCGGGCGCATACCGCCAGCGTACCCACCGCTTCGGAGACGCCTCAACTTCGCTTTCCATCTGAACGATCTGGCGGCCAGGCCGCCCACATCACGTCCGCCGGCGCACACCTTTGCCCAGGCCGATCTGCTTGGCGAAGTCCGAGCGCCGCGCCGCATAGGCCGGCGCCACCATCGGATAATCCGCCGGCAAACCCCACCGACGACGATAGTCATCCGGGCTCATGTCGAAGCGCGAGCGCAGGTAGCGCTTGAGCATCTTCAACTTCTTCCCGTCTTCCAGGCAGACGATGAAGTCGTGCTGGATCGACTTGTTGATCGGCACCGCCGGCTTGGGCCGCTCCTCCGGAGCGACGGGCGTGGCATGGCCAAGCCCCTTCAGGCTCTGGTGCACCGATCGGATGAGGTCTGGCAGGTCGTTTTGCGACACAGAATTGCGGCTGACGAAGGCCGAGACGATGACAGTTGCGAGGGACAGAACCTCCTCGATCTCAGCGTCGTCGGCTTCCATGTCGATACTCATAAATCGCCCCCTGGGTACATGGCATCACAAGCGCCGGATGACCCCTTCGCCCAGGGTCGTCGGACTTGGCGTCAACGCCTCCCACCCAACTTGGTTCCCAGCGTTTGGTCCCAGGCCCGCAAGGCGGTAAAGAGCCGCCCAGGCCCGTCCCTCCCAGATTCCCGAAAGGCCCTCCCATGACCGCTCAAGCCGCCAATTTCATCGACGCCTTCTTTACCGCGCCCGCTTCCGAGAGCGATCCGGCCGTCTCCAGCGTGCTGACGCGGGAGCTGAAGCGCCAGCAGGACCAGATCGAACTGATCGCGTCCGAGAACATCGTCAGCCGCGCCGTTTTGGAGGCGCAAGGTTCGGTGCTGACGAACAAGTACGCCGAAGGCTATCCGGGCAAACGCTATTATGGCGGCTGTGAGGTGGTGGACGAGGTGGAGGAAATCGCCATCGCGCGCGCCAAGCAGCTGTTCGGCTGTGAGTACGTCAATGTGCAGCCCCACTCCGGCAGCCAGGCGAACCAGGCGGTGTTCATGGCGACCATGGCGCCCGGCGACACCTTCATGGGTATGGACCTGGCGGCGGGCGGCCACCTGACTCACGGCAAGAGCGTCAACCAGTCGGGCAAGTGGTTCCGGCCCGTGGCCTATGGCGTGCGCCAGCAGGACCACATGATCGACTATGACCAGGCCGCCGAGGTGGCCCTGGCCGAAAAGCCCAAGGTGATCATCGCCGGCGGCTCGGCCTATTCGCGGGCCATCGACTTCGCCAGGTTCCGCGAGATCGCCGACAGCGTCGAAGCCCTGCTGATGGTGGATATCGCCCACTATGCGGGCCTGGTGGCCGGTGGGGCCTATCCGAACCCGTTCCCCCACGCCCACATCGTCACCACCACGACGCACAAGACCCTGCGCGGCCCGCGCGGCGGCATGATCATGACCAACTCCAAGAAGTGGGCCAAGAAGATCGACTCCGCGGTCTTCCCCGGCCTGCAGGGCGGCCCGCTGATGCATGTCATCGCCGGCAAGGCCGTGGCCTTTGGCGAAGCCCTGCGTCCGGAGTTCAAGCAGTATGCCCGCCAGGTCGTCGACAACGCCCGCGCCCTGGCCGACAGCCTGCAGGTGGCGGGCTTCAAGATCGTCTCGGGCGGCACCGACAGCCACCTGATGCTGGTGGACCTGACGCCCAAGAACGTCTCCGGCGCCGACGCCGAGATCGCCCTCGAGCGGGCTGGCATCACCACCAACAAGAACGGCATTCCCTTCGACCCGCTGCCCCCGATGCAGACCTCGGGCCTGCGGGTCGGGACCCCGGCCGGCACAACGCGGGGCTTCGGACCCGCTGAATTCCGCCAGGTCGGGACCTGGATCGGTGCGGTTCTGGATGGTGTGGCGGCCGGCGGTGACAATTCCGCGGTCGAAGCCAAGGTGAAGGCGGAGGTCCTGACCTTGACGAAACGCTTCCCGATCTACAGCTAAACCTTCTAATAGGGGTTGGATTGCCCAGGAGGGGCTAGATCATGCGCTGCCCGTTCTGCGGTCATCTCGAAAGTCAGGTGAAGGACAGCCGCCCGTCGGAAGACGGCGCGGCCATCCGGCGGCGGCGGCTGTGCCCTGAGTGCGGCGGCCGCTTCACCACCTTCGAGCGGGTGCAGCTTCGGGAACTGACCATCCTGAAGCGATCAGGGCGGCGGACGCCATTTGAACGCGACAAGCTCGCGCGCTCGATCGCGATCGCCACCCGCAAGCGCCCCATCGAACCGGACCGGATCGAGAAGATGATCTCGACCATCGTTCGCCAGCTGGAGAGCATGGGCGAGACCGAACTTCCGTCATCGGCCGTGGGCGAGATGGTGATGAAGCAGCTCAAGGTTCTCGATGACGTGGCCTATGTCCGCTACGCCTCGGTGTATCGCGACTTCCGCGAGGCCGGCGAGTTCGCGACCTTCCTCGGCGAAGAGGGCCTGAGCGAAGGTTCAGAGGATGAGCGTTAGCCTCAAGCTCGCCACCTCCCTCGATGGCCGTATCGCCACCGCCACGGGAGAGAGTCGCTGGATCACCGGGGATCAAAGTCGCGAGCAGGTGCATCGCCTGCGCGCGGAACATGACGCCGTCCTCGTGGGCGTCGAGACGGCCCTGGCCGACGATCCTGACCTGACCGTCCGGCTGCCCGGCTACGATGGCCCTCAGCCCGCCCGCGTGGTGCTGGATAGCCGCCAGCGGCTGGCCGACGGGTGCAAGCTGATCGCCACGGCCCGTGACATTCCCACCTACCTGATCACGACCAACGCGCCCGAGGCGCGGCTGGTCGAGGCCGGTGTCCGCGTCCTGCAGGTCCACGCCGTGGGCGATGAGCGGCCCGAGCTGCACGACGTGGTCCGCGCCCTGGCCGCCGAGGGTCTGAGCCGCCTGTTCGTCGAGGGGGGCGGGCAGGTGGCGGCCAGTTTCCTGCGCTGCGGCCTGGTGGATCGGCTTGAATGGTTCCGCGCGCCCATGATCATCGGCGGGGAGGGAAGGCCGGGCGTCGGCGCCCTGGCCGTCCAGGCGCTTTCCCAGGCTCCGAAGCTCAAGCGGGTTGATCTACAGCTGCTGGGTCCCGATGTGTGGGAACGCTACGAGAGGATCTGAATGTTCACCGGCATCGTCACCGATGTGGGCCGCGTCCGCGCCGTCCGCGACACCAACCGCGACCGCAGGTTCGAGATTGAGACCAAGTTCGATCTCTCAACCGTCGATATCGGCGCCTCCATCAGCCATGCGGGTTGTTGCCTGACCGTGGTGGAGAAGGCTGACGGCTGGTTCGCCGTCGAGGTCTCCGGCGAGACCCTGTCCCTGACCACCCTGTCGGACTGGGAGGAGGGGCGTCCCGTCAACCTGGAGCGCGCCGCCCGGGTGGGCGACGAGCTGGGCGGACATATCGTCTCGGGCCATGTGGACGGCATCGGCGAGGTGATCTCCATCGAGAGCGAGGGCGGCTCGCACCGCGTGCAGGTCCGCGTGCCCCGCCCCCTGCACCGCTTCATCGCGCCGAAGGGCTCCATCACCGTCGAGGGCGTCTCCCTGACCGTGAACGAGGTCGAGGACGACGTTTTCGGCGTCAACCTGATCCCCCACACCTGGGACGTGACCACGCTCGGGACCCTGCAGGTGGGCTCCCGCGTCAATCTGGAGATCGACATGCTGGCCCGGTATCTCGCCCGCTGGCGAGAAACAGCCTAAAGGACGCCCTCTAGTCGCCCGCGTCCCCGGAAAGAACCCATGCTCGAAGACAAAATCCGCATCCTCATTGTCGAGGCGCGCTTCTATTCCGACCTGGCCGACGCCCTGCTGCAGGGGGCGGTCGACGCCATCACCTCGCAAGGCGCGGAGTATGACGTGGTGACGGTGCCCGGCGCGCTGGAAATCCCCGGCGCCATCGCCCTGGCGGATGAAGGCGGCGCCACCGGCGTACGCTACGATGGCTATGTGGCGCTCGGCACGGTGATCCGTGGCGAGACCTACCATTTCGAGATCGTCTCCAACGAGTCGGCGCGCGGCATCATGGACCTGACGGTCGGCAAGCGCCTGGCCATCGGCAACGGCATCCTGACCGTCGAGGACGAGGAGCAGGCCTGGGCCCGCGCCAAGGTCAGCGAGGGCGACAAGGGTGGGGGCGCGGCCCGCGCGGCCCTGACCATGATCTCTCTGAAAAGCCAGCTGATGGGCGCCCGATGAGCAAGCCCAAGCAGGCCCGCTCGGTCGCGCGCCTCGCCGCCGTCCAGGCGTTGTACCAGATGGAAGTTTCCGGCGTCGGCGTCGAAGCGGTGATCCGCGAGTTCGCCGACCATCGCTTCGATCGCGGCATCGAGGGCGACGGGGAGGGTGACCCCCTGGCCGCCGCGGACGAGGCCTTCTTCGCCGAACTGGTCCGCGGCGTGGTGGGAACCCAGCGCGAGATCGACGCCGCGGTCGTCAAGCGCCTGGCCACCGGCTGGAAGCTGGACCGGCTGGACGCCACGGTGCGCGCCATCCTGCGGTCGGGGGCCTATGAGCTCTCCCACCGGGACGACGTGCCGGTCGAGGTGGTGATCGACGAATACGTCGAGTTGGCCAAGTCCTTCTTCGAGGGGCCGGAGCCGGGATTCGTCAACGGGGCCCTCGACAAGGTGGCGCAGGATGTCCGGGCCGGATGAATTCGAACAGATCGCCCGACTGTTCCGGCCGCTGACCCGCGGCGCGGCGGAGGCGCTCGATCTGTTGGACG
This sequence comes from Phenylobacterium sp., assembly GCA_018001015.1. Taxonomy (GTDB): domain Bacteria; phylum Pseudomonadota; class Alphaproteobacteria; order Caulobacterales; family Caulobacteraceae; genus Phenylobacterium. The sequence continues at coordinate 38,955 of JAGNIV010000026.1, read as the reverse complement.
ACGCCGCCGTGATCCCCTGCCGCCCGGGCTTCGACCTGGTGGTCACGAAGGACGCCCTGGTGGCCGGGGTGCATTTTCAGTCCAGCGACCCACCCGACATCGTGGCGCGCAAGCTGCTGCGCTCCAATCTTTCCGACCTGGCGGCCAAGGGCGCCGAGCCCTATGGCTATTTCCTGATGACCGCCTGGCCGGCCGGGTTCGGCTGGGAGCAGCGCCAGGAGTTCGCCCGGGGTCTCGATGAGGATGGCCTGGCCTTCAACGTCGTCCTGCTGGGCGGCGACACGGTGTCCACCCCCGGCCCGCTGATGGTCTCCATGACGTTGCTGGGCTGGGTTCCCAGCGGGACCATGATCCGCCGCGGCGGCGCCAAGGCCGGCGACTTGCTGCTGGTGAGTGGGCCGATCGGCGATGGCTGGCTGGACTGGGGCCCGGGCTGGGGGGAACTGGACCGGCGCTGGCTGCCCGAGGCCCACCGCCTGCCCAATCCGCGGCTGGACCTGCGCGACCTGCTGCGCGCTGGCGCCAGCGCCGCCGCCGATGTCTCTGACGGCCTGGTGGCCGACGCCGGCCATATCGCGCAGGCCAGCGGCCTGGGCTTGAGGCTCGACCTCGACAGGATGCCGCTCTCCAAGTCCGCCCGCGCCTGGCTGGCGACCCAGGATGACCAGGCCGGCGCCCTGCTGCGGCTGGCCACCGGCGGGGACGACTACGAAATCGTCTGCACCGCGTCCGCCGATCAGCCAGCCCTCATCGGCCTCACCGTCATTGGCGAGGTGCTGGAGGGCGAGGGTGTCGAGGTGCGAGTCGGCGATCAGGTCCTCTCTCCCGGCCGCGGGGGCTGGACCCATACCTGAGTTTTGGCGTGACGGCCCCGCGTCCACTTCGGACCAACAGGTCTCGGAAAGCTTCCGGAAACCATATCCTGGCAGGGTCAGCGCATGGATCGCCGCGCCCTCATCGCCCTCGCGCCCCTGGCGCTCCTCGCCGCTCCGGCACGGGCGTCCGAGGAGGCCAAGCCCGCCAAGACCGACGGACAGTATGTAGACCTGTCGCCGGCCGCCCTACCGATCGTGGCGCGCGGCCTGCTGATCAATTACGTCTTCGTCTCGGTGCGCATTCAGCTTTCCGCAATGGCCAACACCGCCAAGCTGCGCACACGTGAGCCCTACTTCCGTGACGCTCTGGTTCGCGCGGGGCATCGTTCGCCCTACTTCACCCTAGCCACCGACTACACCAAGATCGACGAGGCCAGGCTGAAGGCCGTCCTGCTGCGGGAGGCCATCGCCATCGGCGGCGCCAAGGAGGTGAAGGGCGTCACGCTCCTCTCTCAATCGCCCAAGAAACGCACTGGCCTGCCCGACCCGAAGGTCCTAGGCGCGCGGGAAACCAGGTCCTAGGGCCGCATTGGCCAACAGGCGTTGCTTACGGGCGCCAGTTTTGGCACTTTCACCCTCTCAAATATTAAGGAGCGTCGCCAAAGGCGCTCCACTGGGGAAACACCATGGGGCCGGGAACACACCGACGCACGCGCCTAAAGCCGGCGTCGTCCCCCCTCCGCACAATTGCAAAAGGGGCTTTCAGATAATGAGTTTCACGCTTGAGCTGGTGATCGCCGCCGGCGTTCTGGCGGTGCTTTACGGCATCTTCCAGACCGTTGCGCTGCTCCGGGAATCTCCCGGGAACGCGAAGATGCAAGAGATCGCCGCCGCCATTCAGGAGGGCGCGCAAGCCTATCTGAAGCGCCAGTACACCGCCATTTCGATCGTGGGCGTCGTCGTCCTGATCGCACTCTACTTCCTGATCGGCGGCTATTCGGCCGCCGGCTTCGTGATCGGCGCGGTGCTTTCGGGCGCCGCCGGTTTCGCCGGCATGCTGATCTCGGTCCGCGCCAACGTGCGGACCGCGCAGGCCGCCTCGGAGAGCCTGGCCAAGGGCCTCAAGCTCGCCTTCACCTCGGGGGCCATCACCGGCCTCCTGGTGGCGGGCTTCGCCCTCATCGGCGTCGCCGGCTACTACGGTTATCTGACCCAGGTGCGGGGCCTGACCCCGGCCGACCGGCACGTCATCGATGGCTTGGTGTCGCTGGGCTTTGGCGCGTCGCTGATCTCCATCTTCGCGCGTCTGGGCGGGGGCATCTTCACCAAGGGCGCCGACGTCGGCGGCGACATGGTGGGCAAGGTTGAGGCCGGCATTCCGGAAGATGACCCGCGCAACGCCGCGACCATCGCCGACAACGTGGGCGACAACGTCGGCGACTGCGCCGGCATGGCCGCCGACCTGTTCGAAACCTATGCGGTGACCACGGTCGCCACCATGGTCCTGGCCGCCATCTTCTTCGGCGGTTCGGCCCTGCTGCCCAGCATCATGCTGCTGCCGCTCGCCATCTGCGGCGTCTGCATCATCACCTCGATCATCGGCACCTTCGCCGTTCGCCTGGGCAAGTCCGGCTCGATCATGGGCGCCCTCTACCAGGGCCTGATCGTCACCGGCGTGCTCTCGGCCATCGCGCTGTGGTTCCTGATCCCCTCGCTGGTCACCGAAACCCTGACGGTGAACGCGGGCACCCCGCTTGAGAAGAGCTTCGACGCCCTGTCGCTGTTCTACTGCTCGATGGCGGGCCTGGTGATCACGGCGCTGATCGTGATGATCACCGAGTACTACACGGGCACCAACTTCCGCCCCGTGAAGTCCGTCGCCCAGGCGTCGGTCTCCGGTCACGGCACCAACGTGATCCAGGGGTTGGCCATGAGCCTCGAAGCCACCGCGGCCCCGGCCCTGGTGATCATTGTCGGCATCATCGTCACCTATAACCTGGCGGGTCTGTTCGGCATCGCCATCGCCACGACCGCCATGCTGTCCCTGGCGGGCTTCGTCGTCGCCCTGGACGCCTTCGGTCCGGTCACCGACAACGCCGGCGGCATCGCCGAAATGGCCGGTCTGCCTCCGGAAGTGCGCGTCACCACTGACGCGCTCGACGCGGTCGGCAACACCACCAAGGCGGTCACCAAGGGCTATGCGATCGGCTCGGCCGGTCTCGGCGCCCTGGTGTTGTTCGCGGCCTATACCGAAGATCTGAAGTACTTCGCGGCCAACGCTGCCCCCGGTTCGTTCTTCGACGGCCTGGGCGCTGTGGCCTTCGACCTGTCGAACCCCTACGTCGTGGTCGGTCTGCTGTTCGGCGGCCTGCTGCCCTTCCTGTTCGGCGGCATGTCGATGACCGCCGTGGGCCGCGCCGCGCAATCGGTGGTGGTCGAGGTTCGTCGTCAGTTCCGCGAGAACCCGGGCATCATGACCGGTGAGGTGAAGCCGGAATACGGCCGCGCCGTGGACATCCTGACCAAGGCCGCGATTCGCGAAATGATCGTGCCGTCGCTGCTGCCGGTCGCCTCGCCGATCGTGCTGTTCTTCGTCATCAACGCCATCGCCGGCAAGGTCGACGCCTTCGCCTGCGTCGGCGCGATGCTGATGGGGGTGATCGTCACCGGCCTGTTCGTCGCCATCTCGATGACCTCGGGCGGCGGCGCCTGGGACAACGCCAAGAAGGTGATCGAAGAAGGCTTCACCGACTCGGACGGCGTGCTCCACGGTAAGGGCTCGGAGGCTCACAAGGCCGCCGTGACCGGCGATACCGTCGGCGACCCCTACAAGGACACCTCGGGCCCCGCGGTGAACCCGATGATCAAGATCACCAACATCGTGGCCCTGCTGCTGTTGGCGGTTCTGGCGGCGCAGTGATCGGCTAGAGCCTCAGGTCAGATGAAATCATCTGACCTGAGGTCATCCGGCTCTAGGCCGCGACCTGACATGAAGACGCCCCGGAGAGCGATCTCCGGGGCGTTTTTCTTTGGCTGTTAAGGGCGGCGCGGCTTAGCGGCGGTCGCCCGGGCGGCTGCCGGGAACGCCCTCGTCCTCGTTCGGAAGCATGGTGCCGCGGCCGACGGTGCCGATCAGCTGTTCGAAGATGGTCAGTTCGCGGCCCCGGGTCGGGGTCTCGCGGCCGTTGAAGGCGATGACCTTGCCGTCCTTCAGGCTGTACTGATTGACCGCCTCGACCACCTCGGTCTCCTTGTTGAAGGCGATGGCTGTGACGTCGCGGCGCGTGGTCTTCGGCATCCGGAAGGCGACCGTCTCCTTCACCTGATCGATATAGAACCAGACATTGGGGTCAAAGGTGGAGGTGGCCGAGGGGGAGCCGAGCCGGCCGCGCACCACGGACTTGGTGTCGGTTCCCACTTTCACGTCCTTTGGATTGGCGTCGATCGCCTGAAATCCCGAGAAGGTGGTGATCGGCGCGCAGGCGGCCGTGGCCATGAGACCGGCGGCGATTGCGGCGAAGGCGACACTGCGAAACATGTGCGGATCAGACCCGTTCAATTTTCCTGGGCTTTGACCTATCGCTCGCGGCCCCTTACTGCAATGCCGCCCTTAAAGGCCCCATCGGGCGAAATCGAGGCCAAGATGCTTCTGGACCGTTTGTTCCGCCCAAGGCCCGCCCTGACGGCCGGCCGCGCGCTGTATGCCGCCGTGGTCGATCAGTCGCGAACACCGGCCCTGTACGAGGTCTACGCCGCGCCTGACACGGTTGAGGGGCGATTCGAGATCTACACCCTGCACGTCTTCCTGCTGCTGGACCGGCTGAAGCGCCAGGGCCCGCAGGCCAGCGACACGGCCCAGGCCCTGTTCGACACCTATGTTTCCTCTCTGGACGACGCCCTGCGCGAGATGGGGGTGGGCGACCTGTCGGTGGGCAAGAAGATGCGCAAGCTGGGGGAGGCCTTCTACGGCCGGGTGAAGTCCTACGAGACCGCCTTCGAGTCACTGCCCGGCACTGACGTCCTGAACGCACTGCTGGTGCGCACGGTCTATGCCGAGGCTGATGCGGGCACGGCGCCGCAACTGGTGGACTATGTGGTCGCCCAGCGCGCGGCCCTGGCCGAGCAGCCGCTGGACCGCCTGCTGGCGGGTGATGTTGCCTGGAGAGCCGCATGAAGCGCGCCTGGAGCCAAACGATTCGCTTGCAGGAGCTCGCCAAGGGGCCGGTGAAGGTCCGCCTGGCGCCCGACGCGGAGACTCGCGCCCTGATCGCCAAGGAGATCGGGCTGGAGAGCCTGCCGGCGCTCACCGCCGACGTCACGGTCCATGCCTGGCTGGACGGCGCCGAGATCCTCGGCCAGCTCGACGCCGTGGTGGAGCAGATCTGCGGGATCAGTCTGGACGCCTTCGAGCAGCCGTTGACCGCCGATATCGAGTTCCGGGTGGTCCCGGCCGGCAGCCCCAATGCGCCGGCTGAGTCGGAGGTCGCCACCGTTGAACGGGAGTTCGACCCTGACGAGCCAGATGAACCGGACGTGCTGGCCGACGAGGAGATCGACCTCGCGGCCTATCTGATCGAGCAGTTGGCGTTGGAGATCGATCCCTTTCCGCGCAAGCCCGGCGCGGTCTTTGACTACACGCCCGACACCGCCGACCTCTCGCCCTTCGCCGCCCTGAAGCAGCTGAAGGGGGAGGACGAATGATCGCGCCCGACCTGCGCGGTTTGCATAGCTCGGCTCGGGCTGTATCGTCCGGCCGCGGTCGCAATAGGGGGCTGAACGCATTCTCTTGACCCGATCCCTGGTCATTTCAATCGATGCGATGGGCGGCGACCACGGACCTTCCGTGACCGTTCCCGCCCTCGCGCTCGCCGCCAAGGCCATGCCCGCCGGGACGCGCTTCCTGATGCATGGTGATGAGGCCGTGCTGGCGGCGGAATTGGCTCGCCATCCCGCGCTGACGGCGCAGGTCGAGATTCGTCACACCGACAAGACCATCGCCTCGGATGAGAAGCCCGCCGTGGCCCTGCGCCGCGGCAAGGGCAGCTCCATGTGGAACGCCGTCGAGGCCGTGAAGAGCGGCGAGGCGGTGGCCGCGGTCTCCTCCGGCAACACCGGCGGCTTGATGGCCATCTCCAAGCTGATCCTGCGGATGAGCGTCGATGTCGATCGCCCTTGCCTGGTGGCCAGCTGGCCCGGCGCCAAGGGCCTGACCACCGTGCTGGACGTCGGCGCCAACATCGACTGCGACGCCGAGCGGCTGGTGGAGTTCGCCATCATGGGCGAGGCCTTCCACCGCGCCTTCCACGGTGTGGCCAAGCCGACTGTGGGCCTGATCAATGTCGGCTCGGAGGACGTCAAGGGCCACGAAGAGGTCCGCCTGGCGCACGCCATCCTGCGGTCGGGCAAGTTCGACCTGGACTATCGCGGCTTCATCGAGGGCGACGACCTCTCCAAGAACACCGTCGATGTCGCCGTCACGGACGGGTTCACCGGCAACATCATGCTGAAGGCCGCCGAGGGCACCGGACGCTATGTCGAGGCCGAGCTCCGCGCGGCGCTCACGAGTTCGCTGATCACCACCGCAGGGGCGCTGCTGGCCCGGGCCGGGCTGCGCAGGTTCGGGCAGAAATTGAACCCACCGCGCGCGGCGCCACTTCTTGGCCTCAACGGTGTGGTGGTGAAGTCCCATGGGGGCGCCAAGGCCCAGGACTTCGCCGACGCCATCCGAATGGCCGCCAGTCTTTCGCAAAGCGACTTCGCGAGTGAAGTCGAAAAGAATATGACGCGGCTCACCGCCGCCGTGGCCGAGTCGAGTGCGCCGGCCATCGATGGAGCTGCAACCGTTGACTAAAGTCCTGCGTAGCGTCGTGACCGGGGTCGGGGGCTATCTGCCCGACGAGATCGTCACCAATGCCGACCTGACCAAGACCGTCGATACCAGTGACGAGTGGATCATCGAGCGGACGGGCATCCGCCAGCGGCACCGCGCCGCGCCGGACCAGCCGGTGTCCGATCTGGCCGTGGAAGCCGCCAGGAAGGCGCTGGCCGCCGCCGGCAAGACCCCGGCCGATGTCGACCTGATCATCGTCGGCACCACGACACCGGACCTGACTTTCCCGGCCGTGGCCACCATCGTGCAGCGCAAGCTGGGCTGCCCCGTCGGCATCGCCTTTGACGTCCAGGCGGTCTGCTCGGGCTTCGTCTTCGCGCTCGCTAATGCCGATGGCTTCGTGGCCCGCGGGCGGTCGAAGTGCGCCCTGGTGATCGGGGCCGAGACCATGACCCGGCTGATGGACTGGACCGACCGCGGCACCTGCGTGCTGTTCGGCGACGGAGCCGGCGCCGTGGTGCTGGAGCCGGGCGAGGGCGACGGAACCACCGCCGATCGCGGCCTGCTGGGCTTTGCGCTGCGCGCTGACGGGGCCAAGCAAGACCTGCTCTATGTGGACGGCGGGGTCTCCACCAACGGCCAGATCGGCCATCTGCGGATGCAGGGCAACCAGGTCTTCCGCCACGCCGTGGTGAACATCTCCGAGGCCGTGGTGGCCGCGGCCGCCGACGCGGGCGTCAATGTGGCGGACGTGGACTGGTTCATTCCCCACCAGGCCAACCAACGCATCCTGGAGGGCGTGGCCAAGCGCCTGGGCATTGATTCCGCAAAAGTCATCTCAACGGTGGCCAAGCACGCCAACACCTCGGCGGCATCCATCCCGCTGGCGCTGTACGAAGGCGTCACCGACGGCCGCATCAAACCCGGCCAACTTCTGCTGATGGAAGCCATGGGCGGCGGCCTGACCTGGGGCGCCTGCGTTATTCGCTTATAGCCGAAAGCTCAGCCGACCGCCCAATCTGCGCCTTGAAGTCTTTGACCTGATGCGACAATCAGGTCATGACGGTTATCCGACGTGTCCGCGATTGCGGCCCGTGGACAGTGTTACAGTGGGGGCAGGGGCGAGGATGAAGGGCGCGACGGTAACGCGGGCCGACCTGTGCGAGGCGGTTCACGAAGAGGTGGGCCTGACCCGCCAGGATTGTTCCGAGCTTGTCGAGCGTACGCTCGAGCTCGCCGCCCAGGCCCTGGAGCGCGGCGAACAGGTCAAGCTTTCAGGCTTTGGCGTGTTCCAGGTGCGCGCCAAGCGGGCCCGGATGGGCCGCAACCCCAAGACCGGCGAACCCGCCGCGATCGAACCTCGGCGCGTGATTGGTTTCCGCGCTTCGCAGGTCATGAAGGCGCGAGTAGACCGCGCCCTCGGAAAGTAGCGCGGACCTCCCGTGGCCAAGGGCCCGGACGCCTTTCGCACCATTTCGGAAGCGGCCGACGAGCTGGGCGTGCCTCAGCACGTGCTCAGGTTCTGGGAGACCAAGTTCTCCTTCATCCGCCCCATGAAGCGGGCCGGCGGGCGCAGGTTCTACCGCCCCCAGGACATCTCGATGCTGCGCGGGGTCAAGACCCTGCTGCACGAGGACGGCTACACCATCAAGGGCGTCCAGCGCCTGCACAAGGAACAGGGCCTCAAGCGCCTGCTCGCCGCCGGCAACGGGGAGGGCGCGCCGGCGCCCGCGGCCGTGCGGGACGACGGGCCGGTCCTGGGCCTCACCAGCGTCCCTCTGGGCGCCGATGACCGAGAGCGCCTGGTGTTTGCGCTCGACGACCTGCAGGCCGCCAAGCGCCGTCTTGACGCGCTGCTGAGGCGCTGACCCCGCAAGCTGCGTCGCGTTCGCCGCAGATATCGCCGATGCCGGAAATTCGAGCTTGCCCCTAAGCCGCAAGAGGTTAGAAGGGCCGCCTTGCCGATGTCGGAGCGTGGCGCAGCCTGGTAGCGCACTTGACTGGGGGTCAAGGGGTCGCAGGTTCGAATCCTGTCGCTCCGACCATCGACAAGCTTAAAGGGCGCTCTCGCAAGGGAGCGCCCTTTTGCTATTTGCCCCGGTTCATCCAGGACAGCAGCGGCAGGATGGGCACGCCCCAGCCGATGCCGGCGACGGCGTAGAACAGCGTCTTGATGAAGACCTGATCGGGGACGTACTCGGCGATCGCCGTCACCGCCCAGATATAGGCGGCGAGGAAAACCAGGATGCCGATCCCGCCAACAAACTTCCGGACGCGTGCGCTCATCGCGCGGGTATAGGGCCGAGCTTGAGCGCATTCCACTCCGATCCAATCGGAGTGGCGCTCTAGCCATCTTGCTTACGCGCGATCTCCCGGCGAACCGGCCCCCACTTCGCTCAGACCGCGCTTACCGCCTGCGGAAGATGGCGAAGGGCGCGAGGAACAGGATCGAGCCCACAATCGCCGCGATTAGGTTGCCCCAGACCCCCACCAGGTGGATGTCGAGCCCATTGGCGATGGCGTGACCCAGCATGGCGCCGGCGAAGCCCACCAACATGTAGATGAAGGGGCTATGGCGGCGGCCAAGCGCCACGGCGGCGACCCAGCCGGCCAGCATCCCGATCAGGATCTCAGCATAGAGGCCGACGCCGTCCATAAATCCGCCTCAACGCCCCTGTCTGGCTGTGCCGGACCATCTCCGGTTCACAAGGTGCGTGCAAGTCGCGTGCAAGCGTGGACGCCGCCTGGCTTCTCAGGTAGCCGGTCGCCCAGGAACGCCCCGAAAGGTTCTTAAGTCACCCCCATGACGTCTTTCCTTCGCTCGGATCGGTCGCGCCCGGTCGCCCTCTGGCTCTTCGCCGTCGCCCTCCTGGTCCTGGCCATGGTGGTGGTGGGCGGGGCCACTCGCCTCACCGACTCCGGCCTCTCCATCACCGAGTGGAAGCCGGTGACCGGCGCCCTGCCGCCGATGTCGGCCGGCGACTGGAACGAGGAGTTCGCCCGCTATCGAGAGATTCCGCAGTACCAGCAGCTCAACAAGGGCATGAGCCTGGAGGCCTTCAAGGCCATTTACTGGTGGGAGTGGAGCCATCGGCTGCTGGCCCGGGTTGTGGGTCTCGCCTTCGCGGCCCCGCTTGCCTACTTCCTCATTCGCCGTCAGCTCCCGAAGCGCTTGATCTGGCGTTGCGTGGGCCTTCTCGTGCTCGGCGGCCTGCAGGCCGTGGTGGGCTGGTGGATGGTCTCGAGCGGTCTGTCCCAGTCTCAGTTGGTGTCCGTCGCGCCGGAACGGCTGACCGTACACCTGGGCCTCGCCTTCGCCCTGCTGGCGGGACTGGTCTGGACGGCGCTGGACGCCTGGACCGGCGCGCCGCGCCAGACCGTGCCCAGCGCCTGGAACCTTCGGGCGCTTGGCCTGGCCGCCCTGATCTATGTGCAGATTCTGCTGGGCGCCTTGGTGGCCGGCAATGACGCCGGTCTGGTCTATAACGACTGGCCCCTGATGAACGGGGCCTGGTTCCCCAAGGAGTATGCTGGGGCCAGCCTCTGGGCGACGCTCGCGCACAGCCAGGCGGCGGTTCAACTGCATCACCGGCTGCTGGCCTATCTGCTGCTGATCGTGGCCGTGGTCGCCGCCGTGGGCGCGCAGCGCTCCCGCTACCTGCCCGGGGGCGTCAAGGTCCTGGCTCTCGCGGTGGCAGGAGCCGTCGTGCTCCAGGCCGGTATGGGTGTGGCTACCCTGATGGCCGGGGTCCCGCTCTGGCTTGGCCTGCTCCACCAGGTCATGGCCGCCCTGCTGCTGGCCCTGGCCACCGCCTTCGCCTGGCGGGTGCGGCGGCCGTAGAGCTCAGCATCGCCCACCGGGGAAGGCCGATCAGGCCTTGAAGCTCGCCCAGGGGCCGGTGACCGCCAAGGTGACTCCCGGCGCGTAGATGTTGATGAACATCGTCGTGCCGTCGGGCGAGAAACAGATCCCCGCCAGCTCGGCGTTGGCCGCCATGTCGCCGCCGCTCGGCGCGGCGTTGCGGCCCACCGTGTAGCTCTTGCCCTGTGGGGTGACGGCGCGCAGGAAGTTGATCCCTCCGACCTTGTCCTCGCAGGCGAAGATGTGTCCCCAAGGCGCGATGGCGATATTGTCGGCCATCCGCATCACGGTGGGGTCGGTCGGCTGGACGAAGAGCTCCAGGCGACCGGGGGCGGCGGCTTCGTCGGCCTGCCCCTCCCGGGCGCTGGGGACATAGCGCATGATCTGGCCGTGCTTGGCCGGACCGCCGCTGGTGCAGGCGAAGTAGATCTCGCCCTGGCCGTAGAAGATCCCTTCGCCGCGGGCGAACCAGGCCGCCCCCTTGGCGTGCCCGCGAAGCCGCAGGTCCTCATCAGGATTCTCCACGCCGTCCAGATCGATCCAGCGGACGGCGCGACTGTCGCCCGGCGCCCAGTAGGACGTTCCCCAGTTGCGTAGATCGCCGGCGTCGCCCTCGGGCAGGGCCAGGGCTTGTAGCTTGCCTCCGGCCAGCAGCCGGGTGGGGTCGTTGGGCAGGTAGCGGTAGAACAGGCCACGGCCGTCGCCCACGTCCTCGGTCATGTAGACGACCCCCGTGCGCGGATCGATGGCGGCCGCCTCGTGCCGGAATCGGCCCATGGCCTTGATCGGTGTGGGGTCGACGGGCCCCTTGGCGCGGGAGGGCACCTCGAAGACCCAGCCATGGTCCTTCTGATTGTCCTCGCTGGGCCCCTGGGTGGTTTCCTCGCAGCTGAGCCATGACCCCCACGGGGTGACGCCGCCGGCGCAGTTGATGGAGGTGCCCGCCAGGCTCAGGTGGTCGCGCTCCAGCCGCTTGCGGCGCAGGTCATAGACCAGGGTGGTGGTCCCGCCGCCCAGGGGCAGGCCGTTGAGACTGCGATCATAGACGCGGTCGGCGGCGATCTTCCCGGCCAAGGTGCGGCCTGGGCCGAAGGCGGTGATCTCCAGGTTGCGCGGGTTGATCTCGTGATTGCGGACCAGGGCGACGTGGTCGGCGCCTAGGGCGAAGCAACCCATGCCGTCCATCTTGCCGGGCGTGACCAGGCCGTCGCTCATCGGATCGCCGGCTCGGGAGACCACGGTGTAGGAGAATCCTTCCGGCAGGTCGAACACGCCGGCCGGGTCACGGCGGAGCGGCCCGTAGCCCGCCATCTCGCTGCGATAGGTCTCCGCGTCCGGTCGCGCCTCCTGCGCCGTGGCGAAACGCGAAAAACCCGAGAAGGCGAGGGTGGCCGCGCTGGCGCGGATAAGCTGACGTCGTGACGTGAACATGGGCATCCCGGAGTTGGCGCCGGACGCGGCGACCGTCGGCCGTCATTCAGCATAGTCGCATGACGTTCGTTTGACGCGGTATTCAGGTACCCACTCCAGGAAACCCTTACCGCATAAGGATTTCCGCCGCATCGCTTTGCGACGTTGTTGACATGCGCGCCCAGCCGACGTATCAGCGCGCCTCTTTCGTCGGGATCTCCTGGTCCCAACCCAATTACGGACCCGTTCCCATGATGAAGACGACGGCTTCTCTGAAGCCCGCCGACGTCACGAAGAAGTGGATCGTGATCGATGCCGAGAACGCCGTCGTCGGCCGTCTCGCCTCGTTCATCGCCATGCGTCTTCGCGGCAAGCACCGCCCCGACTACACCCCGCACGTCGATTGCGGCGACTATGTCGTCGTGATCAACGCCGACAAGGTGAAGTTCACCGGCAAGAAGCTGACCGACAAGATCTACTATCGCCACACCGGTCACCCCGGCGGCGTCAAGCAGCGCAGCGCCGGCCAGGTGCTGGATGGCAAGTTCCCGGAACGCGTCCTGGAAAAGGCTGTCGAGCGCATGCTGCCCAAGGAAAGCCCGCTGGCCCGCGCCCAGCTGACCCACCTGCGGCTCTACAATTCGCCCGAGCACCCGCATGAGGCGCAAGCCCCTGAGACCATCGCGTTCAAAGAGATGAACGCCAAGAACGTGCGGAGCGCCTGAGCATGTCGGAATCCCAAGGCTTCGAGGCTCTGCAAAGCCTCTCCTCGCAGCCGGCCGCCGAGCCGGCCGTGCAAAAGGTCGACAAGTTCGGCCGCGCCTATGCCACCGGCAAGCGCAAGAACGCGATCGCCAAGGTCTGGATCAAGCCGGGCAAGGGCAAGATCACGATCAACGGCCGCGACCAGGAAATCTACTTCGCCCGTCCTGTGCTGCGCATGATGATCGCCCAGCCCTTCCAGGTGACCGATCGTGAAGGCCAGTTCGACGTCGTCGTCTCGGTCATGGGTTCGGGTCTCTCCGGCCAGGCCGGCGCCATCCGTCACGGCTTGTCCAAGGCCCTGACCTACTACGAGCCGGGCCTGCGTCCGGTGCTGAAGCCGCACGGCTTCCTGACCCGCGACAGCCGCGTGGTCGAGCGGAAGAAGTACGGCAAGGCGAAGGCGCGACGCAGCTTCCAGTTCTCGAAGCGCTAAACCCGCGCGCGTTCACTCGCGTTTTGCAAAGGGGCGCTTCGGGAAACCGGGGCGCCCCTTCTGCTATCTGGAACTTGGTTTTGCTTGGATCAGCGACATGACCCACACGGTATTCATCGACGGCGAGGCGGGCACCACGGGCCTGCAGATCCGCGAGCGGCTTGAGGGCCGCAGCGACCTGAAGTTGCTTTCCATCGACCCGGCCAAGCGCAAGGACACCGCCGCCCGCGCCGAGCTGCTGAACGGCGCCGATGTGGTGATCCTGTGCCTGCCCGACGACGCGGCCAAGGAGGCCGTGAGCCTGATCACCAATCCGGCGGTGAAGATCATCGATCCCTCCACCGCCCACCGGGTGGCGCCGGACTGGGCCTTCGGCTTCCCCGAGGCGATCGTCGGCCAGCGCGAACTGATCGCCGAGTCCAAGCGGGTCTCGAACCCAGGCTGCTATTCGACCGGCGCCATCGCCTTGATCCGGCCTCTGGTGGACGCGGGCCTGCTGCCGGCCGACCAGCCGCTCAGCATCAACGCCGTCTCCGGCTATTCCGGCGGCGGCCGGCAGATGATCGCCGAGTTCGAGGATGAGAGCGCCGCCGATTACACCTCCGTGGCTTACCGCATCTACGCCACCGGTCTGTCCCACAAGCATGTGCCGGAGATCGCCGACCGCGGCGGCCTGGTCCACAAGCCGATCTTCACCCCCGCCGTCGGGCGCTATCACCAGGGCATGATCGTCGAGATCCCGCTGCACCTGTGGGCCTTACCGAAGACGCCGACCCTGGCGGCTCTGCAGGGCGCGCTCGCTGAACGGTATGAGGGGGAACTGTTCGTCGAGGTCGCGAGTCTCGAGGAAGCGCAGGCTATCAAGACCCTCGACCCTGAGGGCCTCAATCGCACCAACCGCATGAAGCTGTTCGTGTTCGGCAACCAGGCCGAGGGCCACGCGCGGCTGGTGGCCCTGCTGGACAATCTGGGCAAGGGCGCCTCGGGCGCCTGTGTTCAGAACATGAATCTGATGCTGGGCCTGGACGAGGCCGCGGGGCTCTGAAACCTTTCGGCGGTCGATACCGTATGGACTGACATGACCCAGCTCCTCGACCGCCGCCGTTTCCTGACCGCCTCGGCCATCGCGCTGGCCACGGCGCCCGCCGCCAAGGCGCTGGCGGCGATGCCCGTCGCGCCGGACCCGAAGTGGAAGAAGCTCACCGACGCCCAGTGGAAGGCGCGGCTGCCGGGCGACAGCTATCGGGTCCTGCGCCATGAGGACACCGAGCGGCCGGGGACCAGCCCTTTGCTGAAGGAGCACCGCAAGGGGACCTTCGTCTGCGCCGGCTGCAACTGGCCGCTGTTCAGGAGCACGGCGAAGTTCGAGAGCGGCACGGGCTGGCCCTCCTTCTTCACCTCGATTGGCGGGGGGCTGATCAAGAAGCCCGACTATGCGCTCGGCATGTTGCGCACCGAGTATCACTGCGCCCAGTGCCTGGGCCACCAGGGTCACGTCTTCAACGACGGCCCGCGCCCGACCGGCCTGCGCTATTGCAACAACGGTGTCGCCCTGCGGTTCGTGCCGGGCTGAGGCCGCGCTAGGTTCGCGGTCTGCTTGAGCGAGTCGCCATGTCCCGCATCTACTTCCTGACCCACCCGCAGGTGGTCATCGATCCCGCCGTGCCGGTTCCACGTTGGCCCTTGTCTGAGGTCGGTCGCCGTCGCGCGCATCTGTTCGCCGACAGCCTGGTGGACGGCCCGGTGACCGCCGTCTGGTCCAGTCGCGAGCAGAAGGCGCTCGATGGTGGCGCGATCATCGCTGGTCGCCTCGGCGTTCCACATCGGATCGACCCGGACCTCGGCGAGAACGACCGTTCGGCCACCGGCTACATCGCCCCGCCGGAATTCTGGGAGGTGGTGGCGGACTTCTTCGGCAAGCCCGACGAGAGCGTCCGCGGCTGGGAGACCGCCCGCCACGCTCAGCGCCGGATCGTCACCGCCCTGCACCGCCTGGCGCGCGACGAACCGACCCGAGGCGACATCGTGGTCGTGGCCCACGGCGGGGTCGGCGAACTGCTGATGGCCCACCTTCAGGGCGTCGCCATCGGCGCGCACGAGAAGCCGCAACACCCCGGTGGCGGCTGCTGGATCGAGATCGACCGGGCGAGCTTCGAGGTGCTGGCCGGCTGGACGAACATCGCGAACTGATCTCCCTTCTCCCTCGATGGGGGAAGGGCGGGGATGGGGGTGACTGCAAGGCGCCGACGGACGCGAAGATGTGGCTCGGCGCCTCCTCGCGCTCATCGCCTCATCTCAGGGGGCACACCCCCACCCAACCCTCCCCCATCGAGGGGGAGGGCTTTGGAGTGTGCAGCCCGGATAGAGTGGTGACAGTCTTCTCCTGATCAGGAGGGGGGCCATCGCCTGGGCCATCTCGCGTTGCAGCTCGGCGATGGTCCTGGCCATCCCTAGGACTTCACCTTCACATAGCTGCCTGGCGCGTCCTCCAGCGGCTTGAAGGGCCCCTTGGCGGGGTCGCGGGCCGGGACCATGCCGCCGGACTTGGCCTTCAGCCAGACCGCCCAGTGCGGCCACCAGGAGCCCGGCGTTTCCTTGGCCTGTTCCATCCACTGCTCGACGGAGCCGGGGAGGTCGCTGTTGGTCCAGTGCTGGTACTTGTTGGCAACCGGCGCGTTGATCACGCCGGCGATGTGGCCCGATCCGGCCAGGGTGAAGGTCACCGGCCCCCCGAACAGCTTGGCGCCGCGATAGACCGAGCGGGCCGGGGCGATGTGGTCTTCCTTCGACGACTGCACATAGACGGGCGTCTTCACCTTTGAGAGGTCGAGCTTGATGTTGTCCATCACCAGCTCGCCCTTGGCCAAGGCGTTTTCGCCGTAGAACTTGCGCAGGTAGAACAGGTGCAGGGCCTTTGGCATGCGGGTCTGGTCGGAATTCCAGAACAGCAGGTCAAAGGGCTTGGGCTCCTTGCCCATCAGGTAGTTGTTCACGAAGAACGACCAGATCAGGTCGTTGGCGCGCAGGGAGTTGAAGGTCTCGGCCATGGCCTGGCCCGACAGCACGCCGCCGGCGGCGTCCATCTGCTTCTCCAGATCGCCGATCCAGTCCTCGTTGGTGAACAGCAGCAGGTCGCCGGCCTCGGCGAAGTCCTGCTGGGCGGCGAAGAAGGTCGCCGAGGCGATGCGCTTGTCCCCCTTGGCCGCCATGTGCGCCAGGGTGGAGGAGAGCAGGGTGCCGCCGATGCAATAGCCGACGGTGTTCACCTGATCCACGCCGGCCTGCTTCATGGCCGCCGCGGTGCCCTCGTAGATGCCCTGCTGCATGTAGTCTTCGAAGGTCTTGGCGGCCAATTCTACGTCGGGATTGACCCAGGAGGCGACGAAGACGGTGATCCCCTGGTCGGTGAGCCAGCGGATCATCGAGTTCTCGGGGCGCAGGTCGAGGATGTAGAACTTGTTGATCCAGGGCGGGAAAATCACCAGCGGGATGTCGAACACCGTCTCCGTGGTGGGGTTGAACTGCAGCAGCTGCAGGACCTCGTTCTGGAAAACGACCTTGCCGGGCGCGGTGGCGACGTTCTCGCCGATCTTGAACATCTCGTAGTCGGTCTGGCTGATGGCCAGCTGGCCGCCGCCGCGGGTCAGATCGGCGGCGAAGTTCTCCATGCCCTGCAACAGGCTCTGCCCTTGCGTCGACATCGCCTCGCGCAGGGCCGCGGGGTTGGAGACCAGGAAGTTCGAGGGTGAGAAGGCGTCGGTGAGCATCTTCATGAAGAACTCGACGCGGCGCTTGGTCATCGGATCGACGCCATCGACCTCGGAGACCAGGGCGTTCAGCCAGTTTGAGGTCAGCAGATACGACTGCTTGATCACGTCGAAGACCGGATTGTCGCTCCAGTCAGGGTCTGCGAAGCGCTTGTCGCCCTTGCCCGGCGTGACCGTGGGTTCGACGGTTTCACCCCCGGCCCTGCGGGCGGCCGACTGCCAGAGTTCCAGATAGCGCTGGAAGAGGTCGGCCTGGGCCCGGACCAGCCGGTCGGGCTGGGAGGCCAGGCGGCCCATGACGTCGGTCAACGCCGGCGCGACATGGAAGGGATCGGGTTGCAGGGCCGCAGGGCGCTCAGCCTGGCGCAGCGCCGCCTCGGCGATGGCGCCCTGCGCCGTCAGGGCGGCTCGGGCGAGGTTGGCCGACAGCTTCTCCATCATGTCCCGCTGCTCGGCGCTCAGTTGCGGCTGAGGGAGGTCGAGGCCGGCGCCGAAGGCCGCCACGGCGGCAGGATTCATCCCTATCCGCGGCGCTTCGGGGCGCGGGGCTTCCGGTTTCGGAGCGTCGGCGCGAGGCGCCTCCGGCCCAGGTTTGGGCGCCTTCACCTTGGGTTCGGCGCTCTTGACGGCCTTGACCTTCGTCTTGCCGGAGGCGGTCTTGGCCTTGTCCGCCGCCTTGACCTTGGCGGCCTTGGTCTTGGTCGGCTGCTTGCTCATGACCGTCTTCTCCCAGGTTTGTCTTACAGGCTCGGCGCTCACGCTCTTTCGCCCGAAGCAATCATGGCATAAGACCAGCGCCAAGATGAACGCGTCGCCTAGACTTTTCGTGATGAGTCGCTTGGAACCTTTGCGGACGAGCCTGCTGGTCTGTGTCTGCGGGGGGGCTATGGTCAGCGGCTGCGCGGTCTCCAACCCCTTCGCCACCGCCGCGGTCGACCCGGGGTCTCCGGTCGCCGCCGAGGTCTCCGCCAAGGCCCGCGCTAGCAACGTCTACCCGACCTTCGCCAGCATTCCTCCTGTGCCGAGCGACGTCCGCGCCCTGCCGGCCTTCGGCCGGGCGGCGAACGAGCTTGAGGCGGCGGGCGCCGAACTGATCGCCGAGACCGCGCCCGGGACCTGGACGCTGACCGGCACCGAGGCCTTCGCCGGTCGTGCGCGCGATATTGCGGGCCCTGGCATCACCGGGCCGGAATCCACCACCGCAGCCACCGAAGCCTTCGCCAAGGCGCAGCGGGCGCGAGCTACACCGCCTCCGCCGCCGAGATAGGCCCGCGGAGGCTGACGACCTTGAACCTGCTTGGCGACCCTGAACCGGGACCCGCCATGCGCGACCTCAGCTCCCTACCGCCGCAAGGCATGCGGCCCGAGCTCAAAATGACCCCCGAATTCCACCGTATCCGCCGCCTTCCGCCCTACGTCTTCGAGGAAGTGAACCGCATCAAGGCGCGTCTCCGCGCCCAGGGTGTGGACATCATCGACTTCGGCATGGGCAATCCCGACATGCCGACGCCCAAGCACATCGTCGACAAGTTGATCGAGACCGCCCGCGACCCCAAGGCCGGGCGCTATTCCGCCTCGAAGGGCATCGTTGGCCTGCGCCGCGCCATGGCTCGCTACTACAAGAAGCGCTTCGGCGTGACCCTGAACCCCGACACTGAGGTGATCGCCACCCTGGGATCCAAGGAGGGCTTCGCCAACCTGGCTCAGGCGCTGACCGCGCCCGGCGACGTGATCCTCTGCCCGAACCCGGCCTATCCGATCCACGCCTACGGTTTCATCATGGCCGGCGGCGTCATCCGCCACGTGCCGGCCCCGTCGCCGGAGGAGTATCTGTCGGGGGTCAGCGCCGCCATGCGCCACTCCAGCCCGGCCCCCAGCGTGCTGATCCTGTCCTATCCGTCCAACCCAACGGCCCAGTGGGTGGACCTGGACTTCTACAAGGAGGCCGTGGCCCTGGCGAAGAAGCACGATCTGCTGGTGCTCTCCGACATCGCCTATTCCGAGATCTATTTCGACGACAACCCGCCGCCCTCCATCCTGCAGGTGGACGGGGCCAAGGACATCGCGGTCGAGGTGAATTCGCTGTCCAAGACCTACGCCATGGCCGGCTGGCGGGTCGGCATGGTGGTGGGCAACGAGCGGATGTGCGCGGCCCTGGCCCGCGTGAAGTCCTATCTCGACTACGGCGCCTACACCCCGATCCAGGTGGCCGCGGCGACGGCGCTCAATGGCCCGCAGGATTGCGTCGATGAGATCCGCGCCATGTACAAGAGCCGCCGCGACACCCTGGTGACCTCGATGAAGCGCGCCGGCTGGGACATACCTTCGCCCCCCGCCTCGATGTTCGCCTGGGCGCCGCTGCCCGAGCCGTACAAGGACGCCGGCTCCATGCTGTTCGCCAAGCTGTTGATTGAGGAGGCCGGCATCGCGGTCGCGCCCGGCGTGGCCTTCGGCGAATACGGCGAAGGCTATGTCCGCATCGGTCTGGTGGAAAATGAGCACCGGATCCGGCAGGCCGCGCGCAACGTGAAGAAGTTCCTGGCCAATTCTGAGGAGATCCTCGGCCGGGCCCACAACACCCTGGCGGCCCAATGATCCTCCTTCGCCGAGGCTACGGAGGACGCGGCCGTAAGGATGGAGGATCAATCCTCCGAAGCTCTGAAGGAGCGTAGGACGGATGACTGGCAAAAACTGGCGTATCGGCGTCGCGGGCCTGGGAACGGTCGGCGGCGGCCTGCTGAATTTCCTGTCCGACCGGCCTGGATTCGCCCCGGCCGGCGGTCAGGCCGTGGTCACCGGGGTCTCGGCCCGCTCGCGCTCGCGGCCCCGGCCCTTCGACATCTCCAACCTGCCCTGGTTCGACGATCCGGTGGCCCTGGCCGCCTCGCCGGACAATGACCTGTTCGTCGAACTGATCGGCGGCTCGGATGGTCCGGCCAAGGCCGCGGTGGAAGCCGCGCTCAGCGCCGGCAAGCCCGTGGTCACCGCCAACAAGGCCCTGATCGCCGAGCACGGGGCGGAGCTGGCCCTGCTGGCGGAATCCAAGGGCGTCCCCCTGCTGTTCGAGGCCGCCGTCATGGGTGGCACGCCGGCGGTGAAGATGCTGCGCGAGGCCATGGTCGGCGACGACATCAAGTCGGTGGCCGGCATCCTCAACGGCACCTGCAACTACATCCTGACCGAGATGGATTCCGGCGGCCGCGCCTTCGCCGATGTCCTGGCCGAGGCTCAGCGCCTGGGCTACGCCGAGTCCGACCCCACAATGGACGTCGGTGGCTTCGACGCCGCCCACAAGATTTCCATCCTGGCCGCCTTGGCCTTCGGATGCGCGCCGACCTATGCGGCGGCCGAGATCGAAGGCGTCGCCGGCATCGAGCTGTTGGATATCAAGCTGGCCCGCGACCTGGGCTATCGGGTCAAGCTGGTGGCCTCGGCCGACCGATCGTCGGACGGCGTCCTGGTCCGCGTGCATCCGTCCCTGGCGCCGATCAATCACCCCCTGGCCCAGGCCGGCGGGGCGCTGAACGCGCTCTTCATCGAAGGGACCCGGATCGGCACCATCTATATCCAGGGCCCGGGCGCGGGCGCGGGCCCCACCGCCGCCGCCGTGGCCGCCGACATCGCCGACGTGATGACCGGGGCGGTTCGGCCGGTCTTCCAACGGCCCGCCGGGGAGTTGAAGCCTTTCACCCCGGTGGACCCCTCCAAGAGCATGGGGCGGGCCTATCTGCGGTTCCTGGTGAAGGACGAGCCGGGCGTCATCGCGGCGGTCTCCGAGACCTTGGCGGAGGCCGGGGTCTCCATCGAGAGCTTCCTGCAGAAGCCGGTGGAGAACGCCGATGGCGTACCCATCGTGCTCACAACCCACGCCGTCGCCGAATCCGTTCTGACGGCGGCGATAGACCGCATCGCGAATCTACCCTCTGTGCTGGAGAGACCGCGCCTCTTGCGCATCGCGCGCATCTGAGAATCTCAAGATAGTCGCCGGCTATGCCGGATTCCGGCAGGAGACGTGTCCATGAGTTCCGAAATCCTCGATCGTGGTCTGGTCATCGACGCCGTCCGGGTGACCGAGATCGCCGCCATCGCCGCCTGGAAACTGGTGGGCCGAGGCGACGAGATGGCGGCGGATCAGGCGGCGGTGGACGCCATGCGCACGGCCCTCAACGACCTGGACATCGACGGCGAGATCGTGATCGGCGAGGGCGAGCGCGACGAAGCGCCCATGCTGTACATCGGCGAGAAGGTCGGTCGCGGCAAAGGCCCGAAGATCGACATCGCGCTCGACCCTCTCGAAGGCACGACCCTCACCGCCAAGGCGATGGCCAATGCCCTGGCCGTCATGGCCTGGGCGCCCAAGGGCACTCTGCTGAACGCGCCTGACACCTATATGGACAAGATCGCCTGCGGCCCGGGCTATCCGCCCGGCATCATCGACCTCGACAAGACCCCGGCGCAGAACGTGGAAGACCTGGCGGAGGCCAAGGGGGTCGATCCCAGCGAAATCACGGTCTGCATCCTGGACCGCCCCCGGCATGCCGAGATCATCGCCAGCGTCCGCTCGGTGGGCGCGCGCATCTATCTGATCACCGACGGCGACGTGGCCGGCGTCATGAACACCGCCGACCCCTCCACGGGCGTCGATCTCTATCTCGGCCAGGGCGGGGCGCCGGAGGGCGTTCTGGCCTGCGCGGCGCTGAAGTGCGTCGGCGGTCAGTTCCAGGGCCGCCTGGTGTTCCGCAACGCCGACGAGAAAGCCCGCGCCAAGCGGATCGGCATCACCGATTTCGACCGCAAGTACGACCTGCACGAGATGGTCCGCGCCGACGCGATCTTCGCCGCCACCGGTGTCACGAACGGGGCCCTGCTGGACGGCGTCCACTATGAGGACGGCTTCGTCCACACCCACACCATCGTCATGAACTCCGCCACCCAGACGGTGCGCGAAGTGCGGATGAAGCGGCCGGTGTGATGGCCGACGGCGCCACCCCGGCGGGCTATCTGGGCGTCACCCGGTCGCTCAGCGGCCGGCTGTGGCGCGAGCGGGCCGCTGATCCGGAGACCGTTCGCCGCCATGAGATGGCGCTGGGCCTGCCCGAGCCCCTGGCCCGCGCCCTGGCCTCGCGGGGTGTCGAGGACGGCCAGGGTGAGCATTATCTGAACCCGACGCTGAAGGCCCTGTTCCCCGACCCCTCCAGCTTCATGGACATGGACAAGGCCGCCGCCATCCTGGTGGACGCCGTCGCCAAGGGCCGGCCCATGGCGGTGTTCGCCGACTATGACGTCGATGGCGCCTCCAGCGCCGCCCAGCTGGTCCGCTGGACCCGGGCCCTGAGCGCGCCCCTGCGCATCTACGTCCCTGATCGCATCACCGAAGGCTACGGCCCGTCGCCCGCCGCCTTCCGCCGCCTCAAGGACGAGGGCGTCGAACTGGTGATCACCGTCGACTGCGGCGCCGCGGCGATGGAGGCGGTCACCTACGCCGTTGAGATCGGACTGGAGGTGGTGGTGATCGACCACCACCTGATGCGCGGCGACGAGGTTCCGCCCGCCACCGCGCTGGTCAACCCCAACCGTCCCGGCTGCGGGTCGGGGCAGGGGGTGCTGGCCGCCGCTGGGGTGACCTTCGTCCTGCTGGCCGCCCTGAACCGGGAGGCGCGCAAACAGGGACTATTCACGCAGGAGCGCCCCGAGCCGGATATCCGGCAGTGGCTGGACCTGGCCTGCATGGGCGCCATCTGCGATGTGACCCAGCTGGTGGGCTTTAACCGGGCCCTGGCCTCCCAGGGTCTGAAGGTGATGTCGGGCTGGCGCAATCCCGGCCTGAAGGCCCTGCTGGAGGTCGCCAAGAGCCAAGGGCCGGCGACGACGTTCCATGTCGGTTTCGTCCTGGGGCCGCGCATCAACGCCGGAGGGCGTATCGGCCGGGCTGATCTGGGTGCGCGCCTGCTCTCCACCGACGACGCCAGAGAGGCCGCCGACCTGGCCGCCGAGCTCGACGCCCTCAATGCCTCGCGCAAGGAGGTGGAGCGCGAGGTTCTGGAGCAGGCCGTCCAGATCATTGAGCGCGAGAGCAACCAGACCGACCTGCCGGTGCTGTTAGTGGCCGCAGACGACTGGCACCCCGGGGTGATCGGCATCGTGGCCGGGCGCCTGAGGGAACGCTACCGCAAGCCGGTGATGGTGATCGGCGTCGATCGGGCGGCCAATGTGGGCAAGGGCTCGGGCCGATCCCAGCCCGGTGTGAACCTCGGCCGGGCCGTCCAGGCGGCTTACGAAGAGGGCCTGCTGATCGCTGGGGGCGGTCACGCCATGGCCGCCGGTCTGAGCGTCAAGCCCGACACCATTCCGGACCTGCGCGCCTTTCTCTGCGAGCGCCTCGCCGACGAGAGCGAGGTCGCCGCGGCTGAGGATGGCCTGGATATCGACGCCCTGATCACCACCGGCGGCGCCGACCGGGCGCTGTACGAGAGCTTCCAACGGATGGCGCCGTTCGGCCCCGGAAATCCCGAGCCGGTCTTCGCGCTCTCCGATGTGCGCGTCGAGCGGGCCATGGCCCTCAAGGGCGGCCATGTCCGGGTGACCTTGACCGATCGCACCGGCGGCAAGCTGAAGGCCGTGGCGTGGCGTTCGGAGGGCACGGACATCGGCGCCCGCCTGCTGGCCGAGGGGGGCGGATTGCACATCGTCGGTCGCCTGAAGCCCGATGACTGGCAGGGCCGATCCAGTGTCGAGCTGGAGATCGAGGACGTCGCTGACCTCCGCCGGGTGGGGTGACGTCGGGCCATCTTCGCGAACTGTGGCAAGTCTGACTGAGTGCGCTTGCACACCCCCAGGAACGCAGATATAGAGCCGCCCTTCGCCGCTGCGGTCCCTTCGTCTATCGGTTAGGACGCCAGGTTTTCAACCTGGAGAGAGGGGTTCGACTCCCCTAGGGACTGCCACGCGATTTCGCCCTCAGAGGCCCCGCCGACATTGCCTCGGCGCCCATCCATCGCGCCATGCGCGAGAAACACACCAAATGCGTGCATTTGGGTGAAAACCCCCATTGACGGCTCTCCTGTTACGAGAACAGTGTTATAACTGGCCAGTATCCGTAGGGATTGGGAGATCGGGCCAGAGGGGCAAATGTCTGGTTACGAATTTGAGGGTGTAGATTCGCACGAAGATGCTGTGCGGATCAGTGGGCGGATCAAGTGGTTCGACGCGGGCAAGGGCTATGGCTTCATTGTCCCGGACGATCCCGGCCAGACCGACCTGAAAGATGTTCTGCTGCATGTGACATCGTTGAGGAACTCCGGGCGAGAGAACGCCCTGGAGGGCGCCATCATCGTCTGTGACGTGATCCGCCGGCCCAAGGGCTGGCAGGTTGCTGAGGTGGTGGACCTGGACGAAAGCTCCGCGCCGCCCCCAGCCGAGCGGCGCAGCCGCGACGAGGGCCACTTCCGCCGCGATCGGGACGGCTTCGACCGTAACGGTGGCGGCTTTGACCGGCAGGCAGGGGCGAGCGGCTTCCCCGCCCGCGCCGCCAGGCCCGCGCCCCAGGCGAGGGGGCCGCTGGAGCGGGCCAAGGTGAAGTGGTTCAACCGCGCCAAGGGCTACGGCTTCGTGGTCCGTGATGGCGAACCCGGCGACATCTTCGTCCACATCGAGACCCTGCGCCGGTCGGGCATCGAGGACCTGCAGCCCGGCGATGACGTCATGGTCCGCTTCGCCGAAGGGCCCAAGGGCCTGGTGGTGGCCGAGCTCGAATCCATCGGCATGGCCTGACAGCTCCGCCTTGCCTCCGCCGCAACCCTCCCGCAAAGGATAGGCTCTCGTCTGGGGAGCTTGGGCTTGCTGATCGCCATTTTCCGCGCCGCACGGCTGGCCGTCTTGGCCGCGGCCCTTGTCGCCTGCGGGCCGGTTCAGGCCGAGCTGCCGGTGCAGGGCTTTGAGGTGCAGGCCGCCTATCCCCACGACACGGGCGCCTTCACCCAGGGCTTGTTCTATCTCGACGGCGTGATTTTCGAGAGCACCGGGTTGGAGGGCGCCTCTTCGATCCGGAAGGTGCGCCTGGCCGACGGCGTCGTCCTGCAGTCGCGGGCCACTGACCCCACCATGTTCGGCGAGGGCATCGTCAACTGGGACGGCGACCTGCTGAGCCTGACCTGGCGCGACAGCGTGGGTTTCCGCTGGGACCTGAAGACCTTCGCCCCCAAGGGCTCGTTCCGCTATGACGGCGAGGGCTGGGCGCTGACCCAGGACGGCCGGTCGATCATCATGAGCGACGGCACCCCCACCCTGCGCTTCCTGGATCCCAAGACCCTGAAGGTGGCCCGGACCGTCACGGTCACCGCCGAAGGCCGGCCGGTGCGCAATCTCAACGAGATCGAATGGGTGAAGGGCGAGATCCTGGCCAATATCTGGATGACCAACCGCATTGCCCGCATCGACCCGAGAACCGGCGCCGTGAAGGGGTGGATCGACATGACCGGCCTGCCTGAGACCCTGTCGCAGCGGGACCCCGACGCCGTGCTGAATGGAATCGCCTATGACAAGGCTGGCGACCGCCTGTTCGTGACCGGCAAGCGATGGCCGCAGATCTACGAAATCACCCTCAAACCCGCGAAGAATCCCGTCCCATGACGCTTGCCGCCACGCCCGAGATCATCGTGCCGGAGGGCTTCATCAAGTCTCAAGGTCGCGGCGACTTCTCCACGATCAACGGACCCTACTATCACCGCGCCGAGCAGCGAGACGGGTTGACCGAGCAGGCCTTCTTCGCCGAGCAGCGTCACGCCAATGGCCTGGGGTTGGTCCACGGCGGCATGCTGACCGCCTTCCTGGACGGACTCTTGGCGGCGGCGGTGTGGCGTGAGACGCAGACACGGTCGGTGACCATTCACCTGTCGGTGGACTTCCTGCACATGGCCCGGATCGGAGAATGGGTGATGGGGGACGCGCGCGTCACCCGCGCCACCCGCGACGTCGCCTTCGTGGAAGGTCGCGCCTATGTCGGCGGCCACGATGTTGTGCGGGCCTCCGGTGTGTTCAAGCTGATGCACCGGCGCGCGCCGGCCAAGTCGGACTCAGCCTAGGGCGACCTTCGCCACGAGGCTGGCCACCAGGATCGCGCCGCCGCCGATCAGGGCCAGCCGGATGTGTTCGGCGTGGCGATCAAGGAACTGGGCTCGCCTGCGTTTCTCCATGCGGCGTGTGCGCTTGGACTTCGATTTTGACTGCGGCATCTTTTGCTCCCCCCGCCGAAGACCTACCAGACGGGAGGCGCAAAGGTCGAGGGAACGCGCCCTGTGGCCTCCTATCGTTTGCGGGAACGGCCAAAGCCTTATATCCCACGCCCGCCGGTGCTTTTCGGGGTGTAGCGCAGCCTGGTAGCGCATCTGGTTTGGGACCAGAGGGTCGGAGGTTCGAATCCTCTCGCCCCGACCAGCACCGGCCAAAACGACTTTCCGCAAGGGACCCTTCATGCTCGCGCGCATCTACCGTCCGGCCAAGAACGCCATGCAGTCCGGCAAGGCCAAGACCAAGGACTGGTTGCTGGAATTCGCGCCGCAGGACGCCAGGGCGTCGGACCCTCTGATGGGCTGGACCCAGACCCGTGACACCGACGGCCAGATTCGCCTGTCCTTCGACACTTCCGAGGACGCGGTGGCCTACGCCCAGGCCCACGCCATCCCGTTCCAACTCTTCGACCCCAAGCCGGCCAAGCGCATCGTCAAGGCCTACGCCGACAACTTCGCCTTCAACCGCAAGCAGCCCTGGACCCACTAGGTTCTCGCGAGCGCCCTTAGCTCAACTGGATAGAGCACCCGCCTTCTAAGCGGGCGGTTGCAGGTTCGAGTCCTGCAGGGCGCGCCAGGGTTAGCCGCCCGCGGCGCTGAAGGCCTGCAGCCCCTTTTGCAGATCCGCCATCAGGTCGTCGGCGTTCTCCAGGCCGATGTGCAGGCGCATCAACGGGCCGCCGTAGTCGGCGCGGAACTTGCGCGTCCCGAGCTGGGGATCGCAGGAGATGGCCAGGCTCTCGAAGCCGCCCCAGGAAAAGCCGAGGCCAAACAGCTTGAGTTCATCGAGGAAGGCGTTCACCGCCGCCTCGGGCGCGGGCCTGAAGACGAAGCCGAACAGGCCGCAGGCGCCGGTATAGTCGCGGGCCCAGAGCTCGTGGTCGGGGCAGCCGGGTAGGGCGGGGTGCAGGACGCCGGCCACCTCCGGCTGATCGCGCAGCCAGGCAGCGATGGCGAGACCGCTGGCGCCTTGTCGGGCGAGCCGGACGGGCAGGGTGCGCAGGCCGCGCAGCATCTGATAGGCGTCCTCAGGCGCCACGGCCCAGCCCAGGTGGGTGACGCCGTTCTCCAACTGGCCCACCAGGCTCGGGTCGGTCGCCGCCGCCGAGCCCATGAAGACGTCGGAATGGCCCCCGACATATTTGGTCAGGGCCTGGACACTGATATCCACGCCCTGGGCCAGGGGCTTGATCAGGTAGCCTGCGCCCCAGGTGTTGTCGGCCAGGGTCAGGATGCCTCGGCCCCGGGCCAGCCCGGCGACGGCGGCGAGGTCCTGCATTTCGAAGGACAGGGAGCCGGGGCTCTCCAGGACGATCAGGCGGACAGCCTCACCGGCGCCACCCACCAGGTCTTCCGGAGTCTGGCGGGGATCGAAATAGCGGACACCGACCCCGAAACGTTTCAGGACGTGATCACAGAACCGCCTTGTGGGCTTGTAGATGTTGTCGACGACCAGCACCTCGTCCCCGGCCTTAAGGACGGCGAGCATGGCGCCGGTCAGGGCGGCGAGCCCCGAGGGATAAAGGCAGACCCCCTTGGCGCCCTCCATCTCGCACAGCGCGTCGCGCAGGGCGTCATGGGCCGCCAGGCCCTGGCGGCCATAGGTGATGAAGCTGTCGTCGTCGTAGAGCGCCTCGGCGTTGGGCAGGAGGACGGTGGAGCCCTTCTGGATCGGCGGCCCCACGGTCTTGGCCAGCGACTTTGGCGTGGCGCCGGCGCGGATCAATCGAGTTTCTTCGGCCATGCGGCTTGACGGCTCGGAGCGAACAGGGGCGACAATGCCCGTATTCATTAGAACCCTCGTGAGGTTTGTGATCAAGGCGCTAGGCCGCACCGCTGCTATTGGACTTCTGCTTTGGCTCGCCGCCTGCGGTGGCGCCGATCAGACGCCTGCGCCGCCGCCAAGCGCCACGTCCGCGGCCGACCCGGCGACCCAGGTGCTGCGCGCCAAGGCCAGCCCGACGCTCGCGGCGGTCCGGTCGCGGGGCTACCTGGCCTGCGGCGTCCATCCCGGGCTGGCGGGCTTCGCTTTCCCGGATGACAAGGGTGGTTGGCGCGGCTTCGACGTCGACGTCTGCCGCGCCGTAGCGGCCGCTGTGCTCGGGGACGCCAAGGCGGTGCGGTTCACGCCCGTCCAGACCCAGGATCGGTTCGGGGCCTTGTCGGCCGGCAGGATCGATATCCTGTCGCGTAACACCTCCTGGACCTTCGCCCGCGACGCCCGCGGCCTGGACTTCCCCGCGGTGACCTATTTCGACGGCCAGGGCTTCTTGGCCACCAAGGCCTTGGCCCTTGCGACCGCGGACGAACTGAACGGCGCGCGGATCTGTGTCCAGGCGGGCGCCGACAGTGAGGACAATCTGGCGGCCTACTTCAAGATCCGGGGCTTGAAGTACACCGCCGTCGTCGCCGGCTCGGAGGCCGAGGCGCGCGAGACCTACCAGAGCGGCGACTGCGACGCCTTCACCGCTGACGTCTCGGCCCTGGCTTCCGCCCGGTCGCTGATGAACAACCCGAACGCTCACGTGATTCTGCCCACAGTGATCTCCAAGGAACCGCTCGGGCCCGCGGTTCGTCAGGACGATCCGGCCTGGACCGACATCGTCCGCTGGAGCGTCTATGCCCTGATGCTGGGGGAGGAGCTGAAGCTGACCTCGGAGACTGTCGCCAAGGCTCGCGATGAGTCGCGCGATCCCCGTGTACGCCGTCTGCTTGGAGCCGAGGGGGACCTGGGCCCCCTGCTGGGGCTGAAGGCCGATTGGGGGTTCCAGGTTATCCGTCAGGTGGGCGCCTACGACGAGGTGTTCCGCCGTAATCTGGGACAGGGATCGCCGCTCAAGCTGGAGCGGGGCCTCAACGCCTTGTGGAGCGCGCCGCAACCGGGACTGCACTATCCGCCGCCGGTGCGCTGACCCGGCGGAAGATGCCCCTTGCAATACAGTGTTCGGTTCGGCGTCATTGGCGCAACGCATGTGAGCGAGCTCTTCAGAAGCCCGCCCGTCAGGGAGAGACGACCATGAGCGACGGTTCCGTCGATATCCGCCACGAGGCCCGCCAGCAGGCCGAGGCCCTGCCGCTGGACCAACTCAATCCCGCCCAGCCGGAGCTGTTCACCAGCGACACCATGTGGGCTCAATTTGAGCGCCTGCGCCGCGAAAGCCCGGTCCACTACACGGAAAACAGTGAGTACGGCCCCTACTGGTCGGTGACCAAATACAACGACATCATGGCCATCGACACCAATCATCAGGTGTTCTCCTCAGCCGACGGCATCGTCCTGCAAAGCCTGGAGTCCAAGGCCGAATCGGCTGGCCGGCCGACCCGCCCCAGCTTCATTGGCATGGATCCGCCCAAGCACGACGTGCAGCGCAAGGCGGTCAGCCCCGCCGTGGCGCCCCACAATCTCGCCCAGATGGCGCCCGTGATCCGCGAGCGGGCCGGGGCGATCCTGGATGGCCTGCCCATCGGCGAGACCTTTGACTGGGTGGACCTGGTTTCCAAGGAGCTGACGGCCATGACGCTGGCCACGCTCTTCGACTTCCCCTTCGAGCGGCGGCGTGACCTGACCTACTGGTCGGACATGATGACCAACCCACCCGGCCACGGGGTCTGCGAGAGCTGGGAGCAGAAGCGCAGCGAGCTCACCAAGTGTTTTGACGCCTTCGACGGCCTCTGGGCCGACCGGATCAAGGACACCGAGCCGAAGTTCGACATGATCTCCATGCTGGCTCACAACCCGGCGACCCGGGACATGGACGAGCACGAGTACCACGGCAACGTCACCCTGCTGATCATCGGCGGCAACGACACGACGCGGAACACCATTTCCGGTTCGATCTACGCCCTCAACCAGAACCCGGCCCAATATCGCAAGCTGCGCGAGAACCCGTCGCTGATCCCGTCCATGGTCTCAGAAACCATCCGCTGGCAGACGCCTCTGGCGCACATGGCGCGCACGGCGACCGAGGACTACGAGATCGGCGGCAAGACCATCAAGAAGGGCGACCGGGTGGCCATGTGGTACGTCTCGGGCAATCGCGACGACGAAGTCATCGCCAATCCCGACAACTACATCATCGACCGCGAACGGCCCCGCCAGCACCTGTCCTTCGGGTTCGGCGTCCACCGTTGCGTCGGCAACCGCCTGGCCGAACTGCAACTGCAGATCATCTGGGAGGAAATCCTGGCCCGCTTCCCTACCGTCGAGGTGGTGGCTGAGCCCCAGCGGACCCACTCGGTGTTCGTGAAGGGGTACGAGACCCTGCCGGTGATCATCCCGACGCGGAACTAGAAGACCAGCCTCATCGCGCAGCGGTCGGTGAGGCCGCGCGCGGCTTCCTCGGCGAGGATGGCTTGCAGCGCCGGCGATGGTTCGTCGAGGATCAAAAATCCGAGGCGGGCGTAGAACGGCGCATTCCAGGGGATGGTCCGGAAGGTGGTCAGGGTCGCGGCGGGGTAGCTTGCGCGCTTACCGTGATCCAGCGCCGCGGCCATCAGCCGGGCGCCGATCCCCTGGCGCTGATGATCCTGGTGGACAGCCATTTCCAGGATGTGCAGGGCGTCGTCCAGGGGCTCGGTGGCGACGAAGCCTGTCACCGTGCCGTCGTCGGCTTCCGACACCCAGACCCCGCCGGCCGCCACCAGGGGCGGGTAGGCGTCTGCCTCGATGACGATGTCGTCGGCGATCCAGTCCTGGTCGGTGCCACGGAAGGCCTGGCCCGCTGAATCCTCCAGGAGCGGCAAGGCGGGGATGTCGTCGGGGCGGGCGAGGCGTACCCTCAAGGACCGGTCACCACGGCGGTGTCGCTGCGGCCGCCCCATTCGGTCCAGGAGCCGTCATAAACCGCCACGTCCTCACGCCCCAACCGGGCCAGCGCCAGGGCGATGACGGAGGCCGTGACCCCTGAGCCGCAGGTGGTGACGATGGGGGCGCCGAGGTCGACCTTGGCGGCGGCGAACAGCGGCCTCAGTTGGTCAGCCGATTTCATCGTGCCGTCCCCGTTCAGCAGGCTGTCGAAGGGGGTGTTGCGGGCGCCGGGCATGTGGCCCGAGCGCAGCCCGGCACGGGGCTCGGGCGCCTCCCCACGGAAGCGCGCGGCGCCACGGGCGTCCACCAGTTGGGCAGCTTTCGACTCCAGCAGGTTCTTCACGGCGCCGACATCCCGGACCAGCCTGGCGTCCAGGCTGGGCGTCAGGGTCGTCGGGGGCAGGGCGCCTTGGCCGCCTTCCGTCGGACGGCCCTCGGCGAGCCATTTCTTGAAGCCGCCGTCGAGGACGAAGACCTTGGCAAATCCCATCACCCGCAGGGTCCACCAAACCCGCGCCGCCGAGCGTATGCCGAAGCTGTCATAGGCCACCACCGTGGCGTCCCGCGACAGGCCCAGCTGCCCGGCGGCGTCCGCGAAGCCCTGCGCGGTCGGCAGCATGTGCGGCAGATCGACGGTCTTGTCGGCGATGGCGTCGATGTCGAAGAACACCGCGCCTGGGATATGGGCGGCGAGGTAGTCGGCGTGCCCCTCCCGGCCCTCATTGGGCATGAACCAGGTGGCGTCCACCACCTGAACCTCGCCCAGGTGCGCGGCCAGCCAGTCGGTGGAAACCAGGGGGTCGGTCATAGCCAGCCGGGGACGGGCAGACCCCGCTCCTTGAGGAATTCGGGATTGTAGATCTTGCTCTGATAGCGCGAGCCCTGGTCGCACAGGATGGTCACGATGGTGTGGCCAGGGCCCAGGCCCTTGGCCATGCGGATGGCGCCGGCGACGTTGATGCCGGTGGAGCCGCCCATCACCAGGCCCTCGTGTTCGACCATGTCGTAGATGGCCAGCAGCATCTCCTCGTCGCCGATGCGATAGGCATGGTCGATCTGCAGGCCCTCCAGATTGGCGGTGATCCGACCCTGGCCGATGCCCTCGCTGATGGAGGTTCCTTCGGACTTCAGCTCGCCGTCGGTGAAGTAGCTGTAGAGCGCCGCGCCGTGCGGATCGGCCAGGCCGATGGCGACCTTGGGGTTTCGGGCGCGCAGAGCCTCGGCGATGCCGGCCAGGGTGCCGCCGGAGCCCACGGCGCAGATGAATCCGTCCACCTTGCCGTCGGTCTGCGCCCAGATTTCCGGGCCGGTCGTCTCGACGTGGGCCTGGCGGTTGGCGACGTTGTCGAACTGGTTGGCCCAGACGGCGCCCGCCGGCTCCTTGGCGTTGAGCTCTTCGGCCAAGCGGCCGGAATAGCGGACATAGTTCTCGGGATTGGAGTAGGGGACGGCGTCCACCTCCACCAACTCGGCGCCCAGCAGACGGATAGCGTCCTTCTTTTCCTGGCTCTGGGTGCGCGGAATGACGATGGTAGTCTTATAGCCGCTGGCCGAGGCGACCATGGCCAGGCCGATGCCGGTGTTGCCGGCCGTGCCCTCGACGATCCGCCCGCCGGGCTTCAACAGGCCCCGCCGTTCGGCGTCACGCATGATGTACAGCGCCGCCCGGTCCTTCACGGACTGGCCGGGGTTCATGAACTCGGCCTTGCCGAGAATTTCGCAGCCCGTCGCCTCGCTGGCGCGATTGAGGCGGATGAGCGGCGTGTTTCCGATGGCGTCGAGGACGCTGTGTGCGACGGTCATCCCCGCTACTTAAGGGGCGTTGGCGCGTCCGAACAGGGGGCGATCAGGCCTTTGCGAGGCCAAGCTGCACGACATCGGTGCGGCCGGTGCGGAAACCCGCGTCGCAGTAACTCAGATAAAACCGCCAGATCTTGCGGAAATGTTCGTCAAAGTCCGCACCCTTGATGTCGTCCCAGCGGGCGTCGAAGCGCTGCTCCCATTGGGCCAGGGTCTGGGCATAGTCCCGGCCGAAACGGGAAATCCCGGTCCAGGTCAGGCCCGCGCGGTCCGTCTCGGCCTTCAGTCGGCTCTCCGAAGGCAGCATGCCGCCCGGGAAGATATACTTCTGAATGAAGTCCGCGCGTTTGCGATAGCCCTCAAACAGGGCTTCCTGAATGGTGATGATCTGCAGCGCCGCCCGACCACCCGGCGCCAGGACGTCCTGGATCTTCTTGAAGTAGGTCGGCCAGTAGCGCTCGCCCACCGCTTCGAACATCTCGATCGAGGCGACGCGATCGA
This sequence comes from Phenylobacterium sp., assembly GCA_018001015.1. Taxonomy (GTDB): domain Bacteria; phylum Pseudomonadota; class Alphaproteobacteria; order Caulobacterales; family Caulobacteraceae; genus Phenylobacterium. The sequence continues at coordinate 5,681 of JAGNIV010000026.1, read as the reverse complement.
AGGTCCCCTGGACGTCGCGATAGTCGATCAGCTTGATCTGCGCCCGGTCGTTCAGGCCCTGCTCGGCCATACGCCGGGTGGCGAAGCCGAACTGCTCGGTCGAGATGGTGATCCCGGTGACATGGGCGCCAACTTCCTTGGCCGCATATTCCGCGAAACCGCCCCAGCCGCAGCCGATTTCCAGCACAGTATGCCCGGCCCGCAGGTCCATGGCGTTCGCCAGGGCCCTGTACTTCTCGCGCTGGGCATCCTCCAGGCTCTGGCCGGCTTCGGTGAACAGGGCCGAGGAATAGGTCATGCTGGGGTCGAGCCAGCGGGAATAGAAGTCGTTTCCCAGGTCGTAGTGGGCGTGGATGTTGCGCTTTGAACCCCTGCGGGTGTTGCTGTTCAGGGCGTGGTTCAGGAAGTTGAAAACGCCCACCAGGGCATTGCCCTCGGTCAGACGGCTCAGGTTCTCGAAGTTCAGGGAGAAGACGCTAAGCACCGCGGTCAGGTCCGGCGTGTCCCACTCACCGGCCGCGTAGCCTTCGGCGAAGCCGATGTCCCCGGCCGCCAAGGCCCGGCGGATGAAACGGAAGTCCCGCACGATGATCCGCGCCTTGGGCCCGGGTTCACCCTCCAGCCGCAGCTCATGGCCCTTGGGCGTGACGAAGGTCAGTTCTCCCGCCAACCAGTTGCGCGCCATCATCCGCAGCGCATTACGGAAGATCATGGGCACGCCGGCCAGGGCCGGGACGCGCCGGAAGGCGCGGGGCGAGGCCGCCAGGGCGGTCAGGGATGATTCATGCGCCAGGGTCATGGCTGCAACTCCCGATCTCTAACTGGATACTAACACTGGTTTGGCGTCGGGAAAATTCGAGAACCCTTGCTGGACCTACGGACACGTTCCGGCCTCGGATGCAGCCGACGAATTCAAGCTTGTGAAGACAACGCCCGCGCGCCACTTAGGCGCCATCCCAAAGCCCGAGCGATCCGGAGTCCGTCTATGGCCGTCCTGACCCTGAACAAGTGGAACATCTCGATTGGCGACGGCCAGCCGCTGGTGGTGATCGCGGGCCTGAACGTCCTGGAAGACATCGAGCTTGCCCGCGACACAGCCCGTCACCTCAAGCAGGTGACCCGCGAGCTGGGCCTGCCCTACGTGTTCAAGGCGAGCTTCGACAAGGCCAATCGCTCGTCGATCCATAGCTATCGCGGCCCCGGGATCACCGAAGGCCTGAAGATGCTCAAGGCCATCAAGGACGAGTTCGACCTGCCCATCGCCACCGACCTGCACGAGCTTGATCAGGTGGAGCCTGTGGCGGCAATCGCCGACCTGGTGCAGATCCCCGCCTTCCTTTGCCGTCAGACTGACCTGGTTGTGGCCGCGGCCCGCGCGACCCAGGCGGCCGGCGGCCTGTTGCATGTAAAGAAAGGCCAGTTCCTGGCCCCCTGGGACTGCCGCAATATCCTCGATAAGATCAAGGAAGCGATCGGCGAGGACCTGGTCATCCTGTGCGAGCGGGGGGTCTCCTTCGGCTACAACAACCTGGTGGTCGACATGCTCGGCATCGAGGAAATGAAGCAGTTGGGCGCGCCCGTGACCATCGACGCCACCCATGCGGTGCAACTGCCCGGCGCCAACCCGAAGTCGAACGGCGCCTCCACCGGCGGCCGGCGCGAAGGCGTCCCGATCATCGCCAAGGCGGCGGTGGCGGCCGGCGCTGACGGCGTCTTCCTCGAATTCCACCACGACCCGGACAAGGCGCTCTGCGATGGGCCGAGCTGTCTGCCGCTGGATAGCGCCGAGGGACTCCTGAAGACCCTCAAGGCCCTGCACGCGGCGCGCTGATGGACCTCTCGACTCTCCAGCAACTGCTGACCCGTCTCTCCGGCGCCCGCATCGTCTGTGTCGGCGACCTGATGGTGGACCGCTTTGTCTATGGCGAGGTGACGCGCGTCTCCCCGGAAGCGCCGATCCCGGTCCTGGCCCGCGAGCGTGAGCTGGTGATGTTGGGCGGCGCGGGCAATGTGGCCCGAAATGTCGCGGCGCTCGGGGGCGATGTGGCGCTGGTGGGTCTGATCGGCACCGATCCCGAAAGCCACGAGGCTCTGCGGCTGATCGGCGACAAGACCGGCATCGAGGGCTTCCTGGTTCCCGACGCTGACCGGCCGACCACCCTCAAGACTCGCTTCGTCTCCGGCGGCCAGCAACTGCTGCGCGTCGATCTGGAGGCCAGCAAGCCCGCGACCGGCGAGGTGGAGAAACGCCTGGTCCGCACCGTGCGCGAGGTGGCCGAGGGCGCCGGGGCGATCCTGCTGTCGGACTACGGCAAGGGGGTCGTCACCGACGCGGTGATCGCCGCGGTGCGTGCGGTCGGCGTGCCGGTGATCGTCGACTCCAAGGCGCGAAACTTCCTGCGCTACGGCGCGGTGGACGTGATCAAGCCGAACGCCAGCGAGCTGGCCCACGCCACCGGCCTGCCCACCGGCAGCAACGACGAGATCGAGGCGGCCCTGGCCCAGGCCCTGTCGCTCTGTGAAGCCAAGGCGATCCTGGTGACGCGGGCCTCCAAGGGCATCACCCTGGCCGTGCGCGGAGAACCGGTGCGGCACTTCCCGACCTCGGCGCGGGAGGTGTTCGACGCCTCAGGCGCCGGGGACACGGCCCTGGCGGCCCTGGGGCTGGCCCTGGCCGCCGGCACGCCGGTCGAGGACGCCATCGCCTTCGCCATGCTGGCCTCCGGCGTGGCCGTGGGCAAGGCCGGCACCGCTACCGTCCTGCCCGAGGAACTGATCGAGGCCTCGCTCACAGCCCACATGGCGCCCGCCGAGGGTAAGATCGTCACGCCGCAGCGGATGACCGACGAGATCGCCCGCTGGCGCGCCAAGGGCCTGCGGGTGGGCTTCACCAACGGCTGTTTCGACATCCTGCACCGAGGCCATGTGACCTATCTCAACCAGGCCAGGTCCTGGTGCGACCGGCTGGTGGTGGGGCTCAACTCCGACCGCTCGGTGAGGGCGCTGAAGGGGGAGGGGCGGCCGGTCAACGACCTGGAGGGCCGGGCCATGGTGCTGGCGGGTCTGGGCGCCGTCGACCTGGTTGTGCCCTTCGACGAGGACACCCCGATCAAGCTGATCGAGGCCGCGCGGCCCGAGGTGCTGATCAAGGGCGCCGACTATTCGGAAGACCAGGTGGTGGGCGGCGACTTGGTGAAGGGCTGGGGCGGCGAGGTCCGTCTGGCCCAGATCGTCGACGGCTATTCCACCACCGCCGCCATCGCCCGCATGACCGCCAAGGAGCCGACATGACCCGTCGCATCGCCTTCGTCACCGGCGGGGCCGGGTTTATCGGCTCCAACATCGTCGCCAAGCTGACGGAAGACCCGAGCCTCGACGTGGTGGTCTGCGACTGGCTGCAGGAGGCGGAACTCGGCAAATGGCGTAACATCGCCAAGCATCCGATCGGCGACTTCGTGGCGCCGGAGAACATGTTCGACTGGCTGGAGAAGCGCTGGCGAGACATCGAGATCGTCGTCCACATGGGCGCGATCTCCTCCACGACCGAGCCTGACGCCGACAAGATCATCCACGCTAATTTCACGCTGAGCCGAGACCTGTTCCGGTGGTGCGCCGACCGTCAGCGGCGTTTCGTCTATGCCTCTTCGGCGGCGACCTACGGCGACACCACCGACTTTGACGACAAGGATGACCTCGCCTCGCTGGCGGCCCTGCGCCCCCTGAACACCTATGGCTGGTCGAAAGCCCTGTTCGACCTGTTCGCCGCCCGCCAGGCCGCCCGCGACTACGCGCCGCCGCAATGGGTGGGCCTGAAGTTCTTCAACGTTTACGGCCCCAACGAAGAGCACAAGCACGCGATGAAGTCGGTGGCGTCGCAGATCTGGCCAAAGGTGGCGGGTGGCCAGGCCGTGCAGCTGTTCAAGTCCTACCGCGAGGGGGTCGCCGACGGCGGCCAGACCCGCGACTTCGTCTATGTCGGCGACGTCGCCGACGTGGTCGCGTGGCTGGCCAATTCCGAACAGGTGAACGGCGTCTACAACCTGGGCTCTGGCAAGGCGCGGACCTTCGAGGACATGGCCAAGGCGGTCTTCGCCGCGGCCGGCAAGCCCGCCAAGATCGAATACACTCCGATGCCGCCGGCCATCCGGGACAAGTACCAGTACTTCACCCAGGCCAAGATGGACCGGCTGAAGGCCGCCGGTTTCAATCAACCGATGACGCCGCTGGAAGACGGCATCACCGACTACATCCAAAACTATCTGTCGCAGCCGGACCCTTACAGGTAGGCGATGGCCCAGCGTCCCAAGGGCTTCAAGCGTCTGGTCACCGCCGCCGCCCTGGGCTTCGTGGCGCTGGTGGTGATGGCCGCCTTCTGGTGGCGCGACGACATCGCCAGCAATGCGCTGGACCCCAAGGTGCCGTTCCAGACCTACCAGCCGCCAACGGCTCCCGACTACACTCAGCGCGCCGCCTGGGCCCTGTTGCCCGCCAAGCCCGAGATCTGGACCACGGCCGATCCCCCGGCCGACATCTTCTTCGTCGGCCCCACCAGCTATGACGGCGGCAGGGACTGGGTCAGCCCCATCGATGACGTCCAGTCCGACAAGTTCTTCCGCCGCGTCGTGGCGCCCAACTATGCGGGGCCCTTCCTACGCATCGGCCGGCTGTTCGCCCCGCGCTACCGTCAGGCGAGCCTCTACACCCTGCTGACCCTGCGCGAGGATGCCCGGGACGCGCGGCGCTTCGCCTATGCCGACGTGGTCGCGGCGTTCCGGCAGTACATGGCCGCCGATAACAAGGGGCGCCCCTTCATTGTCGTCGGCGTGGAGCAGGGCGGGACCCTGGCCTCACGTCTGATCGCCGACGAGATCGCTCGCGACCCCGCCATGCGGGCGCGGCTGGCGGCGGCCTATCTCATGGAGACTGTGGTCCCCGCTGAGACGCCGCCGCTAACACCCTGCGCGCGGCCGAACGAGGCGGGCTGCCTTGCCGCCTGGGCTTCGGCCTTCGAGCACGACAACGAACGCGTCCAGGCCCTCAGGGACCGGTCCCTGGTCTGGGACGCCAATGGCGAACTGGAAAACATCGCCGGCCGCACACCGCTGTGCTTCAACCCGCTGCTGGGCGCGACCGCAAACGCCGCGGCCCCTGCCAAGCTGAACCAGGGCGCGGCGAACGCCACGGGCCTGGAGTGGGGCGCTCGGCCGGCCTTTCTGACCCGCCAGGTCTCGGCCAAGTGCCAGGACGGAATCCTGCGGGTCTCGCGACCCAAGCCCAAGATGCTGAAGAGGGCGGGCTCGTGGGCCGACAAGCGCAAGGTCCCCGGCTACAACCTGTTCTACGGAGACCTTGAGGCCGACGCGAAGCGCAGGGTGGTGGCGCTGATGTCGAGCCCCGGATTCCAGCGTCCCGCGCCGCCGATCACCGAGGTGCGGACGGTGAAGGGGTCGACGGTGCATCGGATTGGCCGCTGACCATCCGCTCATCCCGGCGAGGGCCGGGACCCAAATTCATCAGCTGTCTTCAGGTTTCTTGATCAAGGCCCTGACCTATGACCTGGATCCCCTGAGTTCTCAAACGAAGTGCAACACCTTGCGTTGGCGGAGGTGTTGTCATGGGACGGCTCTACGAGCAGCTCAGCCTTGAGGAGCGGTGCGAGATTTCCCGGCTACGTGGCTCGG
>JAGNIV010000066.1 GCA_018001015.1 Phenylobacterium sp. | reverse complement strand
ATCTTGGAGCGCGCCTCATTAGGAAAGCCGACAGGAGAACCCTCTTACTATGGGGGTGGTTTCGCAATCTAGTTGAGAACATGTCGCAAAAACCTGACTGGCTTGTGACCCATGGAACGCCGTGGCGCAAGGGGCCGCCGCGGCCGATTTACGACAATCCCTGGATCAGCCTGACCGAGTACGACGCCGTGGCGCCGACCGGCGCGGACGCCCTTTACGGGGTGGTCAGCTTCAAGAACTTCGCCGTGGCGATCCTGCCTGTCCATGATGACGGGACGATCACCCTGGTGGGGCAAAGCCGTTTGCCGTGCGCTGACTACAGTTGGGAAATTCCCGAGGGCGGCGGGCCACTGGACGACGATCCCCAGGAGAGCGCCAAGCGCGAACTCCTGGAGGAAACCGGCCTTGCCGCGGCCAACTGGCAAGAGATTCTGCGGATGCAGCTCTCCAACTCCGTCACCGACGAACAGGCATTTGGATATTTGGCCACGGGCCTGACTCAGGTCCAGGACGAGCCGCAGGGCGACGGCACCGAAGATATCCTGAGGGCGCGTGTACCTTTTCGGGAAGCGCTGGCGGCGGCGGTCGGGGGTTATATGCGCGATGCGCTCACGGTTGCGATGCTGCTGCGGGGCTACCACATGGCCAGGGAGGGCGCTTTGCCGAGCGAACTTTCGGCGGCCATGCTAGGATAAGGAAGACGTCATGGGACGAGAGGACGCGATGAGCCAGCGCCTGGAAGTCATCGATCCGGCATCGCCACCGCCGGTCTGGGCCGCGTTGCGCAACGAGGCCGAACGGGCCGCCCAATCGGAGCCGGCTCTAGCCTCGCTGCTGAACGCCGTGGTGCTGAGCCATCACGACCTGGGCGCCGCGCTGAGCTACCAGCTGGCGCGCAAGCTGGGCGACCAGGAGCTGCGGGCCATGAGCCTGCGCGAACTGGCCGACGCCGCCTACCAGGACAATCCCAAACTGGTGGATATCGCCGAGGCCGACCTGAAGGCCGTGTTCGAGCGCGACCCGGCCTGCAAGGGCTACGTCCAGCCGTTCCTGTTCTTCAAGGGCTTCCAGGCGCTGCAAGCCCAGCGCGTGGCCCACTGGCTGTGGGGCCAGGGCCGCGAGACCATCGCGCTCTATCTGCAGAGCCGGATGTCGGAGGTGTTCCAGGTGGACATCCATCCGGCCACCAGGATCGGTTCGGGAGTCTTCATCGACCATGGGACCGGAATCGTCATCGGTGAGACCGCGGTGATCGGCGACGATGTTTCCATGATGCAGGACGTGACCCTGGGCGGGACGGGCGCTGAGCGGGGCGACCGTCACCCCAAGATCGGCAAGGGCGTGCTGTTGAGCGCCGGGGCCAAGGTGCTGGGCAATATCCATATCGGCGACTACGCGAAGATCGCCGCCGGCTCGGTGGTGCTGAAACCGGTTCCGGCCCACTGCACCGCCGCCGGGGTGCCCGCCCGCCTGGTCAACTGCCCGACCTGCGACGAGCCGGCCCGCAGCATGGATCACACCCTGGCCGAAGCTGTGTACGACTACGTCATCTGACGGTTTCCGTGTCGGCCGCGACCAGCTAGGTTCCGCAGCTGTTGAATCGGCGAGGAGATGGCTGTGGACGAGAGAATGATGCGCAAGCTTGAGGGCCACCTGCGTGGCACCTTCGCCAATGCGCGGATCAGCCTGGTCCCCCGTCCGAAACAGAAGGATTCGGCCGAGGTCTATATCAACGATGAGTTCATTGGCGTGGTCTTCGAGGACGAAGACGGCGACGGGTCCTTCATGTTCGAAATGGCGATCCTCGCCGAAGACCTGCCTTAGGTCGGGCGGCCGGCGTCGGTCGCTCGCCGCGAGCGGCGGCCCAACACCTCGCGAAGCATTTCGCTGACCGTCCTTTTCTTGATCTTGATCATGTTGGGTCCCAGCGCCCCTTGCTAGCTAACAGGTGCGCCCACTCCAGAGGGCGCCAGCGCTCTGACGCCCCCCGCGTCGGGCCCGCGCCTTCGACGCCGCGCTCGAAAGAGCAGGTGGGGAAGTGAGGAAACTCAGACCGGGCCTCCCTCCTGTCCTGATGGGGAGGCCCGGTTGCGTTCCTCCGGCGTCAAGGCGCCGATGGGCTAGAAGGCTAGGCGCGTGACCAGCTGGAACACCGGCCCGGCCTTTTCGCTCTCAAGCTCATACTCTGCAAAATCGCGGGTGCGCTGGTCTGCCAGGGTGTCGAACTTGTTGAACGTCTCCTCCTTCTTGGCGTCCAAGAGGTTGGAGCCCGTCAGGCGGATCACGAAGGACTTGCCGAAGCGCTTTTCGACGAAGACCTCCAGATCGGCGCCGTAGCTGGTGGTGACCTCCTCGCCGACGATCCGGCCAAAGGCCTCGCCCTGCTTGCGATAGGTGGCGCCAAAAGCCGCCGCCCAGGTGGGGATGTCCTGGATGAAGCCCACATTGAACACATAGTCGGACTGGTCGTTGAACCGGCGCGATCCGAACTCATCGTCCACTTCACTGTCGAGCCAGGAGTAGTTGAGGAAGACCCCGGTGTTTTTCAGACCAACGATGGTGAGCGGCGTTGAGAGGTCGAACTCGATCCCCCAGACCTTCCCGTCGCCGGTGTTGCGCGGGGTGAGCAGGAAGGTTCCGGGGCCTTCGCTACCGACCGTTCCGGTGTTGGCCACTTCCACCAGGTTGGCGACGTCGCGATAGAAGAGGTTGACCCCGGCGACGCCGCGTCTCCCCAGCCGTCGCTCGAAGCCCAGGTCCAGGCCCCAGGCGGTTTCTGGGTCCAGTTGCGGGTTGCCGACGAAATCATTGTCGCCGTATTCGGCCAGCAGGGTGGCCGGTGAGAGCTGGTTGAAGTTGGGCCGGCGGATCGTGCGCGCCACGGAAGCGGTCACGCGATCGTTTTCCGAGAGTTTCCAGCGGATGTGGGCCGAGGGCAGCAAGACGCCGTCGTCGGTCTCCAGGCTCTTGCCCCCAGGGACCGTCTGGTCGGCGATCTGAGTCTCTGTGGCCTCGTAGCGAAGCCCCGTCTCCCAGGACAGAGCGCCGTTCGCGCCCGACAGCATCACAAAGGAGTCCAGGCGGGTTTCCCCAATCTCGTTCAGGCCGCCGGCTTCCGGCAGGAAGGGGCCGTAGACCCCGGGCAGGACCGGCCTCGGGGTGGGCCGGTTGGGGATCGTGACCCGGTTGCGGTCGGTGAGGATCGATGTGTCGCGGGCCTTGTCGATATATTGCAGCCCGAACTCCAGGGTCGCGGCGCCCAGCGGGCGCTCGTGGGAGAGTTCGAAGGCCGTTTCGGTGTCCTTCAGTCGCGAATGCGTCAGGTCGCCGGTGAAGCGATCGTCCTCGGGGAAGGGGTTGCCGTCGCGCAGGTACTCATACTCCTCCTCAATCTCATCCTGGCGGTCGTCGAAAGCCGAGTAGCCAAGCTTCACCCGCGTGCGGCCGCCCAGCATGTCGCGGGCGTACTTGGCCGAGAGCGACCAGTTGTCGGTCCGGATATCGACATTGTTGTCGT
>JAGNIV010000065.1 GCA_018001015.1 Phenylobacterium sp. | reverse complement strand
CCGAGGGTGAAAGCGGACCCTGGCCGGCGTGCGGCTTCAAACCCGGGCTGGGCGGCACCCTTCGCACCAACCGGGCGCCGCGCCACAGTTCCGCGCCCTCGGCGGCGACGATGTGAAGGCTCATCTCTGCGATTGCATGCTCGTCGTCGTCGCACGCAAGGGCGATGTGGCGATCTATCCGGTCGCCGCTCGTCAGAAGATACAGACGATAGTCAGTCATTCGGCCCCCCCCCGAACGCGTCCCGCAGTCATCTATACTATGAGCAGACAATTCCCGTAAAACAAGAGCGACGAAATGTACGGAAACGTACATAAATCTGGCGTGGGATTGATGAACCTATAGTGTTGCGTTGAATTAGCGCGGTCTCTGGCGCGCCTCGCGTTATTCAATTCTTTCAAAAGTTGTTCAGTCAGGCGAGGAACCGCTCCCGCCGGCCGCCGTTCAATCTCCGGTAGGGCTGGAGGGCCGGGTGATCGTCGAAAAGTACAAGGGGCGCGGCCGCGAGGCTCGCGCCGAAGCTATGCCGCGACAGCGGTTCAGTATGCTCTACCGCGTGTTCATGCGCCTGGTCTTCGGCTCGCGCAGGATGCGGCTTTAGCCATGGCCAGACAGGAGATCGTGATCGGGTCCGCCGCCGGCGTTCGCCTGATCGAAGTCATTCATCGCGTGTCCGGACGGATTTTCTCCCGGTATGCCGTGACCACACTCCGCGGCCAGAGCCGACGCGACTTCGTCAACCTGAGGGGCGCACGCCAGGCCTTCGAAGAGGAAGTGGCGGAATCCAGACGGCTGACCGGCGAACGCAAACCGCGCAGCCGATCCGCCGGGCAAGAGCCGTGGCTGACCCGCGCCGCGCCCGGAGCCGAGGGTCAGAATGGCCAGTCGTAACCCTGCCCCACAGCCCTATCGCGGCGCCAAAAGCCCCCAGGACTTCGTAACGGAGATCGGCAACGTCTGGATCGGGCTCATTGAACGGATTGCGTCCGACCCGGATCAAAACGAGGCCTTGGCCGGCTATTTTGGCGTGGAGCCCGGCGTGATCGAGGAATGGATTGCGGTTCGCGGCAGGACCAGATGTGAAGCCACGGTCGGCTCCGGCCGTCGTTGCGCCAACCTCGTCGGTCTCAAGGTCGAATATGACCCGCGGATCTGGGCCGCCGAGCGCTTGCGGTGCGTGAGCCACGGACCCGGATAGGCGTTTGAGACGCCCCCGCTTGTCGGAGGCGTCCCCGCCGACAGGACGGCGCGATGGTTCGAAAGCGGTCGGTCAGGACCGCGCGGCCTGACGACGGTCCCGTCGCCGGCCGAACGGAGCTGAACCTCTCTATTCCCTGGGCTTGGCCGACCCCTTGGTGGCCCGCTCGACCACGGCCTTGCCGGCGTCAGTCTGGGCCAGCCCCTCCAGCATGGCGCCCAGGGCCTGACCGCCCTTGGCGCTGAACACGTCAGTGATGCTGTTCATGCCCGTGGGCACGTCGCCGCCGGTCACGATCACCTTGATGTCGGCGGCCTTCAGGGCCTCGGCCTGGGCCACACCCACGGTCTGCCCGGCCTTGATCTGCTCTACGCGCACCAGATAGGTCTGGTAGCCCTCGTTGCCGCCGATCTCCCGGGCCAGTTCGATCTGGGTGGTGACCGGCGCCAGAAGCAGCAGTCGTTCGGCTTCGGCGCGGCTCTGGCCCTGCGCCAGCAAGCCTTCGGCGTCGAGTTTCTGCTGCGCCAGCGTGCCCTGCGCGACCAGCTCCAGCCGCTGGCGCTCCGCCTCGGCGGAGATGACCTGCTGCTGGCGCTGTCCCTCGGCCCGGATGATGGTGACCTCGCGCTCCTGCGCGGCCTGGACCTCAGCGACGCCCTTGGCGATGTCGGCGGCGCGCGTATCGGCGACCAGCTTCACATCCATCTCGCGTTCGGTGGTGTCCTTCTGGGCGACCAGGACCTCCTGCTCGGCGACCTGTTTGGCGATGCCGACCTGCTTCTCCTGCTCGGCCGTCCGCATGCCGACCTGCTGCAGGGCGTCCTGCTGGTTCACCTCGACGATACGTTCGGCCTCGATTTCCTTGGTCCGGGCCATCTGGCTGTTCATCGCCACGGCCTCGCGGCTCTCGCGATCAATGCGGGACTTTTCCTTCGCCATGATGTTGGCGATGACCTGGGAGTTGGCGCTGTCGCGGATGTCCATGAACTCGATGTTCTTGACCGTCTCGACGCCCCAGGCCTGAAGCTGGTTGTCCACCTGGGCGGTGAAGGCCTCGGCCAGGGTGGATCGGGCTTCGAGGATGTCCTCAAGCTTGTGGGTGGCCAGCACGTTCCGGACGGCGCCCTGGAGGATGCCGGACAACTGATGCTGCAGCTCGTCGAAATTGGCGACCTTTTCCGCCGCCGTGTCCGACTTGGCGATCCGCATGAAGGCCTGCACGTCCACACGGAATGGAAGGCGTCCGGTGTCGTAGGCCTCGTAGTCCTTCAGGTTCACGTCAAAGATGGAGACGGGGAATTTGGTCACCAGCACGCCGATGCTGGGCAGGAAGGCCGGCCACTCGTAGTAGACGTTTCCGGCTTCCTGACTGGCGCCGTAGCTGACGCGGGACCGGCCGCGCTGGACGATGTGGACCTCGTTGGTCGGAACCACCCGGCGCAGAACCAGCGCGACCAGGAAGCCAAAGGCGAAGACGCCGAGCGCGACGGCGCCGGCAACGAAATACATGGTCATGGGGTCCCCCGATACTCGCCGGACTATGTCCATAAAACCGGGGCGCCGCAACGAAAACGGGAACCCGCGCGCGTCTATTCGAGGTCTGGCGGCGGCGGCTGACGGGCGCCCTGGGCGACCGTCACGACTGACCGGGCAGGCGTGTATTCCCGCCCTTGGAACTAGCCCCGAAGAACCTTCAGCAACTGCGGGTGCAGCTCCGAGTTCGTGGCCAGGATCTGGGCGCCCGTCTCGGGGCGGCCCTCGCCGTCGATGGTCGTGACGATCCCGCCCGCCTCAGTGACGAACAGAATGCCCGCGGCTACGTCCCACGGGTTCAGATTGCGCTCGTAATAGGCGTCATAGCGCCCCGCCGCGACCCAGGCGAAGTCCAGCGCGGCCGAGCCCAGACGGCGGATGCCGGCGACGCGCTGGCCGATGGCGTGGATGTCCTTGATGGCCTGGGCATGGCCCGTCTTGCCGATGAAGGGCAGGCCGGTGGCGATCAGGCTTTCCGAAAGGTCACGACGCCCGGCGACGCGGATGCGCTGGTCGTTCAGATAGCAGCCCTTGCCCTTCTCGGCCCAGAACAGCTCGTTCATGACGGGGTTGTAGGTCACGCCGGCCACGATCTCGGTGGAGCTGTCGGGCGCGGTCCGCTGCAGGCCCACGGTGATCGCGAAATGCGGCATGGCGTGCATGAAGTTGGTGGTACCGTCGATCGGGTCGACGATCCACATATGGGACTTGTCGGTCCCCTCGATCATGCCGCGCTCCTCGCCCAGGAAGCCGTAGCCGGGGCGGGCCTTCATCAGCAGTTCGTAGAGGGTGTCCTCGGCCTTGATGTCGGCGGCCGTGACGAAGTCGC
>JAGNIV010000064.1 GCA_018001015.1 Phenylobacterium sp. | reverse complement strand
TCACGTGCTGCGGACCTTGAGCTATTTTGATGGCGTAAACTTCGCTGCACGGGCCCGCGCGCGGGCGCTGTTCTCTGTCGGGCTGATGGATACGATCTGCCCACCCTCGACGGTGTATGCGGCTTATAACCACTGGGCCGGCGACAAGGACATCCGCGTGTGGCGCTTCAACAACCATGAAGGCGGCGGCGACTTTCAAACCGTGGAGAAGATCCGCTTCCTGCGGAGCATCTGGCCGTAGACCGCCATGCGTGGCTTGGTCATGCGTGATGCGTCATCCGTCATTGTTGGCTGCGCAAACATGACGGATCACGCATGACGCATGACGAGATAACGCAATCAAGGAACACATCATGCTCAACAAACGAACGATCAAAGACCTGCTTCCCCTGACCGGCAAGCGCGTGCTGATGCGGGTGGACTTCAACGTCCCGCTCGACAAATCGGGCGCCATCACCGATGACACCCGGATCAGCGCCGCCCTGCCGACGATCCAGTACGCGCTCGAACACGGCGCCTCGCTGGTGCTGATGTCGCACCTCGGCCGGCCCAAGGGGGTCGACCTCTCGTAGAGCCTCAAGCCCGCCGCGACGCGACTGAGCGAGCTGCTCGGCAAGCCGGTCGTCTTCGCCGCCGATTGCGTCGGCGCAGCCGTCGAGGCCCAGGCCGCCGCGCTCAAGCCCGGCGAGGTCCTACTGCTCGAGAACCTGCGCTTCCACAAGGAAGAGGAGAAGAACGACCCCGACTTCGCCAAGCAGCTCGCCCGGCTGGGCGATGTGTATGTGTGCGATGCGTTTGGCAGCGCCCACCGCGCGCATGCCTCGGTCGAGGCGGTCGCCCACTTCCTGCCGGCCGCGGCCGGATTCCTGATGGAGAAGGAGATCAACTTCATCTCCAGGGTCCTGCTCTCCCCCGAGCGGCCGCTGGTGGCCATCCTGGGCGGGGCCAAGATCAGCGACAAGCTGCCGGTGATTCAGAATCTGCTGCCCAAGGTCGACCGCCTGCTGATCGGCGGCGGGATGGCCAATACCTTCCTCAAGGCCCAGGGCTATGAGCTGGGCGACTCGCTGGTCGAAAACGACGCGGTCGCGATGGCGAAGCAGATCCTCGAGACCTCTGGGGACAAGCTGGTCCTGCCGGTCGATGTGGTCGTGGCCGACAAGTTCTCGAACGATGCGAGCACCGCCACCGTCGCGGTCGATTCGATCCGCCCGGGCTGGCGCGCCCTTGATATCGGCGCTCAGTCGGCGATCAACTTCGCCAAAATCATCGCCGGGGCGAAGATGATCGTGTGGAACGGCCCGATGGGCGTGTTCGAGATGTCCAACTTCGCGGCGGGCACCACCGCGGTGGCGAAGGCCGTGGCCGAGTCAGGCGCCATCAGCGTCATCGGCGGCGGCGACTCGGTGGCGGCGGTCGAGCAGGCCGGCGTCGCCGACAAGATCACCCACATCTCCACCGGCGGCGGCGCGTCACTCGAGTTTCTCGAGGGCAAGACGCTGCCGGGGGTGGCGGTGCTCCCGGACCGGCTCTAGGTTGATAACGTTGGTAACGTTGTTGACGTTACCAACGTTACCAACGTTATGAACGAGATGCGAGGGCCACAAACGTGCGTACCCCGTATCCCGAGGCCCCCTTGGGCGAGTAGCCAGCTGTGCTGTTATTGAAGTCCATGGGGGCCATATCGATGTGGGCCCAGGGGTAGGCCGGGCCGCCCTTGTCGTCGAGGGTGAACTGCTGGAGGAACCAGCCTGACACGCCCAGCCCGGCGAAGCGACTCCCCGCGCTGTTCTTGAAGTCGGCGGTGTCGCTCTTCATGCTCTCGCCATACTCCGGCCAGAGCGGCATCGGCCAGAGCCGCTCGCCGGCCTGCGCGCCGGAATCGATGACCTGGCGCCCCCACGTTTCGGTGTTGGTATGCAGCGTGGCGGCCATGCAGTCGCCCATGGCCAGGGACGCGGTCCCGGTCAGGGTGGCGATGTCGACGACGCCGGACGGGTTATACCGTTTTGCGTAATGCAGGGCGTCGGCGAGGATCAGGCGGCCCTCGGCATCGGTGCTGATGATCTCGACCGTCATCCCGTTCATCATGGTCAGCACGTCGCTGGGCAGGAAGGCTTCCTCGTTGATCCGGTTCTCGACCAGGGGCATGAGGCCGATGACGCGCCGGGGCAGCTTGAGCTCGGCGATGGCCTGCATCGCGCCGGCAACGGCGGCGGCCCCGCTCATGTCGCCCTTCATCGACACCATGCCGTCGGCGGTCTTGATCGAGTAACCGCCGGTGTCAAAGCACACCCCCTTGCCAACCAGGACGAGGGGGGCCTGCTTGGCCGTCCCGCGCGGGGCGTGCTCGAGCACGACAAAGCGTGGCGCGTTGCGGCTGCCCTTGTTGACCGCCAGGATGCCGCCCATCTTGTTGGCCT
This sequence comes from Phenylobacterium sp., assembly GCA_018001015.1. GTDB lineage: Bacteria > Pseudomonadota > Alphaproteobacteria > Caulobacterales > Caulobacteraceae > Phenylobacterium. The sequence goes on along the minus strand of JAGNIV010000064.1, from coordinate 1,289 downwards.
CGAGCTCGGCCTGGCCGAGGACGGCGGCCTTGAGCCCGCGCTTCTTCGCCATGGCGACGCAATGGTCAGCGAATGCGGCGGGGAACAATACGTTGGGCGGGCGGTTGATCAGGGTCCGGGCCGCGTTCTGGGCATTGCCGATGATCTCGCCGTCGCGCGCGCCGTCGCGGGCTTCGGGGAAGCGGCTGGCGTCAGACTCGAGGACCAGCAGGGATTCGATCTCGCGCGGGTCGGGCTTGGACTTCTGCTCGAGATGCTGATAGGCGCCCAGGATGGCGCCCTCGACGGTGGCCTGGGCAGCCACTCGGGCATCCAGGCCGCCGCTGCCGGAGCCGTGGGTGACCGTGGCAACGGTCTTGCAACCCAGCGCGGCGGCCTTGCGGACGGCAGTGCCGCTGGCTTGCCGCACGCGCTCCGCGCTGATGTCGGCGGGCTTGCCCAGGCCGACCAGGATGACCCGGGCGGCCGGGATGAGGCCATGGGTGTAGATGACGGCCAGCTCGTTGAGCTTGCCCTTGAAATCTCCCAACGCCAGCAACCGGCTGATCGCGCCCGCGCCGGGCACGCCGTCGGTTGAGCCGAGGGCGGTGTCGACGGCGCCGGCCGCGCCACCGGGCACGGCAACGCCTTCGAAGAGGTTGACGATGAGGGCATCGGCCGGGGTGGCCTGGATCTGGCGGGGGTGGACGGTGATACGCATAGCTAGATTGTATTGGAAGCGATGCCCCCCGTCCCGGCGTACGCCGGGACGGGGGGCATCGCTTCCGGGAAAGACCTCTTTTGGGCATAATCAGCCCATGCTTTCACCGAAGGCCAGCGCCACCACGCGCCTCATCGTCCGCTGGACGCGCTTCTGGAACAGCTACGACCTCGATGAACTCGAGGCGCTGTTCATGATGGACGAGCGGGTCACCTACTTCTCGTCCGAAAAGCAGGGCCTGCTGCGCGGGCCGGAGGCGCTGCGCCGGCACCATGCCGGCTTTGGCTTTGTCCCGGGCGGCAAGGTCTCGGCCAATGCGCTCTGGCTCGAACAGCTCGCCGAGGACCGCCTCGACCGCGGCACGACGCTCGTCACCGCGATCTGGTGTTTCCGCCGGGCCTCCACGCCCGACATCGTCCAGCGCGGACCGCTGAGCGCCGTCCTGATCCGCACCCCGCGTGGGCCGCGGTTTGCGCACATGAACTTTTCGACGTATTCTAGGAACTCCTAGAAATGGGTGGCGAGATCACGGTCCCTGCGCTTCGCGCAGGGACCGTGATCTCGCCGGATGTTGAGGTAGAACGTGCAG
>JAGNIV010000025.1 GCA_018001015.1 Phenylobacterium sp. | reverse complement strand
ACCCGAGCCACGTAGCCGGGAAATCTCGCACCGCTCCTCAAGGCTGAGCTGCTCGTAGAGCCGTCCCATGACAACACCTCCGCCAACGCAAGGTGTTGCACTTCGTTTGAGAACTCAGGGGATCCAGATCGTAAGTCACGACCTGAGCCAGGAATCCGGAATGTGGCGGATGAATCTGGGTCCCGGCCTTCGCCGGGACGAGCGGAATTATACGGAAATCGGCGCGCTGATCTTCTCGTGGGCCTTGTAGCCGCGCAGCTTGAAGTCCTCGTACTCGAAGGCGAACAGGTCGGCCTTGTCGGCGATCTCCAGGCGCGGGAGGGGCAGGGGATCGCGGGCCAGCTGCTCGCGGGCCTGGTCCAGGTGGTTCAGATAGAGGTGGGCGTCGCCGAGGGTATGGACGAACTCGCCGGGCTGCAGGCCCACGACCTTGGCCATCATCATGGTCAGCAAGGCGTAGCTGGCGATGTTGTAGGGCACCCCCAGGAAGACGTCGGCCGAGCGCTGGTAGAGCTGGCACGACAGCTTGCCGTCGGCGACGAAGAACTGGAACAGGCAGTGGCACGGCGGCAGGGCCATGTCCTCGATCTCGGCCGGGTTCCAGGCTGAGACGATGTGGCGGCGGCTGTCGGGATTGGTCTTCAGGCTTTCCACCACCGCGGCGATCTGGTCGATCACCCGGCCGTCCGGGGCGGTCCAGGAGCGCCACTGCTTGCCGTAGACGGGACCGAGCTCGCCGTCCTCGGCGGCCCATTCGTCCCAGATGGAAACGCCGCGTTCCTGCAGCCAGCGGACATTGGTGTCGCCGCGCAGGAACCAAAGCAGCTCCACGAAGATCGACTTCCTGTGCAGCTTCTTGGTGGTGAGCAGGGGGAAGCCCTGCGACAGGTCGAACCGCATCTGGCGGCCGAACACGCCAAGGGTGCCGGTGCCGGTGCGGTCGCCGCGCTGGACGCCGTTTTCGAGGATGTCGGCCAGCAGGTCGAGGTACTGCCGCTCCGGGTGTTCCGGGGCGGTCACGGCTTGCGGCAGGCGTTGGGCTGTCAGGGCGTTCATCAGGATATGCCGATTTAAGCGGCGAGCGTCGCGTCACAGATGATTCGCGCCAAGCCTCAATAAGCCCTTGCGTCATTATGGTTGCGGATAAGTCGGGATCGTAGAAATCTATCCCCACAAATCTTTAGGGGCAGTGACATGATCCTCGCGCTTCTGATGTCCGCCGCGCTCAGCGGTCAGGATCCCCAACCCGTCGCCACTGAGCCTACCGAGGCCGCGGCGCCCAAGGCCATCCCCGTCGCCGCTCCGCTGAACAAGGGCGAGCAGCGGATCAAGATGGTCTGCCGCAAGGATGCGCCCACCGGCACCCGCCTGGCCAAGCGCACCTGCCTGTCCCTGGAGGACTGGAAACGGCGCACAGAGGAAGATCAGGAGGCGATGCGTCAGATGGCGATGAAGTCGGCCTTCTCCGACGTCCGCGGCCGCTGACGCCCCGACGGGAAGCTCGCCTCTTGGCGGGTCCGCGGTTGCCTTGCCCCCGAGCGTTATGGAACCTTGAGTAGAGTTCCAGTCTGGGGGTTTCATGATTCTTGTCCTGCTAATGGCCGCCGCGCTCAGCGCCGCGGACGACAAAGCGCCCGTGGCGGATCCGGCGCCGCCGGCGGTGGCGGAGCGCATCCCGGTCGCCGCGCCGCTGAAGAAGGGTGAGAAGCGGATCAAGATGATCTGCCGCGAGGAAACCACCACCGGCACCCGCTTCACCAAGCGGGTCTGCTACGACAAGGTCGAGCTGGAGGCGCGCGAGGAGCGGCAGCGCGAGCAGTTCATCGAGAGCCAGAACTCGCCGCAGATGAACCACTAGAGGCAGGCCCGCTCAGCCGGCGAACCCGCCCTCATCGAGGAATTCCTGCTCCTGCGCCGTCGTCGTGCGCCCGAGGCAGGCGTTGCGGTGCGGGAAGCGCCCGAAGCGTTGGATGATGTCGCGGTGAAGCTCGGCGTATCGCAGCGTGTCAGGATCGCCCAACGCCGTGAACAGGCGGAGGCTCTCGTCCTGGTCGGCCATGTCCTCCGAGTGTTCGAAGGGCAGGTAGACGAAGGGCCGCAGCAGGGGCTCGATCTCCAGGTCCTGGCCGGCGGCCACCGCGTGCCGGGCGATCAGGCGCGCCTTGCCATCGGTGGCGAAGGCGTGGCCGGTGTTGCGCCACAGGTTGCGCGGGAACTGGTCCAGCAGGATCAGCAGGGCCAGCGACCCCTCGGCAGTCTCCATCCATTTGTCGTGGCGACCCAGGGCGGCCATGTAGTGGACCGGCTCGAACTTCAGCTGGATGGCGGCGTCGAAGTTCGGGTTCTTGGCGAACCACCGCTTCGGGCCGGCGGTCCGCCAGAAGCCGGTGATGTCGTGCGGTGTGGCGGGCATCGCGCTCTCCAGGTTGCGCCCTTTGTCGAACCGGCGGGGTTTCCGTTCAAGCGCGGTTCACACGGGGGCCAGCATTAACCTTGGTTGAAGGGACATCCATCGGCCGTGTGCGGCCAGGGGACAGTGACATGAAGACGGTTATCAAGGGCGCGCTGGCGCTGGTGCTGCTGGCCTCCACGGCCCAGGTGGCGTTCGCCCAGGAGGATGGCGGCGAGCACCGGCGCGAGAGCCGCGGGGACGGAAGCTACAACCCGGCCATGCGCGCCAGCTCGCGCAACCTGCCGCCATCGCTGAGGGAGCGCCAGCCCGCGCCCCAGGCCCAGGCGCCCCAGGCCCAAGCGCCGCAACCTCAGGCCCAGGCCCAACCCCAGGGGCAGGGGCCGTCGCAAGGCCGGCAGGGCGGCCGTCGGGGAGACTCCAACTGGCAATCGCGCCAGGACCAGCAGACGCAACAGCCGCCGCAGAACGGCGGCCAGCGCTGGAACAACGGCCAGGGGGGACGTCAGGGCGGTCAAGACTGGCAGGGGCGGCAGAACAACGACAACGACGATCAGCGCCCCAACCGGAACAATGACCGGCGCGACGACCGCAATTCGGGCTGGAACAACAATGGCCCGTACAATGGCTGGAACAACAACGGCCGCGACTGGCGCCCGGACCGCAACCAACAGCGGCCGCGCTTCGACCGCCGCTACCATGGCCAGAACTTCCGTAGCCAGCAGCGCTATCGCGGCTACGCCTACCGTCCGCCGTCGGGCTTCTATATCCGCAGCTGGAGCTATGGCGACCAGCTGCCGCGTGGCTGGTGGAGCACCCAGTACCGCCTGAACGACTGGTGGTCCTACGGCCTGCCGATACCGCCCATCGGCTATGAATACGTCCGGGTCGGCGACGACGTCCTGCTGGTGGACATGTTCTCCGGCCGTGTCGTCCAGGCGATCCGCGACGTCTTCTGGTGACGTGATCTCCCCCTCCCCGCCATGGGGAGGGGGTCTTTCACGGGACGAAATGTCCTGTAAGGGCCCGTTCGGCTTGACCTTCGCGCAAAATTCCGCTGCAAAGCCCCGCCTTTGCTGCGGCGCCGTTGCGCGACGTCGTGGCGACCTTCGTCTTCAGGAGAATGACCATGCGCGTCTACTACGACCGCGACGCCGACCTCGCCCGTATCCTGGACAAGAAGATCGCCATCGTAGGCTATGGCAGCCAGGGCCGCGCGCACGCGCTGAACCTGTCGGAATCCGGCGTGAAGAACGTCGTGGTGGCGCTTCGCCCCGGCTCGGCCACCGCCAAGAAGGTGGAAGCCGATGGCCTGAAGGTGATGAGCGTCGCCGAGGCCTCGGCCTGGGCCGACGCCATCATGGTGCTGGCGCCCGATGAACTGCAGCGCGGCATCTACAACGAAGAGATCGCCCCGAACATCAAGGACGGCGCGGCCCTGCTGTTCGCCCACGGCCTGAACGTGCACTTCAACCTGATCGAGCCGAAAGCCTCGATCGACGTGCTGATGATCGCCCCCAAGGGGCCTGGCCACACCGTGCGTGGCGAGTACCAGAAGGGCGGCGGCGTGCCCTGCCTGATCGCCATCCACCAGAACGCCACGGGCGGCGCCCACGACCTCGGCCTGGCCTACGCCTCGGCCATCGGCGGCGGCCGTTCGGGCGTCATCGAGACCACCTTCCGCGAGGAATGCGAGACCGACCTGTTCGGCGAGCAGGCCGTGCTGTGCGGTGGCCTGGTGGAGCTGATCCGCGCCGGCTTCGAAACCCTGGTCGAGGCGGGCTACGCGCCCGAGATGGCCTATTTCGAGTGCCTGCACGAAGTGAAGCTGATCGTGGACCTGATCTACGAAGGCGGCATCGCCAACATGAACTACTCGATCTCCAACACCGCCGAGTACGGCGAGTACGTGACCGGCCCGCGCATCGTGACCCCGGACACGAAGGCCGAGATGAAGCGCGTGCTGGAGGACATCCAGTCGGGCCGTTTCGTGCGCGACTTCATGCAGGAAAACGCCGTCGGCGCGCCGAGCTTCAAGGCCACCCGCCGTCGCGGTTCCGAACACCAGATCGAGGAAGTCGGCGCGCGCCTGCGCGCCATGATGCCCTGGATCACCAAGAACAAGCTGGTGGACACCGCGCGCAACTAGTCTGAAAAGACTGGAGAACTAGGAAACTCAAGGGGTTAGACGTCGATATGTCCCGCGTGGCTGCTACACAGCCCACTCGGAGAACGACATGTTCAACGGCCTCAAACAGCGTGGAGCGCGGTGGTTTTTGCGCCGCCGCGTTCCCGCTCAATACATAGAGGCCTGGGGGTCAGCGGAGGTAACTCGCGCCCTTGGAACTTCAGACTACCGGGTTGCCCGTAGGCTTCTGCCAAGAGTAACGGATCGTCGTGGTTGCGCCCACGGGTCGTGCGCTCTCGCGCGTCATATTGGAGCACAATCTCGCGCCTCGACCTGGGTGTCAGGTCGGGCAGTGAGCGAAAGTTTCCCTGTGCATGATGGTATCAAATCAAAGGACTTATAATACAGTGACTTAGCCGAAGTCGCCGTGGGCGCGCTCAGGGGCTCACTGAGGGCGTGCCGGTGGCAAGGCCAGATGCCTACCAGGACTTGCCTAGAGCCTCCCTGCAGGGCTTCAGGAGGCTGCTGCGCAATACCGTTTCACCGTCGCCTCGGAAACGCCGAACTGCTGGGCAGTGCGTCTGATGCTCGCCTTATTCTGATCCCGCCACGCGGCGACTGCCGCGCCGTCCTGCGCCTTTGGGCGGCCAAGGCTGTCTTTCCCTCTGTGGGTTTTTCCAGTGGCCTGTAGGGCCGCCCTCGCTGTGGCACGGCCTCCCTCCGTCCGCTCCCTGATCTTTTGGCGCTCCATGTCGGCGACCTGCGCTAGCACAGCGAGGATGATTTCGCCCACCCCGCGACCGATCTGCCCCAGCCCATGAATGTCTACCGTGACGCCCCTGTCGATCAGGCGACGCACCGTGCTCTGCACGTCGAGCGCATCCCGACCCAGACGGTCCACCGCATAGACGCATACCGTATCGCCCTTGCGGACCTGCTCTAAGAGCTTGGCGAAGCCGGGACGGTCTGCAGCCATAATGCCGCCGCTCACCCCTTCGTCGGTGAACTCCTTATCGAAATCGGTTCCGAGGGCGTGGCGCTGAGCCTCAATGCTCTGGTCCCCTGTGGAGACGCGATAGTAAGCGATCCGCATGTCTGGCTCATAAGTTAGGGTTGCAATTTCCCTAGCTCATAATCCTGGCTCATATGGGGCGTCAAGTATGTTGTGAGCTATGGCGCAAAACTTACAACTTATGAGCGGCTGTTCCGCAGGCCCTATCGCGCTGCACGAGCGATCTTGCTGACGCCATAGCCCTAACCTGCACGGTGGGTGCCACCCCATGGGGGAACCGTCTAGGTGTCCATTCAGAGGGCCCCTCTCCCATCAGTGGGCTCGTTTCAGGCCGCCAAGAAGCACATAAAGACTTCTTTATGCCACTCCAAGGCAAGACTTGGCGCGCACATAATGTGAACCATCAGTCGCGCCCATCCAGTACGAGGAAATGGAACCGGAAGAGAGTTCGAAAAATGCGAACATCTACTCTCTCAATCGATCTTGGCGGCCGCCGCGCAGGGAGCGGTTATTCACAGGTTCTTCAGTGCGACAATCTGTACCTATTGCCGTAGATGCGAAATAATGTTTCTAAATGGTTAAGGTGGGCCGTTCGATGAACGGCGGTCGTGAGCGATGGAGAAGGTTCGTGGTCAAGAAGAGCGATCGGTTCGTAGTCAACCACCCCGGAGGGTGGGCTGTGAAAGCTCCTGGTGCGCAGCGGGCCAGTGGCGTGTTCGACACCCAAGCGAAGGCGCAGGCTGCGGCCCGCCAAATCGTTCAGAACGCCGGAGGGGGGGAAGTCGTGACGCAGGGCGTGAACGGCAAGTTCCGGGACAGTGACACTGTCGCTCCGGGGAATGATCCCAACCCACCGCGCGATACCAAATAGTATCCGGACGATCCTCTGGCAGGATTGCCGTGGAAGATAGTTTATTCTCCAAGTCTTAAATAGCAGGAATGTAATGGTAAGCGTCGCCGACGATTTCAGAGCTTTTAGATCCAGCTATCTGATACCGGCTGAGACCATGAAAACTATTTCTTACAGATATAAGAGAATAACTAAGCAAATAAATACAGATTTCTGGAATACAACTTCTGAAACGGCGCACAGCCTCTACGTGGGCTCGTATGGAAGAGATAGTGCGGCGCGTGGCGTCAGCGATCTCGATGTTTCCTTTCAGCTTCCGTATGACACATATGTAAAATATAATGCGTATGCCACCAACGGGCAATCTGCATTGCTCCAAGCTGTGCGAACATCCATCCAAAAGACTTATCCTAGCACCTATATAGGGGGTGACGGGCAGGTCGTGGCTATCAACTTCGATGATGGTATAAGGTTTGAGATACTACCTGTCTTTTCGAATAAAGACGATAGCTTTACCTTTGCCGACAGCAATAACGGCGGGTCATGGAAAGTTTGCGATCCGAAGAAGGAGATGGCAGCCTTTTCGACTAGAAATACGGAGGCAAATGGCAATCTGAAGGCGTTGTGTAGAATGATGCGCCTATGGAAGTTGCAAAACAGCGTGCCCATAAGCGGGATGCTTATTGATACTCTGGCCTACGCCTTTATTGCTACGTGGGAGCACAGGGACAAATCGTTCCTCTACCACGACTGGCTCGTGAGAGACTTCTTCTTGTATATGGCTAACCAAAATTCCGCGCAGACTTACTGGCGCGCGCCTGGAAGCGGATCGTACGTTCACAGCCAAGGGAACTTCCGGACCAAAGCGGCCGCCGCCTATGCAGACGCGGTCAGGGCGATCAACTATGGAACGAACGGTCACGATTGGTCCTACCGCGAAACTTGGAGAGCTATCTTTGGCCCAACCTTCCCCTGAGGCTGACGCGTATAGCGTTTTGGAAGGCCAAGTCCGCGAGTGCTTTGGTCGGGTGGTCTATTCCCACAAGACGCACGAGAAAGACGCCGACCTTTGCGGCGGCACTCTGCGTAACATCAAGCTAATCCAAATCATCCTCGGTGCCATAACAGCGTCGGGCGCGGTTGCGGTGATCTTCGCTGACGCGATCTTGCTGAAGGTCGCCACCGCCGGTGTTTCGTTGGTCACCCTTGGGCTCACTGGTTACATGAAAGGCTTCGATCCGGGTGCATCGGCCCAGAAGCACCGGGACACCGCTGCTGACCTGTGGGCAATCCGTGAGGCTTATCTTTCGCTGCTAACGGACATCGTTGCGCGGAGGCTCAGCCTTGAGGACGTCTGCACCAAGCGGGATGAGCTGCAGGCTGCGTTGGGCTCCATCTACAAGTCTGCCCCGCATACGACGCCAAAAGCTTATGGGCTGGCACAGACGGCACTGCAGCGGGATGAAGAATACACCTTCAATGACGGCGAGATTGATAAGTTTCTGCCGCGCGACCTTCGGCGCGACACGCGCAAATAGCTTCCACTCTTGCAAAGAAATGCTACACACGGGTGCTACACACGGGAAATGACCCGGCTGTTAACCCATTGATTTCCTTGCCCGCCTGCGCGCCATGATGCCCTGGATCACCAAGAACAAGCTGGTGGACACCGCGCGCAACTAGTCTGAAAAGACTGGAGAACTAGGAAACTCAAGGGGTTAGACGGTCGGAATGTCCCGCGTGACTGCTACACAGCGCACGTTGGAGAAGGACATGTTGACCGGATTAAAACAGCGCGGAGCGCGGTGGTATTTGCGCCGCCGTGTTCCCGCTGACCTTGTGACACTCTGGGGCAGTGCGGAGGTGAACCGCGCGCTGGGCACCTCGGACTACAAGGTCGCCCGCGCACTCCTGCCAAAGGTGTGGTCAGACATAGACGACGAGTTCGCTGCATTGCGAGCGTCGCCCGCTTCCGTACTGACTGAGGCGGCGACAAGTGCGCCTGTTCGAGCGCGGCGAGTACAAACTGATCTTTCGTTTTTGGCATGGGAAAGGCTCCACAGAACAAGCTCATAGAAGACAGCATAGCGCACGTCACAGTGTCGTATCTGAGCGCCCTCGATCATCGGCACGTCTAACGGCTCTGTGCTGCTCGGCAATACCAACCCGAGGTCGATGGTCGGCGCGGTCTGCAGCTTGACCTCTATCAGTTGATGGCGAACGTCAGGGAACTGTCCGTCGTCCTGATAGGTGGCGTAGCCAAGAGACTGGCACACCAACCGGTGTAGGGCTGCCCCTCTGTTTCGTTCTTGGTCGAACCCCGCATCCTTGAAGCTTTGTCCGAGCAGCGGCTTCAGGCGGTCGTAAACCTCAGCAATAGGCAGCAGTTGCCCGGCTCTAGGGTGCATCACTGGCGTGCCGATGGAGCGCAGTTCGACGCCAGGCGAGGTGAAGCCAGCTAAGGTCTTGGTGTCGTGGTCGGTAATAAGCTCACTGGCTTCGACGCCCGGTATGCACCGTGCCTGGTACTTGCTGGTCAGCGTGCCCGTCGTGTCGAGGGCCGCCAGCGCATCGCCAGTGACCACCTTTACGCGGGTAACAAGGTCCGCGTCGGAAATACGGATGAGGACGTAGCGACGAACAGCTGAAAGCTCTTCGTTCCAAACTTGCAGGTTGTTCGATTTCTGCGTGTAGGTGTCGAAGAACTGACCCGGAAATCGAGGCTGTGTTTTCTGAAACGATTTTGGCACCGGGTAACCAAGAACTTCGCAGACCTTCTCCTTCACCACCTTTGACCGGGTACGCAACGGAAGCCCAGCGAGAGAGAGCCCGTTTAGACGCCAGGGTCTTCGTGATGTGCGCACTGGGCTTTCTGAGTTCCCTTTCCAGCCGTGGCACGTTGCAGCGATCCTTGGTTCGTCGGCCTCAACGTGTCGGGCTTGACGCCTTTAGGTCTACAGACTTTGAGTAGCGTACCCCTTCCGGAGGGCCGCTACGGCTGCTACACGTCGCTGCTACACGCGGGTCTTGACCCGGCTGATAACCCCTTGATTTCCTTGCCCGCCTGCGCGCCATGATGCCCTGGATCACCAAGCTGGTGGACACCGCGCGCAACTAGTCGCGGCGTCTCTCAGGAGACGAGAGGGGTCGGACCTGAGGTCCGGCCCCTTTTTCTATGCGCGGTAGTCGCTGATCTGCACCTCGGCGCCGTAGTCGGCGAAGTCGCCGTCGGCGCGGCGGCGGCGGAACTCGCCCCAGGGCAGGTCGCGGTAGCGGGCCGGCGGCCGCAGCGGGCGGATGACGGCGGCATAGGCCGGGTTGAAGAAGTAGGCGAGGCTGAACCGCTCGCCGCTCTCCATGGCCAGCACCTGGTGAAGCGGCGCCCGATAGGCGTCGTTGGACCAGACCTGGATCATGTCCCCCACATTGACGATCAGGCCGCCGGCGACCGGGTCCACGGCCCGCCAGACGCCGTCCTTGAGGACCTGCAGCCCGGGAACGCCATCGGTGAGCAGCAGGGTGAGGGCGCCGGCGTCGGTATGGTGGTGGATGCCCAGGCCCGCCGGCTCCGCGGCTTCGTCGCTCATCGGGTCGCGTGTGGGATAGTGATTGAGCCGAAGGAAACTGGTGTGCGCGCCCTGGAAGGCCGGCGCCAGCGCCTCGGCGGGCGCGCCCAGGCCAAGGGAGATGTCCCGCAACAGCGTGAAGCACAGGCGTTCGCAGGCGGCGGCGTAGGCGCGCGCGGTGGGTTCGAAGTCCTCGCGCCAGGCCGGGAACGGCGTCGCGCCGGTGAAGGCGTCGTCGCTCGGCGCCAGCCCTGCCACCTCCGGCCCGATGTCGAAGATCTCCTTCTTGTCGCGGCGGTTCTTGGTCAGTTCGCGGTCGTAATAGCCCCAGGGATTGTCACGGGTGCGGCTCAGGGTCCGCTTGTCGGTCGCCGGCGCCGCGAACAGGCCGCGCGCCTCGGCCATCACGGCGTCCATCAGGCCGGGGTCCAGCCCATGGCCCACCAAGTGGAAGAAGCCCCACTCGGCGCAGGCCCGGGCGAGTTGATCTCGAACCTGGGCCGGCGGGGCGGCCAGATCGATGACGGGTACGGTCTGGTGGTCCATGGCGGTCCTCTGCAACACCGCGCTCCTCTACCAGCCTCCGAGCCCCGAGGGGCGTCTATTCCCGGGCGGTCAGGTAAAGTCTGTCGTCCTTGACCTGGAAGGATTCCAGCCGGCGCAGGAAGGTCATGCCCAGCAGGGAGCTGCTCATCGGCGCCTGGTTGATGATGATCGGAACGTCGTTGAAGGTGATCGTCCCCACCGACAGGGTGTCAGCCTGGAAGGTCGCGCCAAAGCCCACGCCGTTGGCGGTCTCGGACGGCCGGTCGAACCTCAGCGCCGCGGTGTCGATCCCCACGCGCCGGGCGTCGGCCGGACTCAGCACCGTGTCGCTGGCGCCGGTATCCACCAGGAAGCGCACGCGCTCTCCATTGACCTTGCCCATGACCAGGAAGTGGCCGCCGTCGCCGGCGGTGACCACCAACTCGCGCGGCCCGGTGGCGACGGGATAGGAGGGCGACAGGGTCATGCGCACCCGTTGCCCCACCCCGGCGAGTTCGGCGCGGTAGGTGACCCCCAGGATCAGCACCGTCACGATCGCGGCCCAGAGGGCGGCATGGCGCGCCTTTTCAGCCCAGCGGATGCGGCCGGCGCCGAGGACGGCGCTGGAGAACAGCGCCATCATGAAGACGCCCCAGCCCACCCAGGCCCAGTCCTCCGGGGTGCTGACCGCGCCGGGAAACGCCTTGATGAGCAGCCAGACGCCGACGATCACCGCGGCAAGGGCGGCGAGCCAGATCAGCAGGCGACCTGCGGCCGCGCCTGACGGAGGCGGCTCATCCTCCTCGGTGTTCCACGGCCCGCCCGCCATCGCCCGACCTCCACCGCGACCCGGGCCAAGTCTAGACCAGGGCGAGGGGAAACACACAACGGGCCGCCGACCTCACCCCAGCATGGCGGTGGCCACGGCGTGGTAGAGGGGAATTCCGAGGATCAGGTTGAAGGGGAAGGCCACGCCCAGCGCCAAGGTGAGATAGACCTCGGGCCTTGCCTCCGGAAGCGCCAGCCGCATGGCCGCCGGGGCCGCGATGTAGGAGGCGGACGCCGCCAGCAGGGTAAGGAGGGCCGCGTCTCCCGCTCCCAGGCCACTCAGCCACGAGAGCGTCAGGCCCAGGCTGGCGCCTGTCAGCGGTAGGACAACGCCGATCGCCAGCAGCCGGGGGGGCAGTCGGGAGCCCTCGCCGAGCGTGCGTGCGGCCACCAAGCCCATCTCCAGCAGGAAGAGGCACAGCACGCCCTGGAACAGCGGGTTCACGAACAGATCCAGCTTGGCCATGCCGCGCTCGCCGGTCAGGGCGCCGATGACGAAGCTGCCGGCCAGGACAAGGGCCGGACCACCCAGCAGCACCTCCCGCAGAATGCCGGTCCCGCCGGCGCTGTCCGCCCCGCGACGGAACCTGGCCAGGAGCAGGCCTGTCAGGATGGCCGGGGCCTCCATCAGGGCCAGGACGGCCGCCATGTAGCCGCCAAAGGCGACGTCCTGGCTTCTCAGGAAGTCTGACCCGGCCGCGAAGGTGACCACCGAGACGGAGCCGAAGGCCGCAGCCGTGGCCGCGGCGGTGGCGCGGTCGAGGCCGCCCAGTCGGCGCAGCAGCGGAAAGGCGATCAGGGGGAAGCTGAGACTGAGGCCCAGACCGGCGAGACCGGCGCGCAGGAAGTCTGTCGAGAGCCCGGCGCGAGCCGCCTCGACCCCGCCCTTGAAGCCGATGCAGAGCATCAGGTAGAGGGCGAAGGTCTTCACGGTGGCTTCCGGAAAGGCCAGGTCGGACCGGGCCGCGCCCGCCGCCATGCCCAGGATGAAGAACAGCGCCGCCGGCGCGATCAAGTTCTGCAGACCGAGGTGGCCTGCAGCCAATAGGGTGTCGATCATCAGAGTCCCCCCGCGGGCGGCGCCCGGTTCGGCGGGGTGATAGGGGCTCAAGGCCCCTCGGGCGCGTTGAAAACTCTCATGAGCATCATTATCATTCCAAATGATGGAGTGAAAAATGAGCAGGCTGATAAATCTCGATCTGGATCTTGTCCGGGCCTTCGTGACGGTCTCGGAAGCGCGAAGCTTCACCCGCGCCGGCGAACGCCTCGGCCGCAGTCAGTCGGCTGTCAGCCTGCAGATGCGGCGGCTGGAGGAGCGGCTGGGTGTGCAGCTGTTGTCGCGAGACCCTCGCCATGTGGTGCTGACTCCGGAGGGGGAGGCCTTCCTGCCGCAGGCCAGGCGGCTGCTGAGGGTCAATGACGAGATCGTGGCTGATCTGCGCGGCGACGATCTCGAAGGCGAGGTCCGCCTGGGCGCGCCGGAGGATTTCGCCACGGTCCACCTGCCTGAAATTCTGGGACAGTTCGCGCGCGCCCATCCCAGGGTCGCCCTGTCGGTCACCTGTGACCTGACGCTCAACCTGCTGGAACGTCTGCGGGACGGCGCCCTGGATGTCGCCCTGGTGAAACGTGAACCCCTCGGTCCCGATCTGGGGGTGAGAGTCTGGCGCGAACCCCTGGTCTGGGCGGCCGCGGACGCCGCCGTGCTGAAGTCGGCTGAGCCCGCGCCCTTGGTGGTCGCTCCCGCCCCCTGCGTCTACCGCAAGCGCGCCGTGGCGGCCCTTGAGGCCCAGGGCATGAGCTGGCGGGCGGCCTATACCAGCCCGTCCCTGGCCGGCCAGCATGCCGCGCTGCGGGCCGGTCTGGGCCTGACGGTCCTGCCCCGGGACATGATCCCCCCCGACCTCAAGGTGTTGGGGGAGGCCGAGGGTCTGCCGCACCTGGAGGACGCCGAAATCGCCCTGCTCAAGTCGCGGACGGCCGTGCCTCTGGCGGCTGATCGGCTCGCGGAGTTCATCCTCAGTTCCCTGGATCGCCGGCACGCCCTCGTCGATGTGGGGTGAGGCCCGACATCTCAGGCGCCGTCATTTCGAAACCTCATCACGGCGATAACGCCAAATCATCGCCGGCCCGCTTGCGACCGTCGCCGCCGCCCCCAAATCATCGGTCGCGGACCGGGCCCCTCTGGCGATCTTCTGATCGTGATGTCGGAACGCATCGGGTGCGCTCGATGCCGGCCTCGGCGTCTCGCCAACTCCAGCCCCGGCCGGGGTCGGATCGGGCGCACCCTCCCTGTTCAGAGGAGGTCTTTCGACGTGCATCCCAATTTCTGCAACCGCCTTAGGCGCGAGGTCGAGCGTGTGAACGCCGTCCTGCGCGCCGAACAGGCCAAATCCACGCCGGATCAACTCCGGGTCATGGCTCTGCGAGGCCAGCTGACCTGGCTGACCAACGCCCTCTGGGGTGCGGAGATTTCCGGGTCGCAAGACCGATGGTTTGGAGCTCGGCCTCTGGCTCCGTCGTCGAACCCGCCGGGGACGGCGCAATGAACCTGCAAAGTCTGGCGACCAGCCTGGTGATGGGCGCCCCGGTCTGGATGTGGGCCGGGTTCGGTCTCGTGGTGGCGGTGCTGCTGGCTCTGGACCTTGGGGTCCTGCACCGGCGTAGCCGCGAAATCGGCGTGCGCGAGAGCCTGCTGACCTCCGCCGCCTATATCGCCATGGGCCTCGCCTTCGGCGCCTTCGTCTGGCTTCAACTCGGGGCGACCGCCGGGATCGAATATCTCACGGGGTTCGTGGTGGAGAAGAGCCTGGCCATCGACAACGTGTTTGTCATCGCCCTGATCTTCGGCGCCTTTGCCATTCCCCGATCGCTGCAACACCGGGTGCTGTTCTGGGGCGTGCTGGGCGTGGTCGTCCTGCGAGGCGTCATGATCGCCGTAGGCGCCACCCTGGTGACCCGTTTCGAGTGGGTGCTCTATCTGTTCGCGGCCTTCCTGGTGGCGACGGGCATCAAGATGCTGATGACCCTGAACCAGGTCCACGACCCGGCCGAGGGGCGGTTGTTCAAGCTGGTTCGCCGGCTTATCCCGATGACGGATGGCCTGCGGGGCGAGCGGTTCTTCGTGCGGGAGGCCCGCGCCGATGGCAAGGTGGTCCGCCTGGCGACGCCGATGTTCCTGGCGCTGGTGATGATCGAGATCGCCGACGTCATCTTCGCGGTGGACTCGGTGCCGGCGATCTTCGCCATCACCACAGATCCCTTCATCGTCTACACCTCAAACATCTTCGCGATCCTGGGTCTGCGGGCGCTCTACTTCGCCCTGGCCGCCGTCCTTCACCGGTTCGCCTATCTCAAGCCGGCTCTGGCGGTGCTGCTGGTCTTCATCGGCGCCAAGGTCTTCGCCGCGCCGTTGCTCGGCCTGGAAAAGTTCCCGCCCGCCGTGTCGCTCGGGGTGACCTTCCTGATCCTGGCCACGGGGATTGGCTGGTCACTGTGGAAGAGCCGGGATGGGGGCGGCTTGGCCTCAGAGGTCGCGGGGTCAAAAAAATGACCTCGCCCCCCTTTGCAATCGCCCGTCGCGTTCCCAAGTTCACCAAGCAGGCCGGGCCCCTCTGGCGATCCATAGCTCTCCTCCCCGAGCGGATCGTGATGTCGGACTGCATCGGGTGCGCTCGATGCTGGGTCCTTGTAGGTTTGGCCCCCCAGTCCTCGGCTCCGGTCTTCGGGCGCACCCATCCCTCGAAACGGATGTCATGGAGCGCCCCATCCGATGCCGCTGCTGCTTTGCCCCACCTGCAATAGCTCGATGTCCGCCGTCAGCCGACAGGCGGTGGAGTTCGACATGTGTCCCGGCTGCCGTGGCGTTTGGCTGGATCGGGGCGAACTGGAGAAGCTGATCGCCGCCGGGCGAGGCGAAGCGCCGGCCCAGGAGGCTTCCTCGCCCCGCATCTGGCGAGATCCGGAGCGCCAGCGCCGCGACTATGATGACGACGACCGTCATCCCGCCTACCGCCGTAAGAAGAAGTTCGATCTGTTCGATATCTTCGACTAGAGCCGGATGGCTTCTCTCGAAGCCTGAATCCGGCTCTATGACTTTGAAATCAGATCACGATTCAACGCTCAGACGGTTCCGTCTAAGCGCATCGTGATCTAGGCCCAGGGCAGGCCGGCCTCGCCCCGCAGGATCGCCTCGGCCTCGTCGGTGTGCTTGGCCCCCTCGCGGGGGTGCAGGACGAGTGGCGGCAGCAGGGCCAGCGGCGCCTTGCCGGTCTTGATGGCGCGGACCAGCACCCGCTTGGCGGGGGTGTCGGCATGGGCGTGGACCGGCCGAACCTGGAAGGAGCCCACCTTGGGCGCCAGCAGGGCCAGGATGTCGGCCAGGCGGTCGGCGCGGTGGATCAGGGTGATGGTTCCGCCCTCACGCACCGCCTTCAGCAGGAAGCCCGTCCAGGCCGCCAACCCGCCGTCGGCCATCCAGGCGCCTTGCTTGGCCGCCGCCGGCGCCCGCAGGGCGGCGGGGTCGTCGAAGTAGGGCGGATTGGCCATCACCGCATCGAAGGGCGGCAAGCCCAGGGACTTGAAGGCTAGGTTGACGTCGCCCTCCAGGATTTCGACGCGCCCCTGCATGCCGTTGAGCGCAACGTTCTGGCGGGCCAGGGCGGCGGCGGCGGCGTCACGCTCTATCCCCACGAACAGAGTCGCCGGCCGCCGCGCCGCCGCGGCCAGCAAGGCGCCCCCGACGCCGCAGCCCGCCTCCAGCACCCGGGCGCGGTCCGGGGCGTCGCAGGCGGCCGCCAGCAAGGCCGCGTCCATTCCCGCGCGGTAGCCGTTCGGGGCCTGGCGTAGGCGCACGCGGCCGTCCAGCAGGCGGTCTTCCGGTGTTGCGTCCATGTCGGATTGAAGACTCGTAATCGCCATCTGCGGGCTGTGGGGCGTTGTGCTCTCCTTGACCGTGCCTTATCGCGTCACCATTGTCCCCGCAAACGGCGGCCCCCCCGTCTCGCCGTCGCCTAGACCAGGAGTCCTCGTGGACGCAGTCAGCGCCCCGGTCACCCGAAAGCCCGTGTCCATCGACGGCCTTCTGGACCTCGCGCGGCCCGACATGGCCGGCGTCGACGCCCTGATCCGCGACCGGATGCAGAGCCCGGTGGCGGTGATCCCGGCCCTGGCCGAACACCTGATCGGCGGCTCGGCCAAGCGGCTTCGGCCGCTGCTGACCATCGCCGCGGCGCGCCTGTCGGGCGCCCAGGACGATTCCTGCCTCAAGCTGGCGGCGGCGGTGGAGTTCATCCACACCGCCACCCTGCTGCACGACGACGTGGTGGATTCCTCGGAACTGCGGCGCGGCAAGGTCGCCGCCCACCTGATCTGGGGCGCGCCCGCCAGCGTCCTGGTGGGAGACTTCCTGTTCGCCCGCGCCTTCGAACTGATGGTCGAGGCCGGCTCCATGCAGGCGCTCGAGATCCTGGCCCGCGCCAGCCGGGTGATCGCCGAGGGCGAGGTGCTGCAGCTGACCCGCGCCCACGACCTGAACCTGGCCCAGGACATGTACCTGGAGATCATCAAGGCCAAGACCGCCGAGCTGTTCGCCGCCGCCGCCGAGGCCGGCGCGGTCTCGGCCGGCGCCAGTCCCGAGCAGTGTCTGGCGCTGCGCAAGTATGGCCAGGACCTGGGGGTCGCCTTCCAGCTGGTGGACGACAGCCTGGACTACAGCGGGATCAGCAAGGACCTGGGGAAGAACCCCGGCGACGACTTCCGCGAAGGCAAGGCGACCCTGCCGCTGCTGCTGGCCATCGCCCGCACCGGCGCGGCGGAGAAGGCCTTCTGGGACCGCGCTGTGGCGCGGCTGGAACAGGTCGACGGCGACTTCGAGCGCGCGCGCGACCTCATCACCGGCGTCGGCGCCCTGGACGCCACCCTCGACCTGGCGGCCGACTATGCCGGCAAGGCGAAGTCCGAACTGGCCGAGTTCTCCGCCGGCAACAGCTGGCGTCCGGCCCTGGAAGACCTCGCCGACTTCGCGGTCAGCCGCCTGCGCTGACCACGCCCCCGAACGGTGGTATGACTGTTCTGTCGGCCATTGGGCTTAGGAACCAGGCCGCTCGTCGAACGCTCCTACTGGCCAAGAGGGAGAGTGTTTCGTGTTTGGTGGTGAACGTCTGTCGCGCCTCGGCGCCTTCAACCCGCAATTTCCTGACGCCGAGACCCTGCACAAGGGCCTGGCTCACTGGAACCATCGCCGGCTGGCGGTGGGCACGCCGTCCGACGACTGGCGCGCCGAGGTGGCCGAGGAGGCTCGGATGAAGCATTTCGAGGGCTCGTTCATCGAAGCCTTCCGCGCGCACATCGCGCCCCTGGTGGCCGATGTCCCCACCGATCCCCAGGGCTTCATCGCCTGGTTCGAGGACTTGAAGACCTCCGGACCCGGCCAGTGGGATCCGCTGTTCTCCTGGCTGGAAAACGAGGCCAGCATCCACGACATGCGCTGGTTCCTGACCCAGGAGGCCGCCGGCGAGGCGGGCTTTGACGACCTGGTGGCCATGACCCAGGTGAAGCTGCCGGACCGCCCGAAGCTGGAACTGGCGCGCAACTACTGGGACGAGATGGGTCGCGGCAATGAGGCCGGCATGCACAGTCCGATGTTGGTGCGCACCACCCAGGGGCTCGATCTTCACCCCACCATCGACTCGACCCTGTGGCAGTCCCTGTGCCTGGCCAATGTGATGACCGCCTTCGCCACCACCCGACGATATACCTACCAGTCGATCGGCGCCCTTGGCGCCGTGGAGCTGACCGCCCCCACCCGCGTGGGGGCCGTGGACTCCGGCCTCAAGCGCCTGGGTGTCGGCCCGGAGGGCCGCAAGTACTTCGCCCTGCACGCCCACCTGGACGTCGAGCACTCCAGGGCCTGGAACGCCGAGGCCCTGGTTCCCCTGGTCACCGAGACCCCGGAATGCGCCCGCCACATCGCCGAGGGCGCCGTCATGCGCCTGATCTGCGGCGAGCAGTGCTTCGAAACCTACCGCGCCCACCTCTGGGCCCACGCCCACCCGCTGGTCTACGCGGCGGAGTAGGGCTCGACGCGCCAATCACCCCGGGTGGATCATGTTCTCCGGCCGCACCACCTCGTCGAACTCGGCGTCGGTGACGTAGCCGCCGCCGACGGCTTCCTCGCGCAGGGTGGTGCCGTTCTTGTGGGCGGTCTTGGCGATCTTGGCGGCGGCGTCATAGCCGATCTTCGGCGCCAGGGCGGTGACCAGCATCAGGGAGCGGTCGAGGGCGGCCTTGATGTTGTCCTCGCGCGCCTCGATCCCCACGACGCAGTTGTCGGTGAAGCTGATGGAGGCGTCGGCCAGCAGGCGGCAGGACTGCAGGAAGTTGTAGGCCATCACCGGGTTGAAGACGTTCAGCTCGAAGTGGCCCGAGGCGCCGGCGAAGGTCATGGCGGCGTTGTTGCCGAACACCTGGGTGCAGACCATGGTCAGGGCCTCGCACTGGGTCGGGTTGACCTTGCCCGGCATGATCGAGGAGCCCGGCTCGTTCTCCGGCAGGGAGAGCTCGCCGAGGCCGGACCGCGGGCCCGAGCCCAGGAAGCGGATGTCGTTGGCGATCTTGAACAGGCTGCCGGCCATGGTGTTGAGCGCGCCGTGGCTGAAGACCATGGCGTCGTGGGCGGCCAGGGCCTCGAACTTGTTGGGGGCGGTGATGAAGGGCAGGCGGGTGATGGCGGCGATCTTGGCCGCCACCAGCTCGGCGAAGCCCACCGGCGCGTTCAGGCCGGTGCCGACGGCGGTGCCGCCCTGGGCCAGTTCATAGAGGCCGGAGAGCGTATCCTTGATGCGCCGCACGCCGTTGGCCACCTGCTGGGTGTAGCCGGAGAACTCCTGGCCGAGCGTCAGGGGTGTGGCGTCCTGGGTGTGGGTGCGGCCGATCTTGATGATGTGGTCGAAGGCCTTGGTCTTGGCCTTGAGCGCGGCGTGCAGGTGCTCCAACGCCGGCATCACCTCCTTGGCCACCTGCTCGGCGCAGGCGATGTGCATGGCGGTGGGATAGGTGTCGTTGGACGACTGGCTCATATTGACGTGGTCGTTGGGGTGGACCGGGCTCTTGGAGCCCATCACCCCGCCCAGCATCTCGATGGCGCGGTTCGAGATCACCTCATTGGCGTTCATGTTGGACTGGGTGCCCGAGCCGGTCTGCCAGACCGAGAGCGGGAAGTGATGGTCCAGCTTGCCGTCGATCACCTCCTGGGCGGCGGCGATGATGGCCGCGCCGATCTTCGGATCGAGCCGGCCCAGCTCCATATTGGCCTCGGCGGCGGCGCGCTTGACGATGCCGAGCGCGCGGACGACGGGCTGGGGCTGCTTCTCCCAGCCGATCTTGAAGTTCTGGATGCTGCGCTGGGCCTGGGCGCCCCAATAGACGTCGGAGGCGACCTCGATCGGGCCGAAGGTGTCGGTTTCGGTGCGGGTCGCGGTCATGGCCTAGATCTCCTTGCAGGTCGCCGCGCCGGTTTAAACGGGCAGGCTGCGAGCGCAAGGGTTCTGGCGTCGCCTAAAGCTGTCTAAGAGGGGGCAATGGACGACGGCTGGACCCATCACGCCAAGGTGCGCGCCCGCGAGAACGACGGGACGATGGAGGTTATGGTCGATGGCCTGTCGACCCAGGCCAAGGTCTACAAGCCGCTGATCCACGAGTTCTTCCGCAAGGCCTGGCGCGGATCACGCCCCGCCTGGGGTGAGTTCTCGGTGGAGATCATCATGGAGTATGTGGGCGATCCGCCGTGGATGGACCTCGACAACCTGGCCAAGGCGATCCTTGACGCCATCAAGGGCTACGCCTTTCATGACGACGCGCAGGTGGCGCGGCTGCTGGTGGAGCGGCGGGCGGGAGAGCGCGAGCGGATCACGGTGACGATCCGCAAGCTCTCAGACCTCAGCCCCTGGCCGAAGCCCGCTTAGGCTTGGGCTCAAGAGCCTGGGCCATCATCATGGCGTAGCTGACCAGGACGAGTGCGATATAGCGCCCGTGGCTCTCGGGCGGCAGCTGCGGAAGGAGCGCGCTGAAGTTCAGGCCCAGCAGCATCGATCCCAACAGGCCGGGGGCCGCGAAGGTCAGGGCCGCGAGCCTGCGGTGACGCCGGGGCGTGGCCAGGAAACGCGCGGTGATGTGGAAGAACAGTCCCAACGCCATGGCCACCAGGGCGGCGTTGACGACGTAGAACCAGAAGGCATGCTCGATCACCCCCTTGGCGAAGACCACGTAGAAGAGGGTCGCTGCTCCCCAGACCAGGGCGCCCGCCAGCCCGAACCACATTCCGTCCTGTTTCGACACGCCCAACCCCTCCAACGGTCTTGTTGGCCTGTTGGCGTGCGACAGTCATGCCATCGCAGAACGGGGGGCTTAGAACGGGTGCGGCCGCCCAGGTTGCCCGGGGCGGCCGCATCGCGAACGTCAATCTGGGGGGAGTTGAGTTCAGCGATACTGTTGCAAACGCGTGGTCCGCAGGCCCGCCAGGCCATGGCGGTCGATCGATTTCTGCCAGGCGAGGAATTCCTCGTTGGTCAGAGAATACCGTTCACAGGCCTCGTCGAGCGTCAGCAGCCCGCCGCGCACCGCGGCGACCACCTCGGCCTTGCGCCGGATGACCCAACGCCCGGTGTCCACCGGCGGCAGATCGGCGATCGTCAGGGGAACCCCCGTCGGACCGATCACATAGGGCTCGCCGCGGCTGTTCGTCCGGGTCTGCTGTTGTTGTTGCAACATGGCTTTACGCCTTTCCCACCATCACAATTCGGAGGGACTATACGACGCAGGCCATAACAGCCGGTGAATCGCAATAGTAAAGAAAGACCTAATCATTCACTCCCCCATGTACTAAAACGGTACAGTCTAAGATATCATCGCCAGTTAAAGCTGATTAACGCCAAGACTTATCTCTTAATGTTGATGAGTTCTTCTAGCATCTGGTCGGCGGTGGTGATGATCTTCGAGGAGGCGGAGTAAGCTTTCTGCGTTGAGATCAGTCCCGTGAACTCCGCCGACAAGTCGACAGTGGAGGCTTCAAGGGTAGAGGCGGCGATCTGACCGGCCCCGGCCACCGTCGGCTCTTTCAGAACGAACTCGCCGCTCTGGATGGTCGGACGATAAGCGTTGCCGCTGACCGGGGTCAGGCCATCGGGGTTCGGGAAGGTGGCGAGCGCGATCTTGGCGACCTGACGGATCTCGGAGTTGTCGAAGATGGCGGAGACAACGCCATTCTCATCGACCTCGACGCCCACCACGTTGCCGACGCTGGCGCCGTCGGAGTTCACCTGGGTCACCGAGGAGGTCTCGGGACGCGAGGCCAGGCGGGTGAGGTCAAAGTTGATGGTCTGGCCGGTGATGCCCAGGTTCGTGGCCCAGGCCGGGCTGGCGCCGGCGTCGGAGTCACCCAGCACGATCTGCGGATCGGCGCCCAGCGCGCCGAAGACCGTGGAGTTATCCTTGTCGAAGGCGCCGTTGGCGGTGAAGCGGACGGTGCCCGAGCTGATGAGGCCCGAGGTGGAGCCGTCGTCGATCTCATCGCCGGGGATGGCGTAGATTTCCGCCCGGAACTCGTTGGTCACGTTCGGGTCGTGGATGAACGACATGGCGATCTTGTGGGAGCCGCCGGTGGAGTCGACCACGTTCATCTCGATCGTGAAGTCGGGCTTGTAGATGGTGTTCTGGTCGTCGGCATAGCCGGCCATGCTGGTGGCCTGGGCGGTGGGGTCATAGGCGGTAAGGTCCACCTGGGCCGTGGGCAGGCGCTTATCGACGTTGGCGTTGATCACCACGTTGGACGTGGGACGCACCGCGGCGCCCAGGTTCTTGACGTTGATCGGCTTGAGCTTGGTGAGGTCCGACGGGTTGACGTCGATGGTGCCGTCATCCTCGACCGGCCAGCCCTGCAGATAGAGCTTGGCGTCGTTGACCATGAAGCCGTCGGCATCAACGCTGAAGGAACCCGAACGGGTGAAGGCCCGGTTGTCGGCCGCCGTCAGGCCGTTGGCCTTCTGGGTGACGACGAAGAAGCCGTCGCCGGAAATGCCCAGGTCGGTGGGGGACGACGCGCTGGTGATCAGGCCTTGCTGACCGACGAACTGACGGGTCACCGCCTGCACGCCGCCGGCCGAATAACGGCCCTTCACGGCCTGGGCGGTCACCACGTTGGCGAAGTTCACCTGGTTACGCTTGTAGGCGGTGGTGTTGACGTTGGCGATGTTGTCGGAAATCGCCGCCAGGGCCGAGGAGTTCGACACCAGGCCGGAAACACCGGCGAGCATGGCGCTGTTGATGCTCATGGTCGTTGTCTTCTTTCGTTCTGCGGAGGGCGCAAAGGGTTGAGGAGCCAGGCCGCCTTAGGCGGCCGCTTCGATGTCCGGGATGGTGTTGTCGTTCTTGTTGGCGGCGGTGGTGGCCGCGACCTCGTTGATCGAGGTCACGGTCTCCCAGGGAATCTTCGCGCCGTTGATGGTGATCAGGGTCTTGCCGTCGACCTGCTCGACGCCGGTCACGACACCCTGGATGTTGACCTTGGAGATGACGCCGGTCCCGGCGCTGTCCTTGGCGGTGACCTTCAGGGTGTAGGGGCCGCCGTCGTCCAGCTGCTTGCCGCTGGCGTCCTTGCCGTTCCAGTTGAAGGCGTGGTCACCGGCCTTCATGTCGGCGGGGGCTTCGCTGTAGACGGTGCGGCCCTTGGAATCGACGACTTCGAGCTTCAGGTCATCGGCGGCGCGGTTGAGATTGTAGCTCCAGCTCGCCTTGCCATCCTTGATGACGTTGTCGGCGGTGCCGGCTTTGACATCCTTGCCGATCAGGGCCACGGCGGTGGAGATGCCGCTGCCGGTGTTGGCCACCAGCTTCTCCATCAACTGGTTGCCGTAGAGCTGCTGCTCCACGCCGGTCATCTGGACGAGCTGCTGGGTGAACTGGTTGGAGTCCAGGGGGGAGAGTGGGTCCTGGTTCTTCAACTGCGTGGTCAGCAGGTTGAGGAAGGTGTCGAAGCTCTCGGCGAGGCGCTTGGTCCCCGTCTGGGTGGCGGTCTGACCGACACTGGAAACTGCATCTACCATCTGACGCTTCCTAAATTCGCACGTCGACGCCGGACAGGGTCCGGCGCTGGAGGTTGAGAGCGCCCGAGAGCGCCGCGTCGGCGCTCTCGCCGGCGCTGTCGAGCGCCGCCTGGAAGGCCCGGCCGCGCGAGGCGCCGCCGTTGTTCGAGGGATCTTGACCAAACTGGCCCTGGCCGGCCTGGCCCTGGCCGCGATCCGCGGCGACCTCAAAGCGGATACCGCCGCTGATATCGAAGCCCGCCTGTTCCAGAGCCTTCTGGAGGTCCCCGGCCCGGGCGCGCAGCTCGCTTGCGGCCAGCGGGTTCTCGAAGGCCATCGAGGCGGTGAGCTTGCCCTGGGCGCCGATCTCGATGCGCACATCGACCCGGCCGAGGCCCTCGGGGTTGAGGGCGACGTCGAACTGGGTTGAGCGGCCCTCCAGCTTCTTGACGATCTGGGCGGCGAGGTGGGCGACCGTCTGCGGGCCGGGCCGCGCCTCGGCGGGCGCCGAGGTCGAGGCGGTGGCGGCGGCGTCGCCGACATTGGGAGCGACGGGCTGACCGGTGTCGACGTCGGCCTTGGCCTCCACGGCCGGAGCGGCGGCCTCGCGCTTGCCGTCGGCGCCGGAGTCGAAGGTCTCGGCGGTCTCGGTCCGAGCCACCACGGAGGCGCCCAGGGGGTCGGCGTCAGCGGTCGTCGCCGTGGCCGTGGCCTCGGGGCGCGGGCCGGCCTCGTTTCGGGCGGCGCGGGCGGCGGTCTTGGTCCGTGGCGCCGCGACAGGCATCGCGGGCGCGGCGTCGGCCTCAGGGGTCTCGACCACCTCCGCGGCGGCCACGGCCTCCGTGATGGGGGAGGTTTCAGCGGCCTGAGCGATGGGCGCGGGGGCGGCGGGAGGCGGAGGAGGGGCTGCTGCTGCGGCGGCGGCGGTGGCCGTGGGCGCTGCGACCGGGCGGGGCGCGGCGACTTCCGGCGGCGGCGGCGTGGCGGCGGCGGAAGACTGGCGCGCCGCGGACGGCTTGCCCTCAAAGAGGGCGGAAGGTGTGTCGGTCGGGTCGGTGGGCTGGCCGCCCGTCTCCGCGTCGGCCGCCTCGAGGGCGTCGTCCGCGGCGGCCTGAACCACGGCGCTCGCGGCGGTCGCGATCTTGGCGTCGCTGACCTTTGCGGCTTGCGAGGCCTGGGCGAGGGCGGCGTCGGGGACCAGGGGCGCGAAGGCCGCGGAAGCGGGGCCGTTCGCCGCCGTTTCTCCCTCGGCGGTGTCGCCCGCCGTGGTCGGAACAAGGGTGGGCGGCGCGGCGATAGGCTGGGCCAGCAGGGCGGCCAGGATCTGGGCGTCGGTCGAGGGGATGGCGGTCTCGGCGGTCTCGGTCTCTTCCTTGTCGGCCATCGAGGCCTTGGCGTCCTTGGCGTCCTTGGCCGCGCCGGGGGTCTTGAGGATCGGCTTGCCGTCCGGCCCCAGCAGCGGTTCGGCCGCGCCCTGGCCACCGAAGAAGGCGGTCAGCAGCGCTTCGAAGCCCGCCATCGGACCCTGCACGGCGGGGCCGCCGGCGCCGAACAGTCCGATCGGCGCACCGGCGGCGCCGGTGGGCTGCAGGGTCGAGGCGTTGAGCAGAGGCACGGTCATGAGGTCGGGGTGTCCGGGGGACGGCTTGACGGGAAGCGCCTGCTGCGCCGCGTTCATTCCGGCCCTGCCCAGCAACCTCCGCGCCAATTTGGGTATTGGTGTTCAGGTCATTGTTTTCAAAGGGATTGTTCGGTCTTGGCGACGGCCCGTCACCAGGCTGTCACGGCGCTTTTTGCCGGGCCTTGCCGGGTTGATAGGTCGTCCCTGCCGCCCCCGGTCCGGGCCTCGTCGAGGGGCGCTCGAAACTGGCGCCGGTCTTGCGCCCCTGATTTCAAGCTGATCGGGACCCCAAAGGGACCACATTGAAAATGTTGAACAAATATCGGCCCTACGCGCGGGCGTTCCTCAGACTACCGGCAGATTTGGCCGGGTCGGGCGTCAGGCTTTGCCGGGCGGAGGGCTAAGAGATGTCCCTGACAGTTTCCCTCAGGACCGCGGCCTCGGGGCTACAGGCGGCGCAGGCCGGCCTGCGGACCACCTCCGACAACATCGCCAACGTCAACACGCCGGGCTACGTCCGCAAGACCATCGACCAGAAGCCGCTCGTCGTCGGCGGCATGGGGATGGGGGTCGAGGTCTCCGGCGTCAAGCGGATCACCGATCAGTATCTGCAGATGGCCACCCTGTCGGCGAACTCCGACTCCAAGCGCTGGGGCACGGTGTCGGAATATCTCGACAACGCCCAGAGCCTGTTCGGCGACCCGTCCAGCGACAACTTCTTCTTCTCGCGCATGGACAACATCTACTCCGCCTTCTCGGCGGCCTCCGATGACCCATCGTCCAGCCTGCTGCGCAGCCAGGCCATTTCCAATGTCAGTGACTTCCTGAGCGAAGCCACCCGCATCAACACCCACATCAACGACCTCGGCAGCACCGTCGACGCCCAGGCCAAGGCCGACATCGACCGGGCCAACGACCTGCTGGAACAGATCAACCGGCTGAACTCCGACGTCAGCCGCGCCAACCTGGCCAATGCCGACGCCTCGGGCTCGGAGAACATCCAGAGCCAGCTGATCGATGAGCTGTCGACCATCATGAACGTGCAGGTCCAGCAACGGACCCAGGGGGGCGTCACCATCCGGTCGGCGGAGGGCTATCTGCTGGCCGGCGATAACGCCGCCAAGCTCAGCTACAACCGCACCGACACCACGATGTCCTACATCGCCATCGAACCCGTCGGCGGTATCGGTCAGCCTCAGGCCATCACCATCACCGGCGGCGATCTGCGCGGGCTGATGGATCTGCGCGACGAGACCCTGCCGGGGCTGTCGGACCAACTGGGCGAGTTCGTCAGCCGGGTGACCGAGAAGCTGAACGCCGCGCACAACGCCAACGCCGCCATGCCGCCCCCCGCCTCCATGACCGGCCGCGACATCGGCATGGACGTCGATTCCGCCGCCACGGGCTTCACCGGAAGCGCCACCATCGCGATCGTCAATCAGACGACGGGCGTCGTGCAGAGCTCGGTGGTGATCGATTTCGACGCCCAGACCATGACGCCGGGCGGAGCCTTCAGCGGCGACTTTCTCTCCGACCTGAACAATGCGCTGGGTGGCGGGGCCACCGCCACCTTCACGGATGGCCAGCTCACCCTGTCGGCGGGCGCGGGGACCGGCATCGCCATCGATGAGGGCACGTCGATGAAGGCCGGCCGGGCCTTCTCCCACTTCTTCGGCCTCAACGACATCGTCCGCTCCAATGGCGTCACCAACTACGAGACCGGTCTGACGCTCAGCGATAATCACGGATTCACTCCGGGCGACGCGATCAAATTCAGCCTCGCCCAGGCCGATGGCCGCCCATTGCGTGACATCGCCATCACCATGCCGCCGGCCGGCAGCATGCAGGACCTGCTGGACACCCTGAACGCCAGTGCGACGGGGGTGGGGCTCTATGGGACCTTTTCCCTCGACGCCAACGGCAAGATGACCTTCGCGGGCAACGGCGGGGGGGATGTCCATCTTTCCATCGCCAAGGACGACACCAAGCGCGGGACAGACGGCGCCTCGCTCAGCCAGCTCTTTGGTCTGGGTGTCAGCGAACGCTCTACTCGGGCGGCCCGGTTCTCCGTGGATCAGAGCCTGGTCTCAAACCCGATGAAGCTGGCCCTGGGTAAGCTCGACCTCAGCACCGCGCCCCCCGCCGCTTCCCTGAGGCCCGGCGACGGTCGCGGGGCCCTGGCCCTGGCCGGGGCGGGTGACGTCGCCACGGCCTTCAGCGCCGCCGGCGAACTCGGCGCCGTGGTGATGACCGTCTCACGCTACGCCGCGGAGTTCGGCGGCTCCATCGGTCGCCGCGCCCAGGCCGCCGACACCCGAAAGCAATCCGCCGACTCCGTGGCCACCGAAGCCAGCGCCCGGCGGCAGTCGGTGGAAGGCGTGAACCTCGATGAGGAGCTTGTGCGCCTCACCACCTACCAACAGGCGTTCAACGCTTCGGCCCGCATGGTGCAGGCCGCCAAGGAGCTGTTTGACGTCCTGAGCAATATGATCTGATGGAAGGCCAACCGCGATGAACCGCGTTTCCTCCAACGGCAACTACAGCGCCGTCCTCGCCAACATCCAGGCTGCTCAGCAGCGGCAGATGGAGGCCGGCGCCCGCGTCGCGACCCAGAAGCAGGGCACCGACCTCAAGGGCTATGCGCGCAACGCCGAGATGCTGACCGCCATGAAGTCCATCGACGCGCGGATTGGCGGCTATCTGGAGCAGAGCAAGCTCATCACCGACAAGCTCACCACCCAGGACTTCGCCCTCAGCCAATTGACCTCCTCGGCCGAGGGGACGCGGGAAACCATCGCCCAGGCCCTGGCCAGCGGCCGGGCCGACACCCTCATGCAGGACCTGCAGGGCTTCTTCCGCAACGCCGTGGACGGGTTGAACGCCCGATATGGCGGCAAGTACGTCTTCGCCGGGGGACAGATCGATACTCTGCCAGTCTCGGCCACGGCCCTGGCCGATCTCACCGATCCCGCCTACGTGATCTCAGATTTCTTCCACAACGACGAGTTCCTGACCCAGGCCAAGGTGGATGACTCCACCACCGTGACGACGGGGCTGCTGGCCGATGACCTGGGCACCGACCTGTTGACCGCCTTCAAGGACATTCAGGCCTTCGAAGAGACGGTGGACGGGCCGTTCCAGGGCAATCTCACCGACAATCAGCGCACGTTCCTGGAGGGGGTGATGGCCACCTGGGACAGCGTCCACAAGGACCTCATCAACCACACGGCCCGGAACGGCATGGTTCAGACCCGCGTCGACTCGGTAAAGGTCGACTTGGCCTCCCGGAAGATCAGCCTGGCCGGCATGATGGGCGGCATCACCGACGCCGACCCGGCCGAAGCCGCCACGGCCTTGCAGCAGGCTGGGGTGGCGGTGCAGGCCGCGGCCCAGGTCTTCCTATCGCTGCAGAATTCGTCCCTGCTGAATGTACTGAAGTAGACCTCAGCTAGAGCGAAAACTCGGCGCCGATCCGGCCCACAAGGCGCTCGCCCATCCAGACCTCGACGGCGAAGTGGTCGGCTTGGATCTCGCCGGCCTCCTTCAGGGCGGAGATGTCGTCGGGAAACTGCGCCTCACGGGTGGCCGCGACGTGTTCTTCGGGGTTCAGAACATAGAGCCGATACTGGTTCATTGGGCGCCCCCCAAAAGGTTGAGGCGGGGCAAGAGCACTGCTCTCAATGTCTCCTGGTCTCCGCGCGCGGGTGTTTACTTCACAACCGAACGCCGAGTTTACACCACTCGCCCGGCAGGCGAGATCACTGTTTCGCGATTATTTGAGGCCTGGCCTGAAATCTGAGAATTGGCCGCGATCTCGCAAATCGGTGCGTGACCCGCTACATAGGCCCTATGAACGCGCCTGCTCTCTTCGCCGATCATGCCGTCGAGGCCGCCCGCAACGCCGTCGGGCTGCCGGTGGGCGCGCGCGTCGTGGCGGCCATGTCCGGCGGCGTGGACTCCACGGTGACCGCCGCTCTCCTGGCCCGCGCCGGCTATGATGTGATCGGCGTGACCCTGCAGCTCTACGACCATGGCGCCGCGATCCAGAAGAAGGGCGCCTGCTGCGCGGGCCAGGATATCCACGACGCCCGCTCCGCGGCTGACGCCATCGGCATCCCGCACTACGTCCTCGACTATGAAAGCCGCTTCAAGGAACAGGTGATCGAGGAGTTCGCCGACGCCTATCTGCGCGGCGAGACGCCGGTCCCCTGCATCCGCTGCAATCAGACCGTGAAGTTCCGCGACTTGCTGGATGTCGCCCGCGACCTGGGCGCGCAGGCGATGGCCACCGGCCACTATGTCCGCCGCGAGATGGGCCCGGCCGGGGCGCAGCTGCGCCGCGCCGCCGATCCGGCGCGCGACCAGAGCTATTTCCTGTTCGCCACCACGGCCGAGCAGCTGGACTATCTGCGCTTCCCGCTCGGTGACCTGCCCAAGAGCGAGGTCCGCCGCGCGGCGGCCGAACTGGGTCTGGCCATCGCCGAGAAGCCCGACAGCCAGGACATCTGCTTCGTCCCCGAGGGGCGATACACCACCGTGATCGATCGCCTGCGCCCGCAGGGCGCCGAGCCGGGGGACATCGTCCATCTGGACGGCCGGGTGCTGGGCCGCCACGAAGGGGTCACCCGCTATACCGTCGGACAGCGTCGGGGGTTGAACGTGGCGGTGGGCGATCCGCTGTTCGTGGTGAAGATCGACGCCGACAGCCGCCGGGTGATCGTGGGCCCGCGCGAGGCTCTGTTGGTCACGGGGTGTTCGCTGAAGGAAATCAACTGGCTGGGCGAGCAGGCTCAAGTCGAGGACGCCTGCGCCCAGGCCTTGCCGGTTCTCGCCCGGGTGCGCTCCACCGCCGAACCCCTGCCTGCCAGGCTGGCCCTGACCGACGGCGCCGTGAGCGTGGTGTTCGACGATCCCGAGCATGGCGTTTCGCCGGGCCAGGCCTGCGTGCTCTACGACCCGGCGGCGCCCGACCGCGTCCTGGGCGGCGGCTTCATCGAGAGGGCCTTCGGGGTGGTCTAGCCTGCCTCTCCCCAGGACGGGGAGGGAGGGCTATATGCATTCAATGACCCAGACCTCCGACCCCGTCGTCATCGCCTCCTATGCCCGCACGCCCATGGGCGGCTTCCAGGGCGACCTCTCGCCCGTGAAGGCCACGGCCCTGGGCGCCGCGGCGGTGCGCGCGGCGGTGGAGCGGGCGGGGCTTGATCCGAAGGACGCCGAGCAGATCATCATGGGCTGCGTCCTGCCCGCGGGACTGGGCCAGGCGCCGGCCCGCCAGGCGGCGCTGGGGGCGGGACTGCCCCTCTCGGTGGAGGCCAGCACCGTCAACAAGATGTGCGGCTCGGGGATGCAGGCCGCGATTCTGGCGCACGATGCTTTGGCCGCCGGTTCGGCGCAGATCGTCATCGCCGGCGGCATGGAGAGCATGTCCAACGCCCCCTACCTGATGACCAAGCACCGGGCGGGCGCCCGTATCGGCCACGACGTGATCAGCGACAGCATGTACCTGGACGGGCTGGAGGACGCCTATGAGCCGGGCCGGCTGATGGGCTCCTTCGCCGAGCAGAGCGCCGCGACCTACCAGTTCACCCGCCAGGCCATGGACGACTATGCGATCGAAAGCCTGGCGCGGGCCAAGCGCGCCACCGAGACCGGAGCCTTCGCCCGCGAGATCGTCCCGGTCGAGGTGGTCAGCCGCAAGGGCGCGGTGCTGATCGAGGCCGACGAACAGCCTATGAAGGCCGACCCGGCCAAGATCCCGACGCTCAAGCCCGCCTTCGCCAAGGACGGCGCCATCACCGCGGCCAACGCCAGCTCGATCAGCGACGGCGCCGCGGCCCTGGTGATGACCCGGGAGTCCGTCGCCCGGCGGCTGGGCCTGAAGATCGTCGCCCGCGTCGCCGGCCACGCCGCCCACGCCCATGAGCCCGGACTGTTCACCACCGCCCCGGTTCCCGCCATGCGGAAAGTGCTGGCGAAGGCCGGCTGGTCCGTGGCCGATGTCGATCTCTGGGAGGTCAACGAGGCCTTCGCCGTCGTGGCCATGATCGCCGAGCAGGAGCTGGGCCTGGATCGCGCCAGGCTGAACGTCAATGGCGGCGCCTGCGCGCTGGGTCACCCGATCGGGGCCAGCGGCGCGCGCATCCTGGCGACCCTGCTGTCCGCGCTGGAGGCCCGGGGCGGCAAGCGCGGCGTCGCCAGCCTCTGCATCGGCGGCGGCGAGGCCACGGCCATGGCGGTGGAGCTCATTTGACCCCCGCTCATCCCGGCGAAGGCCGGGACCCAGGTCGTAGGTCACGACCTGAACCAGGCATCCTGAATGCCGCGGATGTTCCTGGGCCCCGGCCTTCGCCGGGGTGAGCGGAAAAGGGTTAGCTCTTCCCCGGAACCGGCAGTTCCAGGATGTTGATCTTGATGCCGCCGGGCAGGGACATGTCGCCGGGCTTGTAGCCCTCGGGGCAGGCGCCCTGCCAGGCGGCCTCGACGGTGACCTTGTGCAGACCGTTCATCTGCGGCGCGGCGGCGCCCACCGTCGAGCTCTCCGCCTGGATCACGTACTTTGAATTGAAGTCGCCGGTGGCCGTGCCGCTGGTGGTGGTCTTGCCGCCCGAGCCCATGTCGCAGACCGAGCTGAACTGATAGCCGCCGGCCACGCGGGCGGAAAAGACGTTTTTCTCGCACATGTCCCGCGTCGCCTGGGAGCCCCAGAAGCTGATCTTGGAGTCCGTGTCAGCGTCCAGGCAGATGCGGCTGACCTGCACGAAGTCGCCGGTGGACACCCGCTGTTCCCACAGGCCGGGCTTGCGGGTGGGTGGGGTCTGGGACGGGGTGAAGGCCGGGGCGGCGGCCTGGGCGTCCGTCTTCTCGGGCGGCTTGTCACAGGCGCTCAGGGCCAGGACGGCGGCGCCCGTCAGCATCAAACTCCAACGCATCGCTTTCTCCCGCTCACGAACTCGGGAAGGCTAATGGGGATCGATCCGGCGCGCGAGAGGGTTATGATCAGACCATGACCGATCTGCGCGACACCGGCGACCGCTACGAGATGGACGAACAGGGCCAGACCTCCTGGGCCGACTATCGTCTGAGCGGAGAGCGCCTCTATCTCGACCACGTGGAAAGCCCGGCCGCCCTGCGCGGAACCGGAGCGGCCGGCCGGCTGATGGCCGCGCTCAGCGCCGATGTCCGGGCCAGGGGCCTGAAAATCACCCCGATCTGCGGCTACGCGGCGGCCTGGCTGCGGCGTAGCAAGGACTTCAGCGACCTCGTGGCTTAGGCCGCGGCGAGGCGGCGAAAGGCCCGCTCTTCACACGGACTCCGCGTCTGCTCCTCCTTTGGACCACCCGCGCGCGCATTCCGCGACTAGCGGTTTCGCCCTCCTGGAGACGCAACCCGCACCTTGAGGCGAATCGCCGCAAGACGTGCTCAGCGTCCAGATTGCCGGTCACACGATCTAGGCTGGGCGCCAGTTACTCCCCAGGTTGCGTACCATGTCCCAGTTCCCAAGTTCAGCTTTCAGTCCATCGGATCGCGTCGGACCGCCCTTCGGCATGACCGGCGAAGAGCCGGTGTTCAGACGCGCCGAGGAACTGGCCAACGCCCTGTTCGGCGAGGTCTGGGTCAGCCTGTTGATCGCCCGCGGCGGCGACATCTGGCGCAGCCACGACCCCGAGGGGAGAAGCTCCAGCCCCGATCCGCTGGGCGACCGCGTCCGGGCGAGCGGGGACACGGTCTGGGTCGAGGACACCCTGCTCGACCCGGAAATAGCGGGCCACCCCCTGGTCACCGGCCCGCCCCACTATCGCTTCTGCGCCGGCGCGCCCGTCCGGCTGTCGGACGGCGAGGTGATCGGCGTGTTCGCCGTCGTCGGGATCGAGCCCCGCGCCTATGACACGACCCTGGCCGCCAACCTCGACAACCTCGCCGGCGTGATCGCCGAGGCCTGCGAACAGGCCCGCGCCCATCAGCTGCTGGTCCAGGGGAAGGCCGCGCTGCGGCAGAGCCAGGCCCACCTCCAGGCGATGGTGGAGGCCGCCCCCGCCGCCATCATGATGACCGACCGCGACATGCGGCTCATCCAGGTCAGCCGCCGCTTCCTGCAGGAGAGCGAGCTGGCCGCGCCCGACATCCTGGGGCGGGCCCTCAGCGAGTTCGACCAACCCCTCTTCCAGCGCCTGCGGTACGCCCATGAGCGCTGCGTGGCGGGGGAGACCATGCGCGCGCCGCAGGTGAAGATCGTGCGGCCGGACGGCCGGGTGGTTTGGGCGCGGGTCGAGATGACCCCCTGGCGCGACGCGGCCGGCGAGATCGGCGGCGTGGTCTGCGCGGCCCTCGACGTCACCGATCTGGTCTACGCCGTGGAGACCGCCGAACGCTCCGAACAGCGCCTGCAGGTGGCCGCCCAGATCGCCGAACTGCAGGTCTGGGAGTTGGACTACGTGAACCGCACCCTGGTCCAGGACGAGGACCTGGCCGAGATTTTCGGTCGCGTCCTGACCTTCGAGGACCTGGCCACGGACGCCCGCCTGACGATCCACCCCGAGGACCGCGCCCTGATCGCCGAGCCCTGGGCCCAGGCTGTGCAGAAGGGCGAGCCCTATTTCCCCGAGTACCGGATCAACCGCCACGACGGCAAGGAAGTCTGGGTCGCCTGCACCGTGAAGCTGGTGCGCGACGCGGCCGGGGCGCCCCTACGGCTGTTGGGCGCCATGCAGAACATCACCGCCCGCAAGCAGGCCGAGGCCGCCCTGGTCCAGGCCAAGGAAGAGGCCGAGGCCGCCAACCGGGCCAAGTCCACCTTCCTGGCCACCATGAGCCACGAGATCCGCACGCCCCTGAACGGCGTGCTGGGCATGGCCCAGGCGATGGCGCGTGACGAATTGTCGGCGGTTCAGCGCGACCGCCTGGACGTGGTGCGCCAGTCCGGCGAGACCCTGCTGGCCATCCTCAACGACGTCCTGGACCTGTCAAAGATCGAGGCCGGCAAGCTGGAGCTGGAGGTCGCGCCCTTCGACCTGGAGGAGCTGGCGCTGGGGGCGCACGCGGCCTTCACGGCCATCGCCAACAAGAAGGGCCTGTCCTTCAACTTGGTGGTGGAGCCGCAGGCCCGAGGCGCCTATCTCGGCGACTCCACCCGCCTGCGCCAGGTGATCTACAACCTGGTCTCCAACGCGCTGAAATTCACCCCCTCGGGTGAGGTCCGGGTGCGGCTGTCCCGCGACGGCGGTCACCTCTGCGTGGAGGTGTCCGACACCGGGGTGGGCATGAGCCCCGAGCAGGTCGACCGGCTGTTCCGCAAGTTCGAGCAGGCCGACGCCTCCACCACCCGGCGCTATGGCGGCACGGGGCTGGGCCTGGCCATCTGCCGGGAGCTCTGCGAGCTGATGGGCGGGGGGATCGGCGCCGTCAGCGTGGAGGGGGAGGGGAGCACCTTCATCGCCCGCTTGCCCATGGCGCCCGCGCCGACGGGATCGGTCCAGGCCCAGGCGTCCGGCGAGGCGGAGCCCCAGGAGGCGCTGCCGCCGCTGCGGGTGCTGGCGGCGGAGGACAACCTGATCAACCAGCTGGTGCTGCAGACCCTGCTGCACCAGGCGGGGATCGAGCCGGTGATGGTCTCGGACGGCGCCCAGGCCCTCGAAGCCTGGCGCGAGGGGCAGTGGGACGTGATCCTGATGGATGTGCAGATGCCGGTGATGGACGGACCGACCGCGGCGCGCACGATCCGCGAGGAGGAGGTTCGGCTGGGGCGGGCGCGGACGCCGATCGTGGCTCTGACCGCCAACGCCATGGCCCATCAGGTGGCCGAATATCTCGGCGCCGGGATGGACGACTTCGTGCCCAAGCCCCTGGAGGCGGCCCTGTTGTTCGCCGCCCTGGAACGGACCCTGGAGGCGGTCTAGCTGCCTTGCGAGGATTGGCTCAGGCCCTGGCCGAAGGCCACGGGCTGGGAGGCGGCGACCATGGTCCCGGCCATGGCGACAACGGTCATCACGGCGGCGGCGAAGGCTCCGATCAGGACGCGGGTATAGGTATCTGACATCACGCGAAATCCCCTGGACGACCGCCGGGGAGGGCGGTCGCGCTTAACAATCGGGAGACTAACGCCGCGCCTGCGAAAGGGATGCAGCCGCGCCTGTGGCTTTACAATTGTTGACCGTTCGCAGCCCGGGCCGTTTCCGGATCAGGTGCGCGCCACGATGGCCATCAGGGCCTGAACCTTGGCGTCGGTCTCGCCGGCGAAGCGGCGGGCCAGCTCACGGATGCCGGTGGGATAGACGTCACCGCCCTCGCCGATCTCCTCGGACAGGCGCTCGACCTCGATCAGCGCCAGGCGCAGGGCGTCGACATGGTTCTTGGCCAGGCTCTTAGCCTCGGCCTGCAACCGCCGGATCTGCTCGGCCAGGGACTCGGTGGGGCGCGCGGGCGCCTCGGCCACCGGCGGCGCGGGCGCGAGCGCCTGCAGGGCCACGACCTTCATCTCGGGGGCCGCCTGTTCGACGAGGCGGGGACGGGTACGCGCAACACGACTGACCATGACTGTCGCTCCAAACCGGGACGGTTGAAGCGTGATCCTGCAGGGCCGGCGCCAACAGATGCCCGCCGCTGGGGGAGCCGCCGTCCTGGCGCTGGCCCCCGACCACCTGATCGCCGCCATCAAGGCCGCCGGCGTGGTGAAGGTGCAGGGCGACCACGCCGCCACCGACCACGGCTGGTCGGACCGGCGGCTGACGCTTCAGGCGCGGGTGATCAACGGGTTGGCGGAGTTGTCGGGGAGAGCCCCAGTTCCGACGCGATCTCGGCGAGGCGGCGATCTCGCGTCCACAGTTCGGCGTCCGGGGTGAGGGCGGTCGAGGCCAGCAGGTGGGCATCGATATAGCCGATGCCCCGGCCATGCAGGGCTAGGCGCTCGACATGGGCCAGCACCTCATCGTCGCGGGCGACCACGGCCTGGGGCAGTTGGCCGAGGCTGCGCAGCACCACGTCGCGGGGCCGCAGATCGCCCATGGCCAGTTCGCCGATCACCAGGGGATGGGTCAGCACCTGACCGGCGTCCAGCTTGGCCGCAAGGTCGGTATTGCCGCCGCGCAGATGATCGATCCAGATCGAGGTGTCGACCAGGATCACCGCCGCCTCGGAATATCCGTCAGATGCGGCTGGCTGCCCCCCAGCCGCGCGAGCCGCCGCGCGCTCTCCCGCTCGATCAACGCCTTCAACGCCTCCCGCACCAGGGCCGACTTCTCCCGCACGCCGGTGAGGTCGCGGGCTTGGTCGAGCAGATCGTCATCGAGGGCGAGGGTGGTGCGCATGCACGGATAGTAGCATCGATCCGTGGTGGGGGCCATGCGCCGCGACGCGGAGGCCTAGCGCTTGAGCGCCGCGGTCCAGAATCTCCACGTCGCCGCCGACCGCACCGATCACCGCGTGGCGCTACAGGCGCTGTTGATCAACTGGTTGGCGGTTTGTGAGGGGTAAACCTCTGCCAGGAGACTAAAGATATACTATTGTATTTAAGCGACAATTTGATTTGGAAGGGCGTAGATGAAGATAACCGCCAGCCAAAGCAGCGTGATGGTGATCAGTCTAAATATGGGCAGCCCAGTTGAGAACGCGATTTTCCTTCGGATAGCCTTCAGCTCACCCTTGGAAAGCCAAGGAAAATCCTGAGGCCTTTCCAGTTGGACAGCCAGAAAGTCCATAGGGTCGTGGTTTATGCTGTATTTTTGCAGTATAGAGGAATATTGAAATCGACTATGCGATAAATCTTTATGCGTAATTGCCCCACCTAGAACTTGTAGTGATTTCTTAAGTTCATTTATTTCTAGGGCGCTGCGATGAAATTGCTCAGATTTTACTGCAGAGGCGCTGGAATATTGCAAGAGTGAAGATGCGAGGATGACGATTGTTAGAGCAACTGAAATTAGATTTATGTGGTCTTCTACCTGAGTCTTAAGGTGGAGAAAATACGGAAGTACCGTGAGCACAATCAGATATGACGAAGTTATTGCGGTCAGCTGAGTAAGTCGTCGATCTAGAGATTCAAGTCGCTTCGACGCAGCAAACCGAGATCTGGCGGTGTTTCCCATGCCCCAGAGAAGATCCTCCAGCGGTGTCCGTTTCTCCGCGCTTGGAGTTGAGTTTTCCAGCCTGGGGCCTCCGCTTGCCTTCTTCTTCACGTATCCGCCTCCCGCGCCTCATCTGTACCGAGGCTTCAGCCAAAAACAGGAAGTCGGTAGAAGGTAGAGGCGGTTTCCGCGAGTCCTTTCACTCGGCGGGTGAACTACGGTTGCGAAGCATCCAGACGGCGGCTCAGCCCCCCCTACCGATTCCCCTTCCGGAACCGCTCCTGCGCCTCGGCCCGCGCCTCGGCTCGCACCTTCTTCACGGCCGTGCGGTCCACGTCCTCGCCCGTCGCGGTCATCACGTCGTTGGCGAATTCGAGGTCCATCAGTTTCAGGCGCTTGATCTCGTCGCGCAGGCGGGCGGCGGTCTCGAATTCCAGGTCCGCGGCGGCCTGGCGCATGCGGCTTTCGAGGTCGCGCAGCGTCGTCTTGAAGTTGTCGCCCATGAAGGGCTTTGAGTCCTCGGCCACGCCGACCGGCACGGTGACGCGGTCCTTCTCGTAGGGGGAGGCCAGGATGTCCTTGATGGAGGACTTGATGCTCTCGGGCGTGATGCCGTGCTCGAGGTTGTAGGCCTCCTGCTTCTCCCGGCGGCGTGAGGTCTCGGCCATGGCGCGTTCCATGGAGCCGGTGACCCGGTCAGCATAGAGGATGCACTTGCCGTCCACGTTGCGCGCCGCCCTGCCGATGGTCTGGATGAGCGAGGTTTCAGACCGCAGGAAGCCCTCCTTGTCGGCGTCGAGGATGGCGACCAGGCCGCACTCCGGGATGTCCAGGCCCTCGCGCAGCAGGTTGATGCCGATCAGGGCGTCGAAGGCGCCCAGGCGCAGGTCGCGGATGATCTCGATCCGCTCCATGGTGTCGATGTCGGAGTGCATGTAGCGGACCCGCAGGCCCTGCTCGTGCATGTACTCGCTGAGGTCCTCGGCCATCTTCTTGGTGAGCACGGTGATCAGCGAGCGGTAGCCCTTGGCCGTGGTCTCGCGGACCTCGGCGATGACGTCGTCCACCTGGCTGTGGTTGTCCTTGCTGACCGCGCGGATCTCCACCGGCGGGTCGATCAGGCCGGTGGGGCGGATCACCTGCTCGGCGAACACCCCGCCCGACTGCTCCAGCTCCCAGGCCGCCGGGGTGGCCGAGACGCAGATGGTGTCGGGCCGCATGGCGTTCCACTCCTCGAACTTGAGGGGGCGGTTGTCCAGGCAGGAGGGCAGGCGGAAGCCGTATTCGGCCAGGGTGAACTTGCGGCGGTAGTCGCCCCGGTACATGCCGCCGATCTGCGGCACCGCCTGGTGGCTCTCGTCCACGAACAGCAGGGCGTTGTCGGGGATGTACTCGAAGAAGGTGGGCGGCGGCTCGCCCGGCCGGCGGCCCGACAGGTAGCGGCTGTAGTTCTCGATGCCGGCGCAGGAGCCGGTGGCGCCGATCATCTCCAGGTCGAAGGTGGTGCGCTGCTCCAGGCGTTGGGCCTCCAGCAGCTTGCCGTTCGCCACCATCCACTCCAGGCGCTCCTTCAGCTCGGCCTTGATGGAGATCATCGCCTGGTGAAGCGTCGGGCGCGGGGTGACGTGGTGGCTGTTGGCGTAGAGCTTGATGCTGGGCAGGTCGGCGGTCTTGCGGCCGGTCAGCGGGTCGAACTCGACGATGGCCTCGATCTCGTCGCCGAACAGGCTGACGCGCCAGGCGCGGTCCTCGTAGTGGGCGGGGAAGATCTCCAGGGTGTCGCCGCGCCGGCGGAAGGCGCCGCGCTCGAAGCTGGCGTCATTGCGCTTGAACTGCAGGGCCACCAGGTCGGCGATCAGCTTCTTCTCGTCCACCCTCTGGCCGACCTCCAGCTGGATGGTCATGGTGGAATAGGTCTCCACCGAGCCGATGCCGTAGATGCAGGAGACCGAGGCGACCACGATGACGTCGTCGCGCTCCAGGATCGCGCGGGTGGCCGAGTGGCGCATCCGGTCGATCTGCTCGTTAATCGAGCTGTCCTTCTCGATATAGGTGTCGGTCCGCGGCACGTAGGCCTCGGGCTGGTAGTAGTCGTAATAGGAGACGAAGAACTCCACCGCGTTCTCGGGGAAGAAGCTCTTCATCTCCGAATAGAGCTGGGCGGCCAGGGTCTTGTTGGGCGCCAGGATCAGGGCCGGGCGCTGGGTCTGCTCGATCACCTTGGCCATGGTGAAGGTCTTGCCCGAGCCGGTGACCCCCAGCAGCACCTGGTCGCGCTCGCGGCCCTCCAGGCCGGCGACGAGGTCGGCGATGGCGGTGGGCTGGTCGCCGGCCGGCTCGTACTCGCTCACCAGCTTGAACCGCCGCCCGCCCTCGGACTTCTGCGGCCGGTCGGGCCGGTGCGGGACCCAGACCACGGGGCCCGCGGACTCGTCATAGTCAAACACCGCCGACATGTCGGCGACACCGGTCGGCTCGGCGGTCTTCGGGGTGCGGGGCATGAGGTCGAATTTAGGGGCCATGACGCCCCGTTACTAGAGCGCCCTGGTGACAGGAGCTGTCAGCAGGCGAGGCGGCTCCCGCTTCCCCCACGATGTGGGGGAAGTGTCACAAGTGTCGCGCAGCGAGACGCGTGACGATGGGGGTGAGAATCTGAAAGGCAGTGCGCTACAGACTCGCACCCCCATCGACCCTCCAGCCAAACGGCTGTCGGGCCACTTCCCCCGCAAGCGGGGGAAGCTGCCTAGTCGGCCTAGTTACTTCTTCTTCGCGGGCTTCGCCTTGCCGGCCGCGGCGATCGCCTTGTCGAGGTCGGCCAGGGTGACGCCGTCAACCTTCACGCCGTTGACGAAGAAGAACGGGGTGGAGTCCACGCCGCGGGCTTCGCCGGCCGCCACGCGGGCGTCCAGGGCCTCGCCGTTGGCGGGGTTGCTCACGCAGGCAGTGACCTGGGCCTCGCTCAGCCCCGCGCTCTTGGCGACCTCCAGCAGCACAGGGCGCAGGTCGCGGGTCTCGAAGATCTCGGCCTGGCGGCGGAACAGGCCGTCCACCACCGCGAAGTACTTGTCGGCCCCGGCGCAGCGGGCGGTGATGAAGCCGATGGCCGCCACGTTGGCCGGCTCGGTGAGGAACTCGTGCAGGGTGTATCGGACCTTGCCGGTGTCGATGTACTTGGCCTTGAAGGCCGGAAAGACCTCATTGTTGAAGTGCGCGCAGTGGCTGCAGGACAGCGAGGCGTACTCCTCCACGTGGATCTTGGCCTTGGGCTTGCCCAGCGACAGGTCGCCGGTCGGGTAGGCCGGGGCGGCGCCGGCGACGCCGGCGACGAGGGCAAGGGCGAGGGCGAGCAGGGCGTGACGCACGGGAGAGCTTTCTGAACGGGAACGACCCAGGACACCGCCAACGCCTCGCCTGTCAACTGAGGCCGTTGGCGCCGGAGGTGCGGAGCCGTCATAATGCGCGCGGGGCGGGACTCATTCCCCCGCCGAGATCATTTCCGTCGCGTAGATTGCTTGGGGATTTCATGTCGGTTTCGACCGCGGCCGAACGGGCCGCACCGCCGCGCTGGCCCGACGGCTTCTTCACGGTCAAGGACGGGACCCGCCTGCACTATGTGGAGACGGGGCAGGGCGTGCCGGTCATCCTGATCCACGGCGCGCGCGGCAGCGCCATCGGCAACTGGTTCTCCAACGGCATCGCGCCCCGGCTGGCCGAGACCAACCACGTCTACGCCCTGGACATGCGCGCCCACGGCCTGTCGGGCGGCGCTCGGCACGGTCATTTGAACATGGCCGACGACGTGCTGGAGTTCATGGACCAGATGGGGATCAGGAAAGCCCACATCGCCGGCTACTCCATGGGCGGCGGGGTGACCCTGCAGCTGCTGGCCCGCGCCCCGGAGCGGTTCATCACCGCCTGCTTCCAGGGCTCGGGGATCAGCGAGGTCGGCGAGTGGAAGGACAAGGTCCCGCCCGACGTGACCGGCGAAGCCCCCGACGAGGCCGCCGCCAACGCCCAGGTCAAGGCGCGGCGCCAGGCCAAGGGCGAGGAGGTCGGCAACGACCTCGGCGACAAGATCCGCGCCAAGGTCCAGGCCGTGGCCGGCGCCGGCGCGGTGCGCAAGATGGAGGACATGGCCGGCCGGATGATGGCGACGCTCCACAAGCTGGATCTCGCCAAGGTCGACTTCCCGGTGATGGCGATCAACGGCGAATACGATCGCCCCAACGCCCGAACCCACCGCATGGCCCGCGAGCTGAAGGATTTCACCAACCTGGTGCTGCCCGGCAAGGGGCATCTCAGCGCCATGATGGCCGGCTTCATCCCCGATGAGTATATCGAGGGCTACGCCGCCTTTGTGGCCCGCAACAATCCGGCCTGATCGTAAACCAATGTAACCCGGGGCAAGAAAGCCGATGCGGTCCGCCCCGGCCCGGTTAAACTTGGGGGTCGGTTGGTTTGGAGTCCCTGCGATGAACATCGCCGTTCTGGACGATGATCAGGCCCACAATGACCTGCTCGCGGTCATGCTGCGTCAGGCCGGGCATCGCTGCACCGTGTACGAGCGCCCGCCGGCCCTGCTGGCCGACCTGCGGCGCCAGACCTTCGACCTGCTGATCATGGATTGGAACATGCCGGAGATGACCGGCATCGACGTTCTGGCGAGACTGCCGGAACTTCTCTCCACCACGCCGCCCGTGCTGCTGGTCACCAGCCGTTCGGTGGAGAGCGACGTGGTGGAGGGGCTGAACGCCGGGGCCGACGACTATCTGGTCAAGCCCTTCGAGCCCTCGATCCTGCTGGCCCGGGTGGCGGCCCTGCTGCGCCGCGCCTATCCGGTCGCCCCACCCACCAGCGGCGAGACCCATGAGGGCTGGACCTTCGACCCGGCCGCCGAGACCGCCAGCCGCGACGGCAAGACCGAGCAGCTCACCTCCAAGGAGTTCCAGCTGGCGCTCACCCTGTTCCGCAACATGTCCCGCGCGCTCAGCCGCGATTACCTGCTGGAGCGGGTCTGGGGGCATCGCGCCGACCTGGAGACCCGCACCCTGGACGCCCACATCTCGCGCCTGCGGGGCAAGCTCGCCCTGCGGCCGGCCGGCGGCTTCCGGCTTGTGACGGTCTACGGCTTCGGTTACCGCCTGGAGCGCTGCCAACCGGTCCTGGAGGACGCTTCGTGAAGCTGCTGGCCCTGCTGCTCGCCCTCGCGGCTCCCACCGCCGCCCTGGCCCAGCAGGCGCCGCCGCCCAGTCCGCCGGACGCCCGCTATGTGGTGAAGCCGGGAGACACCCTCTACACCCTGGGAACCCGCTACTTCGCCCGGCCCGGCGACTATCGGACCGTCCAGCGGCTGAACAGGATTTCCGACGCCCGGCGCCTGCGGCCCGGCTCGACCGTGGTCGTGCCCTACCGGGTGATGCGGACCAACCCGATCAGCACCGAGCTGGTGGCCTACTCCGGCGCCGTGCGCATCGAGCGCGACGGACAGACGGTCGCGCCGCGCGTCGGCCTGCCCATCGTCGAGGGCATGCGCCTGACGACCCTGGCGGGCGGCTTCCTCACCGTCGAGCTCTCCGACGAGAGCCGCATCACCCTGCCGTCCAATTCCAGCGGCCGGGTGCGGCAGCTGCGCGAGGTCCCGATGACCGGCGGCCTGCTGCGGGTCTTCGACCTGGACCAGGGGCGCAGCTCCACCTCGGCGACTCCCAACGCCAACCCCGATTCCCGCTTCCTGATCCGCACGCCCCTGTCGGTCTCCGCCGTGCGCGGCACCGAGTTCCGGGTGGCGGCGCTCAGCGACGGCCAGGCGACCACCGAGGTGCTGAAGGGCCTGGTGGGCGTGGCCGGGAGCCAGGCCGAGGTGGCGGTGGCCGAGACCTTCGGTGTCAGCGTCTCGCCAACCGCCGTGGGCGCGCCCCTCAAGCTGCCGCCGACGCCGAAACTGCTGCGCGGCGGCCGGGCCCAGGAGGACGCGGTGGTGACCTTCGAGGTGGAGCCGGTGGCGGATGCCGTGGCCTACCGA
This sequence comes from Phenylobacterium sp., assembly GCA_018001015.1. GTDB lineage: Bacteria > Pseudomonadota > Alphaproteobacteria > Caulobacterales > Caulobacteraceae > Phenylobacterium. The sequence continues at coordinate 9,280 of JAGNIV010000025.1, read as the reverse complement.
CTGCAGCTGGCCCATGACGCCGGCTTCATCGACACCTTCGCCGAGACCCGTACCGACAAGACGCTGGCAGCCTTCGAAAACATCCCCGACGGCGCCTATTTCGTCCGCGCCACCGCCATCGACGCGGTGGGCCTGGAGGGCGCCGCCTCCAACTACGGCTTCGACCGCGACCTCAATATCCTTGCGCCCGGTCAGTCGGCGGTGCAGCGCTCGGGCAAGCTGCGCAAGTACCTGTTCAAGTGGACCGCCACCGGCCAGGGCGCGCGCACCTTCCGGTTCCAGCTGTTCGCCGACGCCCAGGCGCGCACCGCCCTGGTGGATCAGCCGGGGCTGGAGGCGCCGCAGGTGGTGCTGACCGACCTGCCGCCCGGAACCTATCACTGGCGGGTGACGGCGACGCGGCTGGCCAAGGGGCAGATCACCGAGAAGGTCGGCGGGCTGCAAGAACTCACCGTCGGACAATAGGCCATGCCGGCTGCGGGGCGATCGCCGGCCGGCCGACGACTGCTCCTGGAATGGGTGCTGGTGGCGGTGCTGGCCACCGCCGCGGCGGCGGGGGCGACCTGGAGCAACCTGCTGACGCGGGCCGACGGCGCGGTCTACGACGCCCTCGCCAGCGTGAGCGGCCGCGCGGCCGATCCCGCGATCATCATCGTCGCCATCGACGACCGCAGCCTGGCCGAACTCGGCCGCTGGCCCTGGCCCCGCGCCCGCCATGCCGCCCTGTTGAACGGGCTGGCGGCGATGAAGCCGGAGGCGGTGGTCTACGACGTCCTCTTCACCGAGCCCGACGCCGCCGACCCGGAGCTGGCCCGGGCGATGACGGCCGCGGGAAAGGTCTTCCTGCCGGTGCTGGTGGAGCCCGGGATGAACGGCGCCCACCTGAACCAGGTCGCGCCCGCCGGGCTGCTGGCCGGCGCCGCGGGGGGCCTTGGTCAGGTGATCATCCGCCCCGACCGTGACGGCGTGGTGCGGCGCCGCGAGCGCTGCCCGGCGCCCACCGCCCGGCCCCTGGCCGAGGTGGTGCTGGGCCTGGCCACGCCCCTGCCGCAAGCCGCCTGCGCCGCCGAGCTGATCCCCTTCCCCGGACCGCCCGGCGCCTACCGGACCATCAGCTTCGGCAGCGTGCTGCGGGGCGAGGCGCCGGCCGAGTTCTTCACCGGCAAGCGAGTGCTGGTGGGGGCCACGGCGCTCGGCATGACCGACCATTTCCAAACCCCCATGGGCGGGGCCGGCGGGATGTCTGGGGTGGAGCTGCAGGCCAATATCCTCGACGCTCTGGATCGCGGCGTGACCCGCGGCGAGGCCGGATGGCTGCTACGGCTCGCCATCGCGGTGCTGCCGCTGTGGATTCTGATGGCCGGCTTCCTGACCCTGAGTCCGGCCCGGAACCTGGCCCTCGCCGTCGGCCTCGGCGCGGCGACCCTTGGCCTCAGCATCATGCTGTTTGGCCTCGGGCGCCTGTGGCTTTCGCCGGTGACGACCCTGGCCGTCCTGCTGCTGGTCTTCCCGCTCTGGGGCTGGCGGCGGCTGGCCATGGCCAGCGACTATCTGAAGGCCGAGTTCGAACGGCTGGGTGGGCGGCTGGAGGCGCCTGTCGCCAATGGGCCGGTGGCCGATGTGGTGGCGGGGCAGGCTCGGGCGCTCAGCGGCGCCATCTCGCGGATGGACGCCCTGCGCCGCTTCGCCGACGACATCCTGGCCAGCCTGCCCGACGCCACCCTGGTCACCGACGCCGACGGGCGCGTCATCCAGGCCAACGCGGCGGGGGAGGCCCTGCTGGGCCCCGACCTGGTCGGCCAACCGCTCACCGCCCTGCTGAGGCGCCTGGAGCCTGCCGGCCTGGAGGACGGCCGGCCGGCCGGAACCCATCCCCTGGCGCTGCGCGACGGCCGCACCCTGCTGATGATGACCGCGCCGCGCCGGGGTGAAGGCGGCGGGCAGGTGGGGGAGGTGATCAGCCTGGCCGACGCCACCCAGCTGATGGCCACCGCCCGCCAGCGGGAGCAGGCCCTGCAGTTGCTGACCCACGACATGCGTTCACCCCAGACCTCGATCCTGGCCCTGTTGCAGCAGTCGCCGGGACTGGAGCCGACGGTCGTCGGCCGCATCGCCGCCAACGCCAGGCGCACCCTGGCCCTGGCCGACGGCTTCGTGCAGTTCGCCCGCGCCGAGGCCTCGCGCCTCGCCCACGAGCCGGTGGACCTCTGTGATGTGATCTCGGAAATGGCCGACGAGCTCTGGCCCCAGGCCCAGCAAAAGAAGGTCGAATTCATCCAGGAGGGGTGCGAGGAGCCGTGCCTGGTCCTGGGCGACCTCTCCCTGCTGGCCAGGGCCTTCGGCAACCTGTTTCAGAACGCGGTGAAGTACAGTCCGGCGGGCGGGCGGATCGTGGTCGCCCTGGCTCGCGAGGACGGCCGGGTGCGGGTCAGCGTCACCGACCAGGGGCCGGGCCTGACGCCCGATGAGATGGCAAGCGTCTTCGAGCCCTTCAAACGTTTCGCGCGGCCCGATGCCGGCGGTGATCCGGGGGCGGGGCTGGGCCTGGCCTTCGTGCGCTCGGTGGTGACGCGTCACGGCGGCCGGGCGACCTGCGAAAGCGTGCCGGGCGCGGGGGCGAGGTTTGTGGTCGATCTGCCGGCGCGGCTCTAGTTGGCCAGGGCGGCGGTCACCAGCCGGTCCACAGCCTTGGCCGGATCACCGTGGGCGGGTTCGGTTGCGGTGGCGGAGAACGCGGCCTTGCCGGTCTTGGTCTCAATGGCGGTGATGCTGACGGCATAGGCGGCGCGACGCATTCCGAACCGGCGGCGGGCCTCTGACAGCCAGCTCCCGTCGCCGTCGCCCATCACGCCCACGCCCTTGGGAAGCTCGCTGAAGGCCACCTGCATCAGATAGTCGGCGTCGCCCGGCTCGACCGCGCGGCCGCCGGCCCTCGCCATCACCAGGGCCGAGGCCTGGTCGGGTCGCGCCCTGTCCAGCGGCGTGGCTTGGCTGGCGGCCAGCGCCAGGGCCTTGCCCTTGGCGAAGGCGGGGTCGCCGCTGCGCACGACCTGGGGCGGGGTGGCGCAGGCGGCCAGGAGGGTCATCGCGGCGATGGACAGGACAAGCTTGGCTGACATGACGCCAACTCTCCGGCGCGCCCGCGCCCGCGTCAATCGCTCACGAGGGGCGCGATCACCGAGCGCAGAATGAAAACCCAGGCCGCCAGGTTCACCAACAGGGCCAGGCCGAACACCCACAATCGCCACCTCGGGGCCATGGCGTCAGGCGCCGATCAGCGTCAGGCCCGCGACGACCCCGAGGCAGAACGCCCCGCCCGCCACGGCGGTGGTCAACCTCACCACGAAGGCGGCGAGGGTCAACGGCTCAGGGCCGTCAGGAAGGAGGGGCCTTGCTCCAGGAAGCTCTGGGCCTCGGGCGTGAGCGACCAGCGGTGAGAGCCCTCGCCGAAGGGCAGATAGAGCAGGGCCGGTTGGTTGGCCTTGGCGGCGCCTTCGCAATGGGTGTCGAAGGCCTCGAAGATCTGGCGCTTCAGACCGTCGGAGATTTGCTCGCTGGTGCGACGCATGGCGATCCGCTCGGCCACCAGGTTGCGGTGGGCTGAGCCGCCATAGACCATCAGGATCTCGACGATCTCCGCCACCAGCGGGTTGATGTTCCAGGTCTTGGCGAATTTCACGCGGCGCGCGAGGGCGACTTCATCCATGTCCGTCATCTGCGTTCGACCGTGCGTTGAGGTTAATCCTTAACGGCGTCTTACCAGAGCGTGGCCGTGAAAACCCCTTTGTGGACTTGGATTTTACAAAGCTTTACAGTTCGCCCGAAATGGGGATTCAGCCGCCGCCGTGGGGATCTCGAAGTCGGAAATGCGACTTTAACGGGCGTCCCTAGATCACGCTGCGCTGAGGCGGACCCGTCTGAGCGTTGAATCGTGATCTGATTTCAAAGCCATGGAGCCGAATTCAGGCTTCAAGAGAGGCCGTCAGGCCCTAGCGCAGGGCGCCCCGCTCCAGCGCGTCACACTTGGCCGCGGTGACCTCCGGCCAGGGGCCGGGGTCGGCGCCGATGACCCGCAGCGCTTCATCACGGGTGATCTTCTCGCGGCGCGCCAGCAGATCGGCGGCCCGGTCGGCGAAGGCGCGCCCCGAGGCCATGGCGGCGGTATAGCTGAAGCGGACGGCCGGCTCCGCTCGCCAGGCGGAGGTGGCGGGGCCGCTTCCATGGGAGACCTGGGCGGCGTCACGGCCCCAGCTATTGGCGAAGGCCGGGGTGGCGCCGAGATAGCGCTTCAGCGCGCAGGCCTGCTGCACCCGCCAAGCCGGCGCGGCGTGGGCTCCGGAGGCGCAGACCGCCATCAGGAGCGCAAGGGGCAGTCTGCGCTTCATCGTCAGAGAGGATGCCCGCCCAGAACCGTGATCGCAATAACCGCGACCAGGGTCATGACGGCGAAAAAAACATGTCCCACGTCCGGACCCCCGAGAATCGCATTCTGAATGCGACTCTAGTCAGGGCGGGTACGCGCACATGACGCAGTTGGACTATGACCCCGCCGAGGGCGGGGTCACCGCCAGGACCTACTTGTCGACGGACTTGCTGACCATCGTGCCGACCGCCGCGCCGGCGGCCGCGCCCACGGGCCCGCCGATCACGGCGCCGGTGATCGCGCCGGTCGAAGCGCGCTGTTCGACGTTGTGGCCACAGGCCGCCAGGGTGAGGGCGATGCCCGCGATGGCAAGAACGCTCAGGGTTTTCCGCATGACATAGCTCCGGTTCAGGGTGTCTCGGCGGGAAGAACGGCGGCCGACGGTAGAGGTTCCAAGCCGGTCCCGGGCCCGCTCATCCACAGACAATTTTATGCTGCGCTGCAATATGGGGTTGCGAATCGTGAGTCTTCCGGTCATAAGCACCCCAACTTCGCCATGGCCTGTCTTCCGACGTGTAAGGAGCAGGCCCGCCGCGGAACGCCGCCAGCAAGGGCAGGGGCGTCGAGCAGCAACGATGTCTGGGGGCGCTTTCGCCCTCGCCACACGGGACAACCACCCTTTGCTATCCAAACCTCAGGCGCGCGCCGATTGGCGTGCGTTGACCAGCGCTGTGCTGCTGGGTTCAGGCGTGGGCCTGGGCCTCGGCGCTGCCTATCTGGTCGGCGGGATGGCCCGCGCCACCACCGATCACCAACGTACCGCTCGCCTGGCCGAAGCCGCCGCCGGCGGCTTCTCGGAGTCTGTTCTTCAACGCGAAACCGCCGACATGGATCCTGGGATCCTGGCGGTCGCGCGCCGCCATGACCCCTTCACCGTGGCCGGCGACGCCGAGCGCGACCGTCAATCGGCCATCCTCGCCGCGCGCCTGGAAAAGCGTGACCGCAACCCGGCCCAGGCCGTGGTCCTGCGCGCCGCCTTCGCCGGTCCCCTGGTCCCCTCGGTCACCCCCTTCCGCATGGCCGGCGTTCTGGAAAGCTCTCGTGAGCTGGAATGCCTGACCCAGGCCGTCTATTTCGAGGCCCGTGGCGAAACCGCCGTCGGCCAGCAGGCCGTGGCCCAGGTGGTGCTGAACCGCGTGCGCCACCCGGCCTATCCCAAGAGCGTCTGCGGCGTGGTCTTCCAGGGCGCGGCCCGCGCCCGTGGCTGCCAGTTCAGCTTCGCCTGCGACGGCTCCATGCGCGGGGGGCGTGAGTCCATCGCCTGGAACCGCGCCCGTCATGTCGCCGAACGCGCCCTGTCGGGCGGGGTCATGGCCTCGGTGGGCGACGCCACCAACTTCCACACCACCGGCGTCTCCCCCAACTGGGGACGCAGCATGGTCCGCGTGGCCCAGGTCGGGGCGCATGTCTTCTATCGCTTCGGTCGTGGCGCCGCGCCGGCGACCTATGTCGCCGACAGCCGGGCCGTGCATCAAGAGCCGGCCCCTGGTGAGACGGTCTATGCCAGCTTGACGCCGATGCCGGCGGCCTCGCCGTCACCGGACTTCCGCCTGGCCTCGGCCGTCCTGACCTCCGGGCCGGAGATCGTCGGGCACAAGGGGGTGGAAACCGCCGAAGCTCAGTCCGCCCCCGAGATCAAGGCCGCCGCCGAGCCCAAGGCCGGCGCCAAGGCTGAGGCGCCCAAGGCCAAGCTGACCCCGGTCAGCCAGACCAAGCCTGCCGATCTGGCCCCCAAGCCCGCCACCGGCGCGGCCTCTTGACGCTTGTCGAGCGCAGCGTCATCGACCTGATCGCCGCGGCGTCTCCCAGCGGTCCCAATCCCGGGGCGATGCGGGGGTAGGGCGAATTTTAGCGTCCCTCATTCATGGGGAAGCTGCGAGCTACACCCGCGCCGCGCGCCGCAGAGCCTGGGGCGGCTGGCCGAAGGCGCGCAGGAAGGCGCGGCGCATCCGCTCCGGATCGCCGAACCCCACCGTCTCCGCCACCGCGTCGATCGGATCGCTGGACGCCTCCACCCGCTCGCGCGCCGTCTCCAGGCGCAGGCGCTCCACGGCCTTGGCGGGCGTCATGCCGGTCTCGGCGGCGAAGGCGCGGGCGAAGTGTCGGGGGCTCATGGCCGCCCGGTCGGCCAGTTGGTCGACGGTCAGCGGCGCGTTCAGGTTCTCCCGCATCCACTCCAGCAGATCGGCGAACCGCCCGCCCTGGCCCCCCATCTCGATCAGGGCCGAGAACTGCGACTGGCCGCCGGGCCGCCGGTGATAGACCACCAGGGTCTGGGCGGTCTGGCGCGCGATATCCTCCCCCAGATCCTGTGCGATGAGCGCCAGGGAAAGGTCGATCCCCGCCGTGATGCCCGCCGAGGTCCAGATCGGTCCCTCGCGGACAAAGATGCGGTCGGCCTCGACCCGGACCTTGGGATAGCGCTTCTGCAGTTCAGCGCTGCGGGCCCAGTGTGTGGTGGCGCGCTTGCCGTCCAGCAGACCGGCCTCAGCCAGCAGATAGGCCCCTGAACAGACGCTGGCCGTCCGCGCCGCCGTGGCGGCGACCCGCTGGATATAGGCCTTGGTGGTGGGATCTTTCGACGCCGCGCTGGCCCCGATCCCACCCGAGATCACCAGGGTGTCGACGGTCTCATCAAGCGGCTCGGCGCCCATGCCGGCGCCTGCCGAACTGAGCACCTGGCCGGGCTCCGCGGCCATCACCTTCAGGCTGTAGGCGCCCGGCGCATAGCGCCCCGCGATCTCGAACGCGCCCAGCGGCCCCGCCGCATCCAGCAGCTGGAAGTCGGGGAAGATCAGGACGCCGATCTTCCGGGTCATGGCTGAATTTGAGGTAAGATTGTCATTTCGGACGCACGCTAGGCCTGACACCCTGAGGCCGTCAACTTTCAGGGAACCGCCGCCATGTCCGATCTCGTCATCGTCTTCCCGCTCTATCCGGGCGTCACGCATCTCGACTTCACCGGGCCGCAGCAGGTGATGTGCCGCATCCCGGGCGCGAAGATCGTTGTCGCCTCCATGGGCGGCGCCGACATCGAGGCCGACGGCCTGACCTTCACCAACCTCGCCGACCTGGCCAAGGTCGAGGCCTGCGACGTGATCTGCGTGCCCGGCGGGTTCGGGACCAGCGCGGCCATGCTGGACGAGGCGTTCATGAGCCACATCAAGCGCCTGGCGAGCGGGGCGAAGTACCTCACCAGCGTCTGTACCGGCTCGCTGATCCTGGCGGCCACAGGCCTGCTGAAGGGCAAGCGCGCCACCTGCCACTGGGCCTGGAAGGACCAGCTGACGCCCTTCGGTGTCATCGTCACCGAGGGCCGCGTCGTGCGGGACGGCAACATCATCACCGGGGGCGGCGTCACCGCGGGTCTGGACTTCGCCTTCACCATGGTGGCCGAGCTGGCCGGCGACACGTTGGCCCAGTCGCTGCAGCTGGGGCTGGAGTACAGCCCGGCCCCGCCCTTCAACTCGGGCACGCCCGAAACCGCCCCGCCGGAGATCCTGGCCGCGGTGACCGCGATGATGGCCGGGGCCATGGGCGACCGCCAGGAGGCGGCCGAGGAAGCCGCCCGCCGCCTGGAAGCCGTCTAGGGGTTGGACCGCGCTGACGTCCACCTCCCGGCCAGGCCGGGGGGTGGACGGCGTGCTCTAGTCGGCGATGTGGATCAGCATCTTGCCGTTGTTCTTACCCTCGAACAGACCGATCAGACCCTCGGGCGCGCGCTCGAAGCCGTCCAGGATGGTCTCCTGGTACTTGATCTGGCCCGACTTCAGCCAGCCGGTCATGTCGGCCAGGAAGTCGGCGTTCAGGTGCGGGAAGTCGCCAGCCACGAAGCCCTCCATGCGGATGCGGCCATAGATCAGCGAGAACAGGTTCTTCACCCCTTCGCCGTCGCCGTTATAGGTCGAGATCATGCCGCAGACCGGGATGCGGCCGCGCACGTTCATCAGCGGCAGGGCGGCGTCCAGGTGTGCGCCGCCGACATTCTCGAAATAGACGTCGATGCCCTTGGGGGTCGCGGCCTTGAGGGCCTCGGCGAGGTTTTCCGTCTTGTAGTTGATCACCGCGTCGATCCCGACCTCGTCCCGCAGCCAGGCGGCCTTTTCGTCTGTCCCGGTGGAGCCCACCACGTAGCAGCCCTTGATCTTGGCGATCTGGGCCACGACCGAGCCCACGGCCCCGCCGGCGGTGGAGACGAAGACCTGCTCGCCGTCCTTCAGGGCGCCGGTCCCCAGCAGGCCGCCATAGGCGGTGACGCCCGTGCCGCCGAGGGCGTGCATGTAGACGCTGAGCGGCAGTTCGGGATCGCGGTGCAGCACCGAGACGCCGCGGCCGTCGGAGACGAAGGTCTCGCGGAAGCCGGCGCCGTGGCGGACCAGGTCGCCTTCCTTGAACTTGGGGTTCTTCGACTGGGTGACCCGGCCGATGCCGCCGCCCAGCAACGGGGCGTCAAGGGCCTGATCGGCGTCCAGGCGCGGACGCATATAGGGGTCCACTGACATCAGCAGGGCCGTGACCTGAATCTCGCCCTCGGCGGCGTCGGCGACGGGGGCCTCCACCAGGGCGAAGTCCTCAAGCACCGGCTTGCCCTTGGGGCGGCGGACGAGGTGGATCTGGCGGGCGGTGGTCATGACAGGCCTCAAATGACTTCAAACAATCGTTTGGAGGTAGGCCCGCCAGCCGCCCCGGTCACGCCAGAAAAACTCCACACGTCATCCCGGCCGTAGCGGAGCGGAGAGCCGGCGACTGTGTTGGGTCAAGGGGTCTTCTGCCAGGGTTGGTTGGCCTTGATGATGCTGTTTGCGGCGACGACGATCTTTCTGGCGATGGCGACGAGGGCGACCTTTGCGGGCTTTC
>JAGNIV010000024.1 GCA_018001015.1 Phenylobacterium sp. | reverse complement strand
CCACGTAGCCGGGAAATCTCGCACCGCTCCTCAAGGCTGAGCTGCTCGTAGAGCCGTCCCATGACAACACCTCCGCCAACGCAAGGTGTTGCACTTCGTTTGAGAACTCAGGGGGCCCAGATGCATCAACCGCTATCAGGACAGTATCCCAGGTCGTGACCTACGACCTGGGTCCCGGCCTTCGCCGGGATGAGCGGCTAGGTCACGCCTTGGTGTCCACCGCGTCGCCGTCGTGGGAGGTGTCATGAGAGGCGTCGTTGGCGGCGTAGGGGTTGGCCGGGCCGCCCGTGGGCTCCGCGGCGCTGGCGCTGGGACCCGTCGAGCCCTTGGCGGCCACCACCACCATGGCCGGGCGGATCAGCCGGCCCAGCAGTTCGTAGCCCGGCTGCAGCACCTGGATCACCCCGCCGGCGCCGACCTCGGTGGAGGGTTGCTCCATCATGGCCTGGTGCTGGTGCGGGTCGAACTTCACGCCCTTCTCCGGCTCGATCTTCTTCAGACCATTGGTCTCGAAGGCGGTCTGCAGCGACTTGGCGGTCATCTCCACGCCGACGACGAAGGTCTTCACCACGGTGTCGGGGCTGTCGGCGGGGGCGGCGGCCAGGGCGCGCGACAGGTTGTCGGCGGCGGCCAGCAGGTCCTTGCCGAACTTCTGAATGGCGTAGGCGCGCGCGTCATTGGCCTCGCGCTCGGCGCGGCGCCGCGTGTTCTCCGCCTCGGCCGCGTAGCGCAGCACCTGTTCCTTCAGCGCCTTGTTCTCGGTGGTCAGGGCCTCGATATGGTCGATCGCCGCATCGGCGATGTCATTGACGGCGTCGGCCGGCGTTTGATCGTCGGACATGTTCAATCCTTCACGCGTTCTCGGACCTGGGACAGCACGCGGGCGGTATAGTCCACCAGCGGGATGACCCGGGCATAGTTTAGCCGGGCGGGACCGATCACGCCGATCGCGCCCAGCACCTTCTGTCGGCCCGTCATATAGGGCGCGGCGATCACGGCGGAACCCGAAAGCGAAAACAGCCGCGTTTCGGCGCCGATAAAGATGCGCACGCCTTGAGCCTCGTTGACCCCGTCTAGCAGGCCGATGAGCTGTTCCTTTTGTTCCAGATCATCGAACAGCATCCTAACGCGCTCGAGGTCGTCCAGGGTCTCGGGATCGGCCAGGAGATTGCCGCGGCCTCGCACGATCAGCGCCCGCTCGGCCGCCTCGCCCCCGCCCCAGGCGGCCAGGCCGTCCTCCACCAGCCGGGCGGCGGTCTCATTGAGCTGACGGCGGGCGGCGTCCAGTTCGGTGCGCATCTCGCGGCCGGCCTCGGCCAGGGTCTTGCCGCGCAGCCGGGTGTTGAGGAAGTTGGACGCCTCCTGCAGGGCGCTGGGCGTCACCCCGGCGGTCAGGGCCATGAGGCGGTTCTCCACCGCCCCGTCGTCGAAGACCATCACCGCCAGCGCCTGGTCGGCCGAGAGCGAGACGAACTCCACATGCTTGACGCCGGCGTCGCGCACCGGGGTGACCACCACGCCGGCCCCGCCGGCCAGGCCGGAGAGAATGGCGCTGGCCTCGTTGAGGGCGTCGTCGAAGGTCTGGCCCCGGCCGGTGAGGCGATGCTCGATGGCCCGGCGCTCCTCCTCGCCCACGTCGCCGACCTCCATCAGGCCATCGACGAACAGCCGCAGGCCGGCATGGGTCGGCAGCCGCCCGGCGCTGACATGGGGCGCACCCAGCAGCCCCAGCTGGGTCAGGTCCTGCATGGTGTTGCGGATCGAGGCGGGCGAGAGGTGGACCCCGCCCTTCGACAGGGTTCGGGACCCCACCGGGTCGCCGGTCTCCAGATAGCTTTCCACCACGCGGCGGAAGATGTCGCGGGCGCGTTCGTCCAGCGCGGCCAGAGACGGGCCGCCGGTGAGCAGGGGATTGTTCAAGAGCGGGTCAGAACCATGGACGGAACCTCTGTATTCTAGGATAAGCGCGACCCTCTGCGGCGCAAGACGTCGCGCTCATATCCGAGCCTTTCCATGCGCCCTTCCGACCGTACCCCCGAACTGCTTCGCGCCGTGACCTTTGAAACCGGGGTCAACCGCTATGCCGAGGGCTCCTGCCTCATCACCTTTGGCCACACCAAGGTGCTGTGCACCGCCAGCGTCGAGGACCGGGTGCCGGGCTTCATGCGCGGCCGGGGCCAGGGCTGGGTCACCGCCGAGTACGGCATGCTGCCGCGCGCCACCCACACCCGCGGCCGCCGGGAGGCCTCGGAGGGCAAGCAGTCGGGCCGCACCCAGGAAATCCAGCGCCTGATCGGCCGCTCGCTGCGGGCAGTGATCAATCCCGCCGCCCTGGGCGAGCGCCAGATCTCCATCGACTGTGACGTCATCCAGGCCGACGGCGGCACGCGGACCGCCTCCATCACCGGCGCCTGGGTCGCCCTGCGGCTGGCGGTGAACTACCTGATGGAGGAGGGCCTGGTGACCACCGACCCGATCACCGACCAGGTCGCGGCCATCTCCTGCGGCATCTATAACGGCACGCCGGTGCTGGACCTGGAGTACGAAGAGGACTCCAACGCCGAGGCCGACGCCAACTTCGTGCTGACCGGCTCGGGGGACATCGTCGAGATCCAGGCCACCGGCGAGAAGCGCGGCTTCAGCCAGGGCGAGTTCGAGGCCCTGTTCAGCCTGGCCCGCAAGGGCATCGGCGAACTCTGCGAGATGCAGATCGCCGCCAGCGGCAAGTAGCGCACAGCAAAACGGGCGGCCCCGCGAGGGACCGCCCGTTTCGAACGCTAAACCACGGAACCCGGGGGGGTAGGCCGTGGGGTACTGACTCTCTTAGAGACCGTTCAGCAGCTGACGGAAGGCCGAGGCGGGCAGGCGGGCCAGCTCTTCGGCGAAGGGGGCCATCAGGCGGTCGATCAGGCTTTCAATGGCGCGAGCCATGGGTAGCTCCTTTGTGCGATGCAGCAGAATGTTGCAGCGCATATAGGAGCGAATTCCTTACGTGGCAATATCTAAGCAGCGCTAAGTCGTCACTTTTTGTGCCTGAATGTACAAATGTTCGCTGCGTTGCGACATCACGCCGCCGTTACCCTGACCCGTCGTCATCGTCCGGCAGGTCGTCGGAGGGGCCGGGCTCATAGTGCAGCAGGTCTCCGGGCTGACAGTCCAGCTCGCGGCACAGGGCCGCCAGGGTGGAGAAGCGCACGGCGCGGGCCTTGCCGGTCTTGAGGATCGACAGGTTGGCGATGGTGACGCCGACGCGGTCGGCGAGTTCGGTGAGCGACATGCGGCGTTCCAGCAGCACGCGGTCGAGCAGGACACGAATGGGCATGATCAGATCGTCAGCTCCGCTTCGCGGCGCAGGCGCGCGCCTTCGCGGAACACCTCAGCGAGGACAAAGACCACCAGGACCGAGAACCAGGCGGTCAGGCTGAAACCCTGGCTGCTCTTGGTCTGGGCGAGGTCCAGCCAGTCGCCGGCGAAGCGGACGGCGTAGCGCACCAGCTCCAAACTGCCGAGCGCCAGGCCGATCACCCGCAGGCGGAGCACATTGTCGGGGTGGAAGGGGTCGCCGGCCGTCAGGGTGGCGAAGATCTGGCGCAGCCGCGCCACGATCACCAGCAGGCCGGCCATGTAGAGGGCCGCGGCCAGCAGACCGCCGGCCAGGACCGGACCGCGGCTGACCACACTGGCGCCCTCGGCGCTCAGCGACAGACTGCCGATCAGGTCGGGGTTGAAGCTCAGGAGCAGGGCGGCCAGCATCAGGACGCCGACGACGCCGATGCCGATCCACAGGGCCACATAGACCACGTCGAGGATGATCTTCAGGAAGCTCGAAACCGAGCCGGGCCCCAAGGCGCGCATCAACTGCATCTCCCCGTTCGCGTGGCTCCGCCGCCAACGCGGCGGCTGGCGGCGGGAAGCGTCTGACTTGACCACGTCAGTCTAGCTGACCAACGAGCCGGCCACCAAGGCCGCCACGGGGAGGGCGGCGAGAACGATCACGACTTGCATCAGGGCGCGGTCCATCCAGGACATGACGGGCGAGAACATAGGGCAGCTCCAGGTTTTGGGTTGTGACGGCGGGTCGCCGTCCATGTCGTTAGTCAATACGGACGCATCGCTTTTCGATCAAGGTAATTATCGAAAAACGATATGAAACATTGGTAATGTTACGCTTGGGGCGGCGCAATCCCTTGCAATTGAAGGGCGCGCGCGCGGCGACTATGGTCCGCCCTCGCAGCCGAACCGGAGGTTTTCCCATGGCCCTCAAGCTCGAACCCGGCGCGCGGCTGGTGGTGGCGACCCACAATCCTGGCAAGGCCGTCGAGATCGCCGCCATCCTGGAGAACCGCTTTTCCCTGGTGACCGCCGGTGAGCTTGGCCTGCCCGAGCCCGACGAAACCGAGACCACCTTCGTCGGCAACGCCCTGCTCAAGGCCCGCGCCGCCGCCGACGCCAGCGGCCTGATCGCGCTTGCCGACGACTCCGGACTGTCGGTGGCCGCCCTGGACGGCGCGCCGGGGATCTTCTCGGCCCGCTGGGCCGGGCCGGGGAAGGACTTCACCGAGGCCATGGGCAAGGTCCAGGAACGGGTGGAAGAGAGCGGCTCGGAGGACCCTTCCTGCTGGTTCACCTGTGCGCTCGCCGTCGCCTGGCCGGACGGTCCCGCCGTGGTGGTGGAGGGCCGCCTGGACGGAACCCTGACCTTCTCCGGGCGCGGAACCCGAGGTTTCGGCTACGACCCGATCTTCACGCCGCTCGGCCACGACCTGACCTTCGGGGAGATGGACCCCGCCGCCAAGGACGCCATGAGCCACCGGGCCCTGGCCTTCGCCAAGCTCAAGGCCGCCATCCTTTGACGATGCTGGGGGTCTATATCCACTGGCCCTACTGCGCGCGGATCTGCCCCTATTGCGACTTCAACGTCCTGCGCGACCGGGGACGCGGCGGCGAGCAGCTTGCCCTGAAGGACGCCATCCTCGCCGACCTGCGCCGCCATCGCGAACTGACCGGCCCCCGCGAGCTGACCTCCATCTTCCTGGGGGGCGGCACGCCGTCCCTGATGGACCCCGACTGGGCCGGCGAGATGATCACCCTGTGCCAGAGCCTCTGGACGCCTGGGGCGGACCTGGAGATCACCCTGGAGGCCAACCCCACCGACGCCGAGGCCGACAGGTTCTCAGGCTTCGCCGACGCCGGGGTGCAGCGCCTTTCCCTGGGGGTCCAGGCCCTGGATGACGCCAGCCTCACCCTGCTGGGACGCAACCACGGCGCCGATGAGGCCCGCCGCGCCGCCGCGCTGGGCGCCAAGCTGTTCCCGCGCCTGTCGCTGGACCTGATCTACGCCCGCCCCGGACAGACCGCCGACGCTTGGCGCGCGGAACTGCGCGAGGCTGTCGCCCTGGGCGCTGAGCACCTGTCGCCCTACCAGCTCACCATCGAGGCCGGCACCGCCTTCGACCGGGCGGTGAAGCGCGGAACCCTGGTCCCGGTGGCTGAAGACCTGGCCGCCGAACTGTTCGACGTGACGCAAGCCGTGCTGACCGATCACGGCTTCACCGCCTATGAGGTCTCCAACCACGCCAGGGGCCAGGCCGCCCGGTCCCGCCACAACCTCGTCTACTGGCGCGGCCGGGACTATGTGGGCGTTGGCCCCGGCGCCCACGGCCGATTGACGCTGGAGGGCGCCCGCACCGCCACCTTCGCCGCCGCCAGGCCCGCCGACTATATCGCCAGGGTCGCCGAGACCGGCCTCGGCTGGGCCACTCGCGAGACGCTCTCAGCCCGACAGGCCGCCGAGGAGCGGCTGCTGGCCGGCCTGCGCATCGAGGACGGCGTCGCCTTCGGCGAGATCGCAGCGCTGGACCTCGCGCCCACCCATCCAGAGGTGCTGAGCCTCATTGAGGCGGGCCTGATCGCCCCCGATCCCGACCGCCTGCGCGCCACCCCGGCGGGCCGTCTGGTGCTGAACTGGGTCACCAGCCGGCTGGCGCTCGCCTGAGCCCAAGCTTGCCATGGGCGCCCGAACCGGCGATTCCTCGCCCATGTCCCCCCGTCCGCCGCCCCCCGAACTGTCGCAAGCGCCCCTGGCGCCGGGCCTCTATCTGGTGGCGACGCCGATCGGCAATCTGCGCGACATCACCCTGCGCGCCCTCGACGTGCTGGCCGCCGCCGATCTGGTGCTGGCCGAGGACACCCGCGTGGCGGGCAAGCTGCTCTCCGCCTATGGCCTGTCGAAGAAGCTGGAGCGCTATGACGAGCACTCCGCCGACCGCGCCGGGCCCAAGGCCCTGCAGATCCTGAGCGACGGCGGCCGGGTCGCCCTGGTCTCCGACGCCGGAACACCCCTGGTCTCCGACCCCGGCTACCGCCTGGCGCGGGAGGCGATGGCGCAGGGCCTGCCGGTCTGGCCCATACCCGGCGCCTCGGCGCTGCTGGCGGGGCTGACGGTGGCGGGCCTTCCCACCGACCGCTTCCTGTTCGCCGGCTTCCCGCCCCCCAAGAGCGCGGCGCGCCAGACCTTCTTTCAGGAACTGGCCGGGCTGCGCGCCACCCTGGTGTTCTTCGAGGGCGGCTCCCGCGTGGCCGCCAGCCTAGCCGACATGGCCGCCGTCTTCGGCCCCCGCGAGGCCGCCGTCTGCCGCGAGCTCACCAAGCTCTACGAGACCGTCACCCGGGCGCCCCTGGACGTCCTGGCCGCCGACAAGCGGTTCGCCGCGCCCAAGGGAGAGTTCGTCGTCGTCGTCGGCCCCGGCCGCGAGGAGGCCGCCACCGAGGCCGATGTGGACACAGCCCTGAAGCAGGCCCTGGAACGCCTGGGCACGGCCGACGCCGCGAGCGAGGTGGCCAAGGCGCTCGGTCTGCCCCGCCGGGAACTCTACAAGCGCGCCATGGCCCTCAGGGACGCCAAGCCGTGAACCCGATCCGCCAGGCCCGCGGCGCGGCCGCCCGGCTCTCTGGCCGCCGCGCCGAGGTCTGGGCGGCGATCTGGCTGATGCTGAAGGGCTACCGCATCCTCGGCTTCCGACTGAAGACCCCCCAGGCCGAGATCGATCTGCTGGCCCATCGGGGTGGGGTGCTGGCGGTGGTGGAGGTCAAGTCGCGGACGACGATGCTGGCGGCGATGGAGGCGGTGAGCGCCGATCAACGGGCCCGCCTGCGCCGGGCCGGGGCCACGCTGGCGGCCCGCCGGCCGTCGCTGCGCAAGGCTGCGGTGCGCCTGGACCTGATCGCCCTCGCGCCCGGCAAGCTTCCAAGACATAGTCCCGACGCCTGGAGAGGCGCGTGAGGCTTAGATGAATCGCGAGGACGCTGAGACCTATCTGACCCGGGCGGGGCAGTGCGTGGACGGCGACTTCCCCCTGCTGGAAGCCGCCATCGCCTGCGCCCTGCACGAGGATCCCAGCCGCGACGCGCAGGCGGCCCGAGACCTGGGAGATGCGGGCGTCGCGCACCTGACCCAGCGCCTGGCCACAGAGAGCCCCGAGGAGGCCCTGGCCGAGGCCATGGCGGGGGACCTGAGATTGGGCGGCGACCTGTTCACCTATGAGCATCCCGACAACGCCGACATCGTGTCGGTGGCCGAACGCCGCAAGGGCCTGCCGGTGGCGCTGGGGGTCTATTACCTGCATGCCTCGCGAAAGTGCGGCCTGACGGTCCAGGGGGTCGATTTCCCCGGTCACTTCCTGCTGCGCATCGAGACCCGGGAAGGGCCCCTGGCCCTGGACCCCTATGCCGAGGGCCGGGTGGTGCTGCCGTCGGAGTTGACCCGGCGGGCGCTGCACGCGGGCCTGACCCCCAATGTCGCCGACCGTCTGGACCAGCTGATGGCCCCGGCCCCCGACCGCGCGGTGCTGATACGGTTGCAGAACAACATCTTCGCCCGCGCCGTGGCGGCCCGAGACTTCGGCCGCGCCGAGCGCGCCGCCCTGCGCCGGGCCCTGCTGGATCCCACCGACCACCGCCCCTGGCTGGACGTCGCCGCCGCCCGCGAAGGCCAGGGCGCCCTGGCCGGAGCGCTGGAGGCCCTGGCCCGGGCCTCGACCCTGGACGGCGGCGCGGCGCTGGCCGCCCGCGCTCACCGCGAGCGCGTGCGGCTGCAACTCAACTAACCAGCGCTGGCGCTCGCGCCCGCCGCGACCTATCTGAACGCCGTAGCTTGCAAGGAAGCCTGCCCATGTCCCTGAAGGTCGCCGTCCAGATGGACCCCCTGGAGGGGATCAATATCGAAGGCGATACGACCTTCCTGATGATGCAGTCAGCCCAGGAACGGGGTCACAGTCTGTGGGTCTACACCCCGGAGCGCATGGCCCTGGAAAGCGGCAGGCTCACCGCCAAGGGCCGCGCGGTCACCGTCCAGCCGGTGAAGGGAAACCACGCCACCTTCGGCCCGTGGGAGACCCGCGACCTCTCGGAGTTCGACGTCGTCCTGCTGCGCCAGGACCCGCCCTTCGACATGGCCTACATCACCTCGACCCACTTCCTGGACGCGATCCATCCGAAGACCCTGGTGGTGAACAACCCCACCGAGGTGCGCAATGCGCCCGAGAAGCTGTTCGTCACCACCTTCCCGGGCGTGCAGCCCCCGACCCTGATCACCTCGGACATCGAGGCGATCTACGCCTTCCGGGCGCAGCAGGGCGACATCGTGCTGAAACCCCTGAACGGCGCCGGCGGCTCGGGCGTGGCCCGGGTCCTGGCCGACGATCCCAATCTCGACGCCATGCTGGACCTGCACCGGATGATCAGCCGCGAGCCGGTGATCGCGCAGAAGTTCGTGCCGGCCGTGGTCAAGGGCGACAAGCGCATCCTGCTGGTGGACGGCGAACCGGTCGGCGCCATCAACCGGGTGCCGAGCGCGGGCCAGATCCGCTCGAACCTGGCCGTCGGCGGCCGGGCCGAGGCTGTGGAGTTGACGGCCCGTGACAAGGAGCTCTGCGGTATCATCGGCCCGGAGCTGAAGCGCCGGGGCCTGATGTTCGTCGGCATCGACGTGATCGGCGACTACCTCACCGAGATCAATGTGACGTCACCCACGGGGGCGGTCGCCTTGAAGAAGTTCACCGGCGTCGATGCGACAGTGCTGCTTTGGGAACGCGTTGAAGCGATTCGCGCGACGGTCTAGGCTGTGAGATGAGAAGAGTGGCCTAGGCCACGGAAACCCCTCATCTTCTCTATAAGTTCCTTTTTTGTTCTTGATCCGACCCGCGCGCCGTGCTGGGGTTGTGGATAAAACATGCTCAAACCGGGGACATGAGCCATGGCTGCGCGGGTCGTCACGCTGGCGTTTCAAGGGGTTGAGGCTCGCCGGGTCGATGTCGAGGTGCAGCTTACGGGCGGCGAGTTCGCCTTCATCGTGGTCGGCCTGGGGGACAAGGCGGTCGGCGAGAGCCGTGAACGGGTGCGGGCGGCCTTCTCCGGCCTTGGCCTGTCGCTGCCGGGCAAGCGCATCATCGTCAACCTGGCGCCCGCCGACCTGCCCAAGGAGGGCAGTCACTACGACCTGCCCATCGCGCTCGCCGTCATGGCCGCCATGGGTATCATTCCCCTCGACCGGCTGACGGAGTGGGCGGCCATGGGGGAGCTTTCCCTCGACGGCCGCATCGTCCAGGTCGCAGGCGCCCTGCCCGCCTCGGTGGCGGCCGGAGCCCTGGGCCTGGGCCTCATCTGTCCCGAGGCCTGCGGGGCGGAGGCCGCCTGGGCCGGCGACACCCAGATCCTGGCCGCCCCGTCGCTGATCTCGCTGGTGAACCACTTCCGCGGAACCCAGATGCTCTCGCCGCCCAAGCCCGGCGCCATCCTCGACGGCGAGCGGGTCCCGGACCTGCGGGACGTGAAGGGCCAGGAAAACGCCAAGCGGGCCCTGGAGATCGCCGCCGCCGGCGGTCACAACCTGTCCTTCACCGGACCACCAGGGTCGGGCAAGTCGATGATGGCCGCCCGCCTGCCGGGATTGTTGCCGCCACTGTCGCCGGCCGAGCTGCTGGAAACCTCGATGATCCATTCGGTGGCGGGCCTGATCGCCAAGGGCGAGCTGACCCGCGCCCGGCCGTTCCGCATGCCGCACCACTCGGCCACCATGGCGGCCCTGACCGGCGGCGGGGTCCGCATCAAGCCGGGTGAGGTGTCCCTGGCCCATAATGGCGTGCTGTTCCTCGACGAACTGCCGGAGTTCTCGGCCCAGGCCCTGGACAGCCTGCGCCAACCCCTTGAGACCGGCGAGGTGGTGGTGGCCCGGGCCAACGCCCACGTCCGCTATCCGGCCCGCTTCCAGCTTGTGGCCGCGCAAAACCCCTGCAAGTGCGGCCATGGCGGCCCCGGGCGTGGCGCCTGCGGCCGCGCCCCGCGCTGCCAGACCGACTATCAGATGAAGGTCTCCGGACCATTCCTGGACCGCATCGACCTGCAGATCGACGTGCCGGCGGTCAGCGCCGCCGACCTGGCCCTGCCCGCGCCGTCGGAGGGCACGGCGGAGGCCGCCGCCCGCGTGGCCAGGGCCCGCGACCTGGCCGCCGAACGCGCCACGGACTCGGGCCATGAGCGCGCCGAGCCGATCAACGCGCGGGCCGAGGGGGACTGGCTGGAAACCATCGCCGACCTGGATGGCCCGGCGCGCGCCCTGCTGGCCAAGGCCGCCGAGGCCAATGGCCTGACCGCCCGCGGCTGGACCCGCACCCTGCGCCTGGCCCGCACCATCGCCGACCTGGAGGGCGTCGGGCCGATCCGGCGCGTCCACGTCGCCGAGGCGCTGATCTACCGCCGGGTCGGGGCGCCTAACGCGGTGGCCTAAAGCCTCGGGTCAGATGGGATCATCTGACCCGAGGCTTTAAATTCAAAGACGTGAAGCGCGCCGAGAGATCCAGGTTCCGACCGCCAGCGAACCTATCGCCAGATAGCTCCAGATGATCAGACCCGCGAGATAGGTCTTCGCCACGAAGCTCGGCTCCACGATGACGGCGAGATGGGTGACCACGCCCAGGAGCTGGAAGGCGGCCGCGAACAGCAGCCAGTTGAGGCCCGAGGTCATCGCCAGCCAAGCCAGGAACAGGGTCAGGGCGATGTCGACCGCCAGGACGTTCCATTGGGCGTCGCCCCAGTGCCAGCGGTCCTCCACGAGCAGAGTGAGCAGCCAGGAGGCCATGAAGGCCACGGCCACGACCCTCTCGACCCGCTCTCCCTTCCACAGGGCGAAGGCGCAGACGAGAATGATGACGATGGTCCAGACCAAGCCGGTGGCTCCAGGAATCAGATCAGGGGCCGGTCGCCCGGAAACCCGATCTACCGCGATTGGCGCGGCTCCGACAGAGAGACTAGCTCGCGCGGCGTATGCTGCGCAGGAGAGGCGCCTCACCCTCCGACATCTGCTGCGGCGGCTTCGGATCGCCGAAGGCCACCGCGCCAAGACCCATCTGCTTCTGAGCGATGCTGAGCTCCAGGTGGGTCTCACAGATGGCGCGCCGGGCGGTGGCCAGGGCGGCGAAGGCTTCACTGGCGCGCTCCACGGCGCCTTGGCCGATGAGGGCCGAGATGCCGGCCTCGGTGCGGAGGCTGGGCATGATGCCGGCAAGAGCGGCGGCCTTGGCCAGGGCGGCGTCGATGGCGATCTCGGCTTCGAAGAGGCTGGCGGCGACCTGGTCGGCCACGATGCGGCGTTGCTTGAGCATGAAGGATCTCCTGCGCGCCGAGCGACCCGGCGCGTTGATATTGAGAAAACGATCGGCTTTGGCTTTGAGCTAGATGAGCTCTTGCAGGGCGTGGAGGCCGGCCAGCACAGCCCCGAACGCCAGGGCGGAAACGATGGCGATCAGACCGATCAGCCCCAGTCGGGCGGCGGGACCTAGGGCATTTCGGCCGATCCCTCCTGAGAGGGCTGAAAGCCCTCGTCCAGCAGCGCCCAGGTCATGCAGAGGATTTCCCTCAGCACCATTTCCGGAGGCTTGAACCGCGACATCTTGCGGGTGGCCGAGACCAGGTCCCGGGCCATCGCGGCCTTGGCCGGGCAACCCGCCAGATCGGAGAGCTGGCGCTCCAGCTGGGTCCAGGCGAAGCCCGGCCCCGGCGCCTCGTCGCCCGGCATCGCCGGCCAACGGGCCTGGAAGGCGTCCACCTCCTGGCGCAGCCGCGTCACCCGGTTCACCGCCGCCCTCTGCTCCTGGGCTTCCCAGTCCGGTTGGGACGGGTCCACCTCGAGCAGTGCTTTCATCCAATCGGCCATCGACCTGTACTCCCGTGTCGCCCCAAGGAGGTGCTGCGGGAGGGCGGCTGTCTGTCCTGATCGGGTCCTGTCCTGACGCGATCAGGACAACGCGCTCGTGGTCGGCCAGCCGCCGCGCGGCGGCGTAGCGGTCATCGACGCCGAGCTTGCGGCGCGCGCGGTCGCAATAGGTGTCGACGGAGGTCTTGGACATGCCCAACTCGCGGGCGATCTGCTTGGAACTCAGGTGTCGGTCCACCAGCCGCAGACATTCCCGCTCACGCGGCGTCAGGAGCTCGACGGGATCTTCGGTCATTTCCTGTGCTCGCCCATAAGGTGGGAAGTTAACGGTCCGGGCGGAGCTTCGTCCAGCCGTAACGGCGAAGCCGCCGCCGTTTCGCTTATGCAGCAGGCGTTTGCGACGCCGGGACGACGCCGGGAGACCACCGCGCACCCACGCCAGGAGGTTGCAGTTCCGCCGGAAAGAGCGCCCGTCCACCGCTTGACCGCCCGTTAAGCCGCCCGCGCCTAAGCTTCTTCCATGGCCCGCAAGACACCCACCCCCCCCGTTCCCGACGCCCGCGTCAGCGCCGAGCAGCTCGCCTCGCTCAGCCACGAGTTCCGCACGCCCCTGAACGGCGTGCTCGGCATGGCGCGCCTGCTGGAGGGCACGGGTCTGACCGCAGAGCAGCGGGCCTATGTCTCGGCCCTGCGCGACTCCGGCGAACACCTGCTGAGCCTCGTCAATGACGTTCTCGACTTCGCCAAGCTGGGCGCCGACAAGATCGAGCTGCATCCGGCCACCATGGACGTCGAGGGCCTGCTGCGCTCCGTCAGCGAACTGCTCTCGCCGCGCGCCCAGGAAAAGGGGCTGGAGATCGCCTGGGCCGCCCCCACCGGCATCGGCCAGGCCCTGGCCGACGAGGGGCGCCTGCGCCAGATTCTGCTCAACTTCGCCGGCAACGCCGTGAAATTCACCGAAGTCGGCGGCATCCTGCTGACCGTCGCCGAGCGCGACGGCTCGCGCCTGCGCTTCAGCGTCGCCGACACCGGGCCCGGCGTCACCCAGGCGGCGCGGGAGAAGATCTTCGAGGCCTTCGCCCAGGCCGACCCCTCCTATGACGGCGCCCAGCTGGGCGGCGCGGGTTTGGGCCTGGCCATCGCCCGCAAGCTGGCCAACGCCATGAACGGCGAGGTCGGTGTCGAGGACGCCCCCGGCGGCGGCGCTCTGTTCTGGTTCGAGGCCGCCTTCCCACGGGTGACCGGGCTGGGTGATGCGCCGCTGGCTGGCCGGACCGTCGGCGTCCTGTCCCCCAATCCCGTGGTCTGCGAGGCCGCGCGCCGCCAGGTCGAGGCCGCCGGCGGCACGGCTGTCGTCGGAGAGGACAAGACCGCCCAGGTCCTGCTGGTGGACCACGCCCTGGCCCCCTCCTGCCCGCCCGACTCCCGCCCGGCCATCATCCTGCTGCCGCCCAATGAGCGGGCCCGCATCGAGACCTATCGGGCCCAGGGCTTCGCCGGCTACCTGATCAAGCCCCTGCGCCGCGCCTCCCTGGCCGAACGGGTGCTGGCCGTGCTGGGCGAGGACGCCCACCGCGCCGAGTCCGTCGAGGACGAACGGATCGCGCCCGCCATCGCGCCCGGCGCCCGGGTGCTGCTGGTGGAGGACAACGCCATCAACGCCCTGCTGGCCCGCACCCTGCTGGCCCGCGAGGGGTGCAAGGTCGACCATGCCGGCGGCGGCGAAGACGCCATGGCGGCCCTGAAGGTCGGCCGCTACGACCTGATCCTGATGGACATGCGCATGCCCGGCATGTCGGGCCTCGACGCCACGCGGGCCCTGCGCGCCGCCGGCCTCGACACCCCGGTGGTGGCGCTGACCGCCAACGCCTTCGAGGACGACCGCCACGCCTGCCTGGCGGCCGGGATGAACGACTTCCTGGTCAAGCCGCTGGCCCCCGACGCCCTGCGCGGGATCCTGGCCCGGCTGACCCGCGGCGGCTGGACGGAGACGCCGGACCGCGCCAAGGTCGGCTGACGCGGCGGACCTGCCCCCGCGCTGATCTCGGGGGAGGCCATCATGACCATCGAAGCCGCGCCCAAGCGCAGCGCCTGGAGCGCCATCAAGGTCTATGGCGAGCGCCGCGCCCTGGTCATGCTGTCCCTGGGCTTCGCCTCGGGCCTGCCCAACCTGCTGATCTTCGACACGCTCTCGGCCTGGCTGCGGGACGCGGGGCTCAGCCTGGAGGTGATCGCGTTCTTCAGCCTGGCGACCCTAGCCTATTCCCTGAAGCTGCTCTGGGCGCCGATGATCGACCGGACCACGATCCCGGGCCTGACCCAGTGGCTCGGCCATCGGCGCTCATGGATGCTGGTCTGCCAGGCCCTGATCATGCTGGGTCTGTGGCTGATCTCCGGGGTGGACCCCAAGACCAGCCTGGGTCTCATGGCCGCCTTCGCGGTCTTCGTCGGCTTCACCTCGGCTACCCAGGACATCGTCATCGACGCCTGGCGCATCGAGGCCGTCGACACCGAGAAGCAGGGCGCCATGGCGGCGGCCTACCAGTGGGGCTACCGCATCGCCATGATCGTGGCCGGGGTCGTGCCGCTGGCCATGTCCGACGTGGTGGGCTGGAGCCTTTCCTACGCCCTGATGGCCGGCCTGATGGTGGTGGGGATCCTGGGGGTGCTGGGCGCGCCCCGCGAGGCCAAGCACATCCTGCGCGACATCGACTTCGCCGGCATCGCCGGGGTTCCGCTGCGCGACGGTGTGGAGTGGGTCGTGCGCCTGGCCATCGTCCTGCTGGGCGCGCTGATCTTCGGCTCCGGCCTGGCCGGCAACGCCACCGTCCTGCAATCGGTCACCGCCGCGATCGGCCAGCCCCAGGTGGGCGACGCCATCAAGGCGGCCTGGGAGGCCAAGCCCTTCGGAGTGTTCGCCCAGGTCGGCGGCATCCTGACCGGCGTGGCCCTGATCGTGGTGGCCGCCCTGCCGATCCCCGGCGCGCCGACGCGGCCCGGCCGCTACCTCTCCACAGCGCTGGGAGCGCCCTTCATCGACTTCTTCAGGCGCTACGGTGATGTCGCCGGACTGATCCTGGCCCTGATCTGCGTCTACCGGCTGAGCGACTTCGTGCTCAACATCATGAACCCGTTCTACATCGACCTCGGCTTCGACAAGCTGCAGATCGCCGAGGTCCGCAAGGTGCTGGGCGTCGTCATGTCGGTGATCGGCGTTGGCCTGGGCGGCTTCTGCGTGGCGCGCCTGGGCCTCATGCGCTCCATGGTCATCGGGGCCTTCGCTGGCCCGATCTCCAACCTGGTCTTCGCCTGGCTGGCCTTCCAAGGTCCCGATCTCTGGGCGCTCAGCGTCGCCATCGGGGTGGACAATATCGCCTCGGGCTTCGCCGGCACCTGCCTGATCGCCTATATGTCCAGCCTCACCGGGGCCGGTTTCACGGCCACCCAATACGCCATGTTCTCGTCCTTCTACGCCCTGCTCGGAAAGCTGGTGGCGTCGCAGTCGGGCAAGGTGGTGGAGGGCTCGGCCAGGATCGCCGACCAGGGCGGGATCTTCTCAGGCCTCAAGGGCCTGTTCACCGGCTTGCCGCCGGAGTCTTTCTCCACCGCCATGGAAAAGTCCGGCGTCACCTCCGCCGCCCTCGGCTCCGGCTATGTGGTGTTCTTCGTCTACTCGGCCCTGCTGGGCGTGCTGGGCATCATCCTGGTCTTCATCGTCGCCGCGCGCACCGCCGACATGCCGGCGGGCGGGACAGAGGCGGAGCCTGAGCCCGAACCCGTTTAGGTCGTCGACAGGCAGATCACCTGGGCGACCCGCAGGTCGCGGCGCAGGGCGTCGGCGACGCGGCCGTAGTTGTCGGTGGTGACGCTCTCGCCCACCGCGAAGCTGGCCGGGCGCTCATGGGCCTCGGACATGGCCGCGCCCAGCGTCTCCGGCGCGGTGGTGTAGATGCGGCCCCGGCGCGGAGCCTCGGCCACCGTCACCCCGATCACCCGGCCGGCGCGGTCCAGGGCCGGCGCGCCAGACAGACCCGCGAGCGTGCCCTTCAGGCCGTCGGTGCGGCCGGTCTCGGCCCAGACCAGCACCGGCTCGGTGCGCGCGCCGCGGCCCCGCACCACCAGGTTCTCACGCCCCAGCAGCCGCGAGGTGGCCTCGCCCGACTGCCCCTGGGGGAAGCCCGGGTGATAGGCGCGGTCGCCCCGGCGCAGCTTCTGATCCAGCCCCAGCGGCAGGGGCGGCGCGCCGCCCTCGGTGGTCAGGATCGCGGCCTCGCCCCGCTGGTCGATGCTGACCTTGGCCGCCACGCCGCGACCCTCGGCCACCACGATGGCGGCCTGGGTGCAGCCGTCCACCACGTGGCGGGCGGTGACCCAGACCCCGCGCTCGGCCACCGAGAAGGCGGTGCCGAGCCCCGGCTCGGCCTTGGTCGGCACGTCAACGACGATGGAGGGATCGAAGGGCGAGGCGGGGCCCAGGGGCACGCCTTCCTCCCCAGGCACCGGCGGCGGCGGCGGCGGGGCGTCGGCGCGCTCCTGCCGGCCCACGGCCGCGATCAACAGCGCCAGGACCACAGCCGCATAGACCAGCCAGTCCGGCAGCTTGGGGAAATGCATGCGTCCGCTCAGCCCGCCACGGCGGCGGCGAGGATCAGGGCGGTGGCGAGCTTGGCGCCCACCAGCAGGGCGGCGGCGGAAATCTCGCCCTCCTGGATCCGCTGCGGCAGCCCGCGCAGGATCATGTCGACGATGCGGAAGATCAGCAGCTGCACCACCACCGTCGATGCGCCCCAGATGCCGATCTCGATCAAGGAGGTCGACGCCGTCAGCGACACCGCCAGCGGGACGGCCAGGCCGATCATCACCCCGGCCAGGGACAGGGCCGCGGCCGAATTGCCCTCGCGGATCAGGGCGATCTCGCGGTGCGGGGTCAGCAGGACATAGAGGGCGCTGCCGAGGAACAGGATCAGGACCGTCAGTCCCGCGTGCAGCAAGGTGATCGGAAAGCCGGTGGCGAAGGCCTGGATCTCAGGGGACTGGAGTTCGGGCGGCATCGGGACCCTTGGGCAAGGAACTGTCGGTCGTCATCGTTAGCATGGACCGGTCGCCGAGGCGAAAGTCGTTCAGGCGGCGGGCGAGTCCAGGACCTCGGGCGGGGTCGCCGCCTTGCGCCGGACGCTAGCGCGGACCTTCTCGCTCTCGCTCTTCAACTGACCGCAGGCCGCCAGGATGTCCCGACCGCGCGGCGTGCGGATCGGCGAAGCGTAGCCGGCGCGGTTGAGGATGGCGGCGAACGTCTCGATCGCGCCCCAGTCGGAACAGACATAGTCGGTCCCCGGCCAGGGGTTGAACGGGATCAGGTTGATCTTGGCGGGCACGCCCTTCAGCAGCTTCAACAGGGCGTGGGCCTCGGCCGGGCTGTCGTTGACGCCCTTGAGCATCACGTACTCGAACGTCACACGCCGGGCGTTGGACAGGCCCGGATAGGCGCGGATGCCCTCGATCAGCTGGGCGATCGGGTATTTCTTGTTCAGCGGCACCAGCACGTCGCGCAGGGGGTCGTTGGTGGCGTGCAGGGAGATGGCCAGCATCGCCTGGGTGCGGTTGCCCAGCGCCTCCAGCTCCGGGACCACGCCCGAGGTCGAGACCGTGATTCGCCGCCGCGAGATGGCGATACCCTCGCCGTCGGCGATGATGTCGATGGCGTCGGCGACGTTGTCGAGATTGTACAGCGGCTCGCCCATGCCCATGAAGACGATGTTGGAGAGCCGGCGGTCCTCCTTGGGGCTGGGCCATTCCTCCAGGTCGTCGCGGGCCACCTGCACCTGGGCGACGATCTCGGCGGCGGTCAGGTTGCGGACCAGGGCCTGGGTGCCGGTGTGGCAGAAGGTGCAGTTCAGCGTGCAGCCCACCTGGGACGAGACGCAGAGCGCGCCGGCCCGGCCCACGTCGGGGATGTAGACGGTCTCCACCTCGATGCCGGGGGCCATGCGGATCAGCCACTTGCGCGTGCCGTCCTTGGACACCTGCCGCTCGACGATCTCGGGCCGCGCCAGGCTGAAGGCCTCGGCGAGGACGGCGCGGGTCTCCTTGGCGATGTCGGTCATCGCCTCGAAGTCGGTGACGCCGTAGTGATGGATCCAGCGCCACATCTGGTTGGCGCGCATCCTGGCCTTGGGCGCCGGGACCACGTCGGCGGCGATCAGCGTCTCCACCAGCCCCTTGCGGGTCAGGCCGCAGAGATTCGGCTTCACGGGTGCGGCCGGCTTGGTGGCGCGCGAAAGGTCGAGGGTGACGCCCAAGGGGAGGAACTCGCTGGCTGGAAGGCCCGCCAATATAGGGCCACGCCGCCGCCACGCCAAATCGCCCTGACGGCGCCGCGATCCAAACAAATGTTCGGGCGCGGACTTCCGCCCAGGGAAGGCCTGCGCTAGCGTCCGCCAACTTTCGAAAAACGATGTCCGGGAGACGACGATGAAGGCGCTGTTGAGCAAGACCACCGGGGGTCCTGAGACCCTGGTTTACGAAGACGTCGCCTCTCCCGAGGTCCGTCCCGGGTTCGCCGTGATCAGCACCAAGGCCGTGGGCATCAACTTCCCCGACGTGCTGATGATCGAGGACAAGTACCAGATGAAGCCGCCCCGGCCCTTCTCCCCCGGCGGTGAGCTGTCGGGCGTGGTGAAGGCGATCGGCGAGGGCGTGACCAATGTGAAGGTCGGCGACCGCATCCTGGCCAACACCGGCTGGGGCGGTCTGGCCGAGGAGGTCCTGCTGCCGGCCAACCGCCTGTGGCACATCCCCGACAGCATGCCCCACGATGTGGCGGCGGCCTTCATCCTCACCTACGGCACCAGCTATCACGCCCTGAAGGACCGCGGTCACCTGAAGGCCGGCGACACCATGCTGGTCCTGGGCGCGGCGGGCGGCGTCGGCCTCTCGGCGGTGGAACTGGGCAAGGCCATGGGCGCCCGCGTCGTGGCCGCCTGCTCCAGCCAGGAAAAGTGCGATCTCGCCATCAAGCACGGCGCTGACGAGGGCATCGTCTACGGCCGCGGCCCCTTCGACCGCGACGGCCAGAAGGCGCTGGGTCAGCTGTTCAAGGACGCCGGCGGGGCCGAGGGCTTCAACGTGATCTATGACGCGGTTGGCGGCGGCTACGCCGAACCGGCCCTGCGCTCTATCGCCTGGGAAGGCCGCTATCTGGTGATCGGCTTCGCGGCCGGCGACATTCCGAAGATCCCGCTGAACCTCACCCTGCTGAAGGGCTGCGACATCGTCGGCGTGTTCTGGGGCACCTGGACCACCAAGAACCCCGAGCTGTTCGCCAAGTCGGTGGACGAGCTGCTGGAGCTCTACGCCCAGGGCAAGGTCAAGCCCCACGTCTCGGAGCGCTTCCCGCTCTCCAAGGGCGCCGACGCCATCGCCCACCTGGGCAGCCGCAAGGCCATGGGCAAGGTCGTGGTGACGGTCGACTGATACCTGCAAAGAAGCCTTCCCCCTGATGGGGGAAGGTTGGATGGGGGTGCATCCTCCGAGTTGGGGCGGGAGCCTCGAATGGCGCCCGAGCCTCCGGCGCCAGGTTCGTCATCACCCTGCATTCACCCCCATCCCCGCCCTTCCCCCATCGAGGGGGAAGGGAGACAGTGCTCTCGACGCAGAGCTCGTCGCGCTCTAGTGATCGCTGATCATATAAGGGGAGAAGCCAAAATGGCGGGACGTCTCGAAGGCAAGGTCGCGGTCATCACCGGGGCCGCATCGGGCATCGGCCTGGGCACGGTGGAACTGTTTGTCGCCGAGGGCGCACGCGTGGTCGCCGCCGACATCCAGGACGAAAAGGGCGCCATGCTGGAGACGCGGTTCCCCGGCAAGGTCGCCTACGTCCACTGCGACGTGACGCAGGAAGCCGAGATCGAGGCCGCGATGAAGCGCGCCAAGACCGAGTTCGGCGGCCTCGACATCCTGTTCAACAACGCCGGCATCTCCGACCGGATGACCTCCATCGCCGAGATCACCGCCGACGGCTGGAGCTGGATCTTCGACGTCCTGGTGCGCGGCCCGGCGCTCGGCATGAAGCACGCCCTGCCCCTGATGCTGGAGCGCGGCGGCGGCTCGATCATCAACACCGCCTCCATC
The DNA here is from genome assembly GCA_018001015.1 of Phenylobacterium sp. Lineage (GTDB taxonomy): Bacteria > Pseudomonadota > Alphaproteobacteria > Caulobacterales > Caulobacteraceae > Phenylobacterium. The sequence goes on along the minus strand of JAGNIV010000024.1, from coordinate 33,259 downwards.
GCCGGTCTGCAGGCCGGCTGGGGCCCCATCGCCTATTCCAGCGCCAAGGCCAGCGTCATTCATATGAGCCGCTCGGCCGCGGCCCAGCTGTCGCCGCAGAAGATCCGGGTCAACGCCATCTGCCCCGGCCTGATCGCCACCTCGATCTTCGGCGCCTCGATGGGCCTGCCCCGCGACGTCGCCGATCAGATGGCCGCCCGGGTCGCCGACAACGCCGCCAAGGTGCAACCGGTGCCCAAGGCCGGCATGCCCGAGGACATCGCCAAGGCCGCCCTCTATCTGGCGTCGGAGGACTCGGCCTTCGTGTCGGGCACCCATATCGTGGTGGACGGCGGCATCACCGTCGGCGGCCGCCACGCCTGGGACGCCACCGCGGGCTCGCCCTTCGCGGCCCTGTTCGGCGACGCCCTGCCCGGCGCCACGGCCTAGGACCTTGGCCAAGGCGGCGGTCCCCCTGAAGCTGGCGCGGGGTCTCGATCCCGCCAAGCTGCGCCCGGCCTTCGAGCGTTTCGGGCGCCTGCACCTTCCCGGGCTCTTCGCGCCCCGGGAGGCGCAGGCGATCCACGCGGCCCTGGTCGCCGCCCCCTACCACCGCTCGCTGACCGCCTCGGGCAAGAGCTACGACATCGCCCTCGACACCCTCGCCGCCATGCCGCCCGAGCGCCGCGCGGAGCTGGAGGCGGCGATCCTGGAGGGCGGGAGGACCGGCTTCCAGTATCAGTTCGACGCCTGGCGGCTCTCGGACCTTATGGAGGCGGGCCAGCGCACCGGCGGCGCCCTGGCGCCTCTGGAAGCGGTCTATGACCTGATCAACAGCGAGGCCTTCCTCGCCTTCATCCGCACCCTCACCGGCGACCCCCGCTGCGCCTATGCCGACGCCCAGGCCACCCGCTACCGGCCCGGCGACTTCCTCACCGCCCACGACGACGACGTGGCGGGCAAGAAGCGGCTCTACGCCATGGTGCTGAACTTCACGCCCGTCTGGCGGCCCGACTGGGGTGGGCTGCTGGCCTTTCACGACGCCGACGGCCATGTCAGTGAGGCCTATACCCCCACCTTCAACGCCCTGAACCTCTTCCGCGTGCCGCAGCAGCACGCCGTCACCCAGGTGGCCAGTTTCGCGGGCGCCGAGCGTCTCTCCATCACCGGGTGGATCCGTGAGCGCTGAGGCCCTGCCCAAGCCCGGCCTGTCGCCCAACCTGCACGGCGCCCTGTGGATGGTGGCCTCGGCGGTCGGCTTCACGGCCATGACCACCCTGATCAAGTATCTGGGGGACGACTACGCGGCCTCGCTGCAGACCTTCTACCGGCAGTTCTTCGGCTTCCTGATCATGCTGCCGGTGATCCTCAAGCATCGCGGCGCGGCCTTCGCCACCACCCGGCCGGGCATCCTGATCTTCCGCTCGGCGGCGGGCACGGTGGGGATGATCCTGTCGTTCTACGCCTTCCAGAAGATGCCGCTGGCCGACGCCAACGCGCTGTCCTTCACCCGCACCCTCTGGCTGGTGCCGCTCGCCTTCTTCGTAGTGCGCGAGCCGGTGGGCCCCTTGCGCATCGGCGCGGCGGTGGTGGGCTTCCTGGGCGTGCTGATCATGTTGCGGCCCGGCGCGGGGCACGACTTCGCCATCGGCCTGCCGGCCCTGGCCATGCTGGCCTCGTCCTTCCTGTTCGCGCTGACCATCACCGGCATGAAGGTGATGACCCGAGACCACGCCCCCATGGTGCTGCTGGTCTGGTCGGCGACGCTCGGCCTGGTGCTCGCCCTGCCCGGCGCCTTCCTGGCCTGGCGCTGGCCCGAGCCGGTCGACCTGGCGCTGCTGGCGGCCATGGGGGTGCTGGGGACCATCACCCAGGGCTGCTACATCAAGGGCATGTCCATCGGCGACGCCGGGGCCATGGCCCCCATCGACTATATCCGCCTGGTTTTCACGGTGATCGTCGGCTTCGCCCTGTTCCACGAAGTTCCGGGGATCTGGACCGTGGTCGGCGCTGGGGTGGTGGTGATCTCGACCCTGTTCATCACCTGGCGCGAGCACCTGGCCAACCGCGCCAAGGTGGCCGCCGCGGCGCTCGTCGAGCCGGTCTAGCCGCCCGTCCGTCTCCACGTCGGCGACAATAGAATCGATTGTGTAAAATTAAATTTGACCTGCTCGGACGGGCGGCGGATGAAAGCGCTTCGGTCCAAGTTCCGCAGAGGCTCCCATGAAACACGTCCTAGCTCTTTCCATCGGCGCCGCCCTGCTGGTCGCCGCCCCCGCCTTGTCGGCGCCCGCCGCGCCGCCGGCGCCGCAGTTCGTGCGCGGCACGGTGACCGCCGTCACCCCGACTTCACTGAACGTCACCTCGCGGGAGGGCAAGAAGCTCACCCTCGGCCTGACCAAGGACTGGACCGTGCAGATCACCAAGCCGGTGACCGTGGCCCAGATCGTGCCCGGCAGCTTCATCGGCACCGCCGAGATGCCCCAGAAGGACGGCACCGGCCGCTCGCTCGAGGTCCACGTCTTCCCGCCCGGCGTGAAGCTGGGGGAGGGCCACTACGGCTGGGACCTGAAGAAGGGCTCGATGATGACCAACGGCACCGTCGGCAAGATGGTGGCCAACAAGTCCGGCAGCGCCTTCGACGTCAGCTACGCCACCGGCGTGCGCCGCATCGTCGTGCCGGCCAAGACCCCGATCGTGCAGATCGTGCCGGGCGCCCGGACCCTGATCACCCCCGGCGCCAAGGTCTTCATGGCGGCCATCCCGACCCCCGGGGGCCTGATCACCAACAGCGTCGCGGTCGGCGAGAACGGCAAGGCGCCGCCGATGTAGGGCAAGGGACCCTCACGCTCATGTCCCTCGACAAACCGCTGGCAGGCGGACGCCTGCTGGTCTTCCGCCACCCCGCCGTGGTGCGGATCACCCATTGGGTGAACCTGGCCAGCCTGGTGTTGCTGCTGCTTAGCGGGCTGCAGATCCTGTGCAGCCACCCGGCCTTCTATTGGGGCGAGACGGCGCGGTTCGCCGAGCCCTTCGCGGCCATCGTCAGCGAGATTGGGAACGACGGCGAACCGCGGGGCCGGCTGATCGCGCCAGGCGTCAATGTCGACACCACCGGCCTGCTGGGCGCGTCGAAGAACGCCGACGGCCTGATGACCTCGCGCGCCATCCCTCATTGGCTCACCCTGCCGGGCGAACTCGACCTGGGCGCCGGACGGCGCTGGCACTTCTTCTTCGCCTGGCTTTTTGTTCTGAACGGCGCGCTCTACCTGGCCACCGGCCTGCTCAGCCGCCGGCTGCAGCGGGAGCTGGTTCCCAGCCGCGACCAGCTGGCCCACATCGGGCAGGCCGTGCGCGATCACCTGCGGCTGCGGTTTGCGCGCGGTGAGGAAGCGCGACGCTACAACGTGCTGCAGAAGCTGACCTACCTGCCGGTGGTGTTCGGCCTGCTGCCGTTGATGGTGCTGACCGGCCTGGCCATGTCCCCGGCGGTCGACGCCCGCCTCCATCTGGCGATGGTCCTGGGGGGCCGGCAGACGGCGCGGACCCTGCATTTCCTCTGCGCCAGCGGCCTTGTCGCCTTCGTCGTGGTCCATGTCGGGATGGTGATCCTGGCCGGGCCCGTGAACGAGCTGCGCTCCATGATCACCGGCTGGTTCGTCATCAAGCCCGCCGAAGAGGACACGCCATGACCGCGCCGACGACCCGCAGAGCCTGGCTGCGCGGCGGCCTGACCGCAGCAGCAGGCCTGGCCGTCGCCTCCTGCGACAAACTCACCCAATCGCCCCAGGTCAACGCCACCCTGGACGGCGCCGAGGCGCTGAACCGGCGCCTGCACGGCCTGTTCGTCGGCCGCTCGGCCCTGGCGCGTGAGTATGACCGCAGCGCCATCTCTCCGGACTTCCGGGCCAACGGCACCACCAACCCCGACAGCGAGGAATATCAGGCCCTGGCGGCCGACGGCTTCGCAGACTGGCGGCTGCAGATCGGCGGCCTCGTCGAGCGGCCCTTCAGCCTATCCCTGGCGGAGCTGCGCGCCGCGCCGTCCCGTAGCCAGATCACCCGCCACGACTGCGTCGAGGGCTGGAGCAGCATCGCCCAATGGCGCGGCGCAAGGCTTGGCCCCCTGCTGGACCAGGCGGGCTTGAAGCCGCAGGCGCGCTACATCGCCTTCTTCTGCGCCGACACCCTGGAACTGACCCTGGACGGCAGCGGCGACTATTACGAGACCATCGCCGTCGCCGACGCCTTCCACCCCCAGACCATCCTCGCCTATGAGATGAACGACGCCGCCTTGCCGGTGGCCCACGGCGCCCCCGTCCGCCTGCGGCTGGAGCGCCAGCTCGGCTACAAGATGGCCAAGTATGTCATGCGCATCGAGGCGATCGAGAGTTTCGAAAACCTGGGCCGCGGCCGGGGCGGCTATTGGGAAGACCGCGGCTACCAGTGGTACGCCGGGATCTAGTCGGCCTCGTCGACGACCAGATCGCTCAGCCCCGCCGCCAGCCGGGTCAGGGTGGCCTTAAGGGCCACGGCTTCCGCTGGCGGAAGCGGCAGTTGGCACAGCACCGTCCAAGGGATGTCGGCGGCCCTGGCCTTCAAGGCGGACCCGGCCTCGGTGAGGGCGATCAACACTCGCCGCTGATCTTCGGGATCGCGGGCCCGCGCCACCAGGCCCGCGCCCTCCAGTCGTTTGAACAGCGGGGTCAGGGTGCCGGAATCCAGGCTCAGCCGGCGGCCCAGCGCCCCCACCGTCTGGGGTGAGGTTTCCCACAACGCCATCATCGCCAGGTACTGCGGATAGGTCAGGCCGAGCGGCTCCAGCAGCGGCCGATACAGCCGGCTCATCAGGTTGCCGGAACTGTAGAGCGCGAAGCACAGCTGCAGGTCCAGCCGCAGCAGGTCGCCGACATCGGCCGGTTTCGGCGGAGGTTTCGCGCGCTTGGCGGCCGAGGTGCTCATCGCCAAAACCGTACTGGATCACCGCGCGCCACACCACGATTTCGGTGGGCGCAGACCGCGCCCGCCTAGGTGAAGATCGCCACCACCTGCCGGGCCACCGCGAGCCTGCGTCCGGCCTCGTCCCACATCGACATCGATTGCAGCGAATAGCCGTTGGCCGACTGCTCGCTGACCGAGGACAGCAGGCTCCAGCCGGTGGGATCGACCGGATGGGCGATGTCGATGGCCCAGGTCATGGTGGAGATCGGGGCCGGCGCGGAGAACACCGCCATCGCCGCCGGCGGCAGGCTGTCGGCCATGGCCAGCAGGGCCACGGTCGGGTCCACGCCCTCGCGTTCCTTCAGCCGCACCCAGGCCAGGTATTCCGGCGGCCCGCCCGACATCGGGCGAGATGTCCCGGCCTGGCGTATGTCGAACTTCTGGAAGAACCCCTGCGGCCCCTCGCGCGGCGGCATGAAGGCCTCGCAGGCCTCGGGGGCGGGCGCCGTGGGGGCGACCGTGCTGTCATGGCTGACCTGGCTCGGTCTCGGGGCGCCGTAGGTGAGCAGCGCCCGGGCGGCCAGACCGGTCTCGGCGAAGCCATCGACGGAGACGATGGTCGAGGACCGGCCGCGCCGCAGTTCGCGCGCCTCGACCCGGACCGGGGCGGCGGCCGGGCCCACAAAGGCCACCTGCACCGAGCGCAGCGGCGGCAGGGCCTCGCACGAGAGCGACGCCACATGCGCGCTCAGCGCCGCCGTCAGCCCGCCGAACAGCGTCCGCCCCTGGGTCCAGCCCTCGGCCTGGTCCAGCACCCAGCCGCCGTCGCCCTCGCGCACGCTCTCCAACAGACTCCGCAGACTCGTCATACGCCCCCCATTCCGCCGCCAGGCCTGAACATGACGATGGACTGGCGATACTCCACCGGAAAATCTCGGGCCTAGTCGCCCTTCATCCGCTCCAGGAAACCCTTGGCCGCCTCGCGGTGACGGGGTTTCAGGTTCTTGCCCACCAGGGCCATCATGGCGGCGAACACCGCGGCGTCGTCGGTGAATCCGATCACGCCCAGGATATCGGGGAGCGCGTCGGTGGGCAGGACGAAATAGGCCAGCGCCGCCATCATCAGGCCCTTGGCGGCCCTGGGGGTGGCTGGATCACGGGCGCAGTACCAGACCGACAGCAGGTCGTCGGCGAAGGGGATCCTGGCCGCCACCTTGCGGAACTTGGGCCAGAAGCCCTCGGCCACCCGCTGTTCGTTGACCTTCTGCACCGCCGGAACCAGGGCATGCTTGGGGTCGATCGCCGCGTGGGCGTCGAAACCATCGCCATTGACGTGGCGTGACGCTTTTGACTTGCCGCTCATCGGGCTAAAGCCTCGGGGGAAACGATACTTAGTCTAACCAGAACCGGGAGCGACGCGTCCATGAAACTCAATTCCTCCATCGCCGCGGTCGTGACCGGCGGCGCCTCCGGCCTCGGCGAAGCCACGGTTCGCCAGCTGGCGGCCCAGGGCGTGAAGTGCGCCATCTTCGACATGAACGAAGCCAAGGGCGAAGAAGTCGCAAAAGAAGTCGGCGGCATCTTCTGCAAGTGCAACGTCACCTCCGAGGAAGAGGTCGACGCGGCCTTCGCCAAGGCCCGCGCCGCCCACGGCCAGGAACGCATCCTGGTCAACTGCGCCGGCACCGGCAACGCCATCAAGACCGCCGGCCGCGACAAGGCCACCGGCGAGACCAAGCACTTCCCCCTCGACGCCTTCAACCTGATCATCCAGATCAACCTGGTGGGCACCTTCCGCTGCATCGCCAAGTCGGCCAAGGGCATGCTGGACCTGGAGCCCCTTGAAGACGGCGAGCGCGGCGCCATCGTCAACACCGCCTCGGTGGCGGCCGAGGACGGCCAGATGGGCCAGGCGGCCTATTCGGCCTCCAAGGGCGGCGTGGTCGGCATGACCCTGCCCATCGCCCGCGACCTGGCCAGCGAAGGCATCCGGGTCAACACCATCCTGCCCGGCATCTTCGACACCCCGCTGATGCGCGGCGCCCCGGAAGCGGTGAAGCAGGCCCTGGCCAATTCCGTGCCCTTCCCCAAGCGCCTGGGCCAGGCCGACGACTACGCTCAGCTGGCCCTGACCATGATCACCAACGGCTACTTCAACGGCGAAGATGTCCGTCTGGATGGCGCGATCCGCATGGCGCCGCGCTGATCTGAGCCCCCGGCGGCGGAGGGAACCTTGAAGCGACGCTTTACGTTTCCCTCCGGTTAGGGGTTCGGTATGTCCGGGACCCTCAGTGGGGGCATTGCCGCGTTATGATTGGTCGGTGGGCGCAGCGCTTCGCAGTCGCGATCGAGCGTCCCCTCGTCGGCTATCTGGCCGCCCTGGGCGCGGTGGCCGCCGCCGTCCTGGTCCGCGCCGTCGCGGGCTTGGCGATGGCCTCGCCTCCGAACTTCATGGCCTTCTTCCCCGCCGTGCTGTTCGCCACCCTGGTGGCGGGCCTGCGCGGCGGCCTGGCAGCCACCCTCCTTAGCGGCGTCGCGGTCTGGGCCTTCTGGCTGCCCAAGGATTCGCTGGAAGAAACCTGGCGCCTGCAGCACATGCAGCTGCTCCTCTTCCTGTTCACCGGCGCCTTCACCGCCGTCATCGCCAAGGCCCTGCGGCTGGCGATCCAGCGCGGCGCGGCGGTGGAGGCGCGCTTCCGCGTGTTCCAGGAGCAGGCCCTGGACGGTTTCGTGATCATGGAGCCCGTGCTTGAGGCCGGCCAGATCGCCGATTTCCGATGGACCTACGCCAATCCCGCCGCCGAACGCATGGCGCCCAAGGGCCAGGTCCTGGCCGGACGACGCGTGAGCGAGGTCTTCGTCGGCGAGACCGCCGCGGCGATGATCGAGCGCCTGCGCCTGGCCCTGGGCGCCACGGCCCCCGATGAGATCGAGGTCCGCCGGGTCATCGACGGCGTCGAACGCTGGATGCGGTCTTCGGCCATGAAGCTGGGGGATGGCCTGGCGGTCAGCTTCCACGACATCACCGACCAGCGCATCGCCGACCAGGCGGTGCGGGCGGCCGAGGAGGAGGCCCGCCGCAGCCGCGACGAGTTCGAGCACATCGCCAACGCCGCCCCGGTGATGATCTGGATGAGCGGGCCCGACATGGGCGCCATCTGGTTCAACGCCTCGTGGCTGGCCTTCACCGGCCGTCGGATGGAGGAGGAACTGGCCCGCGGCTGGCTGGAGGAAGTCCACCCCGAGGACCGCGAGCGGGTGCTGGCGACCTATGACGAACACTTCGCGGCCCGCAGCGCGGCCCGGCTGGAGTACCGCATCCTGCGCCACGACGGCGCCTATCGCTGGATCGACGAGGCCGCCGCGCCACGCTTCGACGGTGACGGCAAGTTCCTGGGCTATATCGGCTCCTGTTCCGACATCACCGACCGCAAGACCGCCGAGGCCCAGCTGCGGGGCGGCGAGGCCCGGGTCCGCGCCCTGGTGGACTCCCTGCCCCAGCTCCTGTGGTCGGCGCGCCCGGACGGCGACTTCGACTATTTCAGCCCGCAGTGGATCGGCTTCACGGGAATCCCCGCCGATCGGCAGCTCGGCGACGGGTGGCTGGACGCCGTCCATCCCGACGACCGCGACGACGTCCAGGCCGCCTGGTCACAGGCCATCCAGGGCGGCCTGCCCTTCGATCTGGAGCACCGGCTGCGCCGCCACGATGGGATCTGGCGCTGGTTCAACGCGCGGGCCTCGGCCATCCGCGAGGAGGACGGCGCGATCCGCCGCTGGTTCGGCTCCTCCTCCGACGTCACCGAGATCGTCGAGGCCCGCCGGCATCTGGAGGAGCGGGTCGCCGAGCGCACCCGCGAACTGGAGGACAGCCTGGAGGAGCGCGCCCGCGCGGAGGCCGCCCTGGCCCAGGCCCACCGTCTGGAGACTGTCGGACGGCTGACCGGCGGGGTGGCCCACGACTTCAACAACCTGCTGACCGTCGTCATCGGCGGCCTGGACATGATCCTGAAGAACCCGGCCGACACCGCCCGGGTCAAACGCCTGTCGGAGGCCGCCCTGGCCGCTGGCCGCCGAGGCGAACGGCTCACCCGCCAGCTGCTGGCCTTCTCGCGCCGTCAGGAGCTGAAGCTGGAGGTGATCGATGTGGGCGCCCTGATCGAGCAGGTCGAGCCCCTGGTCCGCCGCGCGGTGGGCGAGGCCATCGACCTCACCGTCAATTGCGAACCGGGGATCGGCGCCTCACGTCTGGACCCGGCCCAGTTCGAGGCCGCCCTGCTGAACCTGGTGGTCAACGCCGCCGACGCGGTGGAGGGCGGCGGCCGGATCGAGATCCTCACCCGCCGCGTCGCCCTGGGCGACGGCGAGGTCTCGGGCGTCTCGGGCGGCGACTATGTGGCGGTCAGCGTCGCCGACACCGGACCGGGCATGAGTCCCGAGGTGATGCAGCGCGCCTTTGAGCCCTTCTTCACCACCAAGGACGTGGGCAAGGGCACCGGCCTGGGCCTGGCCCAGGTCTACGGCTTCATGAGCCAGTGCGGCGGGACCGTCACCATCGACTCGGCTCCGGGCCAGGGCGCCACCGTCACGCTCTATGTTCCCGCCATCGACGCGGTTCCTCCGGTGGAGCCCCCCGGCGAGCCTACCGACGACAGCTGGGCGGCGGGCGCCGAGATCCTGCTGGTGGAGGACGACGCCGCGGTCCGCGCGGTCACCGAGAGCCTGCTGCAGGAGATGGGCTGCACGGTGATCACCGAGATCGACGGCCCCTCGGCCATGGCCCGGCTGAAGACCAGCCAGGCCTTCGACCTGCTGATCTCCGACATCGTCATGCCCGGCGGCATGAACGGGGTGGAGCTCGCCCGCTGGACCCATAACCGGCGCCCGGGCCTGCCCATCGTGCTGACCACCGGCTATGCGGGCGACCAGTTCGCCGATGGCTCGGAGGAGATCGCCTGGCCCGTGGTCCGCAAGCCCTTCCGCGCCGAGCAGCTCAGCGCCGCCGTCCGCGAGGCCCTGACCCGGGTGACGCCCTGACGCCTACTGCGAGGCGCCCCGGCCCTCGACCCGCACCACGTCCACCAGGACGTCGCCCCGCACCAGGTGCAGCAGGTCGTAGCGGTCGATGGTGGGGTCGCAGTGCGGGGCGGTGAACTCGACCCTGTCCCCACGGCTCACCGCCCGATGCTTCGGCCGCGTCACCATGCCGTGCTCGTCGCCGAAGAAGCGGTATTTTGATCCCGCCCAGTCGTCCCCCAGGGGCTCCGGATCGGGCCCATCCGTGGCGAAGGCCTTCAGGCCGGCGTCCACCGTCACCCAGCGTTCGGCGTTGGCGCTGATCACCCGGGCCTGGACCCTCAAGCTGGTCTCAAAGGCGCCGTCCTCGTCAGATCCCAGCGCCTCACGGTACTCCCGGTCCATGAAGGCGTAGGAGCCGGCCTGGATCTCGTTCAGCACCCCCTGAGCCGCGTCGGCCGAAAAGGTGCCGGTGCCGCCGCCGGTCATCAGGGTGATCTCATGGCCGTGCGCCCTCAGGGCCGCCGCCACCTCCGACAGCTTCCCGATGCCGTCGGCCACGGCGGCGGTGCGGGCGTTGGCGCCGCTCATGTGCTGCCAGTGACCGCCATATCCCTGCACACCGATCAGCTTCAGCCACGGCTGGGCGGCCAGCGCCGCCCCCACCGCCACGGCCTGCTCGACGCTGGCGACTCCCGTGCGACCCATGCCCAGATCGACATCGATGACCACCCGCACCGTGACGCCCGCGGCCTGCGCCGCCTGGCCGATCTCGGTCGCGCCGTCGGGGTGGTCGACGGTGATGGCGAAGGCCGGGTCGATCCGCGCCAGCCGCGCCGCCCGCGCCGCCGACGGGGCGCCGGCCAGGGACGAGGTGATCAGGATGCCGCGAATGCCTGCCGCCGACAGCGCCTCGGCCTCCGCCAGCTTGGCGCAGCAAACCCCCACGGCGCCGGCCGCGATCTGCCTGCGCGCCAGGGCCGCGCACTTGTGAGACTTGGCGTGGGGCCGCAGGGCCAGGCCCGCCGCCTTGGCCCGTGCCGCCATCCGCGCCACGTTGCGGTCGAAGGCGTCGAGGTCGATGACCCCGGCCGGCGTCGGTATCCGCCAGCGTGAGCCCGGCTGACCGACCAGGGCCAGGGAGAGCGCGGTGGACGGGCGGTCGGCCAGGGCGCCGAGCTCGGCGGTGATGGTCTCAAGGGTGCGTTCAGAACTCATCGGCGGCTCCGCTTCAGGCCGCCCATCAGACCGCGCATGATTTCGCGACCCGCCGTGCTGGCCACGGTGCGCAGCAGCTGCTTGGCGAAGGTTTCACCCATGGACTGGCGGTTCGAGGCCCGCGCCGCCGGGCGGCGAGCCGGCGGCGGCTCATCCCCCCAGGGCGCCGGAGCCGGCTCGGCCCGACGCGCCTGCACGGGAGGCGCTGCGGCGGCTTCGGCGGCGGCCGTGGCGCGGGTCGCCAACATCTCGAAGGCCGACTCCCGATCCCGGGTCTCGTCATAGAGGCCGCGCACCGGGCTGGCCGCCATCACCGCGGCGCGTTCGGCCGGCGTGAGGGGGCCCAGCCGGGAACTCGGGGGCCGGATCAGGGTCTTCTGCACCATGGTCGGCGCGCCCTTCTCGTCCAGCATCGAGACCAGGGCCTCGCCGACCCCAAGAGCCTGGATCGCGTCGGCGGTGTCGAAAGCCGGATTGGTGCGGAAACTGTCGGCCGCCGCCTTCAGGCCGCGCTGGTCGAGGGGGCTGTAGGCCCGCAGGGCATGCTGAATGCGGTTGCCGAGCTGGCCCAGCACCGTCTCGGGGATATCAGCGGGGTTCTGGGTGACGAAATAGACGCCGACCCCCTTGGAGCGGATCAGCCGCACCACCTGCTCGACCTTTTCCAGCAACGGTTTGGGGGCGTCGCGGAACAGCAGGTGGGCCTCGTCGAAGAAGAAGGCCAGGCGGGGCTTGTCGGGATCCCCCACCTCGGGCAGCTCCTCGAACAGCTCGCTCATCAGCCACAGCAGGAAGGTGGCGTAGAGCCGGGGACTGGCGATCAGCTTGTTGGCGGCCAGGATGTTCACATAGCCCCGGCCCGAGCCGTCGGTGCGCATCAGGTCCGACAGCTGCAGGGCCGGCTCGCCGAACAGGTTGGCGCCCCCCTGGTCCTCCAGGGTCAGCAGCTTGCGCTGGATGGTGGCCACCGTGGCGGCCGAGACATTGCCGTACTTGGCCCCCAGCGCCTTGGCGTTCTCCGAGGTGTAGGTGAGCGCCGCCTGCAGGTCCTTCAGGTCCAGCAACAGCAGCCCCTCCTCGTCGGCGGCGCGGAAGACGACGCTGAGCACGCCTTCCTGCACATCATTGAGCTCCAGCATGCGGGAGATCAGCAGCGGCCCCATCTCCGAAACCGTGGCGCGGATCGGATGGCCCTGTTCACCAAACAGGTCCCAGAACACCACCGGGGCCGCGGCGGGATGCAGCTCCAGGTTCATGATCTTGGCGCGGGCCAGCATCTTCTCATTGGGCGTCCCCACCGCGGCGACGCCGCAGAGGTCGCCCTTCACGTCGGCGGCGAAGACCGGCACGCCGGCGTCCGACAATCCCTGCGCCAGGACCTGCAAGGTCACGGTCTTGCCCGTCCCCGTGGCCCCGGCCACCAGGCCGTGGCGGTTGGCGCGGTCCAGCCGCAGGCTCTCGAGGTGGTCGGAAAACCCGATCAGGACGCCGTCGTCGGCCATGGAATGCTCCTTGGAACTGCGGGCGCCACGCTATCGTCAGCCGGCCCGCGTCGCCACGGCCAAGCGTAAACAATTGTCGCGTGGGAGATCATTTCGCCAAACTCGCGCGTTCTGGCCCAGCCTTGCCGGCGCCACGCCAAAACCGCCGAACAACGCAGCATCATCTCCCGGAAATCAGCGTAGACAGCCCTGATTGACGCCACCCGCGACCCCGAGGACAGTCGGCTCCATGCCCGCCGCCGAACCGACCACCAACGTTTCCCGCATCTGCCTGGTCATCCTGGCGGTGATCGCATCGGGCGCCACCATCTACTGGCTGGCCGACATCCTGACCCCGCCGGCCATGGCGATGTTCCTGGCCATCGTCATCGACGGCTTCGCCCGCGTGCTGAAGCGCCGGATTTCGTGGTTGCCGTCCAAGGCGGCCATGCCGGTGGCCATCACCGTGTCCATCCTGTTGTTCGGCACGGCCCTGTTCGTGATCGCCGACAACGGGGCGACCTTCGCCACCCAGCTGGTCACCTATGTGCCGAAGCTGAACCAGCTGATCGCCCAGGTGGCCAATGTGGCCGGGCTCGACGTGGCGCCCACCATAGAGCAGTTGCTGAGCCGCCTCGATCCCAGCAAGTACATCGGCGACGCGGCCCGTGGCATTCAGGGTTTCGCCTCGAACGCCATCTTCATCCTGATCTATCTGGGCTTCATCATCGCCTCGCGGCACGCCTTCGAGCGCAAGATGGTGGGGCTGTCAGACAACCGCGCCGCCCGCCACGAGGCCCTGGAAGCCTTCCAGCGCATCCGCGACGGGGTGGAGCAGTATCTCTGGGTCCAGACGGTCACCGGGCTGATGATCGCCGTGGGATCCTGGCTGGTGATGGTGGTCCTGGGCCTCGACAACGCGGTGTTCTGGGCTTTCCTCATCTTCATCGCCTCCTACATCCCGATCATCGGGGGCGCCGTGGGCATCCTGGCGCCGCCGATCTTCGCCCTGATCCAGTTCGAGCCGATCTGGCCGGCCATTGTCCTGCTGGCGGTGCTGCAGAGCATCCAGTTCGTGGTGGGCAACGTGGTGCTGCCGCGCATGCAGGGTGACAGCCTGAACATCGACCCCGTGGTGGTCCTGCTCAGCCTGGCCTTCTGGGGCGCCATCTGGGGCGTGGCCGGCATGTTCCTCTCCACCCCCCTGACGGTCATGGCCATGGTGATCCTGGCCCAGTTCGACGGAACCCGTTGGGTCGCCGTCCTGTTGTCCGCCGACGGGGCGCCCGAAAAACTGCGAGACCGGAAGGCCGGGATCGCACCCGACGAAAAGCCGAAACCGAAACGCCGCCGCGGCGTCACGTAAGCGTGAGGCGGGCTGCAAGACCGGGGTCTTAAACTTGGCCGTTCAATGCCTATCTGAGAGTAGCTCGGGCAAGACCCGACACCTCGACGCCCGCTTTCTCAGCCCCCGGGCGCCGCGAGGACCGAGTGTTCCGCCACCCCCCCTAGGCGGAACCAGGCGCCGCCGGACATTCTCCTCCGGCGGCGTTCTCGTGTCCGGAGCCCCCCGATGACCCGCCGCCCGCAATCGGCCAACGCCCTGATCAAGGCCTTCGCGGCCCTGGTCCCTGAGACCAGCGCCAGCCGCGCCTTCATCGACCAGGCCGCCGCCGACGCCGCCCCTGACGAGCTTCCCGAACTGCCACCCGAGGGGCTGGCCGCGGCGCTTGCCGAGTTCTGGACCTCGGCGGCGACCCGCAAGGGCAGAGCGCCGGTGATCCGCCTTGTCCATGGGCAGGCCGGTCTCGACCGTCTGGAGGTCGTGCAGGATGACGCCCCCTTCCTGGTGGACAGCATCATGGGGGAGATCGCCGATCAGGGCCTGTCGGTCCGGGCCATGTTCCACCCCATCGTGACGGTCACTCGTGACCGGAAGGGCGTGCGCGCGGAGACCGGAAGTCCGCGTCGGGAGTCCATGATCCAGGTGATTCTGGAGACCGTGGGCAAGGACCGCGAAGCCGCCCTGCTGGCCGGTCTGAAGGCCAGCCTGGCCGATGTGCGCGCCGCCGTGGACGACTTCCCCGCCATGCTGGACCTGATGGCCCGCGCCATCTCCGAATTGCAGGCCGCGCCCAAGAGCGAGGTCCGCGACGAGGACATCGCCTTCCTCTCCTGGCTGCACAATGAGCACTTCGTCTATCTCGGCGCCCGGGTCTACGAGTACCCGCGCCTGACGGACGGCGCCTATGCGCCGGAGGAACCGCTCTACCAGCCGCAGGACGGTCTCGGCGTGCTGCGGGACCCTGAGCGCACCGTGCTGCGCCGCTCCTCAGAGCCCGCCGTCCTGACCGCCCAGATCCGCTCGCGCCTGGCCGATCCGCCGGTGACGGTGGCCAAGTCCAATGTCCGCTCCCGGGTCCATCGTCGCGGCTACATGGACTATGTGGGGATCAAGCGGTACGGCGCCGACGGCAAGCCCTGCGGCGAGATCCGCTTCGTCGGTCTGTTCACCTCCGAGGCCTATGACGAGCCGGCCCACGATGTGCCGCTGCTGCGGGCCAAGGTGGCTCATATTCTGGCCAAGGCCGGCGCGGCGCCGGGCGGGCACAATGAAAAGCGCCTGCGAAACATCGTCGAGAACCACCCCCGCGACGAGCTCTTCCAGGCCAGCGAAGCCGACCTGCTGGCCACCTCGCTGGCCGTCCTGCACCTCTATGACCGGCCTCGGGTGCGGGTGTTCGAGCGCCGAGACCCCTATGACCGCTTCGCCTCGATCCTGCTCTACGTGCCGCGCGAGCGCTACGATTCCGACCTGCGCACCACCGCCGGCGCGATGCTGGCCAAGGCCTATGGCGGCCGGGTCTCGGCCTATTATCCCCACTTCTCCGACGCCCCCCTGGCCCGGGTCCATTTCATCATCGGCTTCACCCCGGGCGACCATCTCGACCCCGACCTGAAGGCGGTGGAAGCCCAGATCGCCCTGGCCAGCCGCACCTGGGAGGACCGTTTCGACGCCGCCACCCGCGCCAGCGGCCGCCCCACCGCCGAGGTTTCCGACATCCTGGCCCGCTACGCCCAGGCCTATCCCGCCGGCTACCGCGACCGCTACGACGCCGCCGAAGCCCTGGCCGACCTGGCGGTGATCGAGAGCCTGGAGGCGTCCGAGTCCGTCCGGGTCCGCGCCTACCGCCGGGCCGGCGACAGCAAGACCCGGTTCCGCTTCAAGCTCTATCGCCCCGGCGCCCCGGCCCCCCTCGCCGATGTCCTGCCGATCCTGGAGAACATGGGCCTGAAGGCCATGGTGGAGACCGGCTTCCCCATCACCCGCGCCGGCGCAGCGCCGGTCTGGGTCCACGACTTCGAATTGGACGATGAGCGCGGCGAGCACCTGGTGTTCGACGAGGTGAAGGCCGCCTTCGAATACGCCTTCGTGGCGGTCTGGAGCGGCAGGACCGAGAACGACGGCTTCAACCGCCTGGTGCTCGAACTGTCCATCACCTGGCGGGACGCGGCCCTGATCCGGGCGCTGGCCCGTCACCGCCAGCAGTCGGGTCTCGACCCCAGCCAGCGTGTGCAGGAAGAGGCGCTGTCCAACCACCCCGGCGTCGCGCGGCTGATCCTGGATCTGTTCCGCACCAAGTTCCATCCGGCCATCAACGCCAGCCTGGCGGCCCGCCACACCCAGGCCGTGGCCGTGATGGACGAGATTGTCGAGGCCCTGCAGCTCGTCGAGAGCCTGGACGATGATCGGGTGCTGCGCCGCCTGGCCCTGCTGGTGGGCGCCATCAAGCGCACCAACTACTATCAGCCGGGTCCCGACGGCGCGTTCAAACCCTATATCAGTTTCAAGGTGGCCTCCGGCGAGCTGGCCGACCTGCCCCTGCCCAAGCCGTTCCGGGAGATCTTCGTCTGGGCGACCCACGTTGAGGGCGTCCACCTGCGCTTCGGGCCCGTGGCGCGCGGCGGCCTGCGCTGGAGCGACCGGCGCGACGACTTCCGCACCGAGGTCCTGGCGCTGGCCAAGGCGCAGAACACCAAGAACGCGGTCATCGTCCCGGTCGGCTCCAAGGGCGGCTTCTATCCCAAGCAGCTGCCCAAGGGCGGCACGGCGGAAGCCATCCGGGCCGAGGGGATCCGCGCCTACACGACCTTCCTGCAGGGCCTGCTGGACATCACCGACAACCTGACCCCGGACGGCAAGGTCATCCATCCCGAGAACGTCGTGGTTCACGACGCCGACGATCCCTATCTGGTGGTCGCCGCCGACAAGGGCACCGCCACCTTCTCGGACATCGCCAACGGTATCGCCGAGTCCTACGGCTTCTGGCTGGGGGACGCCTTCGCCTCGGGCGGCTCGGCCGGCTACGACCACAAGGTCATGGGCATCACCGCCCGCGGCGCCTGGGAGGCGGTGAAGCGCCACTTCCGCGAACTGGGCAAGGACATCCAGAGTGAGCCCTTCACCGTGGTCGGGGTGGGCGACATGTCGGGCGACGTGTTCGGCAACGGCATGCTGCTGTCGCCGGTGATCCGGCTGCAGGCGGCCTTCGATCATCGCCACATCTTCCTCGACCCCGATCCGGACCCCGCCAGGAGCTATGCCGAACGGGCCCGCCTGTTCGAGCTGCCGCGCTCGTCGTGGGACGACTATGACCGCAAGCTGATCTCCCAGGGCGGCGGGGTGTTCCCGCGAACCCTGAAGTCCATCCCGCTCTCGCGCGAGGTGCGCGCCATGCTGGAGATCACGGCCGAGACCGCGACGCCCGCCGAACTGCTCTCGGCCATCCTCAAGGCGCCGGCGGAGCTGCTCTATCTCGGCGGCATCGGCACCTATGTGAAGGCTCAGACCGAGGGCCATCTGGAGGTGGGCGACAAGACCAACGACGCCCTGCGGGTCAACGGGTCGGATCTGCGGGTCAAGGTGGTGGGCGAGGGCGCCAATCTGGGCCTCACCCAGGCCGGCCGCATCGAGTTCGCGCTCTCGGGCGGCAAGATCAACACCGACGCCATCGACAACTCCGCCGGGGTCGACAGCTCCGACCACGAGGTCAACATCAAGATCGCCACCGGCATCCTGGAAAGGACCGGCGTGCTCAACCGAGCCAAGCGCGACAGGCTGCTAAAGTCGATGACCGATGACGTCGCCGCCCACGTCCTCGCCCACAACTACGGTCAGACCCTGGCCCTCTCGCTGATGGACCTGGACTCGAGCGGCGAGCTTGAGCCCCACGCCCAGTTCATGAGCCGGCTGGAACGTGAAGGCCGGCTGGATCGAGCAGTCGAGGGTCTGCCGGACACCAAGCTCATCACCGCAAGAGCCGACGCCGGGCTGGGCATGACACGGCCGGAGGAAGCCGTCCTGCTGGCCTATGGCAAGCTGGAGCTGTCCCACGACATCGTCGCCTCCCGCGCCCCCGACGATCCGCACTTCGCGGCGGTGCTGGAGGGCTATTTCCCCAAGGCGCTGCGCAAGTACGACGAGGCCCTGCGCCGCCACCGCCTGCGCCGCGAGATCATCGCCACCGTGGTGGCCAATGACGTGGTCAATCGCTGCGGGCCAAGCTTCCCCTCACGCCTGATGGCGGCGGCCTCCTGTGACACCCACGCCTTCGTCGCCGGCTACGAGGCGGCCAAGGCCGTGCTGGGCCTGCCGGCCCTGTGGGACACCGTCGCCGGCCTCGACCCCGCCATCCCCGGTCAGGCCCCGGCCGCCGGCCAGATGGCTCTGTTCCGCCGCCTGGCCTACACCCTGCGCGGCGAGACCTTCTGGCTGGCCCGCCGGGCGGGCCGCACCGGCGCCGGCGTGGCCGAACTTATCAAGCGCTACGGGCCGGGCACCGCGATCCTGCGAAAGCTTGGCCCCGACGTGCTGTCGGAGGTCGAGCAGGCCCGCACCCGGGAGCAGATCGACAGGCTGGTAGAGGCCGGGGCGCCCGAGGCCCTGGCCGCCCAGGTGGCCAATCTTCAGCCTCTGACCACCGCGGTCGATCTGGTGGACCTGGCCGAGGCCTCCTCCTGGGCCCTGCCCAATGTGGCCAGGCTCTATCACCAGACCGGCGCGGCCTTCGCCTTCGACCGCCTGCGGGTGGCGGCCGGCGGTTTCACGGCCGGGGACGCCTTCGAGCGCACCGCGGTCCGCCGCCTGCTGGGGGATCTGCTGGCCGAGCAGGCGACCCTCACCCGCTCGATCATGGCCTTCGCCGCCAGCCCCCAGGCCGGAGAGACGCAAGAGTCCGCCCAGAGGGCCGTGGCCTCCTGGACCGCCCTGCGACACGCCGCCGCCGAGGCGGCCCGCAAGTCGATCGAGGAGATCGAGGCGGCCGGCGGCGGTTGGACCTTCGCCAAGCTCACCATCGCCAGCGCCGCCCTGCGTGAACTGGCCGCCAGCGCCAGGGTGGCCAAGAAGGGCTAGGTTCAGAGCTCCGCGCGGCGGCACCAGCGGTCCAGGTCCCGCTCCCGGCCCATCAGGGCCAGGCCCGAGGCGATGGACTCCAGTTCGCTGCCGCTCTCGATGCGGTCGGAGTCGAACCGGCGGTGGAAGATGGCGCGCACCGCCGGCACCAGGGACGAGCCGCCGGTGAGGAAGATGCGGTCGATCTGGTCCGGCTTGAGGCCCGCCTCGGCCAGGGCCTCGTCGACAGCGGTCTCGATCAGGCGCAGTTCCGGCGAGATCCAGCCCTCGAACTCGGAGCGCGCCACGTCGCGCACGATCTCGATGCTGCCGGCCGCGAAGCGGAATTCGGCGCTCGCGTCCCGCGACAGGGTCTCCTTCAGCCGGCTCACCGAGCGGTACAGCAGGTAGCCGTAGTTTTCGTCCAGGGTCTCCACCAGCCGGGCGATCTTGTCGGGCTCCACAGCCTCGCGCACCAGCTTGCGGATCTCGCGCATGTCGCGGCTGGCCCGCATCAGGGCCAGCTGGTCCCAACGGGCGAAGGTGGAATAGTAGCGGTTGGGGACCGGCAGTATCTTGCCGAAGGACTTGTAGCTCGACCCCTTGCCCAGCTCCGGCGACACCAGGTGGTCGATGATCCGGTAGTCGAAGGCGTCGCCGGCCACGCCCACCCCTGACCGCCCCAGCGGCGTCGAGGCGATCTCGCCGTCCTGCCTTGAGAACCGGATGATCGAGAAGTCGCTGGTGCCGCCGCCGAAGTCGCCCACCAGGACCGTGGCGTCCTCCTTCAGTTCGCGGGCGAAGAAGAACGCCGCTCCCACCGGCTCGTAGGCATAGAGGATTTCCTTGAACCCCAGCCGCGCGAAGGCCGTCTCATAGCGGCGCAGGGCCAGTTCCGGATTGGGGGCGCCACCGGCGAAGGTCACCGGCCGCCCGACGATCACCCGGTCGGGCAACTCCGAGAGGCCTGCGCCGGCATGGTCGCGCATCTTCAGCAGGAAGGCCGAAAGCAGGTCCTCGAACTGATAGCGCCGTCCGAGGATCTGGGTCTCGGTGAAGCTCTCCGAGGCCGCGAAGCTCTTGAACGACTGGATGAAGCGGGTCTCCAGGGGGTCTTCGACATAGGCGTCGATGGCCCAGGGCCCGGCCTCCACGGTGCGGTCGTTGGGCCGATCGGGCGGCGCGTGGAAGCTGATCGCCGAGCGGAAGGCGAACAGCTCGCCCTCCGGCGCCGGAAAGTTGACCAGGGACGCGGGGCCCTGCCCGCCGGCCAGGGCCACCACCGTGTTGGTGGTCCCGAAATCGATGCCGATCGTACCGGCCATGGCGCGCTCCGTGTCTGGGAAGGTGGGGACGACGGATCGCCGCCCCACCGCAACGGTGCGCGACCCGCTTAGTTCGTGAGGCCGGCCCGACGCATCAGGTCAGAGCCTCCGCCAGGTCCTGCTCGTAGGCGGCCACGGTGGCCATCTGCAGGATGCGGCTGACCGAGGCCGAGAGCGGGCAGATCTGCACCGACCGCGACAGGCCCAGCAGCAGGGGCCCGATCACCGTGGCGCCGCCCACCGTCTGCACTAGCTGGGTGGAGATGGCGGCCGAGTGGATGGCCGGCATGATCAGCACATTGGCCGGGCCGGTAAGGCGCATGAACGGGTAGTTGACCCGCTTCTCCGGATCCAGGGCCAGCTGCGGCGGCATCTCGCCTTCGTATTCGAAGTCCACGTCCATCTCGTCGAGCATGGCCACGGCGTCGCGCACCTTCTCGCTGCGCTGGCCCATGGGGTTGCCGAAGCTGGAATAGGACATGAAGGCCACGCGCGGGGTGTAGCCCAGCACGCTCACCGTCCGGGCCGCCTGCAGGGCGATCTCCACCAGTTCGTCGGCCTCCGGCATCTCGGTGACATTGGTGTCGGCGATGAACAGGGTGTGGCCCTTGGCCAGGACCACGCTCATGCCCATCACCCGGCCGTCGGGGGCCGGATCGATGACCTGCAGCACCTCCTCCAGCACCTGATCATAGGATCGGGTCACCCCGGTCACCATGCCGTCGGCGTGGCCCAGCGCCACCATGGAGGCGGCGAAGGAGTTGCGGTCCTGATTGATCAGCCGCTGGACGTCGCGCTTCAGGAAGCCCTGGCGGGCGAGCCGGCCGTAGAGATAGTCGACATATTCCGGATTCCGGTGTGACAGCCGGGCGTTGATGATCTCCAGACCGCTGTCCTTGGGATCAAGGCCGGCGGCGACCATGTTCTCCAGCACCAGGTCCTCGCGGCCCACCAGCACCGCCTGGCCAAGGCCCGCGCTCTGGAACGCATAGGCGGCGCGGATCACGCTGGGCTCCTCGCCCTCGGCGAAGACGATCTTCTTCTTGGGGGCCGTCTGCACCGTGCCCTGCAGCTTCTGCAGGAAGGCCGCGGTGGGGTCTAGGCGCTGGGCCAGCGAAGCCCGGTAGGCGTCCATGTCCTCGATGGGCTTGCGGGCCACGCCGGAGTCCATCGCCGCCTGGGCGACGAAGGGCGGGATGTACCAGATCAGCCGGGGGTCGAAGGGCGAGGGGATGATGTACTGCGGGCCGAACTTGAGCTGCTGGCCGTGATAGGCCGCGGCCACCTCGTCAGGCACGTCCTCGCGGGCCAACTGCGCCAGGGCGTTGGCGCAGGCGATCTTCATCTCCAGGTTCACCCGGCGGGCGCGCACGTCCAGCGCGCCGCGGAAGATGTACGGGAAGCCCAGGACGTTGTTGACCTGGTTGGGATAGTCGCTGCGCCCGGTGCCCACGATGGCGTCGGGCCGCACGGCGTGGACCTCTTCCGGCAGGATCTCCGGATCGGGATTGGCCATGGCGAAGATCAGCGGATTGGGCGCCATCTTCATGATCATGTCCTGGGTCAGCACACCCTTGGCCGACAGGCCCAGGAAGACGTCGGCGCCCACCAGGGCCTCGGCGAGCGTCCGGGCGTCAGTGTCCACCGCATGGGCCGATTTCCACTGGTTCATGCCCGCGGTGCGGCCACGATAGATCACCCCGGTGTTGTCGACGGCGATGCAGTTCTCGCTGCGCACCCCCATGGCCTTCATCAGGTCCAGGCTGGCGATCCCCGCCGCCCCGGCCCCGCAGAGCACCACCTTGACGTCCTTCAGCTCGCGGCCGGTGATGTGGCAGGCGTTGATCAGGCCCGCGCAGGAGATGATCGCCGTGCCGTGCTGGTCGTCGTGGAACACCGGAATGTCCAGCAGCTCCTGCAGCTCGGTCTCGATGCGGAAACACTCGGGGCTCTTGATGTCCTCCAGGTTGATGCCGCCGAAGGTCACGCCGATGTTCTTGACCACCGTGATGATCTCATCGGGATCGGTGGCCGAGACCTCGATGTCGATGGAATCGACGTCGGCGAAGCGCTTGAAGAGCACGCTCTTGCCCTCCATCACCGGCTTGGCGGCCAGGGCCCCCAGATTGCCGAGACCCAGGATCGCCGTGCCGTTGGAGATCACCGCCACCAGGTTGCCCTTCGAGGTGTAGTCGTAGGCCAGCTCCGGGTTCTCGGCGATGGCCAGGACCGGCACCGCCACCCCAGGCGAATAGGCCAGGCTGAGGTCGCGCTGCGTCGCCATCGGCTTGGTGGGCATGATGGCGATCTTGCCGGGCGTCGGATCCCGGTGGAAGCTGAGGGCTTCCTCGTCGGTGAAGGTGCGTTTTTCGTCGCTCATAGGGGGAGCGTGTCCTTACGGCGCTGGGGCATTTGAATGAAGGGCGGCAACCTACAGAGGCCGGCGCCCTGAAACAACCTGCCTGGCCAAAGCTTGGCCAGGCAGGGACGATGGCGATCAGCCCGCGCGGCGGGCCGCCAGGGCGGCCTGCATCTCGGCCAGCACCTTGGCGGCGCCCGGCTCCTTCTGCACCCGGCCCCAATAGGCGGCGACCTTGCCGTGCTTGGCCAGCAGGTCGCCCTTGCCGAACACCATGCCGAACACGCCGACGAACATCAGCACGGGGACCAGGGCGCAGTCGGCGGTGGTGATGGTGTCGCCTACCGCATAGGTGTCGTCGGTCATGAAGACGTTCAGGTGCTCCAGGCCGCTCTCCAGCTTGACGAAGGCGTCCTCCACCACCGCGGCGTCGCGGGTGGCGGGGTTCATCTGGCCAAACAGCGCGCCGCCCGAGGCCATCACATAGAGCTCGGCCACCCGGGCGATCAGCCGCCCGCGCGCGATATCAACGGGCTTGGCGGGCCGCAGCTTGGCGTCCGGGAAGGCGTCGGCCAGGTATTCGACGATGGTGTCGCTCTCCGGGATCACTGTGCCGTCGTCCAGCACCAGGGCCGGCAGCTTGCCCATCGGATTGATCGCCAGATATTCCGGGCTCTTCAGGTCGGCCGGGTGCGCCAGGATCTCCACGGGCAGGGTCTTGGCGTAGATCGCCACGCGCGGGCGGGCTGCGAAGGGGGAGAGTTCGGCGGAATAGAGCTTCATGGTGTTTCCTGTCTTGCGCGCCTCTTCGAAGCGGGCGCGCGGTCGGGCGCAGTCATAGTGGCGCTCGGCAAGCGAGGCCAGAGCTCTCCCCGCTCACCGCCCCGCCCGTCCGCAGATCAGGTCCACAGCCGAGGCGCCCATGGCCCGCAGGGTCGCCAGGTCGCCTCCGGCCCGGGCGCGGACCGCCATGCCGTTCAGCACCCCGGTCGCCACCCGCGCCATGCCGGCGGCGTCACTGGAGCCCGGCAGGTTGCCGACCTCCATGGCGCGCCGAATCCGCGCCTCGAAGGCCGCGTCGATCTCCGATAGGGCCAGGCCCAGGACCGCGCGGACATCCGGATCATCCACCGCCTCGGTCACCGCCGTGCCGATCAGGAAGCAACCGCGTGGTCCGGCGTCGCCGCGCATATAGACGGCGGCCGTCGCCTCATAGACCCGGGTCAGGGCCGTGCGCAGATGGTCCTCGGGCGCGAAGGCCTGGGCCAGGCTGGAGCCGATCTCGGCCCGCGTCTTCTCCAGGGCCAGGATATAGAGGGCCTTCTTGTCGCCGAACGCCCCGTAGAGGCTGGGCCGGTTGAGGCCCGTGGCGGCGGAGAGATCATCCAGGGAGGTCGCCGCGTATCCGGTGTTCCAGAAGGCGGCGCGCGCCTGATCCAGCGCCACCTGGGGATCGTAGCTGCGCGGACGGCCGCGCGGACGGGGCGCAATCTGTACCACTTCGAATCAAATCCCTGAGGCGATTAATTTACTACCGTTAAGGACTTTAATGCCGGGCGCCAGCCGCTATTTCGACCTGCCGGTGGTTGAGGATATCCCCTGTCGCGCGAGGCCATATACGTACTGGTTTGCACAAAATCATTGACGCCTATTATTTTGTATCGGACGGTATGTAAATCAACCGACCGGAGGACGTCATGGACCTGTATTTCTCGCCCCTCGCCTGCTCCCTGGCCTCACGCATCGCCGTCTATGAGGCCGGCGCCGAGGCCGAGGTCACCCTCCAGCGGGTGGACACCAAGACCCAGAAGACCGCCGACGGCGCCGACTACCGCGCCATCAATCCCAAGGGCATGGTTCCGGCTCTGCGCACGCCGGCCGGGGACATCCTCACCGAGAACGCCGCCATCCTGCCCTTCATCGCCGACCATTTCCCGGCGGCCAACCTGGCTCCGGCGTCGGGCATCGAGCGTTCGCGTCTGGCCCAGTGGCTCAGCTTCATCGGCTCGGAGCTGCACAAGACGGTGTTCACGCCGCTGCTGAGCCCCAAGGCCAATGACGGCGCCAAGACCTATGCCCGCGAGGCCGCGCCCCCGCGGCTGGCCTATCTCGACGCCCATCTGTCGGGCCGCGAGTACCTGTTGGACCGCTTCAGCGTCGCCGACGCCTACCTCACCGCCGTGCTCAACTGGGCCCAGTTCGTCGGCATCGACCTGAAAGCCTGGCCCAACCTGGCCGCCTACCATGCCCGCGTCACCGCCCGGCCCCACGTCGCCCGCGCGATGGCGGAGGAGATGGGCCTCTTCCAGGCGGCGTAGGGAAGCGCGCAAGGTCATCCCGGACGGCCGCGAGGCCGA
Organism: Phenylobacterium sp.; assembly: GCA_018001015.1. Taxonomy (GTDB): domain Bacteria; phylum Pseudomonadota; class Alphaproteobacteria; order Caulobacterales; family Caulobacteraceae; genus Phenylobacterium. The sequence continues at coordinate 8,189 of JAGNIV010000024.1, read as the reverse complement.
TCCGGGATCACGAGGGCGTGGCGCGCGCTCCCTTGACCCGACCGCCACCCTCGCGGGACAAGCGCATACGGAGTTCCGTATGACGTTGGAGAGACCCCGCTGACCGCGCCCATCCGCATCGCCATCGCCGGGGCCCTGGGCCGCATGGGCCAGGCCATCGCCGCCGTGGTGAAGGCCCGCGACGACGTGATCCTGGTCGCCCGCTTCGACCGGCCCGACGTCACGGGCGACGGCCTGGTCAGCCGCGACGAGGCGCTCGCCGCCTGCGACGTGGTGATCGACTTCACGACGCCTGCCGCCTCCGTGGCGCTCGCCCAGCACTGCGCCGCGCGCGGCGGCCCGGCCCTGGTGATCGGGGCCACCGGCATCTCCGACAGCGAGGGCGCGGCCATCGACGCCTGCGCCGCCGCCATTCCCATTGTCCGGGCCCGCAACTTCTCCCTGGGCGTCAACATGCTGGTGAGCCTGGTGACCCAGGCGGCCAGGGCCCTGGCCGCCAGCGACTACGACATCGAGGTCTTCGAGGCCCACCACCGCCGAAAGGTCGACAGCCCGTCGGGCACCGCCCTGATGCTCGGAGAGGCGGCCGCCGAGGGGCGCGGCGTCAAGCTGAACGACGTGGCCGACCGTGGCCGCGACGGCATCCACGGCCCGCGCACCACCGGCGACATCGGCTTCTCCGTCATGCGCGGCGGCGACATCATCGGCGAGCACTCGGTGATCTTCGCCGCCCAGGATGAGATCCTCACCCTCAGCCACTCGGCCCGCGACCGCGGCCTATTCGCCCGCGGCGCCGTCCAGGCGGCCCTCTGGGTGGGGAGCCAGCCCAAGGGCGCCTACGGCATGCAGGACGTCCTTCGGGGCTGAGGCGAGACGTTTTTTACCGTTTAGAGGCGACTCACATGGCCGAAGACATCCTCATTCAGGACGCCACGAGCCAGCTCGCCGCCCTGCAGAGCAAGCGCATCTCCGCCGAGGAGTTGCTGAAGCTGGCCCTGGGCCGCCAGGAACGCCTGCACACACGCCTCAACGCCGTGATCAAGGCTGACCTGACCCACGCCCTGGAGCGCGCCCGCTCCATTGACGACACCCGCGTCAAGAACGGCCCCCTCGGCCCGCTGGCCGGCCTGCCCATGACCATCAAGGACACCCTGGACGTCCAGGGCATGCCGGCGTCGGCGGGGCTCGACGGCTTCCGCCACCGCTTCTGCGAGGACGCCAATGCGGTGAACGGGGCCCGCCGCGCCGGGGCGGTGATCTGGGGCAAGACCAATGTCCCGGTCATGGCCGGCGACTGGCAGAGCTATAATGACCTCTACGGGACCACCAACAATCCCTGGGACCCCGAACGCACCAGCGGCGGCTCGTCGGGCGGGGCGGCCGCGGCGCTCGCCGTCGGCATCACCCCCCTGGAGATCGGTTCGGATATCGGCGGCTCGCTGCGGGTCCCAGCCAGTTTCTGCGGCGTCTTTTCCCACAAGCCCACCTGGGGCCTGGTCTCTCAGATCGGCCACATCCCGCCCCAGCCGGGCGCCCACGCCGAGCGCGACCTCAACGTCATCGGCCCCCTGGCGCGTTCCGCCCGCGACCTGCGCCTGCTGCTGTCGCTGATCGCCGACGGCCCGGTGGCGGCCCGGGCGCCCGCGGCCGACCTCACCAAGACGAGGATCGGTGTCTGGATCGAGGAGGACGACTTCCCCCTGGACGGTGAAATTAGAACCGTTCTGGAGGCCTTCGTCACCCAGCTCGCCCAGGCCGGCGCCGAGATCGAGCTGATCTCCAGCCCGGTCCCCACCGACCAGCTGATGGCCTCTTACCAGGTCCTGCTGGGCGCGATCATCGGGTCCGACATGCCCGAGACCCAGCGCAAGCAGATGGCCGCCATGCGCGGCGTCTCCAAGCTGGCCGTGAACTTGGGGGCCGACGAGCGCTCCGCCCTGGCCCAGGTGCGCGCCTATACCGCCACCCACGCCGAGTGGCTGGAGGCCAACGAAGTCCGCTGCCGCCTGCGCGACGGCTTGAAGACGGTCTTCTCCAAGTACGACGTGATCCTGGCCCCAGTCAGCCCCACCGTGGCCTTCCCCCACAACCACAAGGCCTTCAACGGCCGAAAGCTGACCCTGGCGGACGGCCGGACCATCCCCTACGGATCGATGCTGAACTGGATCGCCCTGGCCACCGCCTGCCACCTGCCGGTCACCACCGTCCCCGTGGGCCGCGCCGCGTCGGGCCTGCCGGTCGGCGCCCAGCTCATCGGCCCCCAGGGTGGCGACGCCAAGACCCTGGCCATCGCCCAGGCCATCGATGAGAACATCGGGGGGTTTGTGCGACCGGCGATTGATTTCTAGGCGGCCGGAAGACTCGCAGCTTCCCCCATTCATGGGGGAAGTGGGCCGACAGCCGCTTGGCTGGAGGGTCGATGGGGGTGCGTATCTGAAGCGCAGGGGGTGTGAGATTTCTCACCCCCAACGTCACGCGTCTCGCTGCGCGAGCCTTGTGACACTTCCCCCACATGCGTGGGGGAAGCTGAGTTCTACGCCGCCCCGGTGGACCCGAACCCGCCGGACCCGCGCGCCGTCTCGTCGAGGTCGCTGACCTCGGCGACCGCCGCCTGGATCACCGGGGCGATGACCATCTGGGCGATGCGGTCGCCGCGCCGGACGGTGAAATCTTCTGCGCCCAGGTTGATCAGGATGACCTTTACCTCGCCGCGATAGTCGGAATCCACGGTGCCGGGCGTGTTCAGGCAGGTGATCCCGGACTTCAGGGCCAGGCCCGAGCGCGGCCGCACCTGGCCCTCGAACCCCCGGGGGATCGCCATCGACAAACCGGTGGGCACAGCGTGGCGATCGCCGGGGCGGATGATCAGCGGCTCGTCCTGTGGCACGGCGGCCCGCAGGTCCATGCCGGCGGAGTCCGCGGTCTCATAGGCCGGCAGAGGCAGTTCCAAATTATGCGCCAGGCGCTTAATGGGCAGGTTCACGACAGTTCCTTCGCCATGCGCGCCGCCAGCTTGCGGGCGACGTCGGACTTTGCGGTCCGCTCCCATCGCTCGATTCCCTCGGGCGTGACGATGGAAACCGTGTTCTCGTCGCCCCCCATGGCGCCTTCGATGCTGACGTCATTGGCGACGATCCAGTCGCAGCCCTTCCGGGCCAGCTTGGCCTGGGCATAGGCCTCGACATTGTCGGTCTCGGCGGCGAAGCCCACCACCAGCTTGGGGCGCGGGAAGCCGTTGGAAAGCGTCGCCAGGATGTCGGGGTTCTCCACCAGCTTCAGGGCCGGCGGGCCTCCCGCGCCCTTCTTCATCTTCGAGCCGGCCTCGACCTCCGGCCGCCAGTCGGAGACCGCCGCCACGCAGACGGCGATGTCGGCGGGCAAGGCGGCCTCGCAGGCGGCCAGCATTTCCCGCGCCGTCTCCACATTCACGCGCTTGACCCCCAATGGAGTCGCCACCGCCACCGGTCCCGCCACCAGGGTGACGTCGCAGCCCAGTTCGGCCAGCGCCGCGGCGATGGCGAAGCCCTGCTTGCCGCTGGAGCGGTTGGTGAGCACCCGGACCGGGTCGATGGGCTCGGCGGTGGGGCCGGCGGTGACGATGGCGCGTCGTCCCGCGAGCGGCTTGGCGGTCGGGCCTTCCAGGGCCTTCATGATGGCGGCGAAGATCTCCGGTGGTTCGGCCAGGCGGCCGGGCCCGAACTCGCCGCAGGCCATGGCCCCCTCGTCGGGCCCGACGAAGCTGACACCATCGGCGGCCAGGGTCTTCAGGTTCCGCTGGGTGGCCGGGTGGCTCCACATGCGCACGTTCATGGCCGGGGCCATCAACACCCGCTTGTCGGTGGCCAGCAGGGTGGTGGACGCCAGGTCGCCCGCCAGGCCGTTCGCCGCCTTGGCCATCAGGTCGGCGGTGGCCGGCGCCACCACCACCAGGTCAGCGGAGCGGGAAAGCTGGATGTGGCCCATCTCCGACTCGTCATCCAGGGAGAAGAGCTCGGAATAGACGCGGTCCTCGCACAGGGCCGAGAGACTGAGCGGAGTGACGAACTGGGCGCCGGCGGCGGTGAGGATCGGCCGCACAGCGACGCCGGCCTTGCGCAGCAGCCGCACCAGTTCGAGGCTCTTATAGGCCGCGATCCCGCCGCCCACGATCAGGAGAATCCGCTTTTCCGACAAGGCTTCGCGCCCCCTTTGTGAAGGTCCCCGGTCATAGGCCAAACACGACCGCTGGACAAACCCGCCGATCTGTTCTTAATTTGTTCCAGCTTCACTTGGCCGTGCAGGGAGAGAACACGATGGCTGGGTTCAAGGTCTGGTTCGGCGCGGGCGCCGCGCTGCTTTTGCTGGCCGCTTGCGAGCGGCCCTCGGCGGTGGCGAGCAAGCCTCATGATAGCGGTTCGTCGGCGGTTTCGGACTCCGACGTTGGGGAACAGGCCTCGGCCACAGCCGGCTCGCCCCGCGGCGAGGAGGCGGTCCCTACCGTCGATGGCAAGCCGATGTGGTCCTCCAGCCGCAAGGGCAGCGCCCAGGAGAACGCCGCCAAGAGCTTCGAGCGCAACGGCGAGGACTTCGGCGCCAGGGACCTCGACGCCTTCGTCAAGAAGGCCCACGCCTTCGTCAATCACCCCCCGTCGGGAACCCAGACGATCAAGCGATCGAACGGCGACACCCTGTTCTACGACGCCAAGAGCAATGTCTTCGCCGTGACCAACCGGGACGGCGCGCCGCGCACCATGTTCAAGCCCGATGAGGGCGCCGCCTACTGGGACGAGCAGAAGGCCCGCGAGGCCCGGCGCGAGACCGCCGGGACCGACCGTCGCAGCCGCGACGAAGGCTAGCTAGAAGAACCAGGCCGCCAGCAGGAACACCGCCGCCGCCGTGACCGCCCCGAAGGCGAACCAGCGGGCGGGGTGGGGGTCCTCGACCTCCACCACCGCCACGGCGGGCTGAGGCGGGTTTTCCAGCAGGCGCGCCAGGTTGCGCAGGGCTGACAGGCCCTCGTCGGCGAACCGCTTGGCCTGGGCGGCGGGCGACAGCTCCCGCAGCATCCAGCGCCGCACCACCGGATCGGCGGCGGCCCAGATGTCGTGGTCGGGACAGATACGGCGGGCGACCCCCTCCACCGTCATCATGGTCTTCTGCAGCAGCACCAGTTCGGGCCGCAGCTTCATGTCGAACAGGGCGGTGATCTCGAACAGCTGGATCAGCACCCGGCTCATGGAGATCTCATTGGCCGGCCGCCCGAACACCTGCTCCCCCACCGCCCGCAGGGCCTGGGCGAAGGCCGCCGGGCTGTGGCCGGCCGGGACATAGCCCGCCTCGAAATGGACCTGGGACACCCGGTCGTAGTCCTTCTCCAGGAACCCCCAGAGGATCTCGGCCAGATACCGCCGCTCCGGCGCCCCCAGGCGGCCGATGATCCCGAAGTCGACGGCGGTGACCTTGTCCGGCGCGGCGACGAACAGGTTCCCCTCGTGCAGGTCGGCATGGAAGACCCCATGGTCCAGAGCCTGGGCCAGAAAGGCGCGGATCAGGTTATCGGCCAGGGCCTGGCGGTCGAGGCCGGGCAGCTCCAGCGCCGCGTCGTCGGAGAGGGCCGTGCCGGGCGCCCACTCCTGGGTCAGGACCCGCTTGCCGACGCCTTCCCAGACGATCTTCGGGGTCGACATGTAGCCGTCGCGGGCCATGACCGCGGCCAATTCGTCAGCCCCGGCGGCCTCGAGGCGAAGGTCCAGCTCCAGCTCGGTCGCGCGTATCACGGTGGCGGCCAGCGCCCGCGGCTCCAACCTTCGGGCCATGAGGCTCCAGCGCTCCACGAGGGCGCCGGCCAGGGCCATGACCTCGGCGTCCTGAGCGACCCGCAGGCTGATACCCGGGCGCAGCACCTTCACCGCCACCTTGCGGCCGTCCAGCAGGGTGGCTGGATGGGCCTGGGCCAGGGAGGCCGCCGCCACCGGCGGGTCGAAGCTGGCGTAGAGGCTGGCGATGGTGCGGCCGAGCGTCAGCTCCACCTCCCGGCGGGCCTGGTCGGTGGGGAAGGGGTCGAGGCGATCCTTCAGGCGGGCGAGATCCAGGGCGAAGGTCTCGCCGAAGATGTCGGCCCGCGTGGAGAGAAGTTGACCCAGTTTTATGGCGACGGGGCCGAGCTTCTCCAGTGAACGGGCCAACCGTTCCCCCGGACGACCGACCCGGGAGGACGGGCCGGCGGCGAGCCGCGACAGATTTGCCAGGAATTTCAAGCCCGGCGGATAGAGACCGTCCAGTTCACGGGGCAGCAGGGCGTCGTTGCGCGCGAGCAGCAGGCCGGCCGACATTAGCCGACAAGTGGCCGTCAGGGTCCCCACCGATCAGACAGCCCAACCATGGTGGAGGGCCGCGACTCCGCCGGTGAAATTGGTGTAGCCGGCCCGGCTGAATCCGGCCTTGGTGATCAGGTCGACAAAGCTCTTCTGGTCGGGGAACCGGCGGATGCTCTCCACCAGGTACTGGTAGGAGGCGCGGTCCTTGGCCACCAGCTCGCCGATGGCCGGGATCACCTTGAAGGAATAGGCGTCATAGGCGCGGCGCAGGGCCTCGGTGGCCGGCTGCGAGAACTCCAGGCACAGGAACCGGCCTCCCGGCTTCAGCACCCGGCGCGCCTCGGCCAAGGCCTTGGAGATGTCGGTCACGTTGCGGATGCCGAAGGAGATGACATAGGCGTTGGCGCTGGCGTCAGGCAGCGGCAGGCGCTGGGCGTCGCCGACGGTCCAGGTGATCTCCGGCTCCCCGCCCCGCTCGCGGCCGGCGGCGATCATCTCGGCATTGTAGTCGATGATGTGGATGGCCGCGTCGTCGCCGCCCCGGCGCAGCTGGGCCGCGCGGGCCATCTTGGCGAAGCGCCGCGCCATGTCGCCGGTGCCCCCTGCGCAGTCGACGATCACCTCGCCCGGCTGCGGGTTGAGGCGCGCGGCGACAGCGTCCTTCCACAGCCGGTGGACGCCGGCGCTCATCAGGTCGTTCATCAGGTCGTAGCGACCGGCGACCTTGTCGAAGACCCCGCGCACCAGGCGCGGCTTCTCGGCGGGGTCCACGTCGCGGAAACCGAAGGTGGCGGCAGGTCCTGTCATGGCTCTGGGTCTTAGACCGCAAGACCCGCCCGCGCCAGCCTCGCAGCTGGAGCCTCGCTTGAGCGCCGGCGCGACCCGTGCCACTCCAGGCCCATGCCTGAACTTCCCGAGGTCGAGACCGTCCGCCGTGGCCTGGCGCCTGTGCTGGAGGGCCAGAGGCTCTCCCGCGTGGAGGCCCGTCGCGCCGACCTGCGCTTTCCGTTTCCCGAAGGCTTCGTCCAGCGCCTCACCGGGGCGACGATCCAGCGCCTGGAACGGCGGGCCAAATATCTGATGGGGGTGCTGGACCGGGGCGAGACCTTGGTGATGCACCTGGGCATGAGCGGCCGCTTCGAGATCGCCCGGCCCGAGGGGACGATCCGGCCGGGCGAGTTCGTCTATGCCAGCGACCCCGACCCCAAACACGCCCATGTGGTGTTCGACACCCAGGCCGGGGGCCGGGTCACCTATTATGATCCGCGCCGCTTCGGCTACATGGCGCTCATCGAGACCGCGAAGCTCGGGGAGCACCCCTGGTTCGCCGGCCTGGGCCCCGAACCCCTGGGCCCCGACTTCAACACTGAAGGTTTGAAGGCGGCTTTCGCGGGCCGCAAGCAGGGGCCCAAGACCCTGCTGCTGGACCAGCGGGTCGTGGCGGGCCTGGGGAACATATATGTGTGCGAGGCGCTGAACCGGGCTCAGATATCCCCCTTCAAACCCGCGGGCGCGATCCCCGCCCGGAAACTGCCGGGTCTGGTCACCATCATCGGCGAGGTTCTGGAGGAGGCGATCGAGGCCGGAGGCTCGACCTTGCGGGACTATGCCAGCGCCGATGGGGCGCTGGGCTATTTCCAGCACCGGTTCCGCGCCTATGGCCGCGAGGGCCAGCCCTGCCTCAATGACGGCTGCAAGGGGGTGATCGCCCGGCAGGTCCAGGCGGGGCGCTCGACCTTCTTCTGCCCTGTTTGCCAGAGATAGCATCCGCTCATCCCGGCGAAGGCCGGGATGTGGACTCTCGTTCGAAGTGCAACACCCTGGAGAAGACCTCGGCTGGGGTCTGGAAGTCCAGGCATTGTCTTGGGGTGTGGTTGTAGGCCCTCGCGACGG
>JAGNIV010000023.1 GCA_018001015.1 Phenylobacterium sp. | reverse complement strand
GCCGTCGCGAGGGCCTACAACCACACCCCAAGACAATGCCTGGACTTCCAGACCCCAGCCGAGGTCTTCTCCAGGGTGTTGCACTTCGAACGAGAGTCCACATCCCGGCCTTCGCCGGGATGAGCGGTTTGGGCCTACAGGAAACTGTACGGGTCCACGTCGATGGCCACGCGGATCATGCCGGGGGGGCGGAACCTCGCGCGCCAGGCGGCGAGGTAGGCTGAGAGGTCGACGGTGCGGTCGGCGCGGATCAGGAAGCGTTTGCGGCGGCGGCCTCTGATCAGGCCGAGCGGCGCGTCGGCGGGGCCGTAGACGGCGACGCCCTCGGCGTTGGGCGCCGTCTGGGCCATCTTTTCCACGAAGGCTTCCAGCTGGACGGCGTCGGGGCCTGACACGATCAGGGCGGCCAGCCGGCCATAGGGCGGCAGGCCCGCGATCTCGCGTTCCTCCAGCTCGGCGGTGGTGAAGGCGTCGCGGTCCTGGGCCTTCAGGGCCTGCATGACCGGGTGCTCCGGCGCGTAGGTCTGCAGCATGGCGCGGCCGGGGCGGTCCTTGCGGCCGGCGCGGCCCGTCGCCTGGGCCAGCAGCTGATAGGTGCGCTCGGCGGCGCGCAGGTCCCCGCCCCGCAGGCCGAGGTCGGCGTCCACCACCCCCACCAGGGTCAGGCCCGGGAAGTTGTGGCCCTTGGCGGCGGCCTGGGTCGCCACGAGAATATCGATCTGCCCCTCCTCCATGGCCTGGATCAGCCGCTTGGCCTCCCGCGCATCCCAGACGGTGTCGGAGGAGAAGATGGCCACCCGCGCGTCAGGGAACAGGGCCTTGGCCTCCTCCTCTACCCGCTCCACCCCGGGGCCGATGGAGGTCAGGCTGTCCTTGGCGCCGCAATGGGGGCAGGCCAGGGGCTTGGGCATGGAAAAGCCGGTCAGGTGGCAGACCAGGCGCCCGGAATAGCGGTGCTCCACCAGCCAGCTGTCGGTGTCGGGCGAGGTCATCCGCTCGCCGCAGGCCTTGCACAGCACCAGGGGCGCATAGCCCCGGCGGTTGAGGAACAGCAGGGTCTGCTCGCCCCGCGCCCAGGTCTCGCCCATGGCCTTGACCAGCGGCGGCGACAGCCAGCGGTGGGCGTCCGGCGGGGTCTCGCGCATGTCGATGAGGGTTATGTCGGGCAGGACCGCGACGCCGTGGCGGGAGGTCAGGCGCAGCCAGCGATAGCGGCCGGTCTCGGCGTTGCGCAGGGATTCCAGCGACGGCGTGGCCGAGGCCAGGACGACGGCGGCCTCCTCGATCTTGCCCCGCGCCACGGCCAGGTCGCGGGCCTGGTAGATGAAGCCCTCCTCCTGCTTGTAGGAGGCGTCGTGCTCCTCATCGACGACGATGAGGGACAGCTTGGCGAAGGGCAGGAACAGGGCCGAGCGGGCGCCGATAACGATGCGGCACTGGCTTGTCGCGACAGCTTCCCAGACCCGGCGCCGGGCGGGCGGGGTGATGTCGGAGTGCCATTCGGCCGGGGCGGCGCCGAACCGGGCGGCGACCCGGGCGATCACCGCCTGGGTGAGCGCGATCTCCGGCAGCAGGATCAGCACCTGGGCGTCCGGATCGGCGGCGAGCGCCGCGGCGACGGCTTCCAGATAGACCTCGGTCTTGCCCGAGCCCGTCACCCCGTCCAGCAGGGCGACGTTGAAGCCCCCCTCCCCCAGCATGGCGACCAGCGCCTTGGCGGCGGCGTCCTGGCTGGGGTTGAGCGGGTGGCCGACCCGCGACAGGTCGGGGGGATCGAAGGCGACCGGGGCCTCGATGAGACGGACCGCCAGCACGCCCTCGTCCACCAGGCCCTTGATGACGCCCGAGGAGACGCCGGCGGCGCGGGCGAGGTCGGGGGGGGAGAGGCGCTGGGTGGCGACCGTCTCCAGCACCTTGGTCCTCGCCGCCGTGGGTCGGGCGGGCATGACGCCGGTGGCCTCGACGACCTTTTCCGGCTTGGCCTTCTGGGCGCGGGCGCCCCGCAAGGTGATGGCCAGCGGGGAGCCGGGGGAGTCCACCGAATAGCGGGCGGCCCACTGGATGAAGTCGATGGCCCGTTGCGGCAGGGGCGGATCGTCTAGCTTGCTGTCGATGACCTTGAGGGGCCGGTTGCCGCCGGTCCCGTCGCGCAGGCCGGTGACCACGCCGCGCAGCAGGCGGGGGCCCAGGGGCGCGGCCACCTGGTCGCCGACCGCCAGGTCCATGCCCTCCGGCTCCTCGTAGTCGAAGGCCTCGGGCAGGGGCATAGGCAGGAGGACAGAGGCGATGCGGCGGGTCATGAGGTGAATCCCTTCTCCCCTTGCGGGAGAGGGTGGCCTGTCGAAAGCCGGGCGGATGAGGGGTTTCGCTGGTTTTTCAGAAAAACAATCACGTCATCCCGGACGGCCGCCAGGCCGATCCGGGACCCAGGGGCCCAGCACACCGCCCCTGGGTCCCGGCTCTCCGCTGCGCTGCGGCCGGGATGACGCCGTGGGTTTGCCTGACGGGCCTTTCGACCCCTCATCCGACCCTGCTCCGCGGGGCCACCTTCTCCCGCAAAGGGAGAAGGGCGCGAAAGGGTCTGCTCGTGGTGCATCACGCCCCGCACATAGGCTGGCCGCGCCGGGGCACAACGGCTAAGGAGGCCCCGAACATTTCCGCGCAGAGGCCCGTCATGCAGCTCTTTCTCGACACCACGGACACCGCCGTCCTGAAGGACCTGGCCGCCACGGGCCTGGTGGACGGTGTCACCACCAATCCGACTCTCATCGCCAAGTCCGGCCGGCCCATGCTGGAGGTCATCGCTGAGATTTGCGATCTCGTCGAGGGCCCGGTGAGCGCCGAGGTGGCCGCCACCGACGTGGAGGGCATGCTGAAGGAGGGCGCCAAGCTGGCCGCCATCGCCACCAATGTCGTGGTCAAGCTGCCCCTGACCCGCGAGGGGCTGATCGCCACCGCCGAGTTCGCCGTGCAGGGCATCGCCACCAACGTCACCCTCTGCTTCTCGGCGGCCCAGGCCATGCTGGCCGCCAAGGCCGGCGCCACCTACATCTCGCCCTTCATCGGCCGGCTGGACGACTACGGCATGGACGGGATGGACCTGATCCGCGAGATCCGCGCCATCTACGACAACTATGATTTCGACACGGAGATCTTGGCCGCCTCCATCCGCAATCCGGCCCATGTGACCGCCGCGGCCCTGTCCGGCGCCGACTGTGCGACAATACCGCCTGGGGTTTTCTCCGACCTCTTCAAGCACCCGTTAACCGAGAAGGGTCTTCAACAGTTCATGAGCGACTGGGCCAAAACGGGTCAGTCCATTCTGTAGAACCACAGGGGCGGATGCATGGATCTCGGGGTCGGGCTGAAGGATCAGAGGCTGGGCCCCGATGAGGTGCGCCGCTTCCTCTCGGGCAACCCCGACTTCCTGCTGTCCGACACCGCGCTGATGGCGGAGCTGGGCCTGCGCCCCGACGCCGCCAATGTGGTGGAGTTCGGCCCCGCTGCGCTCGCCCGCGTGCACGAGGCGCACAAGAAGGAATCTCGGGCCCGCAAGCACCTGGAGGCCACGGCGCGCGCCAATTTCGCGGCCCAGGCCCAGACCCATGGCGCTGTGGTGGACCTGCTGGACGCCCGCAACCATGCCGACCTGGCCCGCCGGGTGGACGAACTGGCTCAACTTCGCTTCGGCCTGGCCGCGGGCGTCGTCGCCCTGGAAGGGCCTGACCGCACGCCGGCCGGATGGCGGGTGATGGCGGAGGGTCAGATCGACCTGGTGATCGGCCACCAGCGCGTGGCCCTGATGGGCTTCCAGCCCACGGCGCTCGGCCTGTTCGGCGAGCGGGCGGCGGAGATCAAGTCCATGGCCATGGTCCGCATGGCGATCTGGGAGCCGGCCCGCACCGGCCTGCTGGCCTTCGGCTCGGCCGATGAGCACGGTTTCACGCAGGACATGGGCGCCGAGCTGGTGGCCTTCCTGGCGCGCGTGGTCGAACGCACGGCGGAGCGATGGCCGGTCCTGTGACCACCGCCCGCGCCGTCCTGGCGGAGTGGCTGGTCCACCTGGCCCAGGAACGCCGCGCCTCGCCGCGCACCGTGGAGGCCTATGGCTTCGCCGCCGGCCGCTACATCACCTTTCAAGAGAGCTATCGGGGCGAGACCCTGACGCTCAAGGCCTGCGGTGAACTCACGGCCGGCGAGATCCGCGCCTGGCTGGCGCACCTGAGATCGGGCGACCATCCGCTGTCGCCGCGTTCCCTGTCCCAGTCGCTGTCGGCGATCCGCACCTTTCATCGCTATCTCGACCGCCGCCACGACACCCCCAACGCCCACCTGGCCCTGGTGCGCGGGCCTCGGGTCAAGCCGTCGGCGCCGCGCCCGGTCACCGAGGACCAGGCGCGCGGCCTGATCGCCGAGCCCTCGATGGATCCCACCCGCGAGGACTGGGAGGTTTCCCGCGACGAGGCGGTGCTGACCCTGCTCTATGGCTGCGGTCTGCGGATTTCCGAGGGTCTGTCGCTGAAGCGGTCGGATGCTCCCTTGGGCGACTCGCTGCGGATCGTCGGCAAGGGCTCGAAGACCCGGATCGTCCCGGTGCTGCCCGCCGTGCGCGAGGCGGTGGACGCCTATCTGGCGGCGGTCCCCTTCGTGCTCTCGCCGGCTGAGCCGCTGTTCCGCGCCAAGCGGGGCGGGGCGCTCAGTCCACGCCATGTGCAGGCCACCGTGCAGGGGCTGCGGGGACGCCTGGGCCTGCCCGCCAGCGCCACGCCCCATGCCCTGCGCCACTCCTTCGCCACCCACCTGCTGGGGGCCGGCGCCGACCTGAGATCGATCCAGGAACTGCTGGGCCACGCCTCCCTGTCGACGACGCAGCGCTATACCGACGTGGACGCCGCGGCATTGTTGAGCGCGTATAACTCGGCCCACCCGCACGCCTAGCCCGCTTCCGCTCGTCCCGGCGAAGGCCGGGATCCAGATGCATCCGCCGCTTTCAGAATGCCTGGCGCAAGTTGTGACCTACGACCTGGATCCCGGCCTTCGCCGGGACGAGCGGAGAGACTTCACCCCCGCAGATGCGCGGTCTCATTCAGGCTGAGGATCGCGCGCTGGCCGCTGCGGGCGCACATGTAGCGGTGGATGGAGGTGTAGCGGGGCTCGAAGAATAGGCGTGGCGCCATGTCGAGGACGTGGGCGGTCCAGACATTGATCACCCCGCCGTGGCAGAAGACCGCCACCCGCTGGCCGGGGTGGCTTTCGATGATCTCCTCCAGGGCTGCGACGACGGCCTGCTGGAAGACGCCGATGTCGACGCCGTGGTCGCCGTCGGCCATGGCCTTCCAGGCCGCGTAGTCCTCCCGCTTCAGCTCCTCCATGGGGACATAGGCGCCGGAGTCACGGTCGAACTCGGCGATGCCGTCGTGGTGGCGCAGCTCGTGGCCGCTGTGGGCCAACAGCGGGGCGGCGGTCTCGATGGCGCGCAGCATGGGGCTGGAATAGACCGCGTCGAAGGTCTCGCCGGCCAGCCATTGCGCGACCTTGCGCGATTGGTCGTGGCCTTCATCGTGCAGCGGCGGGTCGGCGCTCTGCGCGCTGCGCACCGGCAGGCCATGGCGGATCAGCACGAGTTCCATAGGTTTCCTTCCCCGAACGCCTTGCGCCCAAGGGACCGGGTTTTGAAGCGCGCCGCAAGGGCTCAGCTCCAGGCGGTCGAGGGTCTCTCCAGACGCACCCAGGGGACGCCGTCATTCCCCTCGGCGACCTCCCTAAAGCCCTCGCGGGCATAGAAGGCCCGCGCCCCGGCGTTGGCGGTCTGGCACTTCAGCGACAGGGCGTTAGGCGCGGCGGCGGCCACATGATCCAGCAGGGCCTTGCCGACTCCCGCGCCCCGGACGTCGACATAGAGGGAGTGCAGGAAGCTGTCGCGGCGGTAGAGGGCCGCGACACCGGCGATGCGGCGCTCGACGACCGCCACGAAGATATCCTCCTCGCGGGCGTCGCGCAGGAAGACCTGGGCGTTGTGGCTCGCCGCCGGCAGCCAGGTGAAGGTCTCGCGCAGGACCTTCTGATAGATGGCCGAGGCGATCGGCAGCTCCTCCGGGCGCGCCCGGCGGACCTGGATCAAGCTTGCATGGTCCAGCCCTCGACGCCCATGGCGGCCTGGCGGCCGGCCTCCGAGCGGGTCGGGTGGGGGTGGACGGTGCGGGCGATATCCTCGGACGCGGCGCGGAAGGCCATGGCCACGCAGTACTCGCCGATCATCTCGCCGGCCTGGGGGCCGATGATGTGGACGCCGAGGATCTCATCGGTCTTGGCGTCGGCCAGCACCTTGGCGAAGCCCTCGGTCTCGTGGTTGATCTTGGCGCGGCTGTTGGCGGTGAAGGGGAACTTGCCGGCCTTGTAGGCGACGCCAGCCTCCTTCAGCTGCTCCTCGGTCTTCCCGACCCAGGCGACCTCCGGGTAGGTGTAGACCACGCTGGGGACCAGGTTGTAGTCCACGTGGGCGTACTTGCCGGCGATGGTCTCGATCACCGCCACGGAGTCCTCCTCGGCCTTGTGGGCCAGCATCGGGCCATGGATGGCGTCGCCGATGGCCCAGACGCCGGGCGCGCTGGTCCTGAAGTGATCGGTCTCGATGAAGCCGCGCTTGTCGGGGACGATGCCGACGCTCTCCAGGCCCAGGCGGTCGGTAAAGGGCCGCCGGCCGATGGCCAGCAGCACGTAGTCGGCGGTCAGGGTCTCAGGCTCGCCGCCGGCCACCGGTTCGACCGTGAGGGTGACGCCGGTCTTCGACGCCTTGGCGCCGGTGACCTTGGCGCCCAGCTTGAAGGCCATGCCCTGCTTGGTGAGCGACCGCTGGAAGGTCTTGGCGGTCTCGGCGTCCATGCCGGGTGTGATGCGGTCCAGGAACTCGACGACCGTGACCTCGGCGCCCAGGCGGCGCCAGACCGAGCCCAGCTCCAGGCCGATGATGCCGGCGCCGATGACGATCAGGCTCTTGGGAACCTCGGGCAGGGAAAGCGCGCCGGTGGAGTCGACGATGCGCTTGTTGTCGACCACCACACCCGGCAGGCCCGAGGGCTCCGAGCCGGTGGCGACGACGATGTTGCTGGTCTCCAGCACGGTGACCGAGCCGTCGGGGCCGGTGACCTCGACCTTGCCGGGGCCGGCGATCTTGCCCATGCCCTTGATCCAGTCGACCTTGTTCTTCTTCATCAGGAACTCGACGCCCTTGGTCAGGGCCGCGACGCTCTCGGCCTTCTGCTGCATCATCTGCGGCAGGTTGAGCGACGGGGTCACCTCGATGCCCAGCTTGGCGAAGTCCTTATTGGCCAGCTCGTACATTTCCGAGGCGTGCAGCAGGGCCTTGGAGGGCATGCAGCCGACGTTGAGGCAGGTGCCGCCCAGGGTCTCGCGCTTCTCCACCACGGCCACCGAGAGGCCCAACTGGCCCGCGCGGATGGCGCCGTTGTAGCCGGCGGGACCGCCCCCGATGATGACGACGTCGTATTGGGCCATGAGCCTAGTCTTCCGAATTAGAGGTGCTGGACGCGGGCATGAGGACGCGGGCGCGCCCTAGATATCCAGCAGCAGGCGTTCCGGGTTTTCGATGGCGTCCTTGACGTGGACCAGGAAGGTCACCGCGCCCTGGCCGTCCACCACGCGGTGGTCGTAGCTGAGCGCCAGGTACATCATCGGGCGGATCACCACCTGGCCGCCGATGGCCATGGGGCGATCCTGGATCTTGTGCATGCCCAGGATGCCCGACTGGGGGGCGTTGAGGATCGGCGTCGACATTAGCGAGCCGTAGACCCCGCCGTTGGAGATGGTGAAGGTGCCGCCCTGCAGGTCGTCCATGGCGAGCGCCCCGTCGCGGGCCTTCTTGCCCAGGGCGCCGATGGCCTTCTCCACGCCGGCGAGGCTGAGCGCGTCGGCGTCGCGGACCACCGGAACCACCAGGCCACGATCGGTGCCGACGGCGACGCCGATGTCGTAGTGGTTCTTGTAGATGATATCCTGGCCTTCGATCTCGGCGTTGACCTCCGGGACCTGCTTCAGGGCGTGGACGACGGCGGCCACGAAGAAGCTCATGAAGCCCAGCTTCACCCCGTGGGTCTTCTCGAAGACGTCCTTGTACTTGCCGCGCAGGGCCATCACGTTGGTCATGTCGACCTCGTTGAAGGTCGTCAGCATGGCCGCGGCGTTCTGGGCTTCCTTCAGCCGGCGCGCGATGGTCTGGCGCAGGCGGGTCATGCGGACCCGTTCCTCACGCTCATGGATCTCACGCGGCGCGGCGGCGGCGGCCACGGCGGCGGGAGCGTTGGCGCGGGCTTCGAGGGCGGCGAGCGCGTCGCCCTTGGTGACCCGGCCGTCCTTGCCGGAGCCGGCGATGGTCCCGGCGTCGAGGTTGTTCTCCGCCACGATGCGCTGGGCCGAGGGCGCCAGCGGCGCGGCGGCGGGCGCCGGCTTGGGCGCGGGGGCCGGGGCAGGCGCAGCCGCCTTGGCAGCTTCCACCTTGGGCGCGGCGGCCTTCGCAGGGGCGGCGGCGACGGCGCCCTCGGTCACATGACCCAGGACCGCGCCCGGCTCGACCGTGGCGCCTTCCTCCGCGCTGATCGAGGCCAGCACCCCGTCGGCCGGGGCGGCGACTTCCAGGCTGACCTTGTCGGTTTCGAGTTCGACCAGGATCTCGTCCTTACGGACCGCGTCTCCGGGCTTCTTGGCCCAGCGCGCCACAGTCGCTTCGGTGACGGATTCGCCGAGCGTGGGCGTCATGATGTCGGCCATTGGGGAGGTTCTTCCTGTTCTTTCGGGCTGGCGGTTTAGGCGAAGGCTTCAGCAAGGAACGTCTGAAGCTCCTTCATGTGCCGGCTCATCTGGCCGGCGGCGGTGGAGGCCGAGGCGGGGCGGCCGACATAGCGGGCGCGCTTGGCCTTGATCTTCAGGCGGTCGAGGGTGAGCTCCAGCCACGGATCGACGAAGGTCCAGCCACCCATGTTCTTGGGCTCTTCCTGACACCAGACCAGTTCGGCGTTGGGGAAGCGCGACAGCTCGGTGGACAGCGACTTCACCGGCCAGGGATAGAACTGCTCCAGGCGCATCAGATAGACGTCATCGACGCCCTTCTCCTCGCGGGCGTCCAGCAGGTCGTAATAGACCTTGCCCGAGCACAGCACGACGCGGCGGATCTTCTCCGGCTCCACCAGCTTGGTGGCGGTGTTGACGCCGCGCTCGGCGTCGTCGTGCAGCACGCGGTGGAAGGACGAGCCCTCGGCCATGTCCACCAGGCGCGACGTCGCCTTCTTGTGGCGCAGCAGCGACTTGGGCGTCATCACCACCAGGGGCTTGCGGAACTCCCGGCGCATCTGGCGGCGCAGGACGTGGAAGTAGTTGGCGGGCGTCGAGCAGTTGACGACCTGGAGGTTGTCCTCGGCGCAGAGCTGCAGGAAGCGCTCCAGGCGGGCCGAGGAGTGCTCCGGGCCCTGGCCCTCGTAGCCGTGCGGCAGCAGCAGGACCAGGCCGCTCATCCGCAGCCATTTCCGCTCACCCGACGAGATGAACTGGTCGATGACCACCTGGGCGCCGTTGGCGAAGTCGCCGAACTGGGCCTCCCACAGGACCAGGGTCTTGGGGTCGGCGAGCGAGAAGCCGTATTCGAAGCCCAGCACGGCCTCCTCGGACAGAGCCGAGTCGATGACCTCGAAGTGGGCCTGGCCGGGGCGCAGGTTGGAGAGCGGCTGATAGTGGGCCTCGGTGGTTTGATCGATCAGATCACAGTGGCGCTGCACGAAGGTGCCGCGCACGCTGTCCTGGCCGGCCAGGCGGACCGGGAAGCCTTCGTCCAGCAGGGTGGCGAAGGCCAGGTGTTCGCCCGTGCCCCAGTCCAGTCCCTCGCCGGTGTCGATGGCGGTGCGGCGATTGTCGATGGCGCGCTTGACGGTCTTGTGGACGTCGAGGTCGGCCGGAATGGCGGTCATCCGGGCGCCGAGATCCAGCAGCTTCTGCAGCGGCACGCTGGTGTCGCCGCGGCGGTCGTCGCCGTCGGGCAGGGCCAGGCCCGCCCACTTGCCGTCCAGCCAGTCGGCCTTGTTGGCCTTGTAGGTCTTGCCCGACTCCATCTCCAGGTCGAGGAAGTCGTCGAAGTCCTTCATCCAGGCGGCGACATCGTCCTCGGTGATGACGCCCTCGCCGATCAGCTGGCGGGAATAGAGTTCGCGGGTCGAGGGGTGGTCCTTGATCTTGGCGTACATCAAGGGCGAGGTCATCGTCGGATCGTCACCCTCGTTGTGACCGAACCGGCGGTAGCAGAACATGTCGATGACCACGTCCTTGCCGAACTGCTGGCGGAACTCGGTGGCCACCTTGGCGACGTAGGTCACGGCCTCGGGGTCGTCCCCGTTCACGTGGAAGATCGGCGCCTCCACCATCAGGGCGACATCCGACGGATAGGGCGACGAGCGGCTGAAGGCCGGGGCGGTGGTGAAGCCGATCTGGTTGTTGACGATGAAGTGGATGGTGCCGCCGGTGCGGTAGCCCTTCACGCCCGAGATGGTGAAGCATTCGGCGATCACGCCCTGGCCGGCGAAGGCCGCGTCCCCGTGCAGCAGCAGGGGGAGGACGTGGGTGCGGCCGGAATCGGGGTTCTCGCGCAGCAGGCCGGCCTGCTTGGCGCGAGCCTTGCCCAGCACCACCGGGTTGACGATCTCCAGGTGGGAGGGGTTGGCGGTGAGCGACAGGTGGACGGAGTTGCCGTCGAAGGCGCGGTCCGAGGAGGCGCCCATGTGGTACTTCACGTCGCCGGAGCCTTCCACGTCCGACGGCAACGAGGTGCCGCCCTGGAACTCGTGGAAGATCACCTGGTAAGGTTTGGCCATCACGGCGGCCAGAACGTTCAGCCGGCCCCGGTGGGGCATGCCGATGACGATGTCCTTCACCCCCAGCGCGCCGCCGCGCTTGATGATCTGCTCCAGCGCCGGGACCATGGCCTCGCCGCCGTCCAGGCCAAACCGCTTGGTGCCGGGGAACCGCTTGTGCAGGAACTTCTCGAAGCCCTCGGCCTCGATCAGCTTCTTGAGGATGGCGACCTTGCCCTCCTTGGTGAAGCTGATCTCTTTATCCCGACCCTCGATGCGCTCCTGCAGCCACGCCTTCTGAGCGGGGTCGGAGATGTGCATGTACTGCACACCGATGTCGTTGCAGTAGGTGCGGCGCAGGATCTCCAGGATCTCACGGATGGTCCCGGTTTCCAGGCCCAGCACGAAGTCCAGAAAGATCGAGCGGTCGTAGTCGGCCTCGGTGAAGCCGTAGGAGGCGGGGTCAAGCTCGGTGGCGTCGCCCTCGGGAATGGCGATGCCCAGAGGATCCAGATTGGCCCGCAGATGGCCGCGCATCCGGTAGGCCCGGATCATCATGATGGCGCGCAGGGAATCCAGCGTCGCGGCGCGGACCGATTCAGGACTGGCGGTGGGCGGCGCGCGCTCGGCCACCTTGGCGCCGACCTTGGCCTCCACCGCCGGCCAGAGACCGTCAATGGCCGAGAGCCATTCGGGGCGGGCGGCGGGGGCGGCGCGATGCGTCCAGGCGGGCTTTACCGCAGCGGCCTTCACCTCTTCGGCGCGATCCTGCAAAGAGGCGAAGAAGGCGCGCCACGAGGGCTCGACGGAATTCGGGTCGACCGCCCATTTCGCATAGAGGTCCTCCACGAAGGCGGTGTTGCCGCCATACAGGAAGGAGGTCTCGGCGAGCACCTCGTTGATCAGACCTGCGTCGTCCGCCATTTCGTCCGCTTTCCCGGGGGCCGCGGAGCTTCATGAAAGGAGCCGAGCGCGGACCGCCCTACGCTTGATTTTCGCGCCTTGAGCGAATTCTGCGTTCGCCCAAGACCTTCGTCGAGACCATTCCGGACGCCGAACCGGCCCCCACTTCGGCAGGAATGGCTATCAGCCCTTGAGAACCTCAAGGAGGGTTTCACCCAGCTTCGCCGGAGACGGTGACACGCGGATGCCCGCAGCCTCCATCGCGGCGATCTTATCCTCGGCGCCGCCCTTGCCGCCGGAGATGATCGCGCCCGCGTGACCCATGCGCCGGCCAGGCGGCGCGGTACGTCCCGCGATGAAGCCGACCATAGGCTTCTTTATTGCTGAATTCTTAATGAACTCAGCCGCGTCTTCTTCCGCCGACCCGCCGATTTCGCCGATCATGATGATCGACTCGGTCTCCGGGTCCTTCAGGAACATGTCGAGCATGTCGATGAACTCGGTGCCTTTCACCGGGTCGCCGCCGATGCCCACCGCCGTGGACTGGCCCAGGCCCACCTGGGTGGTCTGGAACACGGCTTCGTAGGTAAGCGTGCCCGAGCGCGAGACAACACCCACTGAGCCCTTCTTGAAGATATTGGCCGGCATAATGCCGATCTTGCAGGCTTCCGGGGTCAGGACGCCGGGACAGTTGGGCCCGATCAGCCTGGTTTTTGAGCCGATCAGGGCGCGCTTCACCTGGATCATGTCGGCCACCGGGATGCCCTCGGTGATGCAGATCACCAGGGGGACTTCGGCGTCGATGGCCTCCAGGATGGAGTCTGCGGCGAAGGCCGGCGGGACATAGATCACGCTGGCGTCGGCGCCGGTGGCGCGGACGGCCTCGTCGACGGTGTCGAAGACCGGCAGGCCGATGTGGGTGGAGCCGCCCTTACCGGGGGTGACGCCGCCGACCATCTTGGTGCCGAAGGCGATGGCCTGTTCGGAGTGGAAGGTGCCTTGGGCGCCGGTGATGCCCTGGCAGATGACCTTGGTGTCTTTGCCGATGAGGATGGACATCAGGCAGCTCCACGCACGGCGGCGACGATTTTCTCGGCGCCATCGGAAAGGTCGTTGGCGGCGATGACGTTCAGGCCGCTCTCGTTGATGATTTTCTTGCCGAGCTCGGCGTTGGTGCCTTCAAGGCGGACCACCAGGGGAACCGTCAGGCCCACCTGCTTGACCGCCGCCACCACGCCCTGGGCCAGGACATCGCAACGGGCGATGCCGCCGAAGATGTTCACCAGGATGCCCTTCACGTTGGGGTCGGCCATGATGATCTTGAAGGCGGCTGTCACCTTGGCTTCGTCGGCGCCGCCGCCGACGTCCAGGAAGTTGGCGGGCTCGGCGCCGTAGAGCTTGATGATGTCCATGGTGGCCATGGCCAGACCGGCGCCGTTGACCATGCAGCCGATCTCGCCGTCGAGGGCGATGTAGCTGAGGTCGAACTTGGAGGCCTCGATCTCCTTGGGGTCCTCCTCGCTCTCATCGCGCAGGGCGACGATGTCGGGGTGGCGGTAGAGCGCGTTCGAGTCGAAGGAGACCTTGGCGTCGAGGACGCGCAGCTGGTCGTCCGCGGTGACGATCAGCGGGTTGATCTCCAGCATGGCCATGTCCTTGGCCAGGAACGCCGTATAGAGCTGGCGCAGCAGCTTTCCGGCCTGCTTGGAGAGATCACCCTTCAGTCCGAGCGCCTTGGAGAGCTTCAGGCCGTGGTGGTTCCAGACCCCGGTGGCGGGGTCGATGGAGAAGGTGATGATCTTCTCGGGCGTGGCGTGGGCCACGTCCTCGATGTCCATGCCGCCTTCGGTGGAGGCGACCACCGAAACCCGGCTGGTTTCGCGGTCCACCAGCAGGGACAGGTAGAATTCCTTGGCGATCGCCGCGCCCTCTTCGATGTAGAGGCGGTTGACCTGCTTGCCCTTGGGACCCGTCTGATGGGTCACCAGCACCCGGCCGAGCATCTCGGCGGCGTTGGTGCGGACCTCGTCGACGGACTTGACGACCCGGACGCCGCCCTTGGCGTCGGGGCCAAGGCCCTCGAACTTGCCCTTGCCGCGCCCACCGGCGTGGATCTGGGATTTCACAACGAAGACCGGACCGCCCAGGGTCTCGGCGGCCTTGACGGCCTCATCGACGGTGAAGGCTGGATAGCCACGCGGAACCGCCACGCCGAACTCGGAGAGGACGGCTTTGGCTTGATGCTCGTGTATATTCATGAGGTCGCGATGCGCGCTGTTTGGGCCCGCCCAGTGCGGCGAGAAGCCGGGGTATAAGCGCCGTTCCGGACCGTTGCAACCGCGCCACGGTCAGAAAAATAACGTTCGCGTCCAATTGTCCGACGGGGGCGCCACCTGCCGCGGAACGCCCCGCCGCGGGCGACGGAGCGTCAGGCGAAGAAGACGTTCCACATGGTTCGGCCCGGGATAAAGGTCAGGCCGCCGGCGATGATCAGGCCGCCGTAGAACATGCCCATCATGAAGCGGCGGTGTTGCTTCACGTTGTGGCGGCGGGCCGCGATGACCGCCAGGGGCAGGGTGATCAGGGTCCAGCCGCTGATCATGTGGATGAAGGACCAGTGGTCGCCGTTCACCCCGGTGATGAAGATCGAGGAGCCGGCCACGATGGACATGGCGCCCACCCACACCCAGCCGGCGCGGCGGTGGAAGGTCACCCCCTTGCGCATCAGCATCAGCATGGCCCCGATCACCAAGGCGAGCGCCGCGGCGGCCAGATGGAGCTGGATCACCAGGGGCTGGGCGGCGAGCAGGCCCCAGTCCGGCGCGCGGAGCCGGCCGCCGCTGGCGGCGCGGACAATGCCGCCGGCAAGGGGGAGCAGGGCCACCGCCAGCCCGACCGCCGCCAAGGGCAGGACGATCCGGCGAATCCTTTCGATCGGACTGGGAGCCGCCTGCGCTGACGTTTGAGAAACCCGCGACATCATCTATCTCCGCTTGAGGGCCCTCGTGGCCCGTCGCCGCCTTGTGGAGACCCCGCCGCCCCATGCGCAAAGGACGCTGCGTCGAATGACAGATCGACTGCGCGAGTCGCAGCCCGGCGCCGTTCACGCTTCGCGACTGGAACCCGTTAGCCAGGCCGGCGTCCGGCGGACGCTCCTGGTGTCGGCCAGCGTGGGGGTGTTCCTGAGCTTCGTGGAGGCGTTCGACACCGGGCACGTGGCCTTCCTGCCCCGCACGGCCTTCATGGTGACGGTCGGCCTGGCCGGGGCGCTGCTGGGCATGGCGAGTTTCCGGCTGGCCGGCCTCATTCCCCTCACCCGCCGCGGCCTGGTGGTCCACACGGTGATCAGCGGCACCCTGATGACGCCGCTCATGGGCCTGCTGGTCTGGGGCGCGGTGGGGTTTGTGTCGCGCGGCCGGGCCCACACGCACGAGCTGCCGCAATACATGCTGATCACCTGGGTCATGTGTCTGGTGATGAGCGGCCTGGCGATCTTCCTGTCTCATCGGCGCGAAGCCGCCCAGGCGGCCCAGGCGGCCCCCGCCGCGCCGGCGCCCGTGAAATTCCTGGAGCGCCTGCCCCTGAAGCTTCGGGGCGCGGAGATCTGGGCGGTGGAGGCGGAGGACCATTACCTGCGCCTGCACACCTCCAAGGGTCAGGACCTGATCCTGATGCGGCTCGCCGACGCGGTGGCCGAGCTTGAGGGGATCGAGGGCGCCCAGGTCCACCGCTCCTGGTGGGTGGCGCGCGACGCCGTGGCCGACGCCCGCCGGGGCGATGGGCGCGCGACCCTGACGCTGAAGGACGGCTCGGAGGTTCCGGTCAGCCGCACTTACGCCAAGCTGATCCGTGACGCCGGCTGGATCTAGCGGGACCCCCGCGCCGCCATCCACTGTTCGCGGCCCTGGCCCCAGACATCGACGGTGAGGTGCTCATAGGGCGCGGGCATCGCGGCCTGGCGCAGGATGGTGGAGCCCAGCCTCCTCGCCACGGCCGCCGAGGCGGTGTTGGCCGGGTCGATGGTGTGCACCACTTCATGCCAGTCGAAATTGTCGAAGGCCCAGTCGGTGGCCGCGATCGCCCCCTCCGTCGCATAGCCCTGGCCCCAGCGGTCGCGGACGATCCCCCAACCAACCTCGGTTCCCGGCCAGCCCTCGGGATACCAGGGCCCCAGGCGGCCGACCCAATCCCCGGTGGCCTTCTCGACGACGCTGAACATTGAGAACCCGCTGATGGTCCATGCGCCGGTGACCGAGCACAGGGCCCGCCACACCACCGAAGGCGTCTGCAGCCCCCCAATGTACTGGGCGGCCTCCTCGTCGGCCATGAACGCGCACCAGGGCGCGAAGTCATCGGCGCAGGGCGGCCGCAGGATCAGGCGTTCGGTTTCCAGGGTCGGGCCGATGGCGGTCATGGACGCCTCCTTTGAGACCGCGACATAGCGGCCGGGGGACCGGCTTCGCAATGGCGGTTCAGGCGCGGTTCAGCGACCCGCCGCAACGATAACGCCGCCTCGGGGATTCAGGAGGCTGGGACCAAGGACAGCGCCATGACCATCGAAACCCCTGGCGGCTCGCCGCCCGACTCCCCTGTTGTCGCCGCACCGACCGTGAGGTCGCTGTTCACCAGGCCCATGGTGCTGGCCGGGGTCGGCGGAGCCTGCGTCCTGGGCTTGGCGGTCGGCATTTTGGCCCGGCCGGAACTGGCGCCAGACACCCGCGCGCCCGGATCCATGAAGCCGGTCGAGCAGATGCAGATCGAGATTGATCGCGACGAGCCCCTGCCCGCCGTCAACGGCGCCAAGCTTGAGCTGCTGCCGCCGGGCCTGAAGATTTCGGCCCCAGCGCTCCCCCCGCCACGGGCCGAGGTTCCGCCCCCCAGGGCGACCGCGCCGCCCATCCAGACTGGGGCGCAGGGGCCGAGCTTCGACTGCGCCGACAGCGTCAGCGCCGCCGAGGAGCTGGTCTGCGGCGACGCCGCCCTCGCCGCCCAGGATCGTCGGCTGGCCGGCGCCTGGCGCCGCGCTCTGGACGCCGGCATTCCCATGCACCGCCTGCGCCGCCAGCAGCAGCGCTGGCTGGACGCCCGTGAGGACGCCGCCCGTCACGCCCCGGAGGAGGTCGCCGACCTCTACGACCAGCGGATCCAGGAACTGGATGACGTCGCGGGCTACGAACGCTGAGGTGTCGCGTCTGGGTTGGTCGAAATGCTGTTCAGACGCGAAATGAGCGTCGGAGTTCAGCCACACTTCACCTGGCCCGCGAGACGCGCACCCTTGAGCTGGCGCCCAATGAAAACCCCGCCCGGCCAGAGCCGAGCGGGGTCCAACATGCGCATCTGGAAGAGGCGGGCGAAGACGTCCGCCCCGTCCTTAGAGCTTAGCCGATCATGTCCTTGACGGTGTCGCGTTCGCCGACCAGCTCTTCGTTGGTCAGGGCGATCTTGCTCTTGGCGAATTCGTCCATCTCGTAGGAGGTGATGACATCGTAGCCGGTGGCGGTGGTCTTCACCGGCATGCCGGCCCAGACGCCCTCGGCGAAGCCGTAGCGGCCCTGGCTTTCGACGGCGACCGAGTGGATCTTGCCGGGCGTCACCAGGTCATGGACGTGATCGACCAGGGCGTTGGCGGCCGAGGCGGCCGAGGAGACGCCGCGGGCTTCGATGATCGCCGCGCCGCGCTTGCCGACCGCCGGCAGGAAGTCGTTCTTCAGCCAGGCTTCGTCGCCGATCACCGACGCCGCGTCCTTGCCGCCGATCTTGGCGTGGGTGAAGTCGGCGAACATGGTCGGGCTGTGGTTGCCGTAGATGAACAGGTCAGAGACCTGGCCGATGTCGACGCCGGCCTTCTTGGCCAGCTGGGCGCGGCCACGGTTTTCGTCCAGGCGGACCATGGCGGTGAAGCGATCCTTCGGCAGGCGCTTGGCCTGGCTGGCGGCGATCATCACGTTGGTGTTGCAGGGGTTGCCCACCACGGCCACGCGGGCGTCGTCGGCGGCCACCTTGTCGATGGACTGGCCCTGGGCGATGAAGATCTTGCCGTTGTCCTTCAGCAGGTCGGCGCGCTCCATGCCGGGACCGCGGGGCTTGGAGCCCACCAGCAGGGCCCAGTTCACATCCTTGAACGCCACGTCGGCCTCGCCGGTCAGGACCATGTCCTTCAACAGCGGGAAGGCGCAGTCCTCCAGCTCCATGGCGACGCCCTTCAGGGCCTTCTGCGGGCCTTCAACCGGGATTTCCAGCAGTTGCAGGATCAGCGGCTGATCCTTGCCGAACATTTCACCCGAGGCGATGCGGAAGAGGAGGGCGTAGCCGATGTTGCCGGCCGCGCCGGTGACCGCCACGCGGATGGGGGTCTTGGTGGTCATGGACTGCTCCGATAGCTGTTGCGGGACGGCAGGTGCGCCAGGTCGGGGGTCCCCGTAGCTCAAACCACCGCCTTGCCGCAATGCCGCAGGCGCGTTTCGGCCCTTTGCGGCGGCGTGGCCGCGTGGTCATCCTGCCGCCATGCTCGAGATCGATCCCGCTTTCATCGCCACCTCCCACCCCCTGGGAGACCTGAGGCTGTGCCATGTGCGGCTGCAGGATGACGCCCGCTATCCCTGGCTGGTGCTGATTCCCCAGGGCGGGGCCCTGCGGGAAATCGAGGATCTGATGGCGATGGAGCGCGCGCAGCTGATGGACGAGATCGTCCACGCCGGCCGCGCCCTGCGGGTCCTGGGCGAGGCCCTGGGCGCGCCGCCGGAAAAGCTGAACGTCGGCGCTCTGGGCAATGTGACGCCGCAACTCCACGTCCATGTGGTGGGACGCCGACGGGATGATCCGGCCTGGCCGGGGCCGGTCTGGGGTCACAGCCCGGCGGAGACCTATACGGCCGACGAGCTGACCTACGCCGCTGAGGTGGCGCGGCGGGCCCTGGGCCTTTAGTTCCGCCTCATCGTCACCGACCGGCGCTCGCCGCGCTCGTTGATCTCGCCCGACCAAGTCCCGTTGGCGTCGGCGCTCAAGGTGATGACGACGGCGTCGGCGCCGGGGCGCGGCGTGAGGCGGATGGTGAGCTGGCCGCCGTACCGGCTGAGGGTGTCGATGAAGCCCGAGGCGTCGGTGGCGCCACGGCGGCGGGGGTCGCGCCAGGCGCCCTCCAGACTGCCGGAGCCGCTGTCCACCAGCTGCAGGTCATAGAGCTCCGAACCCCCGGCCCTCAGGCTCCAGGCCCCGTCCAACGGCCCTTGCAGGCCCTGGGCGGAGTTGAAGGACGAGCGCATGCGCGCCTCGTAGCTGAGATCGGTGGGGGTGGGCGGCGCCTCCGGCGTCTTGCCGATCTCGTCGATATGGACCGGCGCGGTCAGCTCCGGCCGCCGGGGGCGGGCCGGGACATAGGCAGGCGGCGCATAGGGCGGCGGCGTGTAGGCCGGTGGGGTGTTCACGTAAGGCAGCGGCGCCTGGACGGCGGCCGGGGGGTTGTAGACCGGCGGCGGGGTATAGGCGGCGGGGGGCGGTGAGGTGCTGACCGGCGCGGTGGGCGCCTGGACGGGCGGAGAGGTCGGAATGGCCTCGGCGGACGGCGTCGTGGGCGACGACGACTGGCTTTGCTCCAGCAGGGCGCCAATCGGGTCGACCTCCTGGGCGGCGGCCATAGACGCGCTCAGGCTCATGACCACGAAGGCCGCGGCGACGCGCCAGACTCTCGACACCCGGGTTTCCAAATCCTGCCTCACGCCGCCGCGATCGCCTCGGCCACAGCGATCAGATGCTGCGCCTGCGCCAGATGCAACCGCTCCACCATGCGTCCCTCGACTCGAAGAACGCCCTTAGAGGCGTTTTCCGGCAAATCGAAGGCGTCGACAATTATGCGCGCCCAATGCACCTCGTCCGGCGCCGGGGAAAACGCGGTGTTGGCGGCCTCGATCTGTCCCGGATGGATCAGAGTCTTGCCGTCGAAGCCGAACTCCGCGCCTTGCGCGCACTGCCGGGCCAGTCCCGCCTGGTCCTCGATGCCGTTGTAGACCCCATCCAGGATGGTGAGGCCGTGGGCGCGGGCGGCGGCGACGCACAGGGAGAGCGGGCCGGCCAGGGGCGCGCGGTCGATGGTGAGCCGGCAGCGCATTTCCTTGGCCAGGTCATTGGTCCCGATGACGAGCGCCTGGAGACGGCTCGACCCGGCGCAGGCGGCGATGGCGTCCAGGGCGAAGAGTGCGGCGCAGGTCTCGATCATCACCCACAGCCGGGTCTCTCCGGTCAGGGCGGCGTCATAGGCCGCGACATCGGCGCGGCTGGAGACCTTGGGCGCCAGGATGGCGGCGGGGCGGACGGCGGACGCCGCCGCCAGGTCGTCGGCGCCCCAGGGGGTGTCGAGGCCATTCACCCGGATCACCACCTCGCGGCGTCCGAAGCCCCCGGCCTTGACCGCCTCCACCGCCTGCCGGCGGGCCAGGTCCTTGGCGTCCGGTGCGACGGCGTCCTCCAGGTCCAGGATCACCACGTCGCACGCCAGGTCGCGAGCCTTCTCGATGGCGCGCGCATTGGCGGCGGGCATGTAGAGGGCGCTGCGGCGCGGCAGGGCGGCGATCACGGGCGGGCTCCGTTTTGCATGGGCGGGCCCTCCTCATACGAGCTAGGGTGGGGCCATGACCATTCGATACGACGAGGATGCAAAAAACGTGCTCGGAGGGGAGTTGATCCCCTGCTCGCTCAATCCCGTGACCGGCTTCTTCCGCAACGGCTGCTGCGAGACGGGGCCGGCCGACACCGGCATCCACACCGTCTGCGCCGTGATGACGGCGGATTTCCTGGCTTACTCCAAATCCGTGGGCAACGACCTCTCGACCCCGGTCCCCGACTACGGCTTCTCCGGCCTGAAGCCCGGCGACCGCTGGTGCCTGTGCGCGCCGCGCTGGAAAGAGGCGCTGGACGCCGGCGCCGCGCCGCACCTGGTGCTTGAGGCGACCCACGAGGAGACCCTGGCCATCGTGCCGCTGGGCATTCTCAAGGACTACGCGATCAAGGCCTGAGCGTCACCGCAGCCGGTAGATCTGTTCCAGCTGGTACCGCGAGCCTCCGCTCAGCAGCAGGCTGGAATAGAGGCCGAAGTTCTTCACCTCGAAGGGCGGGGACTTCAGCTGGGCGTTGGCCGACAGCCATGCCGCGACCTCGACGACATCGGGCCGCTTCAGATAGGCCAGGGTCACGTGGGGCCGATAGGCTCGCGCCTCGGCCTTGAGGCCTGAGCGCCGGGCGGCGGTCTCGCAGGCCTTGGCCAGGCGGCGCAGGGCGTCGTTCTCCCGCACCCCGGCCCAGACAGCGTGAAGGTCCGGCCCCTCCCCGAAGGACCCCACGCCCTCGAGTTCCAGGGTCATGGGCGCGGCGGATATCCGCTCCAGTTCCAGGTGCAGGTCGTCGGCCACATCCTCCCGGACGTCGCCGAAGAACCTCAAGGTGATGTGGAAGGCCTCCAGGGGCCGCCAGTTGGCGCCGCCCAGGCCGTTCTGGCGGGCTTGCAGGCCTTGTCCCAGCTCGGGCGGGACGGCGACGGCGGCGAACAGTCGGATCATGCCGCCAACCTAGGACACGTCCTGAGGGCGGCGCTACGGCCTGACGCAATCGTAATCGGGCGCCCGCTTGCGTTTAAGGTCCCGGAACACGATATTCAGAGGTGCGCCCACCTGGGGCGTTGCAAACAAAGGGCTATGCTCAGATGAGCGACTTCAACCGCGGCGCTGCTCGCACGATCCCCGCGGATCGCGCCGACATGTCGGTGGACGCGGGACTTCGCAGCTTCATGCTCGGCGTCTACAACAAGGTGGCCCTGGGCCTCGTGGTGTCCGCCGGCCTGGCCTTCCTGACGGGGTCCTTCGCGCCGGTCCGCGATCTGATGTTCACGGTCTCCAACGGCCGCGTGGGCTACTCGATCCTCGGCATGGTGGTGGCCTTCGCCCCCCTGGCGGTGATCCTGTTCACCTCTTTCGCCAAGAACGTCACGCCCAAGAGCGCCGGCATCACCTACTGGGCGATCGTCAGCCTGATCGGCGCCTCCATGGGCGTGCTGGTCCTGCGCTACACTGGCGCCTCCATCGCCACCACCTTCCTGCTGACCGCCACCGCCTTCGGCGCCCTGTCGCTGGCCGGCTACACCACCAAGAAGAACCTGAATGGCTTCGGCAGCTTCCTGATCATGGGCGCCTGGGGCCTGATCGGCGCGATGCTGATCAACATGTTCCTGCAGAGCTCGATGATGAGCCTGCTGATCAACGTGGTCGGCCTGCTGATCTTCGCCGGCCTGACGGCCTACGACACCCAGCGCCTGAAGATGACCTATTACGAACTGGGCGGGAACCAGTCGGCCATGAGCGTGGCCACCAACTTCGGCGCGCTCAGCCTCTACCTGGACTTCATCAACATGTTCCAGTTCCTGCTCGCCCTGCTCGGCAGCCGCCGCTAAGGCCTGACGCAGTCACGATCTACGAAGCCCCGGCGGGTGACCGCCGGGGCTTTTGTTTGGGCGAACGCCTTGCTGGACCTAGTCCACGACCTTGAAACGACCCTTGTCGAAGACCCGCAGCACCTGTTCCAGGTCGTGGCCGCGCTTGAGGATCACACCGCCCTGCCCGATCACCGACCAGGCCCCCTGGCGCGCCGCCAGGGCCGGACGCTTTTCAATGCGGTAGAGCGGCGCTTCGGTGGCCTTGCGGAACACCGAGAAGGAGCAGGCCTCGGCCTGGGCGTCGATGGCGTAGTCGCGCCATTCGCCGGCGGAGACCATGCGGCCATAGAGGTTGAGGATGCGCTGGAACTCCCGGCGCTCGAAGAAGACGCTCGCGACCGCGGGGGTCTGGTGGGGTTGATCCAACGCCATGCGGGCGTCAGGTTAGACCCAATCGCGGCGGTTCGACAAATGCGGCGTGAGCGCGCGGGCGTGTCACCGGCGCAACGCCCGGCCCCAAACTAAAACAACCGTAATCTTGCGCCGTGAAAAGACCTTAATCCGGCCCAGCCGCCGCCTGATGCGCCCCCGATAAAGTCACTGTCGGTTGGTCGGAACCTTGCTGGTCCCGGATCCTGAACAGCCCCCCCCAGCCCCCCTGGATCGCGGGCTTCGATCAGCCGACACCCAAAGCTCTCTGCATGAGGGCGAGCCCCAAGACGAGCCCGCACGGTTTCCCCCTCCACCGTGCGGGCTTCGTCGTGTCTGGAGGCCGGCTCGCGAGCTAGTCTTTTTGAGCCGCGGCGATGACCCGGCCGCCCCTGGGGCCCTGGACGATCACGGCGGAGGCGAGCCCCTCGGCCGTGGGCTGCGGCATGCGGTAGGCGGTCGGCCGCCCGCGCCAAGCGCCCAGGCGCTTGATCTCCACCACCACATTGCGGTGGGGCACGGTCTGGCCCCGGTTGTCGCCCGTACGGACGGTGATGTCCTGCTGGCGAGGGTCATAGCGCACCAGCCAGACCTCGGCCCCGCCGCGGGGCACGGTCCCGGAACCGACGTCCACCCGGCGCTTGCCGATGAAGGCCATGTCGGGGCCCCGTCTGCCGGCATGAGCGGCGCCGGAGATCAGCTTGTCGATCTTGTCGGTCTGCAGGCCGCCCACCTGGGCGCGGCCGTCGATGACAACTTGCGGCGTATAGGGTTCGCGCAGGTCCAGCCGAGCCACATACGCCTTCTGGCGTTCGGCGAAGGCCGGCTTGGCGAAGGTGTCTTCCCAGCCGAGATAGTCCCAGTAGTCCACCGCGAAGGTCAGGGCGAGCACGCCCGGCCTCTCCGCCAACTGGCCGACATGGGCGTTGGCTTCGCCGCAGGAGGCGCACCCCTGGGCGGTGTAGAGTTCGACGACCACGGGCGATCTGGCCTGCGCGCAGAGCGGCAGGGCGGCGACCAGCAGACTGAAAAGCGCGACGTTACGCATGGGCGCGCACTTAACCGGACTTCGTTGTTGGGTGGGTTTCAAGAAGGTGTGACCGGGCGGCGGGATCGCGCCCGCCGCCCGGTCGGAAACACCCTAGGCCGCCGTGCGGGCGAGGTTGCGCAGCACGTAGTTCAGGACGCCGCCGTTCTTGAAGTACTCAAGCTCGGTGGGCGTATCGATCCGGCAGCGGACCGGGAAGCGCGCGATGCGGCCGTCCGACGGACGGTACATCTCGATGGTCAGCTGGCGGCGCGGCGAAAGCTCGGTCAGGCCACGGATGGTGACGATCTCTTCGCCCGTCAGGTTCAGCTTCTGCCAGCCTTCCTGCAGGAACTGCAGCGGCAGGACACCCATGCCCACCAGGTTGGAGCGGTGGATGCGCTCGAAGCTCTCGGCGATCACCGCACGGACGCCCAGGAGCTTGGTGCCCTTGGCCGCCCAGTCGCGCGAGGAGCCGGTGCCGTATTCCTTGCCGGCGAACACCACCAGCGGACGGCCTTCGCCCTGGTAGCGCATGGCGGCGTCATAGATCGCCATGACGTCGCCGGAGGGGAAGTGCTTGGTGACCCCGCCTTCGATGTCGGGGGTGATCTTGTTGCGGATCCGGATGTTGGCGAAGGTGCCGCGCATCATGATCTCGTGGTTGCCGCGGCGGGCTCCGTACTGGTTGAACTCCGTGGTCGGAACCTGGCGTTCGCGCAGATAGACCCCGGCCGGCGAGGTCGCCTTGATGGAGCCGGCGGGCGAGATGTGGTCGGTGGTGATCGAGTCGCCGAACACCGAGAGAACCCGGGCCTCGACGATGTCCGTCACCGGCGACGGCTCCATCTTCATGTCCTGGAAGTAGGGCGGGTTCTGCACATAGGTGGAGCCCATGTCCCAGGCGTAGGTCTGGCCGCCGGCCACCTTGATGCCCTGCCAGTTCTTGTCGCCCTTGAAGACGTCCGAATAGCGGGTGGCGAACATCTTCTGAGTGACGTGCTTGCGCTGCAGGGTGGCGATCTCTTCCGAGGTCGGCCAGATGTCCTTCAGGAACACCGGCTTGCCGTCCTTGCCCTCGCCCAGCGGCTCGGTGGCCAGGTCGATGTTCATCGAGCCGGCCAGGGCGTAGGCGACGACGAGGGGCGGCGAGGCCAGGTAGTTGGCGCGCACGTCGGGGTTCACCCGGCCTTCGAAGTTGCGGTTGCCCGAGAGCACCGAACAGGCCACGAGGTCGCCCTTTTGGACCGCCTCGGAGATCGCCTCGGGCAGCGGGCCGGAGTTGCCGATGCAGGTGGTGCAGCCGTAGCCCACCAGGTTGAAGCCCAGGGCGTCGAGGCTCTTGGTCAGGCCGGCGCTCTTCAGATAGTCGGTGACCACCTGGGAGCCGGGGGCCAGGGAGGTCTTCACCCAGGGCTTCACCTTCAGGCCCTTTTCGACGGCCTTCTTGGCCACCAGGCCCGCGGCGATCAGCACCGAGGGGTTGGAGGTGTTGGTGCAGGAGGTGATGGCCGCGATGACCACATCGCCGTTGCCGACATCGAACTTCTCACCCGCCACCGGAATGCGCTGACCGGCGCTTTCCGGATCGGCCTTGCCGAACTCCTTGCCGAGCGCCGACTTGAACTCGGCGGCGGCGTCGGAGAGCAGGACCCGGTCCTGGGGACGCTTGGGGCCGGCCAGGGACGGCAGGACCGAACCCAGGTCCAGTTCCAGGCTGTCGGTGAACACCGGATCGGCGTCGCCGGGCTCGAACCACAGGCCTTGGGCCTTGGCATAGGCTTCCACCAGGGCGACGCGGTGGGCGTCACGGCCGGTGGCCGAGAGGTAGTCGATGGTGGCCTTGGTCACCGGGAAGAAGCCGCAGGTGGCGCCGTATTCCGGGGCCATGTTGGCGATGGTGGCCTGGTCTTCCAGGGTCAGGCCGGCGAGGCCGGGCCCGTAGAATTCCACGAACTTGCCCACCACGCCCTTCTTGCGCAGCATCTGGGTGACGGTGAGCACCAGGTCGGTGGCGGTGGCGCCCTCCGGCATGGCGCCGGTGACGCGGAAGCCGATGACTTCCGGGATCAGCATCGGGATCGGCTGGCCCAGCATCACGGCCTCGGCCTCGATGCCGCCCACGCCCCAGCCCAGGACCGAGAGGCCGTTGACCATGGTGGTGTGGCTGTCGGTGCCGACGACGGTGTCGGGATAGGCGGTGGTGGCGCCGTCCTCGTCCAGGGTCCAGACGGTCTGGGCGAGGTATTCCAGGTTCACCTGGTGGCAGATCCCGGTGCCGGGGGGCACGACGCGGAAGTTGTTGAAGGCCGAGGAGCCCCAGCGCAGGAAGCGGTAGCGCTCGATGTTGCGCTCATACTCGCGCTCGACGTTCTCGCCGAAGGCCTTGGAGGTGCCGAAGTGGTCGACCATCACCGAGTGGTCGATCACCAGATCGACGGGGTTCAGCGGATTGATCTTCTCAGGGTTAGCGCCCAGCGCCGTCATGGCGTCGCGCATGGCGGCCAGGTCGACGACGGCCGGAACGCCGGTGAAGTCCTGCATCAGGACCCGGGCCGGACGGAAGCTGATCTCGTGCTCCACCGAACCCTTGTTCACCAGCCAGGCGGCCACGGCGGCGAGATCATCACCACCGACGGAAACACCGTCTTCGTTGCGGAGCAGGTTTTCCAGCAGCACCTTCATGGAGGCCGGCAGGCGCGAAACGCCCGAAAGTCCGGCTTCCTCGGCGGCGGGAAGGCTGTAGTAGACGTAGGTCTTGTCGCCCACCGTCAGTTCGCGGCGGGTCTTCAGGCTGTCGATCGACGCCATATAAGGGATCCTTCCTCTGTTCACGGCCGCTACACCACCGCTTCGGGGATCGCGCGCTTTTCGAGACGGACACACAGCGTCCGTCCCCGCGCCGCGTACGCCCCCCAAGGCGGCGTCGGCCGCGCGCGTCATAACCCCTGGCTCGGCTTACGTCCATGCAGGGAGGACAACCTCACCGTGATCTCTCGTCTCAGCCTGGAAAACCTGTCGGTCCGCCGGGGCGGGCGCCTGCTTTTTGAGGGCCTGGCGCTGAGCCTGGCGGCGGGCGAAGCGTGCGCGCTCACCGGCCGCAACGGGGCGGGCAAGACCAGCCTGCTACGGACCATCGCGGGCCTGGTCACCACCGAGGCCGGGACGATCACGTTCGGCGACGCCGACGCCGACGCCGCAAGGGCCACGGGGCTGCATCTGATCGGGCACCTTGACGGCCTGAAGCCCGGGCGCACCGCCCGGGAGGAGCTGGACTTCTGGTCGCGTTGGACCGGGGGCACGGAAGCCTCGACCCGCCAAGCCACCCAGAGGCTTGAACTGTCCACCCTGCTAGATCTCGAAGTTCGCCGGTTATCGGCGGGGCAGAGACGCCGCCTGGCCTTGGCGCGACTGATCGCCGCTCCACGTCGGCTGTGGCTGCTGGACGAGCCCTTGAGCCCCCTGGATGGCGTCTGGCGCGAGCGATTCGGCGCGGTGATGGCGGAGCATCTGGCCACGGGCGGCTTGATCGTCGCGGCCGTCCACGATCCGCTGCCCATCCCCGCCAAGGCCCTGGAGATCGGCGCATGAGCCGGGCCGGCGCACTGCTGGCGCGCGAGGTGGCGCTGGCCTGGGGCAAGGGCGGCGGCCCGCTGGTGGCGTTGGGCTTCTATGCCGGGACCGCCACCCTGCTGCCGCTGGCCACCGGGCCCGAGCCGGCGCGCCTGGCGGCTATCGCCACCGGGATGGCCTGGGTGGCCCTGGCGCTGGCAGCCCTGCTGTCGTTGGAGCGGCTCTTCGAGCGCGACTACGAGGATGGGGCGCTCGACCTGATCGTGCTCTCACCCCAGCCCCTGGAGCTCACCTGCGCCATCAAGTGCCTTGGCCAGTGGATCGCCACCGGCGCGCCCCTGGCGTTGGCCGCCCCCGTCGCCGCTATCGCGTTAGGCGCGAAGCCGCAACTCGCGCCGCTGATTTTGTCGTGCGCCCTGATCGGCGGGCTGGCGTTCGCCTTCACGGGCGGGATCGGAGCGGCCTTGAGCCTGGGCGCCCGGCGCGGCGGGCTGCTGACGGCGGTGATTGTCCTGCCGCTGTTCGTGCCGCCGGTGATCTTCGGCGGCGCGGCCCTGGACGCCTTCGCCAATGGTCTGCCCTGGCATGCGGGCCTGGCCCTGCTCAGCGCCTATGCCGCCGCCGCGGTGGCGCTGGGGCCGCTGGCCATGGCTGCGGCCTGCCGCAACGCTCTGTCCTAGAAGCCGGCGACGGAAACAGCCGGGCGGGGCGTTGAACTCTCCGAGGGATACGAACTTCGGAGACGCAGACCCATGAAATTCACCACCCCGTTGCTACTGAGCGGCGCGATCCTGACCCTTGGCCTCGGCGGCGCGGCGATCGCCCAGCCGGCCCCGGCCGCCATGCAGGAAGCCGGCCCCCATCACCAGCGTGGCGACCGCCCACACCGTGATCCCGCCGAGATGGCGGCTCTCCGCGCCCAGCACCTGCGCGCCGCCCTGCAACTCACCGCCAACCAGGAACCGGCGCTGAACGCCTTCGTGCAGTCCATGGCTCCCCCCGCCGACTGGCGCGACAAGATGCGGGAGCACCGCGCCGAGCGCGCCACCCTGACCACGCCGCAACGCCTGGACCGCATGAAGGCCCGCATGGCCGACCGTCAGGTCCAGTTCACACGCCGGGCTGACGCGACGATGCAGTTCTACGCTCAGCTCTCGCCGTCCCAGAAGAAGGCCTTCGACGCCCTGCGTCCCATGGGCGGCCGCGGCAAGGGCGGTGGTCACCGGGGTGGCGGTCACGGCTAGACTTAGGTCCTGAACACGACCCCGGCTTGCCCCAAGCGGCGCCGGGGTCTAATTCGCCTGGGCATGTTCCCGGCGCCCGCCTTCCTTTCGAATCCCGAGCGCTTCATGGCGTTCTCCCGCTGGGCCGCGCCCATGTTCGGCGTCATCGCCGTCGTGCTGGCCCTGGCCGGCCTCTGGCTCGGCTTCACCGCCCCGGAGGACTACCAGCAGGGCGACACGGTGCGGATCATGTTCATCCATGTGCCGGCCGCCTGGATGAGCATGTTCGTCTATGCCTGCCTGGGGGGCGCGAGCTTCCTGGCGCTGGTGTTCCGCCACGCCCTGGCCGACGCCGCCGCCCAGGCCGCCGCCCCGCTGGGCGCGGCCTTCACCGTCCTGGCGCTCGCCACAGGCTCCCTGTGGGGCCGGCCGATGTGGGGCGCCTGGTGGGTCTGGGATGCGCGCCTGACCTCGGTCCTGGTGCTGCTGCTGTTCTACCTCGCCTACATGGCCCTCCGCGCCTCGCTGGATGACGAGGCCAAGGCGGCCCGCGCAGGCGCGATCCTGGCCCTTGTGGGGGTCGTGAACCTGCCGATCGTCCACTGGTCGGTGAACTGGTGGAACACCCTGCACCAGGGCGCCTCGGTGTTCCGCAAGGGGGGACCGGCCATGACCGTCGACTACCTGTATCCGCTGCTGCTGCTGGGTCTGGCCTATATGGCCGCCTTCGGGTCACTGTGGCTGGTGCGTATCCGCGCCGAGGTCTGGCGCCGCCGCGCCGAGGCCGCGGCCCTGCGCGCGGCGAGGGCCTGAAATGCTCGACCTCGACCCCGGCCCCTACGCCGCCTTCATCTGGCCCGCCTATGGCCTGACGGCCCTGGTCTTCCTAGGCATGATCGCCGCCAGCCTCAACCGCGCCCGTCGCTGGCGGAAAAAGGCTGAGTCCCTGACCCGGGGCCCGGAGGCGTGAGCCGCTGGCTCGCGGCCCTGCCGTTGATCGCCCTGGCGGCGCTGGCCCTGCTGTTTGGCCTATTCGCCCTGAAACACGACCCGCGCGTCGAGCCCCAGGCCCTGGTGGGCAAACCGACGCCAGACCTTGTCCTGCCCAGCCTCGACGATGGCCGCCCGGTGCGCCTGCGCGACGCCGCCAAGGGGCCGGTTCTGGTGAACATCTTCGCCTCCTGGTGCGCGCCCTGCGAGATCGAGCAGCCGGTGCTGGTGGCGTTGAAGAAGCAGGGCGTTCCCCTCGTGGGGATCGCCTACAAGGACGCACCCGACAAAACCAAGGCCTTCCTGAACCGGCTGGGAGACCCCTTCACAACCCGGCTGGTGGACCGCGACGGACGGGCCGGCATCGAGCTTGGCGTCACCGGCGTGCCGGAGACCTATCTGGTGGGCGCCGACGGCGTGATCGTGGCCAAGCACACCGGTCCGCTGACCGAGCAGAACGCCAGGGATCTGTGGGCCAAGGCCGCGCGTTAACCTTGCGTTGACCATATTCGCGCGATGGCTTGGGCCGCGCATTAACCATAAGGCCGCCCGTGGCGCTTCCGATCCGACCAGGCTTCCCGCAGTCCGCCCAGCCGATCCAGCGGCCGGACCCTGCGCGTAACGCCGGTCAGCGCGCCTTTTTCGAAGCGGCGCTCGGGGGTCAGCAGCAGGCGGCCGCGACCCAGGCCGCCGCCAATCCGGTGACCCGTCCGTATCCGCTGGGCCGCATCCCCACAAACCTGCCTGCCGATCCGCCGGAGCGCATCCTGCGGCCCGGCTCGCTGCTGGACATCAAGGTCTAGCCGCCCACTCCGAGGGCGCGCGAAGCTAGGCCGCCTTCTTGGCCTTCTTCTCTTTCTTGGGCTTCTCGGGCTTTCCGGCCTTCGGCGTCTTCTCGGCCTTCACCTTCTTCACCTTGGCGGGCTTCTCGGCCTTCGCCTTCTTGGCGGGCTTCTCCGGCGCGGGCGCAGCGGCCGCCTCACCGGCGGCGATCAGGTCGCGCAGGACGCTGACCAGGCCCTCGCGCTTACTGGACGACAGCAGCTTGAGCAGCCTCGCGTCGGCTGCCGCCATCTTCGGCTTGGCCTGCTCCAGCAGTTCACGGCCGGCGGCCGTGAGGCTGACGGCGTTGGCCCGGGCGTCGGCGGCGGAGCGCTGACGTTCCAGCAGACCCTTGGTGATCATGCGCGCGGCCATGTCGGCCAGGGTGGAGCGGTCGATGCCGGTGATGCGCACAAGGTCGGTCTGGGTGAGACCCTCATGCGCCTCCACGGCGCTCAGCACCGCATACTGACGCTGGGTTGGACCGCCCGCCTC
Source organism: Phenylobacterium sp. (assembly GCA_018001015.1). Lineage (GTDB taxonomy): Bacteria > Pseudomonadota > Alphaproteobacteria > Caulobacterales > Caulobacteraceae > Phenylobacterium. The sequence goes on along the minus strand of JAGNIV010000023.1, from coordinate 23,006 downwards.
GAAGGTCTCGGAATAGATGTCGAGGGAGAGCTGCAGGGCGCGATGCAGCAGGTGGCTGGGGGACCTGTCCAGGGCCGGCAGCCCGCCCGACTTGCCCGACTTGGTCTTAGCCATGAGGTTGTCCCCGCCCTCCGATTGGATCAGGTCGGAAAGCTATAGGCCGATCACGTCGTTTTGACGACACACGTCCGTGGACGGTCTATTCGATCGGAGGCACCGGCGGGATCTCATCGACCTTGGCGTATTTCATCATCAGCGGCACCTGGGAGAAGCCGAACAGCACGTGGATGATCGAGAGTCCCGGGAAGCGGAACAACACCCAGGTGGCGTCCGGCTGGGTGCGCCAAATGAACTCGTTCAGGGCCGCCACGCACAGGAAGAAAACCCCATAGCGCCAGGACAGCTTGCGCCAGCCCTCGTCGGGCATCTGGAAGGCCTTGCCCAGCAGGATCTTCAGCGGATTCTTGCGCAGCACCATGCCGCCGATCAGGAACAGTCCGAAGGCCACCGAGGTCACGCTGGGCTTGATCTTGATGAAGCGGTCGTCGTGGAAAAACAGGGTCAGGCAGCCGAACAGCACCGCGATCAGCCCCGCCACCAAGGGCATGGGCGCGATCCGCTTTTCCACGACGTAGCCGACGATCAGGGCCAGGGCCGCGCCGGCCACCATGCCCCAGGTCGCCTGCACCGTGTCGCGGGTGATGAAATAGGCGATGACGAAGCCGATCGGCCATCCGTAGTCGACGAAGCCGGTGACGAACTTCTTGGCGCCAGGCGACAGGGTCATGCGTCCTCCAGACCGACGAGGGAACGGGCGAAGGCCCGGGCGTTGAAGGGCTGAAGATCCTCGATCCCCTCCCCCACGCCAATAAGCTTTATGGGGCTGTCCGAAGCCTGGGCCACCGGCACCAGAACGCCGCCGCGGGCGGTGCCGTCCAGCTTGGTCATGACGATGCCGGAGACGCCGATCTGGTTGCCGAAGATGTTTTCCTGGGCCAGGGCGTTACGGCCCACCGTGGCGTCGAGCACGAGCAGGGTTTCATGCGGCGCCTCGGGGTCGATCTTCTTCACCACCCGGATGACCTTGAGCAGTTCGTCCATCAGGCCCTGCTTGTTCTGCAGGCGGCCGGCGGTGTCGATGAGGACCACGTCGTGGCCCTTCTCCTTGGCGCTGGCGATGGCGTCGAAGGCCAGGCCCGCGGCGTCGGAATTGGGCGGGCGCGACATGAAGTCGGCCCCGGCCCGCTCGGCCCAGACCTTGAGCTGCTCGACGGCGGCGGCGCGGAAGGTGTCGCCGGCCACCACCAGCACCTTGGCGCCCTTGCCGGTCAGGTCGGCGGCGATCTTGCCAAGCGTCGTGGTCTTGCCCGAGCCGTTGACCCCGATGAATAGCACAACATAGGGCTTGGGGCCTGACAGCGGGTCGAAGGTCCCCTGGCGGCTGGAGAGCTCGTCGCCGATGGCCTCGGCGAGCGCCTCCTTGATCTCCAACTCATCGACGCTCTTGCCGAACTTAGCGTCGGAGAAGCGCTGGGTGATGCGGGCGGCCGAGTGCGGGCCGAGATCGGCCTCGATCAGCATCTCTTCCAGCTCGTCGAGCTTGGCCTGGTCCAGCGGCGTCTTGGTGAAGGTCGCCGTGACCTGCTCGGTAAGCGCCTTGGACGACCGCGTGAGGCCGCCGGCGAGGCGCTGGAGCCAGCCCTTCTTGGGTTCAGTCATAGGCGGCTTCTAGCGGCTCGAGGGCGTGCGCGATAGAGGATGGAGAATGGATGCGCTCACCGCCACCCTGACCTGGCTGGACTATGCCGCCGTGGCCGTGTTCGGCGCCACCGGCGCGCTGGCCGCCGCGCGCCAGAAGCACGACATCGTCACCTTTGGTTTCTTCGCGGCGGTGACGGGCGTGGGCGGCGGCACGCTGCGCGACCTGCTCATCGGAGCCCCGGTCTTCTGGGTGCAGAAGCCGGCCTATATCCTGGCCTGTCTGGCCGCGGCGACGGCGGTCTGGGTGTTCGGGCCTGGACGGGGGCGCATGCGGGTGCTGCTGTGGCTCGACGCCCTGGGGCTCGCGGCCTACTGCGTGGTGGGCGCGGCCAAGGCGGCCTCGCTCGGCGCCCCGCCCTTCTCGGCCGTGGTGATGGGAACGCTGACCGCCTGCTTCGGCGGGGTGATCCGCGACGTCCTGGCCCATGAACCCTCGATCCTGCTGCGGCGGGAGATCTATGTCAGCGCCGCCCTGGTGGGGGCGGGTGTCTTCGTGATCCTGCAGATGTTCGATGTGCCCGGCTTCCCGGCGGGGCTGGCGGGCTTCGCCGCCGCTCTGGCGATCCGCGCGGGCGCGATCCTGAAGGGGTGGGCCTTGCCCGGCTTCCCGGGCCGCGGGACGCCGGAAGACTAGGCCTTCGGCGGCCAGACCTCGGTGTCGTGATCCGGGTGCTGGTGGCTCACCAGGCTCGCGTAGAATTCAGCCATCCGCGCCTTCTGCTCCGGGGCGCGGTCGGGCAGATTCGCGAGGCCATCCACATAGGGCAGCTTGGTGTCGAGGCCGATCTGCAGGGCCGGGACGATCTTCTCGGGATGGTCGAAGGCGCCAATGGCGATGTTGATCGGCCACTTCGGCGACTCAAACGACAGTTGCGTACCGCAGTCCCCGCAGAAGCCGCGCTTGATCAGGTTGGAGCTCTGAAAATACTTCGGCTGCCCCCGCGTCCAGGCGAAGCCCTCGGCGTCGACATAGGGACCGTAGAAGGCCCCGAAGGCCTTCTGGCACATGCGGCAGTGGCAGAGGCTTGCCCGGCCAAGGCTTTCGGCGTGGAAGCGCACCGCCCCGCACTGGCATCCACCCGACCAGCCGCTCATTCCGCCGCCTCCAGCACCGCCACGGTTCCCAACGCTCGGCCGCCGTCATGGCCGGTGATCCGCAGCGGGACGATGGACCCCACGACGGCCTTGCCGACATAGGCGATCTCGGTGAAGTCCTCGGCCCGCGCCACGCCGTCGCGCTCGACCAGGCCCGTGATTGTCCGTCCGACCTGGCGCTGCAGGTGGCGCCCCAGGGCCCGTTCGCCGGCGGCGCGCAGTCGGGCGGCGCGGTCCTTGATCACCGGGCGCTGCAGCTGCGGCATCCGCGCGGCGGGGGTGCCGGGACGCGGGCTGAAGGGGAAGACGTGCAGGAAGGACAACCCGCCGTCCTCGACCAGGCGCAGGGTGTTTTCGAACATCTCCTCCGTCTCCGTCGGGAAGCCGGCGATCAAGTCAGCCCCGAAGGCCACGTCAGGGCGCACGGCGCGGACATCGGCGATCAGCTTCAGGGCGTCGGCGCGGCTGTGGCGGCGCTTCATCCGCTTGAGGATCATGTCGTCGCCCGCCTGCAGCGATAGGTGCAGATAAGGCATCAGCCGTGGGTCCTGCGCCAGGCAGCGCATCAAGTCAGGGTCGATCTCGGCGGCGTCGATGGAGGACAGCCGCAGGCGCGGCAGTTCCGGGACCAGCTTCAGGATGCGGGCGACCAGTTGGCCGAGCGTCGGCTGACCGGGCAGGTCGGCGCCCCAGCTGGTGATATCCACCCCGGTCAGCACCACCTCTAGATAGCCCTGGGCGGTCAGCTTGCGAACCTGCTCCACCACTTCGCCGGCGGCCGCCGAGCGGGAATTGCCGCGGCCGAAGGGAATGATGCAGAAGGTGCAGCGATGGTCGCAGCCATTCTGGACCTCGACATAGGCCCGCGCCCGGTCCTTCAGCCCGTCGATCAGGTGGCCGGCGGTCTCGCGCACGCTCATGATATCGTTGACCCGCACCCGGCCCTCCGGCGCGCGGTCGCCATAGGCGCCGGCCTCGGACTTCTCGGCATTGCCCAGGACCAGGTCCACCTCGGCCATGCCGGCGAAGGCGGCGGGATCGATCTGGGCGGCGCAGCCGGTGACGATCAGCTTGGCGTCAGGGCGTTCGCGGCGGGCCTTGCGGATCGCCTGGCGCGCCTGGCGCACCGCCTCGCCGGTCACAGCGCAGGTGTTGAAGACGATGGCGTTGGAGAGCCCGTCCTCGGCGGCGCGCGCGCGGATGACCTCGCTCTCATAGGCGTTGAGACGGCAGCCGAAGGTGACGATGTCCACCTTGTCGCTCACGGCAGGGTTCCCGTGAATTCCAGCTCCAGCCCGCCGGTCATGATCACGTGGCCGTCGCTCTCGCGCCACTCGATCACCAGCTCGCCGCCATCGAGTTCCAGGGTCGCCTTGCGGTCGGTGAGCCCACGGCGCGAGGCCGCCACCAGGGCCGCGCAGGCGCCGGTGCCACAGGCCTTGGTGAGGCCGGCGCCGCGTTCCCAGACCTTGAGACGGATGCGATCGCGGGCCTTGATCTGGGCGAAGCCGACATTGACGCCTTCGGGAAACAACCGGTGATGCTCGATCATCGGGCCGACCTCGCGGACCGGCGCGGTCTCCGCGTCCTCGACGAAGAACACCACGTGCGGATTGCCCATGGAGACACAGCCCGGCGTGTGCAGCAGCGGGGCGTCGATGGGGCCGACCTGGAGCTCGACGCCCCGGGTGTCCATCTCTTCCTCAAGCGGGATCTGGGTCCAGTCGAGGCCGGGCGGGCCCATATCGACGCTGACCCGCCTGTCGCCGGCTCGGCGGGCCGAAAGCAACCCCGCCTGGGTTTCGAAGGTCGCCTCGTCCTTGCCCGACGCCTCCATCAGCAGCCAGCCCACGCAGCGGCTGGCGTTGCCGCAGGCGCCCACCTCCTCGCCGTCGGCGTTCCAGAAGCGGACGGCGGCGTCGGCGCGAGCCGAGGGATCAATGGAGACCAGCTGGTCGCAGCCGATCCCACCCTCGCGGCTCGCGATGGCGCGCACCTCTTCGGCGCTGGGCGCAAAGGGCGCCGATCGGGCCTCGACGACGACGAAGTCGTTGCCGAGCCCATTCATCTTCAGGAACGGACGGCTCATGATGGCGGCTATATAGGCGAGAAATCCCCGCCGATCACCTTTGGCGAGACAGGGCCTGCCGCGTGGTCCTAGATTTGGCTCATGAAAGTCTTTTGCGCGGCGCTGACGGGCGCCCTCTTGCTCGCCGGCATGGCGCATGCCCAGGCCTCCGCGGACCCCTTCATCTGGCTCGAGGATGTCGATGCGCCCAGGTCCATGGACTGGGTCGCCAGCCAGAACGCCCGGTCCGCCAAGCGGCTGGAGACCGATCCCCGCTACGCGACCTTCCTCGCCGAGGCCCGCGCCATCTTCACCGCCAAGGACCGCATTCCGTGGCCGACCTTCCGGGCCGGTGGGGTGGACAATCTCTGGCAGGACGACACCCATGTGCATGGCGTGTGGCGGCACGCGGCCTTGGCCACCTATCGCAGCGCGGAGCCCGTCTGGGAGACCCTGCTGGACCTCGACGCGCTCTCCAAGGCCGAGGGCAAGAACTGGATCTGGAAGGGCGCGACCTGTCTGAGGCCTGCCCAGACTGTCTGTCTGGTGGAGCTTTCCAACGGCGGCGGGGACGCGGTGGAAATCCGCGAGTTCGACACGGTGAAAAAGGCCTTCGTCGAGGGCGGCTTCCGGCTGGCCGAAGGTAAGCAGAACGCCGACTGGCTGGACGCCGACACCCTGGTGGTCGACCGCATCTGGACGCCGGGCGACGAGACCCCGTCGGGCTACGCCTACATCGCCAAGACCCTGACCCGCGATGGCCAGGTCAAGGAAATCTATCGCGGCCAGAAGACCGATGTCGCGGCCAGCGTCCTGGTCCTACGCGGCGCGGGCGGCAAGGCCGAAGGCCTGATCGCCCGGCGCGGCCTGACCTTCTTCGAGAACGAGTTCCTGCTGCTGGAGGGCGGCAAGACCCTGACCGTGCCCCTGCCGAAGAAGGCCGAGTATCAGGCCTATATCGACGGCCAGGTGGTTTTCCAGCTCAAGGACGCCTGGGGCGGTTACGGCGCCGGCGCCCTGATCGCCTATGACCTGGAGGCCCTGAAAGCCGGAACCGCCAAGGCGGAGCTGATCTTCCAGCCCGGTCCGCGCCAGGCGATCACCGACGTCTACGACACCCATGACCGGCTGGTGGTGAACCTGCTGGACGAGGTGAAGGGCGCGGTCGACGCCTATGACCGCAGGGACGGCAAGTGGACCGCCAGACGCCTGGCCCTGCCCAAGGACGCCACCTTCACCGTGCGCTCGGCCTCAGGCGAGAGCGACCAGCTGTTCGTCGCCGCCGAGGGCTTCCTCGATCCCACCAGCCTGTGGCTGGCCGATGCGGCCAGCGGCAAGGCCTGGCAGGTCAAGGCGCTGCCCGCCCGCTTCAACGCCGCTACCCACGCGGTGGAGCAATACTGGGCGACCTCTTCCGACGGGGCGAAGATTCCCTATTTCGTGGTGCTGCCCAAGGGCGCGAGGCTGGACGGATCCCTGCCCACCATCATGTACGGCTATGGCGGCTTTGAAGTCGCCAAGCCGCCGATCTACCTGCCGGAAATGGGCAAGATCTGGCTGGAGCGGGGCGGCGCCTATGTGATCGCCAACATCCGCGGCGGCGGCGAATTCGGCCCCGCCTGGCACCAGAGCGTGCTGCGAGAGAAGCGCCAACTGTCCTTCGACGACTTCGCCGCGGTGGCCCAGGACCTCGCGGCCCGCAAGATCACCTCGGCCCGCCGGCTCGGCATCTATGGCCGCTCCAACGGCGGGGTGCTGACCACCGTCTCCATGACCCAGCACCCGGAACTCTGGAACGCCATCGTGGTGGAGAGCCCGCTGATCGACATGCTGCGCTACCACAAGCTGTCGGCGGGAGCCTCTTGGATCGGGGAATATGGCGACCCCGACGTGGCCGAAGACCGCGCCTTCATCGAGACCTACTCCGGCTACCAGAACCTCAAGGCCGGGGTGACATATCCCGAGCCCTACATCACCACCAACACCCGCGACGACCGGGTCCATCCCGGCCATGCGCGGAAGTTCGCCGCCCGCCTGGCGGCCATGGGCCTGCCCTACCTCTATTACGAGCAGACCTTCGGCGGTCACGCCAACGACGCCGATCCCGAGCTGAACGCCCGCCGCTGGGCCCGGCACTATGTGTACCTGGCCCAGAAGCTGATGGACTGACGATGCTGGAGATCACACCCCTTCGGCAGGAGGACCCGCCGCTGATCGCGCAGGCCTTCGCCGACATCGGCTGGGACAAGCCGGTGGCGCAGTATGTCCGCTATCTGGACGAACAGATCGCCGACGACCGGCCCGTGCTGGTAGCCCGCGTGGACGGAACCTTCGCGGGCTACCTGACCGTGGTCTGGGTTCCGTACTATGAGCCGTTCCGCGAGGCGGGGATTCCCGAGATCCAGGACTTCAACGTCCTGCCTCGATACCGCCGCCAGGGGATCGGCACGGCGCTGATGGACGCCGCCGAGGCCCTGATCGCCACGCGGTCAACAACCGCCGGCATCGGGGTGGGCCTCTATCCCGACTATGGCCCGGCCCAGCGTCTTTATGTGTTGAGAGGCTACCTGCCGGATGGCCGTGGCATCGCCTGGAACGGGATGCACGTGACACCGATGCAGGAGGTCATGGTGGACGATGACCTGGCGCTCTACTTCACGCGAGACCTGAGCCCCGCCTGAGGAGTCAGGTCCGCTCGATCTTCGAAGCAGCCTCGTCGATGGCCGCGGCGATGGCGTCCACCTGGTCTTCGGTCACGCCGCCGCGCTGCATGCGCAGGCGAAGGGCGGTGCTGAGGTTCTGCATGGCGCGCTGCAGCTTGGGCCGAGCGCCGGAGGAGTGTTCAGCTGCCTCGTCCAGGCGGGCGAAGATGGCGTCCACCGAGGCGCGGTTGGCTTCGAGGGCGTCCTTTCCGGCCGCCGTCGCCTCATAGGCCTTGCGTCCGCCCTCGGCGGCGATGGGGACCACGAAGCCCTCGTCTTCCAGCAGGGAGAGCGTGGGGTAGATCACGCCCGGGCTGGGCCGATAAGCGCCGCCGGTGCGTTCCTCCAGTTCGCGCATGACCTCGTAGCCATGGCGCGGCTTTTCGGCCAGCAGAGCCAGGACCAGGAACCGCAGGTCCCCATGTTCCAGCAGTCGGCCGATACGGCCGCCGCGCTCCCCGCGCCCGCCATGGCCGCGAAGATGCTCGCGCAGGTGGCCGCCGAAGCCGTGACGGCTGCGATGTTCGTGTCGATGAAAGAAGTGTCGATGCATTTTCGATCCTATTTAGACATATCGATATTGCAGATATATCTAACGATTGGTCGAATGCAAGGGAGATATATCGAAATAGGTCTAAGCCTGCTGGGTCGTGGGCGGACCGAAGCCCGCCCACGGGGCGATCAGGCGTGCAGGATCGCCGCCTCGATGTCGTGAATCGCGTGTCCGGTGAGGTCTTTGGCCAGTTCTCCCACCAGCTTGCCCTCCAAGGCCTTGTGATAGTGGCGGCGCATCTCCCCCAGGGTCTTGGGCGCGGCGATGATCAGGATCTGATCGATCTTCCCGGCCAGGGCCTGCTCGTTCAGCCAGGCCACGGTGGCGGCGGCGAAGCCGTCCTCGCGCTGCTGGCCATGGTCGGGATTGGCGGAGCTGGCATGATGCTCGCCGCCGCCATGGGCTGGGGCGAGCGCCGCCGGCGGCAGGGCGGTGAGCTTGGGATGCACCTCGTCTCCGGCGTTGCGGTAAAGGTGAAGGATCACGCCGTCGGCGACGGCGACGGTGGCGCCTCTGGGAAGTTGCATGGTTGGCTCCGGGAACTAAGGGTTTCCCCGCCTGGATGCCGGGGCCTCGGCCCTGCCGCCATGATCTGGCTCAACGACCGCCGATCGTTCCATCAAGCCTCGCGCAGGGTCTCGGCCAGCAGCCGGCCCTCGGCGCCACGACTGGAGCCGGAGCGCCAGGCCACCACGATCTCGCGGCTGGGATGGTCGGCCTGCAGGTGACGCACGGCGACATGGGCGGCTGAGGTGAGGCCCGCCTCCACCGCCATGGCTGGCAAGTAGGTGACCCCCAGGCCCGAGCCCACCATCTGCACCAAGGTGGGCAAGGAGGTGGCGGCGAAGGCCTCCTCGTCGCCGGTGGCCTTGGGCGGCTTGAGCCCACAGGCTGACAGCACGTGGTCACGCAGGCAGTGGCCGTCCTCCAGCAGGATCAGGTCCTCCCCCTCCATGGCTGATGGCGGAAACTCCAACCGGTTGGCCAGAGGGTGGTCGGCGGGAATCGCGGCCAGCAACTCATCGTCCGAGACATGGGCGTGGGCCAGGCCCTGCATGTCGAACGGCAGGGCGATAAGGGCCGCGTCGAGCTGACCGGCCTTGAGCGCCGCGATCAGCCGCTGGGTCAGGTCCTCACGCAGATAGAGCCGCAGCTTGGGGAACCGCGACCGCAGCAGGGGCAGGGCCTTGGGCAACAGGAAGGGGGCGATGGTGGGAATGACCCCCAGGCGGAAGCGGCCGGTGAGCGGCTGGCTGGCGTTCTTGGCGGCCTGAACCAGTTCCTCGGCCTCATTGAGGATGGTGTTGGCCCGCGCCAGCGCCGCCTCGCCCACGGCGGTCAGGATCACGCCGGAGCGGGCGCGGTCCACGACGGGCGCGCCGAGCGTCCGTTCCAGTTCCTGAATCCCCGCTGAGAGGGTGGGCTGGGTGACGTGGGCGGCCTCGGCGGCCTTGCCGAACGCCCCCTGCTCGGCAAGGAACTTCAGGTACTGCAGTTGGCGGATGGTCGGGAGCATGGGTCCAACATGGGCTCAGTCTATGGAAAACCCAATGGCAATTGAGCGCGCCCGCCCTTCGCGCCCTATGCGGCCACCGCCTCCGTCGCCTCGGTGGGCAGGCGAATGAGATAGTCGAAGGCCGAGAGCGCCGCCTTGGCGCCGTCGCCGGCGGCGATGACGATCTGCTTGAAGGGCGTGATGGTGGCGTCGCCCGCCGCGAACACGCCGGGGACGGAGGTCGCCCCGTGGCCGTCCACCTCGATCTCGCCGCGCGGAGAGAGCGCGATGGCCCCCTCCAGCCATTCGGTATTCGGGACCAGGCCGATCTGCACGAAGATCCCCTCCAGCTCGATGGTGTGCAGGCCCTCGGTGGCGCGGTCGCGATAAACCAGGCCCTTCACCTTGGCGCCGTCGCCCAGCACCTCGGTGGTCAGGGCCGAAGTGATGATCGTGACGTTGGGCAGGCTGGCGAGCTTGCGCTGCAGTACGGCGTCGGCGCGCAGTTGGCTGTCATATTCGATCAGGGTGACATGGGCGACGAGGCCGGCCAGGTCGATGGCCGCCTCGACACCACTGTTGCCGCCGCCGATCACCGCCACCCGCTTGCCCTTGAACAGCGGACCGTCGCAGTGCGGGCAGTAGGCGACGCCGGCGTTGCGGTACTGCGCCTCGCCAGGCACGCCCATCTGCCGCCAGCGGGCGCCGGGAGCCAGGATCACGGTCTTGGCGCGCAGGGTGGCGCCGTTCTCCAGCACGATCTCATTTAGGTCGCCGGCCGCCTGGGCCGGGATCAGCCGGGCCGCCTTCTGCAGGTTCATCACGTCGACATCGTAGTCCTTGACGTGCTGCTCCAGGCCCGAGACAAGTTTGGGCCCCTCGGTGTGGGGCACTGAGATGAAGTTCTCGATGGCCATGGTGTCCAACACCTGGCCGCCGAAGCGCTCGGCCGCCAGACCGGTGACAATGCCCTTGCGGGCGGCATAGACCGCCGCGGCCGCGCCGGCCGGGCCGCCGCCCACCACCAGGACGTCGAAGGTCCCCTTGGCGGCGATCTTCTCCGCGTCACGGGCCGCTGCGCCGGTGTCCAGCTTGGCCAGGATCTGCTCCAGGCTCATGCGGCCCTGGTCGAAGGGCTGGCCATTCAGCAGGACCGTAGGGACGGCCATGATCTTGCGGGCCTCCACCTCGTCCTGGAACAGCGCGCCGTCGATGGCGGTGTGGCGGATGCGCGGATTCAGCACGCTCATCAGGTTCAGCGCCTGCACCACGTCGGGGCAGTTCTGGCAGGTCAGCGAGAAATAGGTCGCGAAGGTGAGGTCAGCGTCCAGCGCCTTCACCTGGTCGATGATCTCGGCCTCGACGCGGGGCGGGTGGCCGCCGGCCTGCAGCAGGGCCAGGACCAGGGAGGTGAACTCGTGGCCCATGGGCAGGCCCGCGAAGGTCACCCGCGCGCCACCGCCATCGGCCCCCACAGTGAAGGAGGGAACCCGAGAGTCAGTCCCGTCCTCGCGGACGATGATCTTGTCAGAGGCCTGGGCGATATCGGCCAGCAGGGCCTTGAGCTCGGCCGACTTGGCCGAGACGTCGAGGCTGGCCACCAGGACCACGGGATGGCGCAGGTTCTCCAGGTAGGTCTTGAGCTGGGACTTCAGGCCTTGATCCAACATGACGGACTCCGGGTGGGGGACGCGGGAATTTTGGGAGGGGTGCGCGGCCGCCGTTCCCAGGAACGACGGCCGTGCGAGCAGGCTTAGATCTTGCCGACCAGGTCGAGGGACGGGGCCAGGGTGGCTTCACCTTCCTGCCATTTGGCGGGGCACACCTCGCCGGGGTGCGAGGCCACATACTGAGCGGCCTTGACCTTGCGCAGCAGTTCCAGGGCGTCGCGGCCGATGCCGCCGGCGGTGATCTCGACGATCTGGATCTTGCCCTCGGGGTCCACCACGAAGGTGCCGCGGTCGGCGAGGCCGGCCTCTTCGATCATCACGTCGAAATTGCGGGTGATCACGCCGGTGGGGTCGCCCACCATGACGTAGTTGATCTTCTTCACGGCTTCGGAGGTGTCGTGCCAGGCCTTGTGGGCGAAATGGGTGTCGGTGGAGACGGAATAGATCTCCACGCCCAGCTTCTTGAACTCCGCGTAGTTGTCCGCCAGGTCCTCAAGCTCGGTCGGGCACACGAAGGTGAAGTCGGCGGGATAGAAGAACACCACCGACCACTTGCCCCTCAGATCGGCGTCCGAGACGGAGATGAACTTGCCGGCTTGGAAGGCTTCGGCCTTGAACGGCTTGATTTCGGTATTGATGAGGGACAACGCGAGCTCCTGGTTGGTTCGAGAAGGAGCCCGCTGTCTATATGGCGCCGCAGCATTGGGGAAATTGATAATATATTTCGTGTTGATAGATTCTATCTATCAACACGGCGCGCGCTGTCAGCCGGTCTTGCCGGTCTCGAGAAGCATCTTGAGGCGGCCCACCTGTTCCCCGATGACCCCGTCGACCGGCTTGGCCCATTGCTCCGCCAGCCCACCCTTGGCGTAGCCGCCGACGTCGTAGGTGACCGTGAGCACCGTGGTGTTCGGATCTGCGCCCGCCTTGAAGTTAAAGGCCATGTGGCCGCTGGCGCCGGTGAACTGCAGAGGTCCGAGCGCACCGGAGAGCCGCAGAGCGTTCTCCCCGGCGTAGACCACCGTCATGTGGCGCACGAAGCCGTCCTTCAGCTTCTCACAGAAACAGCCGGTCGCCAGGTCGATGGAGAGATTACGCGCGTCCCCCGACCAGCTGTGAGCGGAGCTCCACCACCTGCCCACCTCCAGGGTCGCTGCGCGCACCTTGGCTGGTGGGGCGGCGATGGTGAGGGTGTGCAGACTCTCGAAGCCCTGGGGCGACTGATCGACGACCTCGGCGCGCGCGGCGCCGGCGAGCGACAGGGCGGCCACGGCCGCCAAGATGGTCTTCATCGAGACTCTCCTGCTTAAGCTTGCTCGAAGCTTAGCGGAGCCCCCCAGAAAGTCTCCACCAGGGCGTTCTGGGCGCCGGCCTGCCCGGTGGTGAGGAAGACGCGCCGGCCTGAGTCGCCGGCGGTATATTCCGGATGCTTGGCCAGATAGGCCTCCAGCGCGTCGGCGGTGGCGTCGGGCTGGTGGATCAGCGGGGCGCCCGGCTTCAGCGCCGCGCGGAACATGTCGGCCACCATCTCGTAGTGGGTGCAGCCCAGGATGGCGCGGTCGGGCGCGCGGCCGATCCGGGTGCTGATCGCCCGGACGTGAGCCTCCACCACGGTGGCCAGCTCCACGGCGCCGGCGCCGGTCTCGATCATCCGGGCCAGCTCCGTGCAGGGCTCGGTGAAGACCGCCACATCCTGCCGGCGCTTGTCGATTTCGATCTCGTAGACTCGCGACCGGGCGGTGGCCGGGGTGGCGAACACCGCCAGCACGTCCAGCTTCTCCACCTTGTCGCCCCGGCGGTCAGCCTCATGCTCCCAGGGCATTCCGGTCGCGGCCTCGATGGTGGGCACGATAATGCCGAGCACATTCACCGAGCGCTGTTTTTCCTTCCGGTACCCAGGCAACCAGGTCTGCTGCAGGCGGCGCAAGGCCACCCCCGAGGCCGTGTTGCAGGCCAGGACCACCAGGTCGCAGCCGCGGTCGAACAGCGTCTCGCAGCCCGCGCGGGTGAGGTCGACGATCTCTTCCCCCTCGCGGCCCCCGTAGGGCGTATTGGCCTGATCGGCCAGGTAGATGAGGTCCGCCTGCGGAAAGCGGTCCACCAGGCGACGGTGCACCGTCAGCCCGCCCACCCCGGAATCGAAAACGCCAATGGCCATGGATCGCGCTTAGCCCTCTCGCGCCGGGGCGTCCAGCGCGGTCTCCGGCGGACAGGTTCACTGAACGTGGTTACCCACTATTGACAAGAATGTCAGCCTGACATAATCGTCATTCCCAATTGGTCAGTCCTCCCCCAGCCTGGCTCTCCCTCCTCTCCGAGACCCCTGAACACAATGGCTATTCCCCTTTCTGCGCGTCCCGAACTCTCCAGGGACGACTCTGATGCTGCCTGGACGGTCAGCGTCGAAGTCGATCTGACCACTGCGCTCGCCCTGGCGCGCGCCTCCACCAAGGCCCTCCTGGAGCTCTCTCCCCTGGCCCACCGCGAGATCAGCGCGGCCCTGGCCCATGAGATCGACAGCCTGGAAACCCAGCGCGACCCGCGTTCCGTGGCCGCCGCCCAGGCCCTCAAACAGTACCTGCAGGAGGCCGCCTGACCCCTCGACGCCCCATGAGGGTCAATCATGAAGCCCGCGCCGCGGCGGCCGAAAGCCGCCGCGCGCAAACCCGTGCGCGCCTGATCGAGGCGGCGATGACGGTGATCGCCGAGAAGGGGCCGGAGGCCTCATCCATCGAGGACTTCGTGGCCGCGGCGGGGGTGTCGCGTGGCACCTTCTACAATTACTTCCCCACCCACGAAGACCTGCTCCACGCCCTGAACACCGAGATCTCCGAGGCGCTGGACAAGACCCTGGAGCCCGTCCGGTCGGGGATGGACGATCCGGCCGTCCTGTTGGCGACCGTGGTCCACCGCATCCTCGCAGCCTTCGTCTTGGACCCGGTGCGCGCTTGGCTGGCCCTGAAGTTCGAAGCCATGGCGATCCCGCGCCAGGCGGTCTTCGAGGCCCGCTTCGACGCTATCTATTCGGCTGCCGTCGCCACGGGCCGGTTCCGCCACTGTGAGGTGGCGGCCGCCCGCAACCTGGTCTTCGGCGGCTTCCGCATGGGCCAACGCGACATCGCGCTGGGGGAGGTCGGGCCCGAGCATGCCGTGGACCTGGTCGCCCTGATGCTGATCGCCCTTGGCCTGACGCCCGCCGAGGCGACCCAGATCAGCCGCGACGCCTTCGAGGCCGCCCGCTTGGCGCTCGTGACGTAGAGATTACGGTCCTGTCATGTGACGTCTGGTTACATCCTGCCTAAGGTCGCGGACCCTTGAGCCGTTTTTCCGGAGTCGCCATGCATCGGCGCACGTTTCTCGCCGCCTCCAGCGCCCTCGCCGCCGCGACCCTGACCCCCGGCGTGAGCCTCGCCGCCGACGCTGACCTCCTCTCGGCGCCCTGGACCGGGCCGTATGGCGGCGTTCCCCCCTTCGACAAGGTCAAGGTCGCCGACTTCGCGCCGGCCATCGAGGCGGCCATGGCGGCGGAACTGGCGGAGGTGGAGGCCATCGCGGCCAATCCCGAACCTCCCACCTTCGCCAACACCATTGAGGCCTTGGAGCGCACCGGCGACGCCAAGGACCGCATCGACACCCTGAGCGGCATCTGGAGCGGCACCCTGTCGACGCCCGAGATGCGGGCCGTCGAAAAGGAAATGGCTCCAAAGGACGCGGCTCACGACGACGCGATCCTGCAGAACACCGCCCTCTTCAAACGCATCGAGACCGTCTATGAGGCCCGCACGACCTCGGGCCTGACGCCGGAGCAGCAGCGCCTCACCTGGGTCTATTGGAACCGCTTCGTGCGCGCCGGCGCCCGGCTGACGCCGGAGGCCAAGGCCCGGGTCGGAGCGATCAACCAGGAGCTGGCTCAGAACTTCACCGCCTTCAGCCAGAACCTGCTGGCCGACGAGACCGACTATGTCCTCTACCTGCGCACGGAAAGTGAGCTTAAGGGCCTGCCCGGCGACGTGCGCGACGCCGCCGCCGGCGCGGCCGCCGAGCGCGGCCACAAGGGCGAGTTCGCCATCCTCAACACGAGATCCTCGATCGATCCGTTCCTGACCTATTCAACGCGGCGCGACCTGCGCGAAAAAGTCTGGCGCAACTTCTACAGCCGCGGCGACAACGGCGACGCCCACGACAACAACGCCATCATCAAGAAGATCCTCAAGCTGCGGGTCGAGCGAGCCAGGCTGCTGGGCTATCCGACCCACGCCCACTGGCGGCTGGACAACGCCATGGCCAAGACGCCCGAGAACGCCATGGCCTTGATGATGCGGGTCTGGCCCTCGGCGATCGCCCGGGTCCGTGAGGAGGTGGCTGAGATGCAGGCTATCGCCGACAGGGAAAAGGCTGGGGTGAAGATCGAGCCCTGGGATTACCGCTTCTACGCCGAGAAGGTCCGGGCGCAGCGCTACAACCTCGATATGAACGAGGTGAAGGCCTACCTGCAGCTCGACAAGCTGCGGGAGGGGATGTTCTGGGCCTCGGGTCAGATCTACGGCTTCACCTACCACCCGGTGACCGACGTGCCGGTGGCCCATCCCGACATCAAGATCTGGGAGGTCAAGGCCGCCGACGGGACCCATGTCGGCCTCTGGTATCTTGATCCCTATGCGCGGGCCGGCAAGCGCTCGGGCGCCTGGATGAACGCCTACCGAAGCCAGGAGAAGTTCCGCGGCAAGATCACCACCATCGTCTCCAACAACGCCAACTTCGTGAAGGGCGCACCGGGCGAGCCGGTGCTGATCAGCTGGGACGACGCCACCACCCTGTTCCACGAGTTCGGGCACGCTCTGCACGGCCTGAACTCCGACGTGAACTATCCGTCCCTGGCCGGCACCGCCGTCGCGCGGGACTATGTCGAGTTCCCCAGCCAGGTGAACGAGGAATGGCTGGCGACGCCGGAGGTGCTGAACCGCTTCGCCCTGCACCACCAGACGGGAAAGCCCATGCCCGCCGCCCTGGCCGCCAAGATCGAGAAGGCCCACACCTTCCGCCAGGGCTTCGATGTGACCGAGTACCTCTCCTCGGCCCTCATCGACATGAAGCTGCATCTGGCCGGGGACGCCGATATCGACCCGGACGCCTTCGAGCGCGAGGAACTGACCAAGCTGGGGATGCCCAGGGAACTGCCCATGCGTCACCGCACCCCGCAGTTCCAGCACGTCTTCGCCAGCGACGGCTATTCGGCGGGCTACTACAGCTACCTCTGGTCTGAGGTCCTGGCCCACGACGCCTACGGCGCCTTCACCGAGGCGGGCGGGCCCTATGACAAGGCGGTGGCCAAGCGCCTGCACGATACAGTCATGAGCATCGGCAACACCGTCGATCCCGCGCAGGCCTACCGGAATTTCCGCGGCCGCGACCCCGACGTGAAGGCCTATCTGCGCGACAAGGGGTTCCCCACCACCTGACGCGACCAAGAGCGAACCCCGGCTTCCTTGACCTTTCGGCCCTCTGAGCGCATAAGCGCGCCCTTCCGGCGCAGAGCAATCGCGCCCTCTACCGCTACGGCCCCCAGGTCTTATCTGGGACGAGAGCGGCGAGGCCCCCCGTCGACGTGATCGTCCACGGGGGTCGATTGCGTTTGGGCCACAGGGTGAATTGATGTTCGACGCGCTAACTGATCGGCTGTCTTCCGTCTTCGACCGGCTCTCCGGTCGTGGCGTGCTGTCCGAAAAGGATATCGACGAGGCGTTGCGCGAGGTCCGCGTGGCCCTGCTCGAGGCCGACGTCGCCCTGCCCGTCGTCCGCGAGTTCATCGCCAAGGCCAAGGAAAAGGCCGCCGGCCAGGACGTGATCCGCTCGATCCGTCCCGCCGACCAGGTGGTGAAGATCACCTATGACGGCCTGGTGGAGATGCTGGGCGGCGAAGGTGGCGCCGAAGGGCTGAACATCAGCCTCAACCCGCCCACCGTGATCCTGATGGCCGGCCTGCAGGGCTCGGGCAAGACCACCACAGCCGCCAAGCTGGGCCTCAAGCTCGGCAAGGACCGCAAGAAGGTCCTGCTGGCCTCGCTGGACACCCGTCGCCCCGCCGCCATGGAGCAGCTGGCGACCCTGGCCGTCGCGGCCGGCGTCGACTCCCTGCCCATCGTGGCCGGCCAGAGCGCGCCCGACATCGCCCGACGCGCCATGAGCGCCGCCAAGCTGCAGGGCTATGATATCCTCATCCTCGACACCGCCGGGCGCACGACGCTCGACGAGGCGATGATGAGCGAGGCCGCCGAGATCGCGCGGATCGCCAACCCCTCCGAGACCCTGCTGGTGGCCGACAGCCTCACCGGCCAGGACGCGGTGCGCACCGCCAAGGCCTTCCACGAGCGCCTGCCGCTCACCGGCCTGGTGCTGACCCGAGCCGACGGCGACGGCCGCGGCGGCGCGGCGCTCTCCATGCGCGCGGTCACCGGCCTGCCCATCAAGTTCCTGGGCGTTTCGGAAAAGATCGACGGCCTGGACGTCTTCGACGCCGCCCGCGTGGCCGGCCGCATCCTGGGCCAGGGCGACGTCATCGCCCTGGTGGAGAAGGCCAGCGCCGACCTCGACGTCGCCAAGGCCGAGGCCATGGCCAAGAAACTGGCCAAGGGCCAGTTCGACCTCGACATGATGGCCGACCAGTTCGCCCAGATGAAGAAGATGGGCGGCATGGAAGGCCTGATGGGTTTCCTTCCCGGCGTCCAGAAGATGAAGAAGCAGATCGCCGAGGCCAACATCTCGGACAAGGCGCTGGATCGCCAGGCGGCGATCATCTCGTCGATGACCAAGCTGGAGCGCAAGAAGCCCGACATCCTGGCCGCCTCGCGAAAGCGCCGCATCGCCAAGGGCGCCGGCGTTGACGTCTCCGAGGTCAACCGCCTGCTGAAGCAGCATCGCCAGATGGCCGACGCCTTCAAGGCGATGAGCAAGGATGGCGGCAAGGGCTTCGCCCGCATGGCCGGCATGATGGGCGGCGGCGGCGGAGCGGACCGGCTGAAGTCGCTCGGCGGCGGCAAGCTGGCCATGCCCGACCAGAACCAACTCGAAGAGCTCGGCAAGATGGCCGGGGGCGGGGGCAAGCTGCCCGGCCTCGGCGACGGGCTCCCCAAACTTCCCGGCCTGGGCGGCGGCCTGCCCCCCGGCTTCAATCCCTTCAAGAAATCCTAGAGATAACAAGGACTAAACTATGCTGAAGATCCGTCTCGCCCGTGGCGGCGCCAAGAAGCGCCCCTACTATTCCATCGTCGTCGCCGACAGCCACTCGCCCCGCGATGGCCGCTTCATCGAGAAGGTGGGCACCTACAACCCGCTGCTGAAGCGTGACGACCCGGCACGCGTCACCCTGAAGCTGGAAAGCATCCAGGCCTGGATCGCCAAGGGCGCCCAGCCCACCGATCGCGTCGCGCGCTTCCTGGCCCAGGCCGGCGTCGTGAAGTGGGAACACGGCAACAACCCCAACAAGGGCAAGCCCGGCAAGAAGGCCGTTGAGCGCACGGAAGAGCGCGCCCAGCGCGACGCCGCCGCCGCCGCGGCCCTGGAAGAAGCCAAGAACGCCCCGGCTCCGGAGCCGGAACCCGTCGTCGAAGCCGCCCCGGAGGCTCCGGCCGCTGAAGAAGCCCCCGCCGCTGCTGAACCGGCCGCCGAGGAAGCCGCCGCTGAGCCGGCCGCTGCCGAAGACAAGGCTGAAGGCTAAGGCTTGAGACGGAGGCGGTAAGTCCCATGGCTGACCGCCTCCTCCAGGTCGCCCGCGTCGCCGGAGCCTTCGGCGTGCGCGGGGAGATCCGCATCACCACCTTCACCGAAGACCCCCTGGCGCTGGCGACCTACCGGGTCCTGACGCGTGAGGACGGGTCCCCGGGCCTGACCATCACCACGGCGCGGGCGGTGAAGGGGGCGGTGATCGCCAGGGCCGCTGGAATCGACACCCGCGACCAGGCCGAGGCCCTGCGCGGCCTCAAGCTGTTCATCGCGCGTGAGGCACTGCCCGCCCCCGACGAGGACGAATTCTACCACGCAGACCTGATTGGCCTCAGCATCGAGACGGCCGAGGGCGAGCCCATGGGCAAGGTCAAGACCATCCAGGACTTCGGCGCCGGCGACCTGATCGAGGTCCAGCCGCCGATGGGCGCCAGTTGGTGGCTGCCCTTCACACGCGAGGCGGTGCCCGAAGTTCGGCTCGCCGAGGGCACGCTGATCGCCGTGCGCCCCGCCGAGATCGACGGCGACGCAGCCGACGAGAGCTGAGCCTTCCGTTCAACCGAACCGCTTGTTGAAGCTCGGCAGCCCTTCCGACAGCGGCGTGAGGAG
Organism: Phenylobacterium sp.; assembly: GCA_018001015.1. Classification (GTDB taxonomy): domain Bacteria; phylum Pseudomonadota; class Alphaproteobacteria; order Caulobacterales; family Caulobacteraceae; genus Phenylobacterium. The sequence goes on along the minus strand of JAGNIV010000023.1, from coordinate 3,334 downwards.
ATCGGACTCAGACCGCGTCTGAATCAGTGGCCGTGCGGGCCCTCGTAGACACCGGGCGCGAGGCGTTCGTCCTCCGGACCCTCCGTTCCGTGAGCCAGGACGAAGCGGCGGTCGCAATAGGGGCACTCGACAAAGGCCGCCTCGCCCATCTCCAGCCAGACCCGCGGATGTCCCAGGGCCCCGCCGACGCCGTCGCAGGCGATGCGGCCCGAGCGCACCACGATGGTTTCCGGCGCGGGCAAGTCGGGCGTCAAGGCCGGCTTGGCGGGCATCGGTTCGACGTGGACGCCCTGATTGGGAACGGGGGTGGCTTTACGGGCCATGGTGCAAACTCTCCGGCGGCGGACGCTTGGCGAAGGGTCCACAGGAGCCCAAGTTTTTGAGGATCAAAAACTTGAACTTAGACTTCAAGGGGCGCGACGGTCGTCCGAACCGGCTTCCACTTCGGACGGCCACGCCCTACGTATGCGACCATAGCTTTACGCGTCAATCGCGCCGGTTTTCGAAAAGTCCCGCATGACCATTCCCGACTACGCCATCGAGGCCAGGGGCCTCGTGAAGACCTATCCCGCCACCAAGACGACAGCCGAGATGCAGGCCCTGAAGGGGATCGACCTGGTCATCCCGCGCGGTTCGATCTTCGGCCTGCTGGGACCCAATGGGGCGGGCAAGTCGACCTTCATCAACATTCTGGCGGGGCTCTGCAAGAAGACCTCCGGCACGGTCTCCATCTGGGGCCGCGATATCGATGAGCGGCCGCGCGATGCGCGCGCCGCCATCGGGGTGGTTCCGCAGGAAATCGCCGCCGACCCCTTCTTCACCCCGCGCGAGAGCCTGGAGGTCCAGGCCGGCATGTACGGCGTGCCGCCCGGCGAGCGCCGCACCATGGAGTTGCTCAACGCGCTTGGCCTCGGCGACAAGGCCAACGCCTATGTCCGCCAGCTGTCGGGGGGCATGAAGCGCCGACTGATGGTGGCCAAGGCCATGACCCACAATCCGCCGGTCCTGATCCTCGACGAGCCGACGGCGGGCGTGGACGTCGAACTGCGCAAGCAACTCTGGAATTATGTGTTGGAGCTGAACCGCAAGGGCGTAACCATCGTGCTCACCACCCACTACCTGGAAGAGGCTCAGGAGCTCTGCGACCAGATCGCCATCGTCAACCGCGGCCAGGTGGTGGCGTGCGAGCCGACCTCGACCCTCCTGGCCCGCATGGACATCCGCAACGTGGTGGTGACGCCGGAGGAGCCGGTGACCTCGGCCCCGACCCTTCCGGGGTTCGACACCAAGCTGCGGGCCGCTGGAGCGTTCGCCGTCTCCTACCGTACGGGCCAGTCCAGCGTGGAACAGGTGCTGGCCGCCGTGCGCGGGGCGGGCCTGCACATCAAGGATATCGCCACCGAGGACCCGGACCTGGAGGACGTCTTCGTGTCCCTCACCTCGGCGCCGGCGCCCATCGACGCCTGAGCCTTCCGTTCCGCGCGGCTTTCCGCTAGAAGCGCGTTTCGTCAAACGCACCCGTAGCTCAGCTGGATAGAGCGTTGCCCTCCGAAGGCAAAGGTCACACGTTCGAATCGTGTCGGGTGCGCCAATCCCCAAATCGTCCCTGAAATCGTTGAGCAATCCCCGTCCGGGGAACGATCCTCTGACGATTGCCCCACAATCCGTCTACACAGTCGCGACCACGATAAGGGGCTAAGTGTCTCTGAACGCTCAGGAAAACGTTCGGATGGCTTCTACACAAACCCTCTACACATTGTTCGAACGCATCTCGTTCGGAAGGGTGAAGCCCTGTGTTCGTGATCTGAACGAGCCGGTCGCTGCGCTCACGGCGTCGTCGCCGACGAGAACCGATCTCCGCTTTCGCGTCGTCCGGGTTCTCGTCGCGGAATTCCCTGGAAGGACTTCTCGTCGTGAGGAAGGAATTTGGGCTTCTTTCTCGTTGATCCCGGCCAAGCACGCCACGGACGGGTTTCGAGCTATCGGCGCCGATGGCGCCAATGGCGCCTGTAACAAAACCCCCCTCGAAAACACCGGACAGAACCCGTTGGTGATCAACGACCGCCAGAGGCCGAATTCGCCGTGGTCAGAACCATCTGGTTTTGGATCGCCGAAACGGTGAAGCTCCAGGCTCGGAGACGATAGATGGCCAAGCTGGACGAGGACTACGAGTGGGTGGAGGTCGAGAGCTATCTCCCTGACCGGACCAGTGGGCTCCACGGCAAGGTCCACATGAGGCCGCTGCCCGGCCAACGCTTCCCGGTCGATCTGCACGTCGAATGCGGCAGGCGGCTCAGGAAGGACTACCCGGTCGGCACACGCTTCCGCGTCTTGGCCAAGCTGACCGACCGAGAAGGCGGCGGCGAATATCTCTACTCGTCGTGGCAGTGGAAGTTTGAAGTGCTCTGGCGCCCGGATCAGCCGACGTAGGCGACCGGATCGAACTCCTGGCCATAGAATGAGGCCGACGTGGCGCGGTGCATCCCTCGGGGCTCGATGGGACCGTTCGTCAGCATCGAGCGGATCAGCCCGGAAGCCATCGCCTCACCCAGCCGCCAGCAGACCGGCGGCGGCAGCCAGAGGGTGGTCTCGAACTCGCCCTTGGTCGCACGAACGTAACCGATCCACTTCCGCCTCACATCGTCGTCGTCGAGCAGCTTGTGATCAATGAAGGCTGGCTCCGGGTAGAGCGTCGCCTTGCCCTCTCGGCCCTTGAACCGATCTGGCCAGATGCACTCGGTGATGAAGTTGACCGTCTGGTGCTCGTCAAAGGGCCGCCACTCCCGCCGTTGTCGGTTGTGCTCGATGCTGAAGCTGTAGCTGAGTGACGGCGCCCGGACGTGGAAGACGAACTCTTCGTGGGTCGGTGGCGGCGGCTTCTTGGCTCGGGCCATGGGGTTCCTCCATTTCCTTGACGCCCTGGCGATCCGTGAGATCGTCTTGGAGATGAAGAAAGCCGCCCTCTACGTCCGTGTCAGCACCGATCAGCAGACGGTCGAGAACCAGCTTCTCGTCCTGAAGGATGTCGCCCAACGATCAGGCTGGGACATCGTCCACATCTTCGCCGACGAAGGCATCTCCGGCGCCAAGGGCCGCGACAAACGCCCCGGATATGATTGTCTCCTGAAGGCCATCGGACGTCGTGAGGTCCAACTCGTCGCCGCATGGTCTGTTGACCGTCTCGGACGATCTTTGCCCGATCTGGTGTGCGTATTCCACGCCATCGTGGGCACGGATTCCACGGGAAGGTGGGCAGCGATTCCACGGGATGGTGGGCACGGATTCCACGGCATCGTGGGCGCCTCTCGTTTGAGGGGATGATGGAGGCGAGACC
>JAGNIV010000045.1 GCA_018001015.1 Phenylobacterium sp. | reverse complement strand
CAACCTACATCACCCCATCTTTCAGCTTCACGCTTCTGCTCACTGATCATTGGCTGCAGGGATTAGCGACCAACCGGGCAGGCGCGTGTCAGCCCATTAAAGGGCGTGTTTTCAGCTCGTCTTCTCAGCCAAGACTTTCATAACGAGCTCGGTGAGGGCGGCGATCTTGAACGGCTTCTGGATCGCGGCTTGGGCGCCGACGCCGCTGCCAACCCGCAACAGATAGTCGGCCACCATGCCAGATCCGCCTCCCGACATCGCGATTATCCGGGTTCGGGGCCAATCTGCCTTTATCGCCTGGATTGTCTCGACGCCGTCACGCTCCGGCATCAGGATGTCGATGATCACCAGATCGACGGGCTGGCGATCGAGCTGGCAGAGCGCCAAGTTGCCTTCGGGCGCCTGCGAACACTGATACCCCAATTCGCACAGGATCTCACAGATGCTTGCGCGGATGTCGGCATCGTCGTCGACGACCAGCACTGAGTAATCCGACACTATGAATGCTCCACATAGCATAACGGCCAAAGCGGCCGGTGGAGTTCGCCCAGCCGAAACGGCGCTTCAACTGGAACCGGCAGCAAAACTTGTGACAGTCGTTGCGGTTGCTGGAGGAGCGAATACTTAGGTAGTGCGCGCTCGCGTATTTTCCGAATCGGAGGGTCCCCAGCTTGGAGGGAGAATCCTCAGAATAGCACAGACAGCAAAGAAGCGATGGCTTTACCGGTAAACGACAAACCGGCCGCGGAGTATTCCGCGGCCGTCTCGTCACATAATTCGCAGGCTGCCTGAGACGTCTGGATTGGCAGGCTGAGCGTGCCTCATCGTGAGTAAAGCTGGCGCTCCCGGGCGATCTCGTCGGACGTATAGGGCTGAGCGTGGTCATCGAAACGGCTCCAGCCACTCTCGCGGTAGGCGGCTCCGCGGGTCATGGCGTCGATCCCGCGCCTACCGCTCAGAATCTGTTCGATCCGGTCAGCCTCATCGTCGTGGGCTTTGACGCTGACAAGAGTTCCACCGCGCCGAACACCTTCCGAATAGACGTTGGCCTCCTCGTCAGAATGACCGGCCTCTTTCAAAGCGCCCAAAAGGCCGCCCGTCGCGCCGCCGGCTGCCGCGCCGATCGCCGCGCCCACCGCTGTGGACGCCAGCCAGCCGGCGGCGACCACGGGTCCAAGGCCGGGAATGGCCAGCATGCCGAGACCGGCCAGCAGGCCCGCGCCGCCGCCGACCAGGCCGCCGGTCGCGGCACCCTTGCCGGCCCCTTCAGCGACATCATTCTCGCCGTCGCCATTGGCGTCCCCCAGAGGGCCCTTCGCGCCGGGATGCCTGTGGCCGTCGTGCCAGTTTTCGGTGTTATTCGAGACCAGACTGATCTTGTCGTGATCCACCCCGGCTTGCTCAAGGTCATGGACAGCGCCTAGCGCTTCGGTGTGGCTGTCAAACAGCCGAGTGACAGTGCGTGTCATTGTCTCTACTCCAAATCTGTCGAGGGTGGGCTTAAGGCCGACTACTTCGCGGAGATCGCGCCCTTGTAGTCGATGGAAACGGTCATCAGCTTGCCGCCCTTCTTGGCTTTGCCTTGCCACAGCCCTTGGGTATCTTGGGTTAGAGCGGTAACGCCGGTGTAGCCGGCCTTTTTGAGGGCGCCGCGGGCCTGAGCCTCGGTGAACGAGTTCGCGCCGGGCGTTTGGGCGGTCTTGCCGGTCGTCGGCGTGGTGTCGACGGCGTCGTTGCGCGGCGCTTCGGAAGTGGAGACCACAGGTCCCGCGGTGCGCTCCGGTGCAGCGACTTCAGTCTTGCGGTCACAAGCGCTCAGAAGCGTGGCCGCAGCGGCGACGCACAAAAGGGTTCTCATCATTGGTGTTCCTCCCAGCCAAGCTGTTCTGGGAACAAGCACCTACGCAGAGGAAGGTTCCCCTAACCGCGCGCTCTTACACCTAACGCGCGCGATCTCGGTGAGGCGTCCTAGGTGAGCCCTGCGTCGGTGGGGCTGGGCCCGAATCTTTCAGCGCTTCCCAGCGCCAATTGAACCAAGGCAACGCTTGCGGGTTGTTGACGACGAAACGGGAGCCCTCGCTCCCCGTGCGACGGCGCAAAGGCCTGTTGGAGAGCAAGAATGTCAGTAGAATCGTTGGTCATCTGGCTGTTGATCGGCGCCATTGCCGGCTGGCTGGCCGGCCTTATCGTCAAGGGCTACGGCTTTGGGCTGATCGGCAACATCGTTGTCGGGATCATCGGCTCGTTTATCGGCGGCTTTGTATTCGGCCAGCTAGGCCTGTTCGCCGGCAGCGGCATCGTCGGGTCTATCATCGGCGCGACACTCGGCGCCGTCATCCTGCTGCTTCTATTGCGCCTCGTCCGCCGAGCGACTTAGCGACCCGGGCGCTTTAGCCTCACGGGATTCAGCTACTGCCGGGGCGAGAAGGTAGGCGATGCTCGTCAAATCCGCACCCGTTCAATCTCATCCAGGCTGACCTGGTCGGCGCGGCGGTCATAGAGTTGGGTAGTGCGCGTGGAGCTATGGTTGGCCATGGCCGCGGCGGTTTCCAGCTGGCCGCCGTTCTTTAGGTAGGCGGTGATGCCGGTGGCGCGGAACGTGTGATTGCCGATCTTGGTCTTGATGCCGGCTGCGTCGGCGCGCCGGCGGATCATGGCGTAGGCGTTGGCCTGCGGCAGCGGCGTGGCGGTTAGTCCCTGCCGTCCCCGGGCGGCACGGCCGCGGCCGATGGAGCGGAACAGCGCCCCCTTCGGATCGCCGGCCAAGCCACAGCCGTCGATGTAGGCGTGCAGATAGTCCTCCAGGCTATGGTGGCAGGGCATCTCATGGACCTTGCCGCCCTTCTCGTGCAGCCGCACCCACAGCCGCCGCTGCTGGACGTAGACATCCTCCACCTTCATGCTGAGCGCGGCGCCGATGCGGGCGAAGCTGAACACCATCAGGCCGATCAGCGCCCGGTCGCGCAGGCCGCCCGGCGTCGTGACGTTGATGCTGTCGAGCAGCGCCCTCGCCTCCTCCGGCGCCAGCACCGGCGTCTTGCCGCGCTTGACGCTATGGGCCGGGCCTCGCACCGAGGACGCGGGATTGGCGGCGACGATCTGGCCGATCACCAGCCAATCGAACAATCGGCGTATCGCGGCCAAGCGCAGTTTGGCGGTGGGCGCGGCCCGGGCTCGGGTCAGCCCCTCGATGTAGGCCGCGACATGCAGCGGCTGGACAGCGGCGATCGACGCCACTCCCCTGCCCTCGCACCAAGCCAGGAACTCCGCCACGGTGCCGGCATAGGCGCGACGGGTGTGAGCGTTGCGGATCGAGGCGGCGAAGAACTCGAGGAAGCGCAGCTCCGCGCGCGCGCCGGCCGCCACCACGAGAGGCGACAAGGCGGTCGTGGTTTTGCTGGCCAGCGAAGCGCCCGGCTTCGGGATAAGCGCCGTCATGCGCCAATCTCCCCGTGGTCAGCTGACGGGTCGGCAGGCGGCTCGGGACCGAAGGCCACGTGATCGGCCAGCAGGCCGGCGAGGAGATGACAGCGGGCGCGCGGTTCATCGGCGTCGTCGCCGGCCCAGTGGCGCGCCTCATAGTCCCGCTGCGCCTGTCGGTAGGCCTCGATGAGATCCGCCACCGGCATCGCCGACGCCGCCCCGAGCAGCTTTTGGTGAGCGTCCAGATCCTCGGCCGTCAGCATGTCCGCGTCCCTCACGTGCTCAGTGCAGTGATGCTACACTATATATGATAATGTCCTTTATCACATATAGAAGCGACGGAGCCACACTGGTGGAAGTGCCAGCGAGTTAATTCGGACATGACTGGAGCGAATGCTTGAACTTCATGCTGGAGACGGTGTTCCGCAATGCGAGATTCTGCTGTCGAGCTCATACGTGCACAACGCATCGCCGAAGTTCCTGCTTCAGGTAGAGCAGACTCTCCCTCAGCCACCGGCTCAAGGATTGAAGATCGGGTGGTGCGTTCATGTGATGACCGACATCGCCTTGCGTCGCCGGAAGCCACCATCGGGCCGCGCTTGCCAAGTGCATGCGTTCGACGGAGAGGCGCCTAACGAGGTCGTCCACTGCGGGCTCCTGCCCCATGGCCTCGAAATCCTCCACGACCTCCGCTGCGTCCGGCTCGAAGTCAGCAGGCGGCCGGGAGGAGGCGAGGCTCTGCATCAAATCGATTTGCCAGTGAGGGTGGCCCGCCCCCGGGCTTTGAAACGACAAAGCGCCGCTGGACCAGTCGGCGATGCCGGGCCACTCCAGCCGCAAAAACTGCAGTTTGAGAGCATCGTGACGCCGGCCGAGATAGACTGTCAGGCCCATGGTTTTGAACCGATAAGGTTTTGGCCCGGTCGTTATCGCCCAAACTTCCTGCCAACCCAGCCATGCGACTAGATTGTTTGGCATTTCGCACAGGGGAGCCACCCAGGTAGCGCCGCCGTGGTTACGTGTGACCCGCTCGCACGCAGCGCCTTGCAAGCCAGCCCAGACGCCATTTGAGTGGTAGTCTGTCTCGACCCGCAGCCTTCTTGGATCTAGCTCGACCTCTAGAACCGTAGCGATCAGCCCGTTGAGTTCGAGCCAGCGCTGGTCAAGCGCGCCCTTGGTGGCCCGCAGCTCCGGCGGAAGCGGGCTAGGAGATGGCAAGGCTGGGGGCGCCATACATCTCTGCAACGATCTGGGCCGTCCGGCCGCGCCAAGATGCGTCGGTCACATCGACCACCCGGCCGAGCCGGGCCATTTCACTGACAAGGCGCCCAGAGCGCGGATCGATACTGAGCGCCCGCAAATCAGGCAAAGGCATGGGATTGACGTGGCGAGCGCTCAAGTCGAACTGGCCGCCAGCGACGTGAGGAGCGTATAGGCTCAGCAGCTTGGCAAAGGGTGACGAATTGAACATCGCCACATAGGCGGCGAGGATGTCGGCCACCGGCAGGGCCTCGTCACCGACCTCGGCCAGCCGGGCCTTGGGTGTCCAAACGTGACCCATCACCGCGACGTACTCGGCCTTGTAGTCACCCACGAAACCGCCCTCGGCGGAGAAGAACTTGCTGATAATCCGAGGCCCTTCGCTGTAGGCCCAAGACCGAGGGTGCATAAGGCCCCACCAATCTAAACGTTTGGATCGCACGATCGCGGCGCGCGCTGCCAACCGATCTCGCGAAGGGGCAAGCATTTTCTTGAAGTAGCTCGGCAGGGCCTGGGCGACCTCATCCTCTTTGGCAAACAGCGGCCCTGCAGCGGTGTGAGGGAAGAAGACGTAGTAGGGCTTCACGACCCGGCCATTCTGGATTGAATCCGTCATAGTCGCGATGCGGAAGTATCTGCGCTCCTTGGCTGGCAGGGCGCGCCATTCGTCCTCGGCCAGCAGCAAGGTGTCGTTGAGCCCGGTCTGAATGCCTTGAGAAACCTCGAAGAGATCCTGCACGATCGGCAAGGATAGCTCGCCCAGGTCGGTCAAAAGGCGTTCGGTGGCGGGGGTGGGCAAGCGCCAAGTCGGACGTTTTGTCAGGGAGTCCGACAGGATGGGGAACAGGCTCCAATTGGTCTCAATAATAGGAGCTGTAGGCGTGGCGCCGTTCAGTTTCCGGATCTGGCGCAAGGCCTCGCCGGTGGCGGCCGGGTCGTTCTCGGTCAGCACCGCCATAAGGGTAGATGGTCCGCTGGGCCGGCCCTTTCGCACGACCGCGCAGGCAACCTGCACCATAGCGTGTGAAAACAAGCCAAAGTCACCGATGGAGGCGAGCATGCGCACATCGCCTTCGGCGGCCAGTCGTTCGCGCCATGTCGCAGCGGCCTTCAGCGACAGAAGGCTAGCGGGGAATAGCGAGCCAAGCACTCCCCCAGGGGTCAGCGCATCAAGGGCGCGGGCAATGAAAGCCATGCTGTAATCGCCGCGCGTAGCGCCCGCGTCGGTGGCGTCACGCAGTTGCTGGCGCTGCAGAGCGGTTTGAGCGCCAAAAGCGATGAAGGGAGGGTTCATGACGATAGCGTCGGCGGCCGGCATACCCGCCTCGCCGAGCGAGTCGCCATGTATGAGCTGCAGCTCCACGCCGCCGGCCGGTTTCCAGTCACGCGCTGAAAGGCTCAGGACAAAACGAGCCATGGAGATTGCGGCCAGCGAGACATCCATCCCGACCAGTTTTAATTGGCCGTTGAAGCCGGCGCGCCTCAAGGCCCGCAGCGCTTCATGCAGGAACGCGCCAGACCCGCAGGCCGGATCACAGATGGTCAGCTGTTGCCGGCTGGCCAGATCGGGAAGGCTAGCGAGAACCTGTTCGACGATGCTGCGCGCCAAGGCCGGCGGAGTGAAATGGGTACCCCCTCGATTGTCTACGCGAGTCTCGGGCGCGTCCATCAGGCCAAACAAATCGAAGTTTGGGGAGACGCGCAGCAGCTCGAAATGCGCTTCCTGGAAAAGCTGACCGCCGGCATGGCGGATGGCCAGCGCCGGATGCAGGCGCAGGAACGACAACCCGCCCGGCGCCGCGGCCACTTCGGCACCGGCCGCGTCCAGGCCCTGGGCGGAGAGCTGGGTGCAGAGGTCGGCTGCGTCCTGCGTTAGCCCCAAGGCCGTTGGGTCCGCTCTGTAGTCGTCCGGCGCGATCAACCGCGCCAGGGCGGCCACGTAGATGTCCGTCGTGCGGCTGTCGGGCAGTCCAGCATTGTGACTGAGCGAGCGTACACGGCGGAAATAGTTCAGCAAATGATCAACCACACCACGGTTTGACCGCAGGCGATCTTCGTTGAGATAGGCGTAGAAGCGGTCAAGGCTCCGTTCGACGCCGTGACGCTCGTAGACGCGCGGCTCACGCGGCGCATCCCATCGCAAAACCGCCACTTTGGTTTCGGTGACCGTAACGTGGTGAGGAATGTCGCTCGACCACGCCCATCCTGCTGGGTCGTCATGGCGCCAGAGGTCTTCGCTCGAAGTCGAGAGCGCAAAGGTTCCAAATCCGCCGTCGAGCAGGACGTGATGGTCTCCAGGCAGGGGCGCGACGTCGTGCCCCTCGAAGAGAGGTGCCAGCGCGAGCCCAAAGCGCCGACTCCAATCGACCGCGATGCTGGAAGCGCTCATCGGCGAACCGCCAAGGCCGGAAACAGAGGTAGCTGTGCTTCAACCAAGAGTTCGCTCGGCGTCGCTAGCGCCTCAAGGTGTCGATTCAGACTGACCGTCAGGCAGGAGTCTTGGGCCAAGAGCTCGCCCTGTAGCTTAAGAACGGCCTCATGGGCGTTTGGAAAAACCGCGAAGGCACCCCAAAGCGACGGGAACGAGCGTCCCTTTAGGACCGCCTGCAACTGGGCGATAGCTATGCGCCATCCGCAAACTTCCACGCCATATCGCTCGTGAAGCTCGTTGAGTACACGGAGCGCAAGAATGGTCTGCCAGGAAAACAATGCCAGGCGGCCGCGACCAGCGGCAGGCACGTCTGGGACCACCAGAGCGCGGCGCCCGCACCACTCGCGAAGTTGATGCGAGGTCAGTCCTGCAAGGCGCGCAGCGTCGGAGGCCTGGACCAGAGTCATGGCCGGATGGGTAACATGCCCATCCCGACGGCACCATTGCCATTTTGCCGTCAGCCACCGGCCCCGATCGATCCGTATTGTTCAGCCGGGGCCAAACGCGGACGTGCCCACTCATCGATGCGCTCCGAGACGGCGGGGCCCATTTAGGTCAGAATCTGGAGCCCGTGCTTCTGGACGATGCTGAGCAGTTTGAGCGCAGCGCCGCTCGGCTTTTTGGCCCCGGTCTCCCACTTCTCAATCGTGCTTTCGCTGGTGTTGAGGTAGCGGGCGAATACGGGCTGACTGACCTTGTTGCTTTCGCGGAGCTGCTTGATCGCAGCCGGCGCAATGGCCGGGGTGGCGGCCAGGCAGGTTTCGTCGAAATCGCGCATGGTCGCCTTGTCGATCGCGCCGACTTTGAACATTGCCGAGGCAGACGAATGGATCGCCTCAAAGGCATCGCTGTTGAACTTACGCTTAGCGGTCATGGCAAATCTCCGTAAAATCTCCATCTTTCAGGAGTCGATCTAGCTGCTGATCGTCCAACCCCTCATAGGTCCCAGCTAGCTTGCGAAAGGCCGCCAGTTCCCTGTCGTCGATGTTGTCTCGGTCCTTCTTTGCGAACAGATATTCGAAAACCCAATGCACGCGGCCCTTGGCGAGAATGATGCTCCGGCTCCTATTCTTATCTAGGCGCTTCTTGAACACACCCCCGCCGAGGTCGTCGGCTTGACCTTTCCGCACTTCCGCGATGGCCCGGCAAAGTTCCGCGTCGTCGATCAGCGCCTTGCGCGCCGCCTTGGCGAACCAGGCGGTTTTGAAGGTCCGCGCGGTTTGCTCAGCATCGGTCATCGCAAAGGCACATAGCACTTAGTGCTATTTAACGCAAGGTGATGGGCGCGTCCCCAACGGGACCGCGCTCTGTCTCCGCTCCGCTCCGACCGAGCCGCCTGTGGCGTCTCGTCCCTGCCGGGCGACGATCGCTCGCGCGGGCGGGCTTGAGGCCCGCATGAGGCCGCCGGCGACGCCTGCGAAGATCTTCATTCGGAGGGGAAAGGGGCGCGCCGCCCCCTCTCCCCCGCAACGGCAATCGGCCGGGCCGTGGCTCGGCTGCGCCTGCGCCCGCACCACCCCGACCGATTCCCGCCGCCCCCCTCGCTCCCGGCTGTTCGCCACGACGGCAGGGCCGATGGCCGAGGCCATCGCCCAGCGGCGATGTGAAGGGAGACAGTGAGATGATCCACGATAACCGGGAAAGCTGGCTGAACGGGGTGGCGGCGGGCATGGCGCCGCTGTTCGAGGCGTTGGGCGCTCCCCTCCCCGACCGGGTAAGGGTGGCGATCGGCTTTACGAGCGCGGGCCGCAGGAGCCGGGCGATCGGCGAGTGCTGGGACAACCGGCGCAGCGCGGACGGCCACTTTGAAATCTTTATCCGGCCGGACCTGGCCCATGCGCCTGACGCCATGCCGGCGCAGATCGCCGCGATCCTCGCCCACGAGCTGGTCCACGCCGCAGTCGGCATCAAGGCCGGGCATGGGAAGTCGTTTAAACGGGTCGCGCTTGGGCTCGGGCTGGTCGGGCCGATGCGCGCCACGACGCCCGGCGGAGCGTTCCTTGCAGCGGTCACGCCCATCCTTGTGGCGGCGGGGCCCCTCCCCCACGCCCGCCTCGACACCGGCGGGCTGACAACAGCGCCCAGGAAGCAGGCGGCACGAATGCTCAAGTGCGAGTGCCTGGCTTGCGGCTACACCGTCAGGACCGCGCGCAAATGGCTGGAGGCGGCCGGGGCGCCGCTCTGCCCGATCCGGGGTCACGGCGCGATGCGCCACGAGCCGCTCGACGAGGACGAGGAGCTGGAGGGGTGAGCGCGTGAAGCGAACACCCTTTCCTTTCGTCCCATTCTGTATACAAGTATAATCCTATACCTGTAGGAGTGTAGCATGAAGGTTCTCGCCATCCTGTCGCAGAAGGGCGGAGTCGGTAAGACGACCCTGGCGACGTGCCTGGCCGTGGCGGCCGAGCAGGCCGGCAAGGAGGTCGCGATCATCGACCTCGATCCGCAGGCGACCGCTTCCTTTTGGAAGGACGTGCGCCAGCTCGACACGCCCGCCGTCGCCTCGATCCAACCCGTGCGGTTGTCGGCAATGCTGAAGGCCTGCGCCGACGCCGGCACCGACCTGGTGGTGATCGACGGGGCGGCCGTGGCGCGCGACGTGACCTTCGAGGCGGCGCGCCATGCCGACTTCATCCTGATCCCGACCAAGACGGCGGTATTCGACACCATGAGCATGACGCACACGCTGGAGGTGGTGCGCCAGCTCGACCGCGCCTTCGCCGTCGTGCTGACCTTCGTGCCGCCCCAGGGGCAGGAGACGGGCGACGCCATGAAGGCGGTGGAGGAACTGGGCGCGGCCGTCTGTCCGGTAACGGTCGGCAACCGCAAAGCCTTTTTCCGCGCCCAGGCCGTAGGCCAGGCGGTGCAGGAGTTCGAGCCGCATGGACCGGCGGCGACTGAAATCAAGAACCTATACGAGTATACAGCTATACGGCTATACGATCAGGTGGAGGTCGCATGATGGCCAAGGGTAATGCGCTTCAGGCCGTTCTTGACCGCGCCAAGGCTGGCGGCGATCCCGCGCCCTCGCCGGCTACGCCGGCCGAGGCGCCCGCCGCCAAAGCGGCGCCGGGGGGCCGGCAGGGGACCAAGCTGATCGGTGGCCACTTTCCCCCCGAGATCAGCACCCAGCTCCGCATCCTCGCGGCCGAGGGGGGGACGACGGTGCAAAGCCTGTTGGCCGAGGCGCTTGACGATCTGTTCGTTAAAAAGGGGCGCAACCGCGTCGGTCGCGGGGGCGTATAGCCGTATACAATTATACGCCTATATGCAGCGGGGGGCACGCCTGAAAGCTAAAAGGTGAGCCTTTTGATCGTAAACGGCTTCGAGATGGTTCGAAATTTCGACGCCGGAGAGCGGACGCCGGCAACGGCAGGGGAGGGGGGCAAACTGACATTGCCGCCTCTGGTAACCTGACCGTCCGCGCCGGAATTCAGAGACCCTCGAGCAACCGAGATCAGGGTAGCCGGTCGCTAATGAAGCTCGCGATGACCGTGGCGACCGGTGGGTCGCGATTGGCTAGTACGACGACAGTGTAGCCGTCGTCCGGAAAGACCCTCAGTTCCCCGTTCATACCTGGCGCGCCGCCCGCGTGACCGATGAAGCGCGATCCTTCAGAAGTCGTGCCACCGAAATCGTAGCGATAGAAGGTGCCATCCGCCCCGGTGATCCCGCCTGTCGTCAGACGCTTCAGATGCTCGCCGTCGAGCAGGCGGCCTAACGTCAGGGCGTTCCCAAAGCGAAGAAGATCGCCCACGGTCGAATAGCCGCCACCGGCTGGCGTGCCGCGATAGGGCTGGGTGTCCGCCGCAGATACCAGCTGGCCTTGTTCCCTCCTGTAGCCCGTGGCGCGATGCGCCAAGTGAACCGTCTCTGGCAGCATGCCGGTGTCGGTCATGCCCGCCGGGGCATAGATGTGCTGTTGCACGTAGTCGTCATAGGAGAGGCCGCTCGCCGCCTCGACGATGCGCCCGAGCAGCATGAACCCGTAGTTGCTGTAGGCGACCCGGTCCCCCGGCGGGAACTCGGGGGGCCGGGCCCCATAGAGCGCGACGTAGTCCTTGGCGTCGTGCAGCGAAAGGCGATGGGCGGTGAACTCAGCCCCGAAGATATCGCCGGTCCCGCCGGTATGGGTTAGCAGGTTCTCGATGGTGACTTTGGTGGCGATAGCCGCGTTCGGATAGGCTTTCAGGTAGCGCCCGACCGGCGCGGTGAGGTCGAGCTTGCCGGCCTGTTCCAACTGCAGGATCGATACTGCCGTGAACATCTTTCCCATGGAGCCATAGCGGAACTGGGTCTCGGCGGTAATGGGCGTGCGCGCCTCGCGGTCAGCTAGGCCGTAGGCCTGAGTAAAGATCGGCTTGCCGTCCTTGGCGATCAGCACTGCCCCGGAGAACTTGTCGGCTGCGGCCTCGGCTTCGAGTCTCGCTTTGACGGCGGCGATGAGCGCAGCGGGCTGCAGCTTTGGCGGCGGTGGCACGTCGGCCGGTCGGCGGGCGTTGCGGATTCCAAACGTTGCGATCGCGTGTGGTGGTTCGGGTTCGACCGTGATCAGCAAACGCGCCCAGCTATCACGCGCGCCGTCGAAGACTGAGAGGTCCGCAGTGGTTGGTGTCGCCGCCAACAATCCGTGAAACTTGAGCTGTCGGAGGTTGGGCCGCAGTTCCAGCCACTGATCGTCTGAGAGCTTTGAGCGGGGCGAGGCGTCATGAATGAAACCCAAAAACCTGGCGTCGTCCCCGTTTGTTAGCGCGTCGAGAAAGCGGTGGGCCTGTGCGCTGGCAGGCGTCTCAGCCGGAGCGACGGCGGCTGGCTCCGCCGCATGCGCAGGCGAGTTCATGGAGGTAGCCAAAGCCATGGCCACAAGGATGCCGGTTAGGCGACGGTGCATGCGAAATTTCCCCCCATGAACCATCGGTCCGGCCGCACCGGATATCAAGGGGCCGAACCTTTCGCCCAATCGACTTATCCGCGCGCGCCGGCTCCCGCAAACGGACATTCCGAATGCCCGCAAGGGGGTCGATTCTCCCCGTTGACCTCTTCGCGGAAATCAGACCCCTTCCCCACGGTCAAAAGGTGAGTGTTGGGGTAGGGGCTCACCGTTCGTCAGCCGGCCGGCTGAAGTCCACCAGGACCGGCATTTCGAGAGGTTCGCCCCGCAGCTTGGCGCGGCGGACGACACTGTGCTGATCGATCAGGATTTGCGCATCGCGTTTGCCGGTGGAGGTTTTGGGGAACCAATGGAGCGCCACCCGTTCGACCTTGCGCCCCTTCTTGATGGGCGTGAAGTCAACGAAGAAAGGACAGAGCTTGTTTATCTCGTCCTTGGCGACCTTTAGGCAGTATTTGTTGAAATCCGCGAACCGCTCCAGCTTCCCTTCGGGCACGTTCAGGAGGCCGCGAAGCTCCTCAACCGTGAATTCTTCCACCTGCTTGTATTCCAGGCCTATGCGGCGCTCGATCATTTCATAGAGGCAGAGGGCGTATTTCGACTCGAAGCAATACATCACCTGCGTCTTGAGTCGGGCATAGACCTCGCTGTTCCGCAGGATCTCGATCAGCTCCTCGGGGATGCGGTAGTGAAGGAAGCCGTCCTTCTCCAGGCTCTCGTCGCTCGGGCCGAGGAGCTGGACGCGGCGCTTGTAGCTCTTGCCGGCCTTGCGGATGGTGACGATCGCGATCGTGCCCATCAGCCGCAGCAGCGAGCTTTCCACCCGCTCATTGCCCTGATGCGTGCCCTTCAGGGCCGTTTTAGAGATGCGATGGATGATCGGCTCGCCTATCCGCTCCCAGGCGTTGGCGATCAGCAGGTTGTAGATGCGGCGATCGGCGAGGGTGAGGGGGTTCAGCTCGACAATGTCCACCAGCTCGCCAGGCTTGACGATCTCGCCATAGTTGGCCGGATCGAACGGATTGCCGCGCCCCTTTTGATCCAGGGTCCGAATAGCGAGATCGACCACAGCGCCTTTCGACATCGATACGTCCATCGGTGAGTAAGAACAGATTCTTAGCTCACCCTACCGGCGAATTGTGAGTTGGGCAAATCCTCTAGCTCCCCGACGGACGGGTGAGGGGGCTACCCCAAAGCTCACCGTCGAGGCGGCGCCTACCCCAAAGCTCACGCGACTCGGCCCCAAAACTCACTTTTACCGACCCCAAAGCTCACCGTAGGCTACCCCAAAGCTCACGCGACTCGGCCCCAACACTCACTTTTCGGCCTAATTCGCTGTTACGGTTCAACGAGTTACGGCCCCTGAATCTTGAATCTAAGAAGAATCTTAGAATCTGAACCAGAACGGTGAGTTTTGGGGTGGGCCAGCCTGTGGATAACTTCGCTCCCGGCGGTTGGACGCGGAAGAAGAAAGAAAGAAAGCGCCGCCTCTTGGGGGCTTCGCCCCCGCCGGCTCGCGGCCTTCGGCCGCCCCGGCCCGCTTCGCGGTCCTCCCACCCGGCATCCCCCATCAAAATGAGTCGGCCTAATCGGCCGCCGAGCTATTCGAAGAGGAAGATCAACGAAAACCTTCAAAAATCGGAGCCCAGCCCAGCCGTCGCATGGCTTTTCGAGAAAAAGCTGGCGGGGGCGTTGGGGGAAATCCCGGCCGACGTCGCCGGCAGATAGGCCGCAAGAGCCCGATTCCAGGTCGTGGAGCGGCAAATCGGGTAGAGAAGTGGGCGGGGGTCGCCCAGAACGATCCGCCGCACAGCGGCGACCTGAACGGTGAGGTTATACCCCAAAACTCACCGTTCGCGGGCAGGCCGCCCCGGCGTGTATACGCCTATACAGTCTTCGCGCCGTTTAAACGCTCGCCGCGCCGAACAGCCCCCGGAATTCCGGCCCGTCGTAATATCTGACCTTGGCGACGATGGCGGGCGCGGCGCCCTGGCGCAAAAGGATCTCCAAGCTGGAATCCAGCCGCATGATCTCGTCCGGCGTCATCAGTTCGCGCCGCGAGAGGTGGGCCGTGGTCGAGGTGGATTTGGTCTCGAAAAGCTGCATTCCGCCGCGCGAGGTGCTGGTTCCCGTCGTCTGATAGCTCATGGTCGTGGCGCCGATCGACCTGGACACCCAGCTCGCCGTCTCCACGTCGGCGACGTTGAAGATTTGGACGATACCGGCGTTGGAGACGAAGGTTCCGGCCTTTTTGCCGTAGGCGCCCCAAAGCTGGTGCATGTCCTGGAGGATCGGCCAGAGCTGGAGGCCGTAGCCGGCCATCAGGCCGAAGGCCCGTTCGACGGGTTCGAGGCGACCCAGCGCCGCGAACTCATCGAGCAGGAAGAGGACCGGCGCGGCCGGCCGGGCAGGGGAGCGGGCCAGGTCGTGGATCGCTTGCGCCACCATCAGCCGCAGCCAGCGAGAATAGGCG
>JAGNIV010000022.1 GCA_018001015.1 Phenylobacterium sp. | reverse complement strand
CTTGCCGTCATCCTGGAACTGGCCGGCGTCGAAGGCGCCTTCGCGCACTTGTCGCTTCAGGGCTCGCTTGGTCATCAAAGCCTCCGTAAGGGCATGAAAAAAGGGCGTACCCGCAATGGATCGCCCTTCGAGGTCGACTGGTGATGTGAGACAGAGCGGCGTCGTGCGCAGCCTGGCGGACCGCTTTCGCTTCGCAATGCTGGCGGGCAACCCCGCCGAAGCCACAAACGCGACACCTTCGTCTCCGTCATGCGGGGAGCCAGGACCGAAAAACCGGCCATGGCCGGTTCGGGAAGGCTATCGCCCTCTCGAATCGCCCGACTAAGATGATCCTAACGGGGTTAATCGCGGATTAATCAACCGATCCGTGACAATAACGAGGGTGCGACAATGAGTGTCTATAACTTGGGCGATGTGGCTCCGGAGCTTCCGGGTGCGGACGAATACTGGATAGCGCCGAACGCGGCGGTGATGGGGCGTGTGATTCTCAAGAAAAACGCGTCGGTCTGGTTTGGTGCGACAATTCGTGGCGATAACGACCCGATCATCATCGGCGAGAACTCCAACGTGCAGGATGGCTCGGTTTTGCACACCGACACCGGGTCGCCGCTGACCATCGGGGCCAATGTCACCGTGGGGCATATGGTGATGCTTCACGGCTGCAGCATCGGCGACAACTCCCTGGTGGGGATCGGCTCGATCATCCTCAACGGGGCGAAGATCGGAAAGAACTGCCTGATCGGCGCCAATGTGCTGATCACCGAGGGCAAGGAAATCCCCGACAATTCCCTGGTGATGGGCGCGCCGGGCAAGGTGGTGCGTGAGGTCTCGGAGGGCCAGGCCCGGATGCTGGCGGGAGGCGCCCTGCACTATGTCGCCAACTGGAAGCGTTATGCGGCGGAGTTGAAGGCGGCGCAGTAGCGCCCACCTCGGAGCAAGACGGGGCCAAGCGCGTTCTGGGGGGATGCCGCATCTCACAGAATCGCTCTCCGCCCTCCTGGCGCGGGTCCCCTGGATTCCCGCCTGGTTGCTCAGCTTGATGGTGCTGGCCGCCGCCACCATTGCGGCGGTGCTGCTGCACGGTTTGGCGGTGCGCGTGGCGCGCAGGGGACTGAAGGGGCGCGACGTGTTCTGGAGCGCCCTGCTGGTGCGCACCCGGCGGCCGGCCGGCCTGGCCCTGGTGGTGATGGCCACAAGCTTCGCGGTGGCGATCGCACCCTTGGCCGAAGATCAGGCGGCCTTGGCCCGCCACGTCCTGCTGATCGCCTTCATCCTGCTGGTGGGGTGGAGCGCCATGACCGCCGTCGACATCGCCGCGGCGTTGTATCTGCGGCAATTCAAGATCGATGTGGACGACAATCTGCTGGCGCGGAAACACCTGACCCAGGTGAAGATCCTGCGCCGCGCCCTGGCGGTGCTGGTGGGGCTGGTGACCCTCAGCCTCGCCCTGATGACCATAAGTGGTGTGCGGCAATGGGGGGTGAGCCTGTTGGCGGCGGGCGGCGCGGCGAGCCTCATCGTCGGGCTGGCGCTGCAGCCCCTGCTGACCAATCTCATCGCCGGCATCCAGATCGCCATCACTCAGCCGATCCGCATGGATGACGCCGTCATCGTCGAGGGCGAGTGGGGCAATGTGGAGGAGATCGGCGCCACCTATGTCGTGGTGAAGCTATGGGACTGGCGGCGCATGGTCGTTCCGCTGAGCTACTTCATTCAGACTCCGTTCCAGAACTGGACGCGGGAGTCGGCCGCGCTGATCGGCACGGCGATGCTCTACGTCGATCACGCCGCGCCGGTGGACGCCATGCGCGCGAAACTGGAGGAAATCGCGAAGGCCTCGAGCCTCTGGGACGGCAAGGTTGTGAACCTGGCCGTCACAGACGTGAAGGAGGGCAGCCTGGAGGTGCGATGCCTGGTCAGCGCCCGCAACGCCGGCCAGACCTTCGATCTGCGCACCGAGGTGCGCGAGAAGATGATGGCGTTCCTGGCGCAGGAGCACCCCGGGGCCCTGGTGCGTCGGCGTGTCGACCTGGATGATCGGGCGGGGCCTGCCGAGGCCCACCCCGCCCTTTCGATTAACCGACCACCGGCCGCAGGATGATTTCAACCCGGCGGTTCTGGGCGCGGCCTTCCGGCGTGGCGTTGCTGGCCACCGGCTGGCGTTCGCCCTCGCCCGCAATGAAGATCCGGGCCGGCAGGACGCGGCCGGCGCCCACAAGATAATTGGCCACCGAGCTGGCGCGGCGCTCCGAGAGCGCCTGGTTGTAGTCGTCAGCCCCGCTGGAGTCGGCGTGGCCCACCACGTCGATGGTGGTCTGGGGGTAGGCGTTCAGGGTGCGGGCCACATCATCCAGCACAGGGGTGAAGCGCGGTTGCACGTCGGACTGGTCAACGGCGAAGGTGACGTCGCTGGGCATGATCAGCACGATATTGTCGCCCTGGCGACGGATCTGCACGCCCGACCCCTCCAGCGAACGGCGGAAGTCGGCCTGCTGGCGGTCCATGTAGTTGCCGACCGCGCCGCCGGCCAAGGCGCCGATGCCCGCCCCGATCAGCGCGTTCTTGCGACCCTGTTCACCGCTGTTGGTGTTGGTCAGGTAACCCAGGGCCGCCCCGCCCAAGGCGCCAGCCAGGACGCCGGTCCCGGTGTTGTTGCGCACCGGCATGCCCGTATAGGGGTCGGTGGTGGTGCAGGCGGTAAGGGCGGCAGCGCCAGCAAGCATGGCGAGTGTGGCGGTGAACTTTGACATGACCGTCTCCGGGGATCTTGGGGGAATATGCCTCGGAAACGTCCGCCCATGGTGAAGGTTCCTCGGACTCAGATTTTGAGAACGTGCTTGGCCATGATGTTGCGCTGAATCTCGTCAGATCCACCGGCGATGCTCGCGGCGCGGCCTTCGAAGTACCGGGTCACCTCCCGCCGCGCCCAGGCCGGGCCAAGCGGCTCGGCGGCGCCGTCCACCTCGGGGAACCAGGGCGCGGCGTAGGGGCCGGCGCACTCCACATAGAGCTCCGTCAGCCGCTGGACGATGTCGGTGCCCTTCAGCTTGAGCATCGAGGACTGCGCGCCCGGAGCCGACCCGGCGGCGACTTCCCACAGGGTACGAAGCTCTGTCATCTCCAAAGCTCTCAACTCTATCTCCAGCAAGGCCAGTCGCCCCGCGAATCCTGGATCGTCGATGAGACGGGCGCCTTGCGAACCGGAGATCTCCGTTGAGGCCGCGATGCGAATGCCGCGGGTGAGGTTGAGGGACAGGGAGACGAAGGCCTGCCCGGTCCTCTCGTGAGTGAGCAGCCCTTTGGCGTAGGTCCAGCCCTGGCCCTCCTCGCCGATCCGGTTTTCCACCGGGACCCGGACCGCGTCGAAGGTCACGCGGTTGAAGGCGTGACGGCCGTCGATCGAAATGATCGGCCTCACCGTGACGCCTGGGCTGCGCATGTCGATGAGCAGGAAGGTGATGCCCGCCTGCGGCTTGGCCTCCGTGGCGGTCCGCGTGAGGCAGAACATCCAGTCGGCCTTGTGCGCGCCGCTGGTCCATACCTTTTCGCCGTCCACGACATAGGCCTCACCCTCCCGAACCGCTCGGGTCCGCAGGGCGGCGAGGTCGGAGCCGGCTCCGGGTTCGGAATAGCCCTGACACCAGCGGGTGGTGTCGGCGACGATCCCCGGCAAAAACCGCTGCTGCTGCTCGGGACTGCCAAAGGCGAAGAGCACCGGGGCCAGCATCCCCGGTCCCATCCCCCCGACCTGGGCGGGAACGCCCGCCGCCGCGGTTTCCCGTTCCCAGATGAAGTTCATGGCCGCCGTCCAGCCGGGGCCGCCAAAGGCGACGGGGAACTTGTTCACCGCCCAGCCCCTGGCCAGCAGGGCCTGATGCCAGCGCGCCTCGTCTGCGGGCGACCCGTCGAAGGGCGCGCCTGGCGGGAACACGCCGGCGATCAGCGCTCGGACCTCGTCACGAAAGGCGGTTTCCTCCGCCGAAAAGCCGAGATGCATGGCTGGTCCGGATTGTTATTGTAAGGATCGTCCAATAGTATCCGACCGCATCAGACCCGGTCAACCGACAGCGAGGCCCAGATGTCCCACGCGCCCTTCACGACGACCCGCCAGGACGGAGTCATCGCCGGTCCGGTGCGGCGGCCTGACAATTTCTCCAAACACGCTAAGGGTTCGATCCATGATGACGCCACAGCGCAGAAGCTTGGCTTCAAGGGCGGCACGGTGGCCGGCAATATCCACATCGAGCAGTTCCCACCCCTGATGGCCGAACTGTTCGGGCGCGATTGGTATCGCACCGGCAACCTGTCGCTCTATTTCCTTACCCCCACCACTGACGGCGAACCGGTCCAGGTCTTCGCCCGCGCCCCGGTCGCGCGGGACGAGGGCGGGACGCGGGCTGAGGTGTGGATGGAGGACGCCGAAGGCCGCCGGGTCTGCGAAGGCACGGCCGCCTCCGGGCCACCGGATATGGAGAGTTATCTTCGCCAGAAGTTGAAAGCCGTTCGCCCTGCGGAGGATCTGCGGATTCTCAAACGGTCGAGGGTGGGGGACACCTGCGTCGATGTTCCCGCGCGCCTGGCCCTGTCCCGCAACGAAAACCGGCTGAAGTTCATCACCGAGCCGCTTGCGGAATATGAGGACCCTGCGGTGTGGGGGGAGCGGGTGGCCGCCCCAGCTATCGCCATCGACGCCATGCGCGAGGTGGAGACGCCGCTTTTCAAACCAGACGAGGCCTTCGTCGGCATGTTTGGCGCCATTGAGGTCCAATGGATCGACGGGCCGGTGTTCATGGAGCACGACTACCTGGCCGACGGTCGGCTGCTCGCCCTTTCGGAATCGCCCAAGACCGAGGTGGCCTGGTTCGAGAGCACCCTGCGCGACGCCGAGGATGGGCGGGAGGTCTCCAGGCTAATCCTCATGACCCGGCTGCTGAAAGGCTCCTCGCCGCTCTGGACCTGAGCGGGGCGGGCGCGGCATAGGCAGGGCATGACAGAGCGCATTCGCACACGGCTGACGCCGGCAGCCCGCCGGGACCAGATTCTCGATGTCGCCGCTCGCGTGATCGTGCAGGAGGGGCTGCAGGCCGCCACCATGGAGCGGCTGGCGCGGGCCGCGCAGGTGAGCAAGGCCCTGGTCTATACCTATTTCGCCACGCGCGATGTGCTGCTGGGCGCGCTCCTGCAGCGGGAGCAGGCGGAGCTGGGCGATCGCGGGATGGCCGCCGCCCTGCGCGCCGAGACCTTCCCCGACCTGATCGCCCAGACCACCCGGCACTATCTGGAACACGTACGCGACCGCGGCCCCTTGATCGCAGCCCTCCTCGCCGATCCATCTACCGCGGCCCTGATGGAGGCGGAAAGCCGGATCAATCGCGATCAGACGATCCGCTATCTGGTGCGCGCCACGCGCCGCGCCTACGGCCTTCCCTTGGCCCAGGCGATCGCTGCGGTGGACATGCTGATGGGCGCGACCGGCCGAGCCGGCAGTCGCGTCGCCGACGGGGAGCTCAAGATCGACGACGCCGTCGACCTTTGCGTTCAGATCGCTCTGGGCGGGCTTGAGCGGCTGGCGGCTCAGGCCAGCGCGCGCGCGTAGAGCCCGATCAGCGCCGCCCAGGCGCGCTCGGCCTGGGCCGGATTGTAGGCCGCGCCGTCCTTCACGCACCAACCATGCTTGGCCGGATAGACCTCGACGACGGCGGGGGTCTTGGCCGCGGCGAAGGCCGCCTTCAATTGGTCCTTGGCCCCCGGCTGCTTGACGTCGTCGTCCTCGGCGATCGCCACCAGGAAGCCCGCCTTGGCCTTGCCCACCTGCAGGTGAACGCTGTCGGCCTTGTCGGTGACCAGACCGCCGCCGTGGAAGGAGCCCGCCGCCCCGACCCGGGTGGGGTGATTGATGGCGCCCAGGAAGGTGTACAGGCCGCCCATGCAGTAGCCCTGGGTTCCGATCTTCTTCTTGGCGTTCACCTGGGGCTGCTCGTCCAGCCAGGCGACATAGGCCGCGGTGTCGCGGGCCTTGGCCTCCGTCGTCAGCGGCGCGGTCAGTTCGCCCAGCTTGGCCCGGTCGGTGGGGTTGGAGAACTCGAAGGGCCCGGTGATCACCGGCGCCTTGCGGGTGCGATAGAAGGGATTGGGGACGACGACCGCATAGCCCTCGGCCGCCATGCGCCGGCCCATGTCGCGGAAGACCGGCCGCAGGCCCAGGATGTCGGTGAAGATCACCACGCCGGGCCAGGTCCCCTTGCCGGCGGGATGGAAGAAGGCGGCGTCACAGGCGCCGTCTGCGGTGGTGATGGTGACATCGGTCTCGACCACCTCGGCGGCCAGGGCCTGACCGGCGATGGCGGCGCCCGTGGCCATGGTGACGGCGGCGAATCCGCGACGGGTCAGACGCGAGTCGCGGTTGGCGCTGGCGGGATTGAGTTCGTCGTCCATTGGGGGAGCCTCACCTGATGCGGGCGCTCGTCGGCGGCGCCCGATGATCATCAGGTTAGCTCAGATGCCGATCCGCGCCAGGGTCAGGCGAGGAACTTGTGCAGGAAGTTTCCCCCCATCTGCAGGCCGTCGAGGTCGATGCTGTGGCCCAGGCCTGGCGAGACGTGGCCGCCCACCTGGAAGCCCAGGCCCTGGAGAGTCGCGCCCGCGTGATGCAGGGCGGCGACCGGGACCATGGGGTCGGCGTCGCCGTGGACCAGCAGGACCGGGGGGTTCACCTTGGCGGTGTCCAGACCCGTCTCGTCCACCAGCATGCCGGAATAGCCCAGGATGCCGGCCACCTGTGGCGAGCGTCGCAGGCCCACCTGCAGGGCCATCATGGTCCCCTGGCTGAAGCCCACAAGGGCCAGACGGTCCTCGGTGAGACCGTACTTGGCCAGTTGTTGATCGATGAAGGCGTTCACCACCGGCGCGGCTTCCCGCGCACCGTTGATGCGGGCCTGGGCATCCATGTTGGTGATCGGCCACCATTGATAGGCGTCGAACATGCCGGGCAAGACCTGGGGCGCGTTCGGGGAAATGAACAGGGTGTCGGGGAAGGCGTGCTGCCAGTGCGGAACCAGGCCGATCAGGTCCGCGCCATTCGACCCATAGCCGTGAAGCAGGATCACGAGGCTCTTCGGCGCGCCGCCGGAGGCGGGCGGGACTGAGGGGCCGTTGAGGGTGGGAAGCGTGCTCATGCCTTTTGGTGGGGGAGGTCGCGCGCCCGGTCAAGCACCGCAGGCGCCGAGCCTGCTTGACGGACGCAACGGCGCCCGGCCAGCCTTCCTCCCAACGAGACAATGGGAGGACACCCGATGGCCTATGAATTCATCACCGTGGAGCGCGAAGGCCCGGTCACGATCTTCACCCTCAACCGGCCCGAAGTGATGAACGCGGTGCATTCGCCGATGCACTTCGAGATGGATGAGGCCTTTAACGCCTTCAACGCCGACCCCGAGCAATGGGTCGGCATCATCACCGGGGCGGGCGAACGCGCCTTCTCCGCCGGCAACGACCTGAAGAACCAGGCCACCGGCGGCTCCATGGCCATGCCGGCCAGTGGGTTCGCGGGGCTGGCGCAGCGCTTCGATCTCAACAAGCCGCTGATCGCCGCGGTCAACGGCGTGGCCATGGGCGGCGGGTTTGAGATCGCGCTGGCCTGCGACATCATCGTGGCCTCCGACAACGCCGTCTTCGCCCTGCCGGAGCCGCGTGTCGGCTTGGCGGCTCTGGCCGGGGGGCTGCATCGCCTACCGCGCGCCATCGGCACCAAGCGGGCCATGGGCATGATCCTGACCGGCCGGCGGGTGTCCGCCGCCGAGGGCCACGAGCTGGGCTTCGTCAACGAGGTCAGCACCCCGGCCGACCTGATGGCCACGGCGCGGCGCTGGGCCGGCCAGATCGCGGAACTGTCGCCGATGTCGGTGCGTGCTTCCAAGGAGGCGGTCTATCGCGGCTTGGACGAGCCGACCTTGGAAGGCGCCATCGCCGGCCAGAACCGCTATCCCGCCATCTCGGCCCTGTTCAGGTCGGAGGACTTCGTGGAAGGGCCCATGGCCTTTGCTCAGAAGCGCACGCCGAACTGGAAGGGCAAGTAGGTAGCTGACAAGCCCTGTCAGCAGGGTGGCGGTAGGTCGAGGCTTCACTTGTGGAGCTTGTCATGTCCGCCGCCACCTCTCGCCACGCCTTCGACTTCAACCACGGCGACTGGATCGTCACCAATCGCCGCCTGAAGGAGAGGGGTGTCGGATCCATCGACTGGGATGTGTTCGAGGCGCGCCAGCGTTCGGACCTACGGCTGGACGGGATGTGCAGCCTCGACGAGATCGACTTCGCCGAGCAGGGCTTCAAGGGCATGACCTTCCGGCTCTACAGCCCCGAGCGAGATGAGTGGACCATCTGGTGGATCACCGATCGGGATGGGGCGATGCAGCCGCCGGTGATGGGTCGCTTCGAGGGGACGCGCGGGACCTTCTGCGGGCAGGACATGGACGGCGACCGTCCGGTCCAGGTGGTGTTCGACTGGCAGACCGCCGAGGCCGAGGCGCCGCGCTGGAGCCAGGCCTTCTCCTATGACGGGGGGAAGAGCTGGGAAACCAATTGGATCATGGAGTTCCGACGTCCGTGACGCCGGCGTCAACTTTATGCGAGGTGACGCCGCGTCCGGTCTTGTGTCGGGCGCCCGGGCTAGTAAGGGTGACCCCAACACACGGAGCGTGACAGCCTGAGGTGGATGCCGGTTCAGGCGACCGTCACGCTCCCAACCTAAGCAAGCGAGCCTGTCCATCTAGTTCAGATGAGTCCATCTGAGACGGACAGGCTCTAGGGATGGGGCCGCGCTATGGACCGCTACGATTACATCATCATCGGCGCCGGCTCGGCCGGTTGCGTGCTCGCCAACCGGCTGACCGAGGACCCCACCGTGAAGGTGCTGTTGCTGGAAGCCGGGGTGAAGGACAATTCCCTGATGGTGCGGATGCCCGCCGGCGTCGGCGGTTTGATCGGCGCCAAGGGCGCCTACAACTGGGGCTTCTGGACCGAGGAAGAGCCCAACCTCAACAACCGCAAGCTCTGGTGGCCCCGCGGCAAGGGCTGGGGCGGATCCAGCTCCATCAACGGCATGATCTACATCCGCGGCCACGCCCGCGACTACGACCAGTGGCGCCAGATGGGCCTGCAGGGCTGGTCCTACAAGGACGTGCTGCCCTACTTCAAACGCTCCGAGAGCCTGGAAGGCGGCGGCGACCAATGGCACGGCGGCAGCGGCCCGCTCGCGGTCACCAAGGCCTCGGACCCCAACCCGATCTACAAGGCCACGATCGAGGCCGGCCGTCAGGCCGGGCATAAGGTCACCAGTGATTTCAACGGATTCCAGCAGGAAGGTTGGGGGCCCTACCAGCTGACCATCAAGGGCGGCGAGCGCTGGAGCGCGGCCAAGGGCTATCTGCACCCGGTCCTGGCGCGCCCGAATCTGACCTGCCTCACCGGCGCGCGGACGACGAAGATCGTCATCGAGAACGGCCGCGCCACCGGTGTGGAGTTCATTGACGACAAGGGCGGCAAGCAGGTGGTCTATGCCGACCGCGAGGTGCTGCTGAGCGCCGGGGCGGTGCAGTCGCCGCACATCCTGCAACTGTCGGGGATTGGTGACCCGGAGGAACTGACCAAGCACGGGATTGCGGTGGTCCACGTCCTGAAGGGGGTCGGCGCCAACCTGCAGGATCACCTGGACGTCACCCTGTCCTGGGAATGCCCCCTGCCCATCACCGTCTTCTCGGCCCGAAAGGGGATCAAGACGGCGCTCATCGGCCTCAACTACCTGCTGTTCAAGAAGGGGCTTGGCAGCAAGCAGATGCTGGAGTCGGGCGCCTTCCTGAAGTCGCGCCCCGATCTGGACCGGCCGGACCTGCAGGTCCACTGCGTCCTGGCGGTCATGCAGAACCACGGCAAGACCCAGGTGGCCAAGGACGGATTCACCTTCCATGTCTGCCAACTGCGGCCGGAGAGCCGCGGCCGGGTGGGTCTGAACTCCGCAAACCCGCTAGATGATCCGGCGATCTTCGCCAACTACCTGAACACCGAGGAAGATCGTCGGGCCCTGCGCGAGGGCGTGAAGATGATGCGGGAGGTCGCGCGCCAGCCGGCCCTGGACAAGTACCGCTCCACCGAGCTGTTCCCCGGTGAGGCCATCCAGACCGACGCGCAGATCGACGCCTGGATCAAGGAGGTGGCCGAGACCATCTATCACCCGGTCGGCACCTGCCGCATGGGCGGCGCCGATGACGACATGGCGGTGGTGGACGGCGAGTTGAAGGTGCGGGGGATCGCGGGCCTTCGGGTCATCGACGCTTCGGTCATGCCGACCCTGGTGGGGGGCAACACCAATGCGCCGACCATCATGATCGCCGAGAAGGCCGCCGACATGATCCGCGGCAAGGCGGCCCTGCCGGCTGATGACGCCCCGGTCTATGAGGACGGCCAGCAGGCGGCCTGACCCCGGTCTTATTGGCCGCCCGCCGATGGGCCGGGTTGGGCGGGATGATGTCGGTCGTCGTGGATGGAAGACTCGGCCAGCCGGTTCCCACTTCGGCTGATGGACAAAACGAACGGTCGTGCTAAAAAGACGCCATGGGAAAAGGCGCGACCACACGTGAGGCGATTGTCAGCCAGGCTCTGGACCGGGCGGTGCAGGTGGGGCTTTCGGGGCTGTCGCTGGGCCCGCTGGCCGACGATCTGAACCTGTCCAAGAGCGGCCTGTTCGCGCACTTCAAGTCCAAGGAGGCGCTGCAACTGGCGGTGCTTCAGGAGGCCATCGATCGCTTCACCGACCGCGTCGTCGAGCCGGGCCTGCAGGCGCCGCGGGGCCGGGCGCGTATGGAGGCGCTGATGCGCCGCTGGTTCGACTGGGTCGAGGGGGAGCCGGGCATGCGCGGCTGCCTGTTCTCCGTCGCCGCCCAGGAATATGATGACCGCCCGGGCGCCATTCGCGACCTGCTGGTGGGGTCCCAGCTTCGGTGGCAGGAGACCCTCGCGCGGGTCGCGACCGACCTGCCGACCGGGGCGGCCATGCCGGCCGACATAGGCCAACAAGTGGCCTTCGAGGTGACGGGAAGTCTTCTCGCGTTCCAGCAGCAGACCAAGCTGTTCAAGGCGCCCAATGCGCGGGCCCGCGCCGAGGCGGGGGTGGCCCGCATCCTTGATGACGCCGAGAAGGCCGTCTGAATCATCTCGGCTTTTTTGATCATAAATTAGCACGAACGGTCGTGCCAAATAGAGGGCTTGGTATGAAGGTCTATAGCGGTCCGATGAGCTTCTACGGGGCCAAGGTGCTGATCGCGGCCATCGAGAAGGACCTGCCCATCGAGGTGGAGTTCCTGGGGTTTGATCTGCGCAGTCCCACTCCTTACGGCCGCCACGACGAGGTCGACCGCATCAATCCCAGGCGCCAAGTCCCGGTGCTGATCGACGGCCCCCTGGAGCTGTTCGATTCAACGGTGATCGCCGAGTACTTCGAGGATCTGGTCCCCGGCAAACCGTTGTGGCCGGTCACCATCCGCGACCGTGCCCGCGCCCGGCTGCTGGAGATGAAGATCGACGAGATCTGGTTCCCCAAGATCCTGCGGCTGCGCGACCTGCGCTGGTCGCCCGATGAGGCGCAACTCGCCGAGTGCCGGGCGGTGGTGCGGGCCTTCTACGAGGAGTTGGAAGAAACCCTAGGGGACCGCGACTTCCTGGTGGCGGCGTTCTCCAATGTCGATATCGCCGCCTACCTGGCCCAGCTGTTCGCCGCCATGCTGGGCGAACCGATGCCGTCGGACCTCAAGGCGCTGAACGCCTGGCGCCGCCGGATCGAGGCGCGGCCGAGTGTGGCCAAGGTCTGCGGCGACATGCTGGACTACCTGACCGCCGCGCGGTTTCCGGTCCCTCAGTTCGCCTAGAGCCCTTTAGGGTCAGATGGAATCATCTGACCCGGGGCTCTAATTCAAAGGGATAGAGCGCGCCGGACGGGTTAACCGGCTTCCACTTAACCCTGGCGCGCTCTAGATCTCGTCGTTGGGGATGTTCAGCAGGTTGCCGCAGGCCTTGCAGTGGACGGCGTCCAGGTCGTGGCGCATCAGGCCGCAGTCGGGGCAGGGGAACAGCACCTTGTTCGGTCGCAGCAGGGCCTGAGCCAGGCGCACGAAGAGGGTGAAGCCCGACAGCATGATCAGGATCGAGAGCAGCTTGCCCGAGGGGCCGGGCAGAACGACATCGCCGAACCCGGTGGTGGTGACGGTGCTGACGGTGAAATAGAGCGCGTCGATATAGCCGCTGATGTTCGGATGGTTCCGCGCGTAGAAGGCGTAGACGAAGCCGGTGACGATGAAGAGGTAGGTCACCAGGGTGGCGAGGGCCTTGCTGGTCTCCTCCCACCGGGTGTTGTCGTAGCGCCGGGCGACGGTCTCCCAGAAGAAGTCGCTGTGGAACAGCGACCACAGCCGCAGGACCCGCAGGAAGGCGAAGTTGGCCAGCCATAGGGGGAACAGCAGGGTCGCTAGCACCACCAGGTCGACCCAGAAGGTCGGATGCCGGACCCATCGGGAGAGGTGAGGCGCGGCCAAGGCGCGGGCCGACACATCAATCGCGACGATCACCGCGATCACATAGTCGATCACCAGGAAGATCGGGCGGTCTCGCACCATCGGCGTGATGATGAAGAAGCCGATCAGCAGGAAGTCGAGTGCGATGACGCCCAGCCGGAAGCGGATGGCGTCGACGCTCTTGCCGTAGAAGAGGTGACGCAGCCGAACCCGCAGCCGGCGCAGCCAGCGCAGCCGTGCGGTGCGGCCGGGGGGTGTCGCCAAGTCGTGGTTCTTCGGAGCCATGCCCCATCAAACGCGCGAAGCCGCCCGTGTCATGCGATTCTGTCTTCCGCCCCGTGGAAACAGGGTCAGGGGCCGTCCAGGGTGACGACGTCGCTGAGGCTGGCTCGGCCGGTGACGTGTTGGAGCGTGGAGGCGTCGGTGGCCGCGGCGTCCACGGTCGGAGCTTCCAGGGCGATGTCG
Source organism: Phenylobacterium sp. (assembly GCA_018001015.1). Lineage (GTDB taxonomy): Bacteria > Pseudomonadota > Alphaproteobacteria > Caulobacterales > Caulobacteraceae > Phenylobacterium. Next base: position 41,773 of record JAGNIV010000022.1, on the reverse strand, counting down.
CGTTCCGTCGCCCCGGCGTCGACGGCTTGTGGGGCCGTCTGATCAACCGCCACCCGCCGGGGGGCCGCCCCAGGTCCGCAGCCGTCGCGTTCCCCCAGGCCCTTGAGGTAGGCGCGGCGCACCGAGCCGGCCAGGGCCGCGTCCTGACTCTTGCTGGCGTGGGCGTCGGCCCCGGTCAGCGTGCGCACGACGCCACGATAGGGAATCCAGCTGACGGCGAGGCGACGCACGGCGCCGGCGGCGGCGCGCGACGCCATCTGGCGCCTGGTGGTCTTGGTGGCGGTGACGTCGAGGTCGGGGCCGAGCGCCTGGTCCAGGGCGGCGATCTCGGCGGCCATGGCCGCGCAGCTGCCGGCCGCCGCAAGGCCGTAGGGATCGTCGGCGGCCTTGCGCAGGCTGTCGGGGATCTCGGCCGGGTTGATATTGAAGTCGGCCAGGGGCTGACGCATCGCCGAGCTGAAGGCGTGCGGCGCCGGTGGGGTGGCCGCCGTGGCGGCGGCTTGGGTGGGGCTGGCCTGGGCGTGAGCACAGGGCGCGAACACGCCGAGGCTTGAGATGATGGCCGCGCCCGCGAGCCAGTTTCTTGGGGCGCTCAGTGGATGTTCCATCTGCGCTTCCTCCGGGTACGCACTCTAAGCCGACAGGCTTTCCCGAGGATTTAAACGCATGGAAAATAGGAGCATTCTCAGAGCTGAACTCCGTTGCGGCATGGGCGCGCTCGCGACGGGGTCAGGGGGGATGGCGAACCCTGGCCTCCGCCCCGAAAAGCGCAGCCAGGGTTGCGATCAGCCGGCGCGAACCGGAGTCTTTCACCCCTCGGCTTTCCGCTGTAGGCGTTGGCTCATGAGTGTGGTCTCAGCCTTTCTATACCAGCACGGTCGTCGGGTTCGGGCCCTGGGGATCGACGAGCGGATCGACTGTCCGGAAGACAAGTCGCAGTTCGTCTGGATCGGACTTGTAGATCCCTCGCTCGAAGAACTGCAGACCCTGCAGAAGAGCTATGGCCTCCATCCCCTGTCGGTGGAGGACGCCGCCAAGGGCGAGCAATTGCCCAAGCTGGATGTGTTCGGCGATCAGCTCTTTGTGGTGGCCCGGACGGCGTGGCTCGAAGATGGCGATATCCGTTACGGCGAGACCGCCATCTTCGTCGGCCACAGCCATATCATCAGTGTCCGCCGCACCTCGAGCCGCGGACATGCCGCGCTGCGGCAACAGCTGGAGGCCTCGCCGGCGTTGCTGGGCCAAGGCGTGGACTATGTGCTGCATGCCATTCTCGACTTCGTGGTCGATGGCTATCTGCCCCTCGGGGAAGCGCTTGAGGACGAGGTGTTGGCGATGGAACGCCGGGCCGTGGACAGTTTTCTCGCCCGCAGCGAGGTCAACCGCATCTTCGAGATCCGCCGCCAGCTGATCCGCTTCCAGCGCGTGCTTGTCCCGACGTCGGAGGTGGTGGCCAAGCTCATCCGGCTGGATCTGCCGTGCATCGATCCCGAGTCGCGGCCCTACTTCAACGACGTGCTCGACCATGTCCACCGGGTCCAGGCCATGACCGACGGCCTGCGCGATGTGCTCAGTTCCGTGTTCGAGTTCAGCAGTCTTCTGGAGCAGCAACGCACGGGGGCCATCACCCGCCAACTCGCGTCCTGGGCGGCCATCCTGGCTGTTCCGACGGCCATCGCCGGCATCTACGGCATGAACTTCACGCACATGCCGGAGCTGAACAGCCCGTGGGGCTACCCCGCCGTGATGCTTTTGATCGGCGCGGCCTGCGTGGGACTCTATTTCCGGTTCAAGCGAAACCACTGGCTATAGCGCCCGTTGAGTCCGGCCTGGGTCGATACCGACCTCGCGCCGGGCCGGCTCAAGCCACGTGACGACCGTCCAGGGTGGCCAGGCGCAGGCGGGGGGTTTCTTCGTTGGCGGGACCCATGCCGCGGATGTCGCGCACCGCGAAGGGCTGGGCGGGCAGGCCGCGCAGGCGCGAGACCATGCCGAGCGGCTGGTAGAGCCCAAGGAACCGGTCGGGTGTGCCGCCCGCGCCGGCCAGGGGGGCGAACAGCACCTCCATGGCCAGGCTGGGGCCTTCGGTCAGCACCTCGACGGTGGCGACGATGGGCTCGGGGCGGCGCCAGGCGGTTTCCAGGGCGGTGTGCAGGTTGAAGCGGTCGCGCTCGCGCACCAGGGACAGGCCGTTCTGCTGGCGCAGGTCGCGCTGGTGCAGTTCGGCGACGAAGCCGCCGGCCAGGCGCACCGGATAGACCCCCGACCGCGTGCGGCCAAGGATGAAGACCTGGGCGATGATCTCGGAAAAATCGGCGGGGCTGATGGCGCTGCGTAGCGGCAAACGGCCATCACCACCGCGTGTTCGCCAATAGTCTATCAACCGTTCTGTATTTGAATGGAACACCGACATCGAGAAGCAGCCCTGTCCACGGCCGGAATCGACCGCATGGGGCTTGCAGAAAGATGCGGACCAGTCGCCGGGCGTCTCCAATCGGGACATTTCGGCTTGGCAGGCAGGGATCCGGCGCAAGGTGCGGCGCGGTTCTTGCATGCTTAACAGGTGGCCTGACGAGGAGGGGCCGTCCCATGACGATGCGTTCGACCCTACTCGGCCTGGTGCTCGGATTTGGACTGCTGTTCCTGGGCAGCGCCGCCCCGGACGAGGCGCTGGCCCAGTGCTGCGCCCCGCCGCCGGTGTGCTGCACGCCGCCGCCCCCGCCCTGCTGCGTGGCTCCGCCCACGCCCCCCTGCTGCACCCCGCCTCCCGCGCCGCCGCCGCCGACCCCGCCCTGCTGTGACAGCGGCCCCCGCACCAGCGTCCACGTCAACGTCTCCAGCGTGAACGTGGCCATCGCCAACGCCGCCTCGAGCGCGGGCGCGAATTCCGGCTCCGGCGCCGGGTCCGGTGCGGGCGCGGGATCGGGCTCGGTGACCTATTACGGCGGGGGCGGCGGTGGGGGTGGCTATTCGCCGCCGATGTCCACCGGCATGATCCAGGGCCTCTATGTCGACACCGGTCGCCGGATGAAGAAGACCAGCTACCAGGCGACGCGCACCAAGACGCGCCGGGTGGTGATCCAGGCCTTCTGCGTCGACGACCGCGAAATTCCCCATCCCGCCTCCCAGGTCACCCCCGACCGCGACATCGACGACGGCTATGAGGGCGAACTCTACCGCTGCATCGCCGGGACCTACCTGTCGTGGACGATCGCCGAGTATAACGGCCAGATCGATTTCGGCGGCGGTCAGACCAAGGTCTGCCGCAAGGGCGACGCCCTGGTTCACCTGCCCGGCGGCAAGGTGGAATGCCGGCCCCAGAAGCCCGGCCGCGACTGCAACGAACGTTCGCTGCTGCGCCGCTTCGGCGCCGGCGTGAAGGTTCTGACCATGATCATGACCGAGACCTACACCGCCTATCGCGAGGAAGAGGATCGCGAGAGCAGCGGCGCCACCGTGACCACGGCCATGAGCCTGGACGGCGGGGTCGGCGGGATCGTTTACTAGGACCGCTCAGACAGGCTGAATAGCGGAGGGGCTCGCGGCGACGCGGGCCCCTTCTGCGTTAGGGATTCTCCCCAGCGGCGTAGCGGCTCATGTCGTCCAACGCCGCGATAAACGCTCTGCGAATTTCGGTCTGCGAAAAGCCCTGGTCCCAAAACTCGGTCATCAGGGTGTTGACGGCCTGTTCCAATGCGGTCGCGCTGACGGAAACGTCCATTTCTCGAAGGTGGCGACAACTGGCGGCCAACTCTGCGGCGATATTGTATAAGCCGAACAGGCACTGTTCCTCTTCGGTGAGGTCGTCCCTCGGTTCTGTTGGCATCGACGACCTCTGAGTGAGTTGCAGCAATCGTAGCGGCAATTGGTGGGCTGAAGCTCGGGGCGGCGGGCGCGACCCGCCGCTCTCAACCCCGCAACGGGAGAAGGACTCTGGTTACTTCGCCGGCTTGACCTCCAGCATCCACATCCGGTCGTCCACCAGGACCTCCTGGGCGGCGCGGCGGACGTCGGCGATGGTGACGCGTTCGGTGCCGGGCAGGATGGCGCGGGTGGCTTCCAAGCGGCGCGGGTCGGCTTGCGCCCCGGACAGCTCGTTCAGCCAGTAGCCGTTGGTTTCGCGGGCCTTTTCGAACTGGTCGATGCGGGGCTTCTTGGCGCGGTCCAGTTCGTCCTGGCTGATGTCCTTGGCGCGCAGGTCGGCGGCGATCTTGCGGACGTCGGCGAAGAAGGCCGGCAGTTTCTCGGGCGGAATCTCGACATTGGCCGAGACGTAGCCCCAGTCGGGCCAGACCATGGAGTGGTTGTAGCTGACCTGGGGCGAATAGGTGGCCCCCTGGCTTTCGCGCAGTTCCTCGATCAGGCGCAGTTCCAGCACCTCGCCCATGACGGCGGTGTCGCGGGCCTTCTGCGGGTTGGCGAAGAAGCCGGTGGTGGGCCAGGCGAGATAGCCGATGGCCTGGTCGGCGCGGCCCTTGTGGGTGCGCTGGACCGGGGTGGTGACGCCGGCCGGGAAGCTGACCTGGCGCTTGGCGGGATCGGCGGGCGGGGGCGCCGCGCGCGGGGGCAGGGCGCCGAAGGTGGCGGCCACCAGCTCGGTGGCCTTCTCCACGGTGACGTCGCCGACGATGACCACCTCAAGGGGGCCGTTGGCGATGGCCGGCGAGATCTCGTCCTTGAGGTCCGACAGCTTGGCGTCGGCGATCTGCGCGCGGCTGGGGAAGACCCAGCGTTCATCGCCGGAGCGCAGCAGGCCGGCTAGGTCGCGGCTGAGCACGCCGCTATCGGTGGACTCGTACTGGTCGTGGAAGGTCTTGCCGGCCGTCTTCAGCCGGGCGAAGGCCTCGGGCCGCCAGCCGGGCTCGGCGACATAGGCGGCCAGGACCTGGAGCTGGATGTCCAGGTCATCGGTGCGGGCCCCGCCGGTGAGGACGAAGGCGTCGTCGCCGATGCTGAACTGGGCGCCGTAGACCCGGCGGGCCAGCACGCGCTCCATGTCCTCGGCGCTGATCTTGGCCAGGCCGCCCTCGACATAGGTGCTCGCGGCCCAGGCGCCGCTCTGCTGGTCGCGGGGCATGTCGACCCGGCCGCCGCCGACATTGACGCGGACCAGGACCTCGTCGTCCTTGAAGCGGGTCGGCTTGACGGTGAGGCGGACGCCGTTCTCGAAGGTGATGAAGGTGGTGTCGAGATCGGCGGCGTCCTTCGTGGCGGTGACCTTGCCGGGCGCGCCGAAGGTGGAATAGGGCCAGGCCACGGCGGTGGCGCCGGTGGGCGGGGCGACCTCCAGCCTGCGCGAGGCCTCAAGCGCCGACAGCAGGGCCGGCTCGCCGCCCGCGATGTCCTTGGGCGAGGTCATGAAGATCAGCGGGCCGGCGCCGTCGAAGGCGGCCTTGAGGGCGGCGGAGACCTGATCGGCCTTCAGGCCCTTCACGGCCGCCTCGAAGAGGGCGGCGTCCTGGGACGGGTTGGTGACCACCTCGTTGTCGGAGAGCGAGCCGGCGATTTCGTTGGCGAGCTGTCCGGGCGTGCGGGTGGCGGCGCCGGCGGCGTCGGCCCTGACGTTGGCGCGCAGCTCCTCGATCTCGCGGTCCAGCTCGTCCTGGCGCACGCCGTAGCGGATGGCGCGGCGCTGTTCCTGCTCGGCGGCGGTGAGCGCGTCCTTCCAGCGGCTGGCCTCGGCGTTGACCGTGACCATGGTTAGCTGGGCGGCGTCGTACTCGTCGCGCGTGAAGGCGCCCGCCCCCAGGAAGGGCGGATCGGCCGCGCGGGCCAGGGTGGAGAAGCGGCGGTTCAGAACCTGGAAGCCCAGGTACTCGATCAGGTCGCGGCGGCGTTCGGCCAGGCTGTCGGGGCTGCTGTCGGGGCTCCGGAGCCAGACCAGCTGCAGGGAAAGCGGCGCGCCGGGCTCGATCACCAGCTTGGCTTCCGGCGTGCGCGGCGCGACGGGGCCGAGAACCGGATCGGGGCCGGCGGGGCCCTTGGCGGTCCAGTCGCCGAACTTGGCCTTGATCTTGGCTTCCATGGCGTCGAGGTCGAAGTCGCCGGCGGCCACCAGGACCGCGCGGTCGGGGCGGTAATAGGCCTTGTAGTAGTCGGCGATCAGGCTGGCCGGGGCGTTCTGCAGCACCTCGACCTTGCCGATGGGGTCACGACGCGGCGGCAGTTGGTCCTTCAGCAGGAAGGCCTGGCGGGCGCGGTAGACGCGGCTGGCGGGATTGTCCCGGGCGCGCTCCTCCGAGAGCACCACGCCACGCTCGCGGTCGACGGCGGCCTGGTCGATGGTCAGCTCGCCCGCCGCCTCGCGCAGCAGCATCAGCGAGGTGTCGAGGGTCTCGGCGTCGGTGCGCGGCAGGTCAAGCTTGTAGATGGTCTCGTCGAGGTCGGTGGAGGCGTTGGTGTCGGCCCCGAAGGCCAGGCCCAGACGCTCCAGGATCTTGATCATGTCACCCTCGGGCACGTTCTTCGAGCCGTTGAAGGCCATGTGCTCGAGGAAGTGGGCGAGGCCCGCCTGGGCGTCGGTCTCCTGCAGGGAGCCGGCGTCGAAGCGCAGGCGCAGGGCGGCCTGGCCGGCGGGGATGGTCTGCTTGCGCAGCGCATAGCGCATGCCGTTGGGCAGGGCGCCGAAGCGAACCTCCGGATCGGCGGGGACGTCGGAGCGGGCCTGGGCCCACTGGCCGGGCGCCAGCTTGACCGGCGCGGCGGGCGCCTTGTCCTGTCCGATCCCGAACCCCCCAAGCTTGGGCATCGATAGGTTGGGAACGGCGCAGCCGCTCAGGGCGGTGGCCGCGAGAAGCGCGGCGGCGCCGCGCAGGGGACGGATCATCAAGGCTTTCCGGATCGTTGGCGGTCGGGCACCATGCCCCGCGGGTCGTGGCGGGCGCAAGGCGGGACGGGGGCAGGGCGGCCTTACTCGCCGGGGCGGCTGATATAGTAGGTGGCGGTGTTGCCTACCGCGTTGGCGACGCCGGAGATCGAGCGGCCCGAGGTCTGGGTGGCGGTCGCCGTGGCGCCGACATCGACGGTGTTGGTCTGGTCGTTGCCCACCGTCAGGCGGCCTGAGCAATCGGCGCAGGAATAGCCGACCGCCGCGTTGCCGCTGGCGCTGGCCGAGGCCAGGCCGTCATAGCCTTCGCCGCCGGTGTAGCTGGCCACGGCCTCGATGCCGCCGCCCTCGTTGAACTGGGCGTTGTCGATGATGACCTCGCCGCCGATGTCGCCCATGACGGCGTTGTTGCCGACCCCGTTGGCCACCGCCGCGGCCGCGCCGAAGTTGGCCGCCGAGCTGACGGCCTGGGCGCGGACATAGGCCTGGTTGGTCTGTCTTAGGGTGGCGTCGAGGAGGAAGCCCTCATTGACCGCGTTCATGTTGTTGCCGGCGGCGATCGCGGTTGTCTTGCCGTCCTGCACCTGGCCATAGGCGGTGAAATGGGCGGCCTGGGTGACCCCGGCGGTGTTCTGCTGGTCGACGATCACCCGGACGCCCGAGCCCCCGTCGCCGGAGAGGGCGACATTGTTGCCCATGGAGCCGGCCGTCATCTCCGCCGCTCCGGTCACCAGGCCATAGACCCCGCCGCCGTCCGAATAGGTGTCGGCCGCGTTGGCCTGATTCACCCGCACACCCGCGGCGCCGACGCTGACGCCGAGGTTCTGGTTGTTACCCACCGCCTGGGTGGAGGTGAACACCTCGCCGGTCTCGGCGTTGGGGGCCTCGATGTGGCTGTGGGCGGTGATGGTGGCGGCGGTGGTGGCCTGATTGAACACCGCGCTCATTGTGCCGGCATAGACATTGGCGTCGCCGAGGTTGCCGCCGGCTGTGGTGGTGAGGTTGGTCTGCGCGCCGGAGTTGGTGGCGACATTGACGTTGGTGTCGGCGAGGATGTCGCCGCTGGAGGTCTGGTTGGACCTGAGGTCCAGGTCGCTGCCGTCGGCGGAGGCCGAATAGACGTTGCCGGTGGCCGTGGTGTTGGCGGTGGTGGACTCGCTGACGGTCTCGACATTCAGGGTCTGCTGGCTGAAGACGTCGCCGAGCTGGATCTGATTGTTCAGAACGGTGTTGGTCTGACTAGTAGCGGCCCCGCACGGCAGAATCCCGGCGAGCATTCCAGCGAGAAGGATCGGACCGCGTTTCAGCATTGTTGGTGCCCAGGTTGTTGTAGGCGGGCACGTAGCCGCCGGTGATGCCCACCGTGCCGTCGCCCAGCGGGTCCGACGACAGGCAGGCGCGGGGTCCGGGCATGCCGTAGAGGTTGGCGGTCATCTCGACCACCGCGCGCTCGACCAGGGCGCGGACCGCCAGCTGCATGGGTTCCAGGGCGCCGGCGCCGGCCGAGACGTCGAAGACGTTGCCGCCCAGGAAGTCGAAGAGGCCGACGCCCACTTCACGGCCGATCACCTGCTTCTGGTAGGAGATGACGTCCACCACCTCCAGCGTGCGGGTGTTGATGAGGCGCATGTCCAGGCCGATGTTCATGACGAACATGCGGGCGCGGAAGGAGCCCTTGAGCTCCTTGGCGTCCACGCCGCCGCCGGTGAGGTCGGCGCCGGAGGAGCGGATGTTGAAGTTCAGCTCGGTGAGCCCGCCCGCGACGTAGAAGTCCGAACCCGGCACCTGGCCGGCCAGGATCCGTCGGTACTCCGCGGCCTGGTTGGGCGCGGGGTTGGGGGCGTCGGAGATCAGCTTGTTGTTGGCGTACTTCAGCTCCAGCTCGGAGACCGAGGTGTCGAAGCGTTCCACCAGGGGCATGCCGGCCTTGGCGAAGGCCGACATCGCCATCAGCGACGCGCCCTGGGTGATCTTGCGGCCAGACCCGTCGGACTCCGACTTGCCGGTATAGTCGGCGATGCGGCCCACCGCGATACGCGGCGCCACCAGCTTGGCGTTGCGGGCGTATCCGGCCATGCAGACCAGGGCGCCGGAATAGGGAGTCGGGTTGGCGGTGACCGGGGCTGTGCCGATGGAGCGGGCATAGTTGCCGCTGGGGCCCGCCACCGGGGTGGCGCAGCCGGCGAGGCCGAGCGCCGCGGCGCTGAGCAGGCCCGCGACACGATAGAGGGGGCTACTGACCATTGCCGACGCCTCCGGTGGCGCCGGCGTTGGCGGTGACCGCCCCGGTGTTGGTCTGGCTCGAATTGATGATGACGGTGTTGTAGTTGCCCTGGGTCACCACGGTCAGGTTGTTGCCGATGGCGGTCGCGCCGCCGGCCGAGGCCCCGACGCCGGCATAGGCGTCCGCCGCGCCCGAGGCGCTGGAAAAGCTGGACTGGTCCTCACCGGTGAGCATCAGCCCATCGACGATGATGCGGTTGCCGTTGGCGTCGCGGGTGGCGAACTCCACGGGATGGTTCTCGGAACCGGCCGCGCGGCCGTAGCCGGAATTGAAGTCGGCCGAATTGGTGGACATCGCCTGGGCGTGAGCCTGGCCGGCGAGCAGGCTCACGGCGAGGGCGCCGGCGAGCCAGACAAGACGCGGCGCAGCGGGGGGAGCGGCGGCCATGGAAATACGAAAACTCCGCGCGGACGAAACGTCTGGTGAGGCGGGAGCACAGAGCGTGCCAAAACCGGACAGCTCACATTAAAGAGCCAAGACACTGGCGATTTGGTTAATGAGGTGTCGCCGAAACCCTCGGTTTCGTTGTTGTTTTGAGTTTGGAGAGCGTTTTGGACGAACCCCGCGAGCCGATTTTCAACGCCCCCTGGCCGGCCGTGGCCATGACGGTGGCGATCATTGGAGGGTTTGGCCTGCAGTCATTCCTGCCGCCTGAGCAATTCCTGCCGACCTACGGGTTTTCGCCCGCGCACCTGGACGACGGGCGCGCGATCACCCTGATCACCGCGCTGTTCGTGCATGGAAGCTGGGCGCACGCTCTTATGAATGCGGCCGGCGCCCTGGCCTTCGGAACCCCTGTCGCGCGCTACTATGGCGCGAAGGCGACCGGGGCGCTCGCCTTCCTGCTCTTCTATCTTGTCTGCGGCGCGCTGGCGAACCTGGGCTACGGCCTGGTGCATGCGGGAGATCCTCACCTGTTGGTGGGCGCGTCCGGCGCCGTGGCCGGATTGATGGCGGCGGCGGCGCGGATGATCGCGGGGAAGGGGGTTCCTGGCCCCTATCTCAGCCCCCCCCGTGGTGGGCATGACCGCCGCATGGGTTGTGGTGAACCTGCTGATCGCCGTGGTCGGCTTCGCCCCCGGCGCCGGGGGGATGCCGGTGGCCTGGGAGGCGCATCTCTTTGGATATGCCGCCGGCCTGGTGCTGGTGACCCCCTTCGGCTGGCTATCACGTCGGGGTGTAGCCGATTGATCTGCCAGCAATCTTGAGCGACCTTCGTTCTTCCGGGGATTACGGGAGAACGTCGCCATGCTTGTTTCGCAGATTCTAAAGGCCAAGGGCGACCTGGTCTTCACAGCCACGCCCAGTGAGACGGTGAGCGCCATCTGCGCCCTGCTGCACTCCAGGCGTGTGGGGGCCATGATCATCATGGACGGCGACCGGGTGGCGGGCATCGTCTCCGAGCGCGACGTGGTCCGGGTGATGGCCGAGCAGGGAGCCTCGGCCCTCAACCAGCCGGTCTCCAGCTGCATGACCCGCGACGTGGTGTTCGCCGAGCCGGGGGAGACGGTGAACTCTCTCCTGAGCCGCATGACCGACCGCCGTCTGCGGCACCTGCCGGTCTGCGAGGGCGATCGGCTGATCGGCATCGTCTCCATCGGCGACCTGGTGAAGCACAAGATTTCCGAGGTCGAGGCCGAGGCCGACGGGCTGAAGGCCTATATCGCGGCGGGGTAGGGCGGCCGGGCCGGGCGGGGGCGTCCATAGGATGTTCCGTATTTGTTCTTGAGAATTCCGCCTTTTCATGAGACCATCCGCAGGTCGATGGGCCAGATTGCGGAGGGGTGAGTGTTCGGGTTCAGAAAACAGCCGTCCGGCGGACGAAGGCCCGCGAAGCCGTCCGTGCCGCTTCCCGCGATCCCCAGATTGACGCCCGAAAAGCTGCGGATGCGGGATCGGTTTCGGAAGGGGGTCGTCGACGCCAATATCCCGGGCAAGATCTGGAACGCGCCGAACACGATGCTGGGGCTTGAACTCGGGGCGCTGGGGTATGTCGCCGGCGCGGTGGCGGGACGACGACCCGGTGTGCGCCTTGCCAACAATGCAGTGCAGTTCACCAACAATCCTGTGGGAGGCGTGAGCGCGGTGACAATCGGCAACGCCACGATCTCAAACGGCGATCCTTACGACCGCGCCAAGTCCACGGGCCGGACATGGTTCAATCCGGATGGCAGCCCGCGTCTGGAGAATGGCCACACCCAACAGGTGCATGAAGAGCAGCATACCAAGCAAGGCGAACTGCTGGGGCCGCTCTATCTGGCGTCCAACCTCGCCGGGGGCCTCTACGCCCTGTCCCGTGGCAAGACTTGGCATGACAAGGAAAACTGGAACGAGGTCGGGCCGCTGGCCGATCCGGCCCGGCCCTGGGCGGGGCGGTCGAGATGAGGAGGCTGGCGTCGCTGGTCGCCTGCCTGTTGCTGGCGAGCTGCAGCTACATGCCGGACCTGACGCTCTACAATCAGACAGGGCGTGTCCTGACCCTTCATCTCATCAAGGCCCCTTATGCGGGAACCGATCCGTGGACGCCCTACGACCTCCAACTGGAGAGTGGAAAGCGGGCTCGAATTGAGTCGCATGAATTCAGCCGTGTGATGGTCATCAGTTCGGGTGGATGCGACTATGATTATGGAACGAGGGTGACGGAGCTCTGGAAAACCTCCCCCGCCATCGTCGTCCAGATCGAGCCCGCCTTCGTCATGCACCTGCTGAGCAGGGATTTTAGCCGGCCCGAGGTGGGACGTTTCCGAGATGGTGAGGCGAAGGGCTTTCCGGTCCAGCCCGTGAAGACCTGCCGCAACTAGGGTCTCGGTTGTGGCGCCGGGACGATCAGATGAGAATCGGCGCCCAAGCCGGCGTCAAAGGTCTGCCGGTTCAGGCCGGCTTGAACACCTCGGCGCCCTCGCAGGCGGCCGCGTCGGCCAGGCTGTAGCCCTCCAAGACTTCAGAGGTGGCGTCGCGGGCTCGCAAGAGCGCCTCGCGCAGGGAGCAGGTGGCGAGGTCTGGGCAGTCGTCGCACTTGCGGAAGGAGAGCCGGCTGACACAGGGGGCGAGCGCCAGGGGCCCATCAATGACTCGGATGATCTCCGCGAAGCTGATCTCGGCAGGCGGGCGGGCCAGGAGATAGCCGCCGAACTTACCGCGCTTGCTGACCACCACCCGGTTGCGGGCCAGCTCCAGCAGAATCGCCTCCAGAAACTTGCGCGGCGCGTCGGCGCGGACGGCCAATTCTCCCGAGGTGACCTGGGCGCCGCCCGCCCGGGCCAGTTCGACCAGGGCGCGCAGTCCATAACGGGCCTTTTGCGAGAGCATCGGCTGAAACGTCTCCTATCCCCGTGCGCACTGGGCTTGCGCCCTCCCTTCATAGGGAGCGCGAGGCTCTATCCACAAGGCGACGCGCGGATTTGTCATCAAACTGTAGGAAGGGGGTTGCGCGGTTTCGAACCCGCTCATATAAGCCCCCCTCGCTCGGACGACGGGGCGGCGGACAACGGCTTCAGGCGCTACCAAGCACTTGAAATCATTGTTCTTCGTAACGAAAATCGAGCGACGATCGGGCCCCCGGTCGGGATCAGGAACTCCGGTTCCCGCGCCTGGCACGAGGGTCTCCTTTCATCGGCCTCCGGATCGTCCGGATCGGTGGAAAGAGTTCGAAAGAGCCGGTTGACACTAAGGGGAACGGCAACTAGACACGCCGCTCCTCGCTGAGGCCCAGACGGGCCGCGGCGAAGACTTAGAGGTCCTTAAAAACCTCTTGCTTTTCGACTGCAGACCGTTATGTTCCGCAGCTTCAATCGAATCGCTACCGACTTGGTGGGGCTAACCCCTCGGTTAGGCCGGAGCGAAGTTTTTGCCTAAATCCGGACCTTCCGGGCTCTGGCGAAAAAGTCCGAAAGGATCGGTTGACACGAAAGAGGCCGGCCACTAGATAGCCGCCTCCGCCGACCACCGGCGCTAAACAGTGGGGCGGGGGAAACCCGGTCTTGGTCTTTGACATTGTTGATTTGGAAAGAGAAACGCAGGCGGCGGCGCTCTGGCGATAGTCCTAACCAGACTATCTCGACGCTGACTAAACTGCGGTCTCTTGAAGACAATACCATATGCCACTCGGTCTTCGGATCGTTGGTGTTATGTACCTCGTCAAGAAACTATGTAGACCAATGCCAGACAAACCTTCGGGTTTGTCACATTGAAGTCAGAGTCAACTCAACCTGAGAGTTTGATCCTGGCTCAGAGCGAACGCTGGCGGCAGGCCTAATACATGCAAGTCGAGCGGGTCCTTCGGGATTAGCGGCGGACGGGTGAGTAACGCGTGGGAACGTGCCCTTTGGTACGGAACAACTGAGGGAAACTTCAGCTAATACCGTATGTGCCCTTCGGGGGAAAGATTTATCGCCATTGGAGCGGCCCGCGTTGGATTAGGTAGTTGGTGAGGTAAAGGCTCACCAAGCCTACGATCCATAGCTGGTCTGAGAGGATGACCAGCCACACTGGGACTGAGACACGGCCCAGACTCCTACGGGAGGCAGCAGTAGGGAATCTTGCGCAATGGGCGAAAGCCTGACGCAGCCATGCCGCGTGAATGATGAAGGTCTTAGGATTGTAAAATTCTTTCACCGGGGACGATAATGACGGTACCCGGAGAAGAAGCCCCGGCTAACTTCGTGCCAGCAGCCGCGGTAATACGAAGGGGGCTAGCGTTGCTCGGAATTACTGGGCGTAAAGGGAGCGTAGGCGGATAGTTTAGTCAGAGGTGAAAGCCCAGGGCTCAACCTTGGAACTGCCTTTGATACTGGCTATCTTGAGTATGGGAGAGGTGAGTGGAACTCCGAGTGTAGAGGTGAAATTCGTAGATATTCGGAAGAACACCAGTGGCGAAGGCGACTCACTGGCCCATTACTGACGCTGAGGCTCGAAAGCGTGGGGAGCAAACAGGATTAGATACCCTGGTAGTCCACGCCGTAAACGATGAGTGCTAGTTGTCGGCATGCATGCATGTCGGTGACGCAGCTAACGCATTAAGCACTCCGCCTGGGGAGTACGGTCGCAAGATTAAAACTCAAAGGAATTGACGGGGGCCCGCACAAGCGGTGGAGCATGTGGTTTAATTCGAAGCAACGCGCAGAACCTTACCACCTTTTGACATGCCCGGACCACCAGAGAGATCTGGCTTTCCCTTCGGGGACTGGGACACAGGTGCTGCATGGCTGTCGTCAGCTCGTGTCGTGAGATGTTGGGTTAAGTCCCGCAACGAGCGCAACCCACGCCATTAGTTGCCATCATTTAGTTGGGCACTCTAATGGGACCGCCGGTGGTAAGCCGGAGGAAGGTGTGGATGACGTCAAGTCCTCATGGCCCTTACAAGGTGGGCTACACACGTGCTACAATGGCGACTACAGAGGGTTGCAACCCAGCGATGGTGAGCTAATCCCCAAAAGTCGTCTCAGTTCGGATTGCACTCTGCAACTCGAGTGCATGAAGTCGGAATCGCTAGTAATCGCGGATCAGCATGCCGCGGTGAATACGTTCCCGGGCCTTGTACACACCGCCCGTCACACCATGGGAGTTGGTTTTACCCGAAGGCGATGCGCTAACCCGCAAGGGAGGCAGTCGACCACGGTAGGGTCAGCGACTGGGGTGAAGTCGTAACAAGGTAGCCGTAGGGGAACCTGCGGCTGGATCACCTCCTTTCTAAGGATGAGCCTCCAGAACCTCTCGCGGTTCTATTGGTTCGTCATAGACACTACACAGGTGCGGAGTGTCGCCGTCTTCGTTTCTCTTTCCACAAAACACCGCAGCCGTTGTTTAGGCTGTGGTGCGATCGCGTGTTCCGGGACTCTGTCCTGGGACAAGCCGCTTCAAGGGCCTGTAGCTCAGTTGGTTAGAGCACACGCCTGATAAGCGTGAGGTCGGCAGTTCGAGTCTGCCTGGGCCCACCACACTTCCTGTGTGATACCTCGGGCGGACAGGTCGATGACAAGCTCTCAGCTTGAGCGGCTCCTCTTCATTGGGGGCCATAGCTCAGTTGGTAGAGCGCGTGCTTTGCAAGCATGAGGTCGTCGGTTCGATCCCGTCTGGCTCCACCATGAAGACGTGAGAATAACGCGATCGGAAAGATACAAGTTTCCAACGCCTGGCTATGCCGGCGCTGGTTCAATGACATCGTGAATTGAAGGGTTTATCCGGCCCCCCCCTGGGGTTTGGAGGATGGACCTGAGAAGACATCATTGTTCGAAAGAACAAGATTTCTATAGCGCATGTGAGGGCGCCACCCACCGCTTCGTACCGACGGGTGGCAAATACCGTCCCCTTACATGAGTTTCACTGAGAACGATCAAGCGCATAAGGGCTTCTGATGGATGCCTTGGCGTCGAGAGGCGATGAAGGACGTGGCACGCTGCGATAAGCTTCGGGGAGGCGCGAGCACCCTTTGATCCGAAGATTTCCGAATGGGGAAACCCACCTTTACGATTTGCGAATTTGATCTCCAGCTTCGGCTGGGGCTCCGGTTCGTACGTCGTTCAAAGGTATAATGACCTGAATAAAATAGGGTTCATTAAGCAAACCCGGGGAACTGAAACATCTCAGTACCCGGAGGAAAGGACATCAACCGAGACTCCCGTAGTAGTGGCGAGCGAACCGGGACCAGGCCAGTGCCGTCGTGACATAAAGCCGAATGACTTGGAAAGGTCAGCCATAGCGGGTGATAGCCCCGTAGGCGTCAATTAGCGACGGACTCGAGTAGGGCGGGACACGTGAAATCCTGTCTGAACATGGGGGGACCACCCTCCAAGCCTAAGTACTCCTCGACGACCGATAGTGAACAAGTACCGTGAGGGAAAGGTGAAAAGCACCCCGACAAGGGGAGTGAAATAGAACCTGAAATCGGAAGCCTACAAGCAGTCGGAGCCACCTCGCGTGGTGACGGCGTACCTTTTGTATAATGGGTCAGCGACTTCATGTGCCGTGCAAGCTTAAGCCGTTAGGTGTAGGCGTAGCGAAAGCGAGTCTGAATAGGGCGAATAAGTACGTCGCATGACGACCCGAAACCAGGTGATCTATCCATGAGCAGGTTGAAGGCTGGGTAACACCAGCTGGAGGACCGAACCCGTGAATGTTGAAAAATTCTGGGATGACTTGTGGATAGGGGTGAAAGGCCAATCAAACCTGGACATAGCTGGTTCTCCGCGAAAACTATTTAGGTAGTGCGTCGGACGAATTCCTTGGGGGGTAGAGCACTGGATGGATGCGGGGGTCGCGAGATCTACCAATTCTAACCAAACTCCGAATACCCAAGAGAACTATCCGGCAGACACACGGCGGGTGCTAACGTCCGTCGTGAAGAGGGAAACAACCCTAACCATCATCTAAGGTCCCCAAGTAATGGCTAAGTGGGAAACGATGTGGGATTGCTTTGACAACCAGGATGTTGGCTTAGAAGCAGCCATCATTTAAAGAAAGCGTAACAGCTCACTGGTCAAGCGATCCTGCGCGGAAAATGTAACGGGGCTAAAGCCATTCACCGAAGGTATGGGTTTGCAGTTTACTGCAAGCGGTAGCGGAGCGTTCCGTAAGCCTGTGAAGGTAAGGCGTGAGCCTTGCTGGAGGTATCGGAAGTGAGAATGCTGACATGAGTAACGATAAAGAGTGTGAGAAACACTCTCGCCGAAAGTCCAAGGGTTCCTGCGTAAAGCTAATCTGCGCAGGGTTAGCCGGCCCCTAAGGCGAGGCCGAAAGGCGTAGTCGATGGGAATCAGGTGAATATTCCTGAGCCAGTTGGAAGTGACGGATCCCGTAAATTGTGAGGGCTTATTGGATTGTTCCTTGCAGTGAAGAGGTCCCTGGAAATAACTCCAACGGAGACCGTACCCTAAACCGACACAGGTGGACAGGTAGAGTATACCAAGGCGCTTGAGAGAACTATGCTGAAGGAACTCGGCAAATTGCACGCGTAACTTCGGGATAAGCGTGACTCTGCTTAGGGCAACCTTTGTAGAGTGGCACAGGCCAGGGGGTAGCGACTGTTTATCAAAAACACAGGGCTCTGCGAAGCCGCAAGGCGACGTATAGGGTCTGACGCCTGCCCGGTGCCGGAAGGTTAAAAGGAGTGGTGAGAGCTGCGAATTGAAGCCCCGGTAAACGGCGGCCGTAACTATAACGGTCCTAAGGTAGCGAAATTCCTTGTCGGGTAAGTTCCGACCTGCACGAATGGCGTAACGACTTCCCCACTGTCTCCAGCATAGGCTCAGTGAAATTGAATTCCCCGTGAAGATGCGGGGTTCCCGCGGTCAGACGGAAAGACCCTATGAACCTTTACTGCAGCTTCGCCTTGGCGTTAGCGGCAACATGTGTAGGATAGGTGGGAGGCTATGAAACCGGGGCGCCAGCCTCGGTGGAGCCAACCTTGAAATACCACCCTTGTTGTCGCTGACGTCTAACCGCAGCCCGTTATCCGGGTTCGGGACATGGCGTGGCGGGCAGTTTGACTGGGGCGGTCGCCTCCCAAAGTGTAACGGAGGCGCGCGATGGTGGGCTCAGAGCGGTCGGAAATCGCTCGATGAGTGCAATGGCATAAGCCCGCCTGACTGCGAGACTGACAAGTCGAGCAGAGACGAAAGTCGGCCATAGTGATCCGGTGGTTCTGCGTGGAAGGGCCATCGCTCAACGAATAAAAGGTACTCTAGGGATAACAGGCTGATTTTGCCCAAGCGTCCACAGCGACGGCAAAGTTTGGCACCTCGATGTCGGCTCATCACATCCTGGGGCTGGAGCAGGTCCCAAGGGTTCGGCTGTTCGCCGATTAAAGTGGTACGTGAGCTGGGTTCAGAACGTCGTGAGACAGTTTGGTCCCTATCTGCCGTGGGTGTACGAAACTTGAGAGGATCTGTCCCTAGTACGAGAGGACCGGGATGGACATACCTCTGGTGGACCTGTCGTGGCGCCAGCCGCGCAGCAGGGTAGCTAAGTATGGACTAGATAACCGCTGAAAGCATCTAAGCGGGAAACTAACCTCAAAACAAGGTTTCGCCGAGAGCCGTGGTAGACCACCACGTTGATAGGCCAGGTGTGGAAGTGCCGCGAGGCATGCAGCTTACTGGTACTAATCGCTCGATCGGCTTGATCGTTCTTAGTGAAATTCATGAATGCGCTTCAGAAATCGCGCTTTCAGCAGTGATGTCTTCTCAAATATCCGTTTCGTTGACCTGGTGGTTTTGCCGAGAGGTCCCCACCCGATCCCATTCCGAACTCGGTCGTTAAGCCTCTCTGGGCCGATGGTACTTTGTCTTAAGGCACGGGAGAGTAGGTCGCCGCCAGGTCTACCAAACGGATATGTCCAATAACCCTTCAATCACGATTTCTAGCTTTGCCGCGGGGTGGAGCAGCCCGGTAGCTCGTCAGGCTCATAACCTGAAGGTCACAGGTTCAAATCCTGTCCCCGCACCCAAAGATTTCTTAAAGCCCCGCTCGCGCGGGGTTTTTTGCGTTTGGGGCGGCGCCGGTGCGGGAAATCAGGCCGAATCTAACCTTGCGATTACTTGCAACGTGGTAGAATTGGCGTCTTCCAGGCCTGGATCGACCTTTCCGCCGACCCCTCCAACCGCGGCGGTGGCGATCGCGCGCCCTTCGCCGGCGGCCTGACCCTGTCTGGCGTGAACCTCCGGTGATGGAGCCCCGCGCCCGGATCTCGGACAAAGAAAAAGGGCCGGCGTTCGGCCGACCCTTTCGCTTCAGATCTGGGAGGCCTGCTTAGCGTTGGGCCAGCCGCATCGCTTCGAGCTGGGCGACGTCGGAGCTGCCGAGCTGTTCCAGGGCCGAATTCACCGAGCCCTTCATGCAGCGGCCGTAGGCGTCGAGGAGCAGGGTCTCGCCGACCACCGCCTTGGCGCACACCTTCTTGGCGGCCGCGACGATCTCGGCGTGGACCTGGGCGGTGGACTTGCCGACGAGGGAGACGCGGACGCCTTCTTCAGCATGGGCGGCGGGAGCCAGGGCCAGGGTGGCCAGCGCGGCCAGGGTCATCAGTTTCATCATGTGGGTCGTCTCCGAAAGGGGTTGGGGTTCAACCGCCTCCCGGCGTTCCTCAGGCTGAGGCTTGAGCTTCTAGGGTGGCCCAAGCGCGTCGCCTGAGAGGGACTAAGCCCGCGGATTCCCCGAGCGGCAAGTGACAATGGTGCGACGCAATATGGGCGATGGTGCGGTGCGATAGGAGCGGGCGCCGCCGCCCAAAAGCGTGGCGCCTGACCGGGGGCTGCGGCGGTGCGGCACGAGCGTTGCCGTGCAAGGGCGGGAAGACGCCGAAATGAAACACTTGCATTCGGACGTTCTTCACATTTGATTAACCTCTATTAACCGTTGAGGTCCCATGTTGCTTTCTGTTCTGGCTTTTGTGGCCGCCATTTCGGCCCCGTCGGGTGCTTCCGCGCCGCCCTCCGAGCCCGCGCCGGCCCTTGCCGCCAACGCCTATATCGTCGAGTGCCTGGTCAATGGCCCGGCCCTGACCGCCTGCACCGTCATCGACGCCGACCCGGCCACCAACCCGGACGCCGCCACCGCGCTGAAGCTGGCCGCCAACATCCACGTGCCGGACTCCATGGCCCAGGCCGGACGCATCCGTATCAAGCTGAACGTCAATCCGTAGAGCCTCGCGGCCGCGATTGACGAACTGATCCCCCCGGCTCCACAAGGCTCGCGCGCACTGTCGCGCCCGTCTTTTTGAGGAGCCGCCCCATGCAGACCCGCAAGCTCGGACCGTTCGAGGTCTCCGCCATCGGCCTGGGCTGCATGAGCCTCTCCCACGGCTACGGGCCGCCGGCGCCGCGCGAGCAGGCCGAGCGCGTGCTGAAGGGCGCCCTGGACGCCGGCTACACCTTCCTCGACACCGCCGCGGTCTATGGCGTGGGCCACAACGAGACCCTGATCGGCGAAGTGCTGGGCGACCGCCGCCAGGACTATGTCCTGGCGTCGAAGTGCGGACTGACCAATGGCGACAAGCGCGAGCTGAACGGCCATCCCGACGTCCTGAAGGCCACCTGCGAGGGAAGTCTCAAGCGCCTGAAGACCGACGTCATCGACCTCTACTACCTGCACCGCTGGGACAAGCGCGTGCCGATCGAGGATAGCGTCGGCGCCCTGGCCGAACTGGTGGCTGAGGGAAAGATCAAGGCCATCGGCCTGTCGGAAGTGTCAGCCGACACCCTGCGCCGCGCCCACGCGGTCCATCCTATCGCCGCCCTGCAGACAGAATACTCCCCCTGGACCCGCAATCCGGAGATCGCGGTGCTGCAGGCCTGCAAGGAGCTGGGGGTCACCTTCGTGGCCTTCAGTCCGGTGGGCCGCGGCTTCCTGGCCGGTGGCGCATCGGATCCCGCCGCCTTCCAGGACGGCGATATGCGCCTGGGTATGCCCCGGTTCCAGGGCGAGGCCTTCGCCGCCAATCTGAAGCTGTTCGAGGCCTTCGCCGCCCTTGCGAGGGAGGCCGGCTGCACACCGGCCCAGCTCTGCCTGGCCTGGTTGCTGACCAAGGACGAAACCATCGTCCCCATCCCGGGCACCACGAACCCGGATCACATGCTGGAAAACGCCGCCGCCGCCGCCGTCACCCTGTCGCCCGAGACGATGGCCAGGGTCGAGGCGCTGGTGAACCCGCAGACCGTCACCGGGCCGCGCTACTCCCCGGCCATGCAGGCGTCGATCGACACCGAAGGCTAGGCGCCTTCCAGGCTCTCGAAGGCTGTGATCAGCGCCGCCTGCGCCAGACGCTTGGCACGGGCGGCCACCTCGGCCTGCGGCAGGTCATGCAGGCCGCGCGGGCGTGGCAGGCTGACCTGAACGGTGACACCGTCAGCTGTGAGGATCGAAACACCCACCAGGGTGGGGCTGACGGTGACGGAGGGCGGCAGGGACAGGTCCAGCATGGCTTTGCGTCTCCAGTTTCCCCCAACGAAACTGGGTTTGAGCCGCGCTGAGGCGGAGGTCCAGCCACAGTTTTATGACTCGTTGGGATGCAGCCCGGCCACGCCTCTCTTGCGAGCGAACTCAGGACGATCTTGCTGGAGTTGAGTCGGGTTGCTGGAGTGGCTGACACGCCACCGCTTTGCCCCTATGCCCTTTGGCCATGCCCATCAGTCCGCCCCCGCCCGAAGTTGAAGTCGTTGTCGTCCATGCCCCGCGCCTGCCGGCGCTGGGCGGGGAGGCGGTGTTCGCGGTCCAGCAGATCGGGGCGGAGGACCTGAAGACCGCGCCACGCCTCGATGCCGCCCTGAAGCGCGCGCCCGGCGTCTCACTGTTCCGGCGCACCGGCAGCGACGCGGCCAATCCCACTATCCAGGGCATCTCCCTGCGCGGGGTGGCGCCGTCGGGGGCCGGCCGGGCGCTGGTGACCCTGGACGGGGCGCCGCAGAACGATCCCTTCGGGGGCTGGGTGATCTGGTCGGCGCTGCCGCCGGAGGGCCTGGAGAGCGTCACCCTCGTGCGCGGCGCGGGCGCGGGCGCCTATGGGGCCGGCGCGCTGACCGGCGTCGTCGCCCTGGAGGAGCGCGACGCGATCGAGGGTGTCTCGGCCCTGGACCTGTCCGTCGCTCAGCGGGGCGGGGCGCGGGCGGCCGTGGCCCTGGGGACCACAGGCCTGCTGCTGACCGCCAGCGCGGAGACCTCGGACGGCTACACGCCGGTCCGTGGCGGGCGGGGGGCGGCCGATGCGCCGACGACCCTGGAGGCCGGGTCCTTCGCCGTCCGGGTGCAGGGCGAGCGGGCGGGCGTCGTCGGCGCCCTGCGGCTGGGGGTCTATGAAGAGCAGCGGGGCGCGGGTCTCGTGGGCGCCAACTCGACGGCCCGCGGCGGTTCGGCCACCGCGACCTTGGCCAGGATCATCAACGGCGGCGGCTGGCGGTTGCAGGCCTGGGCGCGCTCCAGCGACCTGGCCAACACCTCCTCGGCCGTGGCGGCGGGCCGCCTGGCCACCACCCCGGCGAGCGACCAGTATTCCACCCCCGCCCTGGGTTACGGCTTCAACGCCGCCTGGCAGGGCCGGGGAGAGGCCTTTTCCTGGGAGGTGGGGGCCGACGCCCGCTTCGCCGACGGCCACGCCTTCGAGCGGTTCCGCTACCTGGCCGGCGCCTTTACTCGGGGGCGGGAGTCCGGCGGGAACACGGCGGTGGCCGGGCTCTATGCCGAGGGCGTGCTGGACCGGGGCGACTGGCTGGTCACCGGCGGTGTGCGCGTGGACGCTTGGCGCCAGGAGGACGCAGTACGCCGGGAGCGTGACCTGGCCACCGGGGCGACCACCCTGAACGCCACCTCGCCCGACACCTCGGGCACGACGCCCACGGCGCGGTTCGGGGTGCGTTACCGGCTGAACCAGGTCACATGGCTGCGCGGGGCGGCCTATGCCGGCTTCCGGCCGCCGACCCTGAACGAGTTGCACCGCCCGTTCCGGGTCGGCAACGACGTCACCGAGGCCAATCCGACCCTGACGCCGGAAACCCTCTATGGGGTGGAGTTCGGTATCGGCGGCGATGGGGCGACCCGCTGGCGCGGCACGGTCTTTTACAACCGGCTGGACGACCCCATCACCAATGTGACGGTCGGCCCGGGTGGGATGACCTATCCGGTGGCGGGGTTCATTCCCGTGGGCGGGGTCCTGCGCCAGCGGCGCAACGCCGGCCAGATCGAGGCCTGGGGTCTGGAGGCCGACATCGCCCGCACCTTCGGCGACCTGACCCTCAACGCCGCGGCCTCGGCCACAAGAGCGGAAGTCGATGGCGGTCGCGCAGCGCCCCAGCTCTCGGGCAACCGGCCGGCCCAGACCCCGGAATACACCATCACCGGCGGGCTCGACTGGAAGGCGGGCGATCGCCTGACCCTGTCCGCCAACGCGCGGTTCGAGAGCGAACGGTTCGAGGATGACCTGAACAGCCGCAAGCTGGCCGCCTCGGTCGGCCTCGACGCCCGCGCCGCCTGGCGACTGACGCCCGACAGCGAGATCTATCTGGCGGCGGAGAACCTCACCGACGCCCGCATCGAGGTCGGCGAGACCGGCGACGGGACCGAGAGCTTCGCTGCACCCCAGACCTTCCGCGTCGGGTTCTCGCTGCGGCGCTAGTCCGGCTTTTCCCCGAACAGCGCCTCGTGCTTGGCGCAGACGGCGGGCCATAGGTCACGCATCTCCGGCACGTCCAGACCGAACTCGCGGGTCAGGATGTCGATGAATTCGTCGGCGCCGCCGATCAGGGCCTGGGTCCGCTCGCCCGGCCGGATGCGGCGCAGGGTGCGTCCCAGGATGATCACCAGGCCCTCGGGCGTATGGCGCTGGACGATGGGAAACTGGGTGAAGATCGAGTCCGGCGAGGTGCGCAGCCATTGGCAGGTGGTGTTCAGCGCCGTGTCGTTGGCGGGCGCCTGCGTGAAATCGAAATAGGGGGCGCCTCCCAGGGCGTGATTGTGGAAGCGCCACCAGTCGGCGTCGAGCTGCTCCAGCCGGAAGTCGTAGCCCGCGACGGTCATCGGACCCGCGACCAGGGCCACGGGCTCGAGGGTTCCGTCGCCGAACCCGACATCGGCGATGTAGGGCCGGTCCAGGTCGATCCGCAGCACCAGATGGTTGCCGTGGCTGATCTCGCCGCGCTCGGTGCGTCCGACGGCGCCGGCCATGCGGGTGACCGTGAAACCGATCTCGTTCAGCGCCCAGCCCAGCAGGCCGTTCATCTCGTAGCACCAGCCGCCGCGCCGCGCGGTGACCAGCTTGTCGAAGGCGTGCCGCAGGCTCACGTCGCCGGGCCGCCCGAGCTGCACGTCGAGGTTCTCGTAGGGGATGGCCAGCAGATGGGCGCGGTGGATCGCGCCCAGGGTCTCCAGGTCCACGCGTGGCGTCCCGGCATAGCCGATGCGGGCCAGATAGGCGTCCAGGTCCATGGGCGCTCCTTCCAGTGGTCAAGCTAGGACGGCGGGCGTCGCGGCGGCAAGGCCATGCGGATCGGCGTCTGTTGGGTGATCTTAACGGCTATTCCTTGGGCGGCTGCCCCGCGCCGGCGATCAGGGCGACGATCTGCGGGCTGATGTTCTCCGTGCCCTTCTCCATCATGTGGGAGACGATGCGGGCGCCGACCGCCGCGCGGG
Source organism: Phenylobacterium sp. (assembly GCA_018001015.1). Taxonomy (GTDB): domain Bacteria; phylum Pseudomonadota; class Alphaproteobacteria; order Caulobacterales; family Caulobacteraceae; genus Phenylobacterium. Next base: position 17,552 of record JAGNIV010000022.1, on the reverse strand, counting down.
TCTGGCTGGTGAACTCGGTCTTGTTTTCCCGCACCCAGTCCATGGAGGCCTTGCGGTTCACATTGAGCTGCTGGAAATGCGGAACCACGTAGCGGGCGATCATCTCGTAGGAGCGCTGGGTGTCGGCCCAGTTGGCCCAGTTGTGGGCCATCATCAGATAGCAGCCGAAGCCGCCGCTCTCTTCCTTCAGCTGCTCGATGCGGGCGATGGCTTCGTCGGGCGTGCCCACCACGGCCGAGCCTAGGGCGAGATAGGCTTCGACGGGATCGCCCGCGAAGTCGTCGGGCACCATCGGCAGGTTGGCGATCTCGCGGAAATAATAGATCCACTTCTCCAGGCCGAAGCGGACCTGCTCGATGGCCTTGTCCTTGGTCTCGGCGATGTGCATCTGGCCCACCAGGCGCCAGGCGTTGCGGTCCATGGTTTGGCCGCTGGCCTTGGCGATATCCTCGGCGATGCCCCAGTTGGCGGCCAGCGCATTGAAGCCCGCCGTCGTGGTGGCGCCCAGGGACAGCAGCCCCACCCCGTGCTTGCCGGCGGCGCGAGCCCCGGTCGGCGAGACCTGGCTGGCGACGGCGATCTCCACCGAGGGCCGCGAATAGGGAGTCATCTGCAGACGGGCGTTGACCAGGGTGAACCAGTCGCTCTCGTGGCTGACCTCCTCGCCGCGCAGCAGACGGACCAGGACGTCGAGGGCCTCATCCATGCGGTCGCGCTGCTTGGCCACCGGGATGCCCATCATGAAGGCGTCGGAGGACAGCGCGCCGGGACCGGCCCCGAACATCACCCGGCCCCGCGTCATGTGGTCCAGCTGGTTGATGCGGTCGGCCAGCATCATCGGGTGGTGATAGGGCAGGGAGGAGACCCCGGTGCCCAGCTTGATGTGCTTGGTGCGCTCGGCGGCGGCGGCGATGAACACCTCGGGCGAGGCGATCAGCTCATTGGCGGCCGAATGGTGCTCGCCGATCCAGGCCTCCTCGAAGCCCAGGTTATCCAGGTGCTGCACCAGCTCCAGGTCGCGTTGGATGGCGAGCGTCGGGTTCTCGTCCAGCGGATGGAAGGGCGCGATGAAGGCGCCGAAGCGGAGTTTGTTCTCGAGCACGTCCTGGCCCTCCCTGGGTCTTTGGAGAGAGCTTAGCTGGAGTGACGCGGGGGCGCCTAGCAGCCCGTACCTGGATTTCGAAGGGTCAGGCGGCGCAGTCGCGCGCGGCCTCCAGGAACTTCAGCACCGAGAGCTCAAAGGCGCGCGCCGAGCCGGCGCCCTTCAGGGGCAGGACGCCGCGTTCGTATGATTCCAGCACCAGGGGATGGATGTAGGAGCCCTTGCAGACCGCAGCGGTGTTGCCCAGCAGTCCGGCCACGGCCTTCACACAGGTGGCGACATTACGCTTGGCCTCGGCCGCGCTGGCGGCTGGCGGGTGCATCACCAAGCCTCGGGCGGCCGTCAAGGTCCCGGCCCAGGTGCGGAAGTCCTTGGCGGAGAAGTCATCCCCCAGCACCTCGCGGATGTAAGTGTTCACATCGGCGCTCTCGACGGCCCGGCGCTGGCCGTCGTCGCCGATGTACTGAAACAGCCGCTGGCCGGGGATTTCCTGGCAGGCCTTGACGATGCGGGCCAGGCGGCGGTCGCGGAAGCCCGTCTGGTGGACCTTCCCGCTCTTGCCGCGGAATTCGAAGACGGCGCCGCTGGTCGTCACCCTGGCGTGGCGGTCGCGCAGGGTCGTCAGGCCGAAGCTCTTGTTGGCCCTGGCGTACTCCTCGTTGCCCACCCGGATGAGGGTCATCTCCATCACCGCGACGACCGCCGCCAGCACCTTCTCGCGCGGCAGGCCTCGGCGGGCGAGATCGGCCTTTACGCGCTTGCGCAGGCGGGGCAGGGCGCGGCCGAAGGCGATGACCCGCTCGTACTTGGCCAGGTCGCGGTCCTGCCGCCAGTCGGAGTGGTAACGGTACTGCTTGCGGCCCTTCTGGTCTCGGCCGGTGGCCTGGATATGGCCGCGCGCCGAGGGACAGATCCAGACGTCGGTCCAGGCCGGCGGGATCACCAGGGCCTTGATGCGCGCCAGCGTCGCGACGTCGCGGACCGGTCGCCGGTCGGTGTCGCGATAGGTGAACCCGTCGCCGGCCTTGATGCGGGTGATGCCGGCGTCGTCGTCGTTGACGTAGGTCAGGCCCACGGGGGCGGGGGGCGTGAGCTCAGCGGTGTCTCTGGCCATCTGTCGCCTTTGGAAATCGACGGGAACGTGGCAGGTACGCCCCCTGTCGCCGGTCAACGTGAGGCCGGGGTCGGGGTTCCTAAGTCGGACGGGAGACTCAAAGTCGTGAACTATCGCCACGCTTTTCACGCCGGGAACTTCGCCGATCTGGTCAAGCATGCCGCCCTGTTGCGGCTGATGGCGACCCTGACCAAGGGAGCGGGCTCGCTGACGGTGATCGACACCCATGCGGGGCGGGGTCTCTACGACCTGTCGGGCGCGGAGTCTCAACGTTCGGGGGAAGCGCAGGCGGGGATCGCCCAGCTTATGAAGGCCGATGACCTGCCCGCCGCCTTCGGGCCGCTGCGGGCGGCGGTGAACAAGCTGAACAACGGCGGCGTGACCCGGTTCTATCCCGGCTCACCGCGTCTGATCGCCGACACCCTGCGCAAGAAGGATGTCTACATCGCCTGCGAACTGCGCGGCGAGGAGCACGCCGCCCTGCGCATGGCGCTGAAGGGGCGCACGGGTATCGAGACCCTCTGCGCCGACGGCTATGACACAGCGGTCGCCCGTTGCCCGCCCAAGGGGCCGGTGCTGGTCCTGATCGACCCCCCCTTCGAGCGGCCCGACGACTACACCCGCATCGTCGCCACCCTGAAGGCCATCGGCCGCCGCAACCGCGAGGCGGTGGTGATGATCTGGCTGCCGATCAAGGATCTGCAGACCTTCGACCATTTCCTCAACGAGGCGCAGGACACCGGCATCGGGCCCCTGCTGGTGGGCGAGTGCCGGATGCGGCCTCTGGCCGACCCCATGAAGATGAACGGCTGCGCCCTGGTGACCGCGCGGGCGCCTGCCGACTTCGCCGCCTCCATGGAGGAAATGTGCCGCTGGACCGCTCAGACCCTGGGCCAGAACGGGCAGGGCCGGGTTTCGACGCTGTCATAAGGTTGATTTGCATCAAGGCGTATCTGGGTGATGTTATGTTGCATTGCACAATCAACTCCGGAGACGTTCCATGATCGCGCTCAAGCCGAACGAGTCCGTCACCCCTGCCGCGGCCCTGTATGTGCCGATCGGCGCGGCCTCGCCCCTGTGGTTCATGTTCACCGGCGCGGCCTCGGCCGGCGTGGCCTATTGGTGGCTGACCCGCTGGATGGCGCCCGTCAACCTCGAAGCCCTCCTGCCGGTCTCGGGCGCCGACGCCGAGCCGGCGCAGGAGGCTGCCATCCTTGTGGAGGCTTTCCTGGAGCCCCTGCTGGAGGCCGCTGAGCCCGTGTTGGCCGAAGGCGGCGTCGTTGACCCCGACCCCGCTCCGGTCCCCGCGCCCGAGCCGGCCCCCAATCCCCTCGACACCCCACCCCCGCAGGCCGCGATGCAGATGGCGGCGCCCGCGATCGAGCCGGCGGCGAAGATTGTCGCGCGGCCGTCGCGGTCCAGGCCGAAGACCCCGCCCAAGGGCTGAGGCGGTAGCGCCGAAACCCGGGGCGCATTAAGGCTGGTCTCCAACGAGGGAGAGCGGCGTGCTGAAGCGTGGGCTGGACATTCTGGGCGCGGCGGCGGGTCTGATCCTGCTGTCGCCTGTCCTGCTGGTCCTGGCGGTCGCGGTGCGTCTGGAGTCGGCGGGCCCCGCCCTGCACTGGTCGCGGCGGGTAGGGCGGTTCAACCACATCTTCCCCATGCCCAAGTTCCGCAGCATGCGGATTGGCGCGCCTGACGTCGCCACCCACCTGCTGCCCGATCCGGCCTCCTGGATCACGCCGCTCGGCGGATTCATGCGACGCACCAGCCTGGATGAGCTGCCCCAGCTGTGGAGCGTGCTGGTGGGCCATATGAGCCTGGTGGGGCCGCGGCCGGCGCTTTTCAATCAGGACGACCTGGTGGCGCTGCGCAACGCTGCCGGCGTCGAGGTGCTCAGGCCCGGCCTCACCGGCTGGGCCCAGGTCCACGGCCGCGACGAGCTGCCGGTGCCCGACAAGGCCAGGCTGGACGCTGAGTACCTGGCGCGGCGCTCGACCCTGATGGACCTCTCGATCATCGCCCGCACGGCCCTGACGGCCTTCTCTGGGCGTGGGGTTCGTCACTGACGGACCCCTTCGGCGGCTCACGCGTTCTGGCGTGACCTGGAGTTTCCCGCACCTTGTCAGTCGAACCGATCTACCAACGCGCCCGCACGGGCCTCATCCGCGCCCGAGATCGCGCGGCCGCTGGCCTGCGCCCGGGCTGGGAGCGCGCGCGGACTCGCCTTCGGGAAACCAGATTCAAGCGCCCCAGCAACAAGGCCCTGGCCTGGACCGGTGGGATTGTTGGGGTGCTGGTGCTGGCCATCGCCCTGTTCCTGGTCCTGTTCGACTGGAACTATCTACGCGGCCCTATCGGCCGGTACGCCTCGGCCAAGACGGGCCGAGAGATCGTGCTGGCCGGCGACCTGAAGGTCCACGTCTTCTCGCTGAAACCCAGCGCCTCGGTGCAGGGGATACGGGTCGGCAATCCCGAATGGGCCGGCCCCGGCCAGACCGCCGACATCCGGAAGTTGGACGTGCAGGTAAAGCTTCTGCCCCTGCTCGTTGGCCAGGTGGAGTTGCTGAACCTGCAGCTCGACCAGGCCAAGGTGGACCTTCTGCGCGACCGTCAGGGCCGCGCCACCTGGGACTTCTCCAATGGCAAGAAATCCAAGACGCCCTTCAAGATGCCGCCGATCCGGCGGTTCGTGATCAATGACGGCCACCTGAAGATCACCGACCAGAAGCGCAAGCTGATGCTGAACGGCGAGGTCAATGCGACCGAAGAGATGGGCCGCACCGGCCGCGGATTCCTGATGACCGGGGAGGGCGCGCTAAACGGAAACAGGTTCCTGCTGCGCATCCAGGGCGGCCCGCTGCTGAACGTGGACACCCGCAAACCCTATCCCTTCGACGCCGATATCCGCTCCGGCGCGACCCGCGTGACCGCCAAGGGGACGATCACCAAGCCCTTCGACCTCGGTCAGTTCGCGATGACCGCCACGGCCCAGGGGCCAGACCTGGCCGACCTCTACGACCTGACCGGCGTGGCCCTGCCCAACACCCCGCCCTATAGGCTGAGCGGCCGGCTGTCGCGTGACGAGCATCTGTACAAGATCGAGGGCCTGGGCGGCCGGGTGGGCGATAGCGATCTGGCCGGCTCGCTCTCGGTGGAGACCGGCGACGAGCGCCCCTATCTGAAGGCTGACCTACGCACCCGCAGCCTGGACTTCGACGATCTCGCGGCGATCTTCGGCGGCGCGCCGTCGCGCAAGGCCGGCGAGACCGTTTCCCCGCAACAGGCCGCCATCGGCCGGCAGATGGCCGCCCAGCGCCGCCTGCTGCCGGACTCGACCCTGGACGTCACCAAGATCCGTTCGCTGGACGCCGACGTGCGCTATCGCGTCGCCGCGATCCACGACGCGGTTCTGCCCCTGAGATCCGGCGACGTCACGGTGAAGCTGGATCGCGGCCTGCTCAGCGCCAACCCGCTGATCCTCGACCTTCCCCAGGGCAGGATCACCGGTCAGGCGCACCTGAACGCCCGCAACGCCGTGCCCGTCACCGAGGTCGATGTGCGGCTCTCCAACGCCCGGCTCGAACAGCTCATTCCCATCAAGGGTCAACCGCTGGCCGGCAGCTTCGTGGGCCGCATCAAGCTCAAGGGCTCTGGCGACTCCGTCCACCGAGCGGCCGCCAACGCCGATGGCGAGGTGCTGGCGGTGATCCCCAGCGGCGAGATCCGCGAGGCCTTCGCCGAATTGCTGGGCATCAATGTCACCAAGGGGTTGGGCCTGTTGTTCTCCAAGGACCAGGGGGCCGTGCCGATCCGCTGCGGCGTGGCGCACTTCCAGGCCCGGAACGGTGTGCTGACCGCCGACCGCATCGTCTTCGACACCCAGCCGGTGGTGGCCACCGGCGGCGGCAGCATCAACCTCGGAAGCGAGACCCTCGACCTGCGCATCCAGGGCCACCCCAAGGCGCTTCGCCTGGTGCGCCTGCTGTCGCCGATCACGGTCAAGGGGCCGATCCTGGGGCCCAAGGTGGGCATCGAGACGGGTAAGGCGTTGACCCAGGGCGGCGTCGCCTTGGCCTTGGCCAGTCTCGTCAATCCCCTGGCGGCGCTGCTGCCCTTCATCGATCCGGGCCTGGCCAAGGACGCCTCCTGCGCGGCCCTGATCGCCGAGGCCGGCCGCGAGGGCGCTCCCGTCAAGAGGGTCGCCGCCAAGACCGCCCGCCGCTGATCATTTCAGGGCGGTATCAAACCGAGGCCGCATTGAAACCAACCGGCGATTGACGCCACCTCCGGACGCCCTTCAAAGTCGGACCTCCGGTTTCAGATGCGAAGAGGTCTCCTGATGACTCGTCTCACCAAGCGCCCGCTGGGCCTCGTCCTGGGTGTGGCCCTCAGCCTGACCGCTCTTGGCGGCGCGGCCCTGGCCGCGGTCTCGGCCGAGAAGGTGATCGCCGAGCGCCAGAAGGGCCTGAAGGCCATGGGCGGCGCCTTCAAGACCATCAACGACAACCTCAAGACCGACGCCCCCGACGCCAAGCTGATCGCGGCCCAGGCCAAGATCGTGAAGGGCGGCTCGCACAAGATCCCCGGTTGGTTCCCGAAGGGCAGTGGCCCGGAGGCCGGCTTCAAGACCGCCGCCAAGCCGGAAATCTGGACCGACGGCGCCAAGTTCGCCGCCGCGGCCAAGGGCCTGCAGGTGGAGAGCGCCAAGCTTGAGACCATCGCCAAGGGCGGAAACATCGACGCCATCAAGGCCCAGGTGAAGGCCACCGGCGGCGCCTGCGGGACCTGCCACACGCCCTTCCGCGTGAAGTCCTAGGCTCCATGAGCGACGCGCCCCCCGCCGCCACCAAGCTCTGGGACCTGCCGACCCGGATCACCCACTGGGCCCTGGTGGTGCTGATCCTGGTCTCCTGGCTGACCGGGGGCGAGAACATGCAGGTTCATCGGTGGTCAGGCTATGGCGTGATCGGCCTGCTGGTGTTCCGGCTCTACTGGGGCTTCTTCGGCGGCGAGACGGCGCGGTTCTCCCACTTCGTGAAGGGGCCGGGCGCGACGGTCGGCTACCTCAAGACCATGGGTAAGCGCACCGCCGGGGATCTGGTGGGGCATAGTCCGGTGGGGGCGGTCAGCGTCGTCCTGCTGCTGCTGGTCATGCTGGTGCAGGTGAGCCTTGGCCTGTTCGCCAGCGACATTGACGGTATCGAGTCCGGGCCGCTGTCCCATCTGGTGGATTTCGACACCAGCCGGTTGGCCTCCGACTGGCACGAGCTGACTTTCCGCGTGCTACAGGCCCTGGTGGTCCTGCACGTCGCGGCCATCGCCTTCTACGCCCTGTGGAAGCGCCAGAATCTCCTCACCGCCATGATCACCGGCAAGCGGGTGTTCTCCGGTCCCGCGCCGAGCCTGAAGTTTGCGTCGGTCTGGAGCCTGCTGGTGGGGGTTGTGATCGCCGTGGCGGCGGCATGGCTGATCGCCCGCGGTCTGAAGCTGCCGAAGTTCTGACCCCCGCCGCAACACACCCACCGTCATCCCGGACGGCCTGCAAGGCCGAGCCGGGACCCAGGGGGACTAATTGCGGCCCCTGGGTCCCGGCTCTCCGCTTCGCTGCGGCCGGGATGACGCAGGGGGGGGGTGAATTCAGTACATGGTGTCGGCGACGATCTCGAGCTTGCCGCCGTCGGGATCGAGCAGGATCGCGCCATAGTCGTCAGCTGAGATGTCGGGGTATAGCCCGGCCAAGCCTAGTCCCTCGGCGGGAAGCCTGGCCGGATAGACAAGCTTAGGCGGCGGCGCCCTTCAGGCAGTTGAGCCAGGCGTCTTCGCGAGCCTTCTCGGCCTCGCGCAGGGTGGTCTCGGCGTCGCGGACGGCGGCGTCGTGCTTGCGCCACTCCAGCACCGCGCCTTCGCGGGCGGCGCGGGCGGCTTCCATGGTCTCGAAGCGGGCGAGGATGGCGCGTACGCTGTAGGTCACCGGCGGGCCCACGGTCTCGCGGTCGGGATAGAAGCCGGTGATGGAGTCCGTGCTCTCGCTGTCGATGTGGAAGACATCAGCCCAGCCGGCGTGGTGACGCATCAGGGCCCAGGGACGTTGCACGGTCATCAGTCGCTCCTCGAATCCGCAAGGCGGGGTCTTGCGCGGAACCTAGCGCGGCTCGCGCCCGCCTCCAACGCTGCACGCGCGCGGCAATAGCAGATGCTCCGCTTCGGATGAAAGCCGAACCGTGAAATTCGATGCGCGGGTTCAAGCGTCGAAGGCGATGACCCGGCGTTCCTGGTCGCCGGCGACTCCCACTCGGGGACAGGCGTCGCGCAGGACGCAGAGGCCGCAGGCGGGGTCGAAGTGGGTGCAAAGCGATTGACCGTGACCCTTGAGCAGCCAGTGAAGTTCGTAGAGCTGCTCCCCCTGCCATTCGGCCGGGGCCTGGTCCATCAGACTGTCATAGGCTTCCCGGGCGTCTCCGTTGCGGGCCGTGAGCCCCAGGCGGCGTGCGACGCGATGGAGGTGGGTGTCCACCACCAGGGCCCGCCGGTTCAGGGTGCTGAGGTTCAGCACCGCGGCGGCGATCTTCACGCCCACGCCCGGCAGGCGCATCAGCCAGGCCATCGCCTCGTCCACCGGCTCGGCGGCCAGGAAGTCGAGGTTCAGTTCGCCGCGCTTGAGCAGCAGCACCCGGATCAGGATCGGCAACTGGCGGGCCTTCTGGTCGGCGAAGGTCACCGGATCGATCACCGGCTCCAGGTCCTCCTGGGTGGCGTGGACCAGGGCCTCCCAGTCCGGGTAGGCCGCCCGCAGCCGGATGAAGGCCGCCCAGGACACCTCGTCATAGGTGCGCGAGCTCAGCAGGGACTTGATCAGCTGGGACACCGGATCCAGCGGATGCTCGGGCCGCTGCGGACCCAGCACGCCGCGCAGCCGATCACGCACGGGGGGCAAATCTGAGGGGAGGGCGAGTCGGATATGCATGCCGCCACGCTAGAACAAAAACAGAACATTTGTAAACCCGGCCAACGCGTCCTACGAAGGAATCCGGCATTCACGGGAAGGGCGGCCATGACCCCGGCCTCGGTCTCCGACTATCGCGAGCTGGCGCGCCGCCGGCTGCCGCCGATGTTCTTCGAATACATCGATGGCGGCTCCTACGCCGAGGTGACCCTACAGAGGAACGTCGCGGACATGGAAGCCATCGCCCTGCGCCAGCGGGTGATGCGCGACATGAGCCAGTTGGACCTGAGCATCGAGACCCTGGGCCAGAAGCTTAGCTTCCCGGTGGGCCTGTCGCCGGTGGGGATGGCCGGCATGTACGGCCGCCGGGGCGAGGTGCAGGCGGCCAAGGCGGCGGCCAGTCTGGGCGTGCCCTTCTGCCTGTCCACCGTCGGCGTCTGTTCGGTGGACGAGGTGGCGGCCGGCGGTACGGCGCCCTGGTTCCAGCTCTATATGCTGAAGGACCGTGGCTACATGGGCGAGCTGCTGGCCCGCGCCAAGGCGGCGGGCTGTCCGGTCCTGGTGTTCACCGTCGACCTGCCGCTGCCGGGCTCGCGCTATCGTGATGTTCGCTCGGGCTTCACCGGATCGAGCGGAATTTCCGGGGCGCTGAACACCGCCTGGCAGGGGGTGACCCATCCCGGCTGGCTGTGGGACGTCTGGCTGCACGGTCGCCCCCATACCCTGGGGAGCGTCGCCAATGCGGTGCCGCAGGCCGGCGGGGTCACCGACTTTCTCGCCTGGATCGCCAGGAACTTCGACCGCTCCGTGACCTGGGCCGATCTCGACTGGGTGCGGAAGACCTGGGACGGGCCGATCGTCATCAAGGGCGTGCTCGATCCGCAGGACGCCCGCGACGCCCGGTCGGCCGGCGCGCAAGGCCTGATCGTCTCGAACCATGGCGGCCGTCAGCTTGACGGGGTGCGCTCCTCGATCTCGGCCCTGCCGGCGGTGGCCGACGCCATGGGCGGCGATCTGGAGGTCTATCTGGACGGCGGCGTCCGCTCCGGGCTGGACGTGCTCAAGGCGCTGTCCCTGGGGGCTAAGGCCTGCTTCGTCGGCCGGGCCTGGGCCTATGCGCTTGGCGCCGGCGGGGAGAAGATGGTCGCCCGCATGCTCGGAACCCTGCGCAGCGAGCTCGCCACCGCCATGGTGCTCACCGGTTGCCGCAATGCGCGGGATGCGGACAGAACGCTGCTCGACCTCGCAACTTAGAAAAACTTTTCAAATCCATAGGTTCGAACCCATCGACAAGGGTCGATCTTGCCGTTAATGGCCGCGCGAACGTGCGTTTGACGGTCGGGTTCGGCCGCGCGGCCGCATGCCTGTAATGCCTGCTAGTAGAAGAATGAGGTACCCGCATGGGCGCTCCGGAACGGCAAGGTCTGTACGACCCGCGCAATGAACACGATGCGTGCGGTGTGGGGTTTGTGGCCAATATCAAGGGCCGCAAATCGCACGAGGTCGTGACCGCCGGGCTGGAGATCCTGATCAACCTCGACCACCGTGGCGCGGTCGGCGCCGATCCGCTGGTGGGGGACGGGGCCGGGATTCTGATTCAGATCCCGGACGGCCTGCTGCGCGACTGGGCCGGCAAGGAAGGCGTCGAGCTGCCGGCGCCCGGCGACTATGCCGTGGCCATGTGCTTCATGCCGCGCGACGACGCCGCGCGCGCCCTGGCGGTCAGCCAGTTCGAGCACTTCCTGAAGGTCGAAGGCCAGGTCTTCATCGCCTGGCGCGACGTGCCGGTCGACACCACCGGCCTGGGCGAGGCCGTGCTGGCCGAGATGCCGGTGATCCGTCAGGCCATCGTCGGCCGCGGCCCGGGGACCAAGGACCAGGACGCCTTCGAGCGGAAGCTGCTGACCATCCGCAAGCAGCTGCAGAACCCGCTGGCCGAACTGGCGGTGAAGAAGAACCTGCCGGGTCTGACCCAGCTGTACCTGCCGTCGTTCTCGACGCGGACGGTGGTCTATAAGGGCCTGTTGCTGGCCGGCCAGGTCGGGACCTTCTACACCGACCTCGCCAACCCGCTGACGCAGTCGGCCCTGGCCCTGGTCCACCAGCGTTTCTCCACCAACACCTTCCCGTCCTGGAAGCTGGCGCACCCGTACCGCTACATCGCCCACAACGGCGAGATCAACACCGTGCGCGGCAACGTCAACTGGATGAACGCGCGCCGCCGCACGCTGGAAAGCGACCTGCTGGGGCCTGACCTCAACAAGATGTGGCCGCTGATCCCGCACGGCCAGTCCGACACCGCCTGCCTGGACAACGCGCTCGAGCTGCTGGTGGCGGGCGGCTATCCGCTGGCCCACGCCGTCATGATGCTGATCCCGGAAGCCTGGGCCGGCAATCCGCTGATGGATCCCAAGCGCAAGGCCTTCTACGAGTACCACGCCGCCCTGATGGAGCCGTGGGACGGCCCCGCCGCCGTGGCCTTCACCGACGGCCGCCAGATCGGCGCCACGTTGGACCGCAATGGCCTGCGTCCGGCCCGCTTCGTCATCACCGACCAGGACCATGTGATCATGGCCTCGGAAATGGGCGTGCTGGTGGTTCCGGAAGAGCGCGTCCTGCGCAAGTGGCGCCTGCAGCCCGGCAAGATGCTGCTGATCGACATGGAGGAAGGCCGGATCATCGAGGACGAGGAGATCAAGGCCTCCCTCGCCGACGCTGAGCCCTATGCCGAATGGCTGGCCCAGACCCAGTTCAAGCTGGAAGACCTGCCCGAGGCGCCGCCGGCCGAAGCCCTGCTGGGCGCCGATCCCAACCGCCTGCTCGATCGGCAACAGGCCTTTGGCTACACCCAGGAAGACCTGCAATTCTTCCTGGAGCCCATGGCCCAGACCGGCGAGGACCCCATCGGCTCGATGGGCGGCGACATCCCGATCGCGGTCCTGTCGAAGCGCGCCAAGCTGCTCTACGACTACTTCAAGCAGAACTTCGCCCAGGTCACCAACCCGCCGATCGACCCGATCCGCGAAGAACTGGTGATGAGCCTGGTGTCGATGATCGGTCCGCGCCCCAACCTGCTGGGCCGTCAGGCCGGCACGCATAAGCGGCTGGAGGTCTCCCAGCCGATCCTCACAAACGAGGACCTGGCCAAGATCCGCGCCATCAGCGAGCTGCTGGACGGAGCCTTCCGCACCGCGACCCTAGACGCCACCTGGGCGGCCGAGGAAGGCCCGGCGGGCCTGGAGCGCGCCCTGGACCGGCTGTGCCGCGAGGCCACCGACAACGTCCTGGCCGACATGAACATCCTGATCCTCTCGGATCGGGCGACGTCGGCCGACCGCATCGCCATCCCGGCGGCGCTGGCGACGGCGGCGGTTCACCACCACCTGATCCGCCAGGGCCTGCGCATGCAGACCGGCCTGGTGATCGAGACCGGCGAAGCCCGCGAAGTTCACCACTTCTGCGTCCTGGCCGGCTACGGCGCCGAGGCCGTGAACCCCTATCTGGCCTTCGAGACCCTGGAGAACCTGCGGGTCGCCAACGGCTACAGCCTGTCGGCCTACGACGTCCGCAAGAACTACATCAAGGCGGTCGGCAAGGGCGTGCTGAAGGTGATGTCCAAGATGGGCATCTCCACCTACCAGTCCTATTGCGGCGCCCAGATCTTCGACGCCGTGGGCCTGAACTCCACGGTGATCGAGCAGTACTTCACCGGCACCGCCACGACGATCGAGGGCATCGGCCTCTATCAGATCGCCGAGGAGGCCGTGCGCCGCCACCGCGACGCCTTCGGCGACAACCCGATCTACGCCTCGATGCTGGACGTGGGCGGGACCTACGCCTTCCGCCTGCGCGGCGAGGAGCACGCCTGGACGCCCGAGACGGTGGGTCAGCTGCAGCATGCCGTGCGCGGCAACCTGCCCGACGCCTACAAGGCCTTCGCCGCCGGCATCAACGAGCAATCCCAGCGCCTGCTGACCATCCGCGGCCTGATGCGCTTCAAGTTGGCGCAAACCCCGCTGAACATCGACGAGGTCGAACCCGCCAGCGAGATCGTCAAGCGCTTCGCCACCGGCGCCATGAGCTTCGGCTCCATCAGCCGCGAGGCCCACACGACGCTGGCCATGGCCATGAACCGGATCGGCGGCAAGTCGAACACCGGGGAGGGCGGCGAGGAAGCTGACCGCTTCAAGCCGCTGCCCAACGGCGACTCCATGCGCTCGGCCATCAAGCAGGTGGCGTCGGGCCGTTTCGGGGTGACCACCGAGTACCTGGTCAACGCCGACGACATCCAGATCAAGATGGCCCAGGGCGCCAAGCCCGGGGAGGGCGGCCAGCTGCCCGGTCACAAGGTGGACGCCAATATCGCCCGCGTGCGGCACTCCACGCCCGGCGTCGGCCTGATCTCGCCGCCGCCGCACCACGACATCTATTCCATCGAGGACCTGGCCCAGCTCATCCACGACCTGAAGAACGCCAACTCCAAGGCCCGCATCTCGGTGAAGCTGGTCTCCGAGGTGGGCGTCGGCACGGTGGCGGCGGGGGTGGCCAAGGCGCGCGCCGACCACATCACCATCTCGGGCTTCGAGGGCGGCACCGGGGCCTCGCCCCTGACCTCGCTCACCCACGCCGGTTCGCCCTGGGAGATCGGCCTGGCCGAGACCCAGCAGACCCTGCTGCTCAACGGCCTGCGCACCCGCGTGGCGGTCCAGGCCGACGGCGGCCTGCGCACCGGCCGTGACGTGGCCGTCGCCGCCCTGCTCGGGGCCGACGAGTTCGGCTTCGCCACCGCCCCGTTGATCGCGGCCGGCTGCATCATGATGCGCAAGTGCCACCTGAACACCTGCCCGGTGGGCGTGGCGACCCAGGACCCGATCCTGCGGGCGCGCTTCACCGGCCAGCCGGAGCACGTGATCAACTACTTCTTCTTCGTCGCCGAAGAGCTGCGCGAGATCATGGCCCAGCTCGGGTTCAGGACGATGAACGAGATGATCGGCCAGGTCAGCCGTCTCGACATGCGCGAGGCCGTCGAGCACTGGAAGGCCAGCGGCGTGGATCTGTCCAAGATCCTGCACGAGGTCCAGCCCGGCGAGCCCAAGGGTCTGTGGAACCAGGACCGCCAGGACCACGGCCTGGACAAGGCGCTCGACAACACCCTGATCGCCGACGCCAAGGAGGCGCTGGCCAACCGCACCCCGATGCGCGGCGAGTATCCGATCAAGAACATCAACCGCACGGTCGGCGCCATGCTGTCGGGCGAGGTGGCCCGCGCCTACGGCCATGCCGGCCTGCCGGAGGACACCATCTCGCTCACGTTCCACGGGGCGGCGGGCCAGAGCTTCGGCGCCTTCGCCGCGCGCGGGGTCAGCCTGGAGCTGATCGGCGACGGCAATGACTATGTGGGCAAGGGCCTGTCGGGCGGCCGGGTGGTCGTGCGCCAGCCCAAGGACAGCCGCCGCGATCCGACCCAGAACATCATCGTCGGCAACACGGTGCTCTACGGCGCCATCGCCGGGGAGGCCTATTTCCAGGGCGTGGCCGGCGAGCGCTTCGCGGTCCGCAACTCCGGCGCCGTCACGGTGGTGGAGGGCACGGGCGACCACGGCTGCGAGTACATGACCGGCGGTGTGGTGGTGGTGCTGGGTGACACCGGGCGCAACTTCGCGGCCGGCATGTCGGGCGGCGTCGCCTATGTCTACGATCCGAAGGGCCGCTTCACCCCGCTCTGCAACCCCGCGATGGTCGATATCGAGAAGGTGGCTCCGGCCAGCGGCGGCGCCGACGATGTGGGCCGCCCCAGCCAGCGTTCCCCCTCGGTGGAGAACAACGGCATGGGCGACATGCTGGCCTTCGACGCCGAGCGGCTGAAGATCCTGGTGGAACGCCACCTGCTCTATACGGGCAGCGCGCGGGCCAAGGAGATCCTGGACAACTGGGACACCTGCCTGGCCTCCTTCGTGAAGGTCATGCCCAAGGATTATCGCCGCGCGCTCACCGATATGGCCGCCGAGCGTCTGGCGGCCGCCGCCGTCGCCGCCGAATAGAATTTCAGAGTCGGAGTAAACCCATGGGCAAGCCCACCGGCTTCCTGGAGATCGAGCGCCAGGATCGCGGCTATGAGAAGCCGCAGGACCGCCTTCGCAACTGGAAGGAGTTCGTCCACCCGCTGCCGCAGGACGTGCTGAACAAGCAGGCCGCGCGCTGCATGGATTGCGGGATTCCGTTCTGTCACACCGGCTGCCCGGTGAATAACCAGATCCCGGACTTCAACAACCTGGTCTATCGCGACCAGTGGAAGACGGCGCTGGAGAACCTCCAGTCCACCAACAACTTCCCGGAGTTCACCGGCCGCATCTGCCCCGCCCCCTGCGAGGCGGCCTGCACCCTGAACATCATCGACACCCCGGTGACCATCAAGACGATCGAGTGCGCCATCGTCGACAAAGGATGGGAAGAGGGCTGGATCACGCCGCAGATGTCGCCCCGCGGCACCGGCAAGCGGGTCGCCGTGGTGGGCTCAGGGCCCGCCGGCATGGCCTGCGCCCAGCAACTGGCCCGCGCCGGCCATGCCACGACCGTGTTCGAGAAGAGCGACCGCATCGGCGGCCTGCTCCGCTACGGCATCCCCGACTTCAAGATGGAAAAGCACCTCATCGACCGCCGCGTGGCGCAGATGGAAGCCGAGGGCGTGATCTTCCGCACGAACATGGAGATCGGCGTCTCGGTCTCGGTGCAGCGCCTGTTGGACGACTATGACGTGCTGGTGATGGCCGGCGGGGCGGAAAAGCCTCGTGACCTGGAGGTCCAGGGCCGGGACCTGGACGGCATCCACTTCGCCATGGACTTCCTGGTCCAGCAGAACAAGCGCAACGCCGGCGACGACGAACTGCGCGCCGCGCCGACCGGCGCCATCTCGGCCACGGGCAAGCATGTGGTGGTGATCGGCGGCGGCGACACCGGCTCCGACTGCATCGGCACTTCCAATCGCCACGGGGCCGCATCGGTGACCCAGCTGGAAATCATGCCCGAGCCCCCGGCCCGGGAGAACAAGTTCATGACCTGGCCGGACTGGCCGCTGAAGCTGCGCACCTCGTCCAGCCACGAGGAGGGCTGCGAGCGCGACTTCGCCGTGGCCACCAAGCGCGCCATCGGCGCCAACGGCAAGATCGAGGCTCTCGAGTGCGTGCGGATGGAGTGGGCGCCCGGCCCTGACGGCCGTCAGGTGCTGAAGGAAGTCGAAGGCAGCGAGTTCCAGCTGAAGGCCGACCTGGTTCTGCTGGCCATGGGCTTCGTCTCGCCCAAGCACAACGCCTTCACCGAGCAGGCGGGTGTCGAGATCGATCCGCGCGGCAACGTGAAAGCCCCGGTCACCGACTACAAGACCTCGACGCCCAACATCTTCTCCTGCGGCGACATGCGGCGCGGCCAGTCCCTGGTGGTCTGGGCGATCCGCGAGGGCCGCCAGTGCGCCCAGGCCGTCGACGCCTTCCTGATGGGGGCGAGCAAGCTGCCCCGGTAGATCACGATGCGCTTAGACGGAATCGTCTGAGTGCATAACCGATGGGCCAAGGGGTGGTCGTCGGCCTCGACGCCACGCTCGGCTGGTCAGAGCGGGAAGGTGATGTCCACGATCAGGCCGGTCGGCTCCCATTGGAGAGCCATCGCGCCCCTCAGCTGTCGCACGAGATTCTCCTTCAAGGACGAGCCGAAGCCTTCTCGCGTCGGCTCGACGATCCTTGGCCCGCCTGATTCCCGCCACTGAAGGGCGACCTGACGATCCTTGAGCGTCCAGGTTACCGAGACGCGCCCGCCGCTCATGCTGCATGCGCCGTGCTTGTTGGCATTGGTGGCCAGTTCGTGGAGCAGCATACTGATGGGCTGAACCTGATCTGGTGAGAGCTCGACCTCAGGACCTCCGGTATCGACGCTGTCCTTCGGGCAAAGGGCGTCCAACTCCTCCCTGACCACATTTTCCAACAGTCCGCCTTTCCACCGACGACTCGCCAGGGATGTCTGCGCCCGGGCAAGGGCGCCAATCCGGCCTGTGAGGACCTCCTTGTAGGTTTCCAGATCCTCGGCGCGCGTGAGGCGGGTGAGGGATTGCACAATGGACAGAACGTTGCGCGCCCTGTGATCGACCTCGTGCATGAGCAGCTTGCGCGTCTCCTCGCTACGCTTCTCCTCACTGATGTCCCGCGCCTCGATGATGGTCCCGATGACCTTCGACTCGTGGTCTTGAATAGGGCTGGCGGTGTAGGCGACGGGATAGAAGGAGCCGTCCTTATGGACAAAAATCTCCTCCCCCTGCGTCCCGGCGTTTTCGGGAAATGCGCGGTCGATGGCGCATTCCGAAACGGGGAAAGGCGAGCCGTCCAGGTGGGTGTGATGGATTA
>JAGNIV010000044.1 GCA_018001015.1 Phenylobacterium sp. | reverse complement strand
GGAACGCGGCGGCTCGATCAAGGAAGTCCGACTCACCGAATCGGAAACCGGGGAATGGAGCGTCTGGCTGCGCCTGGCTGGCCGCTCGGGCGAACACCGCCTGGCCATGTTCAAGTCCGACGAACCGCGCGTCTATCGCGACGTCGCCCGCGCCATCGCCATGTGCCGTGACGACTTCGCCTACTTCGGACCCATCACCCTCTCGACCGATCGGCAGCCAGCCGGATCAACAGACATACGGGGTCCGTCGCCAACTTAGGCGGCCGCCGCAGCCTTTCCATCGGCGCGAAAGTAAGTATCGTTCACCATCAGGTCGATGCTCAAGCAAGCAAGTCATGCTTTGAGTTTTCGCCAACGGACGCTGGGCTTGATGGGGCTGTGAATGAAAATGCAAGCTGGCGCGGCGGCGCTGATTTTTCTTTTGTCCGTTGCGACACCTGCCGCACCCCAAGTGCAAGGGCAGCCAATTATTGTCGATGGCAAATGCGATCCAAAATCAGGGGTCACGATAGACGATGGCGATATGAGCCAGTTCGCTTGCGATAGCGCGGTCATAGCGCGCGTTCAGAGCGGCGCGGTGCTCATACAGTTCACCGACAAACGGGGCGATGACGGGAGAATTCTTGGCTTCGCGGGGATGATCGAAGGGAAGCAGGGGTTTGGGGCTGAGAAGACACAGGCCATCGCCGTCGAGCGCCTTTACTTGGCCGGCGGCGCACAGCCCATCCCCGCCACACGCGGCACATGTTTCATGAACTGGACCGGGCTGCAGCGTACCGGTGGCCGCCTGGTCAGCGTCGTCTGCGGCGGGGCAGGTAGTGCTGAAGGTCACGACATAAAGGCAATGGTTGGTCTAACTGCGCGGCAGCCTGCCAAAAAATAGCAGTGGTCGGAGGCCAGGATCATCGCCTTGCCGCAGTCCATCCCGCTGCGAGAGCTTCACTCGCCGAGCAAAACCAGCGCTCGCCGCGTGCGGTATCGATGCGAGTCGCCG
Organism: Phenylobacterium sp.; assembly: GCA_018001015.1. GTDB lineage: Bacteria > Pseudomonadota > Alphaproteobacteria > Caulobacterales > Caulobacteraceae > Phenylobacterium. Next base: position 13,777 of record JAGNIV010000044.1, on the reverse strand, counting down.
CGTAATCCTCCTGGCCAGGGACGTGGAAGATCCGCCGGCCCTTCGCGTTGATGTTGCCCTTGATGACGCAGCCGGCCTGAGGTGGTGACGCCGGCACCGGACGCGCTTGCCGCGCTTCGGCCCGCCAGGTCGATGGCGTCTCAAAACGGCCAGCCCAAAGGCCGCGCCGCGCCCGGTGAGCTTCGGCCTCGGCGGAAGCGTAGGCGCCGCGGCTGAATTGGACATAATCGATCGCCCACCCGGCCTCGACCATGGCCTCGCCAAGATCGGTTGATCCCGCCACGCAGCGCGATACCGCCCTGCCATAAGGATCGCGGTCGCGAACCTCACAACGGACGCCCCGGCCACCGATCAAGCCGACGAGCTGATCGCGCGCGGCGTCGCCGCAAGCGAAGTCCAGGCCCTGGGCATTCTGGCAGACCTGTCGGCCCTCCGGCGCATCGACGCCCCACAGGCGGACCCTCTCGGCGCCGACGCTGAAGGTGTCGCCATCGACGACACGGGCCGGGCCCGTCACCTGCGCCGGCGCGGCGGCCGCCAACCCGATGGCCAGCGCCATAAGGCTCAACCGCCGGATCATCGCCGGTCCTTGCGCAGGGTGATGATCACCCGGTCGACATAGACCTCGGCGACCTCGGCCGCGTGCAGGATCGCGTCGACGTAGTCGCGCTTGATCCGGTCGGCGGCGATCTGGCTGAGCGTCGACAGGGTCAGCACCCCCTCATCGATCCCATGGAAGCCGATCCGGCCGAACCAGCTGCCATAGGCGCCCTCGCGGACCAGCCGGCGGAGCGGCTCAGCGATCTTTTGCCAGACGGGGTCATCGACCCCCGGCGCCGACATCAAGGGCGGCGGCGGTTCAGCTGGCGGAATGTCGCCCTTGGCCTTGAGCACCCGGGCGAAGTTGAGCCGCAGGTCCGGCGCCCCCTTCGGCTCATAGGAGGCCATCCGGCCGAAATATTTGCACGGGCTGCGAACGTCGGGATCCTCGATGGCAATCGCCAGCATGGCGATTGCGCGGACCCCGTGCCGCTTCAGGGCCCAGGCGAAGGTCTGGTCGTTGTTGCGCTCACGTTCGGGCAGCAGATCGTCAACGGCGGCGGCCACCCGAGCGAGGTCCGCAGGCGTGACGCCGGCCGGGTCGGCCACAGCGCCAGGTCCCACCAGCGCAGCGATGCGGGGGGAGACCTGGAAGGCGGCCCTAAGCTCCTGGCGGACCATTTCCGCGGGCGCGGACCCCTCCGAAAAGGCGCTGGAGAAACCGCTTGCTCCCCCCGGAGAGCAAATGGCGCTGTCTTGTCCGGTGCTCTGGCGTTTGCCCGAGGATTTTCGGATTTCTCCGTTCTCGGCGGGCGTAGGCCGCCGCTGATCAGGTCGATGTCGCGCTGAAGGCGCGTCCTTTCCTCGTACAGAAGAACTGCCGTTCTGATGGGACTGTTCTAGGTGAGTGAATCTTGGCGCCCGGGCGGTAGTTCTTTCACTAAAGACGACAGGTTCGGAATAGGCGGCCCTCCGGGCCTGAGCAGCTTCGCGGACGGCGAGATCCGCGGCCTCGAGCTCGTCCAGACGCGCCACGAGGGGGGCCAGGTCATAGGCCTCCACACCCGCCGGCCGATTGGCGCGGGTGTAGTCGCGCACCATGAAGCCGGCAGCTTCCAGCGCACGCCTGTGGGCGCGGGCGTTGCTCTCGGTGCAGCCGAGATAGTCGGCGATCAAACTGGTCCCGGGCCACACAGTGGCCACGTCCTGTTCAAGCCGATCCTGGTTCAAATGCTCGACATAGAGGAGCAGGGTCATCCGCTGCTGCACGGTGAGCGTTGGCGTGCCCTTAAGCACCGCCGCGGCGATCCGCGCCACCGAAACGCCCGGCTGCCAGCGCCAGGCGCGGGCCTGCGCGCAGACCGCGTCAAAGTTAGGGGCCCGCTTGGCGAAACCTGGTCGCCAGTCGTCGCCCGATAAGGCCGTTCGCATGTCGTCCCTTCCTAACGGGACGAGGCCGTTTCACGGTCGTGAAACCGGCAGGCAAAAGACCATAGGTCTCCTGTTCGAGGCCTTGACGACGCAAAAAGCGCCGCTTAGGCTTACTCGATCAAATCAAGCCGCTACCACACGGCGCCTGCGATTTCCGAGAGCCTCCCGCGCCAACGGGGGGCTCTCGCCGTTTAGGGGTCTCGTCTAGGTCAAGATGAAGTCCTCTGGAGCGACCGAGAGCGCGCGGAGGGTCCGCGACGCGACTCAGTCGACGACAGCGTTCAGTGAGTCTGACGATTCCTAAAGGCTTGGAATTGCACCCTTTTGGCCAAAAAGGGCCGATTCGGGCGGTTGACGTCTTTCCGGAAACGAGTCCGCCAAGCTGCGACTCAGCGCGCTAGGGCTTGTGGCGCCCGCACGCCCCGACCCCACCTGTTGAGAGATGGGCCGACAGAACGACTAGGATGAGGCGGGCTGCGCCTTACGCCAGGCTTGGAAGCCTTTGTCCGCGTCGATGAAGGCCGCGAGGATGTGAGGGACCAGCTGGTCGAGTTCCAGCGACTGGTCGTTCGCCTGAGCGAACGCGCGCTGATAGTCGGCCAGATCAACGGCGAGCTTGCCCTTCAGCTTCAAACGCAGATCGGTTGTCTTCTCCTCGAGATCGATCTTGCCCAGGGCGAGGGCGGTCTTGGCGGGGCGCGTCATGGGCGTCTCCTTGGGTTGCCTGCAGGAAGCGGTCGATCGCTGTGAAAGCGAAATCGGTGAGCTTGAGATTGAGGGCGTCCGTCTGGCGGCGGATCCGGACGCACAGCGGCTTCGACAGGCGGACGGAGACCCGGTCCTTGGCGCCGCGGACGGCGGGAAACGTCACCGCCTCACCGCCGTCGAGCGCTTCGACCAGCTCGCGGAAGGCGCGCTCATAGATCAGCCGAACACAGCCCCTGGGATTCTTGCGGGTGTTCAGGCGCTCGGCGGTGTCGAGCATGTCCTGGTGAAGGCCTTCCGGGAGGAAGAGGCCGAGCTTTTCTGCCGATGGGGTCATCGCAACACTCACGCTTACGGGTACGGGGCGAGGATCATGTCCTTGCTGACAAGCACGCGGACGGGCCAACCGGCCCGGACGCGCAGGGTGGGCTGGCGATTGAGATCGCGCCCGGTGATCTGCTGGCCGACCTGCTGGGCGGAATTGGACACCCCGCTGGCCGCCGAGTTGATGACGAGGGCGCCGGAGCTCCTGTTGCCGGCGTCCTGGGCTGCGGCGGCCCCGACGCTGAACAGCGTCGAGAGGATGACGCCGCGCGCCAGCTGTCCGAAATGACCGTCGGTCTTGTCCTGCAGACCGGCCGCTCCAGAGAGGTCGGCGCCGGCCATCGACCCGATGTTGATCGAGCGACCGTCGGGCATGATGATCCGGTTCCAGGCGATCAAGGCCCGGTTCTGTCCGTAGGCGATCTGGCTGTCGTACTGGCCGATGAGGCGGGAGCCCTGCGGGATCAACACCGTTCGCCCGGTCCTGTGGTCGTAGACCGGCTCAGTGACCTGGGCGATCACCTGGCCCGGCAGGTCGGAGTTGATGGCCGTCACGAGCGCGGCCGAGATGATGCTCCCGGCCTTCACTTCCCAGGGGCTGAGCGCCGGCTGAAGCGGGTTGGTCAGATAATCGTCCGTCCGGGCGTTGGCGGCGAACTGGCGCTTGGCGGCCTGGCCGTTGGCAGGTTGCACCTCGGCGGCGGCCGGCTCCCCGGCGCCCCCGGCGGAAGCGGCGACCGGCCGGGCCAGCGCCGCGAGATCGGCAGGTGGCGCCGGCGCCGACGCTGATGGCGGGCCGCCAAAAAACGGGCCGGAGGTCCGCGCGGCCAGCGCCTGCTCACGCGCCGCCTGAACGGCAGGATCAACTTGCGCCGGAGGCGGCGGCGGAGGGGGCGTTCCCGCCGGCAGCGTACCGGGCGCGCCTTCTGGCGGCGGCAAGGCCGCGGTCCCAGGCATGGCTTGCGCCTGAAGCGCCGGGTCGGCGTAGCCCGCCGCATATCTGGCGGAGATGGCCGGCGTCTGGACCTGGCCGGTGTCGGCCGCATCTGTCATCGCCTCCGGCCGGGCCTGGGGCGCATGTGCGCCGCCGAAGCCCAGATAGAACCCGAGCGCCACGATGCCGGCGAGACCTGTCGCCCCGGCGATCAGGTACTTGCGGTTCCAGCGCGTGACCGGATTTCGTGGCGCGGCCAGGACGCTTTCCGGCGCGGCCTTGCGCGGGTGAGGGTTGAGAGGGGGATCGGGCGGAAGATGGGTCACGAGCGCCCCCCTTCGCCGGTGCGGGTGATCCGCACCACGGTCTGCTTGCCTTCGCCGAGCCGTAGCTCCGCGACGTCGATCAGGCGGTCCACGACATAGTAGCCGCCGAGATAGCGGTAGTTGACGAGCTGGGCCTGCTTGTCAGGACCGATGAGGAAAAGTGGCGGGGCCTCGGTCGTGGCCATGTCGCGCGGAAACTGGATGTAGGTCTTCAGGCCGTCGTCGAAGACGCGGACCGGCTGCCAGCGCGGTGCACGAAAGCCGTTGGCCTTTATGCGATAGTCGAAGTGCAGTGCGTCCACCGCCAGGCCCGAAGCCGCGACGCCTTGCGTCTCGGCCGCTTGGGCGGCCTGCCGCTCGCGGGCCTCTTCCTGCGGATAGTTCCAGCTGATGACGCTGGTGTAGGTGTCGCCCTCGAAGCTGACGGCGTCGAGCAGGTAGGTCCGCTGGTCGGTTGTCAGGATGATGTTTGTGCGCAAGCCCCCGCGGATCGGCTTGACCATCACGATGACCTGTTGGGTCGCGCCCGAGCCCTGAACCGTCTCGCCAAGCACCCAGCGCACGGTGTCGCCCGCCGCCTTGGAGATCAGCTTTTCGCCCGGGCGCAGGGAGATCGCGGTCAGGAAGCGCGGGCTGGTGTGGACGGTATAAAGCCGCCCAGGCTCGAAGTCGTAGTAGAGGGCCGCGTTCACATAGGCGCCCGCGCTCGGGTAGTCGCGCGCACTGCTGTTGGCGGACTGCACGGTCGTCAAGGCTTGGGGGCGCGCGTAGGTGCGCGGCGCCGCTCTGCGTCTCGGGGTTGGCCGAGGCGGCGTCGCGGCCTGGGCCACAGCCACAGGCGCCGGGGGCGTCGACCGAACAGCTGCCGAGGGAGCGGGCCGTGTCGCGGCAGTCTGGGCCACGGACGGACTTTCAGACGCGGCGAGCACGACGAGCAGGCCTGCCGCAGCGCCCATGGAAAGCCGTCTGGGGGACAAGGCGCTCATAGCTCACGACTCCATTGAAACTCGGTGATGTAGATTCCCAGCGGGTTAGCCCTCAGCTCGGCCTCGTTCTTCGGCGCCACCACCTTGGTGGTGAACAGGCCCGTCCACGCTTCGGTCACCCCGGAGGTTCCGGCGTTGAACTGCGTCTCGCGCCATTGGATCTGGTAGGTGTGCGGGCTGCGCGGCAGGACCGACACGATCTCGACATTCACCGCCTGGGTGCCCGCATTGGCAAAGGGGTCATTGGCCTTGGCAAAGGCGTTGAGCTGCCCAATCGCCGGCCCCGACACGAAGTGATAGGCCCCGGTCCAGTTGTCCCGAATGACGATGGGATCGATGCTCTTAGAGCGGGTCCGTCGCACCCAGTCCGCGAGGAAGTAGCCGATCTCGGCAGTCGTCGGCTCATAGGTGCGCCCGGCGAGTTCGATCCGCCCCGGCCGCGCATAGCGGTCAATAGGGACCACATAGGTGGCGATGTTGGTGTTGTTGGCCTCGTATATGAAGCCGCCCAGCGCCAGGGCCGCGAGCCCCAGGCCTCCAAACGCCGCCATCCGCCAGTTCTTGGCCTGGACCACAGCTGAGCCGATCCGCATGTCCCACTCCCGGGAGGCGCGCAAGTAGGGGCTCTCGACTGGGGCGGAGCTGCCATAACGGTCATTCGGTCGTTTGAAGGGGTTCATCGGCGCACTCTCGACTGGGGTCACTCTTGAGGTTCGTCATCGCGGCGGGTTGGAGTGGCGCTCAGGCCCGGGCCGCTTCCGTCGCCGCCAGCGGTGGCCGCAGCAGCGCTGTCTCGAGCCGCGCCTGCTAGTCCGCCGCCACGGCGGGCCTCGGCCCGCGAAACGACGGAGGATCTAGACGAGGGCGCATCTGGCGGAGGGGGAGGGGGCGTCTCGCCTTCACTAGGATTGCGGGAGGAGAAGAGGCGGCTGCCGGCCGCTCGCCCTTCGGCGACCGTCGTCGAGACGGGCGCCCTGGCGAAGTCGGCCGCCATGCCGCCACCGCTAGACCCGCCACCTGAGGGACGCGGGCCACCTGAATTGATGCTCCCTGACGCGGCCCTCGCCGCAGCGATCTTATCGCCGCCAGCCGCCCAACCACTTGCGACCGCACCGCCAGCGGCGCGGGCGGCGAGGCCTACGCCCGCCGCGCCGGCGGCAACACCCGCAGCGCCCATCAGAGCGCCACCGGTATTCAGCTGCGGGCCACCTGAAATCATGGCGCCGGCGATCGCAGGAACTTTGAGCGATAGCATCATCAGGAAGATCGCCGACAAGAGCAGGCCGGCTTCCTCCGCCACGGTCGGATGAGGCGATAATGTGTAGGTCTCGAAGATGTTGATCCCGACGCCCGCGATCACAGCAAGCGCCATGAATTTGAACCCTACGGAGACCACGTAGCCGATAGCTTTTTCTGCCAAGAAGGAGGTTTGAGAGAGGACCCCAAACGGCACGACGACAAAGGCGATTAGGGTGACGATGTAGAATTCGATGATCGTGACGGCGATCTCGATCGCCAGCATGATGAAGGCCAATAGGATGCCGATCGCGGCGACAGCCGCGACGATGATCATGTCGATATGCATGAGCGCCCCGAAGCCAGCGTTTTGCTGCGCTAGGTCACCGATGTATTTGATGAGGTCGATTACGACCGAGAGGCCCGCTTCGACCGCCTTAGTCGGCGCCCGCGTGAAATCGCCAATCGAGCCGCCACCGCTGGCCTGCAAGCCTAGCTTTGCAAATCCATTGATGACCGTAAGGGTTAGCGAGTGCCAGTTGGTGACCAGCCAAGCGAAGAACCCGATCAGGAGTATCTTCCTGACGAGTGCAGCCATGATGTTCTGCGTCTCGTCGATCGCCCAAAGGATCGCTGAGATCGTGATGCTGATGACAACCAAAGTCGCCAGTACGCCCTGGACGGGTCCCGCAATGGCTCCGAAGCCACTGCCCACCTGGCCGGTGAACGCACTGATAAATTGATCAAGGGCAGCAGGATCTGCGGTGGCCATGGACGAACTCGGCGCACTACCAGCCTAGAGGCTGTTTTTGTCGGGAAGGCTGCTGCCCTTCTTCTTGAAGTACAGCGGTGAACATGGGTCGTTCCGGTCACGATTGTTGATGTCCGGACACGGCTTCGCATTGGCTGGCGGGTCGGTTTGACTCGGCTCTGTGGCGGGCTTTCCGCAGCCCGCGAGGCCCACGGCAACGAGACAGCTGATGACAAGCAACGACCGCATCACTGGAAATCCGAGATGTTCGGGAGCCGGCTCCCAGTCTTGGTGTACGCCGTAGCCCGCTCCGTCTCAGCTCGGGCCGCGATCGCCCCGGCCTGCTGTTGCGCCAGGATCGTTTCCTGTGTCCTCGCCTGCGTGATCAGGATCGTCTGGAGACCCTGAAGCTGGCTGCTGAGCGCGGCTAGCAATTGGTTGGTGGCCTGGATCGCCGCCGTTTGTCCGGCAGCCCCTTGCGAGGCGGCCACCGCGCCATTGACGGCGCCGGCCGTCGTGCTCTGAGACCTGACGAGCTGGTTCTGCACAGCCATCGAGTCCTGGAGCGTCTGCCGGCTGTTCGCCTCCCAGCTCGCCAACCTCTGCTGGATCTGAGCGAAGGTCTGGCCAGACAGGCTGGCGGGATAGAACTGCTGAAACTGGCCAGCGATATTCTGGCTATTGTAGCCGATCGCCTGGGCCTGCTGCATGAGCTGGGTGGCCTGCGCATTGATCTGCGCCAAAGGCTGGGTCACGTCCGTGCCGAGCTTTTGCAGCATCGCCATCTGATTGGTGACCTGCGTCTGCAGCTGCTGGATCTGTGACAGGCCTTGACGCACCTGCTGGACCGCTTGGGCTACGGCGCGCGGATCGAAGACGATCTGCTGAGCGGCCGCAGGCTGGGGCGGCAGAGGCCCTAGTCCCAGGGAGACCGCGACGATCGCCGCCGCGGCCATGAGCTGCTTACGCATCTGGAGTGTCCTTCTGGTGCGGTGGATGGGGAGCGGGAAGGAGGTCGCCGCCGGTCGCCTGGACGAACAGGGGTTCGGATACCGCCCGAAAGACGACAGCCGCCCCGAACAGGACGAAGCCGGCGAGCATGACGAAGAAGTTGTGGTGGTAGGTCGTGCCGAAGACCGCGAGGAAGCCGGGCGCCGCCAGGGCCAGGAACAGGATCCGGCGCCGCCGGCGCGACGCGGTCCACGCGCCCGGAAGGTAACGGTTCAGCCACGCCAGGCGCGCGAACGCTCTCGGGCTCATCGGCGGCCGAGCGGGCGCGACGGTGAGGTCGTGCGCGCCCATCACGCCACCCTCGGGAAGGCGGCGCGCCGCTGGCCGCCGAGGTAGCGAGCGACATCCGCCTGGCCCTTGGCCGCGAAGAACCGCTCGGCGAACTCGCCATGATCATGGTCCGCGAGGAGCTGGCTGACGAGCTGTTGATCGCCGGGCGACGACGAGCCCACGGCGGCCAGGGACACGCCGCCCAAGCCCAGCTCGAACAGCCGGTTCCCGGATGTGGACTGGTAGTAATACTCGCGCTTAGGCGTAGCGTTGGCGATGATCCGGACCTGCTGCGGGTTCAGGCCGAAGTCCTGATAGAGCGCCGTGATCTGCGGCGTCTGGGCGTCCGGATTGGGCAAGAAGATGCGGGTCGGGCAGCTCTCGATTAGCGCAGGCGCGATCGACGACCGGGCGACATCCGCCAGGCTCTGGGTGGCGAACACCACGGCGACGTTGAACTTGCGCAACGTCTTCAGCCACTCGCGGATCTTGGCCGCGAAGGCCCCCTGGTCGAGGAAGAGCCAAGCCTCATCGAGCACCAGCAGCGTCGGCCGACCGTCGAAGCGACGTTCAAGGCTGCGGAAGATGTAGGTGAGGACCGGGGCCAAGGCCGACTTGCTGGCCATCAACTCGGCCATCTCGAAGGTCTGCCAGGCGGCAGGCTTGAGGGCGTTCTGGTTGGCGTCGAGCAGATGGCCGTAAGGTCCGCTCAGCGTGTAGGGCGTCAGGGCCGCCTTGACGGCTTGGTCCTGGATCGTGGCGGCGAGCAGGGTGAGGGTCCGCTGTTCGCGCGGCCCCTCGGCGAGATTACGCAATCCGCTCCAGATCTCGTCCTTAACCGGCGGGGTGATCGGCACGCCCTCGGCGACGACGATGTCTTGCACCCATTCCTGGGCCCAGGCGCGGTCGTCTGGCGCGTCGATCTGCGCCAGCGGTTGGAAGGCCAGCTCGCTCTGGTCGCCGCCCAAGACATAGAACTGGCCACCGACGAGCAGCGTCGACGCCCGGGAGCTGGCGCCCTTATCGAAGTAGAAGACCTGAGCTTCCGGATAGCGCAGCCACTGCATGGCCAGGGTGTTGAGCAGGACTGATTTGCCCGAGCCGGTCGGCCCAACGATCATCGTGTGGCCGACATCACCCTGGTGCAGGTCGAATCGGAACGGCGTGGTTCCGGCGGTGCGGGTGACCAACAGGGCCGGCTGTACGCCAGGATGGCCGCGCTTCTGGCATTCGGCCGAAAGGTGGGCGTTGACCGTCGGACCAGGCCAGATCGCGGACATCGGCATCATGTCGCAGAGGTTCAGCGACGACACCAAGGGCCGCCGCAGATCGGCATAGGCTTGACCCGGGAGGCTGCCGATCCAGGCCTCGACCGCGTTGACGTCCTCGACCTTGCAGACGAAGCCCGCCCGGTTGATGGCGCCCTCTACCTCTCTGACGCGGTTTGCCAGCCGGTCGGGATCGGCGTCCATCAAAGTGACGGTCGGGGTGAAATAGCCGATCGAGGCGTAGTCACCTCCGAGAATGGCAAGGGCCGCATCGGCGTCGACGGACTTCGCCGCCGCGTCCGGATCCTCCAGCAGGGAAGGCTCGCGGGTGATTGCCTCCTTCAGGAGCGCCATCACGCCCTTGCGCTTGGCGAACCAGCGCTTGCGAACCGTGGTCACCGCCTTGCGCGCGTCTTCCTTGTCCAGCGGCAGATACCGGCAGACCCAGCGATAGCTGATGCCCAGCTCATTGAGCCGGTCGAGCAGGCCGGGGCACGAGGTCGTCGGGTAGGCCCGAACCGAGAGGGTGCGCAGGTACTGACCCCCGAGGCGGGGCAGCAGGCCGCCCTGGAAATCATCGTCGGTGAGAAAGGCGTCGAGGTAGGCCGGGGTCTCAGGCGTGGCGACCGGATGGCGCTTGGTCGAGATGCAGCTGTGAAGATAGGTCAGGGTTTCATCGTCGGTTAGTTCTGCGACTTCCGGCATGATCGCGGTCAGGATGTCGGCGATCTGGTGGACCGTGCTGAGGAAGTCGCTCAGCGCCGCGCGGTACATCCCCTCGGCGCCGCGTCCAGACGGGGCGTTTTCGAGCAGAAGGCTCTCGGCCGTCGAGATCGCCTCTTCCGGCGGCAGGTAGGTGAAGGTCAGGAAGTAGCGGCTCTCGAAGTGACGCTCCTGCGCCTCGAAGCCCTCGCGGCGTTCTTCATCGACCAGGTCCGAAACGGGGTCTGGAAACTGGCTTGTGGGATAGGTCTGCGATTGCGCGCGGACGGCCTCGATGTGCAGGCACCAGCGTGACCCAAGGCGGCGCAAGGCATTGTTGAGCTGGGCGCGGGTCGCGACCAGACCGGCGTCCGTGGCGCTGGCGAGGTCGGGGCCGCGGAAGGCCAGGGTCTTCTGAAAGCTGCCGTCCTTGTTGAGCACCAGCCCCGGCCCGATGAGGGCTACCCAGGGAAGGTGGTCGAATAGGCGATCAGCCTTGGGCCGGTACTCACGCAGGTACAGCACGGCGAACCTCTAGGAGACCAAAAGCGGGGAGGGGTGAGGCCGAGCGCGCATGTCAGGCGTCCAGGTAGGGCTTCTGGCGAATGTGGCGGCCGAGCGCGTCGAAGAAGTAGGGGTCGCGCTTGTTCAGCCAGTAGCAGGCGCCGTGAATGGCGAGGCCGAGCGGAATCCCGATCAGAGGGACCTGCAGGCCCAAGGCCAGGACAGCGGTCAGGGTGCCGTTGAGCACCGCGATCATGCGCGGCACGCCAGCGATCGTCACCGGCTCCGAAAGCGAGCTGTGGAAGGCGATCTCGAACCCCTCGACGTCTGACCGGGCCATCAGAACGCCGCCCCGGCGGTCATGTTGAAGAAGGTCGAGATGAAGGTCGTGGCCGTGAAAGCGATCGCCAGACCGAAGACGATGCCGATCCCTTTGCGCAGGGCCGAGCCACCTTCAGCGAAGGCAAAGCCCAAGCCGGTGAGCACGATCGCGATGATGCCGACGGCTTTGGCGACCGGCCCCGATAGTGACTGCATGATGGTGTCGAGCGGGCCTTCCCAGGGCATGGCGGTCCCCGCGCCAGCGGCCCAAGCCGGGCTTACCGCTAGGAGGACAGCCGCGCCGGCGAGGAGGGCCAGGGCGGTCGAAGCGCGCCCCCGAGCTTGACTAGAACCGGCGTTTTTCATCTCAAGCGACCCTTGATTGCGTCCGCCCGCCTTTGCCGGGCGTCACAACCCTGAGTCGCGGAATAGGCGAGGTCAAGAGCGTTTTTGACTAAAAAAAAGCGATTCGGGCTTTTTCTCTAGTAAAGCTACAACCGTTGGAGGCGAGCTTCCGGCCACGCTTCAGCGCCCTGAATCGAACAGGCAAGCGCGCGCATTTCCCCCGTGTTGCTGGTCTGTTTCGTCCTGATAAGGGGCGACTTTGGGGCAAACGCCCGAGTCCTGTGGGCTGTTGATTCGTTCTCAGGCCCATCGATAGTGAGAAGCGCCGGGCCTTCGCTGCCCATCGAGTCCACCCTAGTGTTTCTAACGAACTCCGCGCGAGGACCTGGACCGTGCCGAGGCCCGCGCTGGCCTGGCGCGCGCCAGCGGCGACGTCGCCCGCACCCGCGCGCACTTTGTCTCTGTCGTTGGCGTGCCGTCCGACAATTTGGACTCGCTTCCGACGCCGCCGCCCATTCCGCTGTCGCTGGACGCGGCGATGGCGACGGCGCTGCAGACCAGCCCGGCGCTGGTCGCCGCCCAGGCGCAGGCGCGCGCCGCAGACGCCGGCGTCCGCTACGCCCAGGCCGACCGGCTTCCGGGCCTGGCCTTGACCGCCACGGCCAGCAGCGCGAGCGATCAGTTTTTCCCCGGCTATCGCGACGATGGGGTAACGGTCGGCGTCCAGGGCCGCTGGACCCTCTTCGCCGGCGGGCTGATCAACGGAAAGATCAATGAGGCCCGCGCCGGCGCGCGCGGCGCCCAGTCGGGCGTCGACACTGCCCGCGCTCAGGTCCGCGAGGCGGTCACCGGCGCCTGGGAAGACGTGCAAACGTCCAGCGCCCTCGTGGCGGCCGCCGCGGACCAAGCCACCGCAGCGGCGAGCGCGCTCGACAGCGTGCGCAACGAAGTCCGCGTCGGCCAAAAGCCGACCCTCGACCTGCTCGATGCCGAACGCGAGGCCCTGGCCGCACAGAGCGCCGGCGTGACAGCGCGGGGCGGGGCCGTCGCGGCAGCCTATCGCCTCAACGCCCTTCTTCACGGTGAGTGAGCCGGCTGCTCAGAACGGCGCCGGCCTGCTGCGGACCCTGGCCAACCCGCAGCGGCTAAAGATCCTCACCCCTCTGGCGGGCGGCGAACTCACCGTCGGCGATCTGCAGGCCCAGATCGCCTTGACCCAATCGGCGCTGTCGCAACATCTGGCCAAGCTGCGCGCGCAGAACCTCGTCGCCACCCGGCGGCAGTCACAGACGATCTACTATCGGATCGTCGACAAAGAGGCCCTGGCCATGGCGCGCGCGCTGCTACGTTTGGCCGCCCGGAGGGCAGGGGAGAGAGCATGACCAGCTTCTATGACCGTCATGTCCTGCCCCGCCTGATCGGCTGCGCCTGCGGGGCTGGCCCGATCCGACGGCAGCGGGTAAAGATCGTGCGTCGCGCTCAGGGCCGCGTCCTTGAGCTTGGCATCGGCGGTGGCCTGAACTTGGCCTTCTACGACCCCGCCCGCGTGCAAAGCGTGACTGGCGTTGATCCTTCCGAAGGCCTTCGGCGGCTGGCGCAGGCCGCCCCGCGGCCCGCCAACCTGAAGGTTGAGATCCTGGCGGGCGAAGCCGAAGCCCTGCCGTTCGAAAACGGAAGCTTCGACAGTATCGTCTGCACCTTCACCCTCTGCTCGGTGCATACCCCTGCGGCCGTGCTGGCGGAGGCGCGCCGGGTGCTCAAGCCGGCCGGCGCGTTTCTCTATAGTGAGCATGGGCTCTCACCCGATCCCAAGGTTCAGCGCTGGAAGCGGCGCATCGAGCCTTTCTGGACGCCCCTGGCCGGCGGCTGCCATCTCACCCGTCCAGTGACCGCTTCCATCGAGGCCGCCGGCTTCATGATCGAGGACGTTCAGACGATGTACCTGCCCAAGGCGCCGCGCGCGCGGGGTTGGTGTGAATGGGGCCTAGCTCGGCCGGGCTAGGCCATGTTGATGAAGTGCCTTGTCCACAGCCGTATGGAAGCGACAAGAACGAAGCCGATATAGCTGTCGGCGGTCTTGTCGTATCGGGTGGCCAGTCTGCGGCTGTGCTTGAGCTTTGAGA
>JAGNIV010000063.1 GCA_018001015.1 Phenylobacterium sp. | reverse complement strand
GGCGCGGCGAGAAGCCGCTCCTCCTGATCCTGGATACCCTGCAGGATCCGCAGAACCTGGGCAGCCTGATCCGAACCGCCGACGCGGTCGGCGCGCATGGGGTGCTCATCCCCGACCGGCGCAGCGCAGCGGTCAGCCCGGCGGTCGTCAATGCCTCGGCCGGCGCGGTCGAGCACCTGCTGGTCGCCCAGGTGGTGAACCTGGCCCGCGAGATCGACGCGCTCAAGAAGGCGGATGTCTGGATCGCCGCCCTGCAGGACGATCCCCGCGCGACCGATCTCTATGCCACCGACCTGCGCGGCGGGCTGGCCCTGATCGTCGGCAATGAAGCCGAGGGCGTCGGACGGCTGTTGCGCGACAAAGCAGACTACCTGGTCAGACTGCCCATGCGCGGCAAGATTGCGTCGCTCAATGCGGCCGCGGCCGGAACCGTGGCGCTGTATGAAGTGTTGCGGCAGAGGGAAGGACCGCGGACCGCGGACGGCCGACCGCTGTGAGCACGAGTTGCCTGCGGCCGGCGGTCTGCCGTCTGCGGTCCGACGTTTTCCAGACTGCTACAATTTCCGTCATGAAACAGACGACCATAACGACACGCGTCGCAACCCTGGGGATAGCGTTCGCGCTCGTCCTGCTGTCCGCATGCGGCGCCGCGGCGGCCCCACTTGCCGCGACGCTGACCTCGCCTGAGGCCAATGCCAGCGTGGATGTTGGCAAAGCGGTCGCCATTACCGGCAAAGTGACCGGGACGAGCGTCAAGCAAGCCGATGTGTATGTCGACGGTCAGAAACTGGCGACGATCGCCGAGCGCTCGCCCTCGGGCGAATTCGTGGTGAGCCTGCCCTGGTCGGCGACGGCGGGTGGCATCCACGTGATCCAGCTCAAGGGTGTCGATGACAAGGGCGAGGCCATCACCCAATCGGACCCAGTTTTCATCAATGTCAAGGGCCCTCCGCCCACGGCCGCGGTTCCGCCGACCGCCGTTCCCCAACCCACCGCGATTCCGCAACCCACGGCCATTCCCGCGACACCGACGCCTGCTGGCGCAACGGTGACCCCCGCCGATGAATTCGCCAACGTGCGTTCGGGCCCGGACACGGTCTTTGACAAGGTCGGACAGATCAACGCGGGTCAAAATGCCGCGGTCAAGGGCAAGTCGAGCGACGGCAAGTGGCTGCAGATCGATTTTGCGGCCGGCGCCGGCGGCCTGGCCTGGGTGTTTCTCGATGTGGTCAAGGTGACCGGCAGCCTGGACGCGGTGCCAGTCAAGCAGGGCCCGCCGCGACCGGTCGCGGTGGTTCAGCCCACGGCGATCCCGCAACCCACCGCGGCGCCCCAGCCGACGGCGCCTTCCCTGCCGGCATATGCGTTGCTGCCCTACAAGCAGAACTTCCGCTTTGGCCCACGCGATGACATCGGAGACGTGCCATTGGGCAATCCCCCGGACAACGGCAAGAACTCCAATGTCGTCTACGAGATCCTGGGCGCGGTCAAGGCTGAGCTCGAGATTTCAGCCCAGGCGGGCGAGGGAATCTTCTCGCCGTGCCGAGCCGGGGACCTGAGCAAAGTCGTGGGTCTGCCGACAAGCACGCGCATCCAGTTGCAGCTACCCAGCGGCCAGTTGCCCTTCAGCATCGAAGGTGGCTTCGGCTACTATCTCTTCAGAATCTACGTCACCAAGACCGACGGCTCAACGACCGAAATCCCGCGCAATGTGATCGTGGGATGCTACAAGACGCAGTAGTCGCTAGTTATTGGGAAGCGAAACCCCCGCCCCGGCGTAGCCGGGGCGGGGGTTTCGCTTCCCGAAAACAACGTCACTGACGGTCTTATGTCCCTGGCGGCACCGGGCGCGACGGGTTGTACTGATCGCACCCGTCCACGGTCTTGACCGAAGCGTCACGGACAAAGCCCATGTCGTTGTAGAGGAAGGCGAAGCCGTTTGTCGTATTGACGGTCTTCGTCTTGATGACCGGCGTCGTCGTCTTCCAGCCCACCGGCGCGATGGGGAAGACGATGTAGGTGGCGTTCCATTCGACGACCGGAATGCCATAGGTGGCATCCGCGCCGGTATAGGCGCACACAAACCAGGAGCCGCCACCCGAAAGCTTGAGCCAGGCGCCAGACATGGTGGGCTCGCCCGCATCGCGCTTGCCGTTTGCGTTCAGATCCTCAAAGGCGGTGCCGCGCACCGTCGCGCTCACGCATGTCCCAATGGGGATCACTTGCGCCTCGGGCGCGGTCCGGGCTGCGCCGCGCTGGCGGCCCGTCTTGCTGCTCGAACGCGCGACGACCCGATTGGGGGTCGAATACACGATCCCACCATTGCAGTCATACACGGGCTCGGCATCGCAGGCCAGCGCCGGGCTCGCGATACCGAGACAAAGAATCGAGACGGCGACCGTCTTCACCAACTTACCAATCATAAATTCCCTCCCTAGAAACTTGTGGTTACGATTCGCCAAAATGGCGATGTTCCGATTGTATTGAAAATCTGGAAATGTGGTGGCATCTCGGCCAAACAACTCTTGAGCCACCAACGGAACTTTCGCCGGGGGATTTGGCCTCCGGCAAAAGTCCTGTTAGGAGTTCTTGGCCATGTCACAATCGGGCAAATGAAGCGCTCAGGCCGGAAGAAAACGGCGTCATCTTCAGCGAAAGCAGGATATTGAGCATGAGAACAAACAGCACGATCAGGGACTTGATCAAGCGGCGGCATTTGTGCTGACGCAGTCGCAGTTTCGCGCGGAGGCCGTCTCCCGGGGTTTTGACCTTTTCGGTGTCGCGCCGGCCGGCCCGACACCGGGCGCCGATCGATTTGCGGCCTGGCTGAGCGCCGGAAACGCGGGAGAAATGGCCTACCTCGAGCGCGAGGCGGACAAGCGCTCGGATCCGCGCCTGCTGCTGGCTGGCGCGCGCTGGGTGGTGATGGTCGGGGTGAGCTACGACAGCCTGGCCGTGCCCGCAACCCTTCTGAATGATCCGTCCCGCGGCCGAATCGCCCGCTACGCCTGGGGAGCCGACTATCACGACCTCATCACGCCCCGGCTGCGCGGCCTGGGCGAGTGGGCGAGCGCGCGCAGCCGGGCCTGGGTCGACACGGGACCGGTGCTTGAGCGCGCCTGGGCCGCGCAAGCCGGCCTGGGCTTTATCGGCCGGAATACGTGTTTGATTCATCGCACCCGCGGCTCGTACTTCTTTCTGGGCGCGATTCTGATCGCCGACGAGATCGCGCTGGACGACACGCCGGCGCCTGCGCCGCGAAAGGCCAGCGCCGGCTGCGGCGCCTGCCGGCGCTGTCTGGACGCCTGCCCCACCCAGGCCTTTCCCGAGCCCGGCGTGCTGGACGCTCGGCGCTGCATCTCGTATCTCACGATCGAGCTCAAGGGCTCGATTCCCGTTGCGCTCCGCCCGCGCATGGGCAACTGGATTTTTGGCTGCGACGTGTGTCAGGACGTGTGCCCCTACGTTCGACGTTATGCGATCCCGACAGGATGGCCGGCGTTTCGTCCCATCGATGCCGAGCGGGCCGCCCCGCGCCTGCTCGACGCGCTGGCCTGGGATCGGGATGCCTTCAATCAGCGTTTTCGGGGCACGGCGCTCAAGCGCGCAAAGTGGCGGGGCGTGCTGCGCAACGTGTGCGTGGCGGCCGGCAACTGGGGCGATCCAGCCTGCCTGCCGCTGCTCGAACGCCACGCCCGCGGTGAGGACGCGCTGGTGGCCGAGCATGCGGCCTGGGCGATCGAGCGGATTGCCGCCCGATAGGACTTGTTCCGAAAACGGGGGCGTGCCACCCCCCGTTTCCGGAATTGTTTCCCCAGTTACCATGCGAGGAATGACCCCTCCAGCTCCCAGGATTCCCCGCCCCATTCGGATCGCCTTCGCGAATGCACGGACTGGCGGCTTGTATGCGCTCGAGTCGGTCGACGACGCCGAACGCTTTGGCCCGCACGCGGCCGCTCAGGTCGCGGCGGTGTGCGCCGAGCCGCTGATCTATGAGCGGTTGTTCAGGGATCGCC
>JAGNIV010000021.1 GCA_018001015.1 Phenylobacterium sp. | reverse complement strand
CATCCCCGTCTCGATCCGCAGCTGAACAAGCCGCCGATCTGGCCATCAAAACCTCAGGAACAGGGGGGTCATTTTTCGACGCCGATCTCCCCGAGATGGGGGTCAGTTTTCCACGCCGATTCACACCGGTGGCGATTGGGCTTTGCGGGAGAAACCCGCTCTCCAATCAGATGGCGCCTCGATCGATCTTGCTCCGCACACGGACAGTCCCGGAGTGTCGGGTCAATATCTGAAGGCCAAGCGCGGCAACATGGGTCAGTTCTACGTCGCTAGCATGCTGGAGGCCGGCATGTTGAAGCGGTCCGACCCGCTCCCCCTGTTGGACGAGGGATTTGGCCAAGATCTGGCACGCAGCTTCGGCAGCTCCATCGGTTCGACCGCAGATATCCTTCTCGAAGGGATTGAGGTTGGAACTGTTGATCGGGCAGCGCTGCTCGAGATCGGACGCGACGCTCACCCCGCGTGCCTACCGCTGGAAAGCGACGAGTGGTCCCTGCTGAAGTCCTACCTATTGGGAGAACGGCTGCAGTTTGATCAAGGCGCCAGAAGCCGCCGGTCTTCGGCTTGGCTCCGCCTCGAGCTTCTAGACCGCGGGATTGGGACGCGAGACGAGCGTCCCCTGCGGCGAGCGTTCTATGCTCGCGAAGCCCCTGACGGTTCGCCCATCGACATCACAGGAACCACGATCGATGGATGGCGCGCCTACCAGGCCAACGAGTACGGTCATGTCGCGCTGGAGTGCCTCCTGAACGGGATGGTCTCGCTCCTCCCTGAGTTCGGAGGTGCGACCTCGCCGGCGACCGTGATTGCCGCCCTTTTAGAACAAGCCCTCGACGAAGATGCACGTGCACAGAGCTGGGATGCCTGGGCGCGTTCGCTGACAGAAGCTGACGAGGACGATCTCGCCGAGCCGATCCTGCGCGCAATCGCTCAGGGGGCCGCAGGAGACGAGGCGATCTGGCAGGCAGCGCTGAAGCTGCTGGCAGTGCTGTGGGTGAGATGGGGCAATAGCCAGCTAGGCGTATTGCACGAAATATCGCGAGGCGCAGGACCTACAGGACGTTCGCTCGCTGGCGTTCTTCAGGCACTGACTGCGGCGTCCAACAGCGATGTGGCGGGAGCCTTGCTCAGCGTTTTGCAGCGCCACATCGTGGCCGAACACATGGCGATTGCCGGCCAGAAACTCGCAGGATCTGGCACGTTCACTTATCACTTCCTGTTAGCCGACGGCGAGATGTCCGAGGGGCAATTGGGGAAGTACACCTACACGACCCCCCGCCTCCAAAACCTTACACGCTTCATGGGTGATGCGGGCCTGCACGCCGCCGAGAAAGTGACAGCGGAAGGGCGGCGGTTCCTCGATGCGTATCAAGCTCATTGACGAGCTGCGCCAGTCGGGCTGGCGCAGCTCCATCATGACCACCTACTCGGTCGACCCTCAGTTCTATGACCGTGTCGTCGCATCTCGATTCCGTGCCTATGGATGTGAGAACAACATCCTGATCGCCGATGCAGCCATGTTGGATCAGGCGCTCGACGCCGATCCGGCGGGTTTTCAAGGCGCGGGCCGGCGTTACGTGGTCGCCCCGGCCCGCGTCGCGGGGTGCTTTCACCCGAAGGTGTCGTTGCGGTTGGCCCCCGACAAGGCACGACTTCTCATTGGATCGGCCAATGTCACAGCCGCGGGCTGGGGCCACAATCAAGAGATCACCACAGCGCTAACCTGGTCACGTCGCACTGCGGCGGACGCGCCCGCCGCCGCGGTGGTCCGCAAGGCTTTCGACTACCTAAAGGTTTGGCTGCAGCAGCCTGGAGAGGCCCTCGCCTATAAGCTCGATCTCATGGTTCGGCAGGCTCCTTGGCTGGCCGATGCTGAACCGAACGCCGCCCGGCGCGTGTGCGAAACACGCCACCAAGCGCGCCATGACAATCCCGAGAGCGTCAGCCTTGGGGCGCCGGCCCCAAGCCGCTGACTTAGCTCCAGGCGGACGACGCTCTTGCCGCCAAAATGTCCCGTTAGATCAGGCCCCCAACCGCGTTGTTCGGCGCGGGGCGGGGGCGACGGCTCGAACAGCCGCTCGCAGGGCAGCATGTCCTCGGGAAATTCCTTGGGTTCGATCTCGCCTGTGGCGAGCCCGGCGAGGAAGTCGGTGAGGTCGCAACTGAACGCCTCGTAGTGTCCCATCCCTCGGTCCCAGACCACGACGCCCCAGTCGTCAGGCCGCCCGCGCGGCGACCAGAAAAGAAAATCCCCAAAGTCGGTCTTACCGAACGGTAGAAGGCCGCCTGGCTCAGGCCAAAGGGGAAAGGGGAGATTGTCGTCGGCGGAGCCGACGATGCGGACCGTGTCGCAGATTTTGCGCACCTCCGACTGGAGCGTCACATAGGGACTCCACGACACCGGCACGTGAACGGCCAAGAACTCCATGAAGTTGCCGTGCCCATAGAGCCGGACGAAATCCTTGTAGTCTTGGGGCAGCTCTGTACCGAGGTCCGCTTCGATCGCCCCCCATGAGCCAGAATATGCTTCGTCCGGCATCGCAGGCGGCGGGACGACCTTGATCAAATTCTCAATCGTCACTTGCGCCTCCCTGCCGGGTTTTCGACGATCCGAGCGGTGGGCGCACCACGTGAACCAAGCGCGGTAAGAAGAATTTGGGCCGGCGGCAGGGCTCTGGGTGCGTAGAGAGGTGTGGCGGCATATTCGACAATTTCGCCCTTCTGAACCCTGCGTCGCACTCCATCCTCGAAGTCCAGCAACCTCTCACAAGCTGGGCATAGCGTCTAGAACAAATCATGAACCAAGGGAGCTACCTACGCCGTCAGCGGATGCAGCCCGGCCCGGAGTTCTCTCAGATTGGCGCCTATCCGCCCGTCATCTCGCGTAGATCCCGCTCGGCGGCGATGTAGCCGAAGGCGAAGCGGCTGCGGCCCTGCAGGATCTGCTCGAACACCGCCCGGGCGCGGTCGGTCTCGCCATTGTAGAGATACCAGTTGCCCACCCCGTAGCCCTGGGTGGCGTAGAGGGTCTCCAGGTCGTGGATCACCTGGGACCCGATCTCCGGGGTCAGCAGGTCCTGGGGCTCGAACTCGCCCCGGTACATCCGCAGGCGCCGATAATAGGAGGGGCCCTCGACGAAGGCCTCGTCGGCCAGGCCGTGCGGGATCGCGGCCAGCACCTCGGCGGCGGCCGCCTCGTCGCCCCGCCGGCGCAGGGTCATGTAGAGCCAGTCGTTACAGGCCGTCAGCCCGTCGTGATCGCCCGGCGCCACCCAGTCCAGGCAGCGGCGGTAGGCGGCCTCGGCGGCGTCCCAGTCGCCCAGCAGGTAGTGGGCCAGGGCCAGGTGATACCAGGTGTTGAACTGGATGCTGGTGGCCGGCACCGGCAGCTCGTTGTCCTTGCCGTCCGGCTCTATCCACTCGGGCAGGCCCTCCAGCAACTCGGCGGCGCGGGCCAGGTCGGTCAGCCCCTCAGCGAACCGCCGGGTCGAGAGATAGCGGTGGCCGCGCTGACGCAGCAGTTCGAAGGAGTCGGGGAACCGCTCCAGCCCCTCGCTGAACACCGCGATGGCCTCTTCGATCTGATAGCGGAAGCCCAGAACCCGGCCGTACCACACGGTGTTGGGCAGGGAGGGGTCGGCCTGATAATTGGCTCGGGCGCTCTCCAGGGTGCGGCGGGAGCGGTCGCGGATACTGTTGTCGGTCATGACCCCAGTGAAGCGGCTGCCGCGCGCTGCGTAAAGGCCTCAGCCCGCGGCGGCGGGGCGGATGACGCCCGCGCTCCATGGGACAGTTCGGCTTTACGGGCTAGGATCGCCAAACTACCCTCGCGGCGACTGACGACCCTGGGGGGCCGCCGTTTGGGGGGGAAGATATTGGCTGGCAAAGCTCTCGCTGCGACGCTGTGGGCGTCCGCCCTGATCGCCCTCGCGACATCCGCCCAGGCTGCGCCGGTGACCTCCCATGAGCCAACCAGCGTGTCCGCGGCCCTCCTGGAGGGCGGGTACAAGGCCAAGGTCTCCACCAATGACGAGGGCGATCCCAAGATCGACACCGCATCGGGCGGCAATGACATCATCCTGTATTTCTCCGGCTGCACGGGCAACAAGTCCTGCGACCAGATCGAGTTCCTATCTGTTTGGGATTGCTCGGACAGCATGAAGAAGTGTGCCGACCTGCACGTGAAATGGAATCAGGAGGAACTCTTCTCCAAGACCATTATCGTCGACAAGTCGATCGTGCTCTACCGGCACCTGCTGTTCGACAAGGCCGGGATTTCGAGCGATCTGTTCCTGAGAAATCTTGATCTTTTCTCAGAAGACGCCACGGGCTTGATGGCGAAATTTTAGCCGCCCGCCCCTCAGCCCGCGGCGGCGCGCGTGGCCTCCGGCTTGGCGTAGCGCTGGCTGACCCGGCGCAGGCCCTCCAGGATGGCCTTGGTGCCGTTGGCGTCCTTGCCCGCCTCGGTGTGCAGCAGCAGGCGGAAGGCCCGCAGGTGGACCGCCACGGCGTTGGCGTCCCAGGTCGTGCGGGTCCGCAGATAGTCGGTGAGGTCGGCCAGGCTGATCAGGGCGGTGTCGATGGGCGCCAGGCCACAGGCCGTGGGCACGCCGATGGCCGCGCTGGCGATGGCGTAGAGTTCGTCGGCGACGACGGCGTCATACTCGCCATTGGCCCGGGCCGCGCACAGCTCGGCCTGGTCCAGGGTCACCCGCAGTTCGTCCAGGCACTCGGCGCGCAGGCTTTCCAGGCCCACCCCCACCCGCTTGATCGCGTCGGCGACGGGTGTCCCTCCGGGCGTCCGCAGCAGCTTGGCCAGGCGGACCACGGGAACGTGAATCTTCACAGAGCTCAAAGTGTCACCCGCCGTGTCTTCAGCATGCCGTCGATGCTGTCCTGTTCCAAGTTGGGCTCGCTGGCCTCGCCGACATCGCCGACCAGGTCGTCGCGCCGCTGCCCGACCACACCGGCCGGCACGCCCTCGTTCTTGAAGCGGCGGTCGGGGCCCATATAGTTGTCGCACTCCACGAACCGCCGCCCTTCCCGGGCGATCCAGAGCACCCGCTCCAGCACCGCGATGGGGGTCAGGGGTTTGGTCATGACGAAATGGGCGCCGCAGTCGCGGGCCTTCTGCACGGCGTTGCCCGGGGTATGTCCCGCGGTCAGCAGCACCGGCACGTAGCAATTGGGTTCGATGCGAGAGCGGCGCAGCCGCCTCACGAAGTCATAGCCTTCGCCGCCGGCGCCCAGCGCGTCGGCCACCACCAGGTCCAGCTCCACCTTGGCCACCAGGCCCTGGGCTTCCTCGACGTTCTCGGCGCGGTGCAAAACCTTGGCGCCGAAGCCGCTGAGGATTTGCACCAGGATGCTCATACCCATGGTCGACTCCTCAAGCAGCAGCACGGAGGCTCGCTCAAGGTTGAACCGGGCGCGGGAGTCGGGGCTGAGACCCATTCTGTCCTTCACGCCGGGCACGGGGTGGATTCCCGTAAGGCCCGGACAGTCCTTATGTTTCGCCGTAGGCTGCGACGCATTCAGTCTGACCAGAGAGGGTTAAGAAGACCTTCCTGCCCCAGGTGCGACAGGGCGCCCCACAGGCTCAGCGGGTGTTCGGCGACCGCAGGTAGACCGGGTTGGTCAAAAGCGCCAGCCGGCCGTCGGCGTCGCGCAGGTCGACCCGCAGCCAGCCGTCGGCGCCGTCGCTGATCAGCTCGAACACCTGTGTCTCGTCGGCGGTGGCCAGGACCGCGGCCGGCGGCGTGGCGAGGCGTGCGGCGGGGCCTGCGAGACTGAGCTTTCCACCCGCCCCGCCGAGGACGCGCACCGTCACCCGAACCGGTGTCCCGGCGGGCGTGGCCAGCACGTCGCCCATGCCGGCGCGCGCGCCGCCGGCCTCGGCCGTGACCTCGATCCGCCGGTCGCGCGACCCGCTGACGTCGATGAACACGTGGCCCGCTTCGATCCCCGCCAGGATCGCGGCCTGGGACAGGTCGGCCGCATGGACCACGGTGGTGGGCACGCCCACCGCCGGCGCCTTGGCGGGGTCGAGGGTGGCGTCGTGGTTGTCCGAGCCGCCGATGGCGGTGATCTGGTGGCCGGCGTTCAGCCGCGCCTCCCAGAAGGCGATGCCCGAGAACAGCCCCTCGGCCTTGCCGCCGGACAGCGCCAGGGCGCCGCCGTTCACCACCTCCATCACCCCGATCCGCTCATAGGGCGTGCCCGCCACGGTCCAGCCGCAGCCCATGCACAGTTCGCCGGACGGCAGAGCTGGGTGATTGATCGAAAACACCCCGCCCGCCGCGCGCACCGCGTCGAGCAGTCGGGCCAGGCTCGGGAGGCGCGGCCCGCCCAGCTGGAAGTCCAGGGGGCCGCTGGGGCCAAACACGTTGGCATGGCCCTGGAAGGTGGTGATCTCCCGTCCGGGGATCAGCAGCAGGTCGTCATAATAGGGCGCCAGCTCCCGCAGGGCGTCGGCCTGAGAGGCGGTGTTGTGGTCAGTGACCGCGATGAAATCCAGCCCCCGCGCCGAGGCCGCCTCCAGGGTCTTGAACACCGGGCAGGCGACCTTGGCCCCCCGTCGCGACAGGCAGACCCCATCGGAATGGGCGGTGTGCAGGTGCAGGTCGCCGCGGTACCAGCCGGGGCCGGCCTTCACCGGCGTGGCCGACAGGCTGGCCGGCGGATCGCCCGCGCGCTCGAACCAGATCTTCGCCGTGTAGGCCGCCGTCGTCGCCTTGCGCACATTCGGCGCCCCCAGCACCAGCCGCCAGGTCCCCGCCGGCAGCGGCCCCGGCAGATAGGACGGCGTCGCCTCGGCGTCCGAGATGGTGAAGCTGGCCTTGTTCCCGCCGCTCCAGCCCCGGAAACGCTGCGGATCGCGAATCCCCAGGTCGATCGTCGCCTTCTGATCGCGCCCCGAATAGTCGAAGGCCACGGTGATCCGCCTCACCCCGGCCGGAACCTTGAACGGGACCTCCCGATAGGTCTGGTGGTCGGCGCCCGTCAGGGTTCCGGTGAGGGTGAGGTCCTGCGCGTGGGCGGCCGGGCCGAAGACCAGCATCGCCAGGAAGGTCAGGATGTGAAGGCTGCGCCGCATCCGGAAAGACTAACCACGAAGCTCGCGAACGCCACGAACAAACGCCCCCTCACCCCGCTCACCCCGGCGAAGGCCGGGGCCTAGATTCAGCTCACGCATTCCGGATTCCAGGCGCTGTTCGTGACTTACGACCTGGACCCCGGCCTTCGCCGGGGTGAGCGGACAGTGAGCGGGTGGCGTTCGTGTGGTTCGTGGTTCCAGATCCTGTCTTGCGGCGCCAATTGCTGCGCAGCATTTCCGCAGCAAAACGCCCTCCCCGGTCTCCCGGAAAGGGCGAAATTGCTGCACGCCATGCTGCGCAGCATGGCGTGCGGTAAGTCGTTGAAACGAAACTAGGCTTCGTTTCCGAAGATCACCGTGCCGGCCGCGGCGAACATGCCGCCGACGCCCTGGCAGACGCTGATCTTGGCGCCCTCCACCTGGGCCGCCGCCGTGCCGCGCATCTGACGCACGCTCTCCATCAGGGCGTACATCCCGTACATGCCCGAGTGCATGTACGACAGGCCGCCGCCGTTGGTGTTCATGGGCAGCTTGCCGCCGATGGCGGTGTTGCGCTCGCGCACGAAGTCCTTGGCCTCGCCGGGCTTGCAGAAGCCCAGGTCTTCCAGGCCGTAAAGCGGCAGGTGGGCGAAGGCGTCGTAGATCATCAGGTGATCGACGTCGGCATGCTTGATGCCGGCTTCGTCGAAGGCCTTCTTGCCCGAGACGCGGAACGCCTTGGAGGAGTTGAAGTCCTCCATCTGGCTGACCATCGGGGTTTCGACGCTCTCACCGGTGCCCAGCACGTAGACCGGCTTGTTGGGGAAGTCCTTGGCCCGGTCGGCGCTGGTGACGATCAGGGCGCCGCCGCCGTCGGTGACCAGGCAGCACATCAGCATCCGGAACGGCCAGGCGATCATCGGCGAGTTCAGCACGTCGTCGACGGTGATCGGGTCCTTGAAGGACGCGCGCGGATTGCGCGCCGCCCATTCGCGCTGGACCACGGCGACCATGGCCAGGTCCTCCTCGGTCACGCCGTAGGTCTTCATGTAGCGAAGCACCGGGATCGTGAACATGGTGGGCGGGCTGGTGACGCCGTAGGGCATCTCGAATTGGCCCATCAGCGAGCTGGCGTTACGGCCGAAGCCGCCGGCGCCCACGCGCGAACGGCCCGATTCCCCGTGGGTGATCAGGATGGTCTTGGCCAGGCCCGCATTGATGGCGGCCGCCGCGTGGCGGACGTGCAGCATGAAGGAGCAGCCGCCGACGCTGGTGCCGTCGGCATAGGTGGGCGTGATGCCCAGGTACTGGGCCAGTTCGACGGGGCTGACCCCGGCGGTGGCGACGCCATCGATGTCCGAGGGCTTCAGCCCCGCGTCCTTCATGGCGTTGAGGGCGGCGTCGGCGTGCAGACCCAGGACGGAAACGTCCGGAATCTTGCCCATCTTGGTGGTTTCAGCGGCCCCGACGACCGCGACGGATTTCGGTTTCATATGCGCTCTCAGCCCTTCGCCGGTTCGAACAGGGGAAGGGAAATGTCGTCGGTCTGCTTCTCGAACTTCACCTGGACCTTCATGTCCAGCTGCAGGGCTTCCGGCGTCTGCGGGCAGCCCACGATGTTGGTCATCAGGCGAGGACCTTCATCCAGCTCCACCACCGCGATGGAGTGCGGCTCGGTGCCCATGTCGGGGCGCGGGCGGTGGTTGATGACGTAGGAGTAGAGGAAGCCCTTGCCGCTGGCGGCATAGACCTCGACATCGCGCGATCCGCACTTGGGGCAGAACGGGCGGGGCGGGAAATAGCTATGGGTGCATTCGGTGCAGCGCTGCAGACGCAGTTCGCCGTCCTTGCAACCCTCCCAGAAATGCCGGGTCTCCGGCGTGGGTTCGGGCAACATTCGAGCCATATGAAAATTCGTCCCTGATCAAATTCGTCTTGGCCCTCAAAACGAGGGCGCTGCAACAAACCCGAGGTTGGCGCGAATGTCGATTGTTAACGTGGCGGAAGGTGAGCCCAAGGCCGTGGAAGACCCCACGCCTTTCCGAGCCGCGCTGGACAAATACTTCGCCGGCGATCCCGACCGAGCGACCCTCAGCCTGCTTCAAGCCCTGGCCCTATCGGGAGGAGACCCTGACGCAGCTTCCCCCATTCATGGGGGAAGTGGGCCGACAGCCGCTTGGCTGGAGGGTCGATGGGGGTGCGTATCTGAAGCGCCCTGACTTTCAGACTCTCACCCCCACCGTCACGCGTCTTGGCTTCGCCAAGCCTTGTGACACTTCCCCCACCTGCGTGGGGGAAGCAGGTGGCCCGTCCGCTGGCGTGCCCTTTTCCCGAGTGGAATTCCGCGCCCAACACCCTCGAAAAGCGTTAGACGGATCGGATGCTTGAAAGCGTGATCGCGCAATATGGATGGACGGCCCTGCTGGCGCAGGCCTTCGCGCCGCACGCCGAAGCCGGCCACACGCCCGCGCGCGTCGCCGCCCAGCACCGCGACGGCTACCTCGTCGTCACCGACCAGGGCGAACTGCGCGCCAACCTCTCGGGCCGCCTGCATCACGAGGCCCAGGAGGGCGACCCGCCGGCGGTCGGCGACTGGGTGGCGCTGGCGCTGAACCCCGCCGACGGCGCGGCGACCATCGAGGCGGTGCTGCCCCGGCGCACCGTGCTCACCCGGCGCGCGGCCGACAGCCTGGGCAGGCTGCAGGTCATCGCCGCCAATATCGACGTGGTCTTCGTCGTCAGTTCCATGAACGCCGACCTCAATCCGCGCCGGATCGAGCGCTACCTCGCCGCGGCCTGGCAGAGCGGGGCGCGGCCGGTGGTGGTGCTCACCAAGTCCGACCTCAGCGACGACCCCCAGGGCCAGGCCGGCGAGATCGTCGCCCTGGCGGAGGGCGCCCCGGTGCTGCTGGTCTCGGCGCGGGCGGGTCAGGGGCTGGACGCCCTGCTGGCCCAGGTCGCGCCCGGCGAGGTCTGCGTGCTCATCGGCTCGTCCGGGGTCGGCAAGTCCACCCTGGTCAACGCCTTCCTGGGGCAGGACCGCATGACCACCGCGGCGATCCGCGAGGCCGACGACCAGGGCCGCCACACCACCAGCAGCCGGCAATTGGTCCTGCTGCCGGGCGGCGCCCTGCTGCTCGACACGCCGGGCATCCGCGAGGTCGGGCTGATCGACGCCGAGGAGGGCTTGAGCGAGGCCTTTGACGACATCGAGCGCCTCGCCGGCGACTGCAAGTTCAACGACTGCGGCCACAGTCACGAACCCGGCTGCGCGATCGCGGCCGCCCTGCGGAGCGGCGCCCTCGACCCCGGCCGCTGGGCCAACTTCCAGAAGCTCGGGGCGGAACTGGCGGCGGTGGAGCAGAAGGCTGACCGCATCGCCAAGGCGGCCGAGCGCCGCCAGTCCGCCGCGCTTGGCAAGACCTACCGCGCCACCAAGCGCGACCACCGCGGCGGCGCCTGATCCGGGTCAGCGCCCGCGAGGCTCGAACGCCGCCTCGAACGCCGCCAGCCCCGGCGCGCTGAAGGTCACCAGCCGAGTCCCCGTCGTCCGTCGCGCCCAGCCCAGGTCGTAGATCCGGGTCAGGATCGCCGCCCCCAGCGACCCGGCCAGGTGGCTGCGGCGTTCGCTCCAGTCCAGGCAGGCCTTGCACACCGGCCGGCGGCCGCGCGGCAAGCTGTCGGGCTCGATCCCGAAGTCACGCAGGAAACCGGTGTCAGGCCCCAGGCTGAGCGCCCCGCCCCGGTCCTCGATCACCCCGCGCGCCAGCAGATTGTCCAGCATCGCCACTGCCAGCTCACCGGCCAGGTGGTCGTAACAGACCCGCGCGCGGCGCAGGGCGGGCTCGCGGGGACCCGGCCGCGTGCGCAGGTGACCGGTCCGCGTCGCCAGGCCCATCAGGGTCTCCAGCAGGGCCGCCACATCCTCGCTGGCCAGGGCGTAATAGACACTGCGTGACTGTCTGACCCTCACCAACAGGCCATCGTCGGTCAGCTTGCCCAGATGGGAAGACGCCGTGGAGGCCGTGATACCGGCCTCGCGGGCCAGTTCGCCGGCCGTCAGCGCCTGACCGCCGACCAGTGCGGTCAACATGTTGGCCCGCGCCGGGTCCCCCAGCAGGGCGCCGATCCGGGCGATGTCGGGACCGAGTTTCATAGGCGCAGCCTAGCCCCGGATGCCTTCCCTGACAATTTGATCGCCATCGAAACATGCCCGCCCGCAGGCGGCCTATGAGAGGCGCCTTATCTACCCTCCACGGAGACCAACACGTGCCGATCACCTGCCACATCCGCTACGTCATCGACCCCTTCCAGCGCGACGCCTTCGAGGCCTATGCGAAGGCCTGGCTGACCATCATCCCGGCCTGCGGCGGCGACCTGGTCGGCTACTGGCTGCCGCACGAGGGGACCAACGACGTGGCCCACGCCCTGATCTCCTTCCCAAGCCTGGCCGCCTACGAGACCTACCGCGCCCGCCTGCGCACCGACCCGGCCGGCGCCGCCAACTTCGCCCTGGCCCAGCAGCAACGGTTCATCCTGCGCGAGGAGCGCACCTTCCTGACCCCGGTCACCGCCAGCTAGGCCTTGCCTGCCAAGGGTTCCGGCTCCATCGTCGCGCCTCGACAGCCCGCGTCCAAGACGGGCCGCAAGGGGAGCCACGACCATGTACCTGCCCGACCACGCCCGCCTGACGCCCGACAAGCCGGCCCTGATCTCCGGCGACACCGGCGCGGTGGTGACCTATGCCCAGCTGGATGAGCGGTCCAACCGGGTGGCCCAGGTCCTGCGGGCCCGCGGCCTGCGCCGAGGCGACCACATCGCCGTCCTGATGGAGAACAACCTGGCCTTCATGGACCCCGTCTGGGCGGGCTTCCGGTCGGGGCTCTACGTCACCACCATCAACCGCTACCTGCCGCCGGACGAGGCCGCCTACATCATCGGCGACTGCGGGGCCAAGGCCCTGGTCACCTCCTACGAGAAGCGGGAACTGGCCGCGGCTCTCGCCGACCTGATCCCCGACTGCCCCATCCGCCTGATGGTGGGCGGGACCATCCCCGGCTGGGAGTCCTACGAAGACGCCCTGGCCGGCGCCTCGCCCGAGCCCTTGCCGGAGGAGTGGATGGGCGACTCCATGCTCTATTCGTCGGGCACAACCGGGCGGCCCAAGGGCATCCTGCGGCCCCTGCCCCAGGTCACGCCCGCCGAGGGCTTCGCCGCCCGCCAGGCGGTCAACCGCTACGGCCTGACGCCCGACAGCGTCTACCTGTCGCCCGCCCCGCTCTACCACGCCGCCCCCCTGGCCTATGTGCTCAGCGTCCAGTCCTTCGGCGGCACGGTGGTGATGATGGAGCGGTTCGACGCCGAGCAAGCCCTTGCGCTCATTGAGAAATACCGCGTCACCCACAGCCAGTGGGTGCCCACCATGTTCGTGCGCATGATGAAGCTTCCGGAGGAGGCCCGCGCCCGCCACGACCTCTCCAGCCACCAGGTCGCCATCCACGCCGCCGCCCCCTGCCCGGTGGAGGTGAAGCGCCAGATGATCGAATGGTGGGGGCCGATTCTCTATGAGTACTACGCCGGCACCGAGGGCTCGGGCTCGACCTTCATCACGTCGGAGGACTGGCTGGAACACCCTGGATCCGTCGGCCGCGCGGCGCTGGGCGTGCTGCATATCTGCGACGAGAACGGCGCCGAACTGCCGGTCGGCGAGACGGGTCTGGTCTATTTCGAGCGCGAGACCCCGACCTTCGAGTACCACAACGACCCCGGCAAGACCGCCGACGCCCGCCACCCCCAGCACCCCAATTGGAACGCGCTGGGCGACGTCGGCTACCTCGACGCCGATGGCTATCTGTACCTCACCGATCGCAAGTCCTTCATGATCATCTCCGGGGGCGTGAACATCTATCCGCAGGCCATCGAGGACCTGCTGGTCACCCACCCCAAGGTCGCCGACGTGGCGGTGTTCGGCATCCCCCATCCTGAGATGGGCGAGGCGGTGAAAGCCGTGATCGAGCCCGCGCCCGGCCACGCGCCCAGCGACGAACTGGCCGAGGAACTGCTGGCCTACGCCAAGGAACGCCTCGCCCACTACATGGCGCCGCGCTCCATCGACTTCATCGAAGAGATGCCGCGCCTGCCCACCGGGAAGCTCTACAAGCGCCTGCTGCGGGACGCCTACTGGCAGGACCGCAAGATCTGAGGGCTCAACCCGCCGCCTGCAGGCAGCGGTCCATCTCCGCCAGCAACTCCGCGGCCACGATCGGCTTGCGGACCAGGCCGTCGAACTCGCGGGCCCAGGGCGCGCCCTCCAGGTCGGCGTCGGCGCTGAAGGCCAGGACCGGGACGCCCTGGTTGGGACCCGGTTGGGCCCGCAATCGGCGCAATGTGGACGGGCCGTCCAGCCGGGGCATGCGGATGTCCATCAGGATGAGATCGACGGAATCGATCTGGGCGAGGGTCAACGCCGCCTCGCCATCCTGGGCCTCCGACACCCGGACCCCGAAGGATTCCAGCAACAGCCGGGCCAGCTCGCGATTGACGTCGTTGTCGTCCACCACCAGCACCCTCAGGTCCTCGGCCGGCGCCGCCTCGGATGCGGGCTCGGCCGGACCCGCGAGGTCGGTGGGCGGGGCCCAGAGATGGACGTGGAAGACCGAGCCCTGGCCAGGCGTGCTCTCGACGCTGACGCCGCCGCCCATGGCCTCCACCAGGCCCTTGCAGATGGCCAGGCCCAGCCCGGTGCCGCCGTGCTTGCGGGTGGAGGCGGCGTCCACCTGGGAGAACCGTTGGAACAGCCGCGCCGTCTGGCTGGCGTCCATCCCCACGCCGGTGTCGGCCACGAACAGGTGCAGGCGCTCGAGGTCGCGGGCATACGCCACCTTCAGGCGCACCGACCCGGCCTCGGTGAACTTCACCGCGTTGCCGATCAGGTTGAACAGAATCTGGCGCAGCCGGTCGGGGTCCACCATCAGGTGGTCGGGCAGCGTTCCATCGGTCTCGAAGACCAGCGCCAGCCCCTTGGCTTCCGCCTGGGGCTGGAACAGGGCCAGCACCTCCTCGGTAGTCTTGGCGATCGCCACCGGCGCCGGGGTGATCTCCGTCTGACCCGCCTCCAGCTTGGAGAAATCCAGCACGTCGTTGACGATGGACAGCAGAGCCTGGCTGCCGGCCTGGATGCGCTCTAGGTGCTGGCGGCCCAGCGCGTCGAGGCCCAGGCGCTGCGCCAGCAGGGAGGAGAAGCCCAGGATGGCGGTGAGCGGCGTGCGGATCTCGTGGCTCATATTGGCCAGGAAGGCGGACTTCACCGCTGTCGCAGCCTCAGCCGCGTCGCGCGCCGCGCCCAACTCGTCCTCCAGAGCCTTGCGGTCGGAGACGTCACGAACCACGTCCTGGAAGCCCAGCAGGACGCCGGTCTCCGGGTCGTGGATCGCCTGAGAGATCGATTCGAGCCAGACTAGGGTCCCATCCTTGCGGTAGCCGCGATGCTGGTAGCGGATCGGTTCTGAGCCGGGCGGCGCCTGGGCATAGGCCATCACCGCGGCCACCACCCGGTCCCGATCCTCGGGATGCAGTGAGCTGAACCCACGCTTTCCCACCAGCTCCTCGGGCTCATAGCCCATCCGCCGAACGGAGGGTGAGAGGTAGCTCAACACGCCGCGCCAATCATAGCAGATGATCATGTCAGCTGCGTTTTCGGCCAGCAGCCGGTAGCGCGCCTCGCTGTTGGCCAGCGCTGCCTCGGCCTCCCGGCGGGCGGTGACGTCGCGGGTGCTGTCCTGCAGCTCGATCAGCTCGCCGGTCTTCGGATCGAAGACCGCCACCGGGCGGGCCTCGACCCAGATGATCCGTCCATCCTTGCGCAAGGCTCGATACTCAATGCTTGGCGGCGGAGCGCCCGGCCCTTGGGCCACGAAGGCCACGACCGCCCGGCGAACGGTCTTCTGGTCATCGGGATGAATCAGCACCCCGGCATCCCCGCCCACCAGCTCCTCTGGCCTGTAGCCGAAGAGGGCCTCCGACGAGGGCGAGACATAGGTCAGGAAGCCCTTCGGATCACAGCAGGCGACGACGTCGGTGACCTGCTCGACGATTAAGCGGTAACGCTCCTCGCTGCGGACCAGCGCCGCCTCGGCCTCGCGGCGGGCGGTGACGTCGCGGATGCAGTCCTGCAGCTCGATCATCTCGCCGGTCTGCGAATCGCGGATCGCGATCGGGCGGGACTCGATCCAGATTTGCCGGCCGTCCTTGCGAATCGCGCGGTACTCGATCCGGGGCGGATTCGCGCCGGGGCCGGCGGCGAGATAGGCGATAATCGACTTGCGCACCGCCCTCTGGTCGTCGGGATGCACGATGACCACCGACTCCTTACCCAGCAGCTCCTCCGGAAGGTAGCCGAGCAGGGCCTCGGAGGAGGGCGAGACGAAGGTCAGGATTCCCTGGGCGTCGCAGCAGGACACCACATCGGTGATCTGCTCGGTGATGAGACGATACCGGGCCTCGCTAAAGGCCAGGACATCCTCGGTGGTCGCCAAACTCTCGCCTCCATGGCCCGCCCCCAGGGAAAGCGAGTCGCGCAAGCTTGGCTATTATTCCCCCGTCCGCCACCACGCTAACCGAGTCCGCCGGGCCCGTTGCAGTCGAGGGTCGTGTTGGCCCGTCGCCGTCGGGCGCCTGGAGGCCGGCCCGCCGCGGGTTGATGTGGCCTAAACCGCCGAGCCCTGGGTCTTCCGCCGTTCGGTGGAGGCCCGCAGTTCGGCCCAGATGGCGTCGTTGATGGCTGCGTCGCGGCCCTCGACCGCGGTCTGCAGGGTGATCAGAGCGGCGCGCAGACGGCCGTTCTCGGCGGCGAGCGCTGAGAGCCGGAAGTCGTCCTCGGCGTGCTCCGCCGGTGGCGGCGCATAGGCCGCGCCCTTGGCCAGCAGGGCGCGGAAGGCGCGGTTCTCCATCACCAGGTGATGGGCGGCGCTGTCCCAGCTCTCGGCGGCCAGCCCCATCAACATGGCCGAGAGGCCAAGCGCGCTGGCGCGGTCGACCGGGTTCACACTGGGCGCGGCGTTGGCGGCGACCTTGCCGGCCAGGTCCATCAGGACAGCGGGTACTGACGGGATCATAGCCGCCCCATGACTTGCAGCGCCGCCCGGTCCTGGGCGTTGGTCATGGCCCAGGCGGGGTAGACCATGATGGGTTCGCGGTTGCCGCCGTCCAGCCAGGCCCGGGCGCTGGAGACCCAGATGGCCTGGCCCTTCACGCAGTTGAACAAGATCCACCAGTGCAGGGCCGCCGGGTCGGCCACGAGGCCGCTGGACCGCTCCCAGATGGCCACCGCCTGGTCCTGCGGGACAAGGCCGCCAGCCAGGCCGCGGCCGAAGCTCCAGATGGGATTGAGGCTCCAGCCCAGGTCTTCGAGGGGATCGCCCAGGTGCGCCATCTCCCAGTCGAGGACGCCGTGGATCTCGCCGCCCGTGTCATAGAGGAAGTTGCCGGTGCGGTAGTCCCCATGCACCACGCCCACCTTCTGCGCCGGCGGAGGCGGGTTGGCGCGCAGCCAGCGGATGGCGGCCCGGATGATCGGCAGCGGCTCGGCCTCGTCGGCGTCGAGAACATCTTCCCAGTAGGTCAGCTCACGGTTCCAGCAGTCGCCCGCCGCGACCGCCGGCATGACCTCCGCCAGGCCGTTGGCCACCGGGTCGGCCTTGGCGATCTCGCCCAAGATGGTCCACTTGCGCTCGGCGAGTTTGGCGTGGGTCCCGAGATAAGGCTCCGCCCACAGCAGGCCGGGGCCCGCCTGGAAGCCCGCGATCTCCTCGGCGATGAAGAAGGGGTGGTCCAGCGGCCCGTCGCCCTCCTCCAGCCACAGCATCTCCGGCGCCGGAACGCTCGTGCCGTGGAAGGCGCGATAGGCCTCGAACTCGATCCGGCGCTCGGTGTCGATCAGGCTGGCGGGCGGATCACGGCGCAGGATCAGCTTGCGTTCGCGAGCCTGCCCCCCTTGCGTCCAGGAGCCCACGAAGCGGTAGGTTTCCCGCGACGCGCCGCCGGAAATGCGGGACAGGTCGCGGACGGCCACGTCGGTGGCGTCCGGCATCTGGGCGGCGATATAGGCCGCGATCCGAGGTTCGAGGGGATGGCTCACCGGGCGCTCGAAACGCCTTCGGCGGTCTCCGGGGCCGAAAATTTCGTGCCGGCTGCGCTCATCTTCGCTCGGCCGCTTGTCGCCCCTACGTAAGCTTACGCGAGGGCAGCAATCGACGCTCTCCCTTGTCTTGTTATCTCTGTTTACTTGATACTGCCCTGAAACGCGCGGCGGCAATACCGACAACGATAACACGCGCCCCGGAGGATGCCTGATGCTCACCAAGGCCGATGATTTCCCGATCCACCAGACCCCTGATCCCATCGCCTATTCGGGCACCGACCGGAACTTCTACGACCGCTATTTCTTCAACGGCTATCAACCGGACGGAACCGAGTTTTTCGCCGTCGCCTTCGGGGTCTATCCCAACCTCAATGTCGCCGACGCCCACTTCGCGGTGGTGCGCGACGGGGTGGAGCACTGCCTCCATGTCAGCCGCGTCCTGAACAGTGAGCGCATGGAGCTCTCCTGCGGCCCCATCACCATCGAGGTGCTGGAGCCCCTGCAGAAGCTGAAGGTGACCGTGACCGCGTCGGAGGGTATCGCCGCCGAGATCGTGTTTGAGGGCCGCACCTTCCCCATCGAGGAGCCGCGCTTCACCCGCCGCAACGGCCCGCGCGCCTTCATGGACTACACCCGCCTGACCCAGAACGTGCGCTGCAGCGGCTGGATCGAGGTGGACGGCAAGCGCGTCACCTTGGCGGCCGGCAGCGTCGGCAACCGCGACCGCTCCTGGGGGATCCGGCCGGTGGGCGCGCCCGATCCGCAGCCGGCCGTACCCCAGACCATCACCGGTTTCTTCTGGCAATGGACCCCGCTGAACTTCGCTGACCGCAGCGTCTTCTTCCACGTCAACGCCGACGCAGACGGCACGCCGTGGAACACTCGGGCGGTGATCCTGCCCGACGGTGCCGGTGAGGGCGGCGGCTATCACAGCGAGCACGCCAGGATCGACGACGTCTCGATGATTCCAGGCACCCGCCACGCCCAGGGCGGCACGCTGAACATCCCCTTGGCGCAAGGGAATGCGAGCGTGAAGTTCGAGCCGTTCCTGACCTTCCTGATGCGCGGCATCGGCTACGGCCATCCGGAGTGGCGGCACGGCGGCTACAAGGGCGACCTGGCCGTGGCGCGCGAGGACATCGACCTGGGCGCCACGAACATGGCCAGCCCGGAGAACTGGCACATCCAGGCGCTCAGCCGCGTGACCTTTTCCACGCCGGGCGAGGATCCGATCCAGGGCATGGGCGTGTTCGAGCAGCTGATCGCTGGACCCTACAGGCCCTACGGGCTTTAGCTCTTACACACCGCCCGGAACCCCGCGGCGGCGTAGGCGATCATGCGTGGGGTGACGGCGGCGATATCCTCCGAGCGGCAGAGGCCGCCTGAGAGGGTGTCGATCCGCCCTGTCTCGGCGAGCGTCAGGGTCAGGCTGCCCGACAGCATGTGGTAGGACCAGAAGAGGTCCTCCTCCCGCGCATAGGGCAGGGCGCGGCGCACCACCCGGATCAGGCGGTGGATGACGGGATCGAAGTAGCGCGTCATGGTCTCGCCACCCCAGACCGGCGTGTTGTTGACCACCCCGATCAGAGCGAAATAGGCGCGCCATTCGGGGCCCGCGTTGGCGCAACGTTCCAGCACCGGATTGAGGAAAGCGGCCACCGCGCCCTCGACGGTGATGTTGTCGCCGGCCTCGGCCTCATAGCGATCCAAGGCCTCCATGCGGTCCTTGTTCAGCACCTCGGCGCGGCGCAGAAAGACGGCGTCGAACAGGCCCTTCTTGGAGTCGAAATAGTAGTGCAACAGGGCCGTATCGACCTTGGCCTTCTTGGCTACGGCCCGCAGGGTGACGCCGTCGAAGCCGTGACGTGAGAACTCCGCCTCGGCCACGTCGAGGATACGCTCGCTGGTCTCGAAGCTTTTCTGGGCCCGGGTCTTGCCGGCGGCCTTGGACTGCAACCCTGTCGCCATGTGGCCTTCCCCAACGTCTCGCGCTTTGAGTATGGCGCGCTGCGCCGAAGTCTCAAAGGTGATCGCCGACCCTGACGCCATCGGTTCGCATGTCAATGTTCATTCAACGCTGAGTGATTGACTTGAGGCGCAGGTCAGCGTGCTGTCGTCCGGACATAGGAGCCCGCCATGACTGACCCCGCGATAAGGACCTGGACCAGCGCCGATGGCCTGACCCTATCGGCGCGTGACTATGCGGCGGCTGATGGTCCGGCGCGGCTTCCCGTGGTCTGCCTGCACGGCCTGACCCGCAATTCCCGCGACTTCGAGGTGGTGGCGCCGCGTGTCGCCGCCTCGGGGCGACGCGTGCTCGCCCTGGACGTAAGGGGGCGCGGCCGTTCGGCCTGGGACCCAAGTCCCCTGAACTACAACCCCGCCGTCTATGCCGGTGACGTCATCACCCTGCTGGAGCAAAGCGGAATCTCGCGCGCCCACTTCGTCGGCACCTCCATGGGCGGGCTGATCACGCTCACTCTGTC
This sequence comes from Phenylobacterium sp., assembly GCA_018001015.1. Classification (GTDB taxonomy): domain Bacteria; phylum Pseudomonadota; class Alphaproteobacteria; order Caulobacterales; family Caulobacteraceae; genus Phenylobacterium. The sequence goes on along the minus strand of JAGNIV010000021.1, from coordinate 36,657 downwards.
GGCCATGCGCCCGGACCTGATCGCCGGGGTGGCGCTGAACGATGTGGGTCCCGAGGTCGGCGCGGCGGGGCTGGCGCGGATCGCCAGCTATGTCGGTGGCGCGCCGCAGGTCGCGAACTGGTCGGAGGCCGCCGTCTACGCCAAGGCCGTCAATGGCGAGGCGCTTCCCGGTCTCGCCGACGCTGACTGGGAACGTTTCGCCCGGCGCGTGTTCCGGGAGACCGACAAAGGCCTGGTCCTCGACTACGACCCGGCCATCTCCGAGGTTTTCAAGGTGGCCCCGACCGCCGCGCCGGCCGCGTCGCCCCCCGACCTCTGGCCTCTGTTCATCGCCATGGCGACGGGCAAGCCCCTGCTGCTGGTGCGCGGCGCGGACTCCGACATCCTGGAAGCCGCCGTCGCGGATCGGATGGCGACACTCCTGCCGCACATGGCCCGCGTGGACATCGAGGGCGTCGGCCACGCGCCCACCCTGGAGGAGCCCCAGGCCCAGGCCGCCCTCGACACCTATTTCGCACACGTCAGCTGACGCGCGGTCTGGCGCTGTGGCCCGCTTGCATCGGTCCGAAAGTGTCTGATCAGAAATTCACTCTACGATGAATGAATAATTGACGGCCACCCTGGTGGAGATCACGGTCGCGCTCAATGCGGCGCGTTTTCGGGCGCCATGGGAGGAACTTATGCAATCCAATTGGAAGCTCGCGCTCGCCGCGAGCGCGGCCTGGAGCGTTCTCGCCGGCCAGGGCTACGCCCAAACCACCACCCCCGGCACCGTCGAAGAGCTGGTGGTCACCGCCCGCCGCGTCGAGGAAAACCTGCAGACCACGCCGGTCGCCATCTCGGCCTTCTCCAGTGAGACCCTGCAGCGCCAGGGCGCGACCGCCATCACCGACCTGCAAGGCGCCGTGCCGAATCTGAACCTCGTCCAGGGCCGCGCCTCCTCCAACTCCACCAACATCTACATCCGCGGCATCGGCCAGCCCGACGCCCTGCAGACCTTCGACCCCGCGGTCGGCGTCTATGTGGACGACGTCTATTACAGCCGCATCCGCGGCACTCAGTTCGACCTGCTGGACCTCGCCCGCGTCGAGGTGCTGCGCGGCCCCCAGGGCACGCTCTACGGCAAGAACACCATCGGCGGCGCCCTGAAGCTGGTGAGCCGTCAGCCGGATCAGACCGTCCGCTCGCAGAGCTCGGTCAGCGTCGGCAGCTACGACATGTTCGAGGCCAAGATCGCGCTGTCGGGCCCGGTCAGCGACACCCTGGCCCTCGGCTTCGCGGCCATGGGCTCATCGCGCGGCGGCTATGTCACCGATCCGGTGAATGGCGCCGAGTACAATGACAAGCACACCTTCTCCAGCCGCGTGGCCCTGGCCTGGACGCCCAATGACCGCTTCCGGGTCAACGCCTCGGCCGACTACACCAAGGACAAGTCCGGCCTCAGCGTCGGCCAGGCCCAGAACAGCCTGACCTCGGCCTTCGGCCCGGTGCTCTATCCTGTCCCGCTGGCCATCCCGGAATACAACTTCAGCACCACCACGACGCCCGGCCTGCCCAACGAGACCCGTTTCGAACACTGGGGCGCCTCGGTCACCGCCAATTACGAACTCTCCGACACCCTGTCGCTGAAGTCGATCACCGCCTACCGCAACCTCGACAGCGACGACTACATCGACTTCGACGCCACCGCCCTGCAGCTCACCGACGCCCTCGTCTCGGTCGACCAGGACCAGGCGAGCGAGGAACTGCAGCTGGCCTACAATGAAGGCCCCTGGCAGGTGATCGGCGGAGTCTACTACCTGCGGGAAAACGTGAAGTCGCATCAGGCTGCCTTCGCCAACGCCTACACCGCGCCCTTCACCTTCCTGCGCACGGTGGACGACGACCTGACGACCACCAGCTGGGCCGCCTACGCCAACGCCAGCTACGCGCTCACCGAACAGCTGCGGCTGTCGGCCGGCGTCCGCTACACCAACGAAGAGAAGAAATACGCTCGCACCACCTCGACCTTCTCGAACCTGGGCGCGCTGAACGGGACCTTCGCCTTCAAGGCGCAGGAGACCTGGGACGACGTCTCGCCGATGGTCAGCCTCGACTATCAGGCCAGCGACGACGTGTTCTTCTACGGGCGCGTCTCCAAGGGCTTCAAGTCGGGCGGCTTCAACGGCCGCGCCAATACGCCAGGCGAAGAGCAGCCCTACGCGCCGGAAACCGCCATCTCCTACGAGGCCGGCGTGAAAACCGAGCTGTTCGACAACCGCGCCCGGGCCAACTTCACTGTCTTCTATAACGACTACCAGGACTTCCAGGCCCGCGTCGGCCACTCGGTCACCTCGCCGACCCAGCCGATCCCGGCCATCGACTTCACCGTGCTGAACGCCGGTCAGCTGAAGATCTACGGGGCTGAACTGGAACTGGCCGCCAACCCGATCCAGGGTCTCAGCCTCAACGCCGAAATCGGCTACCTCAACGCCGAGTACGGAGAGTTCTCCGAGCAGCGCGCCGCCGTGGCCCCGGCCACCGGCTTCACCACCCTGGACCGCGCCTGGCAGACCCCGGCCTTCTCGCCGGAATGGACCGGCCGCGTCGCCGGCCGCTACGAGTGGGATCTGGGCGACACCGGCTTTGTCAGCGTCGGAGGCCAGGCTCGGTATCGTTCGGAGATGGCTCTGGCCATCGACAACGCCAACCTCACAACCCGGGCGCGCTTCCCCGGCATGTTCCAGCCGAGCTACTGGCTGTATGACGCCCAGATCGTCTGGGAGAATTCGCAGCGCAACCTGTCGGCCGGGATCTACGTCAAGAACCTCGCCGACGAGGTCTACAAGACCGACGCGCAGGAGTTCTCCTCGGTCGGCGGCATCCGCACGGCCTATTTCGGCGCCCCGCGCACCGTCATGGCCACGGTGACCCTGAAGTACTAGGGGCCCTCAGGCCAGAACGACAAAGGCCCGGGCGAGCGCCCGGGCCTTTCTTGTGTCTGGATGACAACGAAGGCGCGTGACGAGGTCGCACCGCAGGTAATGCGCGACTCGACTCGCCCGAGACCACGCGAAGGGTTGCACAAGGGGCGCACGGCTTGGCACACTGGGGCCATTGACGTTCTCTCCGGCGTGCTTTGCGCCATTTTTGAAAGCTACGACTTTGACCCTTTCAGCCCCGGCGGCATATTCGGCCGCCGCCAGCAGCCCCATGGCTTCGGTGGACGCCCTGATCGAGGGCCTGGCCGGCGTCGGCTATATCGCCTCGCGTCGCATCGCCACCGCCCTTTACATGGCCGTGCACCTGCAGAAGCCCATCCTGGTGGAAGGCTCCGCCGGGGTCGGCAAGACGGAACTGGCGCTGTCGACCGCGGCCCTGCTCAGCCTGCCGCTGATCCGCATGCAGTGCTATGAGGGCCTGGACGAGTCCAAGGCCCTGTACGAGTGGAAGTACGGCAAGCAGCTCCTCTACACCCAGATCCTCAAGGACCGCATGGGCGCCCAGCTGGCCGAGGCCGGCGGCGGCATGGACGAAGCCATGGACCGCCTGCACGGCATCGGCGACCTGTTCTTCTCCGAGCCCTTCCTGGAGCCGCGCCCGCTGATGAAGGCGCTGCGGGAGGACGACGGCTGCGTCCTGCTGATCGACGAGATCGACAAGTCCGACGAGGCCTTCGAGGCCTTCCTGCTGGAGGTGCTCTCGGCCTATCAGGTCTCGATCCCCGAGCTGGGCGTGCTGAAGGCCAAGACCCCGCCGATCGTCTTCCTGACTTCCAACAACGTGCGCGACCTGGGCGACGCCCTGAAGCGCCGCTGCCTGCACCTGCACATCCCCCTGCCCGACGCCGCCCTGGAGCGGAAGATCGTCGCCAGCCGCGTGCCGGGCATCGAGGCCAAACTGACCCACGAGCTGGTGAGCTTCGTGCAGTCCCTGCGCACGCTCGACCTGCGTAAGTCCCCCTCGATCTCCGAGACCGTGGACTGGGCCCGCGCGCTGATCCTGCTCAACGCCGAGAGCCTGGACGGCGAGGTCGTGCGCGACAGTCTCAACGTGCTGCTCAAGTTCGAGCAGGACATCGCCGCCGTGGAGCCGCAGATCGTCGAGCTGATCCGCCGGCCCCTGGCCTGAGGGTCCCGCCATGCAAGGCGCGATGGAAGACTTCCTCCGGGCCCTGCGGGCCGCGGACGTCAAGGTCTCGCCCGTCGAGGCGATCGACGCGCACCTGACGGTGGCCACCGTGGGCTTCGCCGACCGGGAGCTGTTCAAGGACGCCCTGTGCGCGACGCTCGCCAAGACCGCCGACGAGGTCACCCGCTTCGACGAGACCTTCGAGACCTTCTTCGCCCGCGAGACCTTCCAGCTCGAACCGCCGCCGCCCGCCGGTAAGGATGGCGAGCCCGAGGGCCTGCCGCCGGAGGTGCAGAACTCCGAGCTGGCCCAGATGCTGCTGAACGGCGACGTGTCGGCCCTGGCCCAGGCCATGGAGGCCGCCGCCGAGCGGGCCCAGGTCTCGTCGATCCGGCTCTCCACCCAGCGCAGCCGCCTGACCCGGCGGATGCTGGAGGAGATGGGGTTGGGGCAGATCGAGCAGATCATCGCCGCCGCCAAGAAGCTGGAGGACGCCCGCAGCCAGGCGCTCGTCGCCCGCCTGGAGTCGGGCAAGAAGGCCCTGACCGAGGAAGCCCAGCGCTTCGTCGAGCGCCAGCACGAGCTCTACGCATCGGAGAGCGGCAAGAACCTCCGCGAGGAGTTGCTGGCCCGCAAGGCGCTGAACGCCGAGGGCGGCATCGATCCGGCCGACCTGGTGATGATGCAGGCCCTGGTGAAGAAGATGGCCAAGCGGCTGGCCGACCGCTACTCGCGCCGCCGCAACAAGGCCCAGCTCGGCCACCTGGACGTGCGACGCACCCTGCGCCGGTCCATGGCCTATGGCGGCATGCCCTTCGAGATCGTCTGGAAGACCAAGAAGGTCGAGAAGCCGAACATCGTGGCCATCTGCGACGTCTCGAAATCCGTCGCCGCCGCCGCCCAGTTCCTGCTGACCTTCCTTTATAGCTTGAACGAGGTTGTCGACAGGATGGAGGCCTTCGCCTTCTCCGGCCGGATGATCAGCGTCAACGATGTGATGGACGAGCACAAGGTCGAGACGGCCATCGTCGAGGTCCTGAAGAAGATCGGATTCCAGCAGACCGACTACGGCAAGAGTCTGGAAGACTTCTGCGACCTGCACCTGGACCAGATCGACCGGCACACCACGGTGATCTTCCTGGGCGACGCGCGCTCAAACTACGCCGACCCTCGCGTCGACCTGTTCGCGACGATCCAGAAGCGTGCCCGCGCCATGATCTGGCTGAATCCGGAACCCGAGAGCTACTGGGGCCAGGGCGACAGCGTCATGCAGCGCTACCTGCCCTTCTGCCACGTGGCCAAGCCCTGCAACACGCTGGGCCAGCTGGAACGGATCATCGAGGACGTGCTGCGGACCTACATCCCGAACTAGGGACGGCCTCTGACCATCAAGGCGGGTGAGCGGCCAACCTATCCGGAACCGCGATACAAATGTTCGTGTTTTGTTCTAGACAAAAGGTCGGCCTTATGAGAGGTTCACGAGGGTCGCGGTCGCGTGTCGGCGGACGGAAATCAAATCAGCGAAGAGGTGCTCGATGGCGGAGATGCCAAAGGGAAAGCCGCGTTCCGTTCCGGATCCGTTGGGGGCGCCCTACGACGAAATGATCCGACAGGACCTGCTGAGGCGAAACAGCAGGCCAGCGTCGCTCACTCCTGTTGCAGCGGTATTCCCGCCCGTCGACAGTCGCCTTGCTCTCCTAAATCGAGCCTCGCGTCCAAATCCCTATGTCACGATCAATGGTCAGACCTACAGGGAGGTCGACAATGGACGGGCCAATGTCCTGACGCCAGTGAGTGATCCCTCGATTTCACCAGCTGCACGTGCTGACAGACAGCAGGGTGTAACCCGCGCTCTTTTCATGGCGGATCATCCGCTTGGTAGCGCAGCTTACGCGCTCGCCACGCTGGCGAAAGCATCGCCAACGGCGCGTAACGGTGCTCTGGTCGTGGGAAGCGTGGCCGATACTGCGGCGCTGGGCGCCATGCCATTCCGAAAATCAACCCGGGGCTCGCCGGCCTGGAAGCCAGGGGCGTTGGCTCCAACATCCCTTAGGCGACCAGACGTTAGATACGGTCAACCTACCGCGCTCGAACAAGCGACCAGGGTGATGGCGACCCTCACGGCGCCCATGCTCGCTTTTGGAACAAAGGCTGATCGGCGTCAGACCCCGCCGGGTTGGCAGGGGAACGGCAAGAGGTTCAATGAGGCGAGAGGCCACCTTCTCGCCAAGCAGCTTGGTGGGTCAGGGAGTGATCCACGAAACCTCGTGACGCTCACGCAAAGGCCATCCAACTCTCCTGAAATGCGGAGCTTTGAGGATCGGATCAAGCGTCAAGTACGTACCGGCGAAGTGGTCGAGTATTCTGCAACGTCCTTGTATGACCGCGGCGTGCTGCCACCGTCCAGAATTCTGCTGACAGCGTTTGGCTCTCGCAGCGGGCCTTCAGCTCGCATCGTCGAAAATCCCGCGGGGAAGCGCAGATGACGATTGAGGCTCTGATCAAGGTGGTTCCGCCGCCGGCGGTCCCGGACGAAGCGTATCTCGGCCCATGGGAGGCTATCGAAGCCGACCTCGGCACAGGGCTTCCGCAGGACTACAAGGACTTCGTCCGGATCTACGGGAGCGGCATCTTCATGGAGTTTTTGGGCGTCCACGTCCCGGTGTCCGAGAGTCGCTACGTGCGACTACAGTCCGAGGTCCGCGTAATCTGCAACGACCTCCGCGATGACGAGGATTCGCCCTATCCGTTTTGGCCAGCCCCAGGCGGGCTTCTGCCTTTCGGGAAAACCGACTTCGGTGACTATCTCTTCTGGCTACCGGTTGGGCCGCCTGACGCGTGGGGGGTCGTGGTCTGGGATCGTGGGATGGGGGAGTATGAGGCTTTCGATTGCAGCCTCACCGACTTCCTCGCCGGACTCGCGACCGGTGACATCGAACCCAAGGAATTTCCGGCGAACATGCTGCCCTGCGACCACCTGTTCGCACTTTCACCGCCGCGGCGCGCAGACTGACGTCGCTGAAAACCTGATTTCCTGAAACCGCCGAGAGCGGCTTGCCACCCGGCCTGGACCTAGCTGCCAATGGCGGGATTGCCTGCCTACTGGCCGTTGAGGCCCACCGTCCCGGCCGGGAAGTCGCGGCCGGTGCGGATCATGCCGTCGTTGTAGTAGACTGGGCGGCCGGAGGCCGTGTAGCGGCTGACCGCCGCCTTGGCGCGGCGGTGGTGGCGGCGCGGGGCGGGGCGGTAGCTGTCCTGCCGGTACGCGCCTTGGTCCCGGTAAGAGCCCTGTCCCGCGTCCTGATAGCCGCCGCCGGCGGCCGCGCCGCGCCCGTCATAAGCCTGGCCCTGCGGGTCATAGGCTTGGGGCGTCTGGCGGTCGTCGTACCGGCTGTCCTGACGCTCGTCCTGGCGGTCGTCGTACTGCGAGGTCGCGTGGGCGTAGGACTGGGCCAGCGCCGGCGTGGCGCCGGCCAGGGCCAGCAGGGCCGCGGAGATCAGCAGGGTGCGCATGGCGGGTCTCAATACCGGCGGGGAATGGGGATGACGCAGGCCTGGCGCGCGGCGTTGGGGACGCGGCTCCGCGGACAGGGGGCGCAGCCGCCGGGCGAGCGGCTGTCATGGATCAGGTTCGGTGCGCGGGACGCGCAGTCGCCGTTCGGCTCGCCGACCGCGATGGTGGGCGGCTTGGCGGCCGGGATGGGCGAGGCGGCGATCGCCGGGCCGGCGGCGGGCGGCTTGGCGTAGGTCGTCGGCGGCGCCGCCACGGGCTTGGCGGCGAGGACCGGCGTGGGCGGCTTGGCGGCAGGCTTCGCCGCGTCCGGTCCTGCGACGGCCGTGCGGACGCCGCCCACCGTCTGATAAACCGTGGGGGTCGGCTTGGCTGCCGCCGCGGGCGCTGTGGCCTCGCACTTGCCGGCGGTGGTCTTGGTCTGGCCCGGCGGACACCAGGGGACGGCTGGCGGGGGGCTTGCCGCCACGACGGGCGCGGGCTTGCCCGATTGCGCGATGGCCGACGAAGCCGCCAGCAGCAGGGCGGCGCTCAGGAGCGCGGCGATGGATCGAAACATGTGTCAGCCCTCCCGTTAACCACGCCGCACAGTCCTTCGCGCGACCCGTGCGGTCAAGCTGGACGGGACCTCACCAGGAGTCGATCCAGCGCAGCTTCTTTTCGGTGCGGGGCGGGACCGGCGGCAGGGACTTGAGCCCCGCCACCACCCAGCGCCGCGTATCGGCCGGATCGATGACGTCGTCGAGGTCGGTCCCGGCGCCGCGGGCCAGGGCCTTGCCGGCCGCATAGGCGCGGGCCACCCGCTCGTCGAAACTGGCCTTGCGCTCAACGGGATCGGCGATGGCCGCCAGTTCGTTGCGGTAGCCCAGCTTTACCGAGCCCTCCAGCCCCATGCCGCCGAACTCGCCCGTGGGCCAGGAGACGCAGAACATGGCGGCCTGATAGCTGCCGCCGGTCATGGCGATGGCGCCCAGGCCATAGCTCTTGCGCAGGATCACCGAGAAGATGGGCACCGTCAGGTTGGCCCCGATCACGAACAGCCGCGAGCAGTGGCGGATCAGGCCGGTCTTCTCCGCCTCGGGTCCCACCATGTTGCCGGGGGTGTCCGACAGCGACAGCAGCGGGATGTCGAACGCCTCGCACAGCTGCATGAAGCGGGCGGCCTTGTCCGAGGCGTCGGCGTCGATGGCCCCGCCGATGTGGTGCGGATTGTTGGCGAACACCCCCACGGGGCGCCCCTCGATGCGGATGAAGGCGGTGATCATGGCCAAGCCGAACTTCGGCCGCAACTCCAGCACCGAGCCCTCGTCGGCGATCAGCTCGATCACCTTGCGCACGTCATAGACCCGCAGCCGGTTCTCCGGGATCGCGCGCCTCAACAGCCGCTGGTCGGCGCAGGTCCAGTCGGCGACCGGGCCCTGGAAATAGGAGATGTACTGTTTGGCCAGCCGCACGGCGTCGGCCTCGTCCTCGGCCAGGACATCGATGGTGCCGTTGGCCTGCATGACCTTCAGCGGCCCGATCTCCTCGGGGCGGAAGACGCCGAGACCTCCGCCCTCCACCATGGCCGGACCGCCCATGCCCAGGGCCGAGTCCTTGGTGGCGATGATCACGTCGCAGCAGCCGAGAATGGCGGCGTTGCCGGCGAAGCAGCGGCCGGAATTGATCCCCACCAGGGGCACGGCGCCGGACAGCCGACCCCAGAATTCAAAGCCCCGCGTGAAGCCGCCGCCCTCGGTGTCGCCGGGCCGCCCGCCGCCGCCCTCGGTGAAGAACACGGTGGGCACTCGCCAGCGCAGGGCGATCTCGCTCATCCGGTCGAGCTTCTCGTGGTTGTGCGCGCCCTGGGTGCCGGCCAGCACGGTGTAGTCATAGGCCATCACCGCCACCCGGGCCCTGTCCTCGGAAAAGCGGTCGCCGTTCACCTGGCCCAGGCCCATCACCATGCCGTCGGCCGGCGTGGTGGCGATCAGCTCTTCCACGGTGTTGCGGCGGCGGCGGGCCGCAATGGTCAGCGCCCCGTACTCCGTGAAGCTGCCGGGATCGCAGAGATCCTCGACATTCTCCCGCGTGGTCCGTTGCCCGGTCTTCCGGCGCCGCGCCACCGCCTCAGGCCGCGCGGCGTCCAGGGTCAGGCGATGGCGCTCCAGCACCTCGGCCAGGTCGGGACGGATATGATCGAGGTCGATAACCTCCTCGGCCTCGCCGACCCCGCCCTCGACCTCGGCCTCCTCGATGAAGGCTAAGGGATGGTCCTCGAAGACGGTGTCGCCGGCTACGACGGTGATCTCCCGCACCACACCGGAAAAGGCGGCGGAGACCACATGCTCCATCTTCATGGCTTCCATGATGAATAGCGCCTGGCCTTCGCGGACGGCCTCGCCGACCGCGACGCTGAGTGCGATGACCGTACCCTGCAGGGGCGCGCGCAGGGGCTTTGTCCCCTCCGGCCCCTCGGTCGCATCATCTTCGGGATCGGCCGCGACCCGCTCCGCCTTGCCAAGCGCCAGGACCGCCAGGGGATCGACGGCGTCGATCTGCACGCCGGCCCGCTTGGCGACGCCCCCTGACGCCGCGGCCTCGAAATAGAGCTTCGGGGCGTCCGGCGTGGCGGCCAGTTCGCCCATGGTCTCCTCGATGAAGCGGGTATGGACCTCGCCCGCCGCCACCGCGGGATGGGCCAGCAGACTTTGCAGGAAGCCGATATTGGTCGGCGCTCCGGCGATCTTGAACTCCGACAGCGCCCGGCGCGCCTTGGCCACCGCCACGGGCAGGCCGCCCGCGCCTGCATGGACGATCAGCTTGGCCAGCAGGGAGTCGTAGCGGGCGCTGGTCCGGTAGCCGGCATAGCCGAAGCCGTCGACCCGAACGCCCGGCCCCGAGGGCGGCTCGAAGGCCGACAGCATTCCACCGGCCGGGCGCGCCGAGCCATCGGCGCTCATGGTCTCCAGATTGACCCGGGCCTGCACCGCCGTCCCGCGCGGGGCCGGAACCTGCGTCTGGGTCAGGTTCAGGTCGGCCAGGCTGCGGCCCCGCGCCACCTCGATCTGCAGGGCCACGAGGTCCAGGCCCAGCACCTCCTCGGTCACCGTATGCTCGACCTGTAGGCGCGGATTAGCCTCGATGAACACCAGCCGCGGATCAGGGCCGGTCTCCACCAGGAATTCCACCGTCCCCAGGCTGCGGTAGTGGGCGGCCCGGCCCAGGGCCACGGCGGCCTCGAACAGTTGCTCGCGGATCACCATCGGCAGGGTCGAGGCGGGCGCGATCTCCACCACCTTCTGACGCTGCCGCTGGAGGCTGCACTCGCGGTCCCACAGGTGCGAGACGCTCACGCCATCGCCGAGGATCTGCACCTCGATGTGTCGGGCGCTGGGCAGGAACTGTTCGACATAGAGCGCGCCGTCGCCGAAGGCCGCCAGGGCCTCCGAAGCGCAGCGCTCGAAGGCCTGTTCCAGCTCCTCCGCCGACCGGGCCGGACGCATGCCGCGCCCACCACCGCCGGAGACGGCCTTGACCATCACCGCCCCGCCGGCCCCGAGTCCCGCCAGGAAGGCCTTGGCCTGATCCAATGTGGTCGCCCCCTCGGTCCCCGGCAGGATCGGCACGTCGCAGCGGGCGGCCAGGGCGCGGGCCTGCCCCTTGTCGCCGAACAGTTCGAGGGTCTCCGGCGCCGGGCCGACAAAGGTGACGCCTGCCTCCGCGCAGGCCCGGGCGAAGGCCGCGTTCTCGCTGAGGAAGCCGTAGCCCGGATGGATGGCGTCGGCGCCGGAGGCCCTGGCGGCCTCCAGGATCTGCGCCCCATCCAGATAGGCCGCCGGGCCCGAACCCTTCAGCCCCACCGCTTCGTCCGCCGTGCGGGTGTGGAGGGAGGCCGCGTCGTCCTCGGCGAAGATCGCCACCGTGGCGACGCCCATCTCGGCGGCGGTGCGGGCGATGCGAACGGCGATCTCGCCGCGGTTGGCGATCAGAAGCTTCTTCACGTCCCCTACCCTCTCGCGGCCTCAAGCCGTCTCATTGGTCTTGGTTTCAGCGCACCGGAGGCGACAAAAGCCCTTCGAACAGCGGCCGCACATAGAGGTTCACCGACCGGCCCGGCGTCACCCCCGGCGCCCAGTGCCGCAGTTCGGCGGCGGCGTTGATCGCCGCGGTGATCACCTGGGCGCCGATATTGGTGTCGATCGGCCGAATGGAGCCGTCGGCGATCCCGTCGCTGATCAGCGAGGCGAAGCGGTCGGAGATGCGGTCGAACTTGGCCACCAGCTTGGGCTGGATGGACTCCGGCGCCGAGGTCAGGGCCGAGGTGCGCAGCAGGGGCGCATTGCCCGACATCTGGTACTCCACCAGCGCCGTGGCCACGGTGGCCAGCGTCTGGAGGCCATCAGTGGTGACGGCCTCGGCCTGGCGGATGGCGCGGCGCATCACCTCGATGGTGCGTTCGAAACAGGCCTCCACCAGTTCGTCCTTGGTCTCGTTGTGGTGGTAGAAGGCGCCCTTGGTGACGTTCAGCCGGGCCGAGATCTTCTCCACCGAGGCGCCGAGATAGCCCTCCTCGTTGATCAGCTCGGTGGCCGCCCGCAGGAACAGTTCGCTGGAAATCCCCCGCCCTCCGGCGGTTCCGGGATCAGGTCCGGCAGCGGCCTGGGGTTCCAGGCGGCGCCTGGCGCGGCCAAACCGTCGGCGGTGATGGACAATAGACGCCGGGTGACTCGGCCATAGTCCTCGGGATCGTGCCGGTGCAGCCAGACCGGCGCCCAGAAAATCTCCGACAGCAGCATGTGGGTCCGAGCGTTCAGCTCCAGCCGGGTGAGTTCGGTCGTCTCAGGCCCGTCCAGCAGCCCCCGCGCGCGGCGGAACATGTCCACATAGGCGACGTTGACCGGCGCGGAGTTCAGAGCCCGGACATCGTTGAAGGTCGTCAGCGGCTCGACCTCCTGCAGCGCCATGCGGCGGCGATAGTCGAGATAGGCGTCGAAGAACCGGGTCAGGCGCTCTCGGGCGTCGGCCCCCGCCTCGCCTGCCGCCAGGAACTGGCTGAACCGCTCGACCCCCTTCAGGAAGCAGGCCGCCGCCAGGTCTTCCTTGTTCTTGAAATAATAGATCACCCCGGTGGGCACGAGGTTCAGACTCGCCGCCACCTCGCCCAGCGTCATGCCGCGCACGCCCTTGCGGTTCAGCACCTCGACGGCGGAGGCGACGATGGCGGTCTTGCGCTGCTCAAAACGGCGCGTCGGACCACGGGTCGCTTTCGCCGGCAGCTCAAGGGTTTCCGTCATGTCTCCACCCGCTTCGCGCGGGCTGACGCCGCGTCTTCTGTGCCTACCCTAGCGCGACCAAAGGCCCCGGCGAAAGCCGCCGAGGCCATTAAGCGGTCAAACGCTCTTCAACGCCTCGGTATTGATCGGCAGGCTGCGGATCCGCTTGCCGGTCGCCGCGAAGATGGCGTTGCACAGCGCCGGAGGCGCCGGCGGCAGGGCCGGTTCGCCAAGGCCCGTGGGCGGGTTGTCGGTGATCAGGAAGTGCACCTCGACCGGCGGTGCGTCGGCCATCCGCAACAGCGGGTAGTCGCCGAAGTTGCTCTGCACCGCGGCGCCGTTCTCGATGGTGATCACCTGGCCCAGCGCCGCCGAAAGGCCGTCGAGCACCGAGCCTTGCACCTGGTTGATCCCCCCGGCCGGATTGACGATCTGCCGGCCCACATCGGCGGCCACCCAGACCTTGTCCACCTTCACCGCACCGTCGGCGGCGACCGTGGCCTGCACCACCTCGGCGAAGTACCCCATGTGGCTGAAGTGGAAGGCGATCCCCATGCCGGTTCCCTTGGGAAGCTTGGTCTTGCCCCAGCCGGCTTTCTCAGCGGCCAGCTTCACCACCCCCCGCATGCGGTCGGCGGCGTAGCCGTTTTGGCCGGGGGTCCCCATCATGCCGCCGTCCCCTAGAAGCTTGAGGCGGAAGGCCACGGGGTCGGCGCCCGCCGCATGGGCCAGCTCGTCAATGAACGACTGGATCACGAAGGACAGCGCATTGCTACCCGGCGCCCGCAGCGGCCCGGTGGGCACGCCGGTGGGAATAAGCGACAGGTCGTAGCGGTAGTTGGGCACGAACCGCGACGGGAACTCGGTCGGAGACATGCCGGCGCTGGAGGCGAACCTGCCGTCGTTCCCCAGGCTGACGAAGTGGTCATGCCAGGCCGTGACCGACCCGCTGGCGTCGACGCCGCCTGAGAGGAAGTGGTAGCCCGCCGGCCGGTAGTAATCATACCGGAGGTCGTCCTCGCGGGTCCAAAGCATCTTCACCGGCGCCTTGGCTTCCCGGGCGATCCAGGCGGCCTGGACCATGTAGTCGTTGGCCAGCCGCCGCCCGAAGCCGCCGCCGCAGCGGGTCATGTGCAGGGTGATGTCGGCGGGCGCTATGCCCAGGGTCTTGGCCACCAGCTGGCGGCCGGCCTCGGGATTTTGGGTGGGCGCCCAGATCTCCAGCTTGCCGTCCTTGAAGGCGGCCGTGCAGTTCATCGGCTCCAGGGCGGCGTGGGCGATGAAGGGATAGGAATAGGCCGCCTCCACCGTCTTGGCCGCGCCCTTCAGCCCGGCCGCGACGTCGCCATCATTTCGCTCGGTGCGCAGCGGCGGCGCCTTGGACAGCGCCAGGGCCTGGGCGTCGTAGCCGGCGCTGGATTGCTTGGACGTCGGATGCTCGGCCCACTGGGTATTGAGCTTCTCGCGGCCCTTGCGGGCCTGCCACCAGCTGTCGGCCACCACGGCCACGCCGGGGACCAGGCCGGAGAGATCGGTTCCGCCCTCCACCACGAAAGCCTGGCGGACGCCCTTCACCGCCTTGGCGGCGGCCAGGTCGGCGCTAGCCACCTTGGCGCCGAACACCGGGGCCTTGTCGAAGGTGGCGTAGAGCATGCCCGGGACCACCACATCGATCCCGAACAGCGGCTGGCCGGTGACCAGGCCGGCGCTGTCCACCTGCGGCATGAACTTGCCCAGGATCTTGTAGTCCTTGGGGTCCTTCAGCGGCACCGTCTTCAGGTCCGGGGCCGGCAGGGTCGCGGCCTTGGCGGCCAACGCGCCATAGGTCGCCTTCTTGCCCGAGGCCTTGTGATAGACGACGCCCGAGGCGGTTGTGCATTCGGCGGCGGGCACGTTCCAGGTCTGGGCGGCGGCGGCCACCACCATGGCCCGGCCCGCGGCGCCCACCCGGCGCAGCTCATCCCAGTGCAGCGGCGTGGCCATGCTGCCGCCGGCGAACTGGCGGCCATAGGTGGCGGGGTCGCCGTCGGCCTGCTTGGTGGTGACCGAGGCCCAGTCGACGTCGAACTCCTCGGCGATGATCATCGGCAGGGAGGTCTTGATCCCCTGGCCGATCTCCGGGTTCTTGGAGACGATGGTGACCTTGTTGTCGGGGGTCAGGCTGACATAGGCGTTGAGCTTGGCGTCAGCGGCCGGCGCCGCTGCGCCCGCCTTGCCGGCCAGGTTGAAGGACAAGACCAGGCCGCCGGCCAGGGCGCCGGTCTTGAGCAGGTCGCGGCGCGAGGCGCCTTCGGCGAAACCGTCGGCCATCTTACGCCTCCACCTTCTGGCCGGAGGCCTGTTTGATCGCCGCGCGGATGCGGACATAGGTGGCGCAGCGGCAGATGTTGCCGCTCATCGCAGCGTCGATATCGGCGTCGGCGGGCTTGGGCGTGGCGTTCAGCAGGGCGGTGGCCGACATGATCTGGCCCGGCTGGCAGTAGCCGCACTGGGCGACGTCCAGCTCGGTCCAGGCAGCCTGCACCTTCTTGCCGACGGCGGTGGCGCCGATGCCCTCGATGGTGACGACCTTGGCCGCGCCGACCGCCTCGATGGGCAGGGCGCAGGAGCGAACCGGCTGGCCATCGATGTGGACCGTGCAGGCGCCGCACTGGCCGACACCGCAGCCGAACTTCGGCCCGAGAATTCCCAGTCCGTCGCGCAGCGCCCAGAGCAGGGGGGTGCCCTCCTCGACGTCCACGTTTCGGCTCTTGCCGTTGACATTGATCTTGAAGGCCATGGCGCCGCCGCTCCCAAATATCTTGCTTGAGATCAGCCTAGCGGCGCCTTGGTCCCTTAGCCAGTCAGGGGAATGATCCCGGTGAGGATTCCCGCGATCAGCAGCACCAGGGACAGGGCCACGGCCCAGGCCAGGGTGAACCTCTGGTGCTGGGCCAGCTCCACGCGGACCAGTCCCACCAGCAGGTAGGTGGACGGCACCAAGGGCGAGAGCAGGTGCACCGCCTGCCCGGTGAGCGAGGCCCGCGCCATCTCCACCGGACTGATCCCATAGGTCGCCGCGGCCTGGGTCAGGATCGGCAGGATGCCGAAATAGAAGGCGTCGTTGGAGATGAAGAAGGTGAAGGGCATGGCCAGCAGGGCCGTGATCGGGGCCAGGTAGGGGCCCAGGACCGGCGGGATCAGGCCGGTCACGCTGCCGGCCATGGCCTCCGTCATCCCCGTGCCGTTCAGAATTCCGGTGAAGATGCCGGCCGCGAAGATCAGGGCGATCACCGGCAGGATATTGGGCGCGTGGGCCGCGATCCGCGCCTTCTGGGCCGCCAGCGACGGATAGTTCAGAACCAGGGCGATGGCCGTGGCGATCATGAACAGCACCGGCAGGGGCAGCAGCCCCGTCACCAGGGCCGCCAGCAGGCTAAGCGTCAGGGCCAGGTTGACCAGGATCAGCCTCGGCCGCTCGGTGCGGTCGTTGTCGTCCAGCAGATCGCGGACCAGGGCCTCGTCGTCGGTCGCCCTCGGCTGGTCGGTGGAGGACAGCGCCCCCAGGCGCTTGCGTTCCCCCCGCCCGAGGATCCAAGCGACCAGCAGGATGAAGGCCATCCCCGCCAGCATGCTGGGGATCATCGGAACGAAGATGTCGGCGGCGTCGAGCTGCAGGGCGCTGGCCGCCCGCGCGGTCGGCCCGCCCCAGGGGGTGATGTTGGTCACCCCGCAGGCCAGCATCAGCAGGCAGGCCAGGATCAGCGGGTTGAGCCCGATCCGCCGGTAGAGCGGCAGCAGGGCCGCGCAGCAGATCAGGTAGGTGGTCGACCCGTCCCCATCCATCGAAACCACCAGGGCCAGCACCGCCGTGCCGACCACGATCTTCACCGGGTCGCCGCCGACCACGCGGACGATCAGGGCCACCAGGGGATCAAACAGCCCCGCATCGGTCATCAGGCCAAAGAACAGGATGGCGAAGGCCAGCATCACCCCGGTGGGGGCCAGCGCCTTGACCCCGTCCAGCATCATGGGACCCAGGTCCGCGCCATGCCCGGCCAGCAGCCCGAACACCACCGGCGTCAGGATCAGAGCCACAAGGGCCGAGACGCGACCCGTCATGATCAGGGTCATGAAGGTCGCCACCATGGCGAAGGCGAGCAGGGTCAGCATGGGATGAGCCTCGCCGAGAATCTCCGCTGCAGGAAGCTATCCCTTTATCCGCTCGTCCCGGCGAAGGCCGGGATCCAGGTAAAGCCCACTCATGCGTCCCGAAAGTCCGGAAAGCGGCTGAGGATCAACTCCGACCGCACCAGATGAATCTGGGTCCCGGCCTTCGCCGGGAGGAGCGGTGGGAGGCTAAGGCAGGATCACCACGCTGTCGGACAGCTCATTGGGGTTATCCGACGCATTGGCCGGGAAGTGCTCGGCCAGGACATCGGCGCACTTGGCGATCGCCGCTTCGAAGCCCTCAGCAGGCCGCTTGCGCTTGATGCCGGAAATCAGCGCCCCCATGGCCTCGTCCCAGACCTTGGGATCGACCTTGGAGGCGACGCCCTCATCGGCGATCAACTCGGCCATTCGCTCGGCGGCGGAAACATAGATCAGCACCCCGGTGCGTTCGCGGGTGGCCGCCAGGTTCTTGGCCAGGAATTGCTCCTGGGCCCGGCGCCGGACCTGCTCGCGCTTCAGCCCCTTGGGGGTCAGCAGCCGGCGCAACGGACGTATCACCCCCACCAGCAGCGCCACCGCGACGAACAGGACGCCCTGCATCAGCAGAGCCCCCGTCAGAGCCCCACGCACCGACTGCTCGGCGACCGTCCCGATCTGGGCGGCCGTCCACTCCCCGGTGAGGATTTCCGGGGCGCTCACATGGATTCCGCCCGCCAGCAGCAGGGCCGGCGCGGCCAGGGCCGCGATCGCCGCCCAGGCCACCGGCACCTCGCCGTAGTCCGAGGATTCCCGGGCCATCACGGTGTAGATCTCGCCCCGCGTGCGCAGTTCACCCCGGGTGACCGCGGCTTCGACCCGCGAACGGTCGGCGTCTGAAAGCATCACCATCCTCCTGAAGACCCACCGCCCCCGAACGACCCGCCGCCGCCACTGAAGCCGCCGCCACCGCCGCCCCAACTTCCACCGCCGCCGCCACGACCGCCGCCGCCGGAGAGCAGCAGGGGCAGCAGCCACCATAGGCCGCTCCCCCGACGTCCGCGCCGCCCGCGTCCGCCCCGCAGGATGCCGCTGAGCACCCAGAAGAT
The DNA here is from genome assembly GCA_018001015.1 of Phenylobacterium sp. Lineage (GTDB taxonomy): Bacteria > Pseudomonadota > Alphaproteobacteria > Caulobacterales > Caulobacteraceae > Phenylobacterium. Next base: position 18,544 of record JAGNIV010000021.1, on the reverse strand, counting down.
GATCAAGACGATGAAGATGATCACGCCGGGCAGGCTGTTTTCCGACTCGGGTTCCGGTGCGGGCGTCGCCGTGGCGATGGCCTTGGCCTGATCGTCGGGCAGGGAGAGCTGGCCGATCACCGCCTGCGCGCCGGCGACCACCCCCTCCTCCATCTTGCCCGACCGGAAGGCCGGCAGGATCTTGGTCTGGATGATCACGCTGGAGAGCGCGTCGGTCAGTATGCCCTCAAGGCCATAGCCGACCTCGATGCGCACCTTCCTGTCGTTGGGCGCCACCAGCAGCAGGACGCCGTCGTTGCGGGTCTTGTCGCCGATCCCCCAGGCGCGGCCAAGCTGGTAGCCATAGTCCTCGATCTCGTAGCCGCCGAGGTCGGGCAGGGTCGCCACCACCATCTGCCGGCCGGTCTTGGTCTCCAGCTCGGCGAGTTGCGCGGTCAGCGTCTGCTCGGCTTGCGGCGACAGCAGGCCGGCATTGTCCACCACGCGCCCGGTTAGCGGCGGGAACTTCGGGACGGCCATCGCCGCCCCGCCGATCAGAATGAGGCCGAGGACCGCGAGGCCCAGCAGGCCCCGCAGTCCCTTGCGCTGGGTCATTGGGCCGGCGCGGCCGGCAGGTTGGAAACCGCCGGCGCCGCCGTCGGCGAGAAGCTGACGCTGGGCGCGGCCTGGGCCGCGGCATTGGCCTGGAACATCACCATCGGCTTGGAGCCGCTATGGACGGTGGAGGCCCAGAAGCTGTTGGGGAACTTGCGGAACTCCAGATTGTAGTCGCGGACCGCCTCGTTGTAGTCGCGGCGCGACACGCTGATGCGGTTCTCGGTGCCCTCAAGCTGGCTCTGCAGGGCCAGGAAGTTCTGGTTGGACTTCAGATCCGGATAGTTCTCCTGGATCATCATCAGCCGGCCGAGCACGCCCGACAGCTTGTCCTGGGCGGCGGCATATTGCTGGAACTGCGCCGGGTTGGTCAGGGTCGAGGCGTCGACCTTGACCTGGGTGGCCGAGGCGCGGGCCTCGGTGACGGCCACCAGCACGCTCTTCTCCTGGGCGGCGTAGCCCTTCACGGTCTCCACCAGATTGGGAATCAGGTCGGCGCGGCGCTGATACTGGTTCTGCACCTCGGCCCACTGGGCCTTGGCGCGCTCTTCCTTGGTGGGGATGTTGTTGATCCCGCAGCCGGCGATCAGGACAGGCGCGAGCACCAGCAGGGCGGCGCGCGCGAGGCGATTGCGAAGCGTGGACAAGGTATGTGGCTCCCTAAGAGCAGGCATCAGGATCAGGCCCTGACCGACGACCTATGTGGCCCCGTCGCTGATGTCACGCAACGACGAGGTGGATTAAGCTTTGGAAAGCTTCGCCACACAAGTTGGTTGCCGCCGACGGGCCGCCGCGCGCTTGGCCCGGATCGCCTTGAATTCCGGGAACGGCTGTCCGCAGCCTCGCGCCATCAGGCGCCGCGCAGCAGGACGCCGGCGGTCAGGATCGCGAAGGCCACGGCGAGGGTGCTGAACGCGTGCTCGCTGATCAACGGGATGGCGACGCCGCCGTACTGAACCAGCATGGCCAGAACAGCCAGCACCACGGCGATGGCGAACAGGGGAACGGAGGGAGCGGTGAGGGGCAGACCGGCGCGACGAGCAGCCATGGGAGAATATCCTGAGGCCCCACCCGGCGAAGGCCTGGCACGAGCTTGACCATAACGCCGGCCGAGCGTTGCGGTTGCCGTGGGGCTGGTGACGCGAGCCGGGCGGGTCCGTTGGGCCCTGGGCCGGACCAGGTTCGCCGCGAAGCACCGTTGACGCCCCGGCTCACTTGGCCGGGCGCCGGTTCGGCTGCCTAAGGGCTGAACGCCTGGAAGATGCTAGATCACATCGCTGGGCGAAACAAAGCTGAAGCTTGGCCTTGCAGATCGCGGTTCGCCGACCCAAGTCCTCACCGCGGGACGGGCCCCTCTGGCGATCGAGCCATCGATCGTGATGTCGGACCGCATCGGGTGATCTCGATGTGCGGGTTCGGCTTTTTCGTCCTGCCCCACGGGGAGACGCCCCTCATCGCCAATGGAGGCGGCCGGACCTCGTCTCAGGATGCTGAGACACCGCGCCTCTGTGCGGCTGTCAGACCATGAGACGATCCTTGAGGGAGTCATAAGATGAAAAGCTTCATTCTCGCCGCGGCCCTTGTCCCGGCTCTGGCCTTTGGCGGAGCGGCAGCCGCGCAGGACGGCAAGTGCCCGACCGTGAGCCAAGCCGACGTCGAGCTGCAGTTCACGGCCTTCAACGACGCCTGGGCGACGAAGGACCCGGACAAGGTCGCGGGGCTCTTCACCAAAGACGCCGTGCTGCTGGCGACGGTGTCCAACAAGCCCCGAACCACGCCCGAGGGCGTGCGCGACTATTTCGTCAGCTTCCTGAAGAACAGTCCCCAGGCGACGATTGACAGCAGCAGCGTGAAGATCGACTGCGCCACCGCCTCGCGTGTTGGGACCTGGACCGTCAACATGAAGGATCCCGCCACCGGCGGAGCGCGCGCCGTAAAAGCCCGCTATTCCTTCGTCTACAAGTACGACGGGGGCGCCTGGAAGATCGATCACCTGCACTCGTCCATGATGCCGGAACCGAGCTGATCGCCGATACGGGAGCTGTGACGGCCGCGCACAACGCGGCCGTCACAGGTTCGCCGACCTCTTGAGATGTGCGGGGAGCCTGATTGAAGGTCCGCGATGTTCGTGAACGGCGATTGCGGGCCGCGCCTAAAGCGGACCTGGATCGTCGCCGACACCCTATCCGGGCCCGTGAATCACGGACCCTAGCCTGACGACGGGCGGCGGTTACCGCCGCGCCCCCGCCGTCTTTGCTCGGATCGCCTTGAACTCCGAGCCATCCTTCCAGTCGGGCCAATCCTTCGGATCGCTCGCGATGGCCTTGCCCATGACGTAGAACAGCTCAACGTCCTGGGCCGCGCCGCGCAGGTCCCAGTCGGGGCTCCAGGCGTCGCAGGGCTGGTGGTAGCAGTTGGCGGTGTAGTCGCTGACCCACTTGTCGCCCGCCGCCCGGCCGCCCTTCACGAGGTCGGCGCCGCCGCCGAGCCCCATCAACAGCATCACCGGCACCCCCTGCTTGGCCAGGCTGAAGTGGTCGGCGCGGAAGAACAGGCCGCGCTCGGGCCTGGCGTCGGGGGTCACGGTCCGATCCTGCGCCTTGGCCGCGGCGATCAGCCGGTCGTCCAGCTGGCTCTGGCCGTAGCCCACCAGAACCACGTCCCTGGCCGGACCGGCCGTCTGCAGCACGTCCATGGTCAGGTTGGCCGCCATCTGGTCCAGCGGGGTGTGCGGATGGGCGGCGTAATATTCCGAGCCCAGCAGGCCGCGCTCCTCGGCGGTCCAGGTGGCGAACAGCGTGGTGCGGGCCGGGCGCGGGCCGGCGGCGAGGGCGCGCGCAATCTCCAGCACGCCGGCCACCCCGATGGCGTCGTCGGCCGCCCCGTGACGGACCTTGTCGCCACCCACGGGCGCCCCGAGACCGAAGGCGTCCCAGTGGGCGGAGAACATTACGCTCTCCTCCGGCCTGCTGGCGCCGGTCAGCTTGGCGATCACATTGCGGCTGGCGACCTGGCTGTGGGCCACGCCATAGTCCGCCGAGAACGCAGCGCCGGTCAGGGCCACCGGCTTGAAGTCCGGCGAGCGCGCGCTGGTTTTCAGGGCCTCGAAATCCAGGCCCGCCTGTCTGAACAGGTCCACGGCGGTGTCGCGCGCGATCCAGCCCTGCAGCAGCAGCTTGTCCCTGGCCGGGTCGGCCCGGACGATGTCGAAGCTCTCGCCGTTGGAGGCCGCCACCGTGGACCAGCCGTATCCGGCGCCGGGCGTCTCGTGGACGATCAGGGCGGCGATGGCGCCCTGGCGCACGGCCTCCTCGTACTTGTAGGTCCAGCGCGCGTAATAGGCCGCCGCCTGACCCCCGAACTTGCCGGCCACCGGCTCGCCGGGCTTGGCCTCGAAGTCCGGGTCGTTGATCAGGAAGACCGCGACCTTGCCCTTCAGGTCGGCGCCCTTGAAGTCGTCCCAGCCGCGCTCGGGCGCCTTGACGCCGTAACCAACGAAGACCATCGGCGCACTGGCGATGGCGACGTGGTCCACTGGCCGCAGGGTGGCGACATTGATCTGCTGGGCCTGTTGCAGCGCCGTGGACTTGCCGCCCACCGAGACGCTCAGCTTCGCGCCGGGCTGGACCTGGAGCTTCTGCAACTGGACCTCCTGGGTCCAGCCACCCTTGTCCCCAGCCGGCTCCAGCTTCAGGGCCTCGAACTGGCCGATCAGGTAGTCGACCGTCTTCTGCTCCCCCGGCGAGCCCGGCGACCGGCCTTCGAATTCGTCGGACGCCAAGACCTTGACGATGGCCGACAGCCGCGCCGGATCGATGGGGCCTGAGGTCTGAGCGTGGGCCGTGGTCGCTAGCAGGACGGCGGCGAGGGTGAGGGCGGGAAGCTTCATGGGATTGGACTCCAGGACGAAGTCCGATCCTAGAGCCTCAAGGCCCAAAGTGCATACGAGTTCACAGCCCGGCCAGAACCCCCAACCGCTCATCCCGGCGACCCGGAGGGCGGCGCGAAGCAGCGAAGGCCGGGACCCAGATTCACCTCCAGCGCTCGGGTTTGATCCATCGTTTGTGTGGGCCAGCCCGAGCCGCCGCTGATGAATCTGGGTCCCGGCCTTCGCCGGGATGTGCGGATTCTTGATCAGCCGCGCATCACCCGAAACCCCTCAGGAAAGCTCCGCCTCCACCGCGTGCAGCCGGTCCTTGCCGAAGAACATCTCGCCGTCGACGAAGAAGGTCGGCACGCCGAAGGCGCCGCGGGCCACGGCGGCCTCGGTGTTGGCCACGAGTTCGGCCTTCACCTCCGGGTCCTGGGTGGCCTCCAGGAGGGCCTTGGCGTCGAGGCCGGCCTTGGTCAGCACCCCGGCCACCACCTCCGGATCGTCCATCTTGAGCCCCTGCTCCCACATCGCGGCGACCACGGCCTCGAGATAGGCGTCGCCCACACCGGCCCGGCGCGCCGCCACCAGGCCGCGCATGATCAAGAGCGTGTTGACCGGGAAGTGCGGGTTGGAGCGATAGGCGGTCAGGCCATGGGCGGCGACGAAGCGCTTGGTCTCCAGCCCCTCATATTCCAGCTTGCCCTTCACGCCGCCGAAGGCGGCCATCGGCGACTGGTTGCCGGTGGCCTTGAAGATGCCCCCCAGCAGGCAGGGGATCAGGTTGACGGTGGCGCCGTGCCGGGCGGCGATGCCCGGCAGGACCTTCCAGGACAGGTAGCCGTTGGGGCTGCCGAAGTCGAAGATGAAGTCGATTGTCTTGGCCATCACCAGGTTTCCTTCCAGGGGCGCAGATCCAGTTCGTGGGTCCAGGCCGAGCGTTTCTGATTGTGCAGCGACACATAGTTCGCCGCGATGTCTTCGGGCTTGAGGATCTCGTCGCCGGCCAGCTTGGCCGCGACGGCCTCGGGGCTGTTGTTGGTGCGGGTGAAGACGCCGTCGATGGCGCCGTCCACCACGATGTGGGCGACGTGGATTCCCACCGGCCCCAGTTCGCGGGCGGCGGTCTGGGCCACTGAGCGCAGGCCCGCCTTGGCCGAGGCGAAGGCCGAGAAGCCCTTGCCGCCGCGCATGGAGGCCGTCGCCCCGGTCACCAGGATCGTGCCCCGGCCCCGAGGCGTCATGACCCGGGCGGCCTCCCGCAGGGTGAGGAAGCCCGAGAAGCAGGCCATCTCCCAGACCTTCTGGAACACCCGCGTCGTGGTCTCGACGATGCCGAACCGCACGTTCGCGCCGATGTTGAAGACCACCACCTCCAGCGGTCCGACCTCGGCCTCCACCTTGTCGAACAGGGCGACCATCTCGGCCTCGTCGCGGGCGTCGACCCCGAAGGCGTGGGCCTTGCCGCCGGTCTTGCGGATGTCTTCGGCGAGCGCTTCGAGCTGGTCGAGATTGCGGGCCCGGCGGGTGACGCAGACGGTCAGGCCCTGGGCGGCGAAGGCCTTGGCGATGGCGCCGCCGACCCCGTCCCCGGCGCCGATCACCAGGCAGACTTTGGGCGCCCCGTGCAGTTGTTCTCCGGCCATGACCTCACCTAAGTTCAGTTTCTGGACGAACCATCGTATTGAATCTGGACGCAGTCAATGGGATAGTGGCGACGCAACGAAGGACGACGCCCGTGAAGTGGGAAGACCTCGCCGACCAGCCCTGCTCCATCGCCCGCTCGGTGGCGGTGATCGGTGACCGCTGGACCCTGATGATCCTGCGCGACGCCTTCCTGGGCGTGCGGCGGTTCGAGGCCTTCCAGACCCGGCTGGGCATCTCGCGCACCATCATCACCGAGCGGCTGAAGCTGCTGGTGGAGGAAGGCGTGCTGGCCAAGGTCCCCTACCAGGACCGCCCGGTCCGCCACGAGTACCGCCTGACCCAGAAGGGCATGGATCTCTATCCGGTGGTCATGGCCATCGTGAACTGGGGTGACCGCCACTATGCGGGCGAGGCCGGCGCCCCCCTGCTTCACCACCACAAGGCCTGCGGCTGCGACTTCCATCCGGTGATGACCTGCTCGGAATGCCACGCCCCGGTGGGCGCCCGCGAGGTGGAGACGCGGGCGGGGCCGGGGGCGGCCTAGCTTTCGGCGATCCGCCTCAGGCCGCTCGCGTCACGCACCTCGATCTGGCCGTAGCCGAGGGTCAGGAGGCCGGCGCGCTGGAAGGCCAGCAGGTAGCCGTTCACGGTCTTGCGGCTGAGGCCCAGCATCTCGGCCAGCACCTGCTGGTTCATGCGCAGGGAGGGGCCGCCGTTGCGCGCCATGATGTCCAGGCGGGCGGCGAGCCGCTGGCGCGGCGGCAGGGCCACGGCCTCGGCGGCGATCATCAGGGCGCCGCGCAGTTGCAGATAGACCAGCGCCGCCACCGCCTGCCAGACCTCCGGCCGCTCGGCGGCGATGCGGGTCAGGGCGTGGTCGGGGACCAGCAGCAGCACGCTCGGCTCCACGCAGATCAGGGTCACCAGCCGCGGGCCGCCGCCGAACCGCAGGGTCTGGCCGAGCGCCACGCCAGGGCCGGCCTGCCCGAACAGCACCTCGCGGCCGCCGGGCGCCGCGCACATCATCTGCACCGCGCCCGCCACCACCAGGGTGATCCCGGTCTGCTCGTCCCCCTCCGATTGGGCCCAGGCGCCGGTGGGCAGGTGGACGATGCGGCCATGGGTCAGGAGCGCCTCGATCATCGGCGGCCCATGCCCCTGCAGCCAGACGGACCGGGTCAACAGCTCGGCGGCGCGCTCGCGGGGACTCATTCCAAATTGTAACGCAAGTGACAAACTTCGCCAACCGACCGGCCTAGGCTCTCCTCAACAGGAGCCCGCCATGACCACCACCCTCGACCTCACCATCGCCCCCACCGAAGGCTGCGGCGCCCTGGTTCAGGGTGTCGATCTGAACCGGGCCACCGACGCCGAGATCGACCTGATCCGCGCCACCGTCTTCGACCGCGGCGTCGCCTTCATCCACGGCCAGGACATGACCCCCGAGCAGCAGATCGCCTTCGCCCGGCGGCTGGCCCCTATCGTGGTCAACCGCTACTTCCCCAAGACCGAGCGCTATCCCGAGATCGCCAAGGTCGAGAAGACGCCGGAGCAGCAGACCAACATCGGCGGCGGCTGGCACACCGACCACAGCTACGACGCGGCCCCGGCCATGGGCTCGGTGCTGCTGGCGGTCGAGACCCCGCCCACCGGCGGCGACACCCTGTTCGCCGACATGTACGCCGCCTATGACGCCCTCTCCGACGGCCTGAAGGCGACGCTCGCCACCCTGAAGGCGCACCACGCCTCGGAGCATGTGTTCGGCGAGAGCAGCGTCTACGCCATGACCGACCGCGCCGACCTGGGCGGCCACAAGGATGTGCCCGAGGCGATCCACCCGATGGTCATCACCCATCCGGGCAGCGGCAAGAAGGCGCTCTACGTCAATCCGGCCTTCACCACCGGCATCGTCGGCTGGACCCGCGAGGAGAGCATGGCCCTGCTGGGTTATCTCTACCGGCACGCCGTGAAGCCGGAGTTCGTCCACCGCTTCCAGTGGGCCAAGGGCTCCATGGCGGTCTGGGACAACCGCGCCACCTGGCACCAGGCGATGAACGACTATCCGGGCCAGTACCGCCTGATGCACCGCATCACCCTGGACGGCGGCCCGCTCAACTAGCGGGCCAGGCGCGGGGCCGCATCCGGGCGCGGGCGGCCTGCGTACCTTGAACTCGCCTTCGAGGAGACCATGCCGTGCGCACGCCCCTGATCAGCCTGATGACCGCCGCCGCCCTGGTCGCTTTCGGGGCGCCGGCCCTGGCCCAGAGCCGCCCCGCCACCCCGCCCACGGCGGGACCGCTGAACCCCGACAGCTTCTATCGTGGGACCTGGTACGAGCAGGCCCGCACGCCCACCAGCCTGACGCGCGGCTGCGAATACGCCACCACCGAGCACGGCCGCGATGCGGCGGGGCGGATCACGGTGCGCGACGCCTGCCGGCAGGACGGCCCCCAGGGCCGCGAGCGGGCTCTCTCGGGGATTGGGACCCTCCAGGACCCCGGCCAGAACGCCGCGCTGAAGGTCCGCTATCGGTTCGGCCCGTTCCGCCCGTCGCGCGAATATCGCATCATCGCCGCTGGTCCGCAGGGCGAATGGCACATCTCGTCGGAGCCCGCCTTCGACAAGGTCTATATCTTCACCCGCGCTGTCGCCCCGCCCCAGGCCGAGGTCGAGGCGCTGATCGGCCGCGTGCGGGCCCTGGGCTACGCCGGCGAGATCGAGATCCTGGCGACCCCGGGACGGGACTAAGCGCCCGCCAATACCGTCGCCTCACGTCCGCGTCGCGAACTCCGAGTCGCCGGTCACCGCCACCACCTGATCGTCGAAGGAGGCGTGGGCCGAGGTGTACAGGTGCGAGTAGAGCCCGCCGGTCTTCATCAGCACGTCGTGGCTGCCCTGCTCCAGGATGCGGCCCTGTTGCAGCACCACGATGCGGTCGGCGTCGCGGATGGTGGCCAGGCGGTGGGCGATGACCATGCAGGTGCGGCCGGCGAACAGCACCTTCAGCGCCTTCTGGATCGCCTGCTCGGTGAAGCTGTCGATATTGGCCGTGGCCTCGTCGAGGATCAGGATCTGGGGGTTGGCCACCAGGGCGCGGGCGAAGCTGATCAGCTGACGCTGGCCCATGGAGATGTTGCGGCCCCGTTGGCCCAGCTGAGTGTCATAGCCGTCCGGCAACCGCATGATGAAGTCATGGGCGCTGACCGACTTGGCCGCGGCGATCACATCGTCCTTGGTGGCGGTGAGCGTGTTGTAGCGGATGTTTTGCTCGATGGTGCCGGTGAACAGGAAGGGCTCCTGCAACACCATGCCGATATTGGCGCCCAGGGAATCCAGGGTCACGTCGCGGACGTCGTGGCCGCCCACCAGGACCTGGCCCTGATCAACCTCGTAGAAGCGGTGGGCCAGGGCGATGATGCTGGTCTTGCCTGAGCCGGTGGGACCCACCAGGGCGACGACCTCCTTGGGCCGCACCACCAGGCTGATATCGTGCAGGATGGGCCGCTTGGGATCGTAGCCGAAGGTCACGTTGCGGAATTCGACCGTGGCCGGAACGTCCTTCAGCTCGATGGCGCCCGGCTTGTCGGCGATGGTCACCGGCACGTCGATCACCTCGAAGATCCGGTGCCCGGCGGCCATCGCCCGCTGCATGATCGTGTACTGCATCGACAGCATGCGGACAGGCTCGAAGAACCGCTGCACATAGAGGATGAAGGTCACCATCACGCCGACGTTCAGCGTGCCGCCCAGCACCGCGTTTCCCCCGACGATGATGACGATGGCCATGGCCAGGCCGGTGAGCACGTCCACGGTCGGCACCATGATCTGGGTCATCCAGGAGGCGCCCACCTGGGCCTTGAAGTTCTCCTGGGCCTTTTCCTTGTAGAGCTCGAAATTGAGTGCCTCACGCCGGCTTTCCTGCACGGTGCGGATGCCGTTGATGTTTTCCGCCAGGGCCGAGTTGGCGGTGGAGGACGCATCGCGGGCGACTCGGAAGCTCTTCTTGGAATAGGGCAGCCAGACCGCGCGGATGGCGATCAAGGCCGGCAGCACGGTCAGGGTCAGCAGGCCCAGCTTCAGGTCCGTGGTCAGCAGCACCACCGTGATGCCCACCAGCATCACGACGTCGCCGATCGCCCCGTTCATGTTCTCCAGGAACTCCTGGAGCGCGTTCACGTCGCCCTGCAGCCGGGCCATGATCCGGCCGACGTGGGTCTTGTCCATGAAGGACAGGGACACGTCCTGGAAGTGGGCGAACATCTTGCGGCGGATGTCGAAGATCACCCGCTGGGCCAGGCGCGAGGACAGCCACTCGCCGATGAAGAAGAAGGTGGCGTAGGCCGCCGCCACGGCGGCGAAGATGATCAGGGTACGGTCCAGCAGCGGCCCGTCCTTGGCCACCGCGGCGTTGACCGCCGCCCCGACCATGGCCGGCACGGCCACCTGGGTGGCGGCCGAGATCAGCACCGCCACCTGGGCGATGATCAGGGAGCGCTTGTGGGGGCCCAGGAACGCCAGGAACCGGCGGGCGACATTGACGTCGAAGGCGCCGAAGATGTCGTCGCCCTCCGAAGAGCCGAGGGAGGCGCGGGGCGCGCCGCGCTTGGGCGCGGCGTTGGCGGCGGTGTCGGTCACGCGGGGGCCCCTTCCAAGGTCACGTCATCCAGGGTGGCCGAGGCGTCGGACCGCGACTGCAGCTCATAGAGGTCGGCATAGACGCCCCCCGCCTCCAGCAGCTGCGCATGGGTCCCCCGCTCCACCACGACACCCTCGTCGAGGACGATGATCTGGTCGGCGTGCATCAGGGACGACAGGCGGTGGGCGATGATGATGGTGGCCTTGGTGCGGGTGGCCTCCGACAGCGCGTCGCGCACCCGGCGCTCGGTGACCGCGTCGATGGCCGCGGTGCTATCGTCGAAGATCATCACGCCGGGCCCGGGCACCACGCCTCGGGCGATGCTCATCCGCTGCCGCTGACCGCCCGACAGCGCCACGCCGCGCTCCCCCACTCGGGTCTCGTAGTCGGCGGGCAGACCGACGATATGCTCGTGGATCTGGGCGGTCTTGGCGGCGCCGACGATGCGCTCCTCCTCGGCCCAGGGGTCGGCATAGGCCACGTTGTGGCCGATGGATGAGTCGAACAGGAAGGCCTCCTGCTGCACCAGGCCGACATATTCGCGCAGGGACGGGAGGGTCACGTCGCGGATATCGACGCCGTCGATGGTGATGGCGCCGCCGGTGACCTCGTAGAAGCGCGGGATCAGGTTGGCGATGGTGGACTTGCCCGAACCCGGCGGGCCGACGATGCCCAGGGTCTGGCCGGGGCCGACCTCGAAGTCGATGCCGGTGAGGATCTGCTTGCCCGGCACATAGCCGAAATCGACGCTCTCGAAGCGCAGCACGCCCTTGGTCGGTGCCAATGGGTTGGCGTCCGGCGCATCGGCGATCTCCGGCTCCAGGTCCAGCACCTCGAAGACCCGCGCGCCGGAGGAGGTGGCCCGGGCGGCGGCGTTGAAGATCATCGCGATCTGGCGGATCGGACCCTGCAGCAGGGTCATGTAGGTGAGGTAGGCCGTCAGGGTGCCGACGCTCATCGTGCCCGCGGCCACCTTGTGCCCGCCGTACCAGAGGACGCCGGCCATGGAGGCGTTAAAGGTGACCTGCATCACCGCCACCGCCCGGAAACGCAGGGTGATGCGGTTGTAGGAATAGGCCAGGGCGTCCACCGAGGCCTGGTCGAACTTGGCCATCTCGAAGGCCTTGCCGGCGAAGGCGCGGACCACGCGGATACCCTGGAGGTTCTCCTCCATGGTCAGGGTCAGTTGCGCCATCAGCTCCTGGAAGCGCAGCCAGGTGACCCGCAGCAGGAAGCCCATCCGGCCGAGCGCCAGGGCCGAAAAGGGCACGAAGGCCAGGCCGATCAGACCCAGCGTCTGGTCGATGGCCAGCATCTGCCAGGAGGCGAAGACCAGCAGCAGGACCAGGGTCAGGATCGGCATCATGCCGCCCTGGATGAAGACCCGCGCGCCCTCCAGGTCGAGCATGCCGCGGGTGACCAGATCGCCGGAATGGATGCGGTCGTGGAAGCCGAAGGACAGGCGTTGAAGTTGCTGGAAGAACTGCAGGCGCAGGTCGTGGCCGACCTTCTGGCTCACCAGCTCGCCGAGATACCCCGCCCACATGGTCATGGCGCCGCGCACGATGGTGGCGCCGATCACCAGCCCGGCGGTGATCAGCAAGGCCTGGCGGGCCTGGTCGGCATGGGTGGCGCCTTGCAGCAGCAGGCCGTGCGCCTGGTCCACGGCGCGGCCCAGCAGGCGGGGAAGGGCCAGGCTGGCGAGCGCCGCGCCCAGCGAGGCGGCCATGGCCAGGGCCACCAGCCACGGGTAGTGAAACGCCAGACCAACGATCCGCTGCAATACGCGGGGCATGGTCTTCACATCGACCTGGATTGGCGCGGACGCAGCCGTCGCCGCACCCCGCCGGGAGGGGTGTGAATCACTCATCACAAATTTCCATCGTCTAGTATGGAAACATTCTGAGGCGCCCACCCGAGGCGCGCCAGACCTGTTTTGACGCACGCGGCGAATAGGCCGGGATCATTGCGTTGATGTTTCGGTGATCAAACTTGGCGGATCGAGCCTCTTTTCCTCCCCGGTCACGAGGACGGAAAAGTCCTAGGCCGCGCTGACCTGAGCCGCGGGGATCACGGTCACCGGCGCGGTCGGTGCCTTGGGGCGAGGCCGCAGTTTCTCGCCCTTGCGCCAGATCTTCAGCGCTTCCCAATGGATGGCGGCCATAACGCCGAGCGTCATCAGCGGATGGCTGAGCCAGGCCCTCCAGATCGCCGCGTCGGTGAGTTCGCTGCGCGTGCCGGCGAAGTTGGCGGCCAGCAGGCGGCCCTGGGCGTCATGGACATCGACGGTGACCGAGACGTCCTCCGCCGGCGGCGCGATGCGGAAGGCGTAGGCCAGGTCCATGTCCATGAACGGCGAGACATAGAAGGCCTTTGGCGCGCTCTGTTCGACAAGGCCGCCCTGGCTTCGGGCCGGGATCAGGTAGCTGTGCCGTTCGCCGAAGGTGTTGCTGACCTCGTAGAGGATGGCCGACAGGGCGCCGTCGGGGCGGTGGCAGAAATAGACGCTGAGCGGGTTGAACACGCCCCCCAGGATGCGCGGCATGCAGAGCAGTCGGACGGGCCCGCCATGGGCGATTCCGGCGGCGGCGAGGTGAGCCTCGACCTGGGCCTTGAGCGGCGTGGCCGAGCCGTCCAGGTGATCGCGCTGAGAGAAACTGGTGAGGCGCAAGCGATCCTGGCCGAACAGCCTGAGCCGGCCGTCCAGCGCGGTCAGTTCGTCCAGGTCCAGCAGCAGCATAAAGATGCGGTAGCGCAGCCGGTGGCCGCGAGGGCGGAACCGGGTGTGGCTGGTCACTCCGGAATAGAGGCCGGAGACGGTCATGGTCAGGCGGCCTGCTCGGCGGGAACCGGCGCCACGGCGTCCAGGTGAATACGGCCGGACTCGTTGGGCACGGTCCAGGGACGGCGGACACCGCCCAGTTGCTCGGCGACGGCCAGGCCCGACTGCAGGGCGTCTTCGTGGAAGCCGTGACCGAGATAGGAGCCGCAGAACCAGGTGCGGCGCACGCCCTGCAGTGACCAGATCTCCCGCTGGGCGGCGATGGCGCCGGCGTCGAACAGCGGGTGGTCGTAGACGTCTGTATGCACCACCGCCTCCGGCGCGATCTCCTTGGTGGGGTTCAAGGTGACGAAGAAGTCGGTTCGGGTCTTCAGGCCCTGCAGCCGCGTCATCCAGTAGGTGACGCAGCCCTCGCCGGGTGTGGCGCGCCTGCCGATGTGGTTCCAGCTGGTCCAGGCGCGACGGCGCTTGGGCATCAGGGCCTTGTCGGTGTGCAGGACCGCCAGGTTGCGGCTGTACTTGAAGGCGCCCAGCAGACGCTGCTCCTCGGGCGTGGCGTCGTCCAGCAGGCGCAGGGCCTGGTCGCCATGGGTGGCGATCACCACCTGGTCGAAGCGCTCGGCATGACCGCTGGCGTCGCGCAGCTCGACGCCCTGGGCGTCGCGGCGGATGGAAACCACGCGGGCGCCGGAGCGGACCTCGCCCCGGAAGGCGGCCGACAGCTTGGAGACGTAGCCCCGGCTGCCGCCGGTGACCGTGCGCCAGGCCCCGCGGCCGAAGATCGTCATCATGCCGTGGTTCTGGAAGAAGCGGATCAGGGCGGCGGCCGGATAGTCGCGGATGGCGGCAAGCGGTGTCGACCAGATGGCGGCGGCCTGGGGGATCAGGTGATCGTCGCGGAACGCCTGGCAGTAGCCCTTCTGCACCAGATAGTCGTCCAGCGAGGTGAGCGGCGCCTCAAGGCCGGCCAGGTCCTTGGGGCCCGTGCGGTAGAAGCGGTTGACGTCCCGCAGCATGCCCCAGAACCGGGCCGAGAACAGGTTGCGCTTCTGGGCGAAGATCGCGCCGCTGGAGTACTCGAAGGCGCCGTCGTCGAGGGAGACGCTGAGCGCCATGTCGGCGGCCTGGCTGGGGACGCCGAGGTGCTCCAGCAGGGCGGTGAAATTGGGGTAGTTGGGCGGGTTGTAGACGATGAAGCCGGTGTCCACCGGCGTCACCCCCCCGGCGTCGCGCGCCTCCACCGTGTTGGCGTGGCCGCCCAGCCGGCCGTCGGCCTCGAACAGGGTGACGGCGTGCTTGCTCCCCAGCATCCAGGCGGCGGAAAGGCCGGCGATGCCGCCGCCGACGACGGCGATGCGGAGCGGCTGATCGGGGCTGGGCGTCACGGGACCTCCTGGGGCTGGTATGGTGCAGGTACGCGATGCTTTGGCCCGTGGATGCAAACGCCGCATCCAGGGTGAAGCTGCATCCGTATCGATGCTGAAGGTTTCTTTCCAGGAGCCAGCAGAGGATCGCCCATGAGTCTCGTCGCCAACGCCATCCAAGCCTTCGAGGGCGCGCCCCTGCCCGACCTTGTGCGGCGCGCCGCGGTGGACTTCCTGGTGGCCAATGCACGGCGGAACCTGGCCGACGCGCCCGCCGACGCGCCGGCTCAGTTTGCTCAGGAGATGGCGCAGCGGCCCATCGCCGAGCACACCGGCGAGGCCAACGATCAGCACTACGAACTCCCCGCCGCCTTCTTCGAGGCGGTGCTGGGCCCACAGTTGAAATACTCCTGCTGTCTCTATGGCGAGGGCGCCGTCACCCTGGAGCAGGGCGAGGAGAAGGCCCTGGCCGAGACCGCCGCCCATGCCGATCTGCGCGACGGGCAGCACATCCTGGAGCTGGGCTGCGGCTGGGGTTCGTTGTCGCTGTGGATGGCCAGGAACCTGCCGCGCTCACGGGTGACCAGCGTGTCCAATTCCAGGAGCCAGGGCGAGTTCATCCGCCGGCGGGCGGCGGCCCTGGGCCTGACCAACCTGACGGTGATCACCGCCGACATGAATGACTTCGAGGCGCCGGCGGGCGGCTTTGACCGCATCGTCTCGGTGGAGATGTTCGAGCACATGGCCAACTGGCGCGGCCTGCTGACCCGGGCCAGGACCTGGCTGAAACCGGACGGGGCGATGTTCATCCACGTCTTCACCCACAAGACCACGCCCTACCGATTCGACGTGAACGACGAGGCCGACTGGATCGGCCAGCACTTCTTCACCGGCGGCGTCATGCCGAGCCACGACCTGATGGCGCAGTTTCCCGACCTGTTCACCGTCGAGGCCGACTGGCGCTGGAGCGGCGCGCATTATGAGACCACCGCCAACCAGTGGCTGGCGAACTATGACCGCAACGCCGCGGTCATCGCGCCGGTTCTGCGGGAGGTTTATGGCGATCAGGCCGTGCTCTGGCGACGGCGGTGGCGGTTGTTCTTCCTGGCCACGGCCGGTCTGTTCGGACATCGCGGCGGCGCCGAGTGGGGCGTCAGCCACTATCGCCTGCGGCCGGCCTGACGGAGCCTGAGATGCTGAAATACATCATCGCCTACCTGGCCACCGGCCTGGTCTTCGCCGCCGTGGACGCCGTCTGGCTGATCTTCAGCAACGAGCGGCTCTACCGCCCGACCCTCAACCCGGTCCTGGCCGATGAGGTGAATCTGAAGGCCGCGGCGGTCTTCTACGTGGTCTACATCCTGGGGATCATGCTGCTGGCGGTGTCGCCGGCCACGTCCTGGACCAAGGCAATGACCACCGGGGCCATCGTGGGGGCCATGTGCTACGCCACCTACGACCTCACCAACCAGGCCACCCTGAAGGTCTGGGCCACCAAGATCACCGTGGCCGACATCATGTGGGGAACCTTCGTCACCGCCCTGGCCGCCACCGCCGGCTATCACGCCCTGCGCTGGGCGAGCGCGAAGTTCGGCTAGCGTCCCGATCCCGAAGGTCGCCAGCGCCGATGGAGCGACCGCGCGAACTTCGGAATCGATGAGGACACCAGCGCGCGAGCGTTTCTAGCGGGGTTCATGCCGGGCATGGCGAAGTCCAACTCCCCGGCCTCGCGCGAACGTCTTCTACGGCTCAGGTTCCCCATCCGGTCAGCGTCCGGATTTCCGGGGCGTTGTCGGGCGCGGCAAGCCGTGTGATGGTGGGTTTCCGGAACGGAACGGTCAGCTGCGGTCATATTGCGCCCGCAGTCACCGACAGAACCCCGCGCCGGGACCTACAAAATTGATTGCACCGCGTGAAAGCCGCTGCCGGCCACCGGGCGACGGGAGGAATTTGAGATGGAAGATATTAAGACCCGCGAGGATTTTACAGCGGCTCTGGACGCTTCGGCGGTCGACGGCATGACCGTCGCCTTCTGGGCCAGCGTCGCCCCCAACCGGCCTTCGGTGATTGACCCGTCCGGTCGAGTGAAGACCTTCGCCGAGGTCAACGCCAACGCCAACAAGCTGGTCCGCACCCTGCGCGCGGCGGGCCTGAAGGCCGGCGACAGTGTGGCCCTGCTCTGCTCCAACCGAGCGGAATTCGTCGAGACCATCGCCGCCACCCAGCGCAGCGGCCTGCGCATCACCCCGGTGAACTGGCACCTGACCGTCGACGAAATCGCCTACATCATCAAGGATTGCGAGGCCAAGGCCCTGGTGGCCGAAGCCCGCGTCGCCGCCGCCAGGCCCGCCGCCGCCGAATGCCCCGACCTGCTGGTCAAGCTGTCGGTGGGCGGCGATATCGAGGGCTTCACCAATTACGACGCCGCGCTCGCCGAGCAAGACGGTTCGGACATCCCCGATCCCGTGCGCGGCAACCAGATGATGTACACCTCGGGCACCACGGGTCGTCCGAAGGGCGTGTTCCGTCCCCAGGCCGCGGTGATTCCGCCGTCCATGCTGGCCATGCGCGGCTATGACCCGGAGACCTCGGTGCAGCTCTGCGCCGGTCCCGCCTATCACGCCGCCCCGCTGGCCTTCGACGTCTCCGCCGCCATGAACGCCGGCGTGCCGCTGCACTTCATCGACAAGTGGGATTCCGAGCACGTCCTGAAGACCATCTCGGAAAAGAAGGTCACCCACCTGCACCTGGTGCCGATCATGTTCCAGCGTCTGCTGGCCCTGCCCGACGAGGTGAAGGCCCAGCACGACATCAGCCACGTGCAGTACGTGGTCCACGGCGCGGCGCCCTGCCCGCCCGAGGTCAAGCACGCCATGATCGAATGGTTCGGTCCGGTGCTCAGCGAGTACTATGCCGGCTCCGAAGGCGGCGCGGGCTTCACGATCACCTCCGAGGAATGGCTGCAGAAGCCCGGCAGCGTGGGCAAGCGCCCGCAGCTGCTGCAGGTCCGCATCCTGGACGAGGAAGGCAATGAGCTGCCCCCCGGCGTGCCCGGCGGCATCTATCACCAGCTGCCGCCCACCGGCGGCTTCACCTATTACAAGGACGACGCCAAGACCGAGGCCAACCGCCGCGACGGCTTCTTCACCATGGGCGACGTCGGCTATTTCGACGAGGACGACTACCTGTTCCTCACCGGCCGCAACGCCGAGACGATCATCTCGGGCGGGGTGAACATCTACCCGCAGGAGATCGACAACGAGCTGATCAAGCACGAGGCGGTCGCCGACAGCTCCACCGTCGGCATTCCCCACGATGAGTGGGGCGAGCAGGTTCGCGCCGTGATCATGCTGAAGCCCGGCTACGAGCCCTCGGACAAGCTGGCCCAGGAGATTCTCGACTTCGGGCGCCAGACGCTCGCGGCCTACAAGGTGCCGCGCGGCCTGGACTTCGTCACCGACCTGCCGCGCTCCGAAGCCGGCAAGATCCAGCGCAACAAGGTCCGCGCGCCCTATTGGGAAGGCCGCACCCGGCAGATCTAGGACGTATGTCGCAGATGCTCCCCCTCTGGGGGAGCTGGCGGCGAAGCTGACTGAGGGGGACTTTGACTCTCGTTCCGGGTCGAAGGCGTCGACGACGTCGTTCCCCCT
>JAGNIV010000006.1 GCA_018001015.1 Phenylobacterium sp. | reverse complement strand
GCCCGTCGGCTACGCGCTGCGCTACGCGAGGGCTCCGCGCTACGCCGCCGGGCGACTGCAACCCCCAGCGCCAGAGGGGTCAATCTTGGACGCCGATCGGGGGTCGCTTTTGCGCGCCGTTTGACAAGTGGTGGAAACGGCGATCATCTGCTGCTGGGGCCTGTCGCCTGTGTCTCTGATTCAACCGGCCGACGGCGGTTACTGCATCTGGATCGTCAGTCCGCCGGGCTGCAGCCACAGCCGGTGCTTCGAGGAAGTGGCCCAGGGGCTGTCGGAGAGCTTTGCGGAACTCGGTGATCTTGATTGCAGTTTTAAGTTGTGGAAGCCGGGTGGAGACCTGCTGGCCGGGGGCGCTGGCGGCGATCTCGGGCCCCGGGCGATCGCGGTGTCCTGCGCCACCAGCCTCCTGCTCCCAAAGCCGATAGGCGGACCTTGACGCACCTTGTCGCCAATGACCAATCACCGGAAGGGCGGCCAACGCCCACGAGGGGGAAACGAGAAATGACCGACCACATGTCAGCCGCTCTCGAAGCCATGGCCTTCATCCGGGCCCAGCGCATGGAGGGCCGCGCCAAGTGGCGGCGGACCGACGCGGCCGACGCCCGGGGTGACTACAGCCTCTATCACGGCGCCTGCGGCGTCATCCTGCTGCTGCTGGAGCTCCATGCCGCCGGCATGGACTCCGAGGCCCTGGCCGAGGCGGTGGAGGCCGGCGAGGAGGTGATGGCCTACCTGACCTCCAAGGACAGCCTGTCGGTCAGCCCCGCCACGGGCTGGCCGGGCTACGCCTTCGCCATGAACGAACTGGCGCGGGCCAGCGGGCGGGCGGACTTCGCGCAGGCCGCGTCGCGCTGCCTCCAGAAGATGCGCGACCAGGCCGTCGAGGTGGGCGCCGGAATCGGCTGGATCGAACCCATGCCGTTTTCCGACATCACCGGGTTCACCGGCGACCGCGAGATTTACGATCAGTCGGTGGGGGCGGCGGGCGCGGGCCTGGTCCTGCTCTACGCGCATCAGAATGAAGTCCATCCCCAGGCCCTGGCCTGGGCGGTGGCGGTGGGAGAGCGCCTGCTGGAGGTCGCCGAGACTGATCCCGATGGGCTGCGCTGGCGGATGATGTCGGACATGCCGTTCCCGTTCACGGCGCCCAACTTCGCTCATGGCGGCGCCGGGGTGGGCTATTTCCTGCTGCAACTGCATCGCGCCACCGGCGAGGCCCGCTATCTCGACGCCGCGCGCGAGGCGGCCCGCTACACCCTGAGCCGGGCCACCACCTTCGGCTCAGGCAAGCTGGTCTGCCATACCGAGGATCCGGCCAAGCCGTTCTTCTATCTCGGCGCCTGTCATGGACCGGCCGGCACCGGCCGGCTGCTGATCGAACTCTTTGACATCACGGGGGAACAGGTCTGGCTCGACGAAGCCCGCGCCCTGGTGGAGGGGCTGCTGGCCACCGGCGCGCCTGAGACCCGCTCCAAGGGACTGTGGAACAATCACGGCCAGTGCTGCGGCGACGCCGGGATCGGCGAGTTCGCCCTGCTGATGTCCGCCCGCACCGGCGACGGAGCCTATGCCGATCTGGCCCGTCGTTGCGCCGTGGTGATCGAGGACCGCTCCGAGGCCGCCGACGGCCGCCGTCTCTGGCGCCAGGCCGAGCATCGCACACAGCCCGACTTCATCGAGGCCCAGACCGGCTACATGCAGGGGGCGGCGGGGATCGCCAGCTTCCTGCTGCACCTGGCCACCACCGAGACGGGTCGGCCGGTCAAGATCGCCATGCCGGACTGGCCGCCGCTGCGACCCTGATCGACGCCAGCGGTCAGGTTGGTCTTCCAACGCGGGCCATCCCCCGTTAGCGAGAACGCTTGCTTTAACGGAGGCCGCCACCATGACCCGCAAGCCCGATGGAACCTGGGACAAGTCGAACCTCCCCAGCCGCCATGTGACGGAAGGCCCGGCGCGGGCTCCGCACCGCTCCTACTATTACGCCATGGGCCTGGGCAGCCGCGAGATCGCCCAGCCGTTCGTAGGCGTCGCCTCTTGCTGGAACGAGGCCGCGCCCTGCAACACCGCCCTGATGCGCCAGGCGCACGCGGTGAGCGAGGGGGTCAAGAAGGCCGGCGCCACGCCGCGGGAGTTCTGCACCATCACCGTCACCGACGGTATCGCCATGGGCCACGAGGGCATGCGCTCCTCCCTGGTCAGCCGCGACGTCATCGCTGACTCCGTGGAGCTGACCATGCGCGGCCACGGCTATGACGCCCTGGTGGGCATCGCCGGCTGCGACAAGTCCCTGCCGGGGATGATGATGGCCATGCTGCGGCTGAACGTGCCCAGCGTCTTCCTCTATGGCGGCTCCATCCTGCCGGGCTCCTGGCAGGGCCGCGACGTCACGGTGGTGGACGTCTTCGAAGGCGTCGGCATGCACTCGGCCGGCAAGATGAGCCTGGAGGACCTCTGCTCCCTGGAGCAGCACGCCTGTCCCTCGGACGGGGCCTGCGGTGGCCAGTTCACCGCCAACACCATGGCCTGTGTGTCGGAGGCCATTGGTCTCGCCTTGCCGCTCTCGGCCTCGCTGCCCGCCCCCTACCTGACCCGCGACGCCTATGCGGTGGCCTCGGGCGAGACGGTGGTGCGGCTGATCGCCGAGCAGCTGCGGCCGCGCGACATCGTCACCCGCAAGTCCTTCGAGAACGCCGCCGCCGTGGTGGCCGCGACCGGGGGCTCCACCAATGGCGGCCTGCACCTGCCGGCCATGGCCCATGAGTGCGGCATCGAGTTCACCCTGCGCGACTTCGCCGAGATCGCGGCGCGCACCCCGCACATCGCCGACCTGAAGCCTGGCGGCCGCTTCGTGGCCAAGGACATGGGGGAGGCCGGCGGCATGCCGATGCTGCTGAAGACCCTGCTGGAGGGCGGCTTCATCCATGGCGACTGCATGACCGTGACCGGCAAGACCATCGCGCAGAACGTCAAGGACGTGAAATGGCGCGACGACCAGGTGGTGATCCGCAAGGTCAGTGAGCCGCTCTCGCCCACCGGCGGCGTGGTTGGCCTCTGGGGCTCGCTGGCCCCGGACGGCGCCATCGTCAAGGTTGCCGGCATGACCAGCCACCGCAGCCATCGCGGCCCTGCCCGCTGCTTCGACGGCGAGGACGCCTGCTTCGCCGCCGTGGAAGCCGGCGACTATCAGGACGGCGACGTCCTGGTGATCCGCTATGAGGGCGCGCGCGGCGGTCCCGGCATGCGCGAGATGCTTTCCACCACGGCGGCCCTGTCGGGCCAGGGCCGGGGCGACAAGGTGGCCCTGATCACCGACGGCCGCTTCTCCGGCGGCACGCGCGGCCTCTGCGTCGGCCACATCGGTCCGGAGGCCCAGCTGGGCGGACCCATCGCGCTCATCCAGGACGGCGACATCATCCACATCGACGCCGACGCCGGCATCCTCGACCTGGAGGTCGACCCCATCGAGCTGGAAAACCGTCGCCGCCACTGGGAGCCACGTAAGACCAACTACAACTCCGGCGCCCTGTGGAAGTACGCCCAGATCGTCGGTCCGGCCCACAAGGGGGCGGTGACCCATCCCGGCGCGGCGGGGGAAACCCACGTCTATGCGGACCTGTGATGAGAACCCTGGGTCTGCTCGGCGGCATGAGCGCGGAGAGCACGACGCTCTACTATCAGGAGCTCAACCGCTTGGTCCGCGAACGGCTCGGTGGGCTGCACTCGGCGCAGCTCCTCCTGTGGTCGGTGGACTTCGCGGGCATCGCCGAGATGCAGGCGGCGGGTGACTGGCACGGGGCCGGCGCGGCGCTGGCCGACGCCGCCCGGAGGCTGGAGGTGGCAGGGGCGCAGGCCATACTGATCTGCGCCAACACCATGCATCTGGTGGCCGACCAGGTGCAGGCCGCGGTCGCCGTGCCGGTGATCCACATCGCCGACGCGACGGCCGACGCGGTCAGGGCGGCGGGCTGTTCGCGGCCCCTGCTGCTGGCCACCAAGTTCACGATGGAGAAGGACTTCTATCGCGGACGGCTGGCGGCGCAGGGGGTCGAGGCCATCGTGCCCGACCAGGTCGACCGCGACCGGCTGCACGCCATCATCTATGACGAGCTCTGCCAGGGGGTGATCTCGGCGGCCTCGAAGACCGAGGTGCTGGCCATGATCGCCAAGGCGCCCGAGGTCGACTGCGTGATCTTCGGCTGCACGGAGATCGGGCTGCTGCTGGCGCCGGGCGACCTGAGTGTGCCGGTGGTGGATACGGCGCTGGTGCATGCGCTGGCGGGGGTGGAGTTCGCGCTGAGCTGACCTACTCTCGGCTCACCCCGGCGAAGGCCGGAGCCCAGATCGTAGGTCACGACCTGAGTCCAGGATCCTGAATCGGTTGATGAATCGGGGTCCCGGCCTTCGCCGGGAGAAGCGGATTTTGGGGCGGTGGGTTCCGCCCCCACGATCAAGAGACCGCCGAGACCCCGAACAGGAAGGGGTGGGCGAGCGCCAGGTTGCCATAGACGACGATGGCCACCGCAATCCGCCACAGGCCGATCTCGCCGATCTTCAGCGACTGGCGGCCGGTCAGGATGGCGCCGAACGGGATATTGGAGGTCTGGGCGGCGAAGGCGGTCCAGGTGTCGCCCAGCGCCCGCTTGCGCTTGGCGTCGATGCTGGCCGTGCCGAACAGGGCCAGCACCAGCAGGCCGCCGAACAGCACGATGCTGGCGCGGTCGCCGTTGACCAGCAGATGGCCCGCCGCCCAGAGGGCCACGCCCCACAGGAAGGGATGGCGGGTGATGCGCAGCATGCCCTTGATCACGTCGGGCCGGTCGAGGGTTCCCTCCTGCCTGACGCTGGTGGGGTTGGCGGTGGTCAGGCCGACGACCACGAACAGGAAGGCCAGGGCCTGGACCGCCACCTGAATCTTCCAGGTCAGGGGCGTGATGTCCCAGTAGGCGATGTTCCAGTCGGCGTTGCGGCTGCCGGCGAAGGCCAGGCCCAGCCAGGCCAGGCCCGCCACGGAGGCCAGGGAGAACAGGCCCATATAGGGCCCGTCGCCGATCTTGCCGGTGACGGCGTCGCGGACGCGGGTGCCGGAAACGAGCAGGTGCAGCAGGACGAAGAATGCGGCGGCGGCGAGCAGGCTGGTCATGGAAACCTCCCTCAAGGTTGAAGCGAGGGTGTGCCTACAAATTTACAGTGTCAAGTTTAGCGTTCGTCGTCCTCAGGATTGCGGTCCTGGTCGTCCTCCCAGGGCGGCGGTTCGGCGCCGGCGCGGGGTTGGGGCGGCGGGAGGGGGAGTTCGGCCTGGGGTTCCGGCCTGGGCTCCGGCGGCGGCGCCAGGGGCGCGGTCACAGCTGTGGCCGCCGCCGCCGCCGGCGTCAGGGCGCGAGGGCGGCGCAGGATGGCCTCGGCGCGGGCCAGCCAGCGGTTGGCCTCCAGCACGGCGGCGCCGGGCGATGCGGCGACGCGGCGGCTCTCGTCGCCGGTCAGCCAGAGGTCGAGTTCGAAGTCGGGGTGCTGCGGGTCGTCGAAGATCAGCCGCAGGGTGACGCGGGCGGCGTGGCTGACCCGCTGGTCGAGGGCGCGGCGCGGCTCGTCGCGATAGGCGCGCGCCACCACCTGGTCGTCGATGATAAGCTCGGCGCCCATCAGCTCATCGATCCGGTAGACGAGGCACCAGGCCCCGGCGTCCCAGGCGACGGCGGCCAGGCCGGTGGCGAAGTTGACCCCTACGCCCCGGCCCCGGCCCCGGGCCACCAGCACCGCTTCGGGCTCCCCCTTCAGCACGCGCTTCAGGGCCCGGCCAATGCGCCGGTCCTCGTCAAAGAACCAGATGGCGAAGGAGCCCGCGAAGGTCACCGCGGTCCCGGCCAGGGCCAACATCAACAGGAGCCGCACGACGTCGTTCATGGCGGAACGCTAAAGCGATTTCAGGCGAAGTGGAAACCGGTTCGCCGCCCGAAATCGCGCCAGCAAGAATCGCCGGACCGATCTGCGGCCCGGCGGTGTGCGCCCTGTCCTAGACGCGAGGATCAGCGCGCGTAATTGATGGAATAGGTCGCTTCCAACAGGTTGTTTTCGCGCATGAATTCGGCCATCGATTCATAAGTCGCGGTGCGGATGGGACCGTTCTGGTCGTCGGTGCGCAGGCGCTGGTCGGCGATGGGGCCAAACAGCCGCAGGACGGCGTTGGCCTTCACCACGGTCGGCCTGTAGTGGGCCTTCAGGTCCGCTGTGATCTGGTCGGGGTTGCTGGTCTGCCAGATCGCCGCGGCGATGACGTTGAGCATGAAGTTGTTGCAGTTCTGGTAGGTCCGCTTCCACGGATTGGCCACCAGGGAATAGGCCGGGTTGTGGACGGCCTGGTAGGTCGGGCTGTCGATCACCGCGATGATCCGGCGCTGCATCTCCGGCGAGGGGATGATCACCGCCATGTCGTCGACCGTCGAGCCGCGGGTGAAGTCGAAGGGATAGTCCTGGACCAGCCGGCTCTCGATCTTCGACCAGGCTTTCCCGTCTCCGGCATAGAGATTGTAGACGGCATAGCCCTGCTGGGTCTTGCCGTCGGCGGTGCGGATGGTCCGGTGCACCCAGAAGCCGCCGTGGGTGTAGCTGATCCCCTCGGGAAGTTGGCTGCGCGGCCGGCCGGTCCGAAACACGATGGCCAGCCTGGCGCCGCGCGCGGCGAGGTCGCGCTCCACCTGTTTCGAGAAGGCCGCGGCCTCCGGCGCCGTGAAGTGCGGCGCCACCGCGTTGGCCGAGGAGTCCTGGGCGACGGCGGGCAGGGCCACGGCGCCCACCAGGGCGGCGGCGGTGGCGGCGAGCAGGGCGCGGCGGATCATTTCTGGGCCGGGGCCGGCGTATTGTAGGGCACGGCCGGGGCCGGATCGGGGGAGACCACGACCTTGTCGTCGACGACCAGCTTGCCGGACTCGGCGGCCGAGTCGGCGACTGAGGCGCCCGCGCCAGCCGACGCCGCGCCGCTGGCCATCACCGCCGAACCGCCCGCCATGGAGCCGGTGGCCACCACGCTGGCCGGAACCGCCGACACGCCCACGGCGGTCTTCACGCCCGAGGAGGCCAGCAGGCCCGCGGCTTCAGAGCCGGCCGCCGAGGCGCCCGAGGCGTCGGTGGCGCTGTCCTGGGCGAAGGCCGGGGCGGCCACCAGGGCCAGGGCGAGCGAAACGGGCAGAATGGTACGCATGACGGGGTCTTTCCTGTTGCGGGCGGCGTCTTAACCCTGCCGCCCTCGACCCCGCCAGTTAAGCTTTCGCAAGCTGAACCGTTGCTGACCGTCGGCGGCTACAGGTCCAGTTCCGTCACCAGCGGCACGTGGTCGGACGGCTTGTCCCAACCGCGCACGTCGCGGTGGATGACGCAGGCCAGCAGCTTGTCGGCGGCCTGGGGGGAGAGCAGGGCGTGGTCGATGCGGATGCCGTTGTTCCGCTGCCAGGCGCCGGCCTGGTAGTCCCAGAAGGTGTAGCTTTCGGGCGCGCCGTCGATGGCCAGGAAGGCCTCGGTGAGACCCAGCCACTTCAGCGCCCGGAAGGCCTCGCGGCTCTGGGGCTGGAAGAGGGCGTCCTTGGTCCAGTTCTGGGGATTGGCGGCGTCGCGCGGCTCGGGGATGACGTTGAAGTCGCCCGTCAGGACCAGCGGTTCCTCATAGGCCAGCAGGTCGCGGGCATGGGCGTTCAGGCGCGCCATCCAGGCCAGCTTGTAGGGATATTTCTCGGTGTCGATGGGGTTGCCGTTGGGCAGATAGATCGAGGCGACGCGGACCGGATTGGGACCGGAGACCACGGCCTCCAGGTAGCGGGCCTGTTCGTCGCCGTCGTCGCCGGGCAGGCCCTTGCGGACATCCTCCAGCGGGGTTTTCGACAGGATAGCCACGCCATTATAGGTCTTCTGGCCGTGGACGGCGACATTATAGCCAAGTCGTTCAAAGGCTTCGGCGGGAAACTTCTCGTCGACGCACTTGATCTCCTGCAGGCAGGCGACATCGGGGGAAGTTTCCTCGAACCAGCGCAGCACGGTCTCGAGACGGGCGTTCACCGAGTTGACGTTCCAGGTGGCGATCTTCATGGGCGTCCTTCGGCGTGGGCGGGGCGTCCCGGTCTAGCCCTTCGAAGGCCCGGCGAACAAGCGCCGCTAGCCTGACGCGCGACCTGCGACCCCTCGCCCGGCGATTCAGTTTGACGGGCGGGGGTCGGATGAGGACCTTGCGGCCATGTCAGGGGCTCCAAAGAACAGGCGATCGCTTTCGCGTCGCGCGCGGATGATCTGGCTGGGCGTGGCCACCGCCGCCTGCCTCGCCCTCGTGCCGTTCGGAGCAGTGGGGGCGCTGTTCTCGCCGCTGGTGTTCGACCACCAGGGCAACATCCTCAATCCCCTGGCCTGGATCGCCTTCCTGATGATGGTCCTGTTCTGGATCGTCTGCCTCATCGGCCCCTTCGGCGCCTGGATTCTGTTCAAGCGCGACCAGGAGCAACTGGCCTGGGCCGCCATGGCCGCGCCCCTGGCCTGGCTGATGGTGCTGGTGGCGATCCTGCAGTTCATTCCAGGGTGAGAAGCGCCGGCTCGCGCTTGCGAGCCGGATGAGATCGACAACGATTTGTCGATCGCCGCGCCGAACGCCCGAAGCGCAAGCGAAGGGCGGGTCAGCCGACGGCGCTTACCGCGTTCTCCAGGATCATCGTCCAGCCCTTGCCGGTCTGTTCGAGGTAGGCGTCGTCGACGCCCTGGTGGGTGAGGGTGAGCAGGGCGCCGGTCCCGTCGGCCGTGATGTCCAGGGCCACGGTGGTGTTGGCGGGATCGTATTTCGGGACCGCGAACTGGAAGACCAGGCGTTTCGGCCGGTCGAGTTCCAGGATCTGACCGGCATGCTCGATGTCCTCGCCGTCGCGGCGGTCGACGAAGGTGTAGGCGCCGCCGACCCGAGGCTCGATCTTCACGCGGACCATCTCGCCGGTCGGCGTGGCGAACATGAACTTCCCCGCGATGGCCGGGTCGAGGAAGGCGTCGAACACCCGCTCGGGGCTGACGGCGAAGCGGCGGGTGACGGTGACGGTCTTAGGCATCGGAGGTCTCCTGGGCGTCCTGCGCCTGGAAGATGGCGTCCAGGGCGTCGAGGCGCTGCGTCCAGAGGGCGCGCTGGGTCTCGATCCAGGCCTGGGCGGCGTCGAGGGGGGCGGGGTTTAGGCTCAGTATATGCTCGCGGCCGGCGCGGCGGCGGACCACGAGATCGGCGCGCTCCAGCATGCGGATATGCTTGGAGACCGAGTTCAGCGAGATGTCGAAGGGGGCGGCCAACTCCGTCACCCGCGCCTCGCCCCGGGTCAGCCGCGCCAGGATCGCGCGGCGGGTGGGGTCGGCCAGGGCGATCAGGGTGTTGTCGAGCTGGGCGGCGGCATTCATTCACCTATTGGGGTGAATAACTCGGCATGAGTCAACACTGCGCGGAACGCCGTCCGTCAGTGTGATGCTAGATCGAGAAGCTCACGCCGCAGCCGCAGCTGGACTTGGCGTTGGGGTTGCGGATGCGGAACTCCGCGCCGGCCAGTTCATCGACATAGTCGATCACCGAGCCCTTGAGCAGGATCAGGCTCATCTCGTCAACCAGGGCCGCGGCCCCGTCCAGCTCGACCCGCAGGTCGTCGGACTGCGGCTCGCTGACCAGGTCGAACTGGTACTGGAAGCCCGAGCAGCCGCCGCCCTCCACCGCCACGCGCAGCATGACGGGATGACCCTCGGCCTTGCTGAGGTCATGCAGTCTCTGGGCCGCGGTCGGGGAGAGGGTCAGGTCCGATGTGGTCATGATGCGTAAAAGCCTCGTCTGGCCTATATGAGGCTCCTGAGGCTTCTCACCAAGAGGCCGCCCGATAATTGCGAGCATACATGGCTTTGCCGAACCGCGCGCCCTACGCCGAAGACCCCGCCCTGTCTTTGGGCCGCAAGGTCGCCGAGCCGGAGAGCCGTAACCGCACCCCCTTCGCCCGCGACCGCGACCGCATCATCCACGCCACCGCCTTCCGCCGGCTGAAGGAAAAGACCCAGGTCTTCGTGGCCCACGAGGGCGACCACTTCCGAACCCGGCTGACCCATTCACTGGAGGTGGCGCAGGTGGCGCGCTCCCTGGCCAGTGCGCTCGGGCTGGACGCCGACCTGGCGGAAACCATCGCTCTGGCCCACGATCTGGGCCACCCGCCCTTCGGCCATGCCGGCGAGGACGAGCTGCAGGTGCAGATGGAGCCGTTCGGCGGGTTCGACCACAATGTGCAGACCTTCCGCGTGGTCACCAAGCTGGAGCGCCGCTATCCGCGCTGGGACGGGCTGAACCTGACCTGGGAGACCCTGGAGGGTGTGATCAAGCACAACGGCCCGGTGACGGCCAAGCTCAGCCAGCCCTCCTGGAAGGCGATCAGCGAGTTCGACGCCGAGTACGACCTCGGGCTCGACACCTGGGCCTCGGCGGAGGCCCAGTGCGCGGCGCTGGCCGACGACATCGCCTATAACAACCACGACGTGGACGACGGGGTGCAGGCGGGCCTGTTCCACCTGAAGGAGCTTCTGGACGTGCCGCTGATCGGGCCAATCCTGGCGGGCGTCTACAAGGAGTACCCCGACCTCGACCCTGGCATCATCCGCCTGGAGGCCGTGCGCCAGATGATCGGGGCGATGATCGACGACGTCCTGGCCGAGACCCATCGTCGGGCCAAGGCCTCCAAGGTCGCCTCGGCCGACGACGTCCGCCACCTGGACCACGCCCTGGTGGCCTTCTCCCGCGACATGGTGGAGGACCTGGGCCAGCTGCGGGAATTCCTGATGAACCGCATGTACCGGCACTGGAAGGTGAACCGCACCCGCTCCCAGGCCCGCCGTATTCTGGCCGAGATGTTCCAGTTGTTCATGAGCGAACCCGACGTCCTGCCGACGGAATGGTTCGCCCGGTCGCAGAACCGCGACGACGCCGGCCGCGCCCGGGTGGTGTGTGACTACATCGCCGGCATGACCGACCGCTTCGCCATCGAAGAGCATCGCAGGCTTTTCCACCTCGACGTCTGGAATTAGGCGTTCGCGGCGGTTCGAAGCCCGCCGCCCTTCGGTACACTGAGCCTGACGCCGCGCGATTCGTTTCGCGCGCGCTTTTGATTCCCTTGGGAGCCTTTGATGACCAACCCCGACCGCGGAGCCTATACGCCGCCCACCGACGCGCCGCTGTCCTTCGACGCGCGCCAGCCGGTGCGGGGGACCCGGCCCGCGCCGATGATGCTGATCATCAGCGCCCTGGTCCTGATCGGCCTGGTGGTGGCGATCGTGGTCTTTTACCGCTCGGGCGTGCGCCAGGCCGGGGCCGCGCCGCAGGCTGTGGGAACCCCCGTGGGCGCCATCAAGGGCCCCGCGCCCGCCGAGGCCCAGCCCGTGGACCCGGCCGCGGGCCTGCAGATCTATCAATCGTCGGAGGGCGCCGCCGCCCCGGCCGCCCCCAACTTCACGCCGCCGCCCGAGCAGCCCGCCGCCCGTCAGCCCGCCCCCGCGATCGTCGTGACCCCGGCCGCCAAGCCCGCGCCGATTCCGCCGCCGGTGATCGCCAAGCCGCAGCAGACCGGACCGGTCGCCGCCCTGCCGATCACGCCCGATCCCAAGCCGATTCCGGCTCTAAAGCCCAACCTGCCGGCCACCACACCGCCCAAGCCCGCGGTCACCGCCGGGGGCGCGGCGTCCGTTCAGATCGGCGCCTTCTCGTCTTCGGCCCTGGCCGACAAGGGCTGGAACGACGCCGCCCGGATCGCGCCGGGCGCCACGGCGGGCAAGGGCAAGCGGGTCGAGGCGATCCAGAAGGATGGCGCCACCCTCTATCGGACCGCCGTGACCGGCTTCGCCAGCCGCGCTGACGCGACGGCCTTCTGCGATCAGCTCAAGGCCGCCGGCAAGAGCTGCTTTGTGAAGTGAGCATAAGCGCCTCCATCCTCGGCTGCGCGGGCCTGACCCTTTCCAAAGAGGAACAGGCCTTCTTCCGCGACGTGCGCCCCTGGGGGTTCATCCTCTTTAAGCGCAATGTCGAGAGCCCGGACCAGGTGCGGGCGTTGACGGAGGCCCTGCGCGCCTGCGTCGAGCGGCCCGAGGCGCCGATCCTGATCGACCAGGAGGGCGGCCGGGTCGCCCGCCTGGGCCCGCCCCACTGGCGGCGCTATCCGCCCGGCCGCGCCTATGGCGAACTTCCGGCCAACGACCCGCTGCTGCGCCGGGAAATCACCCGGCTGGGCGGGCGGCTGCTGGCCCATGACCTTTCGGCGCTCGGAATCAACGTCGACTGCGTGCCGGTGCTGGATGTGCCCAGCGAGGGCGCTCACGACATCATCGGCGACCGAGCCTATGCCCAGACCGCCGAGGGCGTGGCCCAGCTGGGACGCGCGGCCTGCGAGGGCCTGATCGCCGGCGGCGTCCTGCCGGTGATCAAACATATTCCGGGCCACGGCCGCGCCATGGCCGACAGCCACCACGACCTGCCGGTGGTGGACGCCGCCTACCAGGACCTTGACGCCCACGACTTCGCGCCGTTCCGGGTGCTCTCGGACATGCCGATGGCGATGAGCGCCCACGTCGTCTACACGGCCGTCGATCCACGAGGCCCCGCGACGACCTCAAAGCGGGTGATCAGCACGGTGGTCCGCAAGTCCATCGGCTTCGACGGCCTGCTGATGACTGACGACCTGTCGATGAAGGCGCTGGGCGGAGACTTCGCCTCGCGCGCCAAAACCGCCCTGTCAGCCGGCTGCGACGTGGTCCTGCACTGCAACGGCGACATGGCCGAGATGAAGGCGGTGATCGCCGGGACCCGCGCCCTGGCCGGGCGCGCCGCCCAGCGGGCCCGCGCGGCCCTGGGTCGCATCGCCCGCGTCCCCGAGCCCTTCGATGCTGAGGAGGCCCGCGCCCGATTCGACGCGGCCTTCGAAGGACGCTGGTCTTGAGTAATACCTTCCAGCCCAATCTGGACTTCGAGGCGGCCACCACGGCGGCCGAGGACGGCGAAGCCCTGATCATCGACCTGGATGGCTACGAAGGTCCGCTGCACGTCCTGCTGGCCCTGGCGCGCAGCCAGAAGGTCGACCTGATGAAGCTGTCGATCACCCGGCTGGCCGACCAGTACCTGGCCTTTGTGCAGCAGGCCCGGCGCATCCGCTTCTCGCTGGCCGCCGATTATCTGGTGATGGCCGCCTGGCTGACCTATCTGAAGTCCCGCCTTTTGCTGCCGAAGCCCGAGCGCCCGAAGGCCGAGGAGCCGCCGGCCGAGGAGATGGCCGCGCAGCTGGCCTTCCGCCTGGCCAAGCTGGACGCCATGCGCAAGTCCGCCGAGGCTCTGCGGGAGGGGCCGCAACTGGGCCGCGATGTGTTTCTGCGGGGCGATCCCCAGGCCATTCAGATCATCCCGTCCAACCGGCTGGAGGGCGATCTCTATGGTCTGATGAGCGCCTATATCGCCCAGCGGAAGAAGGAGCAGGGGCGCCACTACACCCCGCGCACGCCCCAGGCCTATCCCCTGGAGGAGGCCCGCGACCGGCTGCGTGAGATGCTGCCCGACCTTTCGCGCTGGACCTCGCTGCAGGGCATCGCCCCGATGCGGCCTAGCGCCGAGCCGGGTCCTAGCCGCGCCTCCTATGTGGCCTCGACCCTCTCGGCTAGCCTGGAGCTGGTGAAGGAGGGGGCGATGGAGGCCCGCCAGCTGGAGGCCTTCGCCGACATCTTCCTGCGGGCCCGCCGGGGAGCCGCCGCGTGACCGAGCCCGCCGAGCGCCAGGTCGAGGCCCTGCTGTTCGCCGCTGCGGGCCCGCTCAGCCTGGACGACATCGCCAAGCGGCTGCCTGCCAATGCCGACGTCGAGGCCGCCATCGCCGCCCTGCAGGCGACCTATGCCGGACGCGGGGTGGAACTGGTCTGCGTCGCCGACCGCTGGCGGTTCCAGACCTCGCCCGACCTCGCCTTCCTGATGACCGAGGAGCGGGAAGAACCCCGTCGCCTGTCGAAGGCCGCCCAGGAGACCCTGGCCATCATCGCCTACCACCAGCCGGTGACCCGGGCGGAGATCGAGTCCGTGCGCGGGGTCCAGGCCAGCCGTGGCACCCTGGACGTCCTCCTGGAGCTGGGCCTGGTGCGGATGCGCGGCCGCCGGCGCACGCCCGGCCGTCCCGTCACCTACGGCACCACCGACGCCTTCCTGGAGCACTACGGCCTGGCGGCCCTGGCGGATCTGCCGGGCATGGCGGAGATGAAGGCTGCCGGCCTGCTCAGCCTCGACCTGCCGCCGGACTTCGCCATTCCCAATCCGGGCGGTGGCCTGGACGTCGACGAGGATCCCCTGGAGGACGACGCGGCGCCTGAATTCCACACAGACTTCCTCGGAGAGGACGAGACGCCATAGTTCTTTCGCCGCAAGGCAGGGCAGGGATGGAAGGCGTCTGTACGACGGACTATATTGGGCTTGAGCAAGGGGCGGGCGTGTGGCCGGTTGGGCCGCCGACGTGAAGGAGTTTTGTCGCCATGGGCGCAATGAGTTGGGTTCACTGGGTCATCGTTCTGGCGGTGGTCGCGCTGCTGTTCGGCGGCCGGGGCAAGTTGTCGTCGATCATGGGCGACGCGGCCAAGGGCATCCGCGCCTTCAAGGACGGCCTGAAGGGTGAGGACGAGGTCGCCACCGAGGCGACCACGGCCAAGCCATTGCCGCGCGAAAAAGACGAAGCCCGCAGCTAGTCGGCTGCCGTTCCCGCAATTTCCCCCGCGCCGGTCCTGATCGGCGTGGGTTTTCATCGTTTGGGCGTGAGCAATGCTTCCTGAAGTCGGCGGGACGGAACTGCTGGTCATCGCCGCGGTCGCCTTGATCGTGGTGGGGCCGAAGGATCTGCCCATGCTCCTGCGCAAGCTGGGGCAGTTCGTGGCGCGCCTGCGCTCCATGGCCGACGATTTCCGCGCCAGCTTCGACGAGATGGCCCGGCAGTCCGAACTGGATGACCTGCGCAAGGAGGTCGAGGCCATGCGCCGCGGCCAGGTTGCTGACCAGGCGGCCGCCGAGGCGACCAATGTCGAAATCAATCAGGTCTTCAACGAGATCGGCGACAGCCTGCAGGGCTCCGGCATCCAGTTCCATCCGCCGATGAGCCACCAGTACGCCGGCGTGGCCGACGTGGCCGAGGCGCCCGCGCCGCCCCCCGTCGCCAAACCCCGGGCGCCGCGCGCGCGCAAGGCCGCGACCGGCGCCAAGGCCGTGAAGGCCTCAGCCAAACCCAAGGC
Organism: Phenylobacterium sp.; assembly: GCA_018001015.1. Lineage (GTDB taxonomy): Bacteria > Pseudomonadota > Alphaproteobacteria > Caulobacterales > Caulobacteraceae > Phenylobacterium. Next base: position 154,620 of record JAGNIV010000006.1, on the reverse strand, counting down.
CGTGAAGGTCGCCGCGGCCAAGCCGGCGCCGAAGAAACCGCCCGCCGCGCGGCCGGCCAAGGGGACGGTCTCTTGAGCGACGTCGATGACGAGATCGAGGCGTCCCGCGCGCCGCTGCTGAGCCACCTGGTCGAGCTTCGCTCCCGGCTGATCATCTGCGTCGCGGCCCTGGCCGTCGGCTTCGCCATCTGCTTCGGCTTCGCCACCCAGATCTATATCGCGCTGCTGCACCCCTTCGAGGTCGCCGCCCAGCTGATGGCGGCCCAGAAGGCCAGCGGCGGTCATAGCGGCCCGTTCGACCTGCTGTTGGCCCTGATCGGCGTGAAGGAGGTTCCGAGCGTCGCCGGCGCGGGCCTCAAGTTCGTGTTCACAGCGCCGCTGGAATTTTTCTTCACCAAGCTGAAGCTGGCGGGCTTCGGGGCCGTGATCCTGACCTTCCCGGTCCTGGCCTGGCAGATCTACAGCTTCGTGGCGCCGGGCCTGTACAAGAAGGAACGCCATGCCTTCCTGCCGTTCCTGCTGGCCGCCCCGGCTCTGTTCTCCCTGGGCGCGGCCCTGGTCTATTTCATGATCCTGCCCTTCGTCCTGTGGTTCTCCCTCAGCCAGCAGATCGTCGGGGCCGGCGCGATCTCGGTGGAACTGCTGCCCAAGGTCTCCGACTACCTGACCCTGGTCACCACCCTGCTGCTGGCCTTCGGCCTCTGCTTCCAGCTGCCCGTGGTCCTGACCCTGCTGGGCATGGCCGGCATCGTGGACGCCAAGATGCTGCGGACCGGCCGCCGCTACGCCATCGTCGGCATCTTCGTGGTGGCCGCCATCGTCACCCCGCCCGACCCGATCAGCCAGACCATGCTCGCCGCGCCCATCATCCTGCTTTACGAGATCTCGATCTGGTGCGTGGCCTTCATCGACCGCCGCCGCGCCCGCGAGGACGCCTCCACCGAGGTGGCGTTGGTCTAGGGGCGGGCCTGACGGCGCGGTGAGTTGCGCGCCGACCTCCCCCCCGAACGTCATCCTCGGGCTTGTCCCGAGGATCCATAGACACCGTGGCGAAGGTCGTCCCCGGCGGCGACGTTCGCGCCGTCTGCGGACAGCCGGAGATCATGGATCCTCGGGACAAGCCCGAGGATGACGAACTTAGAATTGGCGAGGTCTGTCGAGCGAGCCAATTCCAATCGCGTGCCGCCCCTAGGGCTTGGCCCCACGGGCGGGTCGCTCTAGAGAAAGCCGCTTACCCCACGGCGGACCCCATGCACGATATTCGAGCCATTCGCGAAACCCCTGAGCTTTACGAGAAAGCCTGGGCTGCGAAGGGACGATCCGGGGCCGCGGCCCAGGCGATCGAACTCGACGGCAAGGTGCGCGCGGCCAAGACCGCCGCCGAGACCGCCCAGGCCAAGCGCAACGAGCTGTCCAAGCTGATCGGCCAGGCCAAGGCCCAGAAGAACGAGGCCGAGGCCCAGCGCCTGCTGACCGAGGTTGAGAGCCTGAAGGGCGCCGGCGCCGCTCAGGCCGAAGCCGAGAAGTTCGCCAGCGCCGAGCTGTTCGACCTGCTGGCCGCGCTTCCCAACCTGCCCATGGCCGACGTGCCGGCCGGCGAGGACGAGAACGACAATGTCGAGCTGCGCCGCTGGGGCGAGCCGAACCATATCGCCGCGCCAAAAGACCACGTCGATCTTGGCGGGGCGCTCGGCCTGATGGACTTCGACGCCGCCTCGAAGATGAGCGGCGCCCGGTTCGTGGTGCTGAAGGGCCAGCTCGCCCGGCTGGAACGGGCGCTGGGCCAGTTCATGCTGGACGTTCAGACCCAGGAGCACGGCTACACTGAAGTGTCGCCGCCCCTGTTGGTCCGCGACGAGGCGGTGTTCGGCACCAACCAGCTGCCGAAGTTCGCCGAAGACCTGTTCCACACCACCGACGGGCGCTGGCTGATCCCCACCGCCGAGGTCTCCCTGACCAATCTGGTGCGCGAGCAGATCACCCCGGAAGAAGAACTGCCGCTGCGGCTCACCGCCCTGACGCCCTGCTTCCGCTCGGAGGCCGGCGCCTCGGGCCGCGACACCCGCGGCATGATCCGCCAGCACCAGTTCTACAAGGTCGAGATGGTGTCGATCACCACGCCTGATCAGTCGGCCGACGAGCACGAGCGGATGATCGGCTGCGGCGAGGCGATCCTAAAGGCGCTGAACCTGCCGTTCCGCTCGATGCTGCTTTGCGCCGGCGACATGGGCTTCGGCGCCCGCAAGAGCGTCGACCTTGAGGTCTGGATCCCGTCGGAGGGCCGCTATCGCGAGATCAGCTCGATCTCCAACTGCGGCGACTTCCAGGCCCGCCGCATGGACGCCCGCACCAAGGCGGCCGGCGAGAAAGGGACGCGCTTTGTCCACACCCTGAATGGCTCGGGCCTGGCCGTGGGCCGCACCCTGGTCGCGGTAATGGAGAACTATCAGGATGAGAACGGCCGAATCGCCATTCCCCAGGCCCTGCATCCGTATCTGCCCGGCCTGACCCACATCGGTGGCGAGGCGTGAGACTCCTGCTGACCAATGACGACGGCATCCATGCCGAAGGCCTGGTCGCCCTGGAGAACATCGCCAAGGTTCTTAGCGACGACATCTGGATCTGCGCCCCGGAATACGAGCAGTCGGGCGCCAGCCGGGCGCTGACCCTGTCTGACCCCGTGCGGGTGCGGAAGCTGGACGCGCGGCGTTTCGCCACCTCCGGCACGCCGACCGACTGCGTGATGCTGGCCATCTCCGAGCTGATGGAGGGCGCCAAGCCCGACCTGGTGCTGTCGGGGGTCAATCGCGGCGCCAACCTGGCCGAGGACGTGACGCTGTCGGGCACGGTGGCGGGCGCCATCGAGGGCATGGCCATGGGCATTCCCTCCATCGCGCTGTCCCAGACCGGCTGGCCGACGGGCAATGACGACATTTTCGCGCCCGCCGAGCGGTTCGCGCCGGGCATCATCCGGAAACTGGTGGAGACCGGCTGGCCCAAGGACGTGATCATCAACGTCAACTTCCCGGCCCGGCCGGCGGACGAGATCACCGAGGTGGAAGTCACCCGCCAGACCTTCCGCGACATCAATGTGCGCCACGCCGAGAAGCGCACGGACCTGCGCAACCGCGAGTACTACTGGATGGGTTTCCGGCAGGAGCGCTCGTCCCCGGCCGCCGGAACCGACCTGAAAGCGATTTACGACGGAAAGATTTCCGTCACGCCCTTGCACATCGACCTGACTCACCTTGAGACCGTCTATCGTCTCAAGGGTGTGCTCGGGGGCGTGCCGCCGAAGGCGTAGGTGACAGGAACGATGGCCAAACCGGAGAAGGACTCGCCCGAAACGCGGCTGGCGCGCCTGATCCTGAATCTGCGCTCGCAGGGGGTCAGCGACCCCGGCGTGCTGAACGCCATCGAGACCACGCCCCGCGACCTGTTCACCCCCGACCTCTTCCAGGAACGCGCCTGGGAGGACTCGGCCCTGCCGATCGCCTGCGGCCAGACCATCAGCCAGCCCTTCATCGTGGGTCTCATGACTCAAGCGTTGGGGGTGGAGAAACGCGACCGGGTGCTCGAGATCGGCACGGGATCCGGCTACCAGACCACCGTGCTCTCCAAGCTCTCGCGACTGGTCTACACGGTGGAGCGCTACCGGACGCTGATGGGGGAGGCCGAGGCCCGCTTCAGGCAGCTCGGTCTCACCAATGTGATCACCCGCTTCGGCGACGGCGGCCTCGGCTGGCCCGAGCAGGCGCCTTTCGACCGCATTCTGGTCACCGCCGCGGCGCCGGATGAGCCCAAGGCTTTGCTTTCGCAGTTGAAACCAACGGGGGTTTTGGTGGCCCCCATCGGAAAGGGACCGGTCCAGAGCCTGAAACGCTATACCGGCGACGGCAAGGGTGGCTTCACGGTGGAGGTTCTGACCGACGTCCGTTTCGTGCCTCTGCTGGACGGCGTGGCCAGAGAGCTTTAGCCGTCCACAACCTTACGAGTTTGTGGGTTGGCGATGGCGGGCTCCTTAACCCATCATTAACCCCGACGCCTCGACTGATTCCGAACCCATAGAGCGGAGCGGCGATGACGCTTTCTTATTCCCGGACGGCCTTGATCCTGTTGGCGGCGACGTCCCTCAGCGCCTGCACGACCTATACGCCATTTGGCGAGGACGCCCAGGTCGCGCGGCCCAGCTATCCGACGCGCCTGCCGCCGCCCGGCGCCCAGACCGCGCCCCCCGCCCAGGAGGCGCAGGATCAGGGACAGATGCGGCCTGGCCCCCCGACGGGACCGGTGGAGAGCCGCCCGCTCGACCCGGTGCCCAACGGCCCTGCCTATGTGACGCCTTCGACGCCACCCTATACGCCGCCGCCGGCCTATCAGCCGCCGCCCGTCTACACCCCGCCGGTGATGCAGACCGTCACCCGGCAGACCGTGACCGGCAAGGTGGTGGAAGCCGCCGGCCCGCCCAAGAGCCATACGGTCAAGAGCGGGGACAACCTCGACGCCATCGCCCGTTCCATGGGGACCACGCGCAAGCAACTGGCCGAGGACAACGACCTGAAGGAACCCTACGTCCTGCGTCCCGGCAAGGTTCTGAAGGGCCCCTCAAGCGACGCAAAGGCCTATGTGGTCGGCTCCGGCGACACCCTCTACGCGATCGCCCGCCGCTTTTCGGTCTCGGGCCCGGCGCTGGCCGACGCCAACGACATGAGCGTCGACGATCCACTCGCCGTGGGCAAGAAGCTGATCCTGCCCGACGGCTTCAAGGACAACGGGCCGACCACCATAACCACCCGGGTCCAGGTTCCCGGCACGGGCGTGCAGGCTCCGGCCCAGGCGCCGTTCCAGCCCCAAGCGCCCGCGCAGCAGCGGCCGCCGGCCTATACTCCCGCGCCGGTCGCTCAGCCTGAGCCTGAGCCGGCGCGCACCACGACGACGACGACGACCAAGACCTTCGTCACGGGCAAGGTGGTGGAGGTGGCCGGTCCGCCGCAGATCTACACCGTCAAGAGCGGCCAGGCCCTGGACGCCATCGCGCGCGCCATGGACACCACCCGCAAGCAGCTGGCCGACGACAACAAGCTGAAGGAGCCCTACGTCCTTCATGCCGGCGACAAGCTGAAGGGGCCCAAGACCACGGTGAAGGCCTATGTGGCCGGCGCCGGTGACACCATGACCCTGATCGCCAAACGCTTCAGCGTGACGCCCAAGGCCCTGGCCGCCGAGAACGATATGAAGGTCGGCGACACCATCAAGTCCGGCCGCAAGCTCACCTTGCCGGAAGGCTACAAGGACAAGGGTCCGATCAAGGAGACCGTCAGGACGACGGTGACCCTGCCGGCTGAACCGCGCCGCGATCCGACCCCGGAGCCCAGCCGGCCCGCCGCCCCGCCGCCGGTCTCACAGCCTGTGACGCCGCCGCCCTCGACGAGCAATTACAGCCGCCCGACGACCCCGGCGCCCAGTCGGCCGACGCCGCCGCCGGCCGTCAGCACCGGCCCGCTCTCCGACAGCCAGATCACGGCCCAGGGCCGTGGCCGGTTCAACTGGCCTCTGCGGGGCGATGTCATTTCGGACTTCGGCCCGAAGGGAACGGGTCAGCGCAACGACGGCCTGAACATCCGCGCAACGGCCGGCGAATCCGTGCGGGCCGCCGCCGGCGGCGACGTGGTCTATGCGGGCGACCAGGTGCCCGGCTTCGGCAATCTGGTGCTGATCAAGCATGCCGACGGCTGGGTCACCGCCTATGGGCATCTCGCCCGGGTGGACGTGAAGATGCAGCAGAAGGTGGTCCAGGGGCAGCAGATCGGCCAGGCCGGAACCAGCGGCGGGGTTTCTGAACCCCAGCTGCACTTCGAGGTCCGCTATGCGTCGGCGCCGTCGGAGCGGGCGCGGCCCATCGATCCGAAACTGGTGCTCGGGCGGTAGCGGTCTCTCCCTCCCACGCGGGGAGGGAGGTTTCGGCTACATGGGCAGAGTCTTGCCCAGTTCCCCCGCCAGGTCGCGGATGAACTGCCAGGCGACGCGCCCCGACCGGCCTCCGCGCAACTGCGCCCATTGCAGGGCGCGGCGTTCCAGGTCGGCGACGATCAGCCCGTGGGCGCGGGCGTAGCTGGTGACGGCCTCCAAATAGGTCGCCTGATCCATTGGCGGAAACCCGACCCAGAGACCGAAGCGGTCGGAGACGCTGACCTCTTCCTCGGCGTCCTCGGCGGTGGCGATCAGCCCGCGGTCCTCGGCGTGGCCGCGGGGCATCAGGTGCCGCCGGTTCGACGTGGCGACGAACAGCACGTTGGCGGGTGGGCCTGATACCCCGCCCTCAAGGGCCGATTTCAGCGCCTTGGCCGCCGCTGCCCCTTCCTCGAAGGAGAGGTCGTCGCAGAGCACCACGAAACGCTCGCGACGCTCGCGCAGGGTGTCAAACAGGGCGGGCAGGGCGGTCACCTCATCGCGGTCCACCTCCACCAGCTTCAGGTCCGGCGTGTCCCTGGCCACCGCCATGAAGGCCGCCTTGGTGAGGGAACTCTTGCCGGTGCCGCGCACGCCCCAGAGCAGGGCGTGGTTGGCCGGCAGACCCGCCTTGAACCGCTGCAGGTTCTCCAGGAAGCGGGCCTTCTGCTGGTCCACCCCGATCAGGGCCTCGAGCGGCAAGGCGTAGTCCGGCGCTGGATGAAAGGCGTGGCTCACCGGATCATGCCGGAAAAGTCGCGCGCCTTCGAAGACCGGAGGGATGCGGGCAGGGGGCGCCAGACGCTCAAGGGCGTCGGCGATACGTTCGAGAACGGGTTTCAGGTCTGAATCCATGGCGTTGGTGCTTAGCGGGCCTGCCGTTCCATTGCAAAACCGGGGGCGAACGCATAGCTTCCGCCGACTTCAAAACGGACGGCGTTCGCCGGCCCGACGACGGACCTCGGAGAGACCATGTTCGCCACCCCCGCCTTCGCTCAGACCGCAGGCGCCGCCGCCGGCGGCGGCCCGACGGAAATGCTGATGCAGTTCCTGCCGCTCATCGGTCTGGTCGTGCTGTTCTACTTCCTGATGATCCGCCCGCAGCAGCAGCGGATGAAGGCTCACCAGGCGATGATCGCCAATGTGAAGCGCAATGACACCGTGGTGCTGAACTCCGGGGTCATCGGCAAGGTCGTGCGTGTCGAGGACAAGGAAGTCGGCGTCGAGATCGCCCAGGGCGTCAACGTCAAGGTGGTCAAGACCATGATCTCCGACGTCCGGGTCAAGGGCGAGCCCGCCCCGGCCAACGATTCCAAGGTCTGAGCCCCGTAAATGATCGCTCCGTCGCGCTGGAGGACGATTGTCGTCCTGTTGTCGGTGATATTCGGCCTCGTGTTCAGTCTGCCGAACGTGCTTCCTCAGAAGACGCTCGACAGCCTGCCGGGCTTTGTCCCGAAGCAGAAGCTGAACCTGGGCCTGGATCTCCAGGGCGGGTCGCACCTGCTGTTAGAGGTCGACACCAAGGCCCTGCGCGTCGAGAAGCTGACCAACCTCGTCGAGGATGTCCGCACCACCCTGCGGGAAGAGAAGATCGCATTCACCGATCTCGGTCAGGTGGAGGGCGCGGTCTCCGTGCGGATCACGGATCCAGCCCAGCTGACCACGGCCACCAACCTCCTGCGCCGGACCGTCGGGGCGCCGCTGGCCGCCGCCGCCAGCGGGCGCGACGTGACCATCAGCCCCGGCGATGACCAGCGTATCCGCGTTGTGTTCTCCGAACAGGCCCTGGTCGCCGAGGCCGGCAAGGCGGTGGACCAGTCCATCGAGATCATCCGCCGCCGCATCGACGAGCTGGGCACCAAGGAGCCCGATATCCGCCGCCAGGGCGTCGATCGGATCGTTGTCCAGGCGCCAGGCGAGAGCGACCCGGAAAAGCTCAAGAACATAATCGGTCAGACCGCCAAGCTCACCTTCCAAATGGTGGACGACAGCGTCTCGCCGGAGGAGGCCGCGGCGGGCCGCATTCCGCCTGGTTCCCAACTCCTGCCCAACGAGGAAGGCGGCGCGATTCTGATCAAGAAGCGCGCCCTGGTGACCGGCGAGATGCTCACCGACGCCCACCAGGGCTTCGACGGCCAGAGTGGCGAGGCGGTGGTCAATTTCCGCTTCAATGGTCAGGGCTCCCGCCGCTTCGGCGACGCCACCGCCCAGAACCTGGGCAAGCGCTTCGCCATCGTGCTCGACAACAAGGTCATCTCCGCGCCGGTCATTCAGAGCGCCATCACCGGGGGTTCCGGCCAGATCAGCGGGAACTTCACCGTCGAGAGCGCCAACAACCTGGCCATTCTGCTCCGGGCCGGCGCCCTGCCAGCGCCGCTCAATGTCGAGCAGCAGCAGACCGTTGGGGCTGAACTGGGCGCGGACGCGGTCCAGGCCGGCAAGATCTCCACCGCGGTGGGCTTCATCGCCATCCTGGTCTTCATGCTGCTGTCCTATGGCTGGCTGTTCGGCGGAATCTCCGTCATCGCCCTGCTGGTCAACGGCCTGCTCATCATCGCCACCCTGTCGGTCACCCAGGCGACCCTCACCTTGCCGGGGATCGCGGGCCTGATCCTGACCTTGGCCGTGGCGGTGGACGCCAACGTGCTGATCTATGAGCGCATGCGCGACGAGGTGCGAGCGGGGCGCCAGGTGCTCTCGGCCATGGACGCCGGCTTCTCGCGGGCCATGACCACCATCATCGACGCCAACGTGACGACGATCCTCGCCGCGCTGATCATGTTCCAGTTCGGCTCCGGACCGGTGCGCGGCTTCGCCTGGACCCTGTCGATCGGGGTGCTGACCTCGGTGTTCTCGGCCGTGATCGTGACGCAGTTCCTGCTGTCGATCTGGTTCCGCAGGACGCGCCCCAAGACCCTGCCGATCGTTTAGGGAGACGCCGACATGTCCAAGTACTGGCCTCTCATCAAGGTGCTCCCGATCACGACGAATTTCCGGTTCGTCGCCTTCTCCCGCATTGCGGCCATCGTCTCTGCGGTCGCCGTTGTGGTGTCCCTCGGCTTCACGCTGTTTCCCTTCGAGCCGCCCTGCGCCGGCCTCTCCTGCGGGATCGACTTCAAGGGCGGGACGCTGCTGGAGATTTCCACCGCGCCAAAGGCGGTGGATCTAGGCTTGGCGCGCTCCACCCTGGAGGCGCAGAACCTCGGCGACGTCCAGGTCCAGGCCTTTGGCGAGCCCACCACCGCCATGATCCGCTTCCAGACCCCCGACGGTCTCCAGCCCGCCGTTGCGGTCGACAAGGTCAAGGCGGCTCTGGTCGAGGCCCTCGGGCCCGTCACCTTCCAGCGCGCCGACGTCGTGGGTCCCAAGGTCTCGGGCGAGCTCTTCCAGAGCGGCATCTTGGCCCTGGGTCTCGCGATCGGCCTGATGCTGCTCTACATCTGGTTCCGGTTCGAGCTGCAGTTCGGGGTCGGCGCCGTCGTGGGCCTGTTCCACGACGTGATCCTGACCTTCGGACTGATCGCCATCTTCAAGCTGGAGTTCAGCCTCACCACCATCGCCGCCATCCTGACCATCATCGGCTATTCGATGAATGACACCGTGGTGGTCTTCGACCGGCTGCGGGAAAATCTGCGCAAATATAAGTCCATGCCGCTGGGCGAGGTGATCGACCTGTCGATCAACGAGACGCTCTCGCGGACCGTGATCACCGGCCTCACGGCCGTCCTGGCGCTAGGTGGCCTGGCCGTGTTCGGTGGGCCGACCCTGCTGGCCTTTTCCCTGATCATGATCTTCGGCATCGTCATCGGCACCTATTCGTCCATCTACGTGGCCGCGCCGGTGATCCTGCTGTGGGGCGTGAAGCGCGGTGACGAGCTGGCCGAACCCCTGAAGCCGGCCAACGCGCGGCCTTAAATATGGCCCGCGACGCTCCCTCCATCGACGCCTATGGCGACGGCGGGTTTCGGCTGTCGGGGACGCGCCATGAAGGCTCGGTGCTTATCGTCCAGGATCAGGCGCATCCCTGGCCGGTGACCCGCGTCGCCGACCTCACGCCTGAGAGCCTGTCCTTGGTCCTGGGCGCCGGCCCGCGCGAGGTCGAGTTCGTGCTGCTGGGCATGGGGGCCGCCAACGCCCTGCCGCCACGGGCGCTGCGCGAGGCCCTTTCCAAGGCCGCCATCGGCCTGGAATTCATGGACACCCCCACCGCGGCGCGGATGTACAACGTGCTCACCGCCGAAGGTCGCCGCCTAGCCGCGGCCCTGATCGCGATCTAACGCGCGACCGGGGCGAGCGGGCCGAACGCCCGTCGCGCTCCAGGCCGAAGAGGCTCCAGACAGGCTGCGTCCCCGGCGGCTTCCCGCCTCGGTGGAAACCCCCTATAGCTGACGGTCAGGGCAGGAATCGTAGAGGCACACCCATGGCTGGACTACTCGCAAATCTTCGCAACACCATCCTCGTGAGCAGCTTGCTCGCGTTGATCATCATCGCTGGCTATTTCAGCCACTACGGCTCGGCCGACGCCATCTTCTTCCAAGCGGTGTTCCGCTTCATCCACGTCCTCTGCGGCATTATGTGGATCGGCCTGCTGTACTATTTCAACTTCGTCCAAATCCCGCAGATGGCCAAGATTCCGGCCGAGCTGAAGCCTGCGGTCTCCAAGTTCATCGCCCCCGAGGCGCTGTTCTGGTTCCGTTGGGCCGCGCTGCTCACCTGGGTGGCGGGCGTGATCCTGGCCTTCAACCGTGGCTATCTGGTGGAAGCCTTCACCCTCGGCGCGACCGAGGGCTTCGCCAATGTCGGCCACATCTTCATCGGCATGGGCATGTGGCTCGCCACGGTGATGTTCATCAACGTCTGGGCCTTCATCTGGCCGAACCAGAAGATCGCGCTGGGCATCGTGGAAGCTGACGCCGACGCCAAGGCCAAGGCCGGCCGCACGGCGATGCTGTTCTCGCGGACCAACACGCTGCTCTCGATCCCGATGCTGGTCACCATGACCATGAGCCAGACCATCTTCGGCTGAACCCGAGACCTCGATACAATCGGAAGGCCCGCCCCAACCGGCGGGCCTTTTGCTTTTTGCGAACACCATGTCCGAAGACGACGCCCACGACCCGAACGACCTCGACGCCCTGGCGGGTCGCGTCGATCCCGACCGCTGGCTGTCCAGCCGGTTCATTACGGACGCCGCGATCCGTGCCGATGTGATCGCCCTCTACGCCTTCGACCATGAACTGGCCCGGGCGCCCCGCGTGGCCTCCAACCCCCTGATGGGCGAGATCCGGCTGACCTGGTGGAACGAGGTGCTGGACGAGGTTTTCGAGGGCCGGACGGTGCGCCGACATCCCACGGCCCTGGCGCTGGCCGTCGCCATCGGCCGCCGCAGCCTCGCGCGGCCTCGCCTGGAGGCGATGATCGACGCGCGTTACCGCGAACTCAGCGCCGAGCCGATGAAGCTGGGGGAGGCGTTGGAATGGGCCGATGGCACGGCGGGGAACGCGGCGATCCTGGCGGCCAGGATGCTCGACCCTGCCGCCGATGAGGCCAAGGCCCTGGCCGGCGGCCGCGCCTGGGCCATCGGACGTCTGATCGGCACGGCGGGCTTGGCCGGGCCCGATGTGGGTCCGATCCTCGACCGTGCGCTCAGGGATGCCGCGGGTTTAACGGTTGCGGCGTTCCCGGCGATCGCCCACGCCACCCTGGCCCGCATCCGCGCCAAGGGCCGCAAGCCCTCCGAACTGGAGGCCCGCCTGCGGCTGTTCCTGGCCGTGGCGCGCGGCAGGGTCTGACGCCTACTCGGCGGCGATCTTCGCGCCGCCTGTCACCCAGGTCTCGAGGTCGGCCAGGGCGCGCTCGCCCACCGCCAGCTTCTTGCCACGGCTCTTCTCCTTGGCGCCCAGACGGCGTCCGGCCTCGTCGCGCTTGGCGACGGCCTCGACGGGGGGCAGCAGGCCGTAGTTGATGTTCATAGGCTGGAACGATCCCTTGCCGCCCTCCAGGTGGCCGCCGGTGATGTGACCCACCAGGGCGCCCAGGGCCGTGGTGGCCGGCGGCGCCTCGATGGGCGCGCCCAGGCGTTCGGCGGCGGCCAGGCGACCGGCCAGCAGGCCCATGGCCGCACTCTCCACATAGCCCTCGACACCGGTCACCTGACCGGCGAACCGCAGGCGCGGCTGGAGTTTCAGGCGCAGCTGGGCGTCCAGCAGCTTGGGGCTGTTGAGGAAGGTGTTGCGGTGCAGGCCGCCGAGCCGCGCGAACACCGCCTTCTCCAGGCCGGGGATGGTGCGGAAGATGTCGGTCTGGGCGCCGTGCTTCAGCTTGGTCTGGAAGCCCACCATGTTCCACAGGGTGCCCAGAGCATTGTCCTGCCGCAGCTGGACGATGGCGTAGGCCTTCTCCTGGGGATTGTGCTCGTTGGTCAGACCCACCGGCTTCATGGGGCCGTGGCGCAGGGTCTCGCGGCCCCGCTCGGCCATCACCTCGATGGGCAGGCATCCGTCGAAATAGGGGACGTCCTCCCACTCCTTGAACTCAGCTTTCGGCCCTTGGAGCAGGGCGTCGATGAAGGCCTCGTACTGATCCTTGTCCAAGGGGCAGTTGATGTAGGCCGCGGCGTCGCCACCGGGGCCTTCCTTGTCGTAGCGCGACTGGCGCCAGGCCACGCCCATGTCGATGGAGTCGAAGTTCACGATGGGGGCGATGGCGTCGAAGAATGACAGCTCCCCCTCGCCGGTCAGGGACAGGATGGCTTCGGACAGGGCCGGAGAGGTGAGAGGCCCCGTGGCGACGATGACGCTGTCCCACTCAGGCGGAGGCAGGCCGGCGATTTCCTCGCGCGCGATGGTGACGTTGGGATGGGCCTCGAGCCGGGCGGTGACCGCCTGGGAGAAGCCGTCGCGGTCGACGGCTAGGGCGCCGCCGGCGGGCACCTGGTGGGCGTCACCGCAGGACATGATGATGGAGTCCAGCCGGCGCATTTCGGCATGCAGTAGGCCCACCGCATTGGCGGTCCAGTCGTCGGCCCGGAAGGAGTTCGAACAGACCAGTTCCGCCAGACCGTCGGTGTGGTGCGCGTCGGTGCCGCGCACGGGGCGCATCTCGTGCAGGATCACCGGCACGCCGGCCTGGGCGATCTGCCAGGCGGCTTCCGAACCGGCGAGGCCGCCGCCGATCACATGGACTGGGTCAATCTTGGTGCTCATGCGTGGCTAAGTAGCAACGATTGGCGCGGATCGCGAGCGAGGCCTTGCGGCGCGAGAGCCGCAACCGCAAAGATCGCAGCCAAAGGGGCGGCTGACTCGTTTGGTCTTTCAGACGTACGGCCAGAGGACAGACATGACCAAGTTTTCGCCGAGCGAGTCGGCGCTGGAAGGCTTCAGGATCACGCGCGAACGGCCAGGCACGATCCTGGCCTGGAGCCTGGTCTACTTCCTGGGGATCATGGTGATCGCCGTGATCATGGTTGTGGCCCTGGGGCCGGACTTCATCACCTTCCTCAAGAGCGGCAACCAGGGCGCCGGCGACGCGGCCGCCTATGGCGCGATGTTCAAGCAGCACCTGCCAGCCTTCCTGCTTGTCATGGCGATGGCCGTGGTCCTGACCTCGATCCTGATGGGCGGCATCTACCGACTGGCGCTGCGGCCGTCCGAGAAAGGCTTCGCGCATCTGCGCCTGGGGCCAGACGAGTTGCGGCTGACCCTGGTCAATCTGATCCTGTTCTCCGTGGGGCTCGCCTTCCTGCTGGTTGGTCTCACCGCCGCCACCGTGGGCGGGCCGCTGGGGATACTGGTCAGTCTGGCTGTCACCGGAGGGATGATCTGGGCGGGGGTTCGCCTGTTGCTGGCCACGCCGATGACCTTCGCTGAGCATCGCATCGCCATCACCGACTCCTGGCGCCTGACCAAAGGCCACTTCTGGAGCCTGTTCGGCATGACCATTCTGGCCATCATCTTCTATGTGATGGTCTGGCTGCTGTTCTCCATCATCAGCGCCGCCACCGTGGCCCTGGCCGGCGGGCAAGAGGCCATTGCCAATCCCAGCAATCTGGCGCCGCTCGCCATCGTGGCCTTCATCGCCACCCTGATGGTGCAGCTGCTGCTGCCGATCCTGCAGGTGGTGATGATCTATTCGCCGCTGGCCGAGGCCTATCGCGAACTGACCGGCGCTCCGCGGGGCTGACCCCACGGAGCGGGTCGCATCAGGCCTTGGCGCTGGGACGCGCCGTCACCCGGTCATGCCAGGCCTTGAGGTGCGTAAACTCCGGATCCATCGGCAGGCCGATCCATTCGGCGAAGTCGACGGTGGAGAGCAGGCAGATGTCGGCCATCGTGAAGCTGTCGCCCACCACGAACTGGTGGCCTTCAAGCTCGCGGTCGAGATACTTCTGCGCGCCCTTGTAGGTCTCGGCGTTGCTCTCGCCGAAGTCCTTGAACTGGGTCAGCAGGGCCGCGGTGCGCGGGTGGGCGTGGCGCCAGTACATGCCGACCGGCGTCATGACCGCGAACTCGACCCGGCGGATCCACTGGTCCACCAGGGCCTTCTCCACCGCCGTCGTGCCGAACAGCGGCGGTTCCGGGTTGGTTTCCTCCAGATAGCGGCAGATGGCGACGGTCTCGGAGATCGTGGTCCCGTCGTCCAGCTCCAGCGCGGGCAGCTGACCCATGGAGTTCTTGGCGCGGAATTCCGGGCTCTTGTGCTCACGCTTCATCATGTTCACCGGCGTCTCCGGAAGGTCGATGCCCTTCTCGGCCAGGAAGATGCGCACGCGGCGGGGATTGGGGGCCGGGTTCGGCGCGCCGTAAAGCTTCATGGGTCGACTCCAATGCATAAAACAATGGAGCCGACGCTATTTCAAACGACTGTTTGAGGGAAGGGGCTAGGCGTTGACCAGCTTCTTCACGCGGGCCCTGCGGCGGTCCTCATGGCGCTTGAGCACCTCGGCGAGGTAGCGGCCGGTCCAGCTCTTGGAATTGGCGGCCACCTGTTCCGGCGTGCCCTGGGCCACGATCTCGCCGCCGCCGTCGCCGCCCTCGGGACCGAAGTCGACAATCCAGTCGGCAGTCTTCACGACGTCGAGATTGTGCTCGATGACCACCATGGTGTTGCCCTGGTCGGCCAGCTCGTGCAGCACTTCCAGCAGCTTCTTCACGTCCTCGAAGTGCAGGCCTGTGGTGGGCTCATCCAGGATGTAGAGGGTCTTGCCGGTGGCCTTGCGCGACAGCTCCTTCGACAGCTTCACCCGCTGGGCCTCGCCGCCCGAGAGGGTGGTGGCCGACTGGCCGACCTGGACATAGCCGAGGCCCACCTTCTTCAGGGTGTCCATCTTGTCACGCACCGGCGGCACCGCCTTGAAGAAGTCGGCGGCCTCCTCGACGGTCATGTCCAGGACGTCGGAGATCGACTTGCCCTTGAACAGCACCTCCAGGGTTTCGCGGTTGTAGCGCTTGCCATGGCAGACATCGCAGGTGACGTAGACGTCGGGCAGGAAGTGCATCTCGATCTTGATCAAGCCGTCGCCCTGGCAGGCCTCGCAGCGGCCGCCCTTGACGTTGAAGCTGAAGCGGCCCGGGCCGTAACCCCGGGCCTTGGACTCGGGCAGCCCCGCGAACCAGTCGCGGATCGGCTGGAAGGCGCCGGTATATGTGGCGGGGTTTGAACGCGGCGTGCGGCCGATGGGCGACTGGTCGATGTCGATGACCTTGTCGAACATCTCCAGCCCCTCGATGCGGTCGTGAGGGGCGGGCGCGTCTGAAGCGTTGTGCAGCCGGCGTGCGGCGGCCTTGTACAGGGTCTCGATGGTGAAGGTGGACTTGCCGCCTCCCGACACCCCGGTGATGCAGGTGAAGGTCCCTGCGGGGATTTCCGCGGTGACGTTTTTCAGGTTGTTGCCGGTGGCCCCGACGACGCGGAGCACCTTCTTCTTGGAGATCGGGCGGCGATCCTGCGGCACCTCGATCTCTCGGGCGCCCGAAAGATACTGGCCGGTGATGCTCTTCGGGTTGGCCATCACCTCGGCGGCGGTGCCCTCGGCGATGATCTCGCCGCCGTGGATGCCGGCGGCCGGACCCATGTCGATGACGTAGTCGGCGGTCATGATCGCCTCCTCGTCATGCTCCACCACCAGCACCGAGTTGCCGAGGTCGCGCAGGCCCTTGAGGCTGGTGAGCAGGCGGGTGTTGTCGCGCTGGTGCAGACCGATGCTGGGCTCGTCCAGCACGTAGAGCACGCCGGTCAGGCCTGAGCCGATCTGGCTGGCCAGGCGGATGCGCTGGCTCTCGCCGCCGGACAGCGTGCCCGAGGCGCGGCTGAGGTTCAGATAGTCCAGGCCGACGTTCACCAGGAACCGCAGGCGATCATTGATCTCCTTCAGTATCCGACGGGCGATCTCCATCTGCTTGTCGGTGAGGCTGGTCTCCAGGGCGGTGAACCATTCCTCGGCGTGGCGGATCGACAGGCGCGAGACCTGGCCCACATGCTGGCCGGCGATCTTCACCGCCAGGCTCTCCGGCTTCAGGCGATAGCCCTCGCAGGCCTCGCAGGGGGTTTCGGACTGATAGCGGCCCAGTTCCTCGCGCACCCAGGAGCTATCGGTCTCCCGCCAACGACGCTCCAGGTTCGGCAGCACGCCCTCGAAGGTCTTGTTGACCTCGTACTTCCGGGCGTTGTCGTCATAGACGAACTTGATCTTGTCTGTCCCCGATCCGTAGAGGACCACCTTCTTGGCCTGGTCGGGCAACTTGTAGAACGGCTCGTCCATCGAGAAGCCGTAGTGCCGCGACAGGGCCTGCAGGGTCTGGGTGTAGAGGGGGGAGGGGCCCTTGGCCCAGGGCGCGATGGCGCCCTTGTGCAGGGACTTGTCCTTGTCAGGCACGATGGTGTCGGCGTCGAAGGCCAGCTTCATCCCCAGGCCGTCGCAGACCGGGCAAGCGCCATAGGGGTTGTTGAACGAGAACAGCCGCGGCTCGATCTCGCTGATGGTGAAGCCCGAGACCGGGCAGGCGAACTTCTCGGAGAACAGCAGGCGGCGCGGTTCGGTCTCGCCCTCGGCCTTGTCGGCCCACTCGGCGACGGCGATGCCCTCGGCCAGCTTGAGCGCGGTCTCTAGGCTGTCGGCGTAGCGGCCCTCGAGGCCCGCCTTGGTCACCAGCCGGTCCACCACGATGTCGATGTCGTGCTTGAACTTCTTGTCCAGCACCGGGGCGTCCTCGATGGGGAAGAACTCCCCGTCGATCTTCAGCCGCTGGAATCCCGCCCGCTGCCACTCGGCGATCTCCTTGCGGTACTCGCCCTTGCGGCCGCGCACGACGGGGGCCAGCAGATAGAGCCGTTCCCCCTCGGGCAGGGCGGTCAGCTTGTCGACCATCATCGAGACGGTCTGGCTCTCGATCGGCAGGCCGGTGGCCGGCGAATAGGGCACGCCGACGCGGGCCCACAGCAGGCGCATGTAGTCGTGGATTTCGGTGACCGTACCGACGGTGGAGCGCGGATTGCGGCTGGTGGTCTTCTGCTCGATGGATATGGCCGGCGACAGACCCTCGATCAGGTCCACGTCGGGCTTGGACATCAGCTCCAGGAACTGGCGCGCATAGGCCGACAGGCTCTCGACATAGCGCCGCTGACCCTCCGCATAGATGGTGTCGAAGGCCAGCGAACTCTTGCCCGACCCCGACAGGCCGGTCAGCACCACCAGCTCGCCACGCGGGATGTCCACGTTGACGTTCTTCAGGTTGTGCTCCCGCGCGCCGCGCACGCGGATGAAGTTCAGCTGTTCGGCCATGTTGTCCTGAAACGCTCTTCACCCGCCGAGGGTCTCGACGGGACCGCTTAATGTAGTGAACGGACTCACGGATAACATAGGAACAATGCGGGAACAAATGTCGCATGGACGCTCGTTTCCGCCTGCCGCCCGCCGTGGTCACGCGCGGACACTAACGCGCCAACCGCCAGAATCTGTCAGCAGGGATCAGGCTTCGCGTTTCTCATAGACCGGCGGGCGTTTCTCCAGGAAGGCGCGGACGCCTTCGCCGAAGTCGTCGTCCTGGGCGCAGAGGATCTGGTTGCGGTCCTCCATGGCGATCACCGCCTCCAGGCCACCCGCGTCGATGGCGTGGTTGAGGGCCTCCTTGGTGAGGCGCAGGCCGAGCGGCGTGGCATTGAGCATGTCGGCGGCGAAGGCGCTGGCCTCGCCCTCCAGGGCCTCAGGCGCGACGATGCGGCTGACCAAGCCCAGCTGGTGGGCGCGCGGGGCGTCGATGAAGCGGCCGGTCAGCATGTATTCGGCGGCCACGGAGCTGCCCACCATGCGCGGCAGGAAGTAGCTGACCCCGATGTCACAGGCCGACAGTCCGATGCGGATGAAGGCGGCGTTCATGCGGGTCCGTGGTGTCGCCAGCCGGACGTCGGAGGCGAGCGCCAAGGCGAAGCCCCCGCCGCTGGCCGCGCCGTCCACGCAGGCGATGATCGGCTGCGGACAGCGGCGCATGGCGATGACGATCTCGCTGATCTGCCGCTGGCCGGTGAGGCTTGCGCCGACCGAGCGCTTGCCCTCGTTGGCGCCCGAGCGTTCCTTCAGATCCAGCCCCGCGCAGAAGGCCCCGCCCGCGCCGGCCAGCACCACGACGCGGACGTCGCGCCGCCAGTAGAGGCCGACGAAGAAGTCCCGCAGTTCCTCCACCAGCTTGCGGTTCAGGGCGTTCAGCCGCTCGGGCCGGTTCATGGTGGCCCAGATCACGTCGCCGTCGACGCGCAGGTCCAGGTGTTCGTAGGTCATCGCGTCTGCCCCCCGTCAACGGGCACCACGGCGCCGTGCACGAAGCTTGCCTGCGGGCTGAGCAGGAAGGCGGCGGCCGCGCCGATCTCCTCGGGCCTGCCGAACCGCTTCATCGGCACCTCGCGCTCTAGCCAGCGGGTCCAGGCCGCCGCGCGCGGGCCGTTGGCGCGCTGCTCCCAGTCGCCGCCGGGGAAGACGATGTTGCCGGGCGCGATGGCGTTGACCCGCACCCCGGTGGCGCCGGTGATGTGGGCCAGTTCCTTGGTCAGGTGGTTCATCGCCGCCTTGGCGGTGCCGTAGGTCAGCGGCGTGCCCAGCGCGCCCAGGCCCGCGATAGAGCTGATGAACAGGATCGCGCCCTCGCCGCGCGGCGCCATCAACCGGTAGGCGCCCCGCGCCAGCCGCCAGGCCGAGCCCAGGTTCTGCGAGAAGCCGGCGTCCCAGGTGTCGTCATCCACCTCGGTCCCTGGCGGGCAGGGATGCAGGCCCACATTGGCCACCGCGCCGAAGATGGGCCCAAGCGCCGCCTCCGCCCCGGCCAGAGCCTTCTCGATGACAGCGGTGTCACGCATGTCGCCCGACATGGCCCAGAGCTTGTCCTCGCCGTACTGGGCCGAGAGCCGGGCGCGGGTCTCCTCCAGGGCCTCGGCGCCCCGGGCGGTGATGGCCACCTTGGCGCCCTCCGCCAGGCAGGCCTCCACGATCCCCAGCCCGATGCCGCGGCTGGCGCCGGCCACGAAGATGGTCTTGTCCTTGAGGCCGAGGTCCATGCGCGTCTCCCTTTGGGGCCGATCCAACGTCGGCCTTTCGGGAATGGTGAACGCCCGATCCCTGCGTCAGGCAAGCCGCTACTTGGCGGTGCGGGCGTCGGCGGCGGCCTTCAGGACCCGCAGCGCATTGCCGCCCCAGACCTTGGCGACGTCGTCCTTGGAGTAGCCGGCGGCGATCAGGCGTTCGGTGATCTTCGGGTAGTCGGTGACGTCTTCAAGGCCCGCGATGCCGCCGCCGCCGTCGAAGTCGCCGGAGACCCCGACATGGTCGATCCCGACCACCTGGATGGCGTGCAGCATGTGCTTCATGAAGTCGTCGAGGTTGGCTCGGGGCACGGGCCACTTGGCGTCGATGGCCTTGCGGCCGTCGAGGAAAGCCTTGCGCTGGGCCGGCGTCATGTCGCGGCCGCCGGCGCCGATGGACTTCATCAGCTCGGCCATGGCGGCGTCACGTTCCGGGATCTTCACCTGCGGGACCATGTAGTTGGAGAAGGCGTTGATCTGGATCACCCCGCCCTTGGCGGCCAGCGCCTTCAGGCGGTTGTCATCGATGTTGCGGGGGTGGTCGAAGATCGCGTCCAGGCCGGAATGCGACAGGATCAGCGGGGTGGTGGAGAGCTCCAGCATCTGGTCCAGGACCTCGTCGGAGGCGTGGCTGGCGTCCAGCACCACCCCCAGCCGATTGGCCTCGGCGACGAAGGCTTTGCCCTTGGGAGAGAGGCCGTTCCACTCCTTGCCCTTGGGGTCGGTTGAGGAGTCGCCCAGGTCGTTGTTGAGGAAGTGGACCGGCCCCATCATGCGGACGCCGAGATTGTAGAAGGTCTGC
Source organism: Phenylobacterium sp. (assembly GCA_018001015.1). GTDB lineage: Bacteria > Pseudomonadota > Alphaproteobacteria > Caulobacterales > Caulobacteraceae > Phenylobacterium. The sequence continues at coordinate 134,303 of JAGNIV010000006.1, read as the reverse complement.
ATCAGGGTGAGGTCGGCCTCCACGGGCTGGCCGTTCTCCATGCTCATGAAGACCACCTTCTTGCCCGCCGCGACGATGGGCGCAGCCTCCTCGGCCTTGGTGGCCAGCGCGAACTTCGCGCCATGCCGGGCCACCATCTCGTGGATCTCGACGGCCCGCAGCAGGGCCGCGTCGCGGGCCTTGGCGTCACCCTCGGGGGTGCGGGCGCCCTGGGGGGTGAAGATGGCGAAGAAGCCGCCGTCGACCCCGCCTTCCACCATGCGCGGATAGTCGACCTGGCTGCCGTCGGTCTCCACCGAGTGGCGGTCCAGCATGTCCCATCCGGGGATGTGGAAATTGGCCGGGGTGTCGAAGTGGGTGTCCAGGACGATGGCGGCCTTGTGGGCCTCGGCGGCGGGACTGGCCGCAAGAGCCGGCAGGGCGCAGGACGCGAGCAGGATCGCGAGCGGAACGGTCAAACGGTGCAAGGCGGAACTCCCCAACTGAAGCCTCAAGCCTTGGCCGTTCCGGGCTGCAAGGCAAGGCTCAAGCGGCGTCGTGGAAGATGATCCCCAAGGTATGGCGCTGACCGCTGCGCAGGCGGCTGACGCCGTGGCGCATGCTCACGCGATAGGCGCCGCGGGTCCCCTGGACCGGGCGGTGTTGGACGGCGAAGACCACGGCGTCGCCCTGGGCCAGCGGCACGACCTCGGCGCGGGACTGCATGCGCGGGCGCTGTTCGGTGAGCACGAACTCGCCGCCGGTAAAGTCTTGTCCCGGTTGGGAAAGCAGGACGGCCACCTGTAGCGGGAAGACGTGCTCGCCGTAGAGATCCTGGTGCAGGCAGTTGTAGTCGCCGGGGCCGTACTGGAGCAGCAGCGGGGTCGGGCGGACCTGGCCGGCGGCGTGGCAGCGGGCGAGGAAGTCCTTGTGCCGCAAGGGGTAGCGGACGGCGATGCCCAGGGTCTCGTTCCAGCGGTTGGCGATGTCGACGAGCTGGGGATAGAGGGCCTCGCGCAGGGCCGCGACCGGGCCCGGCAGGGGGTGGCTGAAGTAGCGGTACTCGCCCTGGCCGAAGCCGTGGCGGCCCATGACCACCCGGCTGCGGAAGCCCTCCTCGGCGCCATAGAGGGCGGCCAGGTCGCGGCAGGCGGCGGGGGGCAAGAGACCGGGGATGACGGCGCAGCCGTAGCGGTCGAGGTCGGACATGTCGGTGGTCATGGAGGGAGGAGTCGGGCCTTTCGCAGGTGCGCTCAAGGGGGCGCGGGGATGCCGGGTCCGGATTGCGCGAGGGCGGAGCCAGGCCTATCCTCGGGGCTTCAGAAGGAGCCTGACGACCATGCGCATGCCGACGGAACGCCGCCTCGTCCCGAACGCCAACGCCCCCAAGGTCGCCCATGCCCGCCCATCTGACACTCGAGCGTCTTTCGTACGCAACGCCTGACGGCGTAAGCCTTTTCGACAATCTGAACCTCGCCTTCGGGGCCGAACGGACCGGCCTGGTGGGGCGCAACGGGGTGGGCAAGACCACCCTGCTGCGGCTGATGCTTGGCGATCTGACACCGGTGTCAGGTTCGGTGAGCCTCCGGGGCGAGATCGGGGTGCTGCGCCAGGTCATGAGTCCGCCCGCCGGCGCCACGGTGGCCGACCTGCTGGGGGTGGCGGCCGACATTGACCGACATGTGCGCATCGAAGAGGGACGGGGTAGCGAGGATGACTTCGCCAACGCCTTGTGGGACTTGGAGTCCCGCATCGCGCAGGCGCTGGCGGCGGTGGGCATGGCCGGCCGACAGGTGGACCGCCAAGCCGCCACGCTGAGCGGCGGGGAGGCCACGCGGTTGGCCCTGGCGGCGCTGTTGATCCGGCGACCCGACCTGATCCTGCTCGACGAACCCACCAACAATCTGGACGCCGAGGCCCGCGCCCTGGTGGCCGGGGTGCTGGCCGGCTGGAAGGGCGGGGCCGTCGTGGTCAGCCACGACCGGGGCCTGCTGCGCGAGATGGACCGCATCGTCGAGCTCTCGAGCCTGGGCGCCAAGGTCTATGGCGGCAATTACGACCTCTATCTGGAGCGAAAGGCGGCCGAGGAGGCCGCCGCCGAGCAGGGCCTGGCCACTGCAGAGCGCACCCTGGCGCGCGTCGCCCGCGAAGCCCAGGGGGCGCGGGAGAAGAAGGCGCGGCGTGACGCGGCGGGCAAGCGGTTCGCCGCCTCGGGCAGCGCCCCGAAGATCCTGCTGGGGGCCATGGCCGAGCGGGCGGAGACCTCCGGGGCCCGCGAGGGGCGGCTGGCGGAGAAGCTGGCGGCCCAGGCCGGGGCGGAGGTGGCGGACGCTCAGGCCAAGGTGGAGCGGCTGCGGAAGCTCTCCTTCGAGCTGCCGAGCTCGGGGCTGGCGGCGGGGAAGGGGGTGCTGGCCTTCGAGGACGTGACCTTCGCCCATCCGGGCGGGCCAGTGCTGGCTTTCGACTTCCGCATGACCGGGCCCGAGCGGGTGGCGGTGACGGGGCCGAACGGGGCAGGCAAGACGACGCTGATCGGCCTGGCGACCGGCGAGCTTGAACCGGCGTCGGGGCAGGTGAGGCTCGGCGTGCGCGCCGCGCTGCTGGACCAGAAGACCGCCATGCTGCGTGACGACGAGACCCTGGTGGCGGCCTTCCGCCGGCTCAATCCCGGCGCCAGCGACAACGCGGCCCGCGCCGCCCTGGCCCGCTTCCTGTTCCGCAATGTCGCCGGCGACAAACAGGTGGGCGCCTTGAGCGGCGGCGAGCGGCTGCGGGCGGCCCTGGCCTGCGTGCTCTGCGCCGCCGCCCCGCCGCAGCTGCTGATCCTGGACGAGCCCAGCAACCACCTGGACCTCGACTCCCTGGCCGCCATCGAGGCCGCGCTGCGCGGCTATGACGGGGCGATCCTGGTGGTGAGCCACGACCGGGATTTCCTGGGTGCGATCGGGGTGGAGCGGGAGGTGGGGCTCCCACCGTCATCCCGGGCGACCGCAGGGAGGCCCGGGACCCAGGGGGATTGATCGCGGCCCCTAGGTCCCGGCTCTCCGCTTCGCTGCGGCCGGGATGACGATTGTTATGTCGCCGCGCGCTCGACCCTCCCGAAATACCGCCACAGCAGCACCGCGCCCGCCGCCGCCGCCGGCAGGGCCAGCAGGATGGGGACGCTCATCGGGGCGCCGAGGCTGATCAGGGCCGCGGCGGTCACGCAGGCACCCGCGCAGCCGATGTCCCAGCCGGCCTCGGTGGCGATGTGGAAGCGGAAGGGGCAGGGGGAGGCCTGGGCGAGGTTGTAGGCCGCGGTCCCCAGGGGCGGCAGCAGCAGGGGCATGAGCACGGCGCCCAGGGCGTGGGCGGCCACCGCCAGCCAGGGGGTGGGCAGGCTGCCGGCGCGCAGGATCACCAGGGCCACGGCCACGGCGTAGGCGATCAGCACGGCGCGCCGCCCGCCGCCGCCGTCCACATGGCGGCCGACCCAGAGGCCGAAGCCCGCCCCCACCAGGCCCGCCAGGGCCATGGCCCCGCCATAGGCCGCGATGCTCTCGCCGAGCGACAGGAACAGGGCGATCTCCCAGACGAAGAAGTAGCAGGCGTCGAACCAGCCATCGATCACCAGCAGGCCCATCGCCAGCCGCGCGGCGCGCAGGGCGCCCGGCGCCTGGGGGAGCACCGCCATGTTGGGCAGGCCCAGCAGGGGCAGGGCGGCGAGCGCCTGGATCACGGCGATCCCGGCGAAGGCCCAGCGCGGCCCCAGCGTCAGCAGCGCCCAGGTCCCCAGCAGGGGCGAGGCGATGCTGAGCACGGCGATGAAGGCCTCGCGGGCGGCCACCTGATGGCCGCGGTGCTCGGCGTCCCCCAGCATGGCGAAATAGGTGTTGTAGCTCAGCCAGTAGCAGAGCTCGGCCAGGGCCGTGACCGCCAGCAGGGCCAGCAGGGCGGCGTCGATGCCGCGCACCTCCGCCAGCAGCGGGAAGCGCAGGGCCAGCATCAGGGTCCCGGCGATCAGCAGCGGCTTTAGCCCGAACCGCTTGGCCAGGGGCAGCATGAGCGGCCGCAGCAGGAAGCGGCCGGTGACGATGGCCGCCTGGGCCAGCAGGGCGTGGGGAACCGAGACGCCGGCCTTCAGCAGCAGGACGAAGAAGAAGATCCCGCCAGCCCCCTGGGCGAGGGCCTGGACGCCGGAGTGCAGGTTGACGCGATTGATCGCGTCATTGCGAAAGAATGCCATGAGTTACCGTGGGGTAGACGAATGAGTACGGGCCGCGCGGTGTGGCGCGACGTGTGCGGTGGGGCGTTCAGCCCGCGGTGCAGCCGGTACTCATATCTCGGGGTCTTCCCTTTGGTGGGGGCAAGGTGGCTGAGAGAACGGCGGTTGGCAAGGGCGCCAACAACTCCGCTCATCCCGGCGAAGGCCGGGACCCAGATGAAACCCACTCCGCCCTCCGTCGAGTCCGAAGCTGAAGTCGATAACCTGCCGCTGTTTTGGGTGAATCTGGGTCCCGGCCTTCGCCGGGATGAGCGGCGTTCTGGTGTTGACTCCCTGACATGCGTAAGATAATTCTTACACATGAAAGAGAACCTGCCCACTTCGGGAGACCTGCTGCTGACCCAGTTGTCGGCGTTGGCCAATCCGCATCGGTTGCGGATCGTGGCGGCGCTGCACGGGGGCGGGCGGCGGTATGTGAGTCAGTTGGCCCGCGAGATCGGGATCAGCCGGCCGCTGCTGCACCTGCACCTGGCCAAGCTGGAGGAGGCGGGTCTCGTCACCAGCCAGCTGGAGCTGTCGGCCGACGGCAAGGCGCTGAACTATTTCGAGGCGGCCGATTTCGCCCTGACCCTGACCCCGGCGGCTATCGCCATCGCGGCGGCCAGCCTGACCCCCAAATCCGAGACCTAGAGAGAGACCCCATGTCCGAACCCGTGTTCTTCACCACCATCAGCCTGGTCCTCGGGACCATCCTGGGCGTCTTCGCGATGCGCTACTTCGCCAGCGTCACCCAGGCCCGCGCCCGGCTGGCCGAGGACAACGCCTATCGGCTGATCGCCGAGCGGGCGGTGGCGACCCAGGCCGAAACCGCCACGGCCCTGGACTCGATGTCGGCCACCCTGCTGGACGTCCGCACCCGGCTGGCCTCGGTGGAGAAGATGCTCAAGGACGTCGGCTGATGGGGCTGATCGATCTGCTGGTCACGGTGGCGCTGGGCGGGCAGGTGTGGGTGAGCGCCGACGCCCCGTGGCTGCGGGGGATCGTGGACCTGGCTATGAGGCTTGGCTGCCCCTGCTGAGGGCCGGCGCCTTGCGCAGGATGGCCCAGCCGAGGATCGCCGAGAGCAGCGACCCGGCCAGAACGCCGAGCTTGGTGGCCTCCTGCAGCTCGGGACTGTCGAAGGCCAGCAGGCCGATGAACAGGCTCATGGTGAAGCCGATGCCGCACAGCACCGACACGCCGTAGACCTGTCGCCAGGTGGCGCGCGCCGGCCGCTCGGCCCAGCCGAGGCGGACCAGCAGCCAGACCGAACCGAAGACTCCCATCTGCTTGCCCAGGAACAGGCCCGCCGCGACGCCCAGGGGCACGGGCGCCAGCAGGTCGCTGAAGCTGAGGCCCGCGAAGGAGACGCCGGCGTTGGCGAAGCCGAAGATCGGCACCACCGCGAAGGCCACCCAGGGCTGGATGGCGTGTTCCAGCCGGTGCAGGGGCGACAGGGCGTCGTCGGGCGCGGCCAGGCTGCGCCGCAGGGGGATGGTCAGGGCCAGCGCCACCCCGGCCAGGGTGGCGTGGACCCCCGACTGCAGGGTCAGCCACCACAGGACGGCCCCGACCACGAGATAGGGGGTGAGGGCGGCGACCTTCATGCGGTTCATGGCGATCAGGACGGCCAGGGCCACGGCCGCGCCGGCCAGGGCCCAGAGCGCCAGGTCGGAGGTGTAGAAGAAGGCGATGATCAGCACCGCACCCAGGTCGTCGATAATCGCCAGGGCGGTCAGGAACACCTTCAGCGAAACTGGAACCCGCTTGCCGAGCAGGGACAGGATGCCGAGCGCGAAGGCGATGTCGGTGGCCGCGGGGATGGCCCAGCCGTGCATTGTCACCGGGTCGCCGCCCTGGAAGGCGAGATAGACCAGGGCCGGGACCAGCATGCCGCCGGCTGCGGCGACGCCGGGCAGGATGCGGCGGGGCCAGGTGGAGAGCTCTCCGTCCACCACCTCGCGCTTGATCTCCAGCCCCACCAGCAGGAAGAACACCGCCATCAGGCCGTCATTGATCCAGTGCAACACGTCCAGCCCCGCCACGGGGGCGTGCAGGGCGGCGAAATAGGCGTGCGACAGCGGCGAGTTGGCCACCACCAGGGCCAGGCCCGCCAGCCCCATCAGGATCAATCCGCCCGCCGCCTCGGCTTGGAAAAAGCTGCGCAGGACGGAGGGGCGGCGGTGCGTGGAGGTCATGTGAGGTTCGCGATGTGGAGGTCGGCCCAAGATTAGCAGCCCCGGCGGCCGCGCGCGTCGATTACCGGCGCGGCGCGGCTGAACACCTCGTGAGCGGGCGGGGTCCCTGCGATGTTGGGCCAGGTCGCTATTGGACTCGCCAAGCCCGCCCCCCACATCGCACTCTGACGCAAAGCACCACGATCCGCCTGGGAGGGCGCCGCCTATGAGCAATTTCCCCGAGAGTTACGTTCCGCCGAAGGTCTGGACCTGGGACAAGGAGAGCGGGGGGCGGTTCGCCGCCATCAACCGGCCGATCGCCGGGCCCACCGCCGAGAAGGCGCTGCCGGTCGGCCGCCATCCGATGCAGCTCTATTCGCTGGGCACCCCCAACGGGGTGAAGGTGACCATCATGCTGGAGGAGCTGCTGGCCCTGGGCCACACCGGCGCGGAGTACGACGCCTGGCTGATCAATATCGGGACCGGGGACCAGTTCGGCTCCGACTTCGTGGCGATCAATCCCAATTCCAAGATCCCGGCCCTGCTGGACCGCTCGGGGCCGGAGCCGATCCGGGTGTTCGAGAGCGGCGCGATCCTCATCCACCTGGCGGAGAAGTTCGGGAATGCGTTCCTGCCGACGGCGCCCGGGCCGCGGGCCGAGTGCCTGTCCTGGCTGATGTGGCTGATGGGCTCGGCGCCCTTCCTGGGGGGCGGATTCGGGCACTTCTACGCCTATGCGCCGATGAAGATCGAATACGCCATCAACCGCTACGCCATGGAGGTGAAGCGGCAGATGGACGTGCTGGACCGGAGGCTTGCCGAAGCGGAGTACCTTGGCGGCGCCGAGTACACCATCGCCGACATGGCCACCTGGCCCTGGTACGGCGGCATGGCCAAGGGCGTGCTGTACGAGGCCGGGGAGTTCCTGGACGTGGCCTCCTACAAGAACGTCAACCGCTGGGCCGACCAGATCGCCGAGCGGCCGGCGGTGAAGCGCGGCCGCATGGTCAACCGCACCTTCGGCGAACCGTCGAGCCAGCTGCGGGAGCGGCATGAGGCCAGCGACTTCGAGACCAAGACGCAGGACAAGGTCGAGGGGTAGGGGCGCGGCGATCCTCCCCCAGCGCGTCGCGCGATGTGGGGGAGGTGGGTCGCCGCGAAGCGGCGAGCCTGAGGGGGATGGACGTCGTCCACCCTTCGACCCCACAGCAAGAGTCAAAGTCCCCCTCAGTCAGCTTCGCTGACAGCTCCCCAGGAGGGGAGCATCTAGAGCCGTGCCGTCCAATCGTCATCCCGGACGCCGATAGGTGATCCGGGATCCAGGGGATTGATCGCGGCCCCTGGGTCCCGGCTCTTCGCTTCGCTGCGGCCGGGATGACGTGGTGGGTCAGTTCACCGTCTTCATCACCTTGAATACCGCGTTGGCGCGGGCGCAGGGCTCTCCGTCGGCGGTGACGAAGGCCTGGGCGAAGCAGAGGCTGCCGCCGGGTTTGACGAAGATGGTGTCGAACTCCAGCCACTGGCCGATCTGGGCCGAGGCCAGGAAGTCCAGGGTGAGGTTCACCGTCACCAGCCGGGCGCCGTCCCCCAGGCGGTGGCCGCAGGACAGGCCCATGGCGTTGTCGGCCAGCGCGCTGATCAGGCCGCCGTGGACGAAGCCGCGACTGTTGGTGTGGGCCTTGGTGACCTCCAGGCCGAGCACGACGGCGCCGTCGGTCTTGCGGCTGTAGAGCGGCTCCCACGGGTCGGTCAGCGGGCTCTGCCGATAGTGCCGGTCAAAGCCCGCCGGGATGGCCAGGGTCTCCATCACGCCGCCGCCGTGACGCGTTGCAGGCCTTCCAGGGTCTTGGCGCAGGCGATGGCGGCCTCGGCGCCCTTCTGGACGAAGTGCTCGGCGAAGAAGGCCTGGTGGATGTCGTGCTCATGGAAGTGGTGCGGGGTGAGGATCACCGAGAACATCGGCACCTCGGTCTTCAGCTGCACCTGCATGAGGGCCGAGACCACGGTCTCGGCGACGAACTCGTGGCGATAGATGCCGCCGTCCACCACCAGGGCGCAGCCGACGACGGCGGCGTACTTGGTGGTCTTGGCCAGGGTCTGGGCGTGGAGGGGGATCTCGAAGGCGCCCGGCGTCTCGAACACGTCGATCATGTGCTCGGGGAAGCCCAGCTTGGCCATCTGCGCCAGGAAGCCCTTGCGGGCCTGGTCGACGATGGCGTGGTGCCAGGAGGACTGGACGAAGGCGATGCGGGCGGGGCGATAGGCGCCGTTCGCGGTGGGGACTTCGTGGGGGGCAGATTGGGTCATGGTCGGTTCCCTAAGTGGTTCAACCACGACTCAGGGGCACACCGACGACGGGAGCCCACGCGCGAACGCGTGGCGACCCATCAACAGTGGTTCTCATAACCGGACTCTAACCGTCGGCCCCGGGATCACACCGGTGTCTGCTGTCCCTGGCGGGCTTGAGGCCCGACAGGCGCCCGCGGGCTCGTCCGACGGCCCCTCCGGAGAGGTTGGTCGGCATTACCGCCGGTGGGGACTTTCACCCCGCCCTGAGAACGCGTCCGCCGGAACAGCCCGGCGATAGGGACAGGCTAGACCCAAGCGGCGGGTTCAAACAAGTGTTTTGATCTCGGGCGATGGACGGACGCGCCGGAGCGCCGCTAGGGTCGGCGCGAACGAGGGGACGGGCATGGGCGACGACGAGGGCGGCTATGACGTCGATGACTGGGGTCGGCTCGCGGCCTTCACGCGGGGCGTGGCGACCCTGGAGGATGTGCGGGCCAGGGCGGCGATCTTCGCCCTGGCGGACACTCAAAATGCTCGCATGCTGGAAATGCCCCTGCCGCAGCCGCTGATCTGGTGGAGCGAGGACGGGGAGCAGGCGGCCATCGCCGTGCAGGCCGAGGTGCACGACACGCAGGATGGCGAAACCATGGAGGTGCTGGGCCTGGTCTTCCCGGACGGCGGCGGCGGCGTGGCCCTGCTGGACGACGTCGACCTGGTGGACGACACCGATCCCACCTGGCGCCAGCTGGTGACGGGCGCCGTCGGCGACGAGACCGGCGAGGAGAGCTAGGCGCGCTTGTTCAGGGTGATGCTGGTGGCCGAGGCGGCGGCCGAGGGGGCGCCCTTGAGGCCGTAGCCGGCGCCGGTGGTGCGCTGGGCGGCGACCTCGTTGGCGATGGTCTTCACCAGGCCCTCGGTGACCGTGCGGGCGGCGTCCAGCGCGCGGCCTTGGCGGGCCAGCACGCTGTCGAAGGCCTCGGTGGCGCGGATCAGCCGCGTGCGCTGGGCGACCGGGGCGGCGGCCACCATGGCCGGGTTGGCGCGCACCCGGGCCGACTCGTGGCGGTAGATATTGGCCAGCCGCGAGGTTTCCTCGATGTGGACCATCGCCTCCTGCGGGCGCTGCTGCTCGAAGGCCTGGGCCTCCAGGGCCACCAGCTCGGTGAGGCGCTCGGTGAGGATGATCAGTTGTTCCACGCGGTCGGCGGCGTCGAGGGCGGACAGGGCCATCGTGATTTCCTAACTCAAACCTTGAAGCTTCAGCATTTCCTTGGCGACGTCGTCGGCGATGCCGATGCCGCCGGACTTCACGACCTGCTTGGCCATGGCCTCGTTCATGAAGGACTTGAACATCTCTTCGCCCTCACCACCGCCGAAGGGTTCGGAGACCTTCACGTCCTTCATCATCTGGCCGAGCATGACGGTGAGGAACGAGCCTTCGAAGTCCTTGGCCGTCTGGGCGATCTGGCCGCGCTTGGCCAGTTCGGCGGCGCTCATGGGAACCGGGGCGGGGGCCAGGTTGACGGCGGGGGCGGCGATGTCGGCCATCACATGACCTCGATGTCGGCTTGCAGGGCGCCCGCGGCCTTGATGGCCTGCAGGATGGAGATCATGTCGCGGGGGGTGACCCCCAGCGCGTTGAGACCGGCCACCAGGGTCGAGAGCGAGGCGCCCTCGCGCAGGGTGATCAGTTGCTTGCCCTTCTCCTCGTCCACCGAGACGGCCGACTGAGGCACGGTGGTGGTCCGACCCTGGCTGAAGGGGGCCGGCTGGCTGACCGCCGGGCTCTCCTGAACATTGATGGTCAGGTTGCCCTGGGCGATGGCGACGGTGGAGATGCGGACATTGTCGCCCATGACCACCACCCCGGCCACTTCGTCGATCACCACCTTGGCGGCGTCGTCGGGCTCGACGCTGAGGTTCTCGATCTGGGCGATGAAGCTGACCATGTTCGTGCCGGGGGCCGGCTGGATGGTGACGATGGTGGGGTTGTCGGCCCGCGCGCAGCCGGGGAAGCGGGCGTTGATCACGTCGGCGATGCGCTTGGCGGTGGTGAAGTCGGGATTGCGCAGGGTCATGCGCATCTGGGCCATGCTGGCCAGCTGGAAGCCGATCTCGCGCTCGACGATGGCGCCCGAGGCGATGCGGCCGGCGGTGGGCACGCCCTTGGAGATCGAGGACCCCGAGGCGCCGCCGGCGGAGACCGAGCCGGTCTGCACCGTGCCCTGGCCCACGGCGTAGGCCTGGCCGTCAGCGCCCAGCAGCGGGGTGACCAGCAGGGTGCCGCCCTGCAGGCTCTTGGCGTCGCCCAGGGCCGAGACGCTGGCGTCGATGGGGGAGCCGGTGGCCACGAAGGCCGGCAGCTTGGCCGTGACCATGACGGCGGCCACGTTCTTGGTGTTGAGGTTGGCGTCGCGGGTGTTGACCCCCAGACGCTCCAGCATCGCCTCCAGGCTCTGCTTGGTGAAGGGGGCGTTGCGCAGGCTGTCGCCGGTGCCGTTCAGGCCCACCACCAGGCCGTAGCCCACCAGCATGTTCTCACGCACGCCCTCGAACTCCACGATGTCCTTGATCCGCGACTTCGCGAAGGACGGGCCGGCGACGAGGGCGGTGGCCAGAAGGACGGCGCTGAACAGGCGAAGCGGTCGACGCATGAAACCCCGGGGGCGAACGGACAAAGACAAGCCGTTCTTGCCTATGCGACGGACGTGCCAGCCGAGATCGGGAAAAACCCCAGTGATTCCAGGGGTTGGGCATTCGCCTTGGGCGGCAGGGGGCGCCATGGCGGCAAAAGTTGCCCGGCATTAACCATACCCTAAGCATGGCGGCGCGATGAGTAGGGTGAAACGTCAGGTCAAGAGTTCGACTCACCCATGAAGGTCAACGGAACAAACGGCGTGGGATCGGTGAGCGGGGTGTCAAAGCCCCGCGGCGCCGATGGGCAGGGCTTCAGCCTGCCGACCGCCGGCGCCGCCTCGGCCCCGGCCCAGGTCGCCCGCGCCACGGGCCTTTCCGGCGTCATGAACGTGGACGCCATCCTAGCGTTGCAGGAGATGGGCGGGCCGCTGGAGCGCCGCCGTCGCGCCGTGCGCCGGGCGGGTCGTTTGCTGGACGTCCTGGACGACGTGAAGCTCGGCCTGCTGGCGGGCGACATGTCGCAAGCCAAGCTCGACGCCCTGCGAACCGCGATCCGCGATGAGCGGGAAGGCACCGAGGATGCTCGCCTGGAGGGGGTTCTTGACGAGATCGAAACCCGAGCCGCGGTAGAGCTGGCCAAGCTGGAATGCGCGAGGCGTGCGGCTTAATCGTCCGTGAGAAGCGAGCTTCGTTGAATCGTCAATTCGTTTTGGTATAAGCGCCCGGCGTGTCTTAAGGGGCGGTACTCAAGGGGCGTGAGGCGTAAATGACCACAGCCGAAGTCACGGCGAGCAAGCCGGGTTATCATCCTTCCGAGGACGAGCCCTTCATGAACGAGCGTCAGCTTGAGTACTTCAAGCAGAAGCTCAATGCGTGGAAAGACGACATCCTGCGGGAATCCCGCGAGACCCTCGTCCATCTGCAGAGCGAAACCGAGAACCATCCGGATCTGGCGGACCGGGCGACGTCGGAGACCGACCGAGCCCTGGAACTGCGGACCCGCGATCGCCAGCGTAAGTTGATCGCCAAGATCGACGAGGCCCTGCGCCGCATCGCCGACGGTTCCTATGGCTATTGCGAAGACACCGGCGAGCCGATCGGCGTCGCCCGGCTCGACGCGCGGCCGACCGCGACGCTGAGCCTCGAGGCGCAGGAACGCCACGAGCGCCGGGAACGCGTTCACCGCGACGACTAGTTTAGGCCGGGCGCCCGCGCTCCTCTGATCCTTCTCCCGTTGCGGGAGAAGGTGGCTCAACCGCAGTTCCGGGCTGGCGACAGTCGGGCGGCGCGGCTACATGACCAAGCATGACCCATCGCCTTGTCATCGCCGCCATTCAGGCCAATCCCACCGTCGGCGCCATCGCCGCCAACGAGAAGCTCGCCCGTGAGCGGATGGCGCAGGCCCATGCGGCCGGCGCCGACATCGCCCTGTTCTCCGAACTGTTCCTCACCGGCTATCCGCCCGAGGACCTGGCCTTGAAGCCCGCCCTGTGGGCCGCCGGCAAGGCCGCGGTCGAGCGGCTGGCCCTGGACACCAAGGACAGCTGCGCGGCCCTGGTGGGCCTCATCTGGCCCGCGGCAGGTCCCGGCCGTAAGCCCCGGAACGCGTTGGCCTTCCTGGCCGACGGCGTGATCAAGGGCGTGGCCTTCAAGTGTGACCTGCCCAACTACGGGGTCTTCGACGAGAAGCGGGTGTTCGAGCCCGGCGAGGGCCCGTCGGTCTTCGAGTGGAAGGGCGTCAAGCTGGGGGTCCCGGTCTGTGAGGACATCTGGGCGCCGAGCGTCTGCGCCGATCTGAAGTCCCAGGGGGCGGAAATCCTGCTGGTGCCGAACGGGTCTCCGTTCCGCCGCCTGGCCGACAGCGAGCGGATGAGCGTGGCCACGGCGCGCGTGGCCGAGACCGGCCTGCCGATGCTCTATGTCAACGAGGTCGGCGGCCAGGACGAACTGGTGTTCGACGGCGGTTCCTTCGCGCTCTCGGCGACGGGCGAGGTGGTCATGCGCCTGCCGATGTTCGAGGAGGCGCTGGCCCTGACCGCCTGGGAAAAGGCCGACGACGGGGTCTGGGTCTGCGTCGAGGCGCCGATGGACGACTGGGTGTCGGGGCCCGAGGAGGTCTACCGGGCCATGGTGCTGGGCCTGAGAGACTACGTGAATAAGTCGGGATTTCCTGGTGTTTTACTTGGACTTTCCGGCGGGGTGGATTCCGCCATTGTGGCGGTGGTGGCCGCCGACGCGCTGGGCCCCGACCGTGTCCGCTGCTTCATGCTGCCGTCGCGCTACACCAGCCAGGACAGCCTGGATGACGCCGCCAGATGCGCCCAGCGGCTGGGGGTGCGGCTGGACGAGATCGCCATCTCGCCGGCGGTGGACGCCTTCGCCGAGATGCTGACGCCGCACTTCGGCAACCGGGCGCCGGACCTGACCGAGGAGAACATCCAGGCGCGGACCCGGGGCCTGGCCCTGATGGCGCTCTCCAACAAGCTGGGCTCCATGCTGCTGACCACCGGCAACAAGAGCGAGATGGCCGTCGGCTACGCCACCCTCTACGGCGACATGTGCGGCGGCTACAACGTGCTGAAGGACGTCTACAAGACCCAGGTCTACGAGGTCTGCGAATGGCGTAACGCCAACGACCCCTACGGTGTGGCGGTCTCGCCGATCCCCGAGCGGATCCTCACCAAGGCGCCCTCCGCCGAACTGCGTCCCGACCAGAAGGACCAGGACAGCCTGCCCGAATATGCCGAGCTCGACGCTATCCTGCACGGGCTGGTGGAGGAGGAGGCGACCCTGGATGAGATTGTCGCCAGAGGCCACGCGCCCGAGACCGTCGAGCGGGTCCAGCGCCTGCTCTATAACTCCGAATACAAGCGCCGCCAGGCGGCTCCCGGCGTGAAGATCGGCCCCCGCGCCTTCGGCCGCGACCGCCGCTATCCCATCGTCAACGGCTTCCGGGACGCGGTGACGACGTAGACCGCCCTCCCGGGGCGCCCCCGGGGCGAAGAGGGGTCGGGGACGCGCCAAATGTCGCCTTCTCGACGCTGGATTGCGGTTTCAAGCTGGGCTGTTATCGTCCGCCCCACTTTGGGTAGAGGTGGCCGGAATGCGTGCTCGGTTGACGACTTTGCTGGTGGTGTGCGCCGGCCTGATGATGGCGGCCTGCGCCACCACCGTGGACATCAGCGCCCGCTTCCCGGCGCGCTACGCCGAGACCAGCGACATCCGCAGGATCGCCGTGGCGGGCTTCGACGGCTATGGCGGGCGTGAATTCCAGTCGGCCCTGCAGGCCGAGCTGTTCTCCGCCACCTTCGACGGACGGCCCTATTTCACCGTGGTGGCCACCGGCGGGCCCAGCAATCCGCGCGACGCGGCGCCCTATGGCCGCTCGGTGGGCGCCCAGGGCGTGATCCTGGGCATGGTGGGCACCGACTTCAACACCTCCTCCTACCAGGGCAGCGAGAGCCGTTGCGTCCGGTGGGAGGGTGATAAGTGCAAGGAATACAAATCCTTCCCCATCCCCTGCTGGCGCCGGACCGTGGACCTGATGGTGACGCCGAGCCTGGTGAACGTGGCCAATGGCCGGGTGGTCTACTCGGCGCAGAAGCGGGCCAGCCGCAACACCTCCTGGTGCGGAGACCAGTCGCCCTCGACCGGTGACCTGGCCATGGTGACCGACGCCCAGCGCGATATCCTGGGCGATATCCGCCGCGACATCGCCCCCTACAACACCACCCTCAGCGCCACGCTCAAGACCAAGGGGGTGGGTCTGTCGGAGCCCCTGAAGGCGCAGTTCACCGCCGCGGCGAAGGCCGCCGGCAGCGGCGACATGGCGACCGCCTGCCAGGGCTGGGCCAGCATCAATATCGCCCAGCCGGGCAACCTGGACACCGTCTACGACCTGGGGGTCTGCGCCGAGAGCGCGGGCGACTATGGCAAGGCGCTGACCCTCTATCGTCAGGCCCAGCGCCTGTCGCCGGCGCAGGACAACGCCATCAACGAGTCCATCGCCCGAGCGCAGAGCCTGTCGGACGCCAGGGCGGCCCTGGCGCGCGGCCAGAAGAAGTAGGGTCCCCCAGCGCGCTCAGGAGGCTCCCAGCCTGAGCAGCACTTCACGGGGGATCTGGTGGTGGGCGATGACCGGGCGCTGGTCGCGTAGGCCCAGGGATTCGCGCTGGACGAAGAACATCCAGACCGCCTTGGCGGCGGCCTTCACCAGGGCGTCGCGGGGCTGGTTCTGGTCCTCGCCGGCGTCCCAGGCGCGCAGGGCGTCCAGCGCCTTGATCATCTTGTTGTCCATGCGGCCCAGGGCGGCGGCGGCCTCGCCGGCCATCTCGTGCTGCAGGACATCGAAGCCGCTGTCGCGGGCAGACGGAGCGTTGCGCTTGCTGAACATGGGCGCTCCCATTGATCGGTCGGGGGAGTTTAGCGAATTCCCGGCGGGGAACGCCAGTTCCTAGGTCATCCGCAGGGCGACGCTCTCCGGGATCGGTTCAGCAGGACGCTGGCCGCTCAGCGCGGGGATGATGTCCTCGACACGATCGACGGAAATCCAGCTCGCCATGAACTCCGGCGGGGTCAGCCGGGCGTCCACGGTGTGCTGGAACAGCGCGTAGAGCGGTTCCCAGAACCCGCCGGGGCTATAGAAGACCACCGGCTTGGCGTGCAGGTCGAGCCGGCGCCAGGACAGCAGCTCGACGATCTCCTCCAGGGTGCCGATGCCGCCCGGCAGGACGATGAAGCTGTCGGAGCGGTCGAACATGATCTGTTTGCGCTCGTGCATGGAGGAGACGACGATGGTCTCCACCACATCCAGGCGGCGCTCGCGGACCTTCAGGAAGTGGGGAATGATCCCCAGCACCTCGCCGCCGGCCTCGTGGGCGGCGATGGCGCAGGCCCCCATCAGCCCCACGCCGCCGCCGCCATAGATCAGTTTGAGCCTGGCGGCCGCGAGCTCACGGCCCAGCTGGGCGGCATCGGCCAGCAACTGCGGATCGGCGGCGTCGGAGGAGCCGCAAAACACGCAGGCGCTCGAAAGGGGGGCGAGGTCTTGCCCCATGGGCGGTAAGCTCCGGAAAAGGACTCAGGGGTCGCGCTGCTGACAGTTTTCGGCGCGCGGGGGGAATTAGCTAGGGTCTGGGTTAAGGAGTTTCAAGCAAGCCGTGTTCCGCGTCCTGATTCCCATCGCCGCAGCGTTACTGCTGGCCGCCTGCGGCGGCGAGGCGCCGCGCGTGCCGATCACGCCCAAGAAGGAGCCGGCGGCCGAGGTCGGCTACGCCACCCCGCCCATGGTCAGCCGGATCGAGACCACGGCGGCCGGCGTGATCCTGACCGGCAGCGCGCCGGCCGGCGCGCCGGTGCGGCTGGCCAGTCCGGAGGGGGCGAGCCTGTCGGCCTCGGCGGACAACAAGGGGGTCTGGCGGCTGACCATGGCGCCCGCCGCGACGCCGCGGCTGTTCGGGCTCTCCACCACCCAAGGCGCGCGCACGATCCAGGCCCAGGGCTATCTGCTGCTGACCCCGGAGGGACTGGGCTATCAGCTTCGCGCCGGCGCGGGCGCCATCCGCATCGGCACGGTGGCGGCGCCGGCCATCACCGCCTTCGACTTTGATCGCGAGGGCGCGGCCATGGTGTCGGGCGTGGCGCCGGCCGGGACCGCGATCACCGTGCGCGCCGATGGTCGGCAGAGCGCCGATGGGCGGGCCACCGCCGCGGGCCGCTTCGCGATCTCCCTGACCCAGCCGCTGACGCCGGGCGTCCATGTGATCAAGGTTTTCAACGACGGCGCCGAAAAATCGGCGACAATCGACACCTCGCCGGCCGCCTCCCTGACCGACGGGCCTTTCCGCAGCAGCGGCACGCCCGCCGGCCTGCGGGTGGACTGGATGACGCCGGGCGGCGGTGTGCAGTCGACCGTGATTATTGATTAGAACCAATTTGTTAGGCGGAGTTTTTCCAAGGTGACATTCATGCACGCCGGCGGTGACCGGCGGTTCGCAACCCCCGGGGCGGTGTCGCCGCCCACGGTGACCTTCAGCTTCTGGGCCTCGATGGCCGACCTCTGGCGGCTGGTGATGCGCTCGGGCGCCAAGGGGCTGCGGTGGCGGCTGCCGGTCTCCCTGGCCATGGTGTTCGTCGGCAAGCTGGCCGGCGTGACCGCGCCGGTGATGCTGGGGGACGCCATCAACACCCTGTCGCCGGCCGCCGGTTCTGCGGTGGGGATCGGGGCCGACTTCGTGGCCCTGGCCCTGGCCTTCGCGGGCCTGCGGCTGATCTCCTCCTGCGCCCCCTATGTGCGCGACGCCATCTTCACCACGGTCTCGCAGTCGACCATGGCCAAGGCGGCGGTGGAGACCTTCGCCCACGCGCTCGCCCTGTCGCTGGATTTCCACCAGTCCAAGCAGACCGGGATGCTGGCCCGCATCATCGACCGCGGCGCGCGCTCCACCGACTTCCTGATCCGCAGCGTGGTGTTCAACCTGGGTCCGACGGCGGTCGAGCTGGTGATGGCCCTGGTGGTGATGGTCCTGCGGCTGGACTGGCGGTTCGCGGCGACGACCTTCGTGACCATCGTCATCTACACGGTGGTGACCTTCAAGATCACCGACTGGCGGCTCAGCCACCGGCGCGAGCTGAACGAGGCCGACAGCCGTTCGGCGGGCCTCTCGGTGGACGCCATGATGAACTACGAGACGGTCAAGACCTTCGGCTCGGAAACCCGCACCGTCACCAAGTACGACGCCGCCATGGGCGACTATGTCGTGGCCTCGGTGAAGGCCAACACCTCGCTGTCGCTGCTGAACGGCGTGCAGGCGGTGATCCTGACCATCGGCCTGGCCCTGATGACGGTGCTGGCCGGGCTGGAGGTCATGCAGGGCCGGATGCGGATCGGCGACGTCACGGTGGCCATCCTGCTGCTGACCGGCATCTACCAGCCGCTGAACATGCTGGGCTTCAACTATCGGGAAATCCGCCAGGCCTTCATCGACATGGAGCAGATGGTCAGCCTCGCGGCGCTGAAGCCCGACATCGTCGATGCGCCGGACGCCCAGGACCTGCCGCCCTCGGCGGTGCACGGGGCCGATGTCGCCTTCGAGGGCGTGACCTACCAGCATGACGCCCGCTCCACCGGCCTGCGGGAGGTGAGCTTCCACGCGCCGCCGGGGACCACCACGGCCATCGTCGGGCCCTCGGGGGCCGGCAAGACCACGGCGGTGCGCCTGGCCCTGCGGCTGATCGATCCGCAGGCGGGCCGCGTCACCCTGGACGGCATGGACCTGCGCCAGGTCAGCCAGGCCTCCCTGCGCCGCGCCGTGGCCCTGGTGCCGCAGGACGTCGCCCTGTTCAACGACACGGTCTACGCCAATATCGGCTTCGCGCGACCCGATGCGACCCCGGAGGAGGTGCGCAAGGCCGCCGAGGACGCCGAGCTGGGCGCCTTCATCGACGGTCTGCCGAACGGCATGTCCACCATGGTCGGCGAGCGCGGCCTGAAGCTCTCGGGCGGTGAGCGCCAGAGGGTGGGGATCGCGCGCGCCCTGCTGGCCAATCCCCGGGTGCTGATCCTGGATGAGGCCACCAGCGCCCTGGACGGCCGCACCGAGGAGGCGATCCAGGCCACCCTGCGCAAGGTGCGGGCCGGGCGCACGACCCTGGTGGTGGCCCACCGGCTCTCCACCATCGTCGACGCCGACCAGATCGTGGTGCTGCGGCGGGGCAAGATCGTTGAGCGCGGCACCCACTCTGAATTGCTCGAGAAAGCCGGGGAATATGCGGCCCTCTGGCGGCGGCAGACGCGGGAGCACTGATGCTCAAACCCCCCGCGCCCAAGCCGAAGGCCTCGGCCGTCCAGTCGGAGGGGCGGTGCGTGTGCGGGGCGGTCAGGCTGGAGATCGACGTGCCGGCGGTCTGGGCCTGGCACGACCATTCGCCGGCCAGCCGCCATGCCCAGGGAGCGGCCTACGCCACCTATGTGGGCAGCTGGAAGAGCCGGTTCCGGATCCTGGCGGGCGAGGAGCTCATCAGCCGCTATGAGGACGCCGACCTGGGCACGGCGCGCAGCTTCTGCGCCCGCTGCGGGACGCCGCTGTTCTATGAGCGGGCCCGGTCGCCGAAGATGGTCAACATTCCCCGCGCCTTGTTCGCCGAGCGCACGGGCCGGGAGCCGCGCTATCACGGCGGCGTCGCCCAGATGGCCGACTGGACCTGGCGCGGCGAGGCCATGGCGCCGCTGAAGGGCTATCCGGGCGTGATGTTCGTGCGGCCCCGCAGGGCGCCGAAGCGCAAGCCCGCCGACAGCCTGTTCGAACCTTAGGGGGATGGCGAAGTGCGCGGCTCTGCGGGTTCCCGCCGACGGACACCTGTCAGGACTGACCAAGGCATATCAGGAGGCCTAGCAAAAAACGCCGTCATCCCGGACGGCGATAGGCCGATCCGGGACCCAGGGGCCAAGAGCGCCGCCCCTGGGTCCCGGCTCTCCGCTTTGCTGCGGCCGGGATGACGTGGTGCTACTCCGCCGCCCTGGGCACGTCGTCGTCGCCGAAGACGATCTGGCGATCCCTCGGCGGCTTCTTGCCGAAGCGCGGCCCCAGGGTGCGCTCCCACAGCCAGCCGAAGCGGCGGGCCATGACCTTCGGCGCGGCCAGCAGGACCGGCGTTAGGATCAGGGTCAGCAGGGTGGCGAAGGTCAGGCCCCAGACGACGGCGCCCGACAGCTGCACCCACCATTCCGACCCTGGAGACTTGTACTCGATATGGCCGTTGTGGAAGTTCGGGTGAATCTGGAACATCAGCGGCAGCAGGCCGACGACGGTCACCAGGGTGGTGAGCATCACCGGGCGGAACCGCTGGGTCGCGGCGCGGACGGCGGCGTCGTCAGCCTCGTAGCCCGAGCGCCGAAGCTGGTAGTAGGTGTCCACCAGCACGATGTTGTGGCCCACCACGACGCCGGCCAGCGCGACGACGCCCGTCCCCAGCATGATCACTGAGATGTAGTCGAAGGTGTGCAGCAGGTTGACCTGCACCCCCAGCAGCACGCCCACCGTGGACAGGGCCACCGCCGAGAGCGTCACCAGCACCCCGTAGAAGCTGTTGAACTGCCACAGCAGGATGATGCCCATCATGAACAGCGAGGCCGCCATGGCGGTCATGAAGAAGACCGCGGCCTTCTGGCCCTCTTCGTCGGCGCCGGTGAACTTCCAGCGGACGGAGCTATCGATCGGGGCCTTCTCCAGCCAGGTCTTGAGCTGCTCGATCTTCTGGTTGGCGGCGACGCCCTCCGGCGTGTTGGCCTGGATCAGCACCAGGCGCTGGCTGTCGCGGCGCTGGATGTTGGTCACCTGCTGGGCGGGCACCCGCTTGACGAAGTAGCTGGCCGGGACGGGACCCTGGGCCGTGGGGATCTTCATGCTCTCGAAGGCCGCGACGTTGCGGCCCTCGGGGGTAAAGCGCACCCGGATGTCCAGTTCGTCCTCGGCGTCATCGGGGCGGAAACGGCCCACCAGCACGCCCCCGGTGGTGTACTGGATCGCCTGGCCGACGCTCAGCACATCGACCCCGTAGCGGCCGGCGGCCTCACGGTCGACGGTGAGGTTCCACTCGATGCCGGGCGAGGTGCGGTTATCTTCCAGCTCGATAAGCTGGTGATCGGTGGCCAGCTTGGCCTTGATCATGTCAGCGGTCTTGTTCAGCTCGACAGGATTGTTGCCACGCAGTTGGACCTGGATGTCCTTACCGGTGGGCGGACCGCCCTGGGGTTCGCGGACCTCGATCTGCATGCCGGGGATGTCTTTGACGCGCTCGCGGATCTCGTTGGCGATATCCTTGCCGCGCAGACCCAGGGCCTTGCGGTCCTCATATTCGGAGAAGTCCAGCGAGATGCGGCCGATGGTGTCGTTGGGCGGGCCATTGGGGCCGCCGCCGCCGGTCGCGCCGGCGCGCACATAGACGGAGTCCACGCCCTTGATGCCGGTGACCCGGCGCTCGACCTGGGCCACCAGGACGTCCTGGGCCTCGGGCGACATGTTGCCCCGCGCCTTGACGAAGACGTTCACGAACTCCGGGTCCTGGTCGAGGAAGAACTCGGTGCGGTGCGGCGTGTGGCTGAACCAGTAGAAGATGCCGACGATGATCGCCAGCGTCGCCCCCATCACCCGGAAGGGGTGCTCGCCCAGATAGCTGATATTGCGGGCGTACCAGCCCATGAAGCCGGTCATCTCGCGCGGGTCGCCCCGCTCGGACTTCTCGATCTCGGCCAGGTGCTCGGCGTCCACCGCGGCCTTGCGGGCGACGATGGAGCCCAGGGCCGGCGTGAAGATCAGGGCCACGAAGATCGAGGCGCCCAGCACGAAGAACAGGGTCAGCGGCAGGAAGCTCATGAACTTGCCGGGGATCGAGTTCCAGAACATGAAGGGGAGGAAGGCGCATAACGTGGTCAGGGTGCCGTTCAGCACCGGCCAGAACATGCGCTTGCCGGCGGCCGCGAAGGCCTCGCCCTTGGGCATGCCCTCGGCCATCTTCCGGTCCGCGTACTCCACCACCACGATGCCGCCGTCGACCAGGATCCCGACGGCCAGCACGAGGCCGAACATCACCATCTGATTGAGGGTGATGTTCAGGGCGTTGAGCATCAGGAAGGCCAGCATGAAGCAGGCCGGGATCGCCAGGCCCACCATCAGGCCCTGGCGGATTCCCAGGCTGGCGACGATGATCATCATCACCAGCAGGGTCGCCGACATCAGGCCGCTTTCCAGCACAATGAGCGTGCGGCCGATGAAGTCGCTTTCGTCGAAAATGAAGGAGACCTTGACCGTCTCGGGCCAGCGCTTCTGTTCCTCGGCCACCACGGCGCGGACATTTTTCACCGTCTCCAGGACGTTGGCGCCGGAGCGCTTGGACACGTCGAGGGAATAGGCGGCCTGGCCGTTGAAGCGGCTGATGAAGGCGGCTTCCTTGAAGGTGCGGCGCACGTCGCCGATGTCACCGATGGTGATCAGGCGATCGCCGTTCTTCTTGATGGGCAGGGAGAGGATGTCGGCGGGCTTCTCCACCACGCCCGGCACCTTGACGGCGAACTTGCCGGCGCCGGAGCGCAGGTCGCCGGCCGGGACCAGCTGGTTGTTGCGGGCGATGACCTGGGAGATTTCGCCGGTGGAGACGTTGTAGGCCTCCATCCGCATGGGATCGATGGTGACTTCCAGGAACTCTTCGCGGCCGCCGCTGAGGCTGGCTTCCAGCACGCCGGGGGAGGCCTCCAGGCGGTCCTGCAGGTCGCGGGCGATGCGCACCAGCTCACGCTCGGGCGCCGCGCCAGACAGCACGATGCCGATGACGGGGTCGCCGGAGAAGTTGGCTTCCTCGATGATCGGTTCTTCGGCGTCCGGCGGGAACCTGCCGCGCGCCAGGTCGACCTTGGCCCGGACGTCCTGGAGGACCTTGTCCTTGTTGAAGTCGGCCTCGAACTCCAGGTTGACGATCGCCATGCCCTGGCGGGCGACGGCGTTCATCTGCTTGATGCCCTCGAGGCTCTGGAGCTCGGTCTCCATGGGCTTGACCAGGAGACGCTCGGCGTCTT
Organism: Phenylobacterium sp.; assembly: GCA_018001015.1. Lineage (GTDB taxonomy): Bacteria > Pseudomonadota > Alphaproteobacteria > Caulobacterales > Caulobacteraceae > Phenylobacterium. Next base: position 111,409 of record JAGNIV010000006.1, on the reverse strand, counting down.
CGGGACTGACGCCCGGATAGGGCACCACCACCGACACGAACGGGATGGTGATGTCGGGATTGGATTCCCGAGGCATGGCGATATAGGCCAGGAATCCGAAGATGCTGGCGATCAGGGTGACGCCCAGCACGACCTTGCGCCGTTTGATCGCGCCGTCGATCAAGGGTCCGATCATCGTCTTTGTCTCCAGGGGCGCCGGCGCTTAGCGCGCTGCGGCGACCCGAACCTTCTGACCTTCGGCCACATAGGACTGACCGACGGTGATGACGCGCACGGGACCCGCGAGACCCGCCACCCAGACGCCGCCGGGCTCTTCCTCGATCACCGTGACCGGGGCGAACGCCACCTGGTTGGTGGGCAGGACGTAGCGCACGCCCTGGCGGCCCGCGGCGTCCAGCACGAGGGACGAGACCGGCACCTGGTGGGCCGGGCCCGAGCCCGCGGAGATCTTCACCGTCGCCGAAAGGCCCGAGCGAATGCTCATGCTCGGGTTGGCGACGGCGACCTCCACGCGATAGGTGCGGGTCTGCGGATCGGCGTCGCGCGAGACGTAGCGGACGCGGCCGTTCAGGCTCTGGCCCGACAGCAACACCGCCGTGGCGGGCGCGCCGATCCGAAGCTTGCCGGCCTCGCTCTCGGGCAGGTCGCCGACGATCAGCAGCGGGTTCAGCTCGATCATGGCGCCGCAGGACTGGCCGGGCGACAGATAGGCGCCGATTTCGGCGTCGCGCTTGTCGAAGACGCCTGAGAAGGGCGCGCGGATATTCATCTGCTCGACCCCGATCTCGGCCTGACGGACGAGGGCCTGGGCGTTGTCGAGGTTGGCCTGGTCCTGCAGGACCTGGGTCTGGGAGCGGAAGCCCTTCTTGGCCAGTTCGCTGGACGCCTGCTGGCTGAGCTGGCGCGAGCGCAGGTTGGCGCGGGCCTGGTCGAGGCTGGCCTGGCGGGCGTCGACGTTCAGGCGGCAGAGCACCGCGCCCTTGGCGACGAAGCTGCCCTCGGTGGCCGGGGTGGAGGCGACCGTGCCGGCGGTTTCCGACTTCACCACCACGGTGCGGGCCGATTCCGTCCGGCCGCGGATGACCACTTCGTATCCGTGCTGGCTTTCCGAGGTCAGGACAACCTGAACGGAGGGCAGGGCCGGCGCGGCCGCGGGCTTGGCCTCGGCGCCGTTCTTCTTCTCACCGCCGCCGAACAGCGATCCGATGATGAAATAGAGCGCGACGGCGAGCCCAATGCCGGCCGCGACCAGGTAAGAAGATTTTACGCGCATACAGCCGTTTCCCCGAGCGCAGCAGTCGCTTTACGACCGTCCAATGAATCGGTCGCCCACCCCATACCTAAGCAGATAGGTTGCAGCGGCTTTTGATGCCACCGTTCTGCCAGCGCAAATGAAATCGCGGACAGGATGTTGTAAGGCCGCATATTGTGCCCGCGAAGACGCAAGATCGCGGCACGACCTTGCCCGCCGCCAAGGCCAAGCTTCAGCGCCTACCCTGGATTGAATTTAGAGAGAGCTTTCCGATGAAGTACCTCCACACCATGGTCCGCGTGGCCGACCTCGACGCGTCGCTGGCCTTCTATTGCGACAAGCTGGGTCTGAAGGAGGTCAGCCGGGTCGACAACAAGATGGGCCGCTTCACCCTGGTCTTCCTGTGCGCCCCGGGCGACGAGGACGCCGCGCGGGCTGAGCGCGCGCCCACGGTCGAGCTGACCCACAACTGGGATCCGGAGGACTATCAGGGCGGCCGCAACTTTGGCCACCTGGCCTATGCGGTGGACGACATCTACGAGACCTGCGCCCGGCTGCAGGCCGGCGGGGTGACCATCAACCGACCGCCGCGCGACGGCCACATGGCCTTTGTCCGCTCGCCGGACGGCATTTCGGTGGAGTTGCTGCAGGCGGGTCCCGCCAAGGCGCCGGCCGAGCCCTGGGTCTCGATGCCCAACGTCGGCGCCTGGTGACCGCCATGACCGCCCAGACCTTCCTGACGCTCAACGATGGCCGCCCCATGCCCCAGGTTGGCCTGGGGGTCTGGCAGAGCCCGGCCGACACCACCGCCGACACCGTGGCGACGGCGCTGGAGGCCGGCTACCGGGCCATCGACACCGCCTCGGCCTATCGCAACGAGCCCGGTGTGGGGGAGGGCGTGAAGCGCTCGGGGGTCGCCCGCGACAAGCTCTTCATCACCACCAAGCTGTGGAACGAGAACCAGGGCTACGACGCGGCCCTGGCCGCCTTCGACAAGAGCCTGAGCCGGCTCGGCATGGACTATGTCGACCTCTACCTGATCCACTGGCCGGCCCCGACCCAGGACCTCTACCTCGACAGCTGGAAGGCCCTGGTGCGGTTGCGCGAGGAGGGCCGGGCCAGGTCCATCGGCGTGTCCAACTTCGCCATCCCCCACCTGGAACGCATCATCGGCGAGACCGGCGTGACGCCGGCCGCCAACCAGATCGAGCTGCACCCCCGCTGGCAGCAGCCGGAACTGCGCGCCTTCCACGCGCAGAAGGGGATCGTCACCACCTCCTGGAGCCCGCTGGGCCAAGGCAAGCTGCTGGAAGACCGGGTGATCGCCGGTATCGCGGCCAAGCACCACAAGAGCGCGGCCCAGGTGATCATCCGCTGGCACCTTGACCTCGGTCTCACCGTGATCCCGAAATCGGTGACACCCGCCCGGATCGTGTCGAACCTCGATGTCTTCGGGTTCTCTCTCGACGCCGCGGACCTGGCGGCGATCCAGGCCCTGCACACCCCTGACGGCCGCATCGGTCCCGACCCCGTCAAGTTCGGCTAGGTCCACATTCTGGTCGTCGGGGATGCGCCGGCTGTTCATCGGTCCTTCCCGGGCGTTACAGGGTTGATGCGGGCACGCCGCGCACGGAGTTGGGTTTGAAGCGTCCTGGATCGCGCAAGACCGTTACGGCCGCCAACCTGGCCGACCTGGGCGCTGAGCGGCTGGCCGAAATCCTGGTGGAGGTGGCCGAGGCGCAGCCCACCATCAAGCGTCGGCTGCGCATGGAACTGGCCGGCGAGGTAGGCCCCGAGGACCTGGCGGCCGAGATCGCCAAGCGGCTGGCGGCCATCGAGACCCGGCGCTCGCGCGTCCACTGGCGCAAGTACAAGGAGTTCGTCCGCGATCTGTCGCTGCAGCGGGCGATGATCAGCGGCAAGATGGCCGCGCAGAAGCCGGCCCTGGCGCTGGAGTTCCTCTGGCGCTTCCTGGACATGGCCGAGGGCGTGCTGCGCCTGACCAAGGACGAGAAGGGCGAGGTGGAGGCGGTGTTCCTGGGCGCGGTCGAGGACCTGGGGCCCATCGCGGCGGCCGCCAAGGGCTCGACGACGGCGCTCGCCGAGCGCGCCTTCCAGGCCCTGGAGACCGACGAGGACGAGATCTTCGTCCGGCTGGTGGAGATCATCCTGCCGGCCCTGGACGCCGAGGGGATCGCGCGGCTGCGGCAGCTGCTGGAGGCCGCGATCGCGCGGCGCGGCCGGCCCAAGCCAGCCCTGCGCGCCGCCGTCCAGGCCCTGGCCGACGCACAGGGCGACGTCGACGGCTTCATCGCCACCATCACCGCCAGCGAGGCCCTGCAGCCCTGGACCGGCGCCCAGATCGCCAGCCGCCTGACCGCCGCCGGCCGTGCGACCGAGGCCCTTGCGGCCCTGAAGCGCTCGGCGCCGCCGGCCTTCGCCGACCTGGCCCGTTCCCAGGCCCGGGTGGTGGCCTCCGCGCCCAGCCTGAAGGCCTGGGAGGACGCCTATCTCGACGCTCTGGAGGCCAATGGCCAGGCCGACGCCGCCCAGGCCGTGCGCTGGACCGCCTTCGAGCAGCGGCTCTCGGCCGACCGGCTGCGGGCCTATCTCAAGCGCCTGCCCGACTTCGACGACGTGGTGGCGGAGGACAAGGCGATGGCCTTCGTGGCCGCGTTCAAGAGTTTCCCCGCCGCCCTGCGCTTCTTCCTGGCGTGGCCGACGGTGAGTCAGGCCGCCGCCCTGGTGCTGGCCCGCAGCGACGAGATCGACGGCGACGACTATGAGGGGCTGGAGGCCGCGGCCCTGGCCCTGGAGGGCCGCCATCCCTTGGCGGCGTCCCTGGTGTACCGCGCCATGATCGCCCGGACATTACGCTTCAACCGCCGTGACCGCTTCGCCGACGCCGAGCGCTGGATCGCCGATCTCGCGACCCTGGCGCCTCAGATCGCGGAGTTCGGCGACTTTGAAACCCATTCCGACTTTGTGGGGCGGGTCGGCCACAGTCCACAGGCCTGACGTCCGCCGCCCCGCGAACGGCCGGATCGGGTCTTGCGGCGGGCGGGTTCGTGGCGCAGAGACGCGCGCATGGCGATGCAAAAACGACGGATTGATCGCGCTCAGCGGTTTCGGGCGCGGCGGGTCTGGTGGGAGCGCCACGGCTCCTTCGCGCGCGGACTCCTCACCGGAACCCTCGTGACCCTGCTGGCCGTCTGGCTCACCCGTATCGCGATGGCCACCTTCTAGCTCAGGGCGCCGCCCGGCGCGGCGCTTCGTATTCCAGTCCCAGCCTGGCCAGACGCGCGGACGCCGATCCGTAGCGCTTAGCCATGGCCGCCAGACTTCCATCGATCTCGGCGGCCGGCGTCGGGTGGGACGGCAGGATGTAGCGGCCCGCCCTGGGTTCGGCGTCGGGCAGGATCGCCAGACCGTTTCGCGAGCGCACGGCGCCCAGGCCGGGCCGCGTGGTGACAACCTTGGTGCGATAGCTGCGCGACCAGGTGTCGGTGCGCAGGGCCAGAGTCACCTCATCGGTCCCGGGGCCGATGGGCGTCTCGACGGTTTCGTGCGCCCAGAAGGCGGCCAGGTTTCCGACCCCATGGCGATAGTCGGCGGCGGTGACCTGGAAGTCGCCGGTGCGGTGCGTCGCGCTCCAGTCCCGGACGCCGAGACGGTCGGCTGTCGCCTGGGCGGCCGCGCGACCGGCGATGGCCTCCACCAGGGCCAGGGAGGCGGGCAGGGAGGCCGACACCCCGGTCGTGGAGATGATGCGTCCATCCTGCACGTAGCGGCGGTCGCGGACCCAGGTGGTGTCAGGATAGGCCTTGGCCAGCTTCTTCAGCGCCGACCAGTGGGTCGTGGCGCGGCGGTCGTGCAACAGGCCGGCGTTGGCGAGCACCCGGGCGCCCTCGCAGATGGAGACGACGACAGCCCCCTTGCCGGCCTGGGCGCGGAGCCAGGCGGCCAGCTCGGGGCTCTTGGGCTTCATCTGGGCGGGGACGATGATGATGTCGGCGCCGGCGGGCTCGGCCCTGTCGAACTGGGCGACGGTCTGGTCGGCCAGGATTTTCAGGCTGGGCATCAGCTGGATGGGACCGGCGGAGGTGGCGACGCTGCGCACCTCGGCGACGCCGGAGCCCTTCAGGACGCCGTAGGGGATGGCGAAATCGGTGGTCTCGGCCCCGGCGTTGTCAGCCAGGACCACCACCAGCGGCCTGGCCCGACCCGCCTTGGGCGCAGGAAGGGTCAGACCGTCAGGGGCGACAAGCGCCACGCTCGGCCCGGCCGCCGCCAGCGGCGTGACCGGGTGCAGGAAGGCGAGGGTCGCGGCGGTGGCCGCGGCGGCGAGGACGAGCGTGCGCATGACGCCTCAGAGGCTTTCGGTGAGAGCCGGCGCGCTGGCCTGGCTGGGGGCGTTGCAGGCGCAGCTCTCGCCGCAGGCGCAGGTGGGGCCGCAGGCGCAGGGTTGGCAGCTGCAGTTGGCGTTGGCGCAGGGGTCTTGCATGGGGTGGTTCCTTCATCGGGTTGTCGATGAACGGACCCTAGGCGTCGAAAACGCTGGCGGAAATGTCATTAGTATCGCAAATTACGCCATGACCTCAGCCCAGCCCCCCGCCCGGACCATCGCCCTCATCGGCTATGACGGCGCTCAGTCCCTCGATCTCGTCGGTCCCCTGGAGGTCTTCTCCATGGCCAACCGCTATGCGGGACAGGCCGCCTATCACATCATCCTGGCGTCCCTTGAGGGGGGCGGGATCACCTGCAATTCGGGGCTGCGCCTGGAGGGCTTCCGGCGGGTCGCCGATCTGCCGCGCGACCTCGACACCGTGCTGGTGGCCGGCGGCGACGAGGCGGGGCTGCTCTCCATGCGCGGCAGCGGGCTGGTCGAATGGCTGCAGGGGCGTCGCGAGACCACCCGCCGGATCGGCAGCGTCTGTTCGGGCGCCTTCGTCCTGGCCGAGGCCGGCCTGCTGGATGGCCGCCGCGCCACCACCCATTGGGACTCCTGCGACCACATGCGGGCCTTCCGTCCGCAGGTGCGGCTGGAGCCCGACGCCATCTTCGTGGCCGATCCGCCCTTCTACACCTCGGCCGGCGTCACCGCCGGCATCGACCTGTGCCTGGCCTTCGTGGAGGCCGACCTGGGCGTCGAGGTGGCCCTGGCCGTGGCCCGCAACCTGGTGCTGTTCATGCGCCGCCCGGGCGGCCAGACCCAGTTCAGCGCCGGGCTGGGCGTGCAGGCGGCGGCGACGCCCAAGCTGCGGACCCTGATCGCCGAGATCACCAGCGATCCGGTGGGCGACCTCAGCCTGCCGCAACTGGCCCACCGCGCCGGGATGACCGAGCGCACCTTCTCACGGGTCTTCCAGAAGGAGACCGGGACGACGCCGGCCGCCTTCGTGGAGCTCGCCCGCGTGGACCGCGCCAAGGCGCTGCTGGAGACCTCCGACTGGCCCCTGGCGCGAGTGGGAGAGCGCGCGGGCTTCGGCAGTCTGGACGGCCTGCACCGGGCCTTTCAGAAGCGGATGGGAATCACGCCCGGCGAATACCGCCAGCGCTTCGGGCGGGTCGCGGCCTAGAGCCGCCGCTTGCGCAAGGTGGCGGCGGCTTCCACGGCCAGCAGCAGGGCCGCGGCGGCGGCGAGCCAGGCGGCCGTGGGCTTGTCGGCCTGCTGAGCGACATAGACGCCGCCAAGGCCCCAGATGATCGGGGCGAGATAGAACGGGGAGCCCAGCGCCCAACCCACCGCGCCGCCCACCAGCAGGACCGCCGCGATCCCGATCACCGCCCAGGTCAGGTCGGGGCCGATGATCCCCTGGGCGGTCAGGACCGTCAGGATATTGACGGCCGAGGCGATGGTCAGCCAGCCGGCCAGCAGGGACAGGGGCCAGACGATCAGCAACTTGTCGCGGAAGGCGGGCGCCTCCTCGGCGCGGGCGCGCCTCAGGCCCGCCACCATCACCGCGGCCGAGGCCACGATGATCGCCACGGTCAGTGCCTGCTGGTTGAAGGCCGAGGCCAGGATCCAGGCGCCGCAGCCGGTGATGGCCACGACCGAGGGCCAGGCGACGGCGCGCAGGGTGGGCGTCTCCCGCGCCATGGTCAGCTGGTAGATCGCGTAGGCCGTGAGGCCGAAATAGATCAGACCCCAGATGGAGAAGGCGTATCCCGCCACCCGCAGGGTTTGGTCGCCCTGGCTTGAGAACTCGGCGGCGGTCAGCCCGATGTTCTGGGTCATCTGGATCGCCGGGATGGCGATGGCGGAGATCACGGCGGCGAGCACCGCGAGGCTGCGTCCCAGGGGTCTTGCGCTCATGTCATAGCTCCGCTTCAGCCGAGGAAAAGCGGCCGCGCGCCAACGGTTCCGTCGAGACCTGACAATGAGGGGTGAGGCGGGACCTGGGAAGGTCCCGAAATTCCAATGGCTCCCGGAGCAGGACTCGAACCTGCGACAAGTCGGTTAACAGCCGACTGCTCTACCAGCTGAGCTATCCGGGATCACCGTTGGAGGCGGGCGTATACGATGGCCCGCGCGTCGGTGCAAGTCGCTCTCGCCGCTCTTTTAGTACCCCGCGGCTTTGCCGTTCGGCTGGCCGTCGACGATCTGGTCCAGGTACTCGCTGAGCCCGTAGCCCACGAGGTCTCCGCAGCGGTATTCGGTCATCCCCTCGGTGATCCGGGTTTGCAGTTCCTGGCCGTCCGGCGTGGTGCGGCGGTTGCGCAGGGGGATCAGGGACATGACCTTGCCGGTGACCTCATAGGCCTTGCCGCCGTGGGTTTTCACCTTGGCGCGCAGGGCGGTCTGATAGCCGCGCTCATCCCAATCGCTGTCGATCACGCACTCGGAAATCAGGTCATAGGCGCCGTCGGCGAACACCATGCCGCCCTGGCGTGCGCCACCCTTTCCGTCGCCGATCACCGACAGCATCATCCCGAAGTCACGGCCGAAGTTCATCGGGCACCAGCGGTACCAGTCGATGGCCTGCCAGTGGCGCGGGCCCCAGGACTTGTCGCGCAGGCCATAGCCCTCGATCTCGAACCGCTCGTCGCCGATGGTGAAGACGCCCTTGGCCGCGCAGTGCTGTTCGTAGTGCGCCTTGGCGAAGGATTTCTCGGGATCGATCTCGATCGGGACCCCGTCCTCGCGGACGGTCTCGCCGCCGTACATGGGCGAAACGCCCTCGTAGTCGAGGGTGATGGCGCAGGGGAGGGACGGATTGTCGCGGAAGGCCTTCTTCGGGTCCGCCATCTCGTGGGGCCGCTGCAGAATCAGCGCCTTGCCCGAATAGGTCACCCTCAGATGCTTGAAGGGTTCGATCACCTCGACCTTGAGTCCCCCGGCGTTCATCTCTGAATTGTCGGTGATGGCAGGCCGGGCGAACATAAAGCCCACCCGCCCGTCGGGCAGGTAGAGGCAGATGGTCATCTCGGCGTAGTGTTCGTTGGCGCGGTTGCCGATGCGGAACCAGCCGCCGGTCTTGGTCTTCGGGTCGAAGACGTTGAAGTACATGGATTCATTGTAGTTCTTCACGTCACCCGGGTCGTGGGTGAACTCGTCCTGGGGTTCCAGACGGGTCGTAAAGCCGGTCGGGGCCTTGGCCATGGCGCATCCTCCACACGCGATTTTGAGGGCACCTTGAGCCTCCTTACGCAGGGGCCGCCAAGCGACGCGCAAAAAAAGAGCCCGGCCGAAGCCGGGCTGTGAAGTGGTGATGGTGGGGTGTCTTCAAGGAAGACCCCTAGAGAGTCCGCCCTTATGGTTAACCGGGTCTTAACCGTCGCCTCCCACGACGCCCTCGACGCGGGGAGGCGGGCTCGGCTAACTCAGGGCCGGTCTCAGGCGGAATCGCGATGCGCATTCATTTCACGGGCATAGCCGGGGCGGGCATGAGCGCGGTGGCGCTGATGATGCGCGACGCGGGCCACCAGGTCTCCGGCTCCGACGAAGACGTCTTCCCGCCAATGTCCACCTATGTCGCGGGTCTGGGCTTCCCGGTGACCTACCGCTTCGACGCCGCCAACCTGCCGGCCGACCTCGACGTCCTGGTGCTGGGGACCAGCGCCAAGCTGGGGGGTGACGACAATGTGGAGGTCGCCGCCGCCCGGGGGAGGGGTGTGCGGATCACCACCTTCGCCGAGCTGGTGGGAGAGACCACGGCGCGCCGCGAGAACATCGTGGTGGCGGGCTCCTTCGGAAAGTCCACCTGTTCGGCCCTGATGGCCCACATCCTGCGCCAGGCCGGCCATGATTCCGGCTGGATGATCGGGGCCATCTCGCCCTCCCTGCCGGCCACCGGCCATTGGGGTACCCGCCATGAGATCGTGCTGGAAGGCGACGAGTACATCGTCGGCAATGGCGACAGCCGGTCGAAGTTCGATCTCTACCACCCGGCCCATCTGCTCCTGACCTCCCTGGTCCACGACCACGTCAACGTCTTCCCGACCTTCCACGACTATGAGGCGCCGTTCATCCGGCTGATGCACGACCTGCCCAAGGGCGGGCTGATGGTGGCCCGCGACCACTCGGCCATCCACAAGATCGCCGCCGAGACCCAGGCCCACACGGTCTGGTACGACACCAGCCCCTGCGACGGTTGGTTCAGCGAAGACGTGGCCTATGGCGACACCACGCGCTTCAAGCTGGTGGCGCCCGACGGCGAGCGGCTGCCGCTCACCACCAGCCTGCTGGGCGCCCACAACATCGAGAATATCGTCGGTGTCTCGGCCTTCCTGCGGGAGCGCCACCTGGTCAGCGAGGCCGACCTGGCCAAGGGCATAGCCAGCTTCGACGGCATTCGCCGCCGCCTGGACCGCCTGACCAAGACCTCGAGGGTCCCGCTGATCGAGGGCTTTGGCTCGTCCTATGAGAAGGCCCGCTCGGCCATCGACGCCCTGCAGCTGCACTATCCGGACCGCCCGCTGATCGTGGTGTTCGAGCCGCACACCTTCTCCTGGCGCAGCAAGGACGCGCTGGCCTGGTATGACACGGTGTTCCAGGGGGCCGCGCGCGTGCTGATCATCCCGCCGCCGGGCCATGGCGCCGCGACCCATCACCAGTCCACCCACGCCGAGATCCTTGAGCGGGTCTATGCCGCCGGGGTCAGTGTCGAGGGGCCCACCAGCGCGCAGGCCGTCACCGAGCAGCTCTCCCATCTGAAGGGCGACGAGATCGTGCTGCTGCTGTCCTCCGGCCCGCTCCTGGGATTGCCCGACAGTCTGCCGGCGGTGATGGACCGTCTCTACGGATAAGGACTCGCCCATGCGCCTCTCGATGATCGCCGTTGTGGCCGGTCTCGGCCTGGCCGGCTGCCAGCCGACGACGACCCCGCCGCCGACGCCGGCGCCCACCCCCCTGACCGACGCGGAACAGAACGCGGCCCGCGAGGCGCTCATGGCGCATGAGGGGGAGTGGGACTGCAGCGCGCCCGCGCCCTTCGACCGCACGGTCCGCCGACTGCTGGTGGAGGATGGCTCGGCCTCGGTGGTCTCCCCCGCGGGCTTCCCGGGCCCTGTGGTGATCGGCGGGGCCACGGGCGCGACGGTGTTCCGCAAATCCGGGTCGGGCTGGTCGGGCTACATGATCGATCCGATCTCCAGCGTGCAGGCGGTGCGCTACGGCTCGGCCGGCCTGTACCTGATCACCAAGGTCACCCGCGAAGGCGGCGGACCGTTGGGGGTCGCCCTGCTGCCCACCGGCGGCGGCGCCCTGGTCTGCGCGGGCCTGGCCTCGCCGGAGGCCTTGAACGCGCCGGCCGAGCATCCGGAGTTCGTCCGCCTCTCCCTCGACAACGCCGGAAAGGGATCGCTGATCGCCAAGGGCGAGCGCGAAGCCAAGCCGCCGCTCTGGTTCCGCTATGACACCACCGACGCCGGTGCGACCTGGAGCGCCGCCAAGGCCATCCCTGGTCCGGCGGGGACCGACCTCGACGCGCCCGATCAGACCAAGGTCCCCGCCGCCCTGGCCCGCGAGATCGCGGCAAGCTGATGTTCTTCTTGGGTTCCCCCGCTGACGAGGTCACGCCCGCCCACCGGCAGGCCATCGTCACGGTCCTGGTGGGGGAGACCTATGTCGAGACCTGGCGGGTGATGTGCCAGATCAACTGGCAGGCCTATGCCGACCGGCACGGCTTTGACCTGGTCGTCATCGCCCACCTGCCCGACATGTCCGAGCGCGGCCGGGGCCGGTCGCCGGCCTGGCAGAAGCTGCTGGTTCTGGATCAGCCCTGGTCGGCCGCCTATGAGCGCGTCGTCTGGGTGGACGCCGACATCGTGATCTCCAACCACGCGCCGAACATCCTGGCGGTGGTCCCCGACCCAGCCAGGATCGGGGCCTCGCTCTCGGGCGCGCAGTTCTCCGAGGCCGAGAAGCACATCTATTTCGAACGCCTGCACAAGGTGGTGGTGGAGCCGCAGTTGGCCGACCTGGCCTGGCAGTTCACCGAGGACAACGGCTTCGCCGAGTCTGAGATCGACCGCGAGGGCGCCCGGATGCTCAACACCGGCGTGCTGGTGATGAGCCCGCAGCATCACAATGGCCTGCTCAAGGAGATCTACGCCTCGGACTCGGCCTCACGCCTCTATGAGCAGCCCGCCCTGTCGCACGAGATCGCCCGGCGCGACCTGCTGACCCCGATCACGCCGCGATTCAACTGGGTGGTTCACGAGCGGCGAGTCCTGGACTTCGCCCACGTGGAGACCCTCGAGCACCCGGACATGCCGCAGCTGCTCGCCCACCTGCGCAATGAACTGTCCAAGGCCTACTTCCTGCACTTCGCCGGCAGCATGAACATCATGCAGCACCTCGCCCGCCTCACCCAGGAGGCGGGTGCGCCGTGGTGGGCCAGGCCTGACGCCTAGAGGCCGGCCTCGGCATAGGCCTTCTTCTTGGGGCCCATGAAGCCGAACAGGAAGGCGGCGACCTTGCGCATCTGAATTTCCTCGGCGCCCTCGGTGATCCGGTAGCGGCGGTGGTGGCGGTAGATATGCTCGAAGGGCTTGTGCCGGGAGTAGCCGATGCCGCCGTGCACCTGCATGGCCCGGTCGGCGGCCTCGCACACCAGGCGGTTGGCCCAGTAGTTACACATCGAGACCTTGTCGGAGATCTGCCGCTCGATCTCCTTGTGCTCCATGTGGTCCATGTCCCAGGCGGTCTTGCGGATCAGCCAGCGCAGCATCTCACACTGGGTGGCCAGCTCCACCAGTGGCCACTGGATGGCCTGGTTCTCGGCCAGCGGCTTGCCGAAGGGCTTGCGGGCGCGGGCGTATTTCACGCTCTCCTCGATGCAGTAGACCGCCGCGCCCAGGGATGAGGCCGCCTGCCGGATGCGGTTCTGGTGGACGAAGCTCTGGCCGAGACCCAGGCCGCGGTCGACCTGGCCCCAGTAGCTGTCCTCCGGGATCCAGACGTCGGTGAAGCTTACGCGGGGGTGGTCGGTGGGCATGTTGAAGGTCCAGAGGTACTCCTCGACCTTCACGCCGGGGGTGTCGGCCGGGACGATGAAGCAGGTGATGCCGGTGGCGTCGCCATCCTTGCCGCTGGTGCGGGCGAAGACCATGACGTGGGTCGCCACGTGCATCCCGGTCGTCCACATCTTTTCGCCCTGGATCAGCCAGCCGGGCTGGCCGTCCCTGTCCTGGCGCACGGCGGTGGTGTCCATCCAGGTGGCGTCGGAGCCGTGCTCGGGCTCGGTCAGGCCAAAGCCCGTACGCATCTTGCCGGCCAGCAGCTTCTCGCCGTCGCGCTCGTACTGGGCGTTGGTGGCGAACTCCTTGAACATCAGGATGAAGGGGTTGTTGCCGACGATCGAGTGCTCGTTCTGCAGGTCGTTGTGCAGCCCCAGGCCCTTGGCGGCCAGGTGCTCGCGGATCACCGCCATGTCGAGGTTGGAGCCGCCCTTGCCCCCCAGTTCCTGGGGCCAGGCGTAGCGCAGGTGCCCGGCCTCGTCGGCCAGCTTACGGGCCTGCCCCAGCAGCTCTTCCCATTCCTTCTTCGGCAGGCCGCCGGCGTCCCAGTCGGTGCGCTCGTATTCACGGCGGTGGTCGAAGTAGCGCATGTTGTCGTCGCGCTGCTCCAGAGGCTTGATCTTGGCCTCGATGAAGCTGTCCAGCTCACCCAGGTAGGCGACCAGTTCGGGGGGCAGGTTGAAGTCCATGGCGTTTCCCTTCGGCCTGTTTTTGGAAGCGTGCGGCCGTGCATTTTGACGATTTACAAGCCAGCGCTCAGGGCCGCAGATCGTCAACCAGAAGTCAGCTTGAGGTTCCGCCACGTCATGGAAGTCGATATCGCACAAGCGCTTGCGCGACTTGCGCCTGCCCTTGGGGGAACCGGCGTCGAGGCGGCGCAGCGCCTGTCGGGCGGGGCCAGCATGGAAACCTGGGCCTTCACCGTGACCGGCCCGCAAGGCCCGCGCGAGATGATCCTGCGCCGCCGCAACGGGCCCTTCGACGAGGCGACCGCGCGGTCCACCTCCCTGGCCACCGAGGCCGCCCTGATCTCCGCCGCCGCCAAGGTCGGCGCGCCCGTCGCGCCGCTGATCCGGCTGTGCGAGCCCGCCGACGGCCTGGGGGAGGCGCACATCACCGCGCGCATCGGCGGCGAGGCCCTGGGCCGCAAGATCGTCACCGATCCGAAGTTCGAGGCGGTGCGGCCGATGCTGGCCCGCCAGTGCGGCGAGATCCTGGCCCAGATCCATTCGGCCTCGCCGGACGGCATTCCGCTGAAGCGGTCGGACGCGGCCGAGGAACTGGACCGTTACGAACAGGTCTACCGCCAGTCGGGCGCCCAGCGGCCGATCCTGGAGCTGGCCTTCCAGCACCTGAAGAAACATGCCCCCGCGCCGGTGGCCGATGTGCTGCTGCACGGCGATTTCCGTAACGGGAACCTGATGATCAGCCCTGACACCGGTGTCGCGGCGGTTCTGGACTGGGAGCTCTCCCACCTGGGGGATCCGGCCGAGGACCTGGGCTGGCTGTGCGTCAATTCCTGGCGCTTCGGGCGCAGCGACAGGCCGGTGGGCGGCTTCGGCGACTATGCCGACCTGCTGGCGGGCTACGAGCAGGCGGGCGGCGTGGCGGTGGATCTGAGCCGGGTCCGCTACTGGCAGGCGCTTGGCTCGCTGAAGTGGGGGGTCATGTGCCTGATGATGTACTCCAGCTACGCCGCCGGGGCGGAGAGCTCGGTGGAACGGCCGATGATCGGCCGCCGGGTCTCGGAGACCGAGATCGATCTCGCCAACCTGCTGGAGGCCGGCCTGTGATCACCCATCCGCGCACCGAGGAACTGGTCGAGGCCGTGGCCCGCTGGATCGACACCATACGTCCCGAGCTGAAGCCCCGCGACGCCTTCCTGGCCCGGGTGGCGGTCAATGTGCTGGGCGTCGTGCAGCGTGAGCTGACCCTGGGCCCCGCCGCTGAGATCGACGCGGTCGAGCGGATGTCAGGCCTGCTGGGCCATGGCGGGAGCTTTGAGGACCTGACCGCCGAACTCTGCGCCAAGCTGCGGGCCGGCGAGATGGACGCCTCGACGCCGGGCCTGCTGGCCGCCCTGCGGGCCAACGCCCAGGACCAGGTGGCCATCGACCAGCCCAACTATGCGTCGGCCCGATGACCCGCGACGAAGCCCTCGCCCTGGACCGCGTCGATCCCCTAGCGTCGCGCCGCGACCTGTTCGAGCTGGAGGAGGGCCTGATCTATCTCGACGGCAACTCCCTGGGCGCCCTGCCGAAGGCGGTGAAGGGCCGGCTGGATGAGGCGGTGACGGGGGAGTGGGGCCGGGGCCTGATCCGGTCCTGGAACACCGCCGGCTGGATCGATCTGCCAAGCCGCGTGGGCGCCAGGATCGCCGCCCTGATCGGCGCCGCGCCCGACGAGGTGATCGCGGCGGACTCCACCTCGGTGAACCTCTTCAAGCTGGCGGCGGGCGCGATGGCCATGCGGCCCGGCCGCAGGGTGATCTTCAGCGAGCCGGGCAATTTCCCCACCGACCTCTACATCCTGCAGGGCCTGGCCCGGTTCCTGCCGGACGTGGAGCTGCGGCTGGTGGAGCCCGGCGACCTGCCCGACGCCCTGGATGACAGCGTCGCCCTGCTGCTGCTGACCCACGTGCATTACAAGACGGGGGCCACGCACGACATGACGGCCCTGACCACCTGGGCCCACGAGGTCGGCGCGCTGGCGCTCTGGGACCTCAGCCACAGCGCCGGCGCGCTCGAGGTGGACCTCAACGGTTCGAACGCCGATCTCGCCGTCGGCTGTGGCTACAAGTACCTGAACGGCGGCCCCGGCGCCCCGGCCTTCACCTACATCGCCCGTCGCCATCAGGCGGCGTTCCAGAGCCCTCTCACCGGCTGGATGGGCCACGCCCAGCCCTTCGCCTTCAGCGACGACTATGCGCCGGGGCAGGGGATGCTGCGGACCCTGTGTGGCACGCCGTCGGTCCTGGGGCTCACGGCCCTGGACGCCGCCCTGAGCGCCTTCGACGGGGTGGAGATGTCGGCCATCCGCGCCAAGTCCCGCGCCCTGGGCGACCTGTTCCTGGAGTTGGTGGCGGACCGCTGCCCCGGCTTCGGTGTCGCCTGCCCGCGAAACGCCGAGCATCGTGGCAGCCAGGTCTCCCTGACCCACCCGAGCGGCTACCCCATCGTCCAGGCCCTGATCGCCCGCGGCGTGGTGGGGGACTTCCGCGCGCCCGACGTGCTGCGATTCGGCTTCGCCCCGCTCTATGTGCGACATGTCGATGTCTGGGACGCCGTCGAGAACCTGGTCCAGGTGATGGCCCACGAGGAATGGCGGCAGGACCGCTTCAACCAGGTGGCGGCGGTGACATGAGCGACACGATCCACAGCCGGCCCGACATCAGCTATGCCGACTACCTGGCGCTCGATCAGATCCTCAGCGCCCAGCGGCCGCGCTCCGACGAGCATGACGAGCTGCTGTTCATCGTCATCCACCAGGCCTCGGAACTGTGGCTGAAGCTGTCGATCCACGAGCTGGCCGCCGCCCGCCGGCGAACGCTGGGTCACGCGGAATCTAGAATCTGGCCTGCTAGCAGAGCATTTCGAGGGTCGGACGGTGAAATGACTCAGTTCAGCTTCGAAGCCGAAGTCATCTACTGGCGCGGCCCGTCGCCATTCTTCTACGCGCCGCTGCCCGCCCCGGAAGCGCATGAGATTCGCCGCATCTCCCGGCTGGTGACCTATGGCTGGGGCATGATCCCGGTGGAGGCGATGATCAACGGCGTCACCTTCACCACGGCGATGTTCGCCAGGGACGGGACCTACTACCTGCCCCTGAAGGACGCGGTGCGGAAGAAGGCCAATGTGACGGCGGGGGATAGGATCATCGTCGAGATGACGGTTCCGCCGGCGAAGCGCTAGCCCGTCAGGACAGCCGGTCGCGGAAGTCGGCGTAGTCGAATTCGCGCACCAGGCGCAGGGCGTCGGTGTCGCTGTTCCACAGAGCGATGGCGGGCAGGGGGACGCCGTTGAAGGTGTTGGTCTTGACCATGGAGTAGTGGGCCTGGTCGAGGAAGGCGATGCGGTCGCCGGGCCTGGGCGGGGTCGCGAACATGTAGTCGCCGATGATGTCGCCGGCCAGGCAGGAGGGGCCGCCCAGGCGGGTGGCGACACCGGTGTCAGCCTCGTTCAGCATCGCCGGGCGGTAGGGCGCCTCGATGACGTCGGGCATGTGGCAGGTGGCGGAGATGTCGGTGATGGCCACGGGAAGGCCGTTGTCGAAGGTGTCGAGGATCTCGCCCACCAGGATGCCGGTATCGAGCGCGATGGCCTCGCCGGGCTCCAGATAGACCTCGACCCCGTGGCGTTCGTGGACCTGGCGCAGGAAGGCGGTCAGGGCCTGGATGTCGTAATCCGCGCGGGTGATGTGGTGGCCGCCGCCGAGGTTGAGCCACTTCAGCCGGGGCAGCAGGGCCTCCAGCCTGGGCTCCAGGGACTTCCAGATGCGGTTCAGGGGTTCGAAGCCCTGTTCGCACAGGGCGTGGATGTGCAGGCCGTCGACTCCGTCCAGGTGCTCCGGGCGCAGCTGGGAGACCGGGAAGCCGAGCCGCGAACCGGTCTGGCAGGGGTCGTACTTGGCGACCTCGGCCTCGCTGTGCTCGGGGTTCAGGCGCAGGCCGATCTCGAACACCTCGCCCTCGGCCCGGGCCTTGGTGATCTCAGGGGCAAAGCGCGCGATCTGGTCCGGCGAGTTGAAGATCACCGTGTCCGACAGGCGCAGGATCTCAGGCAGGTCGGCCGCCTTGTAGGCCGGCGAATATGTGGTGAGCTCGCCGCGATAGTGCTCGCGGGCCAGGCGCGCCTCCCACAGGCCCGAGGCGCAGACCCCGTCCAGATACTCCCCCACCATGTCGGCCAGGGCCCACATGGAGAAGGCCTTCAGCGCCAGGAGGACCTTGGCGCTCCCCTGTTCGCCAACCTGCTTGAGGGTGGCAAGGTTGCGGCGCACGGCGGCCTCGTCCACCACGAAGCAGGGGGAGGGCACGCGGGCCAGGTCGAACCGGGTAAACGCGCCGGGACCGCCGGCCTGGGTCTCCATGGGCCTCAGAAGGCCAGGGGCGCCGGCAGATCCTTGACCTGCCAGGGGAGGCCATGCCGGTTCAGCATGTCCATGAACGGATCGGGGTCGAGCTGCTCCATGTTGAAGACGCCCTCGCCCTGCCATTGGCCGGTCAGCATCAGGGCCGCGCCGATCATGGCCGGGACCCCGGTGGTGTAGCTGACCGCCTGGTTGCCGGTCTCGGCATAGGCTTCCTCGTGGTCGCAGATGTTGAGGACGTAGACCGTCTTCTCCGCCCCGTCCTTCGCGCCGGTGGCGATGACGCCGATATTGGTCTTGCCCTTGGTCACCGCGCCCAGGGTCGAGGGCTCGGGCAGCAGGGCCTTGAGGAACTGGATCGGGATGATTTCTCGGCCCTCGAACATCACCGGATCGATGCGCGTCATGCCGACGTTCTGCAGCACGTCCAGATGCTTGAGATAGGAATCTCCGAAGGTCATCCAGAAGCGGATGCGCTTGGTCTGCGGATAGAACCGGACCAGCGACTCCAACTCCTCGTGGTACATCAGGTACATGTTGCGCGGGCCGACCTGATCAAAGTCGAAGACCTGCTTGTGGGCCAGCGCCGGGCCCTCCACCCACTCACCGTTCTCCCAATGGCGGGAGGGGGCGGTGACTTCGCGGATGTTGATCTCGGGATTGAAGTTGGTGGCGAAGGGGTGGCCGTGGTCGCCGCCGTTGCAGTCGAGGATGTCCAGGGTCTCGATGCCGTCCAGCAGGTGCTTGGCGACATAGGTGGTGAAGACAGAGGTCACGCCGGGATCGAAGCCGCAGCCCAACAGAGCCATCAGGCCGGCCGCCTTGAACCGCTCCTGGTAGGCCCACTGCCAGCTGTATTCGAACTTGGCTTCGTCGCGGGGCTCGTAGTTGGCGGTGTCGAGATAGTTCACCCCCGCCGCCAGACAGGCCTCCATGATCGCCAGGTCCTGATAGGGCAGGGCGAGGTTGACCACGAGGCCGGGGTTCACCGCCTTGATCAGGGCGGTGGTGGCCGCGATGTCGTCGGCGTCCAGCTCGGCGGTGTCGATGGTGACACCGGTGCGCTGTTTCACCGAGGCCGCGATGGCGTCGCACTTGCTCCGCCGGCGGCTGGCCAGCGTGATGTGCGAGAAGATGTCCTGGTTCATGGCCATCTTGTGGACGGCGACAGACCCTACGCCGCCAGCGCCGATAACAAGCACCCTACTCATCTGTGCCCCTTCTGACGCGGAACAAGTTTCTACAACATGGCCACCCGCGGGCGGCGTTGCGGGGGGATTATCACGAGGACGCCCCGTCCGCTAACCCACCCGAGGATAACGCGCGAGATGTCGGATCGGCCCATACCCGTCCGTCCTTGGGGTGGAAAGCATTGGGAGACGCCAGATGAGAAAAGTTATCGCCGCCGCCTTCATCAGCCTGGACGGGGTGATGCAGGCTCCCGGCGGGCCCACCGAGGATCCGACCGGGGGCTTCACCCAGGGCGGATGGACCGTGACCTACTGGGACGAGGCCATGGGCCAGTTCATGGACGAGATGTTCGCCACCCCCTTCGACCTGCTGCTGGGGCGCAAGACCTATGAGATCTTCGCCGCCCACTGGCCCTATGCGGAGGAGGGCGATCCGGTGCGGGTGGCCTTCGACGCCTGCACCAAGTACGTGGCCACCCGGTCGGAACAGGATTTCACCTGGGTGAACACGACGCCCCTGCGCGGCGACGCACCCGCGCAGATCGCCACGCTGAAGCACGGCGAGGGGCCGGTTCTGTTGAGCCAGGGGTCGAGTGAGCTGTTGCAGGCCCTGCTGGCCGACGACCTGATCGACGAGTTCCGGCTGCTGACCTTCCCGGTGGTGCTGGGGCCGGGCAAGAAGCTGTTCGGCGATGGGGCGCATCCGGCCGGGCTGAGGCTGGTTTCGACCGCCGTCGCCACCACCGGGGTGATCATGAGCGTCTACGAACGCGCCGGCGCGATCGAGATCGGCAGCTTCCAGCAGGCCCAGCCGTCGGCGGCCGAGGCGGCGCGTCAGGAGAGAATGAAGCGGGAAGGGTAGGGCTGGAGCATCGTCTCACGGCCGGGATGACGTGACGCCCAGGGAGCCAGGACGAAGGTTGCGCGTATTACGTCCGTGGTTTCCGGCACGACATCCTGCCGTCACACGCGGGAGCGACGGAGGTCCGGTCATCGCGCGTTCAGGTGCGAAGGTCTCGTTGAGAAAGACCACGCCGCGTCACTTTCCTCTCCTGCAGGGTCATCCGTCTTGAGCTTCTCCCGCCTTCGCGGTCGCACCGCGTCCAGCCTCCTCCTTCAACTGCTCGCGGGCACGGCGGCGGTCGCTCTGACCGCGGGAGGCGCACAGGCCCAGGACCAGGCCGCGGCGTCCGCGTCTGAGCCCTACGCCGAGGACACCGAGGTAGAGGAACTGGTGGTCGTGGCAGGTGTGCGCACCCTGCGCGGTTCGGTCCCCGGCGACATCGCGCCCGAAGTGACCCTGTCGGCCCGGGAAATCCGGGCCTATGGCGCCTCCAGCGTGGCCGAACTGCTCACCGCCCTGGCGCCCCAGACCGGCAGCGGCCAGGGCGGCGGCCGACCGGTGGTGCTGATCAACGGCGCGCGGGCCTCGGGCTTCGCCGAAGTCCGCGATCTTCCCACCGAGGCCATCGCCCGGGTTGAGATCCTGCCCGAGGAGGTGTCGCTGAAATACGGCTACCCCGCCGAGCAGAAGGTGGTGAACATGGTCCTGCGCCAGCGTTTCCGCGCCCGGCTGGCGGAGGGCTCGGTGCAGGCGCCCACCCGGGGCGCCGAAGGATCGACGGTGGCGGGGCACGCGGCCTTGCTGCGCATCCGGCGCGGCGAGCGGCTGACCCTGGACGCCAAGGCCACCAAGACCGACCAGATCCTGGAAAGCGACCGCGACGTGATCGGCGCCAGCCCATTCCGCACCTTGCAGCCGGACTCAACCAATGTGGTGTTCAACGCCGTCTATGCCCGGCCGCTGGGCAACGGCGTCTCGGGGACGCTCAACGGGACCTACGAGTCCACCGACACCGAATCCAAGCTGGGTCTCTCGCCGTTCTCCACCGAGGCGCTGACGCGGCGCTCCACCGCCGACAACGCCAGCCTGGCCGGCGCCATGAGCGGCGCCTATGCCGGCTGGCAGTGGTCCTATACCGGCGCCCTCTCGCGCAACGTGGCCAAGTCCTTCAACGACCGGGCCCTGGGCACGACCGCCTATACCGACCGCACCAGGTCGGTGACCACGGCGGCCACCTCGGACATCGTGCTGAGCCGCGCTCTCTGGGACCTGCCGGCCGGCCGAGTGAGCACCACCCTGACGGGCCGCGTCTCGGCCACCAGGCTGGAGAGCGAGGCCCTGCGCGCCGGCGTGGCCACATCCGCTGACCTGGACCGTAGCATCGGTGAGTTGAGGGCCAATTTCGACCTGCCGCTGCTGCGGGCGGGCGAGGGCCTGGGCGGGATTTTGGGCAAGTTGACCGGCAATCTGAACGTCGGGCGCCAGCACCTGTCGGACTATGGTGACCTGCAGACGGTCGGCGCGGGCCTGAACTGGACGCCGGTCAAGCCGCTGCGGATCCTGGCCTCGGTGAACCGCACCGATCAGGCGCCGACCATCAACCAGCTGGGCGATCCGCTGAACGCCACGCCCGGCGTGCGGGTCTTCGACCTGAGCCGCGGCGAAACGGCGGACGTCACCCGCATCACCGGCGGCTCCCCCAACCTGACCGGCGGCCAGCGCGAGGTGCTGAAGCTCGGCCTGACCTACAAGCCCTTCGCCGAGACCAACCTGACCCTGCAGGCGAACTACGTCTCCAGCCGCACCGACAACGTCGTGGCGTCCTTCCCCTCGGCCTCGACCCAGGTGGAGCAGGCGTTCCCGGACCGCTTCGTCCGCGACGCCAGCGGGGCGCTGGTGCAGATCGACGCGCGGCCGGTGAACTTCGCCCGGCAGGCGCGCGACGAACTGCGCTGGGGCTTCACCTATTCCCGCAATGTCGGCAAGCCGCCGACCCCGGAGGAGATCGCCGCCATGCGGGCGCGGTTCCGGGGCGGGGAGGGCGGCGGCCCTTCCGGCCAGGACCGCGTGCGTCCGTCCGACGGCTCTGTGGCGACGCCGCCGGCGCCTGGGGCGCCCCCCGGTCAGCCCGCGACTGAGGGCGGCCCGCCTCCCGGCATGGACGGCGGCTATCGCGGCGGCGGCGGTCGCGGTGGCCCAGGCGGATTCGGCGGCTTCGGCGGCGGCGGTCCGCGCATGGGTGTCTTCCAGTTCGGCGTCTATCACACCGTCGCCTTCCGCGATGACATCCTGATCCGCACCGGCCTGCCGGAGCTGGACCTGCTGGACGGCGCGGCCATCGGCTCGGGCGGCGGATCGCCCCGCCATCAGGTGGACGTTCAGGCCAACTATACCAAGGGCGGCCTGGGTGCGTCGCTGAACGCCAATTGGCAGGCGGCGACCCGCGTCGAGGGCGGTCCCACGGCCGACGACCTGGAGTTCTCCGACCAGACCACGGTGAGCCTGCGGCTGTTCGCCGACCTGGGCGCCCTGCCGGTCGCCCAGGACTATCGGTGGCTGCGCGGCGCGCGGGCGACCTTCTCCATCGACAACCTGTTCGACAGCCGCCAGGAGGTTCGCGATGCGACCGGCGCCACCCCGGTCAGCTATCAGCCCGACCTGCTCGACCCGGTGGGCCGTTCGGTGAAGCTGACCTTCCGCAAGCTGTTCTTCTAGCCGCGCAGAGCCGCGCGCCTCAGTCCGGCTTTCGCCACGCGCCATGGGCCTTGCATCCGAGCGGCAACGGTCCTTAGCTGCAGCCAACAAAAAACGGACAAATGGGAGATGGCCATGAGTGAAACACTCGCCCAGGCGCGCGCCGATCAGTCGGCCGAGGTGCTCTATGATGTGGCGGGCGGCGTCGCCACCATCACCCTGAACCGACCCGAGCGGCTGAACACCATTTCCGGGCCCATGCTGTCGCTGCTGTCCAGGCTGCTGCTGCAGGCCGACGCCGACCCGGAGGTGCGCTGCGTGATCCTGACCGGGACGGGCAGGGCGTTCTGCGCGGGCCTTGACCTGGTCAGCGCCACCAGCGGATCGGGCATCGGCTCGGAGTCGCAGGTCAGCACCATCTCGGTGGACCTGGATCTGAAGACCGCCCCGCCCACGGTGATCTTCAACATGAACAAGCCGACCATCTGCGCCCTGAACGGCTCGGCGGCCGGCTATGGCCTGGACACCGCCCTGGGCTGCGACATCCGCATGATGGCCCAGGGCGCGAAGCTCGCCGCGGCCTTCGTCAAGCGCGGCATCGTGCCCGAGTCGGGCGGCACCTGGTTCCTGCCGCGCCTGATCGGTTGGTCCAAGGCCGCGGAGCTCATCTTCACCGGCCGGACCCTGACCGCCGCCGAGAGCCTGGAGATGGGCCTGGCGACTCATGTGGTCCCGGACGCCGACCTGATGACCGAGGCCCGGAAACTGGCCGGCGAGATCGCCGCCAACGCCCCCCTGGCGGTGCAATCGGCCAAGCGGCTGATGCGCATGGGCCTGAACGAGACGTTCAACGACCATGTCCACCACGTCTACCTGCAGTTCCTGCAACTGATCCGGACCGGCGACTTCCGGGAAGGGATGACCTCGTTCCTGGAGAAGCGGCCGGCGGATTTCCACGGCCGCTGAATGTCGCGATCCGCCGCGCAGTTATTCGCGCGGCGCCCAAAACCAACGTCCACCGCCCAGGCTTTAAGCACGGTCGGACCCTTTTTCCCGGCTCATATGGGTAATGGCGGAATGGCGATTGTCTCCCAGGCTCCCTGCCGCTCCCTTGCCCGCCGAACAGTTTCGCGTGGGAATGAGTGATGAATCCGAACCTGATGAACAGCGGGGCCGGCGTCTCGCGCCGCAGCTTCCTTGAGAGCCTCGGCGGCATGGGCGGATCGGCCCTGCTGATGGCCGGCATGAGCGCCTTGGGCTTCGGGATCGCCTCGGCCAACGCGGCGCCGCCGGAGCTCGGTGAAGGCGGCAAGGGCAAGAAGGTCATCGTCCTGGGCGCCGGCGTCGCCGGCATGACCAGCGCCTATGAGCTGTCCAAGGCCGGCTACGATGTCACGATCATCGAGGCCCGCGACTTCGCGGGCGGCCGCTGCCAGACCGCGCGCAAGGGCTTCAAGCTGACTGAGCTAGGGGGCGAGGCCCAGGAGTGCGACTTCGACGACGGGCTCTACATCAACCACGGCCCCTGGCGGATCCCGTACCACCACCACTCGACCCTGCATTACACCAAGCTTTTCAACGTGCCGCTGGAGGTCTTCGTCAACGACAACGACGCCTCCTACGTGGCCTTCGCCAAGGGGACCGGGCCGCTGGCCGGCAAGGCCATCCGCAAGGGGCAGATCGCCGCCGACACCCGGGGCTCGGCCGCCGAGATCCTGGCCAAGCAGGTCAAGCAGGGCGCGCTGGACCAGCAGATGACCGCCGAGGACCGGGAGAAGTTCCTCGCCTACCTGACCCACGAGGGCTACCTGAACGCCGACCTGGCGTACAAGGGCACGGACGGTCGCGGCTTCGACATCGACCCGGGCGCCGGCGTCGATCCCGGCCCTGGCAAGGCCTCCACGCCCTATCCGCTGACCGACGTGCTGCATTCCAACGCCTGGCGCGTGCTCAGCTCGGTGACCGGCTATGAGCAGCAGCGCACTATGTTCCAGCCGGTGGGGGGCATGGACCAGATCGCCAAGGGCTTCGAGCGCCACGTCGGCAAGCTGATCCGCTATTCCACCCTCGTGAAGAAGTACCGCCAGAACGACAAGGGCGTGGAGGTCACCGTCGCCGGACCGGGCGGCAAGACCGAGACCCTGAAGGCTGACTACTGCATCTGCACCATCCCGCTGTCGGTCCTGCGGCAGATGGACATGGGGGTGTCGCCGAAGTTCAAGGAGGCGATCGGGGCGGTCTCCTACGCCCTGGTGGGCAAGATCGGCCTGCAGATGAAGACCCGGTTCTGGGAAGAGAAGCACTCGATCTATGGCGGGCACGTCTACACCGACACGCCGGAGATCAATACGATCACCCTGCCGTCCACCGGCTTCCAGAGCCAGAAGGGCGTCTTGCTGGGCTACTACAACTTCGGCGCCTCGGCGGCGAAGATCAGCGCCCTGAGCCCCAAGGCCCGGCAGGAATTCGCCGCTCAAGGCGGCAAGCTGGCCTTCCCCGAATACGCCGACAACGTGGAGACCTCGTTCAGCGCCGCCTGGCACCGGATCGAGCACAATCTCGGGGGTTGGGCCGAATGGAGTGACGACTCTCGCAAGGAGGCCTATCCGATCCTGTGTGAGCCCGACGGCCGCCTGTACCTGGCCGGCGAGCATCTGTCCCATCTGACCGGCTGGCAGGCCGGGGGGATCGAAAGCGCCTGGCAGCAGATCGCCAAGCTGCACAAACGCGCCCAAGCGGCCTGACCGGAGCACCTACCGATGCGTTTTACGATCCCCATGCTGGCGGTCGCCCTGGGCCTGTGCGCCGCCCCGGCGGTCGCCGCCGACGGCAAGGAACTCTATCTCGACAACTGCGCGGCCTGCCATCAGCCGACGGGCAAGGGCATTCCCGGCGCCTTCCCGGCGCTGGCCGGCAGCAAGGTGGCCCAGGGCGACCCCAAGGAGCCCATCACCCGCCTGCTGAAGGGCCGGGGCGGCATGCCGGCCTTTTCCAGCGAGCTGAACGATCTGGAGATCGCCAAGGTGCTGACCTATGTGCGCGTCACCTGGGGCAACAAGGGCAAGCCCGTGCAGCCCGCTCAGGTCACCGCCCTGCGCGTGGCCAAGACCACCGCGCCAAAGTCCTCGGTGCTTGCGCACTAGGATCGCTTTTGAGGAAAGTTTGGAGGCCTGACCCGGAATCGAACCGGGGTGCACGGATTTGCAGTCCGCTGCGTAACCACTCCGCCATCAGGCCGCCGCCGACGTTTTGAACACGCCGGGCGTTTGGAAGGGCGGATGGCTAACAGAACGCCCCGCCTCGAGCAACGTCTGTCGCAGGGTCGCATTGCGTTCGGGTTAAGGGCGGACCTATAAGCGCGGAAATTGACCTTTCCGGTTTGGGGAATCATGGCCGATCTCGCCGAAGCCCGCTCGAACATGGTGGAGAGCCAGGTACGTCCCAGCGACGTCACCGACATCCGCATCCACGACGCCATGCGTGTCATCCCTCGGGAGGACTTTGTGCCGGCCGGCAAGGGTTATCTCGCCTATTCCGATGTGCCGGTCGAGTACGCGCCGGGCCGCTCGCTACTGAAGCCCCGCGACGTGGCCAAACTGTTGCAGATGGCCAAACCTGTGGCCGGAGAGAGGGCGTTGGCCATCGCCGCGCCCTATGCCGCCGCCATCCTGGACTTCCTGGAGGTGGCCGTGGAACGCCTGGACGAGGGCGATCTCAAGAGCGTTCCGGGCGCCAACTATGACCTGATCGTTGTCGAGGGCGCCGTGACTCGTGCGCCCGAGGCCTGGCTGAAGGCCTTGGCGCCGGGGGGCCGCCTGGCGGTGGTGGAGCGTGACGGTCCCGTGGGCAAGGCCGCGCTCTATGTCCGAGCTGACGACGAGATCGGCCGCCGCACCGTCTTCGACGCGACGCCGCCCGTGCTGGCGGGCTTCGAGGCGGAACAGGGTTTCGCCTTCTGAAGGCCCTGAAACACCCACGAAACCTTGGTGTGAAAAAAGCTTAAGGTAGCGCCCTCTGGCGTCATCTCAATTCGGCGGCCATATAGGCCCCGATATCTTACGTCGATTTCGGGGATAAGCATGTTGAATAGCCGTCGCGGAGGTTTACTCGCCGCGGTCTGCAGCGCGGGCCTCATCTGCGGTCTGACCGCAGGTCCGGCCGCCGCCGAAACCCTGGCCGACGCCATCGCGCTTGCCTACGACTCCAACCCGACCCTACAGGCCCAGCGGGCCAGCCAGCGCGCTCTGGACGAGAACTATGTCCAGGCCCGGTCCGGCTATCGGCCCTCGCTGACCGCCACGGCGGGCGCGACCTACCAGGAAGTCCGCACCCCGGCGGCGGCTCGGGGCCTGACCATCGACACCAATGGCGACGGAATCGCCGACGCTCGGGGGGCCGGGATCCAGGAGGCCAATTCGGGCAGCGCCGCGCTGTCGCTGAACCAGCCCCTTTACACGGGCGGCCGCGTGGCCGCCGCGGTGTCAGCCGCCGAGGCCGAAATCCTGACCGGACGCGAGAACCTGCGCCGGGTCGAGACCCAGGTGCTGGGCTCGGTGATCACAGCCTATGTGGGAACGCGCCGCGATCAGGAAGCCGTGCGGATCCGGGAGGAGAACGTTCGGGTTCTGGAGCGCCAGCTCGAGGAATCCAAGGCCCGCTTCGAAGTGGGCGAGATCACCCGCACCGACGTGGCCCAATCGGAGTCGCGCCTGGCCTCCGCCCAGTCGCTGTTCCAATCGGCCCAGGCTCAGCTGGCCGTCAGCCGCGCCAACTATGTCGCCGTCGTCGGGCAGAGCCCCGGGGACCTGGCGCCGGAGCCATCCCTTGCGGCCCTGTTGCCGGCCACGGTGGACCAGGCCTTCGACACCGCGCAGGTGGATAACGCCCAGATCCGGGCCGCCCAGTACACCGAACAGGCCAGCAAGGCTCGCGTGGCCGGCGCGCGCGCCGAGCGGATGCCTACCGTCGGTCTGACCGCGCGGCTGGGTTATACGGGCGGAGCGGAGCCCTTCGACAGCGACCTCTATTCCCGCAACGTCACCGCGGGCGCCACCTTCACCTTGCCGCTGTTCAGCGGCGGACTGACCAATTCCCGCGTTCGCCAGACCATCGAGCGCAACAATGTCGACCGCATCGGGGTCGAGACCGCGCGCCGGACCGTGCTGCAGAACCTGACCCAGGCCTGGAGCCAGCTCACCGCGTCCCGCGCCAATATCGGCTCCTCCGACACCCAGGTGCGCGCCGCGCGCATCGCCGCCGAAGGCACGCGCCAGGAGCAGCAGGTGGGGCTACGCACGACCATCGACGTGCTGAACGCCGAGCAGGAACTGCGCGCCGCCGAGTTGGCTCAGGTCAGCGCCCGGCATGACGAATACATCGCCGCCGCCAGCGTCCTGGCCCAGATGGGCCACCTGGAGGCCAGCTACCTGACCCCGAACGTGCCGCATTACGATCCGAAGTCGAACTTCGGAAAGCTGCGGATCACCTGGGGCTGGACGCCGTGGGAAGAGCCGATCGCCATCGTCGATTCGGTGTTCACCCCCAAGCCGGTGGAAAAGCCGGCTCCGACGCCGGTGTCCGCCTCGAAATAGGCGGCGACCGCTGCAATCCGGGCGCGGCGTTTCGCCTGACGCGCGAATCCGCCCTTGCGCAGCTTGGCGGAAATTGCAGGATCGCCCCGTCACGCCTAGGCTGGTGTTGACGGATTCTCTCTTCGCTCCAGCGACGGCTCAAAATGTCTGACCAGACCTCACAAGAACCGACAATGGAGGAGATCCTCGCCTCCATCCGCCGCATCATCTCCGAAGATGACGCGCCGGGCGCCGAGGCCGCCCCCGCCGAAGAGCCGGCGGCGGAAGAGACCGTCGCCGAAGAAATTCCGATCCCGCCCGAGGAGGAAGACGACGGCGTTCTGGAACTGACCGAGAAGGTCGAGACCCACGGCGACATCGACGTCTATGCCGCCGCCGCGCCTGAGCCTGAACCCGCGCCCGCCTACACGCCGCCGTCCGAACCGACGGCCTGGGCCGACGACGCGCCTGACGTGGGTCCGGGCGTCGGCCTCGTGGGTGATCCCGCCGCCGCCGCCGCCGCCGCCGCCTTCGGCGCGCTGTCCTCGCAGATCCTGATGCCGCGCGACGGGCGCACCCTCGAGGACGTGGTCCGCGAACTGCTGCGTCCCCTGCTCAAGCAGTGGCTCGATGACAACCTTCCGCGCATCGTTCAGGACACCGTTCAGTCGGAAGTCGAGCGCATCGCGCGCGGCGGCCGAGTATAGGGCTCCCCTGACCGTCAGGGCCGGGACAGCGCCCGGCCTTCCCTGATCTCCGAGGCTTGCGCGCCACGGAGATGACGTTTGTTGGGCGCCGGGTGTCGTGGATTTGCGGCAGGCGCCGCGCCCGTATATGCACCGCAACCAGCATGCTTGAAAAAACCTTCGACCCGAAAACCGCCGAACCCCGCCTCTATGCGAAGTGGGAGGGTTCCGGCGCGTTCGCCCCGATCGCCGACCCGGGCGCCGAGCCGTTCTCCATCGTCATCCCGCCGCCCAACGTCACGGGCTCGCTGCACATCGGGCATGCGCTGAACAACACCCTGCAGGACGTGCTGATCCGCTTCGAGCGGATGCGCGGCAAGGCGGCCCTGTGGCTGCCCGGCACCGACCATGCGGGCATCGCCACCCAGATGGTAGTGGAGCGCCAGCTCGCCGCCGCCGGCAACCAGAGCCGCCGGGACATGGGCCGCGAGGACTTCATCGCCAAGGTCTGGGAATGGAAAGCCGAAAGCGGCGGGACCATCACCAACCAGCTACGTCGCCTGGGCGCCTCCTGCGACTGGAGCCGCGAGCGGTTCACCCTGGACGAGGGGCTGAGCGCGGCGGTTCGCAAGGTGTTCGTCACCCTGCACAAGCAGAAGTTGATCTATCGCGACAAGCGGCTGGTGAACTGGGACCCGCAGTTCCAGAGCGCCATCTCCGACATCGAGGTCGAGCAGCGCGAGGTTGACGGCGCCTACTACCACTTCGCCTATCCGCTGGAAGAAGGCTCGGGCGAGATCGTCGTCGCCACCACGCGGCCGGAGACCATGCTGGGCGACACCGCCGTGGCGGTGAACGGCAAGGATGAACGCTACAAGCACCTGATCGGCCGCGCCGTGCGCCTGCCCATCGTCAACCGGCCGATCCCGATCATCGCCGACGACTATGCCGACCCGGAAAAGGGCTCCGGCGCGGTGAAGATCACGCCCGCCCACGACTTCAACGACTATCAGGTCGGCAAGCGCAACAACCTGCCGCTGATCAACATCTTCGACCCCCAGGCCCGGATCAACGAGAACGCGCCCAAGGAATATCAGGGCCTGGACCGCTTCGCCGCCCGCAAGAAGGTGGTGGCTGAGTTCGAGGCGCTCGGCCTGCTGCGCGAGATCGAGAAGACCCGCCACGCCGTCCCGCATGGGGACCGTTCGGGCGTCGTCATTGAGCCCTATCTGACTGACCAGTGGTACGTCGACGCCAAGACCCTAGCAGGTCCCGCCATCAAGGCGGTGGAGGAGGGCAAGACCCTCCTTGAGCCGAAGACCTGGGAAAAGACCTACTTCGAGTGGATGCGCAACATCGAGCCGTGGTGCATCTCGCGCCAGCTCTGGTGGGGCCACCGCATCCCGGCCTGGTACGGGCCGGACGGCAGGATCTTCGTCGAGGAGACGGAAGAGCAGGCCAAGGCTGCCGCCCGAGAGTTCTACGGCCACGACGAAATCCTGCGCCAGGACGAGGACGTGCTGGACACCTGGTTTTCCTCCGGGCTGTGGCCGTTCTCCACCCTGGGCTGGCCGGAGGAGACCGCCGATCTGGCGCGCTTCTATCCCACCAACACCCTGGTGACCGGCTTCGACATCATCTTCTACTGGGTCGCCCGGATGATGATGCTCGGCATCCATTTCACGGGGCAGGTCCCCTTCAAGCGGGTGTTCTTCAACGCCCTGGTGCGCGACGCCTCCGGCGCCAAGATGTCCAAGTCCAAGGGCAACGTCATGGACCCGCTGGACCTGGTGGACCAGTACGGAGCCGACCCGCTGCGCTTCACCCTGACCGCCATGTCGGGGCAGGGTCGGGACATCAAGCTCTCGACTCAACGCATTGAGGGCTATCGGAATTTCGGCACCAAGCTGTGGAACGCCGCCAACTTCTGCCAGTTCAACGGCTGCGTGCGCGCCGAAGGCTTTGACCCCGCGGCGGTGACCAATCCCCTCAACCGCTGGATCGTCGGCGAGACTCAGAAGACCGCCCAGGTGGTCACCGACTCGATCGCCGCCTGCGGCTTCGATGGTGCGGCCAACGCCCTCTACCGGTTCATCTGGAACACCTATTGCGACTGGTACGTCGAGCTCTCCAAGCCCCTGCTGAAGGGCGATGACGAGGCGGCCAAGGCCGAGACGCATGCGACCGCCGCCTGGACCCTCGACGTGATCCTCAAGCTGCTGCACCCGATCATGCCGTTCCTGACCGAGGAGCTGTGGAGCCAGACCGCCGACTTGGGCGCGCCGCGCGCCGAGGGCATGCTGATCTCGGCCCAGTGGCCTGACCTGCCCGCCAGCCTGCTGGACCCTAAGTCGGAGGCCGAGATCGGCCTGATCGTGGCCGCCATCACCGAGGGCCGCTCGGTGCGGGCCGAACTGAACGTGCCGGGTTCGGC
Organism: Phenylobacterium sp.; assembly: GCA_018001015.1. Lineage (GTDB taxonomy): Bacteria > Pseudomonadota > Alphaproteobacteria > Caulobacterales > Caulobacteraceae > Phenylobacterium. The sequence goes on along the minus strand of JAGNIV010000006.1, from coordinate 80,188 downwards.
CCGTCCGCCCCTGCTGGTCCTGGAGGCCTCCGCCGCACAGCGGGCCGTGCTGGAAGCCAATGGCCCAATCGTGGCCCAACTGCTGCGGGCCTCTGAAGTCCAGATCGCCGAGACCGCGCCGCAGGGGGCGATCCCCTTCGTCGTCCAGGGCGTCACCTTCGCCCTGCCGGTGGCCGAGTTCATCGACCTGGCTGTCGAGAAGGTGCGTCTGGCCAAGGAGATCGCCACCCACGCCAGCGACATCGCCCACGTGATGAAGAAGCTCGGAAATCCCGCCTTCGTGGCGAACGCCAAGGAGGAGGTGGTCGAGGAAAACCGCGAACGCCTCGCCGAATCCGAGGCCGCCAAGATCAAGCTGGAGGGCGCATTGGCGCGGCTGGAAGCGGTGGTCTGAGGCTGACCAACGTTCTTCCAACCCGCGTTTGCCTCGCGCCTTAGGTTATGCTTGTTCACCCAGGACGACGCGGCAGGTTCAAGCCGCGCATTCCCGTGGAGAAACGCATATGTCCCAGGATGCTCTGCCGGCCGGTTGGCCCGCCATGTCCATCGCCCAGACCAACGCCCTCCTGTCCGCGCCCGGCATGGGCACGGAGGTCGAGGAGGTGGTCATCCGGGGGATCAAGACCAAGACCTGGAAGAACCTGCCGCCCACCCTGCGCTCCGTGGTCGAAGCCGGCCGCGCCCACGGCGAGAAGGTGTTCCTGGTCTATGAGGACGAGCGGGTCACCTATGAGGCCTTCTACCGCGCGGTCGCCAGGTTCGCCGTCGAACTTCAGGCCCAGGGCCTCACGAAGGGCGACCGGGTCGCCATCATCATGCGCAACCTGCCGGAATGGCCGGTGGCCTTCTATGCCGCAGCCTCCCTGGGGGCCATCGTCACCCCGCTGAACGCCTGGTGGACCGGGCCTGAGCTGGAATACGGCCTGACGGACTCGGGCTCCAAGTTCGCCATCCTGGATACCGGCAGCTACGGCCGCCTGGCTGAGCACCTGCCCAACTGCCCTGACCTGCAGCGCATCTATGTCAGCCGCGAGATCGACGAGATCGCCCACCCCCAGGTGACCAAGCTGGAGACCGTGATCGGCGCCGCCAACGACTGGATCAAGCTGCCCGACCAACCGATCCCGGCCGCCGATATCGACACCGACGATGACGCGACGATCTTCTACACCTCGGGCACGACCGGTAAGCCGAAGGGGGCGCTGGCCACTCATCGCGCGGTCAATTCCAACATCATGGCCGGCGCGGCCTCCGGGGCGCGGGCCTTCCTGCGCCGCGGCGAGGCGCCGCCCGTGCCCGATCCCGACGCGCCCCAGCGCTCGTCGCTGATCTCGGTGCCGTTCTTCCACGCCACCGGCTGCTTCGCCGTGCTGAACCCATCGCTGATCGGCGGCGCCAAGCTGGTGATGATGCACAAGTGGGACGTGATCCGCGCCTTCGAGCTGATCCAGCGCGAGAAGATCCAGTCGGCCGGCGGCGTGCCCACCATCGCCTGGCAGCTGATCGAGCATCCGCTGCGCGAAAAATACGACCTCTCGTCCCTGGAGAGCGTGGCCTATGGCGGCGCGCCGTCCGCGCCGGAGCTGGTGCGGAAGATCAAGGAGACCTTCCCCAAGTCGGCGGCCGGCAACGGCTGGGGCATGACCGAGACCTGCGCCACCGTCACCACCCACGGAGCCGAGGACTACGCCAACCGTCCCGACAGCTGTGGCCCGGCCGTGCCGGTCAGCGAGCTGCAGATCCGCGATCCCGCCGATGGGGTGACGGTTCTGCCGCCCAACGCCGTGGGAGAGCTCTGGGCCAATGGCCCGCAGATCGTGAAGGGCTACTGGAACAAGCCCGAGGCCACCGCCCAGACCTTCGTCGACGGCTGGGTCCGCACCGGGGACCTGGCCCGCGTGGACGAGGAGGGCTTCTGCTTCATCATCGATCGCGCCAAGGACATGCTGATCCGCGGCGGCGAGAACATCTACTGCATCGAGGTGGAGAACGTCCTTTATGACCACCCTGCGGTCATGGACGCCGCCGTCGTTGGCATCGTCCACCGGACGCTGGGCGAGGAGCCGGGCGCCGTGGTCACCTTGAAGCCAGGCGCCAGCGCCACCGAAGCTGAGCTGCGCGCCCACGTGGCCGAGCATCTGGCGGCCTTCAAGGTGCCCGTGAAGGTGAAGTTCTGGCACGAAACCCTGCCGCGCAACGCCAATGGTAAGATCCTCAAGAACGAGCTCAAGAAGCTGTTCGAAGAGGACGCGGCCACAGCTTGAACCTGGCATGCGCGCTCAACCGCTCCTCCCGGCGAAGGCCGGGGCCCAGGTCGTAGAGCGCCTGATCCTTGAAGCCTGCCCCGGGACGGCCTTGCCGACGAGCCTGAGCCCCATGACCTGGGCCCCGGCCTCCGCCGGGCTGAGCGGGGTCGGGTGATGGCGAAGGTCCGCGCCGATCTGCTGCTGGTGGCGCGCGGGCTCGCCGAAAGCCGCGCCAAGGCCCAGGCGGCCATCGCCGCAGGCGGGGTGACGGCGGATGGCCGCGTGGTGGCCAAGGCGTCCGAGGCGTTGGATGACGCCTGTGACCTGCAGGCGCAGCCGGCCCACCCCTATGTCGGGCGCGGCGCGCTGAAGCTGGTCCATGCCCTGGAGCTGTGGCCTGTTACGGTGGAGGCCCGCGTGGTGCTGGATGTCGGCGCCTCGACCGGCGGCTTCACCGAGGTCTGCTTGGCGCGCGGCGCCGCGCGCGTCTACGCCGTCGATGTCGGTCGGGGGCAGTTGCACCCCAGGCTCGCCGCCGATCCCCGGGTCGTGGCCCTGGAGGGCGTGGACGCCCGCAGCCTGACCGTCGCGCTCATTCCGGAGCCGCCCCGGTTGGTGATCTGCGACGCCAGCTTCATCGGCCTTGCCAAGGTGCTGCCCGCCGCCCTGGACCTTGCCGCGCCGGAGGCTGATCTCATCGCCCTGGTGAAGCCGCAATTCGAGGTCGGGCCGGACCATGTGGGGAAGGGGGGGCTGGTCCGTGACAGCAAGGCCCGCGCCCAGGCCTTGGCCGATGTCGCCGGCTTCCTGACCGCTTCGGGCTGGGGGGTGCTGGCGAGCGCCGACAGCCCGATCCCGGGCGGCGACGGCAATTCGGAGTACCTCCTGCACGCACGAAAAAGCCGCCCCGCGTGAACGGGGCGGCTTCGTCGATCTGAAGTTCAGGCTTAGTCGACGACCTGATAGCGGCCCCGATTGTCGCGGCAGACGCGCACGAAGCGCTTCTGGACCTGACCGTCGGGCAGGTAGATCGGGCTTTCGGCCAGGGTGCAGCCGTCGGCGCCGACGCTCTGGGTCGAGACGCTGTAGCTGTTCCCACGGCGGTCATAGGCCTGATCGCCGTAATAGCTCGACCGGTCGTAGTCGTAGGTGCGGTCGCCATAGCCGTTGTCGTAGTTGCTGCCGTAGTAGCCGCTGCCGCCATAGTAGCCGTTGGAGCCATATTGGCTGCCGCCGTTGTAGTAGCCCTGCTGGCGGCTAGGGGCGCAGGCGGCGGAGTCCTTGCCGATCTTGGAACCGGCCACCGCGCCCACCAGGCCGCCCAGCACCGCGCCTTCGGTCCGCGCATTGCGGGCCGCCACGTTGGAGCCGATGGCGGCGCCGGCCAGGGCGCCGATCAGGCCCCCCGTCGTGCTGCGGTTGGAGGACGACCGGCGGCACGGGTCGTAGTAACCGCTGTCATAGCTCTGGCCGTAATAGCCCGACTGAGCCGAGGCGAAGCTCGGGATCGCGGCGGCGGCGCTGAGCGCCATGATACCGGCGGCGCCGGCCAGGGCGGACTTGGCGAAGATCTTGGTCATGGGAGTTCTCCCCTCAGGAATTCAGGTGAATAGGTCGGGCGCGCTTATGAGCGACCGCTGGGCCGCCAGACGCCATCGCGCCCGCGGCAGACTTCGAAACTGTGATCGCGGCCGCCGTAGTACTCGCTGACCCACTGGCAGTTGTTGCGACTGTAGGAGGTCTGCGCCACGCGGCTGGGATAGCCTTTGCAGTTGATGCGGTTGCGACCGACCTGGTTGCCGGCGGCCGCGCCGACCACGCCGCCGAGCACCGCGCCCTCGGTCTTGGCGCCCTTGCCGGCGACCTGTGAGCCGAGCACGGCGCCCAGCACGCCGCCGACGATGGCGCCCTTGTGGCCCGACTCACGGCGAGCCTCGCGGCAGATGTCGCCCGAGCCATAGGTGCGGGTGGATTGGGCGGCGGCGAACTGCGGAACCGCCAGGCTGGTGGCCAGAACGGCAGCGGCGGCGGCGATGGCGAACGTACGCTTCATGGTCTTTTCCTTCACAGGCTCCGGCGGCGCCGAGGCCCCGCTTTCGGAGATGAGGTTTGACGGATCGAACCTGAACGGGTCTTGAACAAAGCCACAGACCGTTTTGCCCGACTCCAGGTGCGAATGGTGAAGCTACCATCCGCCTCCAAACCGTAAATGATACTGACCATGCGAAGTTCCAACCGCCGTCCCGAGCCGCCCAAGCCCTCGGGTCCGCCTGTGGAGGTGGTCATCGAGACCATCGGCGGCGAGGGAGATGGCGTCGCGGCCGGCCCCATCTACGTGCCCTTCACCCTGCCCGGAGAGACCGTGCGCGCGACCGGGGGCGGCGAGCGGCGGGACCTGGAGGCGGTGCTGGTGGCCAGCGCGGAGCGCGTCGAGCCGCCCTGTCCGCACTTCGGCGTCTGCGGGGGCTGCGCCCTGCAGCACTGGGATCATGCGGCCTATCTGGCCTGGAAGGTGGAGCGGCTGCGCAAGACGCTGGGCCTGCAGCGCATCGAGACAGAAATTCTCGCGCCCTTCGCCGCGCCGCCGGCCTCACGCCGCCGACTGGCGCTGCACGCCCGTCCGGGCAAGCGGGGCGAGGCGCGCCTGGGTTACAAGACCCGCAAGTCCTGGGACGTCATCGACATCAGCGTCTGCCCCATCGCCGATCCGAAGTTGCAGGCCGCCCTGCCGGCCCTGCGCCGCCTGGCCGCGCCGCTGTTGAAACATCCCAAGTCCGCGCCGACCCTGCACGTGACCCTCACCGCCGAGGGTCTCGACATCGAGATCACCGGGGTCGAGCGCAAGAGCGGCGGCCTGTCCGCCGACGCCCGCATGCAGCTGGGCGAGATCGCGTCGGAGGTCGGCTTCGCTCGGGTGACCATGGACGGCGAGGTCCAGTATGGCGCGCGCCAGCCTCTGGTCCGCGTGGGCCCGGCCGTCGTCGCCCTGCCGGCCGGGGCCTTCCTGCAGGCCGTGCCGGCAGCCGAGGCCGCCATGGCCGCCTTCGCGGTGGAGCAGGCCGCCGGCGCCGAACGGATCGCCGACCTTTATTGCGGCGTGGGGACCTTCACCTTCCGCCTGGCGCAGATCGCGCCGGTCCACGCCGCCGACGGCCACGCGCCGGCCATCCGGGCCCTGACCTCGGCCATCGCCACCGCGCCGGGCCTCAAGGGGATCACCGCCGAGACCCGAGATCTGGCGCGGCGTCCGGTCCTGGCCGTTGAGCTGAAGAAGACCGATACCGTGCTGTTCGACCCGCCGCGGGCCGGAGCCCTGGAACAGACGGCCGAGATCGCGGCCTCCCAGGTGTCGAGGGTCATCGGAGTCTCCTGCAACCCGGCCACCTTCGCCCGCGACGCTCGCGTGCTGATCGACGCCGGGTTCAGCCTCGACCGCGTGTTTCCGGTCGATCAGTTCCTGTGGTCGCCCCATGTGGAGCTGGTGGGGGTCTTCACCCGTTGAGCCGCGAGTCACCAGCGCTCGGCCAGGCCTCCGGCGGAGTCCATGGCTCGCCGCAGGTCACCCGAACAGATCTCGCTGATCCCCGACCTTCCCGGGAACCTTGAACTTGCCGAGATCCAGGCCGTCGAAGGAGACGTCCAACCCGTAGCGCTTGCGGGCGGCCTGGAAGCGCACCGCCATCAGGTCGGCCAGCGGCCCCTGGCCCTTCATGCGGGTCCCCCAGTCGGCATCGTAGTCCTTGCCGCCCCGCATCTGGCGCACCAGGGACATCACCCGGCTGGCACGATCGGGATGGTCCGTGGCCAGCCACTCCCGGAACAGGTCCTTGATCTCCAGCGGCAGGCGCAGGGCGACGTAGCCCGCGCCCCGGGCGCCCGCCTGGCCCGCGCGCTCCAGCACCGCCTCCATCTCGTGGTCGTTGAGACCCGGGATGACCGGCGCGAACATGACGATCACCGGCACCCCGGCATCGGCCAGGCCCTTGATGGCGGCGATGCGCCTGTCGGGCGTGGCGGCGCGGGGCTCCATGCTGCGGGCGAGCTTGCGGTCGAGCGTGGTGACCGAGATCGCCACCCGCACCAGATTGGCCTGCGCCAGCGGCGCCAGCAGGTCCAGGTCGCGCAGGACCAGGGCCGACTTGGTGATGATCGAGAACGGATGCTGGAACCGCGCCATCACCTCCATGATCGAGCGGGTGATCCGCAGGGTGCGCTCCTGCGGTTGGTAGGGATCGGTGTTGCCGCCGATGTGGATGGCGATGGGTTGGTAGCGCGGCTTGGAGAACTCAGCCTCCAACAGGCTTGCCGCCTCTGGCTTGAAGAACAGCTTGCTCTCGAAATCCAGCCCCGGCGACAGGCCCATATAGGCGTGGGCCGGCCGGGCGTAGCAGTAGATGCAGCCGTGCTCACAGCCCCGGTAGGGGTTGATCGACCGGCTGAAGCCGACATCGGGGCTGGCGTTCTTGGAGATAATCACCCGCGCTTTTTCGGCCGTCAGGGTGGTCTTCAGTTTTGCAGGCTGAGCGTCGTCCGGCGTCCAGCCGTCGTCGAAGGCCTCGCGGGCCTGGGCCTCGTAGCGGCCGGACGAATTGGACCGCGCGCCACGGCCCCGTGGCGCCGGGTGGGCTTGCTGGGTGAAGGTGGACATGCCTCATCCAAACGCAGAGCGCAGAACAAAACAAGAACTTTTATCAGGACCGGCGCGGAGCCGATGGCGTCGCGATCCCCCCGCGCGCGTCGCGACGCCTTGACCGCTGCGCCCGACGCATCGCTTCTGTCGGCATGCTCAGCGTGATCATCCCGACCTTCAACTCGTCCACTCACCTGCAGGAGCTGCTGCCTGTGCTGGTGCCGGCGGCGGTGGACGGGCTGGTGCGCGAGGTGATGGCGGCCGACGAGGGCTCCACGGACCCGACCCTGATGATCTGCGACGACGCCGGAGTGGAGGTGGTCACCGACGGCATCGCCCAGGCCATGAAGCGGGCCAGGCAGGACTGGATTCTGCTGCTGCCGCCCGACATCCGCCTCACCCACGACTGGGCCGACCGGGTGGCCCGCGGGATCAAGCAGGGACGTTCGGCGGGCCTCAAGGGCCAGAGCGACGCGGGCTCGCTGCTGGATCGGCTGAAGCCCGGGTCCTGGGGCCTGCTGGTGCGCAAGAGCGAGCTGGGCAACCTGGCGCCGGGCGCGGACATGGCGGGCCTGCGGCGTCAGTTCGGGCGGCTGGCCACGCTGAAATAGGCTAGCGCGCGGCCCACAGGTTGTCGGCGGCGCCCTGCAGATCACCGGTCACACCGCGCCGCGCCAGGGACAGGCCGTCCAGGTCCACCTCGGCCTTGCGCAGGGTGCGGGGATGCAGGCTGTAGCCCACCTGATAGACAGCGCGGTCGGTCTTGGTCAGGCCATCCTCGATGAACACAGTCAGCACACCGACCGGGACGCGGCCGCTCTCGGTCTTGGCCTTGCGCAGGCCGTCCTCGACCCAGCCCACCTCCAGGCGGGGATTGCCGGTCGTCTCGACGGGCGCGTCGCGGATGGCTTTTGGGAACCAGATGGTCTGGGTCTGAATCACCTGCTCGGGGCGCTGAGAGGACAGGCGGATGCGGTCGCCCGACCCCTCCAGGGTCCCGGTCATCAGGAAACTCTGCCGCAAGGCGTTGGCGCGGGCCTCGACCTGGCGCTCGCGGGCGGCCAGGGCCTTTTCGCGGGCTTCCTGAGTGCGCTCGCGATGGCTGTCCCAATAGCCGAGCACCGCCACGACCACGGCCACCACGCCGACGATCTCGGCGAGGCTCAGCCAGCGCAGGGGCAGGCGCTTGCGGGGTGTGTCGCTCAAGCTGGTCTCCGAAAACCGCAGCATCGTCGCCCGTTGGTCGGGACGGTCTAACAGAGCTAGTCGCAGATTGAGGGCGAAGCGAGGCCTTAGCCGCGCTTGCCGCGCCGGGCCTGCTTGTCGGCCTTGGGCGAAGCCTTGGCGTCCTCATCCTCGGCCACCACGACCTTGGCCGCGGGCAGGGGCGCGTCCCAGCGCGCGTCGATGTACTTCTGGCCGGTGGCGAGGGCGTCCAGGGTGCGCGACTCCTGGCCGAACTTCTTCTGGTAGGTCCAGTAGGCGGCCATGACGCGTTCGACGTAGTTGCGAGTCTCCACGGCGGGCATGCACTCGATGACCATCAGGCTCTCGTCGTCCTCGCCCAACATCGTGGCGGTCTTCTGCAGGGTGCCGGGGCCGCCGTTATAGGCCGCGACGGTGCGCAGGATGTCGTAGCCGACCCCTTCACCCATCAGCCAGCCGAGATAGTCCTGGCCGACCTTGAGATTGAAGCTGGGATCGAACAGCGGGCTCATGTCGTCGCGCAGACGCTTGTCGCCGGTCGCATGGGCCGCGGCGTCGGGCATCAGCTGCATCAGCCCCACGGCGCCGGCCGGAGAGACGACGCCCGGGTTGAAGCGGCTTTCCTGGCGGACGATGGCGTAGACCAGGGCCTTGCTGACCTTGAAGCCCTCGCGGGGGTTCAGGTTCGGAGTGGGGTAGTCCGGCTCGCCGCGGCGCCGGGCGTGGCCGGCGGCGGCCATGTCCTGGGCCAGGCCCTCATTGATGACGGCGGCCAGCTTCAGCCAGCGCTGACGCTCTTCCGGCGTGCGGGCCAGCGCCAAGCCGGCGCGCAGTTCCTGACCGGATTCCGGCACGCGGCCGATCTGGGCCAGCGCCGCCGCGCGGTGGGCGCGGACGTCCTCGCGCATCATCTTGGTCACGTCGGCGGTGGGGCCGCCGTAGGAGGCCTTGATCACGCTCCGGGCGCGGGGCTGGTAGGGTTGGGCCATGGAGAGGGGGATGGCGGGTCCCAGATTGCCCAGGGCCACCTGGCGCTCGGCGATCATGCCGTAGAAGGTCTCAGGCGAACCGGCCGCCTGGCGCAGGTAGGTCGCCGCGCGGTCGCTGGCGCCGCCGGCCTCGGCGGCGCGCGCGGCCCAATAGGCGGCGCCGGCCCGGACCCAGATGTCTTCCTCGGTGTCCTGGGCCACCTGTGACAGGTGGGTCTCGGCCTGGTCGTAGCGGCGCAGGCGGTAGGCGGCCATGCCGGCGATCCAGCGCTCACCGACGGCCTTGGCGAGGTCCAGCGCACGCCTGGAGTCGCCGGAATAGAAGGCCTCGCGAGCCAGGCGGGCGTTGTCGAGGTCGAAGGGGCCGCCGGAACCCGGAGCCACCAGCTCGACCTTGTTCCAGTCGGTCCCGATCAGCCCGGGGACGGCCGGCGCGGCCATGTCCGGCGTCTTGCGCTTACTGGCCAGGGTGTAGATGCGTTCGGCGACCGGCAGGTCGGCATAGCGCGCCAGCCAGCCCGACAGTTCCTCGAAGTTCGACTTGTGCGCCGTCGGGTGCATCAAGCCGCGATAGGTGATGTAGCCGGAAAGTGAGGGGTCGCTGATCTCGAGAGTCTGCATCGTGGCGTCGATGAAGTCGCCGCGATCCACCGATTCGAAGGCCCGGGCGTAGCTCTGAGCGTCGGCGGGCGTCAGGACCTGCGGGCTGCCGGCCAGCGCCTTTCCTGCGATGGTGGCGCAGATCAGGGCCAGGGCCGCGATCCGCACGCGCTTGGTCTGCGTCATGCCCACTTTCACACCGCCGCGTCGTCGCTGGTCTGGCGTGACCCTATTCCTCAATGACCCGAGACGTTTAGAACCCTTATTGATGAAGGGAAAGTGCGTTCGCGCGCCAGGAGTCCGGTTAAGGACGTTCCGGCCGATTGAGGCGCTCGGTGAGCGTCAGCAGGTCACTCCACGCCTTTTTCTTGGCCCCGGGCTGCCGCAGCAGGAAGGCCGGGTGCAGGGTGGGCATGGCCGGCAGCTCGATGGCGCCGTCCGCCGACTTCCACTCGAACCAGCGCCCGCGCAGGGAAAGGATGCCCTCCTCGCGCTTCAGCATGGCCTTCGACGAGGGCCCGCCCACCAGCAGCAGCATGTGCGGTTTCAGCAGCTCGATGGCCCGTTCCAGGAAGGGCGCGCAGACCATCTGTTCGCCCGGCGAGGGGTTGCGGTTGCCGGGAGGGCGCCAGAACACCGAGTTGGTGATGAAGACCTGGTCGGTCAGGCCGGCGGCGGCGAACATCCGGTCCAGAAGTTGGCCCGCGCGGCCGACGAAGGGCTGACCCTGGAGGTCCTCTTCCTGGCCGGGGCCTTCACCGATCACCATCAGCGGCGCGGAGATCGAGCCGCGATAGAAGACCGACTGGCGCGCGGCGCCCTCGAATTTCAACGGACAGCCGTCAAAGGCCTCGATGGCGACTTTCAGGGCCTCCAGGTCGCCGGCGGCGGCGGCCAGGCGTCTGGCCTCGGCGACGGCGGCGGAGACGTCAGGACCCGCGGCGGGCGCCGCCCGGGCCGCGATCGGGGCCGCCACCGGCTTCTCAGGCAGGCGGATCGGCGCGATCTTACCCGCCTCGATGCGATCGAACGGTTCGTCCAGCAGCATGGCGTCGACACCCGCCTCGGCCCAGAAGGCGAGCAGGCTTTCGGCGGCGACGTCACGCGAGGCGGGGTTCATGCGTCCTTGTAATCGTTGTTGCGACGGAGTTCACCCTTGACCGGCGACCGGCAAGCTTCCGATAAGTCGGCGAACGGATCAACGCCGCGCGGCGTAAGGGGAGGGGAACCCCTGACGCGTGGCCCAGAGGAGTTGAGGGGATCATGAGCGACGTCATTGAACGCGAGGCCATGGAGTACGACGTGGTGATCGTCGGCGCCGGCCCCTCGGGCCTGTCGGCCGCGATCCGCCTGAAGCAACTGGCCGAGCAGGCCGGAACGGAAATCTCCGTCGCGGTTCTCGAAAAGGGCTCCGAGGTCGGCGCTCACATCCTGTCGGGGGCGGTCATCGATCCCAGCGGCATCAATGAGCTGCTGCCGAACTGGAAGGAGCTCGGCGTTCCGCTGGAGACCAAGGTCACCCGCGACAAGTTCGTGATGCTCGGTCCGCAGGGCGAGCTGGACATCAGCTTCCTGCCCTTCCCCAAGTGGATGCTGAACCACGGCAACTACATCGCCAGCCTGGGCAACGTCTGCCGCTGGCTGGGCCAGCACGCCGAGAGCCTGGGGGTCGAGATCTATCCCGGCATGGCCGCCTCCGAGGTGGTCTACAACGAGGACGACTCGGTGAAGGGCGTCGTGGCCGGCGTGTTCGGCATCGGCAAGGACGGCCAGCCCGGCCCCGACTACCAGCCCGGCATCGAACTGCACGCCAAGTACACCTTCATCGGCGAGGGCGTGCGCGGCTCTTTGGCCAAGCAGCTGCAGGCCAAGTTCGGCCTGACCGAGGGTCGTGACCCGCAGAAGTTCGGCATCGGCATCAAGGAACTCTGGCAGGTGCCGGACGCGCAGTTCGAGCCCGGCCTGACCCAGCACACCTTCGGCTGGCCCCTGGACAACGCCACCGGCGGCGGGTCCTTCATGTACCACTTCGGGGACAATTACGTGGCCATCGGCTTCGTGCTGCACCTGAACTACAAGAACCCCTGGCTGTCGCCCTTCGACGAGTTCCAGCGCTTCAAGACCCACCCGACGATCCGCGGCTATCTGGAAGGCGGCAAGCGCATCTCCTACGGCGCGCGCGCCATCACCGAGGGCGGCTCGCAGTCCCTGCCGCAGCTCTATTTCCCCGGCGGCGTGCTGCTGGGCTGCTCGGCCGGCATGGTCAATGTTCCCCGCATCAAGGGCAGCCACAACGCGGTGAAGAGCGGCATGCTGGCCGCCGAGGCCGCTTTCGCCGCCATCGCCGAGGGCCGTTCGAGCGACGCCCTGGAAAGCTACGAAGCCGCCTACAAGACGTCCTCGATACACAAGGAGCTGTGGAACGTCCGCAACTTCAAACCGCTGTGGTCGAAGTTCGGCACCATTCCGGGCCTGGTCCTGGGCGGCGCCGACGCCATGATCGCCACGCTCCTGGGCGGCTGGTCGCCCTGGGGCACGCTGAAGCACGGCAAGTCGGATGCGGCCTCCACCGGTCTGGCCAAGGACTACAAGCCGATCGTCTATCCGAAGCCGGATAACGAATTCAGCTTCGACAAGCTCTCCAGCGTCTTCCTGTCGGCCACCAACCACGACGAGAACCAGCCGGCCCACCTGAAGCTGAAGGACCCGAGCGTCCCGATCGAGGTGAACCTGCCACGGTTCGCAGAGCCCGCGCGGCTCTACTGCCCGGCGGGCGTCTACGAGGTGCTCTACGACGAAGCCGGCCAGAACCCGAAGTTCCAGATCAACTTCCAGAACTGCGTCCACTGCAAGACCTGCGACATCAAGGACCCCTCGCAGAACATCAACTGGACCACCCCGCAGGGTGGAGACGGCCCGAACTACCCGAATATGTAGGGAAAATCGGCGCGCGCTGGTTGGCCAAGCTTGCGGCGCGGGCGGAAAGCGGTGAGGTTCAACCCCATGCGTAAACTGCTCGTCTGCGTCGCCCCGCTCGCCCTCCTGGCCGCCTGCGCCACCCAGCCAGGGGACGATCTCGCCAGTCTCGATGACCTGGGTGGATCTTCCTACGGCTTGTTCCTGGCCGGCCAGGGCGCGCTGAACGACGGTCGGGGCGCTCAGGCGGTCGCCTATTTCGAACAGGCCCAGGCCGGCGGCGCGGAAGACGACCTGATCGCCGAGCGGGCCTTCACCGCCGCGGTCCTGGCCGGCGATATCACCAAGGCCGCCGCGCTCGCGCCCTCCGGTGACGGCGCCTCTGAGGCCACCAAGCGGATGGGCCGTATGGTCCAGGCCGTCGAGGCCATGTCCAGCAACCAGGGCAAGGCCGCCAGGCTGTTGCTGGCGCCCGAGCGGGTTGGCTTCCCGCACAAGGGCGCCGCGGCCCTGCTGAGCCCCTGGGCCTCGGCCATGGCGGGCGACGCCGAGGGCGCGGTGGTTCGGCCTGAGTTGCGCAATGACAAGGTCGTGAAGTATTTCGGCCTGCTGGGTCAGGCCTTCCTCTATGAGCGCGCCAAGCGCTACGATGAGGCTGAGACGGACTTCAAGGCGCTGACCGGCGGCGATGATCCCGGTGACATGGTGCTCTTGGCCTATGGCGGCTTCCTGGAGCGGCGCGGCAAGCGGCTCGACGCCGTGGCGGTCTATGACAAGGGCCTCGCCGATCAACCCTCGAACTCGATCCTGTTGGCGGCCAAGGCCCGCGCCGCGGCCGGCAAGTCGGCCCCGCCCGCCCCGACCCTGCGCCAGGGCGCGGCCCAGGCCCTGATGGCGCCTGCCGCCACCATGCTGTCGGCCAAACAGGATCAGATCGGCCTGGCCTACCTGCGCATGGCCCTGCGGCTGGACCCTAACCGCAACGAGGCCTGGCTGATGGTCGGCGATCTGATGGAGGCCGCCGGCGACATCGACTCGGCCCGCGCGGCCTTCGCCAGGCCCAAGCCCGGCGCGCCGGAATATGCTGCGGCCCGCGCCAAGCTGGCCTGGAGCTTCCAGAGCGCCAAGGACAGCGAGACCGCTCTGAAGATGGCGCGGGAGGCGGCGGCCTCCGGCGATCTCGACGCCAAGGTGACCCTGGCCGACATGCTCAGGGTCAACGAGCAGTTCGCCGAGGCGTCCCAGATCCTCACCGAGGTGATCGCCGCTCGTCCTGGCGACTGGCGGCTGTTGTATGCTCGAGGCGTGGCCAACGATCGGGCCGGCCGCTGGGCCGAGGGCGAGGCCGACCTGCGCGCGGCCCTGAAAATCCGCCCCGACGACAGCGAGATGCTGAACTATCTCGGCTATTCCTGGATCGACCGCGGCGAGCACCTGCCCGAAGCCCTGGCCATGGTGCAACGGGCCGTGGCCTCCAATCCCAAGTCCGGGGCCATGATCGACAGCCTCGGCTGGGCCTATTTCCGGCTCGGCGACTACAAGAAGGCCGTCGAGAAGCTTGAGGAAGCCATCGAGCTTGAGGCCGGGGACCCGGACATCAACAATCATCTCGGCGACGCCTACTGGCGCATCGGCCGCCGCGACGAGGCGGAGTTCCAGTGGAGGCGGGTCCTCACTCTCGATCCCGACGCCAAGATGAAGGCCGAGGTGACGACCAAGCTGGCCTCTGGCCTGGGTCCCGCGGGGCCGGCCCAGAGCCCCCGCGTCGCCGGACCTTAGCGCGATGGCCGGCGACACCCTGGCGCCTGCCAAGATCAACCTCTTCCTGCATGTCGGCGCGCCGGGCGCCGACGGCTATCACCCGCTCTGCAGCCTGATGGTCTTCGCCGACGCCGGAGATCGAGTCACCCTGCACGAGGGGGAGGCCCTGGCCGTGAAGGTGCGCGGTCCCTTCGCCCATCAGCTGGCCGACGAGGGGGACAACCTGATCCTGCGCGCCGCCCGCGCCCTGCTGGCCAAGGCCCGGGGCCCGCAGGCGCTGCGCGCCTTTACCCTGGAAAAGCGCCTGCCGGTGGCGGCGGGCCTCGGCGGCGGCTCCAGCGACGCGGGCGCGGCCCTGCGGCTGATGCGCGAGGACATGAACCCCCGGCTCGACGACGTGGAACTGGAGGCCGTCGCCGCAGGCCTCGGCGCTGATGGCGCGGCCTGCCTCTGGGGCCGCCCGGTGGTGGCGCAGGGGCGGGGAGAGCGGCTGTCGCCGGCCCCGGGCCTGCCGATCCTGGAGGCGGTGCTGGTCAATCCCGGCGTCTCGGTTTCGACGCCGGCCGTCTACGCCGCCTTCGACGCCGCGGGGGTGTTCGGCGACATCGCGCCGCCGCCCATGCCCGACGCCTTCGAGAGCGTCGAGGAGGTGGCCGGTTGGCTCGCCACCACCCGCAATGACCTTGAGGCGCCCGCCGTGGCCCTGGCGCCGGCCATCGGCGATGTGCTGGCGACGCTGGCCGATGAGCCCGAGGCCCTGATCGCCCGCATGTCCGGCTCCGGAGCCACCTGCTTCGCGCTATGCCAGAGCGAGGTGGAGGCCGAGACCCTGGCCGAACGGATCATGGCCATGAAGCCCGACTGGTGGGTCCGGCGCTGCCGCCTCGGCGGGCCCTGGACTTGAGCCGGTGGAGACCGCGCGGCTGCGCCTGCGGCCTCTGACGCCGGACGATCTCGAACACTTGGTCGCCCTGCACGGCGATCCCGAGGTGATGGCCTTCATCAGCGGAGCGGGGGAGACCCGTGAGGTGGTCGAAGCCCGAAGCCTGCCTGACCTGCTGGCCCGCCGCACCTGGCTGGTGTTCGAGGGCGAGACCTTCCTCGGCTGGGCCTCGCTGCGGGTCGAGGGAGATGAGGCGGAGCTGGGCTATCGCCTGGTCCGCGCCGCCTGGGGCCGGGGTTATGCCAGCGAGGCGTCCCGCGCCCTGGTCGAGCTGGGCTTTCGTGATCTGGGGCTCAGCCGCATCTGGGCTCAGACCATGGCGGTCAACGCAGGCTCGCGGCGCGTCATGGAGAAGGCGGGGCTGCGCTACATCCGCACCTTCCACCTGACCTGGGACGATCCCCTGCCGGGCGCGGAGCAGGGCGAGGTGGAGTACGCCATCGCCCGGACGGGCTGGCGTTAGCCCAAACGAAAACGGGGGCCCCGAAGGACCCCCGTTCCCAACGCTTTGGTGTGGTTCGAACTACTCGTGCAGGGCTTCGCCGTGCAGCGAGAGGTCCAGACCCTCGACTTCGCCCTCTTCCGAGACACGCAGGCCGGTGGTGAACTTCACGATGAACAGGATGATCAGGGTGACCACGCCGGACCACGCGATGGTCGCCACGATGCCAACGGCCTGCTTGGCCACCGAGGCGCCTTCGCCCAGGCTGTTGATGGCCGGGTCGGCCAGGGCGCCGGTGAGCAGGGCGCCGACGATGCCGGCGATCCCGTGCACGCCGAAGGCGTCCAGGCTGTCGTCATACTTCAGCAGGCGCTTGAGCCAGACCGCGCCCACATAGGCCGCGCCGCCACCGATGATGCCGATGATCAGAGCGCCTTGCGGGTTCACGAAGCCGGCGGCCGGGGTGATGGCGACGAGACCCGCCACCGCACCGGAGGCCAGGCCCAGCATGCCGGGCTTCTTGCGCTCGACCCACTCGACGATCATCCAGGACAGGGCGGCCGCGGCCGCGGCGATCTGGGTGTTCAGCATGGCGGCCGAGGCGATGCCGTCGGCGGCCCATTCCGAACCGGCGTTGAAGCCGAACCAACCCACCCACAGCAGGCTGGCGCCGATCATGGTGTAGACCAGGTTGGAAGGCGCCATGTTTTCCGCGCCGTAGCCCTTACGCTTGCCGAGCACCAGGGCGCACATCAGGCCGGCGACGCCCGCATTGATGTGAACGACGGTGCCGCCGGCGAAGTCCAGGACGCCCGCGCCCGAGAGCCAGCCGCCGCCCCAGACCCAGTGACAGACGGGCGCGTAGACGAAGACCGCCCACAGGGTGGTGAAGAGCAGGAGGGCCGAGAACTTCATCCGCTCGGCGAAGGCGCCGGCGATGAGGGCGGGCGTGATGATGGCGAAGGTCATCTGATAGACGATCCACAGCATCTCCGGCAGGCCCTTGGCGGCCGAGAAGGCCGTCTCGGTGGTCACGCCGTTGAGGAACAGCACGTCGAAGGAGCCGACATACTTGTTCAAGTTCTCGTCCGGGTTCACCCCGAAGGACATGCCATAGGTGATGGCCATCCAGACGACCGTCACCACGCAGGTGACCGCGAAGGATTGCGCCACCGTGGCGATGACGTTCTTGCGGCGAACCATGCCGCCATAGAACAGCGCCAGGCCGGGAATGGTCATCATCAGGACCAGGGCCGTGGAGGTCAGGATCCAGGCCGTGCCGGAGCCGTCGAGCTCGAGCTTGACTTGGTGCGCCATCAGCGTGGGCGCCGGGGTTTCCGCGGCGGCCGGAGCCGCCTCTTCCGTTGCGGCGGGAGCCGCCTCTTCCGGCGCCGGCGCGGGCGCGGCGGCCTCGGCTGCGGGCGGCGCGACGTCCTGTGCGAAGGCCGGGAACGCCAACGGCGCCCCGACCAGGGTGGCGGCGGCCATCAGGCCCGCCAGCCGCTTAAATCCGAATGTTTTCATGTGCTATCCCCTTGTCCCGATGAGTTCGCGCTGCGCTCTAAAGCGCCGCGGTGCCGGACTCGCCGGTCCGAATGCGAACCGCGTCCTCGACATTGAGGACGAAGATCTTCCCGTCGCCGATCTTGCCGGTGGCGGCGGCGGCCTTGACGGCCTCCACGGCCTTGGCCGCGGCGCTGTCGTCGACGACCGCTTCCAGCTTCACCTTGGGAACGAAGTTCACCTGGTACTCAGCGCCCCGGTAGATCTCCGTCTGCCCCTTCTGCCGGCCGTAGCCCTTAACTTCCGAGACCGTCAGCCCCTCGACGCCGGCGGCGACGAGCGCTTCGCGCACATCGTCCAGCTTGAAGGGTTTGACGATCGCCATGATCAGTTTCATCGCTCGCTCCTGCGCAGCCCAAAGATCGGCACGCCCGTGGTGAATTCCCGACCCGTCGCGAGTTCAGCCCCCTCGACGGCAAGGTGACGCTACCGAGACACGCAGGCGACGGCGGAGGCCCGGTAACTATTGATCAAGGAAAAGACCGTGAGCGCCTTATTCGTGAGCAAATTGCCCAGGCAATGGTCAAATGTTACGCAGAAAGCGCCTCCGCAATGCGCATCTGCCCGGTGGAAGCGGGGGCTCTAGGGTTGCGAGATCGCCATTCACGAGCCCGTGATCTCCGCAACCACCAGCGGCGCCGTGCGCTGTTCGGTGCGACGGGCCGAGCTTCTCTCCCGGCTCGAATTTGGGGGGCTTCCATTCACCCCGCCGCGAGGACACGATGCATTTGAACCGTATTCTGACCATGACCGCCGCCGTTGCCGCCTTGATGACGGGCGTCGCCCAAGCCCAGACCATGACCCCGCCGGCTGCTGATCCCGCCGGGACCATGAACAGCGCCGCGACCACCGACACCTCGGCCGACGCCACGACCTCGACGTCGGTCACCACGCCGATGGCCAGCACCGGCATGAGCGCCGACACCTCCGCCACTCTGACCACCACCACGGTCACCAACGGCCCGGTGGCCGACACCCCGGAGAACCGCGCCCTCTACAAGCCGCTCTCCAACGCCGGGAACCGGACGGCCCCCAAGGGCAACTAAAGGCTCCCCCTACGTGGGTTGAAGCCAAGGTCGGCGGGCCCTATGGTCCGCCGACTTTTTTTGCGCCTGCGAAACAGCTCACATGCCCGCCGACAAGCCGCTTTCATTTCAGGGTCTTATCCTGAAATTGCACGACTATTGGAGCCGTCAGGGCGCCGTGATTCTGCAGCCACATGATGTGGAGGTGGGGGCGGGGACCTTGCACCCGGCCACGGTGCTGCGCGCTCTGGGTCCCAAGTCGTGGCGGGCGGCCTATGTGCAGCCCTCGCGGCGGCCCGGCGACGGCCGCTATGGCGAGAACCCCAACCGCCTGCAGCATTACTATCAGTATCAGGTGATCCTGAAGCCGAACCCCGACAACCTTCAGGAGCTGTATCTCGGCAGTCTGGAGGCCATCGGCCTGAACACCCGCCTGCACGATATCCGCTTCGTCGAGGACGACTGGGAGAACCCGACGGTCGGGGCCTGGGGCCTGGGCTGGGAGGTCTGGTGCGACGGGATGGAGGTCAGCCAGTACACCTATATGCAGCAGGTGGGCGGCCTGGACGTGTTCCCGGTGGCCGGCGAACTGACCTACGGCCTGGAGCGCCTGGCCATGTACATCCAGGGCGTGGACCACTTCACCGACCTGGCTTTCAACGATCCCGATGGTCCCGAGCCCAAGACCTATGGCGAGGTGTTCCTGGAAAACGAGCGCCAGCACTCGGAGGCCAATTTCCACGGCTATGACGTGGAGACCCTGAAGCGCCAGTTCGAGGACATGGAGATCCAGGTCCCACGCCTGCTGGCCATGACCGGTCCGCAGGGCCAGGCCATCGTCCTGCCGGCCTACGACCACGTGCTGAAGGCCAGCCACCTGTTCAACCTGATGGACGCGCGCGGCGCCATCGCCGTCGCGGAGCGCCAGAGCTATATCGGCCGCATCCGCGACCTGACCAAACTTTGCGCGACAGCCTGGGTGAAGAACGAGGGGGGCGAAGCGTGAGCTTCGAACGCCGTTCTCACGCTCCCGGCGCTGTGTCGCGGGCACGCAACCTCCGTCGCGCGATGACGCTGCCGGAGAAGCGCCTTTGGGCTGAACTCCGTAAGCTCGATCTCAACATTCGGCGGCAGGCGCCGATCGGTCGCTACGTCGCCGACTTCGCGTGTCATCCGGCGCGGCTCGTGATCGAACTCGATGGTCCGCGCGATGATCTCGAAGCCTCCCAGCTTCACGACCACGAACGCACACAGTGGCTCGAATCTCAGGGCTTCCGCGTCCTGCGCTTCCGCCATGACGAGGCCTTGGGCGATCCCTGGGGCGTCGCCGAACAGATCGCCAAGGAAATTCGCGCCTCCAAAGCCCTCCCCCTCGATGGGGGAGGGTTGGGTGGGGGTGTGTCCGAGGCGGTGACGCCGTGGATTCAGGTCGGCGCCGACGCCCACCCGGGCTGTCCGCCCCAACCTTGCGCGCGCACCCCCATCCCCGACCCTTCCCCCATCGAGGGGGAAGGGGGATTTTACCAGCCCCCGTCATCCACCGTCTTTCAGACGCTGCGAGCGGGAGAGTAAACATGCCCCAGCTGCTGATCGAACTGTTCTCCGAAGAAATTCCCGCGCGCATGCAGGCCCAGGCCGCGCGCGACTTCGAGCGCCTGGCGCGCGAACACCTGGCCGGCGAGGGCCTGATCCCGGAGGCCGTGAAGTCCTTCGGCGGCCCGCGCCGCCTGACCCTGGTGGCCGAGGGGCTGCCCGCGACCCAGGGCGACCGGCACGAGGACCGCAAGGGCCCCCGGGTCGGGTCCCCCGACCAGGCGATGGAAGGGTTCCTGCGTTCCACCGGCCTGACCCGCGAGCAGTTGGTGGAGAAGGACGGCGTCTGGTTCGCCCACATCCATCGCCAGGGCCGCCCGACGCCGGAGATCATCGCCGAGATGGTCGAGAAGATCGTTCGCGACTTCCCCTGGCCGAAGTCCATGACCTGGGGCCGCGGGACCCTGCGCTGGGTGCGCCCGCTGAAACGCATCGTCTGCGTCTTCGACGGCGAGGTCGTGCCCTTCGCCGTCGATGGCATCGAGAGCGGCAATGTCACCGAGGGCCACCGGTTCATGGGCTCTGGCCAGCCGTTCAAGGTCCGCGACTTCGACGAATACGCCGAGAAGCTGGCCAAGCATTTCGTGATCCTGGACCCCGAGGAGCGGAAGGACCGCATCCTGGACGGCGCCAAGACCCTGTGCTTCGCGCGTAATCTGGATCTGGTGGACGACGACGGCCTGCTGGACGAGGTGGCGGGCCTGGCGGAATGGCCGACCCCGGTGCTGGGGGACATGGACCCGGCGTTCCTCGACCTGCCGCCGGAGGTGATCCGCACCTCGATGCGCACGCACCAGAAGTATTTCGCAGTCCGTGACCCGGCCACCGGCAAGCTCGCCCCCCACTTCCTGACCGTGGCCAATATCGAGGCCGCCGACGGCGGCAAGGTGATCGCTGCGGGCAACGCCAAGGTTCTCTCGGCTCGTCTGTCGGACGCCCGGTTCTTCTGGGACGAAGACCGCAAGATCACTCTGGAAAGCCGCCTGGAAAAGCTGAAGGGCGTCACCTTCCACGCCAAGCTGGGCAGCCTCTACGAACGTGTCGAGCGGCTGGAGATCCTCTCCAAGGCCATCGCGCCCCGCGTGGGCGCTGATGTCGCCAAGGCCGTGCTGGCCGCGCGTCTGGCCAAGGCCGACCTCGGCACGGGCATGGTGGGCGAATTCCCCGAGCTGCAGGGCCTGATGGGCGGCTACTACGCCCGCGAGGAGAAGATCAGCGGCGTGGTGGCCGACGCGATCCGCGACCACTACCGCCCTGTGGGCGCCAATGACGAGGCGCCGGACGTGCCCGTCACCATGGCGGTCGCCCTGGCCGAAAAGCTCGACACCCTGACGGCCTTCTTCGCCATCAACGAGAAACCCACGGGGTCACGTGACCCCTACGCCCTGCGCCGCGCGGCGCTGGGGGTGATCCGCATCCTGCTGGGTTCCGAAGCCCGCGCCCCGGTCCGCGAGCTGGTGGGCGATTGGTACCGCTCCCTGCGCTGCTTCGTCGATCCGGGCCGCGCCCTCTACGTCTCCACCAAGCGCACCACCGGCTATCTCGGCCCGCTGTCGCGCAGCCCCTCGGAGGTCTTCGAGACCTATGTCGAGGAGTTCGAGGACGCCTTGCTGGAGGGCAAGCCCTACGTCGTCGCGACAGAAGAAGACTTCGACATCCGCTTCGACCGGTCGGCCGCGGCCGGAGACGCGCCCGAGGGCGAGGTGCTCTACGAGTTCCGCCCCTACGCCGTGGTGGCCGACGAGGTCATGGCCTTCTTCGCCGACCGCCTGAAGGTGGTGCTGCGCGACCAGGGCAAGCGTCACGACCTGGTGGATGCGGTCTTTGCGCTCGGTGACGACGACCTGGTGCGCATCGTCGCCCGCGTCGAGGCCCTCGACGGCTTCCTAACCACTGAGAACGGCAAGAACCTGCTGGCCGGCGAGAAGCGGGCCGGCAACATCCTCAAGGCCGAGGAAAAGAAGGGGCCGCTGCCCTCCGGTCCGGCGGTCGCCATGTCGGGCGCGCCGCCCGAGGAGGCCGCCCTGATCGGGGCGATTTCCCTTGCGGAACCCGCGGTGGCGCGTGCATTGCAGCAAGAAGACTTCGCGGGCGCCATGCGTGCCCTGTCGGGACTGCGCGCGCCCGTGGACGCCTTCTTCGAGAAGGTGCTGGTGAACTCTGAAGTCGCGGCGGAACGCGAGAACCGTCTACGGCTTTTGGCGCAGGTCCGGGATGCGATGGGTCGCGTCGCGGACTTCTCTTTGGTGACGGGTTAGGAGACCTCAAGGATGCCGACCGATACGCTGACCAAGTCGCGCTGGGTCTATTCCTTCGGCGGAGGCGGCGCCGACGGCGACGCGTCCATGAAGAACCTGCTGGGCGGGAAGGGGGCCAATCTCGCTGAGATGTCGTCCCTGGGCCTGCCCGTGCCGCCGGGCTTCACCATCACCACCGAGGCCTGCGTTCACTACTACTCGAACGACAAGCAATATCCCGCGGGCCTGAAGGAACAGGTGATCGCCGGCCTGGCCAAGGTCGAGGCCATCACCGGCAAGGTGTTCGGCGACGCCGCCAACCCGCTGCTGGTCTCGGTGCGGTCCGGCGCCCGGGCCTCCATGCCCGGCATGATGGACACCGTCCTCAACCTCGGCCTCAACGATCAGACGGTGGAGGGCCTGGCCAAGCTGGCCGGTGACCGCCGCTTCGCCTTCGACAGCTATCGCCGCTTCATCCAGATGTACTCCGCCGTGGTCCTCGACCTGGATCACCACATGTTCGAGGATATCCTCGACGAGCAGAAGGAGCGTCTCGACGTCTCCGTCGACACAGCGCTCTCCGCCGAAGACTGGGAGAAGGTCGTCACCGCCTACAAGGCCGCCGTCGAGCGCGAGCTGGGCCATCCCTTCCCGCAGGATCCGCAGGCTCAGCTCTGGGGCGCCATCAGCGCGGTGTTTGCCAGCTGGATGAACGACCGTGCCAAGTTCTACCGCCGTATGCACGACATCCCCGAGAGCTGGGGCACCGCCGTCAACGTCCAGTCGATGGTGTTCGGCAACATGGGCGACAGCTCCGCCACCGGCGTGGCCTTCACCCGCAACCCGTCCACCGGCGAGGCGCGCCTCTATGGCGAGTTCCTGATCAACGCCCAGGGCGAGGACGTGGTGGCCGGCATCCGCACGCCCCAGGCGCTCACCCGCGCCGCCCGCGAGGAGATGGGCGAGAAATCCCCGTCGATGGAGGAGGCCCTCCCGGACGTCTTCGCGGAGTTCAAGTCTGTCGTCGAGAAGCTGGAACAGCACTATCGCGACATGCAGGACATCGAGTTCACGGTGGAGAAGGGGCGCCTGTACATGCTCCAGACCCGCAACGGCAAGCGCACCGCCAAGGCGGCGCTGAAGGTCGCGGTGGACCTCGCCAACGAAGGCCTGATCACCAAGGAAGAAGCGGTGATGCGCATCGAGCCCGGTTCGCTCGACCAGCTGCTGCACCCCACCATCGATCCCTCCAGCCCGCGTGACATCATCACCTCGGGCCTGCCCGCCTCGCCCGGCGCGGCCACCGGCAAGGTGGTGTTCGACGCCGACGAGGCCGAGAAGATGGCCTCCGCCGGGGAGGCTGTGATCCTGGTGCGGGAGGAAACCAGCCCCGAAGACATCCACGGCATGCACGCGGCCAAGGCGATCCTGACGGCGCGGGGCGGCATGACCAGCCACGCCGCCGTGGTGGCGCGCGGCATGGGACGTCCCTGCGTCTCCGGCGCCAGCGAGCTCTATATCGACGACGCGGCCCAGACCTTCCGGGCCCGCAACCGCACCTTCAAGGCCGGCGACATCATCACCATCGACGGCTCCAAGGGCGAGGTCCTGGCCGGCGCCGTGCAGATGATCGAGCCGGAGCTGACCGGCGATTTCGCCGCCCTGATGGTCTGGGCCGACGGGATTCGACGGCTGAAGGTCCGCGCCAACGCCGAGACCGCCACCGACGCCGCCGCCGCCCGCCAGTTCGGGGCCGAAGGCATCGGCCTGGTGCGGTCCGAGCACATGTTCTTCGACGCCGTGCGCATCGCCGCGGTGCGCGAGATGATCCTGGCCGACGACCGCCAGGGCCGCGAACAGGCGCTCGCCAAGATGCTGGTGATGCAGCGCGAGGACTTCGTGTCGCTGTTCTCCATCATGGAGGGCCTGCCGGTCACCTTCCGCCTGCTGGACCCGCCGTTGCACGAGTTCCTGCCGCACACCGCCGAGGACGTGGAAGCGGTCTCCAAGGCCACCGGCCTGGACGCCGCCAAGCTGCTGGCCCGCGCCAAGGAGTTGCACGAGGTCAATCCCATGCTCGGCCACCGCGGCTGCCGCCTGGGTGTGGCCTATCCCGAGATCTACGAAATGCAGGTCCGCGCCATCCTGGAGGCCGCCATCGAGGTGGTCGCGTCCGGCAAGGCCGCGCCCATCCCGGAGATCATGCACCCCCTGGTCTCCAAGGGCCTGGAGATGAAGTTCCTGCGCGAACTCACCGACCGGGTGGCCAAGCAGGTGATGGCCGAAAAGGGCGTCACCATCGACTACCGCGTCGGCACCATGGTGGAGCTGCCCCGCGCCGCCATCCGCGCCGACGACCTGGCCGAGCATGCCGAGTTCTTCTCCTTCGGCACCAACGACCTGACCCAGACCACCTTCGGCATCAGCCGCGATGACTCCGGCCGCTTCCTGGGCGCCTATATCGACAAGGGCATCTTCGAAAAGGACCCCTTCGTCAGCCTGGACCAGGAAGGCGTCGGCGACCTGATCAATATCGCCGTGGAGCGTGGCCGCAAGACCCGCCCCGACATCAAGCTCGGCATCTGCGGCGAACACGGCGGCGACCCGGCCTCCATCGAGTTCTGCGAGAAGGCCGGTCTCGACTATGTGAGCTGCTCGCCCTTCCGGGTCCCGATCGCCCGACTGGCGGCGGCCCAGGCGGCCATCGGCGAGCGGGAGAAGGACCGGTGACCGAAGAGGCCGAAACCCCCGTCGTCAAGCTCGGCCCCAAGGCCCTGCCGGCCGGCGCGGTGGGGGCCGGCGCCCTGGGCGCCCTGGCCGTCGGTTTCCTGGCGCTCGGGGCGCTTTCCATCGGCCGCCTGGTGGTGAGCCGGCTGGCCATCGGCCGTGGTCGCGTCAAGCACCTAGAGATCGAGAACCTCACCGTCCGCCACCTGACGATCCTCGACGACAAGTCGCGCAAGTAGGAGCCGCCCATGCCGCCCCGCATCCACGGCGTCCTCTATCCGCCCCCCTCCGAGGGCCTGCCCCTGCTGGTGGCCATCTTCCGGGATAACGCCCTGGTGGGCTGCAACATCGCCGCCGATCAGGCCGAGGGCGAGGCCAAGATCGCCACGGCCGTGGCCGAGGTTCAGCGCCTGGAGGTGGCCTCCAAGATGCCTCCGAGCATCACTGTGAAACGTCCGGTCCAGGGGCGATGAGCGCCGACCTGCGCGCCGCGCGGGAAAAGACCGTCCGCGACCACATGCGGCTGGAGACCGAGCTCGACTTCGAAGCGGTGCTGCGCACCTTCGAGGTCCCACGCTACGAACTCTACGGCCAGGGCACGGTCATGGAGGGCGACGCCGCGGTGATGGAATATTTCCGCCGCTCCCGCACCCCGTTCCCCGACCAGTCCAACGAAGTCATCGCCCTGCACCAGGACGCCGACACGGTGTTCGTGGAGTTCTGGCTGATGGGCACGCACCTGGGGCCGCTGCGCATCCAGGGCAAGGACTATCCGGCGACCGGCAAGCCCTTCCGCATTCGCATGGCCGCGGCCTTCGAGTTCGCCAAGGACAGCGACAAGATCGTCGCCGAGCGCCCCTATTTCGATCCCACCGCCATCTGGGCTCAGCTGGGCGTCGGCTGAAGGATTCGATTCAGCGGCCGGTAAAAGACCAGGACGCCAATGGCGCCGGCCAGACTGATGGCCGCGTGCAGTCCCCAGAAGCTGGCCGGGCTCATTTTTTCATAATAGCCCCCCAGCCAGCCGCACAGGTAGTTGGAGACGAAGGCGGTCAGGAAGGCCAATCCCATCACCACCCCGCCGATCGCGGCAGGCGCGGCGCGCGAGCAGATGGCCAGGGTCGTCGGCCAAGTGTAGATGAAGCCAAGGCCGCAGAGGGCGAAACAGGCGACGCTCCACAAAAGGCTCGGCTTGCCGCCACCGGCGAAGATCAGCGACGCGATCACCAGGCAGAGCAATCCCGCGGTCCCCATCAAGCTGCCCCAGCCGATCTTGGCAAGGTCGCTGGGCTCGGTCCCGCGTTCAGCCTGATTGCGCCACAGCCGGATCGCCAGCGGCGTAAAGGCCACGATGAACAAGCCGTCCAGGGCGGGCAGCCAGGTCACCGGGGTCTCGAAGCCAAGGATGTGGCGGTCGGTGGTGTCGCGGTACCACAGGGTCATGACGTTGAACTCCTGGGCGTAGGCGATGGCGAAGAAGGTCCCCAGCACCAGCATGGCCACCAGGGCCCAGATGATCTTTCCGTCGCCGGGCGCCAGGCTGGGTCGCGGCGCGGCCCCAGCGGGCTCGAGGGTGTCGGCGGGAAGATATCGCCCCCCTGCGAGATAGGTGAGCAGCCCCAACACCATGCCCGCCGCGGCCAACCCGAACCCGTAGTGCCAGCCGTAGAGTTCGCCCACGGTTCCACAGACGAGCGGCGCGATGAAGGCGCCGATATTGATGGCCAGGTTGAAGAGTGAGAAGGCCCGCGTCTTACGCGGATCGGTCTTGTCGTAAAGGGCGCCGACCTGGGCCGAGATATTGCCCTTCAGGCACCCGCTGCCCAGGATCAGCACCAGCAGGGCGATCAGGAACGAGACTTCGAAGGCCATCAGCAGGTGGCCCAGCGCCATCAGCACGGCCCCCAGAATGACCGTCCGTTTCTGGCCCAGCACCTGGTCGCCGATCCATCCGCCGATGAGCGGAGTGAAATAGACGAAGCCCGTATAGAGGCCGAAAATCTGTGAGGAGAGAGCCTGGATTGATAGCGGGCCGAACACGCTCTCGATCCCGGCGCGGAAGGCCGACATCCCGGCGATGGCCTCGATATGGCCGGGCCGCAGGGCCTGGTCGACCATGTAGAGCACCAGCAGAGCCTGCATCCCATAGAATGAGAAGCGCTCCCAAACCTCGGTGAAGCTGAGGAAGTAGAGCCCCCGCGGGTGGCCCATCAGGTCGCGGGCCGCGCCGATGTCGGGCAGGCTGGCAGCCTCCGTCGATGTGGTCACGCTAAGCCCCCCAGGCGTACTGGCGTTCAGAGTGCTCCGCCGCCCGGCGGAGGGGAAGCAACTTTTCCCGGGCGGTGATCGAGACGCTGAAGCGGTCAGCGGCACAGGTTCGAGGCCCATTCGCCACGGCTGCGCTGGCGATCAGGCGCACCGTCCCTATCTTGCGGAAGTGCCTAGTCAAATCCCCCTCGCCACCATCGGCTATGAGAGTCAGACCCAGGACGGGGTGATCGCCCGGCTGCTGGGTGCGAAGGTGGCTGTCCTGATCGACGTCCGCGCCGTGGCCGCCTCGCGCCGCGCCGGGTTCTCCAAGACCCTGCTGGCCGCCAGCCTGGCGCAGGCCGGCATCGAGTACGTCCATCTCCGCCAGCTCGGCACGCCCAAGCCCGGCCGCGACGCGGCGCGCAAGGGGCGGATCGGAGAGATGACGCAGATCTTCGAGGACCACATGGCTGAGCCCGCCGCCCAGCTCGAACTGGCCCGCGCCACCGCCATCGCCGCCGATCGCAAGACCGCGCTGCTCTGCTACGAGGCCGACGACTGCGGCTGTCACCGCAAGATCCTGGCGGAGGCCATCGCCGAGGCGCTGGGCTGCGAGATCGAGAACCTGTAGGGAAGTCTCCCTCCCATGGCGGGAGGGAGGCGGGCTCATTTCTGCTCGAACTCCGCATCGATCACCAGCGCGATGGGGTCGGCGAATACCGGCGGCATGCCGAAGTCGCCAGGCTTGATGCTGGTGGTGGCGGTCATGCCGATGCGTGGCTTGCCGAAGCCCTTGCCCGCGCCCACCAGGACGACGTCGAAGGTGACCGGCCTGGTCTTGCCCATCAGGGTGAGGGCGCCGTCCACCTGACCATGGGTGGCGTCGGTCTGACGGAAGGCGGTGGAGACGAAGGTCGCCGCCGGATTGGCCTTGGCGCCCAGATACTTGTCGGAAATGGCCTGGCCAAAGCCCGCCACATTGGTGCTGACGAAGCCGGTCTCCACCGTGGCGGTCACCGACGACTTGGCCGGAGAGGCCGGATCCCAGGTCAGGGTCCCCGTCACCTTGTCGAAGCGGAAGATGCTGATGGAATAGCCCATGTGCGGAACCCGGGCGATGACCGAGGCGTGCTGGGCGTCGAGGGCGTAGGTCCCGGCGGGCGCCAGACTGGCGTCGGGCTCGCCGCAGAAGATGCCGGCCGGCACGCCGGGCGGGCAGGCGCCGCCCGCGGCCAAGGCCTGGCCCGCGAAGGCCAGGCTCGCGCCCGCGGCCAGCAACGTCGTCATCAGCTTGGTCATAGGCGAACACCCTTGTTTCCGGTGGATACGCCCCAAGGACGAACCACGCGCGACGCGCCCGACAATGGGCGAGACCTTTCTGTCAGGCGCCGGCCTCGGCGGGAAGACGCCGGGATGAGATGGTCTGTTCCGCAAGGCGCGCGAACCCCTATTCAGCAACCACCCCCGTCATCCCGGCCAAGGCCCGAAGGGCCGCAGAGCCGGGACCCAGGGGCCTTGCGCACCGCCCCTGGGTCCCGGCTCTCCGCTTCGCTGCGGCCGGGATGACGTTCGTGGCCTCTCGACGCCCAAGCCTCTCAGGGAACCAGGGCCACCAACTGCTCCCCCAGCAGCGCCTGCAGCAGCGCCGTTCTCGGATAGGGATGGTGGCGGTACTGGCGGAAGCCCTCCGCCAGGGGCACGCCGAAGTCGCGGCCCCGACGCCGCGTCCAGGCCTCCATCGAGGCCTGGTGATCGCTGATGTCGTGCTGCTTGGAGACCCAGCTGTCCTGGCTCTTGTGAGCGGCCAGCATGGCCTGCTTGGTGGCGAAGTGGTCGCCCACGTCAACGCCGAAGTCGGGGACCACCCTGACGCCCTCGCGGTCGCGGCCGCCGATGGGGTCCATGAAGTAGAGGTGTGGGATGCCGGCCAGGATGGGTGCGTCGCCGGTCGCATAGTTGGGGACCGAGGCCGCGAAACAGGCGTCGCGGACCAGCACGCTGACGGCCTCATGGTCGGGGTGATAGTCCGCCGGCGAGGCCGTCAGCACGATGTCCGGCGCGGCCCAGCGGATCATCTCGGTCACCCGCCGGCGGCAAGGATCGTCGTTGAACACGCTGAGGTCGGGAATGTCGGCGCAGCGGTAGTCGGCCCCGATGAGGGCGGCGGAGGCCTCGGCCTCGGCCCTTCGGATGCGGGCGGTCTGCGCGGGGTCGGTCTCGTTGGAGCCGCAGTCGCCCGCCGTCACCGTGACGATCCTCACGCGGTGGCCCAGGGCCGCCAGCAGGGCCATCGTGCCGCCTCCCAGGGTCTCGATGTCGTCCGGATGGGCGTGGATGGCGAGGATCGTGGTCATGGCCCCTTATCGCCCGGGGCCGGCGCGGCGGGAAGGTGAGACAAATTTCACCTGACAAGCCGGGGCTTATCTGGCTTTTTCCACCCCATATTCGGGAGGGTAGGGGCATGGCCCAATTCGATCCGGCCGCGGCGACGCAGGCCTATCTCGCGACACTGCCGCCGGAGGCCCACGCCAAGGCCACGGCCTATACCCAGGGCGGGCACTGGGTGCTGCTCTGGGCGGCCATCGTGTCCATCCTGGTCGCCTGGCTGGTCCTGAGGTCCGGTGTGCTGGTGAAGGTGCGCAACGCGGTCCAGGCCAAGAAGAGCCGTCCCTGGCTGGCGGTGGCCGCGGTGGTGATCGTCGACGCCGTGATCGAGGGGCTGCTGACCCTGCCCTGGTCGGCCTACGAGGACTGGTGGCGGCAGAAGTCCTATGGCCTGACCGACCAGGCCTTCGGCGGCTGGATGGGGGAGACCCTGACCATGCTCGTCATTTCCCTGGTCATGACGGTGGCCCTGGCCTCCGGGGTCTACGCCGTGATGCGCAGGGCGCCGAGGACGTGGTGGGCGTGGAGCGGCGGCCTGGTGGCCGTCGCCTTCATGGTGATCATGGTCCTGGCCCCGGTGTTCATCGAGCCGCTGTTCAACACCTACACCCCCGCGCCTCCTGGCCCGGTGCGCGACACGGTGGTGACCATGGCCAACACCAACGGCGTCCCTTCCGACAAGATTTATGTCTACAACGGCTCCAAGCAGTCCAACCGCTACACGGCCAACGTCTCGGGCCTGTTCGGCACCGCCCGGGTGGCGATGAGCGACACCATGTTCAAGCAGGGCGCCGACCTCGCCGAGGTGAGGGGCGTCGTGGGCCACGAGATGGGCCACTACGTCCACATGCACTCCATCTGGCTGGCCTCAGCCTTCGGGGGCCTGGCCCTGGTGCTGTTCTTCCTCGTGGACCGCATGTTTGCGCCGGTGGCGCGGCTGCTGGGCGCCAAGGGCGTGGACGGGATATCCGACCCCGCCGGCCTGCCGGTGATCTGGATCATCATCGCGGTGCTGAGCCTGCTGGCGACGCCGATCACCTCGTCCCTGGTGCGGATCGCCGAGACCGACGCCGACAGGTTCTCCCTGGAACGCTTCAACGAGCCCGACGGCCTGGCCAAGGCCCTGGTCAAGACCATCGAATATCGCGCCGCCACCCCGTCGAAGCTGGAGGAGGTGTTGTTCTATGATCATCCCTCCGTCGGCGGCCGTGTTCGCATGGCGATGGACTGGAAAGCCGCCCATCCCCCCAAGAGTGAGCCGATCTACTGACCCAACGCATCCTCACCTACGACGAAGCCAGCCGCGCCGCCCTTGCCGGTGACGCCGAGGCCCAGATGGCGCTGGCCGAGGCCCTCGACAGCCAGGGCCAGGGCAAGGCCGCCCTGGACTGGATGGTCCGCGCCGCCCACGGCGGCTGGATGCCGGCCGTCTCGCGCCTGGGGCTCTGGCAGCTGGTGGGGCATATCACCCCCCAGGCGCCGGCCCTGGGCGTTGGCCGCATCATTCAGGCCGCCCAGGCGGGTGACCCCTTCGGCCTGCACCTGGCGGCCATTGTCGATTCCGGCGCCATCGGCACGCCGCGCAACATTGGCCGCGCCCTGTTCTGGCTGGCCCGCGCCGCCCAGCTGGGGGACGGTCGCGCCGCCTGTCAGCTCGGCCTGCTCTGTGGTGACCGGAAGCTGGCCCACGCCGCTCTGTCGGCGGCGGCCATCACCGGGTTCGAGCCGGCCATCGCCGCCCTGGGCGCCCGAGGCGTCATACCCGCGCCCACCGATTGGGACGCGGTGGCCGCCGCCGCGGACCTCTCGGACTTCGCCGCTCCGGTCAGCCGGGTGGTGGAGAGCGAGAGCCCGCGCATCCTGTCGATCCCGAGCCTGCTGCCGACCTGGATTTGCGCCTATGTGAGGGCGCTCGCCGAGCCCGCCCTGGGTCGCGGCCTGGTGCTGGTGGACGACGGCGGCGAAGAAGAGCGTGACGAGCGCTCCAACCGCGTCATGCACTTCGGCCTGGTGGATTCAGACGTCATCCTGGAGCTGGTGAACCTGCGCCTCAGCCAAGCCGCTGAGATGCCGCCGGAGAACGCCGAGGGGTTGGGGGTGCTGCATTATTCGCCGGGCGAACGCTATCGCCCGCATATGGACTACATCCCCGACACCCCCGCCAATGCTCAGCAACTGGCGGTCATGGGTCAGCGGGTCCGCACCCTGCTTGTCTATCTGAATGACGCCTTCGAGGGCGGGGCGACGGTGTTCCCCCGGCTGGAGGCCGCCTTCCGGCCGCCGCCCGGGGGCGCGCTGATCTTCGACAGCGTCACCCCCGAGGGCGAGATGGACCCGCGCACCCTGCACGAAGGATCGCCCCCCACCTCTGGCGAGAAGTGGGTCATCTCGCGCTGGTTCCGGACCAAGGCCCTGCGGCCTACCGCTTCCTGACGAAGACGGTGCCTGCGGAGTAGCCCGCGCCGAAGGAGCAGATCAGGCCGGTGTCGCCGGCCTGGAAGTCCTCGTTGGCGCTGTGGAAGGCGATGATCGAACCGGCCGACGAGGTGTTGGCGTAGGTGTCGAGGATGATGACGTTCTCGCCGGGCTCGGGATCGCGGCCCAGCACCTTCTTGCCGATCATCAGGTTCATGTTGATGTTGGCCTGATGCAACCAGAGGCGCTTCAGCCCAGTGGGATCGACCCCCAGGGCGCCGGCGTGGGCGACGATCATTTCCGAGACCATCGGCACCACCTCGCGGAACACCTTGCGGCCTTCCTGCACGAACAGCTTGTCGGCCGCCCCGATCCCCTCGGGCGCCGCGCGGTTGAGGAAGCCGAAGTTGTTGCGGATGTTGTTGGAGAACTGGGTCTTCAGCCGCGTGCCCAGGATCTCCCAGCCCTGGCCGGGCGTGGCCAGGTCGGCTCGCTCGACGATCACCGCAGTGGCCACGTCGCCGAAGATGAAGTGGCTGTCGCGGTCGCGGAAGTTCAGGTGGCCCGAGGTGATCTCCGGATTGACCACCAGCACCGCGCGGGCCGAGCCCGTGGCGATGTAGTCGGCGGCGGTCTTGATGCCGAAGGTGGCCGAGGAGCAGGCGACGTTCATGTCGAAGCCGAAGCCCTCGATGCCCAGCGCCTGCTGGATCTCGATGGCCATGGCCGGATAGGCCCGCTGCATGTTCGAGGCCGCGCAGATCACCGCGTCGATCTGGCTGGCGTCCTTGCCCCAGCGGGCGATGGCGTCGCGGGCCGCGGCCACGCCGATTTCGGCCATCACCGAAATCTCGTCGTTGGGGCGTTCGGGGATGCGCGGCGTCATCACCGCCGGGTCGATGACGCCGGCCTTGTCCACCACAAACCGCGACTTGATCCCCGAAGCCTTCTCGATGAACTCCACGGAGGAGGGGGTCAGGGCCTCGACCTCGCCCGCCTCGATGGCCCTAGCGTGCTCGGTGTTGAAGTTGGCGACATAGGTGTTGAAGGCCTCCACCAGCTCGGCGTTCGAGACGCTCAAGGGTGGGGTGTAGAGGCCGGTGGCCGCGATCACGGCTGAGTCCAAGGGTCGCCTCCCGATACAGGGCCCGCTCACTGGGGCGTCAGGCGACACTGATAGCAGGGGAAGACGCTCAGGCCGATAGGGTGGCGTGCACGTTCCACGCCCGCCATGGCTAAGCTTCTGAATTGCCCAACAATCTTCACCCTAAAGTTGAAGCGCCCACGTTCCCTTGGGGGCGATTCCGGCGAGTTCAAGTCTGTGGCGTCCGGGCCACAGACCACCGCCAAGCGTTGTGCCTTCCCGGATATGTTCAGAAACCAGGCTTGTTTCGGCGGTGTTGCATGCCATTTGCGCAACCTGGGCAATGAAACCCAGAGTTGGAGTACCAAAAAAATGAAGTCTCTCATCGCACTCGCGGCCACCGCCGCCGTTCTCGCCGTCCCGGCCGTCGCCTCGGCCCAGTCGCTGTCGCCCACCACCTTCTACGGCTCGATCGGCTATGCCAACGCCGCCCTCGACGACGTGAACCTGGGCGCCGTCCAGGGCCGCCTGGGCGCCCGCTTCGGCCAGTATGTCGGCGTCGAAGGTGAAGTCGCCGGTGGCGTCAAGGAAGACAGCGTCCGGATCGGCGCGGTCAATGTCGACGTGGAGCTGAAGCACCAGGTGGCGATCTACGGCGTCGGCTATCTGCCGCTGAACCCGCAGTTCGACCTGCTGGCCCGCGTGGGCTACGGCAACTCCAAGATCGAGGCCTCGGCGCTCGGCGCCGCCGCCGCCGCGGACGGCGACAGCTGGAACTACGGCGTCGGCGGCCAGTACTTCTTCGACGAGAAGAACGGCGTGCGCGTCGACTACACGCGTCACGACTTCAAGGACTCCAGCGACGACGCCGACGTCTGGGCGGTCGCCTACACCCGCAAGTTCTAAGACCCTTGCAGCGTCATGGCCGGGCGATCGCCCGGCCATGACGTGACCGCGTTTTCGAACGCCGGTCTTCAACTCCGGCGCCCCGAGCGCCGACCTGTGCCCCCGCGGCCACACCTCCGCTCCCGCCACATTGTTTCCGCCGAATGTCCAGGAACAGACCCACGCCCGCCGTGTTTGCAGGCGACTTGGGTGGTGCTGGGGCGCTGAACCAAAGAGTTGGAGTAAACTATGAAGTCTCTCATCGCACTGGCGGCAACGACCGCTGTTCTCGCCGTCCCCGCCATCGCCTCGGCGCAGTCCCTGTCCCCCACCACCGTCTACGGCTCGCTCGGCTATGCGAACGCCAATATCGACGACGTGAACCTGGGCGCTATCCAGGGCCGGCTCGGCGCCCGCTTCGGCCAATATCTCGGCGTCGAGGGTGAACTGGCCGCCGGCGTCAAGGAAGACGACGTCAACGTCGCCGGGACCAACGTCAATGTGAAGCTGCAGCATCAGGCCGCCATCTACGGCGTCGGCTATCTGCCGGTCTCGCCGCAGGCCGACCTCTTCGCCCGCGTCGGCTATGGCACGTCGAAGATCAAGGCCTCGGCCGCGGGGACCTCGGTCGCCGATGATGGCGACAGCTGGAACTACGGGGTCGGCGGCCAGTACTTCCTGGACGACAAGAACGGCGTCCGGGTCGACTACACGCGTCACGACTTCAAGGACTCCAGCGAGAACGCCGACGTCTGGGCCATCGGCTACACGCGCAAATTCTAGCTTCGGAACCTTGGCCGGGCCGCACCCGTTGGTGTCGTGCCCGGCCCCCCGTCATGGGGCCTGATCCCCTATCCGAGAGACTTGCCATGGCTGACCCCACGACCTCCGCCTTCGCCAACGGTTCCGCCAACGACGCGGGCATCGCCGACGAGACCGCCGCCCTCGATCCGCTGGCGCGCGGCGCGGCGAACACCGCCAAGGCCAAGGGCCAGATGAACGACGCCGCCGACGCCGCCGCCAAGGCGCCCGCCGCCCTCAACGACGCCGCCCACAGCCTGCTCAGCGCGGCCCGCACCCTGCTGGAAGGCAAGACCGAGGTCGTCGTGGCCAAGGGCCAGGAAGTGTACGGCAAGGTGAAGGAGCGTGCGGTCGAACGCTTCGGCGACACCGACGTCCTGGTTCGCGAGAAGCCCTATGTCGCCCTGGGCATCGCCGCGGTCGCCGGCTTCGTATTGGGCCACATGATCAGCTCCGGACGCAGCCAGGTGGTGTACCTGCGCGACGCCCGCTAGAGCGCGCCAGGGTTAGGTGGAAGCCGGATAACCCGTCCGGCGCGCTCTATCACTTTGAATTAGAGCCCGTTTGAACGGGTCAGATGAGTCCATCTGCCCCTAAAGGGCTCTAGGCCCCGCGAGGGGTCTAGACGCCTCACTGCCGCGACGAATTCGCGCTATTTTGCCCAAAAGCGAGGCCGCTCGGCCCCGTTTCCCTTGGGTCAAGGTCGCCATCGCCCGCGAATCTGCGCAAACCCTTGCCTCCCTTTGCGTGGAAACGTGAGGGCAACAAAGACAACCGGAGGTCACATGACCCAATCTGAATTCATCGAACAGGTCGCCACTGCCGCCGGGACCACCCAGGCTGAAGTCGGCCGCGTGCTGGAAGCCATGGTCGCCACCGTCTCGGGCGCCCTGACCAAGGGCGGCGACGTCCGCCTGTCGGGCCTCGGCGTGTTCGACGTCGGCGCCCGCGCCGCCCGCGAAGGCCGTAACCCCTCCACCGGCGAAGCGATCAAGATCCCGGCCTCCAAGGCCGTGCGCTTCCGCGCCGCCAAGGGCCTCAAGGACGCCGTCAACGGCGTCGCGCCCGCCAAGAAGAAGTAAGTCCCGCGCGGGTCTCGCCCGCGGACTTCGGACTTTCGACAGGGCCGTCCCACAAGGGGCGGCCCTGTTTCGTTTGGGGGGCCGCGCGAAACCTCGGCCGAGGCGGTCCGGAATTTCCGGCCCTTACGTGAAGATCGCGACCGTCTGACGCATCGCCATGACGGGGCGACCCTGATCGTCCCAGACCGCCATGTCCTGCGCCGAATAGCCCTGGACGGCGGTCTGCGCCGTCGAGCGCACCAGCCACCAGCCGGATTCGCTCCGGGGCGCGTCGGAAAGCACGTCGATCGACCAGGTCATCGTGCTGATCGGGCCCGCGCCGGGTTGGAAGTTGACGATAGCGGCGGGCGGCAACGCATCCGCCAGTGCGATCAGGGCGGCAAGGGTGGCGGACGCTCCCGCGTCCCGGTGTCTCAACCAGACCAGCATCTCGGGCTTGGCGTCCGGTGTGAAGGCGCGGGCGCCCGCGGCGAACCGGCTGTCGAAGTGTTGCAGGAAACGGCGGCGGTCGGTCGATTCGAAGAAGGTCGGACAATCGTCCCAACCGGGGACCGCAGGCGCCGGCAGGTCCACCTGATCGAGCGTCGAGTCCCGGCTGGCGCCGAACGCGAGGAGGCCGCGCACAGCGAGAGTGTCATCGCCGAAAAGGTCCACGCTATAGAACGCGGCGGACTTGCCCCTGCGCAGCAGGGTCGGTTCGATCCGCAACTGCCCGCCAGCCGGCCCGACGAAGGCGAACTGAGCCGAGCGTAGGGGTGGCAGCGCCTCTCCGGAACGTTGTGCTGCTTCCCAGCAGAGCGCGGCCGACAGCCCGCCAAACGCCGTGCGTCCCTGAAGCCAGTCGTCGGGAAGGGTCACCGAAAACGATCCGGCCTTCGCCTCGACGGCCGACATCAGGCTCGCGAAATCTTGCTCCGACATACTCTGATCTCTCTGGTCACAAGGGGGGCGGTGCTGGCCGTGGTTCGCCAGGGCTCACGGAAAGGGCGCTGGGATGCGCAGGCTCAACTTGCCGGCCTCGCGGACGCTCGCTGGAGCAGGGCGTGCACGGCCTCGTCCGCGCCGGGACCCGGCCGATACGTCACGCGTTCGCGCGGCACCGACTGGCCGGTCTGCGGATCGACAAGAGCCAGGCGCAGTTCGCGCTCCGTGTCCCGGTCCACCACTTCAATGGTCGGGGCGCCGTAGCCGGACGCGTCCCAACGGTCCCCCCATTCGCGCAAGGCCGTGATCACCTTCCAGAGGTCCCGACCCTTTTCGGTGAGGCGATACTCATCTCGCGGCGGTCGCTCGCGATACCGGATCCGCTCGACGACACCGTGCCGTTCGAGCTCCTTGAGCCGCGTCGACAAGGTGGTGTTGGCGATGCCCGTGCTCGATTGGAACTCTTCAAACCGGGCAAGGCCCAGGCCGAGATCACGCAGCAACAGGAGGGTCCAGCGGTCGCCAATCATCTCCAGCGCACCCGCGACCGAGCATCGCATTCCGGAAAAAGATTTCGCTTTCATTTGACGCGCTCTCAGTCACTCTCATAATAAGAGTAACGTGATGGTGGGCCGCTGGCAACCGTTGACTGGGTCCCGGCGGACATGGGGCCAGGTGATTGATCGAGGCGAGAACATCTTGTTGAAAACGGGTTCGACGATGGAGGCCGAACGGGCGCGGACTGACCTGACGCCCGGGACGCTATTCCTTCTCGCGGGCCTCGCCGCGCTGGGTTCCCTGGCGACCAACATCATCCTGCCGGCATTTCCCCAGATCGGCGTGGATCTCGGCGTGACGCCGCGAGACCTCGCGCTGACGCTGAGCAGCTTTTTCGTCGCCTTCGCCTTCGGCCAGATTTTCGTTGGGCCTCTCTCGGACCGGTTCGGACGCCAGTGGCTGGTGCTCGGCGGACTCGCGACCTTTGTTGTCGGCAGCGCGATGTGCGCCCTGGCGGGGGACATCTCGCTGCTGATCCTGGGGCGGGTCACCCAGGCGCTCGGCGCATGCGCCGCCTCGGTTCTGTCGCGAGCGATCGCGCGCGACCTCTTCGAGGGAGAGGCGCTGACGCGGGCGCTCGCGCTCACCATGGTCGTGATGGCGGCCTCGCCCGGATTTTCACCGCTGATCGGCAATGCCGCCAACAGCCTGTTCGGGTGGCAGGTCATTTTCCTGGGCGTCGCGACCTTCGCGGTCGTCCTGGCGGGATATTATTGGCGAACGCTGGGCGAGACCCATCCCGCCGCCCGGCGAGAGGCGTTGAGCCTCACGGCCGTCGCTTCCGGCTATGTCAGGCTGGCGACCGACGCGCGATTCATCCTTCCCGCGTTGGCGGTCAGCCTCATCATCGGCGCGCTCTACACATTCTTCGCGACGGCTCCGGCGGTGCTGATCAGCGTGCTCGGTCTGAGCGGCCTGCAGATGGCGCTCTACTTCGCGGCGACCGTGGTCATAGTCTTCGCGGCGGGGTTCCTGGCGCCCAGGTTGGCCCGGCGGCACGGGCCGGTGGTCGCGGCCTTGATCGGGCTCGGCTTCGCCGTGGTGGGCGCGGGCGTCATGCTCGCCACGTCCGGGGCGCCCGGCCTGACCGCGTTGACGGTGGGTCTTTCGCTGTTTCTCTTTGGAATGGGTGTGATCAACCCGCTGGGCGCCGCCATCGCCCTGCAGCCCTTTGGGCGCGAGGCCGGCCTGGCGTCGGCGTTGCTGGGCTTCCTGCAGATGGGCTGCGCCGCCATCGGTTCGGCCCTGGCCAGCGTGCTTCCCATGGCGGCGACGATCTCATTGGCGGCGGTCATGCTTGGCGCGTCGCTGCTCGCCACCGCCGTCTTCGTGCCGATCAGCTTGCGGGCCCGGCAAGCCGACCCGGCGACATCGTGACGATCACGACAGTCAATCTTCTGATTCACATAGAGAAAACATTCAAATGACCGGAAAACCGACCGTTCTCATCACCGGCGCTTCCAGTGGCATCGGCGCGACCTACGCTCATCGCTTCGCCCGGCGGGGTCACAATCTGGTGCTGGTCGCCCGCGACGAAGCGCGGATGCAGGCCCTGGCTTCCGACCTGCGAAAAGAAGCCGGCGTGGAGATCGACATTCTGCCGGCGGACCTCACCAAGCTGGAAGACCTGGCCGTCGCGGAGGCCCGCTTGCGCGACGACCACAATATCGGGGTGCTCATCAACAATGCCGGCGCGGCGTTGAGCGGAGGGTTCATCGAACGGTCCACGGACGAGATCGCGCAACTGGTGGCGCTTAACACGACCGCCGTCGTGCGACTGGCCAGCGCCGTGGCGCCGCGCCTGGCGCAGGCCGGGGAGGGCGCGATCGTCAACATCGGCTCGGTGGTCGGCCTGGCGCCCGAGTTCGGGATGAGCGTCTACGGCGCCACCAAGGCCTTCGTGCTGTTCCTGTCGCAGGGCCTGAACGTCGAGCTGGGACCCAGGGGGGTCTATGTCCAGGCGGTTCTACCGTCGGCGACCCGCACGGAGATCTGGGAACGCTCCGGCGCCGACTCCAGCGCGGCTCGGGCGATGATGGATGTCGGCGAACTCGTGGACGCGGCCCTGGTCGGGTTCGATCGCCGCGAAACGGTGACCATCCCGCCGCTCCCCGACGCCGCACATTGGGACGCCTACCAGGCCGCCCGCCAGGCCATGCTCCCCGGTTTCGCCCAGGTCCACGCTGCTGAACGGTATCGGACGGCGCCGTAGACGGGCGCCTTTGGCGGCCTAAGCCGCCCTTGCGAAGCTGAGCGCCAGCCCGCGGGCCGCGACCGGGCCCTGCTCGTCCGCGCCCCTTGACGCTGGTCCGTCCACGGCGGACCTTCGGCCCAGGGAGAAAACGCTTTGGACAAGGGATTTGCGATCCAGTTCGCTGGATCATTCGCGGCCGTGGCCCTGCTGGTGGCGCTGGCCGCCTGGGCCAAGATCGCCAAGCCGATGTCGCCGCTCAGCGAGGCCCGCGCCCGGGCTCTGTTCGCCGACGAGTTTCCGGGCAAGGCCCTGGACGGGCTCTGGGTGACCAATGACGGGCGAGGGGCGCTCGCCCGCTCCGGGGCCTCGGCCCTGGTGCTGTGCGAGGTGGGCGACGGCTACGCCGCCCGCCACATCCCCTGGGCCCAGGCCGTCGCCGCCAGCTTCCGCGACGGGGTGCTGAAACTCGACCTGGCCGATGTCTCCGCGCCGCGCGCCCGCCTGGCCTTTGATAGCTGGCCGCCGGCGGGCGTCGCCTGATGGACCCGCTGCACGCCCCCTTCGACCCCGTCGCCCTGGCGGTGCCGTTCTTCGTCCTGACCATCATCCTGGAGATCGCGCTCACCCGCTTCAAGGCGGTCAAGAGCCACTACGAGACCAAGGACACCATGGCCTCCCTGGGCATGGGCCTGGGCAGCAATGTCGCCGGCCTGCTGACCGGCGGCGCGGCCTTCGCCGTCACGGTGTGGGTCTGGAACCATCGCGCCTTCGACATTCCCATGACCGCCATCTGGGCCTGGGTGGCGCTCTTCTTCCTGGAGGACCTCACCTACTACTGGTTCCACCGCCTCAGCCATGAGCGGCGGTTCTGGTGGGCGGCCCACGTCAATCACCACAGCTCGCAGCACTACAACCTGTCCACCGCCCTGCGGCAGACCTGGACCGGGGTTCTGGCCGGCACCTGGGCGCTGTGGCTGCCGCTCGCCTTCCTCGGATTCCCGCCGGCCATGCTGGCCATCCAGAAGGGGATCAGCCTCGTCTACCAGTTCTGGATCCATACTGAGGCGATCAAGCGCATGCCGCGCTGGTTCGAGGCGGTGTTCAACACCCCCTCCCATCACCGCGTCCACCACGCCCGCAATCCGCGCTACCTCGACAGCAACTACGCCGGCATCCTGATCATCTGGGACCGGATGTTCGGCACCTTCCAGCCCGAGCTGGACGAGGAGGCGCCGCGCTATGGGATCGTCGAGAACCTCACCAGTTTCAACCTCCTGCGCGTGGCGTTTCATGAGTGGGCCGGCATCGCCAAGGACCTGGCCGGGTCGCGCTCCCTGCGTGAGGTCATAGGCTACCTGTTCGGGCCCCCCGGCTGGAGCCCCGACGGCTCCCGCGACACCTCGGCGACTCTGAAGGCGCAGTGGGACGCGCAGCAGGCCGCGAAGAAGACGGACCTCGCCGCCTAGAGCCCTTTCCGATCTGATTGACTCAATCAGATCGGGTAAAAATGGGCTCTAATTCAAAAGTTTGGAGCATTTTTCGATCCGATAACCGTTTCACACTTATCGGAAAATGCTCAAGTTCGGCCCGCCCTGAAGGGCAGGGGGGCTTCAGGTCTCCAGCCGCGCCAGCTGGCGGGTTAGCCGGTGGACGCCAATCGCCAGAGCGTCGGGCAGGCCGGCGCCTGATAGCCAGAGCGGCGCGTAGCCGCGCGGTGTCCGCTCGGCGAAGCCGCCCGTCACCAGACCCTGCAGCCGGCGGCGCATGGTCTCCTCAGGCAGGCCGGTGAGCTCGGCGACCTCCCGGGTCGGCGCCGCGGCGATCGGTCTTGGCTGTCCGTCGCGCCCGGGGCTGGCGCAGGCCAGGGCCAGGCCCACCTGGATGTAGCCGTCCACCAGGTCGCCGGTGGTGCGGCGGGCGAACTCGGTGATCACATAGAGGATGAAGGTGGTGCTCAGCCGCCCGATTGTCCGGTGAGGGGCGCCCGGCCGCTCCAGCAGGGCCAGGGCGGCG
The DNA here is from genome assembly GCA_018001015.1 of Phenylobacterium sp. Taxonomy (GTDB): domain Bacteria; phylum Pseudomonadota; class Alphaproteobacteria; order Caulobacterales; family Caulobacteraceae; genus Phenylobacterium. Next base: position 38,719 of record JAGNIV010000006.1, on the reverse strand, counting down.
AGCCGTTCACGGTCGCGCGCCGCGTCCTCCAGTTGGGAGTCCCGCAGGAAGGCGGTCAGCAGGTCGGTGTTGACCGTCAGGGCCGTGTCATAGGTGTTGCCGCGCGGATCGCCCGGCGGCGCCAGCACGCCGGCCGGGGTCTGCAGGATCTCCTCGGCATTGATCAGCCGCTGCAGCCGCCGCCACACCGTCTGACGGGGCATGTCGAGGGAGGCCGCCAGGGCGCTGATGGCGATCGGCCTGCGGCTCTCCAGCGGAACTTGCGGGGTGTCGAGGTCGGCCCAGGGGCTGGGGGCGCCGGGACTTGAGTCCACGTGGGCGATATTGGCCGCCATCACCGCCTGGAAGATGAAGCCGTCGATCACATCGCCGCCGAACAGCGCCATGTGGCTGGTGACCAGCCGCTGGGCGGTCATCACATAGCGCGCGGCCGCGATCTCAGTCTTCAGGTTCATGCCAACCACCGGGGATTTCGATCCGCGGCGAACCGGCGCGACCTTCCCCAGGGTCGGGCTAATGCGACGCGAATGCAAGAGCACCGACGGCGAATACCCCCCCAGAAATCCGCCGCGGATCAGCGTCCCCACATTCACGCCGACCGACGCGCGCGGGCGGATTCGGCCCCCGCGCCGCACGGGTGTATCCTCCCTCGTTGGCCGAGGCGGCATTCGGCGCGCCTGCGCCCAACGGAGGGTGCGTGATGGGCATAAGATTTCCGATCTTGTCGACCCTTGCGGCGGGCGCGCTTCTGGCGGCCGCTCCGCCAGCCTCGGCCCAGCCGGTCACCCAGCACGTGGAGGACGCCAGGCTCTACTACCTGCGCAAGGACCATCTTTGCGAGCTGCGTCTGGGGGGCTTCATTGGGCTCACCAAGCCCGAGAACAATCCGTCCCAGGCCGACCTCGACCTGATGCGCGAGGTCTACGCAGTCGCCGACCGCATCATCTACGACGCCCAGGTTCTGGCGAAGCAGGTGGGGCCGGAGGCGGCCAAGCGCGTCGTCGATGACCTGCTGCCGGCCTGGTACGCCGGCCTCAAGCACGGCGACGGCCAGCCCAACAAGGCCGCCATCCTGCGCGCCGACCTGACGCCCGGCCTGCGCGACTGCGTCGCCCGTGGCCAGACCTTGGCCGACCGGCCGCGGTAGACACCTTTCCGCCGAAGCGGACGCCGGTTCGGCAAAGAAAAGGCTCGAATTATCAGGGGTCTAGAGCGCGTTCCGCAAAAGTGGAACCCGGTTTTGCGACCAGAACGCGCTCAAACTCTTGAATCTAGAGCGCGTTCCGCAAAAGTGGAACCCGGTTTTGCGATTAGAACGCGCTCAACCTCTTGAATCTAGAGCACGATTCAACGATCAGGCGATTCCGCCTGATCGCATCGTGCTCAAGGCACGATCAGCGCCGGACAATTCGCGTGAAGATCAGCGCCCCTCGGCGTTTGGCCTTCTCCTCCGTGCAGGGACCGCCCAGGCGCGGCGTGCTCTTCAGGAGCGCTTCCAGCGGCAGGAGATCGGGCCAGCGGGTGGCGGCGACGCAGACAGCGCCCCTGGGGCCCCAGCCCGCCTCGAAGGTGAATCGGGGATCGGTCAGGCTCTCGTGGGTCTGGATCGAGAAGATGTCGGCCAGGTCGATCTCGGTGCCGTCACGGGTGTGGGCCTCGCCCCGGCCGTCATAGTTGGCGCGCACGGTGAACTGGCAGGCGCGATAGAGCGGGGCGAGGTCTTCCTGGCGGGGCCCGCGCCCCCAGGGGTCGTAGCCCCACACGATGCACTTGCCCCGCGACCCGGCGGTGCAGGCCAGGAACCATTTGGCCGGGTCCTTGATGTAGTTTCCGCGTCCATTCCAACGCCCCGCCACGGGAAACCCGACCCTGCGGCCATAGGCGTCGGGGTCGCAGACCGGGGTCCAGGTCTTGGTCGTCGCATCGAGGACGCTGAAGCTGTGCAGCAGCAGGCTCGGGCGCTCCTTGGCCGGGGCCACGGCGTCGATGCGGATGGTTTGGCCGTCCTGGGTTTCGAGTTCGGCGCCGACGAGATCGGTCGAGGTCAACCGCTTGCCATCGGCCAGGGTCAGCACGAAGGTCTCGCCCTCCACGCGCAATGTGGCCTTGGCGGCGGCGAGGGATTCAGAGGCCAGACCGCTAAATCCGGCCAGTAACATGCCGAGCAGGGCCAGCCGAAGGCGTGGAGCGGTCACGTTGGAAATCCTCCGAGGATTTTCCGATAAGTGTGAAACGGCTATCGGATCGAGAAATGCTCTAAGCTTTTGAATTAGAGCCGCATTTTGTCCGAGTTAATTGAGTCGGTGAGATTGGAAAGGGCTCTTGCCGGGGCGGCGGCGCGGTTTGGGGGGCATCGCGTCGAAACCCCCGCCGGGGAACCGGCGGGGGGCAAGACGGTCTGGCTTGAGCCTGGAGCCCGTTCTATCCGATCCGTTTGAACCCGTAAGATCGCAATGGACGCTAGCGGATGGCGACCACGGCGCCATTGGCGAGGGTCACCCGGTTGACCAGGGGCGCGATGGGGGTCTCGGTCGCGACGCCCTTGGTCGCCAGGCCGTTCATCCTGACGCCATTGAAGCGGACGCCGTTCACGCTCTTGCCGTTGTAGCTGATGCCGTTCTTGCTGATGCCGTTGTAGCTGATGCCGTTGTAGCTGACGCCGTTGTAGCTGACGCCGTTGTAGCTGACGCCGTTGTAGCTGACGCCGTTCTTGCTGATGCCGTTGTACCAGACGCCGTTCGCGGAGCGGCCATTCGCCTTGACCCCGGCGGAGGCGGGAGCGGCCGTGGCGAGGGCGGCGGCGGTGAGGAGGGCGATGGTGAGGATCTTGCGCATGGGTCTGTCTCCGCTTGGTGTCTGCTGGGCCTTGGCCCTGGGAAAGGTGCCGGCGGCGTCTGGCCGGCGATGACCCCTTTGTGCGGCGGGGACCGGTTGCATTGCAGGTGCAATGGCGGGCAGGGCGGTGCAATGACAGGCAGGTGGTTGCAAACAGTTGCAGGCGCGGATTTACTCTCTTTCACCCGTTGCAACTGAGCCAAGATGACCGACGACGCCCTGGAATTCGGAGCCCGGCTCAGCCTGGCCATGAAGCTGCTGAACATCAGCCGCGGCGCCCTGGCGTCGGAGGCGCGGGCGGACAAGTCGCTGGTCAGTCGCTGGGTGCGAGGGCTCGCCACCCCCCGCGGCCCCTATCTGGCGACCCTGACCGAGATTGTCGCCGCCCGGGCCCCCGGCTTCAGCCAACTGTCCTGGGATCTGCCCATCGAAGCCTTCCGCCGAGCCCTTGACGGTGAGGCTCCGGCCCCGGCGCCGCCGGCGGCGCCCGAACCCCGGCCGACCCAGCCTGACGCCGACCAGTACCTGGCGGGCACAGAGCACTCGCGTCCGCAAAGCGCGCGGGAGGTGGAGCGCGAGGGGCACGCCTATCCCGGCGTCTATGCCGGATTCCGGGTCGCGTTTCGCAACACCGGCGAAATCGTTCCGGATCTGTTCATCATTTGGCGACGCGGAAGCCGGTTGTTCTTCCGGGTGTTCGACCCGTCCTTCTCCCATACCGGAGAGGTGTTCATCCTGCGCCATCAGCTGTTCCTGGTGGGAGAGGATGATCAGAGGGTGGATGGGCTGATCTGCTACATTCTGAACGGTGTCTCCGGCCAGAGGGCGTTCCGGCTGGATGGCGTGGTGATGACCGTCGCCAACGACCGTCACCGCACCCCCGGCGCGGCCCCGATCGTGTTGCAGCGGCTGATGGACCTTGCCGATTCGACAGAGCCGCCCGCGTTTGAGGCGCTGGTGGCGATTTCCGAGCGGATGAAGGCCGCGCACGACGCGGGCATGGTCCAGACCATCGCTGGCCCGGAGATCGAGACCGCGGTGATCCCGATGGTCGGCGTCCCGCGGCCTGACGGCCGGATCGATCACCTCGTGCGCCGCCCCCTGGATCGGTCGCTGACCGCATCGGAGGTGGAGCTGACCCCGAGTCTGGCCGCCGACCTGGAGCGGGTGAGGGTCGCCTTCCTGGACGACGCCGCCGTCAGACCCCTTGGCGCCGCGATGACCGCTCACCTGACCAAGGTCGCGCCGTAACCCCCGCCTCAGTCCCGCAGCAGCGGCAGGCTTAAGCCCGAGACCGGCCGCGCGCCCAGGATCTCGCGGCGGAAGCGGAACAGCTCGGCCGGCCGCCCGCCGGTGTCGGTGTCCATCGAGCCCAGCCCCTCCACCAGCTCGGCGCGCTCCAGGGCGCGGCGGAAGTTCTGCTTGTGCAGGGGCACCCCGGCGATGGCCTCCACGGCCCGCTGCAGGGACGACAGCGTGAAGGCCTCGCGCATCAGCTCGAACACCACCGGGCGGTACTTCAGCTTGCCCCTCAGGCGCGACAGCGCGGTGGCCAGGATGCGGCGGTGGTCGGAGATCATCGGCTCGCCCATGGCCGCCGCCAGGGCGGGGGAGGGGGCATGTTCGCCGCGGTCGCGGGCGGCCTCGGGGGCCAGGCCCGCCTCATAGAGCAGCTCGTAGCGCTCCAGCACCCGCTCCTCGTTCCAGGGGGCGTCGTCCAGGGCGAACAGCAGGCGCGCGGCCGAGCGGCGGCGCGCCGTCTCCGGACCGGAGGCCGCCGCGGCCCACCGGCGCAGGGCCGGCTCCAGGGCGGTGAGCGCCGCCGGGCGGCCGTCGCGCCAGTCCTCCCAGGGGAAGAACCGGCTCCAGTCGGCCCAGGCGGTGTCGGGGGCGTGGGTCTCGACGGCCTGGGGGGTGAGGGCCAGATAGCCCACTGAGATCACGCGGGCCGCCCCGGCGCCGGCGCCCATGTCGGCCAGGGGGGCGTCGCGGCCCTTGTCGCCGAAGGTGTAGAGCTGCTCGACATAGCCCAGCTCGAACCGCGTCTGGGCGGTCACGAAGGCGCGCAGGGCCAATTCGAAGGTGCGGTGGCCGTCGGGGTCGAAGGGGCCGAAGGGCAGGCCGGCCGGCTGGCCCTGGGGCCGCACGGTTAGCACCACGGCCTGGCCGTCGCGGATGGCGACCACCACGGCCGACAGCCCGATGACGACGGCGCGGGCCATCCTAGTGCCGGGCCGGGAAGTCGAAGGGCTGGGCGCGCCCGTAATCATAGTCGCCCATGGCCGCCACGGCGTCGGCCATCCTGCCCCCGCGGCCCATGATGTCGTCGGCCAGGGCGACGATCCGGCGGTTGGGGGAGGCGTGGCGGGCCGCCCGGCGCATCACCAGGGCCATCTGCCGCTCGTCGGCCTGCGGGTTGCGCTCGCAGGCCAGGACGAAGGCGCTGGCGGTCGAGCGGCTGATACCGGCCCAGCAGTGGATCAGCATGGGCGCCTCGCCCGTCCACTGGCCGCCGAAGGCCAGCAGGTCGTGGACCAGCTGCTCGTCGGGCGGGATCATGCCGTCCATGGGCTCGGCGATGTCGTTGACCCCCAGCCGCAGGTGGTTGGCCGGCGTGATCGCCGCCGGGGTCTCGATCATGCTGGCGGGGTCCAGCAGGGTGATCATGTGCGACGGCCGCCGCGCCGCGAGGACGGCGGGAACCTCGGCCAGCCCGCAGATGATGAAGGTCACGCTCACTCCGTATCGAACGCCTGGGGTGTGACGGAGAATCCCGCCGCCTCCGACAGCACATGGTAACGCTGGATGTAACGTACCTGCGCTAGCGCCGCCGACAACGGTTCGATGTGCAGGTCGTAGCCGGCCGGCGGCGGATCGAAGAACTCGATCGACTCCGCCACCGCGAACCCCGCCAGCTGCGTGGCCTCGAAATAGGCGCAGGCCCGGTCGGCCCGCTTGATCAGCTTCTTGATCGCCAACGGAACCCTGGCCGGCAGCCCGAACCGCGTATGAATCGCAATTTCTAGTCGTTCCTCAAACAACTTGTAGTCGTATCCCAACGCCGTCTTGAACGGACTGATCATGTCGCCGATCACGTACTCCGAGGCGTCATGCAGCAGCGCCGCCAGCCGCCAGCGCGGCTCCAGGTCCGGCTGGATGTGGGCGCAGATCTCCTCCACCACCACCGAGTGCTGGGCCACCGAGAAGGCGTGCTCCCCCACCGTCTGCCCGTTCCAGCGCGCCACCCGGGCCAGGCCGTGGGCGATATCCTCGATCTCGATGTCCATCGGCGACGGGTCGAGCAGGTCCAGCCGGCGACCCGACAGCATGCGCTGCCAGGCGCGGGGCTCCTTGGCGGTCTTACGCAGCCCTTTCCTCACCGACGCGTTCCTCTCACACTCAAGGTCGTGACCTGAACCAGGACTTGAGAAAGATCAATGAGCAGGTCCATCGTCGTCACCACTGTGATCATGCTAAGGGGAAACACATGAGTTGGGCTAGAATCATGACGCCGCTGTCGGGCGGCGAGGGCGACAAGGCCGCCGTGAAGGCCGCAGCCCTGCTGGCCGAGCCCTTCGGCGCCGAGCTTGCCTGTGTCTATACCCCAGCCGACGTGGCCGACGTCATGCCCTGGATGGGCGAGGGCTTCCTGGGGGGCGTGCAGTCCACGGCGCTGGAATCCCTGAAGGAAGCGGCCGCCGCCGGCGAGACCAAGGCCCGCGCCGCCGTGGCGGCCTGCGCCTATCCCAAGGCCAACTTCATCGCCCTGCAGACCCCGGTCTGGGCCGGGCTTTCAGCCGAGAGCCGGCTGTCGGACGTGGTGGTTTTCACCAACGACCCGCCCCGCGGCCGCGGCCCCCTGGCCGAGGCTTTCCAGCAGATGGTGGCCGACGAGCAGCGCCCGGTGCTGATCGCCCGCGAGGGCTTCAAGACCGGCGGCGTGGTGGCCGTGGCCTGGGACGGCGGCAAGGAAGCCTCCCGCGCCGCGCGCCTCGCCATGCCCCTGCTGGAAAAGGCGTCTCGGGTTGTCATCCTGGCCGCGCCCAAGGCCAGCTCGCGCAGCTTCGATCCGACCCGTCTGCAGGCCTATTTCGCCGCCCGTAACGTCGCCGCGGACATCGACATCCTGCCGGATTCCGGCGACGCGGCCCCGCTGCTGCTCTACGCCACCAAGAAGGCTGAGGCCGATGTCCTGGTGGCCGGCGCCTACGGGCATCCCCGCCTGCAGGAGTTCATCTTCGGCGGCACGACGCGTTCCCTGCTGGCGGCTGACCAGCCGTCCCTGTTCCTCTCCCACTAACCGAAAGCGTATCGCCATGAGTCTGTCGCGCATCGTCATGCGGCTTGCCCGCAATCCCGGAACCGAGTTCGCAGGCGGTGACGACCACCGGGGCTACTCGTTGACGGCGCCGTTGACCGCCGATGGCCACATCGACGAGGCGGCCTATTCCAAGGCCAAGGCCGAGTGCACGGTGCGCCGGTTCGCGCCCGACGAGGACGCCACCGACGGCCGCCTGGCCAGGAAGGGCCAGCGTTGGTTCTTCGACTATGACGGCGAAGACACCGCCGATGATGAGCCGGTCCACCGCCTGGGCGAGCACCGTTTCGCCGTCGGCGAGTACGTCACGGTGGCTGACGAGGACGGCCGGCCCCTGACCTACAAGGTGGTCGAGGTGCAGGCCATCTAGCTGGGGTCAGGTCCCGCCGTTGCGGCGGACCAGCTTCTTGACGTCGTCGTACATGTCATCGTGCCGATTTTCGGTCGTCGATTTCACGACCGCCACGACGATGGGACCTGTCTTGGGGCCGGACGCCTCGTAGCCCAGATATTTGTAGCCGCCTGACAGGTCGTCTCCGGCGTAGATGAAGGTGGCCCGCATGCCACGCTTCTCCCGTGACAGCGCCTCGCCGCGCAGGCGGACATCCCGGTACATCTTGATGGTGGCGGTTGAATTGTCGCCGTCGGCGTTGATGTGGATCGGGCCGACCCTGACATTGGCTTGGTCGCCCTCGGCCTTGATGTGGAGCCCCGGGAAGTCGACTTGGGTGCGTTCCTCGCCGTCTGCGGTGTCCTCCACCTTGGCCTGGATGGTGGGGTGGTCTCCGAGGGCCTCGCCGACGGCGGAGTCGATGGCGTCATCGATCTTGGCGTCGGCGCGGGCCTCGGCCTCGATCCGGGCGGCTTCGGCCGCGGCGCCGGGCGCGGCCGTGGTGTCGGCGCTCGCAGCGCCCCTTGGGGCGCCGCCGAGGGTCTTCAGTTCGGTCTCGATCGCGGCGAGCGTGGCCATGGCGCTGCCCTTGACCGCCATGCGCGTCAGCGTGATCTGCGCGCCATCGCTCTCGCGATAGATGCAGCTCTGCCCATCGCCGGCCGCGCTGACCAGGGTCAGGCTGCCTTGGGTCTGCGGGCAGTCCAGCCTGACCTTCAGGGCGGCGGGCTTCTGGCAGGCGGTCAACGCCAGGGCCGAGGCGGCCAGCAACAGCAGGGTCTTCATATGAAAAAGGGCTCCGATCCCGTTCGCATGGAACGGTGACCGGAGCCCTCGATCAGGTCGAGTGAATTCGTCGTAAGCGTTATTGGCCCGGGCGCGAACCCGCGCCTTCGCGGCGGGCCAGGAAGGCCAGGCGCTCGAACAGGTGGACGTCCTGCTCGTTCTTCAGCAGGGCGCCGTGCAACGGCGGGATCAGCTTGGTGGGATCCTTCTCGGCCAGGGCCGCGGCGTCGATATCCTCGACCATCAGCAGCTTCAGCCAGTCGAGCAGTTCCGAGGTCGAGGGCTTCTTCTTCAGGCCCGGCACCTTGCGCATGTCGTAGAAGATGCGCAGCGCCTCGGCGACCAGCTTCTGCTTGATGCCCGGATAGTGCGTTTCGATGATCTGGTTCATCGTCTCGGCTTCCGGGAAGCGGATGTAGTGGAAGAAGCAGCGGCGCAGGAAGGCGTCCGGCAGTTCCTTCTCGTTGTTGGAGGTGATGATCACGATCGGGCGAACCTCAGCCTTGATCGTCTCATTGGTCTCGTAGCAGTAGAACTCCATCCGATCGAGTTCCTGCAGCAGGTCGTTCGGGAACTCGATGTCGGCCTTGTCGATCTCGTCGATCAGCAGGATCGGGCGCTTGTCGGCGGTGAAGGCCTCCCAGAGCTTGCCCTTCTTGATGTAGTTCTTCACGTCCTTGACGCGCTCGTCGCCGAGCTGGCTGTCGCGTAGGCGGGTGACCGCGTCGTACTCGTACAGTCCCTGGTGCGCCTTGGTGGTGGACTTGATGTGCCAGGTGATCATCTCGGCGCCGAGCGCCTTGGCGATCTCGAAGGCCAGGACGGTCTTCCCGGTGCCCGGCTCGCCCTTGATCAGCAGCGGACGCTCAAGCGCGATAGCGGCGTTGACGGCCACCTTGAGGTCGTCGGTGGCGACGTAATTGTCGGTGCCTTCAAAACGCTGACGTTCGCTCATAATTGGGCTCCCCAGGGGCGGGCGTAGAATGACGCTCGCGCTCGAACAAATGTTTCAACCTGGCGCCAACCTAAAGGGACAGCCGCGACATTCAAGCGGCATGAACGTCGCGGCGGGCGCTAAGTGACGTGGTGGCTCGTCCTCACGCGGCCTCAGCGAAGGCCGGGCGCGGGCCTGCATGCTCTCCTGCAGCTCCGATAAGCGCCCCGTCACCAGGGAACTGGCGTCCCGTCCCAGGCGAAGAACCCGCCATTGTGCTCGGCGCGCAGCCCTTCCAGCACCGCCAGCAAGTTCTCGGCCGACTGGTCGGGGGAGAAGAGGGCCTCGCGCGCCACGCCGCTCTGGAATGGCGCGCTGAGATCGGTGTCCACCGTACCCGGATGCAGGGCGACGCACAGGCCGAGCGGGCGGGTGCGTCGGTGCTCAATGGCCAGGGTGTGGATCAGCATGTTCAGGGCCGCCTTGGCGGCGCGGTAGCCGTACCAGCCCCCCAGCTGGTTGTCGCCGATGCTGCCGACCCGCGCCGAGAGCGCGGCGAACACGCTCGGTTGGTCCCGCGGCGTCAGCGGAAGGAAGTGTTTGGCGGCCAGCGCCGGCCCCGCGGCGTTGGTGGCGAACAGGGCGGTGAGGGCGGCGAGGTCGAGGGACCTCATGGTCTTCTCCGGAGCCAGGCCGGCCCCGTGAAGCCGACCGGTGGCCACCAGGATACGGCTCGGCGCGCCGAGCCTTGCGGCGTGCCGCGCCGCCCGATCCAGACTTTCCTCGTCCAGGATGTCGGCGGGGAACCAGGAGCGCCGGAGGCTGTCGTCCCAGCCTTCGGGCCGGCGCCGGGAGAGGGTCAGGACGTGATCATAGGCGGTATCGTCGCTCAGCCGCTGGGCGAGGGCGCGGCCGATGCCGCCCGAGCCGCCGATGACGATCGCCAGGCGCCGGGACGTCACTTCAGGACCGCAGCCAGATAGCTCCGGCGATCAGGCCGGTCATGGCGCCCAGGGTCAGCAGGATCCGCAGCCGCGGATACCAGGCCGGAGGGCCATTGCTCCGCAGGTCCCACAGCAGATGCAGGGCCAGGGCCGCGGCCAGTCCCAGCAGTTTCTCCGTCTGAGCCTGTGGCGGGAGCAGCAGCAGGTCCAAGCCCGCCACGGTCGGGATCATGGCCACGGTGATGGTGAAAGCTCGAGGTCGATCCTCCCCGATCGCCATGCCCCAGCGCGCGCCGCCCAGGAAAGAGAGGATGAGGCCGCCATAGAGCGCCAGTGCGGTCCCGGCCAGGCCAGACTGATCCGGCGCAAGGAGGCCGACCAGCGGCGGCGCCAGAAAGGGGACCAACCCCAGAACCCCATAGATCAGGACGACGCGAGGGACCGGAGGCGTTGTCGGAGTGTCCAGCGAGCCTGTCACGACGCGGTGAACTCACCGAGCGCCTCGGCGACCTCTCCCATCACCGGCGCCCACTGCCGGAAGCCCGGCGGCAGGAACACCCGCATCTGCGGATACCAGGGATAGTGGTCGGTCCCCACGCGGGGCCAGGCGCCGGGGGTGGAGATCAGCCAGCAGGGCGCCCCGCAGGCCGCGGCGATGTTCGAAGTGGCGTTGGCGAAGCCCACCGTCAGATCCAGGGCGCAGGTCAGGGCGGCCAGGTCGTCCAGGTCCTTCTTCAGGTCGATGCCCGGCGGCGTCCAGATGTCGACGCCCAGCTCACGGCGCGCCTGGGCGATCTCATCGGCGCAGTCGCCGTACTGCAGATTGACGAAGCAGACCCCCGGGGTGGCCAGGATCGGGGCCCACTGGTCGAAGGGCGAGAAGAAGCGATGGCGCCCGGCGCTGGCGATCGCGCTCTTCCAGAGCAGTCCGACCTTCTTGCCGGCCGGCGCGGTTTTCAGAACCTCGCGCCAATGGGCCACCCGGGCGGGATCGGCGGTCAGGAACCGCTCGTGCTGCGGGAAGTCGCTCACCGACCGGCGGAACTCGCGCAGCAGCGAGCCCATGGGCACGGCGAAATCCACGCTCTCCAGGCGTCCGGCCATGAACGGGACCGTCCGCGTCGAACGCCCCTCGTGGGTGAAGGTGGTGTGCGGACCGACCTCGGCGGTGGGAAAGGTGCGTTGGAACAAGGAGATAAGCCGTGGCTCCACGGCGATGGTCAGCCTGCCCTCCGGCCCCAGCGCCTCGACGACGTCGGGCAGGACGTTGGCGAACAGGATCTCGTCCCCCAGGCCCTGCTCGCCCATCACCAGCAGCGACTTGCCGGCCAGGTCGCAGCCGGGTTCCCAGGCTGGGCGGTCGGTGACGAACTGGGTGGAGTCGGCGAACTGCGGGTGCAGCCGCGCCTCATAATCGTCCCAGCCCTCGCCGATCCGGCCCAGGTTGATGAGGATGGTGGAGCGCGACAGCCGCATCATCTGGCGCTCGGACTCCAGCGTCGTCTGGCTGAGCGCGGTCTCGCAATCGACGAGCGAGCCCTCGATGTCGCCGATGGCCATCCGCATGTTGCCGCGGTTGTAGCGCGCCTTGGCGAAGGCCTCGTCCTGGCGCAGCGCCTCGTCGAAGAACACCAGGGCGTTCACTGGATCGCCCTGCTCGGACATCACGGTGCCCAGGGTGTTCCAGACGATGGGATGGGCGGGGTCCCTGGTGAGGGTCGCCTTGAGCACCTCGATGGCCTCGTCGAAGCGGCCCTGACTGCGCAGCGCGCAGGCCAGGTTGTTGGCGCCCTCGGCATTGTCGGGGAAGCGCGCCAGGTAATGGCGGAACAGCTGCTCGGCCACCGGGAACTGCCCGAGACGGTGGGCCAGCCGGCCCAGGTTGCTGGCCAGTTCGGCATGGTCGGGGAGGAGGGCGAGCGCCGCCTCGTAGCAGGTGATGGAGCCCTTGAAGTCGCCGGCCATCTCTCGGGCGATGGCCAGCATGTACCAGCCGAAGCCGCTGCGCTCGTCCTGTTCCAGGGCCTTGATGGCCCATTCGCCGCCCCGCTGATGGTCCTGCTTGCGAAGGGCGTTCACCGCGTTCTGCAACAGCGGCTGGACCGCCAGGGCCTTCAATTCGCCGATGGCGGCGTTGAGCTTGTTCAGCGCGTTGCGGTCTCCGCCCGACCCCATGGCCTCGGCCGCCAGCCGGACCGGCGTAGGCGCGGCCCGCGTCTCCAGCGCCAGGGGCGAGGTGGCGGTATGCTTGGCCGAACGCGGCATCAACCGAGGTCCTTATGAGTCGCAGGCGAGTATGCCGCCAATACAGGCGTTCATGGTTAACTGGGACCTAAGGCCGCCGGCGCGGGGACTTTCCGCCGCACCTGACGCATCTTGGTCGCAAGGCGTCGTTAACTAACCTGAGGTTATGCGTCCTAGGTCGCGGAACGAAGTCATTGTGTCCGCGACAGGCTAGTTCAGGAATTCGCGCCGTCTCGGCGTGAGTTGTTCGGGGGAGACGCGTCGTGCCGCTGAAATTGTCGCTGAAACCCGGCGAGAAGTTCGTGCTGAACGGCGCGGTCGTCCAGAACGGCGACCGCCGTGGCGTCCTGATACTCCAGAACAAGGCCTCCGTCCTTCGCGAGAAGGACATCATGCAGCAGGAAGAGGTCAACACACCGGCGCGCCGGATCTATTTCCCGGTGATGATGATGTACCTCGATGAGACCGGCGCCCCCCGCTACTACGATGAATTCGTTCACCGTCTGACCGAATTCATGGGCGTGATCCGGAACCCCGCCGTGCTCTCGGAGTGCGTGGCGATCTCAAAACACTGCATGGAAAAGGAATACTACAAGGCGCTGATGCTCTGCCGGAAGCTCATCGAGTACGAAGATCAGAGGTTGGGGACGAATGTCGCTTCGAGCGTACCAGCAGACCGCGGCTAGGGCCGAGACCTCACGGGAGACGGAGTATCGTCTCTTCGGCCAGGTCACCCGCGCCCTCATGGAAGCGGCCAAGCTCGATCCCTCGGATCTGAGAGGGCGCGCCGACGCGCTCGATTGGAACCGCCGCATGTGGTCGGCCTTCGCCACCGATTGCGGCGCGCCGGAAAACGGCCTGCCGGAGTCCCTGCGCGCCTCGATCATCTCGCTGGCCATCTGGGTCGGCAAACACACCAGCCTGGCGATCCGCGGCCAGGAAGACATCCAGGACCTGATCGAGATCAATCGCATGATCATGCAGGGCCTGAGCGGCGGCGGCACGGCCGAGGCCGCCTGAACCGTCCGGCGAATCAGCCGAATCACAAGCCAGCGCCGACGCCGACAGGAGCTCCAGGGTGAGCCTTGGGGCGGCTTTTTGCGAAGCGGCGCGGTAAATTCGTAGCCTGCGCGCTAAGGTCGCGGAGGGCGCGCCGAGCGGTTTCGACGCCCTTGATCTGCGACATCGGCGCCCGCGGGCCGCACCCGCGGAAGTCGGGCGCGGGCGATGCGGGCGGACCCGGCCGTGAGCTTCCGTCGCGGCCGTCGGGGCCGGGGCGGCGGCCGGGCTCACCCCTCGTAAACCCCATCGCCGCAAGGGGCGTCGATTGTGTCGGCGAGATGGCGAAAGAGCAGCGCAGGCTTTGTGGACGGCGCGGGGGAGGGCCGCCGATCCGTCCCGTTGGGGCGTCAAGAGTGAGTCGTTTCCGGCTCGAATGCAGAGCAGCCGACAGCCGAGGACCTGCGCCTCTGGCTCTCAACTGTCCCAACACTTCCCGGCCCCAGGGATAACGGGCTCGGAGGCCAAGAATCATCGTAACACACTGGTAAGTGTTTCTGTTGTGGGTGGGGTCGGGGAAGCGCGTCCAGGTAGTATCACGCTCTCCAAACTTGTTGCGTTTCGACCGATCTGAACCTGCGCTCAAAAAATCTCGACTAGGAAGCTCACATGGCGATTTCCAGCCTCTCGGCGGCTCAGATCGGCGCCCTCTCGGTCACCGTCATTCAGGGGCTCACCCAGACGGACATAAAGTCGCTGAGCGCGACACAGGTCGGCGCGATCAACACCACGGGGATCGCGGCCCTAGACACCACGCAGGTCGGGGCGCTCTCCGCGACCCAGGTGAAGGGGCTCTCGGCGACGCAGATCCCGCACTTCGACACCGGCGTGGTCTTCGACACCGAGCAGCTTCAGGTTCTCAGCGCCCCGCAGGTCAAGGCGCTCACCACGGCCCAGCTCGGGGCCCTCGACACCTCACACATCGCCGTCCTCAGCGCGACGCAGATCGCGGCTTTGTCGGCTACCAATCTCTCGTCTCTCGATGACACCCAGGTCGGCGCGCTGTCGACGACCCAGATCAAGGGCGTCACGGCCACCCAACTGGCCGGTCTTTCCACCACCGACATCGGCGAATTCGACGCCACGCAGATCGGCGGGCTGTCGGCCGGCCAGGTCGCGGCGCTGTCCTCCACCAACGTTTCCGCGCTCGACGCCACTCAGATCGGCTCGCTCTCCACCACCCAGGTGAAGGGGCTGACCAGCACCCAGCTGAAGGGGCTGTCCACCACCGACATCGGTGAGTTCTCGTCCACTCAGATCGCCGCCCTGACCACCGCCCAGGTGGGTGTCCTGGCCGGCACGCAGGTCGCCGCCCTGGATGCGACCCAGGTTGGCGCCCTGACCTCGACCCAGGTCGGCGCACTGACCGCGACCGGCCTCTCGGCCCTGGACGCGACGCAGACCGGTTCGCTGACGACCACCCAGGTGGGCGGTCTCACCACGACCCAGCTCAAGAACCTGTCGGCCACCGATTTCGGCGAGATGACCTCGACCCAGGTCGGTTCGCTGTCGGCGGCCCAGCTTGGCGCTCTCTCGGCGACGGCCATCTCAAGCCTGGACGCGACCCAGACGGCGGCCCTGACCACCACCCAGGTGGGCGGCCTGACCTCAACCCAGCTCAAGTCGTTCAGCACCACCGACGTCGGCGAACTTACCACCACCCAGGTCGGCGCGCTTTCCGTCAGCCAGATCGGCGCCCTCACCGCCACCGCGATTTCGGCCCTCGACGCCACCCAGGTGGCGGCGCTCTCCACCACCCAGGTCAAGGGCCTGACCACCACCCAGCTCGCCGCCCTCAGCACCACCGACATCGGCGAACTGAAGGACACCCAGATCGGCGCCCTGACGGCGAGCCAGCTCGGCGCCCTGACGGCCACCAATATCTCGGCCCTGGACGCGACCCAGGTGGCGGCGATCACCACCACCCAGATCAAGGCGCTGTCGACAACCCAGCTCAAGGCTCTGGACACCACCGACGTGGGCGAACTGTCCTCGACCCAGGTGGCCGCGATGTCGGCGGCCCAGATCGGGGCGCTGTCCTCCACCAGCCTGGCCAGCCTGGACTCCACCCAGTTGGGCGCCCTGACGGCGGCCCAGATCGGGGCCCTGTCGGCCACCAGCCTGTCGGGCCTGGACGGCACCCAGATCGGATCCCTGACCACCACCCAGGTGGGCGGTCTGACCACCACCCAGCTCAAGTCCCTCTCCACCACCGACTTTGGTGAGTTGACCTCGACCCAGATCGGCGCGCTTTCCGCCAATCAGCTCAGCGCTCTGACCTCGACCAACCTTTCGGCGCTCGACGCGACCCAGACGGCCGCCCTGACCACGACCCAGGTCAAGGGTCTGGCGACCACCCAGCTCTCGGCTCTGAGCACCACCGACATCGGCGAGTTCACGGCCACCCAGGTCGGCGCGCTCAGCAACGCCCAGATCGGCGCTCTGACGGCCACCAATATCTCGGCCCTGGACGCGACCCAGACGGCGGCGCTCTCCACCACCCAGGTGAAGGCGCTTTCGGTCACCCAACTGAAGGGGCTCAGCACCACCGACATCGATGAACTGGCCGACACCCAGATCGCGGCCCTGGCCACGACCCAGATCGCGGCCCTGACCTCCACCAACATCGGCGCGCTGGACTCCACCCAGCTCGGCGCCCTGACGGCGGCTCAGATCGGTTCGCTGTCGGCCACCAGCCTCTCGACCCTCGACGCCACCCAGACCGGGTCGCTGACCACCACCCAGGTGGGCGGTCTGACCACCACCCAGCTCAAGAGCCTCTCCACCACCGACTTCGGTGAACTGACCTCGACCCAGATCGGCGCCCTGTCGGCGGCCCAGGTGGGCGCTCTCTCGGCCAGCAACATCTCGTCGATGGACGCCACCCAGACGGCGGCGCTCACCACGACCCAGGTCAAGGGTCTGGCGACCACCCAGCTCGCGGGTCTGACCGCCACCGACATCGGCGAACTGACCGCCACCCAGGTCGGCGCGCTCGGCGGCACCCAGATCGCGGCGCTCTCAGCCACCAACATCTCGGCGCTCGACGCCACCCAGGTCGCCGCGCTCTCCACCACCCAGGTGAAGTCGCTGACCACGGGCCAACTGGCGGGCCTCTCCACCACCGATATCGGCCAGTTCGCCGACACCCAGATCGGCGCCCTCGCCACCAGCCAACTGGCCTCGCTGACCGCCACCAACCTTTCGGCGCTCGACGCCACCCAGGTAGCGGCGATCACCACCACCCAGATCAAGGCGCTCACCTCCACCCAGCTCAAGGCTCTGGACACCACCGACGTGGCCGAGCTGTCCGCGACCCAGGTGGCCGCGATGTCGGCGGCCCAGATCGGGGCGCTGTCCTCCACCAGCCTGGGCAGCCTGGACAGCACTCAGCTTGGCGCCCTGTCGGCCGCCCAGATCGGGGCCCTGTCGGCCACCAGCCTGTCGGGCCTGGACGCCACTCAGATTGGCGGCTTGACCACCACCCAGGTCGGCGGTCTGACCACCACCCAGGTGAGGGGGCTCTCCACCACCGACTTCGGTGAACTGACCTCGACCCAGATCGGCGCCCTGTCGGCGGCCCAGGTGGGCGCCCTGAGCGCCACCAATGTCTCCAGCCTGGACGCCACCCAGACGGCGGCGCTCACCACGACCCAGGTCAAGGGTCTGGCGACCACCCAGCTCTCGGCTCTGAGCACCACCGACATCGGTGAACTGACCGCCACCCAGGTCGGCGCGCTCGGCGGCACTCAACTGGCCGCGCTGACGGCGACCAATGTCTCCAGCCTGAACGCCACCCAGGTGGCGGCGCTCTCCACCACCCAGGTGAAGTCGCTGACCACGGGCCAACTGGCGGGTCTCTCCACCACCGACATCGGTGAGTTCGCCGACACCCAGATCGGCGCCCTGACGGCGAGCCAGCTCGGCGCCCTGACGGCCACCAACATCTCGGCCCTGGACGCGACCCAGGTGGCGGCGATCACCACCACCCAGATCAAGGCGCTGTCGACCACCCAGCTCAAGGCTCTGGACACCACCGACGTGGGCGAACTGTCCTCGACCCAGGTGGCCGCGATGTCGGCGGCCCAGATCGGGGCGCTGTCCTCCACCAGCCTGGCCAGCCTGGACTCCACCCAGCTGGGCGCCCTGACGGCGGCCCAGATCGGCGCCCTGTCGGCCACCAGCCTGTCGGGTCTGGACGGCACCCAGATCGGATCCCTGACCACCACCCAGGTGGGCGGTCTGACCACCACCCAGCTCAAGTCCCTCTCCACCACCGACTTTGGTGAGCTGACCTCGACCCAGATCGGCGCGCTTTCCGCCAATCAGCTCAGCGCTCTGACCTCGACCAACCTTTCGGCGCTCGACGCGACCCAGACGGCGGCGCTCACCACGACCCAGGTCAAGGGCCTGGCGGCGACCCAGCTCAGCGCGCTGTCGGCCACCGACATCGGCGAGTTCACGGCCACCCAGGTCGGTGCGCTCAGCAACGCCCAGATCGGCGCTCTGACGGCCACCAATATCTCGGCCCTCGACGCGACCCAGACGGCGGCGCTCTCCACCACTCAGGTGAAGGCGCTTTCGGTCACCCAACTGAAGGGGCTCAGCACCACCGACATCGGTGAACTGGCCGACACCCAGATCGCGGCCCTCGCCACGACCCAGATCGCGGCCCTGACCTCCACCAACATCGGCGCGCTGGACTCCACCCAGCTCGGCGCCCTGACGGCGGCTCAGATCGGTTCGCTGTCGGTCACCAGCCTGTCGACCCTCGACGCCGCCCAGACGGGGTCGCTGACCACCACCCAGGTGGGCGGTCTGACCACCACCCAGCTCAAGAGCCTGTCGACCACCGACTTTGGTGAACTGACCTCGACCCAGATCGGCGCCCTGTCGGCGGCCCAGGTGGGCGCACTTAGCGCCACCAATGTCTCCAGCCTGGACGCCACCCAGACGGCGGCACTCACCACGACCCAGGTCAAGGGTCTGGCGACCACCCAGCTCTCGGCTCTGAGCACCACCGACATCGGTGAACTGACCGCCACTCAGGTCGGCGCGCTCGGCGGCACTCAACTGGCCGCGCTGACGGCGACCAATGTCTCCAGCCTGAACGCCACCCAGGTGGCGGCGCTCTCCACCACCCAGGTGAAGTCGCTGACCACGGGCCAACTGGCGGGTCTCTCCACCACCGACATCGGTGAGTTCGCCGACACCCAGATCGGCGCCCTGACGGCGAGCCAGCTCGGCGCCCTGACGGCCACCAACATCTCGGCCCTGGACGCGACCCAGGTGGCGGCGATCACCACCACCCAGATCAAGGCGCTGTCGACCACCCAGCTCAAGGCTCTGGACACCACCGACGTGGGCGAACTGTCCTCGACCCAGGTGGCCGCGATGTCGGCGGCCCAGATCGGGGCGCTGTCCTCCACCAGCCTGGCCAGCCTGGACTCCACCCAGCTGGGCGCCCTGACGGCGGCCCAGATCGGCGCCCTGTCGGCCACCAGCCTGTCGGGCCTGGACGGCACCCAGATCGGATCCCTGACCACCACCCAGGTGGGCGGTCTGACCACCACCCAGCTCAAGTCCCTCTCCACCACCGATTTCGGTGAGCTGACCTCGACCCAGATCGGCGCGCTGTCGGCGGCCCAGCTCGGGGCGATCACCGCCACCAACATCGCCTCCCTGGACGCCACCCAGGTCGCGGCGCTCTCGACCACCCAAGTCAAGGGCCTGGCCGCGACCCAGCTCAGCGCGCTTGGCGGAACCGACGTCGCCGAGTTCACCGCCACCCAGATCGCCGCGCTGAGCACCGCCCAAATCGCGGCGGTGACCTCCACTGGTATCTCGGCCCTGGACGCCACCCA
Source organism: Phenylobacterium sp. (assembly GCA_018001015.1). Classification (GTDB taxonomy): domain Bacteria; phylum Pseudomonadota; class Alphaproteobacteria; order Caulobacterales; family Caulobacteraceae; genus Phenylobacterium. The sequence continues at coordinate 19,344 of JAGNIV010000006.1, read as the reverse complement.
GATGGCGTCCCTGACCACCACCCAGGTCAAGGCCCTGACCACGACCCAGATCAAGGGTCTGGAAACCACCGACATCGGCCAGTTGACCGGGACCCAGGTGGGCGCGCTCACCAACAGTCAGCTCGGCGCCCTGACCGCGACCAATATCACGGCCTTGGACTCCACCCAGGTCGGCGCCTTGACCGCCGCTCAGTTGGGTTCGCTCTCGGCCACCAGCCTCTCGGCGCTGGACGCCACCCAGACAGCGTCGCTGACCACCACCCAGGTGGCGGGTCTGACCACCACCCAGCTGAAGGCGATGTCGACCACCGACTTCGGCGAACTGACCTCGACCCAGATCGGATCGCTGACGGCGAGCCAACTCGGCGCCCTGACGGCCACCAACCTGGCCAGCCTCGACGCCACCCAGGTCGGCGGTCTCACCACCACCCAGGTCAAGGGTCTGGCGACGACCCAGCTCAGCGCGCTCTCCGCCACCGATATCGGCGAGTTCACCTCGACCCAGATCGGAGCCCTGGCCGCAAACCAGGTCGCGGCCCTGACCGCCAACGCCTTCTCGGCCCTGGACGCGACCCAGGTGGCGGCGCTTTCCACCACCCAGGTGAAGGGCCTCACCACGACCCAGCTCACCGGGCTCAACGTCACCGACATCGGCGAACTCTCCTCCGACCAGGTCGGCGCCCTGACGCCGACCCAGCTGGGCTCGCTGACCGCCACCAACATCTCGGCCCTGGACGCGACCCAGGTGGCGGCGCTCTCCGTCACCCAGGTTCGCGGCCTGAGCTCCACCCAACTGAAGGGTCTCGACACCACCGACATCGGTGAGCTCTCGTCGACCCAGGTGAGCGGCCTGACCGCGGCCCAGGTCGCCGCGCTCTCCACCACCAGCATCCAGACCCTGGACACCACCCAGCTGGGCGCCCTGGCCACCACCCAGATCGCGGCCCTGACCAAGGACGCGCTCTCGGCCCTCGACGCCACCCAGACGGCGGCCCTGACCACGACCCAGATCGGCGGACTGACCACCACCCAGGTGGCCAACCTCTCCACCACCGATTTCGGCGAACTGACCACGACCCAGATCGGCGCCTTGTCGGCCAACCAGATCGGGGCCTTGATCTCCACCAACGTCTCCAGCCTGGACGCCACCCAGACGGCGGCGCTCTCCACCACCCAGGTGAAGGGCCTCACCACGACCCAGCTGAAGAGCCTGCAGAGCACCGATATCGGCGAACTGACCTCCACCCAGGTCGGCGCGCTGAGCACGGCGCAACTGGCGGCGCTGACGGCCACCGGGGTCTCGGCCCTGGACGCCACCCAGGTCGCGGCGCTCTCCACCACCCAGGTGAAGGCCCTGACCACCAGTCAGCTCGCGGGCCTTTCGACCACGGATATCGGCGAGTTCGCCGACACCCAGATCGCCGCCCTCAGCTCCAGCCAGTTCGCGGCCCTGAGCTCCACCAACGTCGGGGCCCTCGACACCACCCAGATCGGCGCCCTGTCGGCGGCGCAGATCGGGGCGCTGTCGCAGACCAGCCTCTCGACCCTGGACGGCACCCAGATCGGGGCGCTCTCGACCACCCAGGTCGGCGGCCTCACCACCACCCAGCTGAAGACCCTCTCCACGACGGACTTCGGCGAACTGACCTCGACCCAGATCAACGCCCTGTCGGCGGGACAACTCGGGGCCCTGACGGCGACCAACATCTCGTCGCTCGACACGACCCAGTTCCAGGCGCTCTCCACCACCCAGGTGAAGGGTCTCACGGCGACACAGCTCTCGGGCCTCAGCGCCACGGATGTCGCCGAGTTCGCCGACACCCAGATCGCGGCCCTGACGGCGGCTCAGATCCCCGGACTGACGGCGACGGCGGTGTCCGCCCTCGACGCGACCCAGACCGCGGCCCTGACCACCACCCAGGTCAAGGCGCTGACCACGACCCAGATCAGGGGCCTGTCGGTCACCGACGTCGGCGACCTGGCCGCGACCCAGTTCGGGGCGCTTACCTCGACCCAGGTGGGGTCGCTCGCCGCCACGGTGGTCGCCGGCTTCTCGGTGACGCAAGCCAACGCCCTGGCGACGACGCAGATCACCGGCCTGACGGCCACTCAGCTCGACGGACTGTCCGCGACCAACATCTCGGGCATGGACTCCACCCTGCTGAACGCCATGACCGCCACCCAGGTCCAGAGCCTGGACGTCGATCAGATCGCCGCCTACATCGCCGCCACCTGATCACGGCGGACGTGACCTCCCGCGCCGGGCTTCCGGGCCCGGCGCAGATGGTCGCATTCCGATCCACGGTCTGGAATCCGGACCCCGGAGGCGCCACAACGGGGTGACGGAATCCTCTGGTCGAGTCGCTGGCCGCGCGGGCCCGGCACGGCTGGAAGGACAGGCGCGAGACCATAATGTCCCAGGATCTCTTCCTCTCGGCGCTGCAGAAGGCCACGGCGGAGACCCTTGGCCTGGCGGAGCTGATCAACACCGCCAATGCGCTGAGCGGGGCGGGCAGGGCCGATCAGGCCCAGCAGCTCTACAAGGTCTGGGGCGCGCTCAATCCGACCCATCCGCAGCTCTATGTCGCCCACTTCAACCGTGGCTGCCTGCAGACCCAGGCCGGCGACCTGGCCGGCGCGATCGAGGCGCTGACGGCGGCCATCACCCTCGATCCGGATTTCATGCCCGGCTACATCAACCTGGGCGGGGTGCTGGAGCGCAACGGCCAGCCCGACGAGGCCATCGCCCTGTGGCAGACCGCCCTGCAGAAGGTCTCCGCCATCACCGGCACGGGCTTCGGCTACAAGCTGTCGACCCTCAAGCAATTGGCCCGCATCCTCGCCGACACCCAGAAGATCGAGGCCGCCGAGCAGGTCCTGCGCGAGACCCTTTCCGTCGACCCCACCCAGCGCGATGTGATGGAGCAGTACCTCGCCATGCGTCTGGTCCAGTGCAAGTGGCCGGTGGTGGAGCCGCTGCCGGGCCTTGAGAGCGCCGACCTGGTCACCAACATCCACCCGCTTTCCATGGCGGCCTATACCGACGACCCCCTGCTGCAGCTGGCCGCCGCCGCCCGCTATGTGGGCCTTACCGCCGAGACGCCCCTGGCCTCGGCCGCCGCCGATCGCCGGAAGGCCCCCATCGACGTCCAGGGCCGCCGCCTGCGGGTGGGCTACATCTCCTCGGACCTGCGCGATCACGCGGTGGGCTATCTGATGGCCGAGCTGTGGGAGCTGCACGACAAGGCCAAGGTCGAGGTCTTCGCCTATTACTGCGGCATCCCCTCGGTTGACGCCCTGACCCTGCGCACCCGCGCGGCGGTGGAGCACTGGACGGACATCCGTCCGATGACCGACGAGCAGGCGGCCGCCAGGATCGCGGCTGACGGCATCGACATCCTGGTGGACGTCAACGGCCACACGCGGGAGTGCCGCACCGGGGTCTTCGCCCTGCGGCCGGCGCCGATCCAGGTGAACTGGCTGGGCTATCCCGGCACCATGGGCAGTCCCTATCACCACTACATCATCGCCGACGGCTGGATCGTGCCGCCGGGCTCGGAGATCTACTATTCCGAGAAGGTCGTGCGGCTGCCCTGCTACCAGCCCAACGACCGCAAGCGGGTGGTGGCCGCCGAGCGTCCGACCCGCGCCGAGGCCGGCCTGCCCGACGACGCCTTCGTCTTCTGCTGCTTCAACGGCGCCCAGAAGATCAGCCGCGCCACCTTCGAGCGTTGGCTGACCATCCTGACGCGGGTGGAGGGCAGCGTGCTCTGGCTGTTGGAGAGCACCCCTGAGACCCACGCCCGCCTGCTGGCCTTCGCCGCCGGGCAGGGCGTCGCGCCCGAGCGGCTGATCTTCGCCCCCAAGCTGCACAATTCCCTGCACCTGGCGCGCTACCCCCTGGCCGACCTGTTCCTCGACACCGCGGCCTACGGCGCCCACACCACCGCCTCGGACGCCCTGTGGATGGGGGTGCCGATGGTCACCCTGTCGGGCCGAGGCTTCGCCGCCCGGGTCTGTGGCAGCCTGGTGCGCGCCTCGGGCCTCACCGACCTGGTCTGCGCCAGCCCCGACGAATACGTCGAGCGCGCCGTCGCCCTGGGCCACGACCGGGGCCGGATCGCCGCCTACAAGGCCCAGCTCGAGGCCAACCGCGACACCTGCGATCTCTTCAACATGGAGAAGCTGGTCTCCAGCCTGGAAGAACTCTACGCCACCATGGTGGTGGACTATCAACAGGGTGCCCTGCCGCGGCCCGACCTCGACAATCTCGAAATCTATATGAAGGTCGGCGTGGATCACGACCACGAGGGCCAGGAGATCCTGGCCCTCGAGGACTATCACGGCCTCTACAAGGCCAAGCTGGCGCGCCGGCACCTCGCCCGGCCCATTTCCCCCGACGCGCGCCTCTGGACCCCGCGGGACATCGCCCTGGCCGAGGGCGAGGCGCCGGCCTCCGAACCCCAGGCTCGCCTGCGCCGCGCCGCGGCCGACTGACCGATCCGCGCGCTCGCCGCGCGCCTGAACTGGAAGGCCCATGACCCGTAAGGTTCTCGAAAGTCTCCGCGACCAAGGCTACCAGCCGGCCTCGATGCTGGACGTCGGCGCCAATGTCGGCGGCTTCACCGAGGGCTTCCTGCAGGTCTATCCCGACTGCGTCCCGACCCTGGTGGAGCCCAATCCCTATTGCGAGGATGACCTGGCGAGGCTGGGTTTCGAACGGCACATGGTGGCTGCGTCAGACGAGGACGGCGTGGCCGAGCTGTACCTCAGCAAGGACTGGCTGCAGTCCACCGGGGTCTCCCTCTACCGCGAGGACACCCACTACTTCAGCGATGAGAAGGTGCTGAAGCATGCGGTTCCGAAGGTGCGGATCGACGATCTGTTCGCGGGCCGCCGCTTCGACTTCGTCAAGATCGACACCCAGGGGGCCGAGGTCGATGTCCTCAAGGGCGGGGCGACCGTCCTGGCGGAGGCCGACTACATCCTGCTTGAGGTCTCGATGGTCGAGTACAACATCGGCGGGGCCAAGGCCGAGGATGTGTTCGCCCAGCTGGAGTCCATGGGCTTCCATTGCTCGGAGGTCGTCGAGTTCCATCGCCTGGACGACGTGCGCGAGAACGGTCTGCTGCAGATCGACGTGCTGTTTGAACGCCGGGGCAAGCGGGCCAGCGCCGCCACCGAGGCCCTGTTCAAGGTGGGCCAGGCCCTGGTGGGGGAGGGGCGCACCGATGAGGCCCTGACCGTCTTCGAGAACCTGGTGGCGCTTCGTCCGCGCGACGAGGCGGCCCTCTGGGCGCTGATCGAGATCTACACCGCCCAGGACCGGACGCTGGACGTGCTGCGCGCCCTGCGCGCCATCCGGCTCGCCCGGAGCAACCCCGACAGCCTGCTGGAAGAGATCCAGCAACGCGCCCTGCCGGCGATCGGCAAGTTCAACGCCCATCTGGAGGCCGGCGAGACCGTCCAGGCCGAGCGCTACGCCGCCGCCCTGGTGGCCCTTATCCCCAACAGCGAGCCGATGCTCACCGCGGCGATGAGCTGCAACCAGGTGCTCCGCCGCTGGAGCGAGGTGGAGCGCTACGCCCGCGCCCTGCTGAGGGTCGACCCCACCCACCACATGGCCCAGATCGTCATGGCCGCCGCCAACGGCACCCCGCCGCCGGCCGCCCCGCCGCCGGCCCCCGCCGATCCGGCCCTGGCGGAGATCGCCGAGAAGATGGCCCTGGCCCTCGCGCCCGGCGACACCCATCCGCTGCTGCGCCTGCGCGACATCCACGACGTGGTCAGCCTGATCCTCTGCCGGCCGCTGACGCCGCAAAGCCAGGGCCAGATCGCCGCCCTGCTGGCCGCGGCCGGGGCGCTGGACGTGATGGTGGAGGAGGGCTCCGAATGGGACGGCTGGCACAAACACTATCGCCTGCTGCTGGACGCCGTGGACCTGGCCGCCGTCAACGCCCCGACGCCGGCCCCGGCGCCGGAGACCGAACTCGCCTTCCTGTCGTCGACGGGCGGGCAGATGGACTGGAACGGCGTGCGCGCCACCGCCGACCGGCTGGGGGCCAAGGCGGTGTTCTTCGCCGCCGCCGACGAGACCTATGTCGATCTCTACGCCCGCTGGTATGCGCTCTCGGTGCTGAAATACGCCGACGTGCCGAGCCTGATCGTCATCCACGTGATCGGCGGCAAGGATCGGCTGGCGGCCATCGCCGCCGGTGTCGGGATCTCCGACGACCGGTTGATCTTCGCGGGTGACGGCTTCGACGCCGACGCGGTCACCACCAAGGTCTATGACGCCCCGCCCAAGGGCTTCATCGCCCGCCCGGTGGCCCACTTCCAGTGCGTGCGGTTCCAGCGGCTGGCAACCCTGCTGGCGCGCCTGGAGCGCCCGGTCTTCGTCTCCGACATCGACCTGATCCTGCAGCGCGGCGTCTCCGACCTGCTGGCCCGGGCCGCGCCCGCCGACGTGATGTTCAATGAGAATGAGATCAGCTTCAACGCCGGCTCGCGGCTGACCGCCAACCTGCTGCTGGTGAACCCCACCGCCAACGCCCAGGTCTTCCTGGCCTTCCTGCGCGACTATATCGACCGCGAACTGGCCAAGCCGGCGGTGACGCGGTGGATTGACCAGGTGGCCTTGATCTTCGCCCGCCACCACCTGCTGGCCCGTGGCGCCTCACCGGCCCTGGCCTATTTCGACACCACGACCGACATCAACAACGTGATGTATCCGTCCTACCAGGCCAATCCGTTCCGCTTCCTGTCCCTGTTCCACGGCTTCGACACCTCAAGCCTGGAAGGGGTGGGGGAGGGCGCCGCCGCGGAGTGACGCCCGCCCCACCGGCACGAGACTCAGTCTAGGTTCGCGTCCTCGTGGAGCCCGCCCGACGGGCTCCGAACCTTAAGACAGACCCTGGCCGGACGGACATGAAGCGCATCCTGGTGACCGGCGGGGCCGGATTTGTCGGCTCGCACCTTTGCGAACGTCTGGTCGAGGCCGGCCACGAGGTGCTGTGCGTCGACAACTACTATACGGGCTCGCGCCGCAACGTGGCCCACCTGCTGGCCAATCCGAACTTCGAGCTGATGCGTCACGACGTGACCTTCCCGCTCTTCGCCGAGGTGGACGAGATCTACAACCTGGCCTGCCCGGCCTCGCCGATCCACTACCAGTTCGATCCCGTCCAGACGACCAAGACCAGCGTCCACGGCGCCATCAACATGCTGGGCCTGGCCAAGCGCCGGAAGGCCAAGATCTTCCAGGCCTCCACCAGTGAGGTCTACGGCGACCCCACCATCCACCCGCAGGTGGAGGAGTACTGGGGCAATGTGAACCCCATCGGCATCCGCTCCTGCTACGACGAGGGCAAGCGCTGCGCCGAGACCCTGTTCTTCGACTACCACCGCCAGCACGGACTGCGGATCAAGGTGGCTCGGATCTTCAACACCTACGGCCCGCGCATGCACCCCAATGACGGGCGGGTGGTGTCCAACTTCATCATGCAGGCCCTGCGCGGCGAGCCCATCACCCTCTATGGCGAGGGGCTGCAGACCCGGTCCTTCTGCTATGTCGACGACCTGGTGGAGGGCTTCATCCGGCTGATGGCCACCGGCGACGAGGTCACCGGCCCGATCAACCTGGGCAATCCTGGCGAGTTCACGATCCGCGCCCTGGCCGAGATGGTGGTGGCCCAGACCGGTTCGGCCTCAAAGATCACCTACCAGCCGCTGCCGTCCGACGACCCCAAGCAACGCCAGCCCGACATTTCCAAGGCCCGCGCCCTGCTGGACGACTGGCAGCCCACCATCGCCCTGGAGCAGGGCCTGGCCCGAACCATCGCCTATTTCGATGGCCTGCTGAAGAGCGGCGCGGCCTGAACACTCCGGACAGGGCGGCCATGAGGGCCTCGCCGCCCGACGCAGGCTTGCCTCACTAGGCAGAATCGAGTCCCGCCGACCGGGGCGTTGCTTTCCTCCCGGCAACTCATGCCGAGGCGGCAAATCATCCCCAGCATGATTAATACCCGTCGGGTTGGCCGTCTATAAAAACGAATAAAAACAACGACTTAAAAAGTGAACGCGCGGCCAAAACTGGCCCGGCGCTTGCGAGGGTGTCTGCAAGGCGAAAAACCCGCCCCGCAGGCAAAAGCCGCAAACTCTCTCCCGACCAGAATGGAAGGATCCCAAATGCCGTACAATTCGGTGAATACCAACGTGGGCGCGATGGTCGCGCTCCAAAACCTCAATGCGACCAACTCCGACCTGGCGATGGCTCAAAACCGCATCAACACTGGCAAGAAGGTGGCAAACGCCAAGGACAACGGCGCTGTCTGGGCTATCGCTCAGAACCAGCGCGCGGCGTCCGGATCGTTGAACGCCGTCCGGGATTCACTGCAGCGCAGTCAGTCCACGGTCGACGTCGCCATCGCTGGTGGGGAGACGGTTTCGGACCTTCTGCTTCAGATGAAGGAAAAGGCTCTGGCGTCCTCCGACAGCAGCCTGGATGCGGCCTCGCGCAACGCCCTGAACGAAGACTTCATGGCCCTGCGCGACCAGATCCAGAAAGCTGTCGCGAACGCATCGTTCAACGGCGTGAATATGTTGAACGGGGCCCTTCCGAGTGGTGCGGTGACGATCTCGGCCCTGGCCGATGAGTCTGGAACTTCCCGGCTCACGGTCCTGGCTCAGGATATGTCCCTCGACACTCCCGGGAGCGCGGTGGGGCTGTTGTCGACCGATTCAATTGGGACCCAAGCAGGCGCTGAACTGATGATTGCTTCGGTCGGGACCGCTATCGCGAATGTCTCGACCGCACTGTCGAAGCTCGGCACCGGTTCCAAGTCGCTCGCCAACCACCTCACCTTCATCAACAAGCTACAGGACGCGGTCGACGCCGGCGTGGGCAACCTCGTCGATGCCGACCTCGCCAAGGAGAGCGCAAGGCTCACCTCGCTGCAGACGAAGCAGCAACTCGGTGTCCAAGCGCTGTCGATCGCCAACCAGATGCCGCAGACGATTATGTCTCTGTTCCGCAGCTAGTTGGTCGCAGCGCCGGGCGGGCGCTTCCCCGAAAGGGGCGGCCCCGCCCGGCGAGCTCTTTGAACTGCTGGGCGCCGTTTGCCGCATGAGGTCGGCAATTTCTGCCCAAGCGCCGTTGAGGTAGGCGAGTCCTGCCGTGCGCAAACGTCCCTAACAAGGGTTTAATCCAACCATTTCAATATTTTGTGGCGGGACGATAGCCCGTGGGCGTTCGGGGTGAGCTGGCCCGGAACTTGCTTTTAACCACGTGGGCAAAATGCCTGCGGTCAGCAAAATGCAGACCGGCGACCTGAGAAAAAGGACCCCTCTGATGCCGAATAGCGTCAACACCAATGTCGGGGCGATGATCGCCCTGCAGAACCTCAATCAAACCAACTCCGACTTGATGACGGTTCAAAACCGCATCAACACCGGCAAGAAGATCGCTTCGGCGAAGGACAACGGCGCCATCTGGGCCATCGCCCAGAACCAACGCGCCACCTCCGGTTCCTTGAACGCGGTCAAGGACTCCCTGCAACGCTCGCAATCCACAGTCGATGTCGCCATGGCCGGCGGCGAAGCCGTGTCCGACCTGCTTCTGCAAATGAAGGAAAAGGCCTTGGCCGCCTCCGACACCAGCCTCGACACCGCCTCGAGGACCGCCCTGAGCGACGACTTCAACGCCATGCGTGACCAAGTCGCCAAGGCGGTTTCCAACGCCACCTTCAACGGCGTGAACATGATCGACGCTGGCGGCACCACCATCGCCGCCCTGGCCAACGACGACGGCAGCTCGAAGATCACTGTAGAGGCCCAGGACCTTTCCCTGGCCGGCATCGGCCTGGACACCGGCTCGATTTCGACCCAAGTGACGGCCGAAGCCATGATCGCCACCGTCGGCACCGCGATCACCACGGTCTCGACCGCGCTGTCGAAAATGGGTACGGGCTCCAAGTCGCTGGGCGCTCACCTGACCTTCATCGGTAAGCTTCAGGACTCGATCGACGCCGGGGTGGGCAACCTCGTCGACGCCGACCTGGCCAAGGAAAGCGCCCGCCTCACCTCGCTGCAGACCAAGCAGCAGCTGGGTGTGCAAGCGCTCTCGATCGCCAACAGCTCCTCTTCGGGTCTGCTCAGCCTCTTCCGCGGCTAAGCAGGCGCGCGAGGCGGAAACGCCTCGTCACCGGCCGGACCTGGCGGGGAGGGCGAAGTCCTCCCCGCCGACTTCGGTCAAACAGGGACGTTCACGGGTCAGACCCGTCAACGAAGGGAGAAATGGAAACCAAGGCTACAAATCTGGCGGCCATCACCGACCAAAGTCTCAATCAGCAGCCGCAGCAGCATCCCGCGCCGCCTGAATCCGCACCACGCGCGGCCAGGGTCGCCGAGGGGGCGGAAGACCAGGCGGATATCCGGCTGATCATCGAGGAACTGGACGGTTCCTACGTCTACAAGACAGTCGACCGGCGGACCGGCGACATTGTGGCGCAGTATCCGAGGGAAGAACTCCTGAAGATGCGTGAGGAAGACGACTACGCCGCCGGCGCGGTGATCAGCGCCAAGATCTGACGGGGCTCAACAGCCTCTGAAACCAAGGGTTTTACTGCCCCCGGGGAACCGGTTGGCAGGCGCTCGCATATGGGCGTTAACCTTCTGGACACCATGATTCCATAGCTTCCAGCGCAGGAAGACCGCACCCGCCGACTCGCAGATTGAGCCGGTTGAATGGGGGCGGGCGCGCCAAGGAGGCCGGGTAGTGTCAATCAGCGTTCACACCAACAAGTCCGCGCTCGTCGCGCTGCAGAACCTGAACAAGACCAACGACGAGCTGAGCGACGTCCAGAACCGTATCAATACGGGCCTGTCGATCGCCAACGCCAAGGACAACGCATCTGTCTGGTCCATCGCCCAGGGACAGCGCGCCGACATCGGCGCCCTTGCGGCGGTCAAGATGAGCCTGGACCGCGCCCAGTCGATCGCCGAAGTCTCGATGGCCGCCGGCGAGTCCATCTCCGACCTTCTGGTGCAGCTGAAGGAAAAGGTGGTCTCGGCCCAGGATCCCTCCCTGGACGCCAACTCCCGCACCGCCCTGGACGCCGACTTCAAGTCGATCCTGCGCCAGATCAGCCAGGTCGGGCAGAACGCCAACTTCGACGGCGCCGACATCCTGGACGGCACCACCACCTCGATCCGGTTCCTCGCCAACGCCGACGCCAACGCCTACATCACCCTGTCGGGCCAGGATATGAGCCTGGGCGGCGCGATCATCACGATCGCCCCCACGGCCTCGATCAACACCGTCGCCGACGCCCAGCAAGCCCTGACCGACCTCGACGCCTCCATCGGCAACGTCAACCAGGCGCTCGGCGCGCTCGGCGCCCAGGCCAAGCAGATCGAGAACCACAACAAGTTCGTCTCCAAGCTGACCGACGTGCTGCAGGCCGGGATCGGCAACCTGGTGGACGCCGACGTCGCCAAGGAAAGCGCCCACCTGCAGGCCCTTCAGGTCCAGCAGCAGCTGGGCGCCCAGGCGCTCTCGATCGCCAACCAGGCGCCGCAGATCATCCTGTCGCTGTTCAAGTAATTGCGCGCTTCCCGACACCGGGAATGGCGTGAGGCCCGAGCTTTCGAAGCTCGGGCCTTTGCCGTCTTAATGCTGCGCCTTAACCCCTCGTCATCCCTCGGCATGCGAAGATCCGGTCGCGGATCTGAATCCGCGGACGGCGAGTGATGGCGATCACCTTCGACACGAACATTCTGCTGAACTACTACCAGGGCCGCGCCGGCGTGCCCCTGACCTCGGCTGAGGGCGCTGCGGCGCCGGCCAAGAAGTACGCCCCGAGCGCGCCCTGGCTGCCGGGCGTCCAGACCGCCTCCAACACGCCGGCCCTGATGACCACGGCGGTCAAGAACGCCATGCTGGGCCGCAAGCTGGTGGACGAAAGCGCCGCCCAGCTCGACCTCGCGGGCGCCAGCGCGGACTACAAGAAGCTGTTCGCCCTCTATCAGGGGATCGACACCCTGGCCGGCGTGGTCGACCAGATGGGCGGCAAGAACCTCAGCAGCACCGACAAGGCCCGGATCCAGTCGGTGTTCGCCAAGGGCCTGGCCGAGATCAACACCTATACCGAACAGCTCGACATGGATCAGTTGCGCCTGACCCGCGCGACGGTGGCCGACAAGGCCAAGTCCACCGTCGGGGTCAACCGCGCCAAGACCGACTACACGACCCCGCCCCTGGTGTCGGGCGATGTCAGCGCCCCGATCGACGCCTTCCAGGGCGAGGTGAAGTTCAACATCTCGATCAAGCGGGTCAACGTCGTCCACGACGTGGCCATCGACCTGGACGAGATGGGCGCGACGCCGCGCAACATGGCCAACGTGCTGTCCTACATCAACGGCAAGCTCGAGGGCGCTGAGGTGGGGACCCGGGTGTCGTCCCTGCGCATCCCCGGCGGCGACCGCATGATCCAGATCGCCGGCAAGGCCACCAAGGTGGGGGTCAATCCCGACCAGTGGTCGATGAAGTTCAACATCGATTCCGGCGACACCCTGACCTTCTCGGCCCCCAAGACCGAGCCGGCCATCTACCTGGCCCAGAGCGTCGGCAATCCCGATCCGGACGGCAAGGCGGCCACCAAGGACGGGGTGATCGTCAGCCAGCTCCTGAAGATCCAGACCGACACCACCGACGTCACCCCCCCACCCCAGGCGGCGGGCGAGGCCAACTACATCGACGGCCGGGTCTGGGCCAAGGACATGGAAAAGTCGGTGGGCGCGGTCCACGCCACCCAGGTCGCCGCCGACGGCTCGGTCTATGTGCTGGCCGATGTCTCCGACAAGGTCGGCGGCCAGGCGATCAAGGGCGACCAGGACGTCGCCCTGCTGAAATACGACTCCGCCGGCAAGCTGCTGTTCACCCGCACCCTGGGCGCATCGACCAGCGCCAGCGGCCTGGCGCTCGCGGTCTCGGGCGACGGCAAGATCGCCATCGCCGGCAAGGTCACCGGCGCCCTGAGCGGGGCGGTCGAGGGGGCGCTGAACTCCGGCGCCACCGGCAGCTTCGCCACCCAGTCCGACAGCTTCGTCACCGTGATGGACGGCGATGGCCAGGAACTCTGGACCGAGCGCCGTGGCGCGCGCCAGAACGACGAGGCCACCAACATCGCCTTCGGGGCCGACGGCAGCGTCTATGTCGCCGGTCGCGCCCAATCCAACCTGCCCGGGACCACGGCGCTGGGCGGCTGGGACAGCTACATCGAGGGCTTCAAGGCCGACGCCAAGAACAAGGTCTCGACCCTGTTCGTGCAGAGCGTCGGCTCGACCGGCTCCGACCGCCCCGGCGGCCTGGTGGTGGACGGCGATTCCCTGATCATGGCCAACAACGAGGGCGGCCGCGCCGTCCTGCACCGCTTCGACATGTCCGGCGGCGGCGCCGTGGAGACCTCGACCCGCGACCTGGGCGACCTGTCCGGCGGCGCCATCGCGGGCCTGGCCCTGGACGGCGGCCAGCTGGTGATCGCCGGATCGGCCGGCGGCGACAGCCTCTCGGCCGGGGTCACGACACGGGCCTATACCGCCGGGCTCGACGCCTTCGCCGCGCGGATATCGGCCGACCTCAGCGCGGGCGCCGGCGACCGGGTGGCCTATTATGGCGGCTCCGGAGACGACAAGGTCGCCGGCCTGGCCGTCTCCGAGGGCCGGGTCTACCTCACCGGCCAGGCGGGCTCTGATCTCCCCGACCTCGACGCCAAGGGCAAGAAGGACGGGTTCCTCACCGAACTGGACCTCGACACCGGGACTGTCGGCTTCACCCGCCGGTTCACCGGCAAGGACGGCTACGCCACCCCCACCGCCATCGCCGTGGACACCTCCGGGGCCAGCGCCCTGGATCGCCTGGGCCTGCCCAAGGGCACGATGGACATGACCGACGCCGTCCAGCTCAGCGCGGTCAGCGCCGTGCGCCCCGGCGATCAGTTCCAGGTCAAGGGCGGCAATGGCGGCACGTTCAAGACCATCACCATCGAGGCCGGCGAGACCATGGAGTCGCTGGTCGCCAAGTTGAGGCGCGGCCTGAACTACCAGGCCGATATCAGCGTCGTGACCTCCGACGGTCAGCGCAAGCTGCAGATCAAGCCGCAGAACCCGCGCAACATCCTGGAGTTCGCGGCGGGCAAGGCCGGCAAGGACGCGCTGTCCCTGCTGGGCATCCCGGAGGGCGTGGTGCGCGCCACCGTCATCGGCAAGGACGGCAAGACCACCGTGGCGGACGGGAAGGGGGTCTTCTACGGTCTCGGCATCGACAAGGAGATGAACCTCAACAACGCCGAGGAAATCGCTCACACCAAGGCCGAGCTGGCCTCGGCCCTCAACGTGATCCGCACCGCCTACAAGGACCTCAAGGAAGCCGCCACGCCGGAGGCCCAGAAGAAGGCCGAAAAGGCCAAGGCCACCGGCACGGTCCCGGTCTATCTGACCAATCAGATCGCCAACTATCAGGCCGCCCTCGACCGCCTGAACGGCGGCGGCTAATTCGCCCGTCGATCACGAACGCTTGAAACCGTCACACGCGCGGTCTAGCGAGAAGCCATGGATATGTTCAATGACCGACGGATTGTGCTGGCCCTGATCGGCGGCGCGCTCGCGCTCATGGCGGGACTCGGCATCGCCATCGGCATGGTCTCCAAGACCCGAAATGATCGCCACACAGCCCCGCCCGCGTCTCAGGGCGGCCTGGTGGTGGAGACCACCGGCGCTGACGATGGCGGGATCGACCCCGCGCGGCCTCTGCGCTGCTTCGTCGCCGGCCAGTACGTCGGCGAGGTCACCCTGGCCGAATGCGCCAGGAAGAACGGCGTGGCCACCGGCGCCCTCGACGTCGGTGTCGACTCCAGCGGCAACCTCGCCGCCGCCGACGCCGCCGGCACGGTGCTGACCCCCCTGCCGCCGATCCAGACCGCCGCGGTCGAGCCGGCCCCGCCTGCCACCGCGCCCACGGCGCCCACGGCTGCGACGGCGCCCGTCGCGCCGGCCGCCGGCGGCCCGGTTGGAACCTGCTGGCGCTATTCGGGCAATGTCTGGTCGCGGCTGCCGTCGGAGATGGCGCTCAACGCCTGCGTCCAGGCCCTGTTCGCCGGCCGCTGCGAGCGTCCCGGCGGGGCGACCTATGGCCGCTGGATGACCCAGACCCTGCGTCTTGTGCCCGGCAAGGTCGAGGTCTCCGGCGACAACCGCAGCTTCCGCACCCTGGTGGACCAGGGCGGCGGCTGTGCGATCCCGGCGATCGGCTAAGATCGACGAACGCCACTCGCGCGCCGCAATCGGCCTGTGTAGTCTATGGCCATGGTTCGCAATCTTCTCCTGCTCGGCGCCGCCCTGATCGCCTTCGGCGCCTGCGCCAAACGCACCGTCCCCCCCGGCGACGTGGGCGTCTGCTTCATGGTCGCGGCCCAGAAGGACGGATCGCTGAAGTACAACAAGCTGCCCGGCGCCCAGTCGGACCTGGAGCACTGCGCCGCGGCCCTCGAGGCCATGCGCGTCCGCTTCCTCAGCCTCGGCGGCAACCAGTACGAGATCACCGGCGCCTATCAGGGCAACTTCATCTTCCTCCAGAAGGAGGGGGTCTTCACCGCCCCGTCCCTGGAGGCGCACCGCTATCCCGCCCTGGTCCGCACGGGCGACGGCCGGCTGGCGGTTCCGGGCGCCATGCCCCGCCAATAGGACCGCGTCTGCGGCGAAACAGCTGTGGACGGCGCGTTAACATTTGGAACGGAAGCGGAACATCCGCTTGATCGCCTGATCCCCCTCGTCTAGCGTGCGCGCCTGGACGCGAGCGTCCGCTTCTACGGAAAAGACAGGAAAAGCATCATGGCGGGCAGCGTCAACAAGGTCATTCTGGTCGGCAACCTGGGCGCCGACCCCGAAATTCGCAGTCTCGGTTCCGGCGACCGGGTCGCCAATCTGCGCATCGCCACCTCCGAAACCTGGCGCGACAAGTCCTCGGGCGAGCGCAAGGAAAAGACCGAGTGGCACCGGGTGGTGATCTTCAACGAGAACCTCGTGAAGGTGGCCGAGAACTACCTGAAGAAGGGCTCCAAGGTTTACATCGAGGGCTCGATCCAGACCCGCAAATGGGCCGACCAGTCGGGCGTGGAGAAGTTCTCCACCGAGGTTGTCCTGCAGAAGTTCCGCGGTGAACTCACCATGCTGGACGGCCGCGGCGACGCCGAGCGAGAAGAGGGCGGCGGATTCAGCAGCGGCGATCGCGGCGGCTTCTCCTCAGGCCCCCGCGCCCAGAGCTCGGCCCCGCGCGAAGACTTCTCCGCCGACCTGGACGACGAGATCCCGTTCTAGGCCTGGTAGAGCTCCGGACTATAAGAAACGGCCGGTTCCCCTGGGACCGGCCGTTTTTGCTTTTGTCGAGAATTCCGATGTCCGTCTTCCAGACCGCCCTCGAAGCCGGCGACCTCGCCGGGGTCCGCGCGGCGCCAAAGGCCGACCTGCATCTCCACGCCGTCGGCAGCGGCAATCGCGACTTCCTGCGGGAGCGGACCGGCCGCGACGTCGTCCCCGTCGACCGCGTACTCACTTCGATGGACGACATGCACGCCTGGAACGACGAGCATCTAGGCCCGCTGTTCCAGGGACAGGGCAGGGCGCTGGCCTACGAGGCCACCTTCGTGCAGGCCGCCTTCGACGGCGTCACCCGTGTCGAGGTCGGCGCCGACGTCTGGGAGATCACCCACTACGACAACCAGGCCCAGCCGGTCTGGGACATGCTGCGGGCCGCCCATGCGGCGGGCGGGCCGCAGGTCGAGTGGATTCCGCAGATGGCCTTTTCCCGCCACTGCCCGTTCCGCGCGCTCGACTTCTGGATGACGCCGATGCTGGAGCTGGGGGTGTTCCGGACCCTGGACCTCTCCGGCGACGAATTCGCCCAGCCCATTGAGGTCTTCGCCCCCCTCTACCGCCGCGCCAAGGCCGCCGGCCTCAAGCTCAAGGCCCATGTGGGGGAGTGGGGGACCGCCGATGATGTCTGGCGGGCGGTGGAGCTGCTGGAGCTGAACGAGGTGCAGCACGGCATCGCCGCGGCTGCGTCGCCCCAGGTGATGCGCGCCCTGGCCGACGCCGGGGTCCGCCTGCACATCTGCCCGACTTCAAACCTGAAGCTGGGCCGGGTCGCGCGGATGGAGGATCACCCGATCCGCCGCCTCGTGGACGCCGGCGTCAGGGTCACCATCAACACCGATGACGTGCTGATCTTCGGCTCCAGCCTGTCGGAGGAATATCTCGCCCTTTACCGGGCGGGCGTGCTCACCGCCGCCGAACTGGACGCGATCCGCCTGGAAGGCCTGAGCTAGACGATCTCCGACCGCAGGATATCACCCTGTGCCGACCACGCCCCTGCTGGCGCGTCCCAAGCAGGACCTGGAGGCGGCTCAGGCCTCGGCCTCGGCGCTGTCGAAGGTGCCCTGATTGGCCGCGCGGATCGCGGCGGCCGCCGCATCATAGAAGAACGGCAGGAAGGCGTAGCGCTTGCCCTTGGTCACCGCCGTCGCCTCATGCAGCAGCGAGCAGGAGAACACCACCGCCCCGCCGGTGGGCGGGCGATAGGTCTTGGGACCGAACTCGGCGAAGGTCAGGTCGCCGCCCTCGAAGTCCTCGGCGTTCAGGTTGATCGAGCAGGCGAACCGCCGGTGGGCCGTGCCCGGCGTGGTGTCGTCGCGGTGCGGTCTAAAATAGCCGCCGTCCTGCGCGTCATAGCAGGCCACCATGTAGCGTTCGATGTAGCCCACCCGGAACTGGAAGGCCTTGCGGATCTGCGGCAGCAGGCGCGTGCTCAGGGCCTCGCGCGTCTCGCGGGCCAGGTCGGGGTCGGTGATCATGGTGTCGCGGCGCTTCTTGTAGGCGTCGAGCACGCCGACGGTCCGGCCGTCGATCTCGCGCATCACCCCCGACGGCGAGCCGCCATCGGCCTCGTAATAGGCGATCAGCCGGCGGCACAGATCGGCGTCGAAGATGCGCGGCGCGATCAGCACCGGGGCGTGCAGGGGGACCCCGGCATGGTCCTGCGGCGCGGGGAGGGCGGCGATCAGGGCGAACAGGTCGTCGGCCTTGTCGATCTCGGCGGTGGCCAGCACGCATTCGGCGGGATCCAGCAGCACCCAACGCGGGCGGGCCTGGCCCTCTGGCGTCAGGGCTTCGAACAGCGCGCTGACCGCCCCGTCGCGGTCGAGGAACCAGCGCAGGCCGGTCTGGTCGCGGGCCATCCCGATCGCCTGCGCATCACGCAGCACGCCATAGGCCGAGAGCTTCACATCGTCGAACAGGGCCCGGTGGGCGCCGATCACCCCCAGAGCCGCGCGCCGGCCCTCGATGTCTGTGGGCAGGAAGGCCAGCAGCACGTAGCGGCCGCCAAAGGCCGCGGAGGTGTAGCGGGGATTGCTGGTCGTCGCACAGACGAACCGCGGCGCGAGCGCGCCCACAGTGATGGCCATGCCCCAGGTTTGCCGCCGGACGCCCGCCCTGGCAAGGCGCAGATCCTCCCCCAGCGCGCCAGCGCGATGTGGGGGAGGTGGGTCGGCGCGCAGCGCCGAGCCGGAGGGGGATGGACGTAGTCCACAAATCGAAAGTCACGCCTCCCTCAGTCAGCCAGGGGCTGACAGCTCCCCAGAGGGCGAGCATCCTTATGCGCATGGAAGCGAACCCCCGGACACGGCGGCTGGCCAAGGACCTTCGGCGCGCCATGAGTCTGCCGGAGGTTCTGCTGTGGGTGCAGATCAAGGGGCGGCGTTTGGACGGCCTGCTCTTTCGCAGGCAGCATCCGATTGGGCCATACGTTCTCGACTTCTATTGTGAGGCCGCGAAGCTCTGTGTGGAGATCGACGGCGCCGGCCATGGGGCGGGTGACAGGCCAGAACGCGATGAGCGGCGAGACGGTTGGCTGGCCGACCTGGGAATTCGAACCCTGCGTCTGCGGGCGGGCTATGTGCTCGGCGAGATGGATGGCGCCCTCGCGATGATCCGGGCCGCTCTTCGCGGTGAGCCCTGAAGATCCTCCCCCAGCGCGCCAGCGCGATGTGGGGGAGGTGGATCGGCGCGCAGCGCCGAGCCGGAGGGGGACCAACGTAGTTGGCGCCTATCGCCCGGAAACAAGAGTCAAAGTCCCCCTCAGTCGGCTTCGCCGCCAGCTCCCCCAGTGGGCTACGGGATGCACGGAAGTGATTCCCTGATTTGAGCTGAGCTGATTCAACGGTCCATCGGATGGAGGATCGTATGGACGGCTTTGGCCCTGGGGATGTGCGCACGTCGGCGCGGGGTGCGTGG
>JAGNIV010000043.1 GCA_018001015.1 Phenylobacterium sp. | reverse complement strand
CCGAGCCACGTAGCCGGGAAATCTCGCACCGCTCCTCAAGGCTGAGCTGCTCGTAGAGCCGTCCCATGACAACACCTCCGCCAACGCAAGGTGTTGCACTTCGTTTGAGAACTCAGGGGACCCAGATCGTAGGTCACGATCTTGGTTCACTGACTAGAAAGCGGCTGATGTATCTGGGCCCCGGCCTTCGCCGGGGTGAGCGGTTATGAAATCACGCCGCCCAGCGCGCCAGGTCCTGACGGCCCTGCAGAACGCTCAGCACGTCCTCGTGGCCGAAGGCTGGGTCGTCCGGGTGCAAAGCGGAATAGACGCCGTTGGCGAAGGCCAGGTCGGCGGCCGTCTTTACCCGCCAGTCGAGGCCAGACCAGTCGCGCCGGGCCAGGCAGTGGGCCTGGGGGTAGCGCTCCGGCTGGCTGCGGATCCGGGCCAGGGGTGAGGTCGCCGCGGCGGTGGCCTCATCGGACTCGGCCGCGGTGCGGGCCAAGGCCCCGGCCGTGACCACCTCGACCTCCAGCCCCTTGGGAAAGGTGCGCTCGACGCGGTTGGAGGCGTAGGAGGCGCCGGTGGTGAGGGCCAGGCGGATGGTCTCATCGATGACGCCGGGATCGACGAAGGGTGAATCCCCCTTGATACGCACCACATGGCTGACGGGGCCGGCGGCCTCGACACAGCGCATGAACCGGCGTGAGAGGTTCTCCGAGGCGCCGCGGAACACCGTCTGGCCGCGGGCGACCAGGAAGCTGGCCATGGGATCGTCCACGGCCTCGTCGCTGGTGGCGACGATCAGCTTGGACAGGCAGCGGGCCTGACGGATGCGCTCCACCTGCCGCAGGATCATCGGCTCGCCGCGCAGGGGCGCCATGGCCTTGCCGGGCAGTCGGGGCGAGGTCATCCGGGCTTGCAGGATGGCGAGGATCATGGCGCGGGCTCCTTTTGAGCCAGGCCGTGGGGGGCGCCTAGGCGGCCCTCCAGGCGCGGGGGTCGAGGGCGACCGGGTCGTCGATCGCCATGTCGTCCCAGTCGAGGTCGGGCGGCGGGCTGGAGGCCGCGGCGATCACCGCGTTCAGCTCGGCCGCCGTGGTGACGCCCACCAGGACGGCGGCGGCTTCGGGACGGGACAGGGCGAAGCCGAGGGCCGCCTGCAACGGATCGGACCGGCCCTCGGCGATCAGCCGGCGGGCGCGGGAAATCCGGCTGGCGGCTTCCTTCAGGTGGTTGGGGGCCCGGTCGGCGGGCAGGAACAGCAGGCCCGACAGGAAGATCGAGCGCAGATGCACCTCGATGCCGATGCCGGTTAGGGCGGCCAGCGTGCCGTCGATCAGCAGGCGCTGGTCGAGCAGGGAGGCCGGGGCCTGGATGATGTCGGGACGGAACCGGCGGGCCACGCCCAGCGGATCGTCGGAGGCGAAGACCGAGACGCCGATCTTATTGGTCAGGCCCTGGTCCTTCAGCGCCTTCAGCCGGTCCCAGAGGGCCAGCCCGTGGGGCCCGAACAGGTCGGTGGCCGAGGGCACCAGGATGGCGTCGACGTGGTCCACGCCCAGGCGGCGCATCGAGGCTCGGACCTCGTTTTCCACAAAGTCGGGGCCGCGGTCCGGGCGGACGGTGGAGATCGAAACCTTGAAGGGATTGGGCCGGGGCATGATGTCCCCCAGCACGGTCTCTACCTGCGGCGACCAGCCGGCGACGTCAAAGCAGGCGAGCTGGGTGCGCGCGGCGATGTCCAGGATGTCGCGCACCTCGGCCGCAGGCGGACGCCCACGCAGGCTCGCCTGTTCGAGGGCGAACTGGCCGGAGCCGAGACCGAGCTTGGAAAGCGGAGACGTCATGAACAACGCTGGTTGCGAACGCTATGAGCCCCCATTTAGGAGGCAAGGCCTAAAGAAGCGGTGTCTGGAACCTTTCACGGGGGTTAAACTCGAGCGCATGAGAGAGCCCCTGCCCGAGTGGCCATTGTTTGGCATGGCCGAGGATGTGCGCCCGGCCCTGAGCCAAGCCGCGCAACAAAATCAACCGCTTGCCCTGGCCACCCTGGTTTCGGTGGAGGGCGGCGGGCCGCGCCCGGTGGGAACCCAGATGGTGTTCGCCGACGGGATCGCCTGCGGTTATTTTTCGGGGGGCTGCGTGGAGAGCGATATCGCCGACCATGCCGCGTCCTGCCTGGAGGACGGCCAACCCCGCCGCTTGGTCTACGGCGAGGGCAGCCCCTGGCCGGATATCCAGCTGCTGTGCGGCGCGCGCATCGAGATCTTCCTGGAGAAGGTCCCGGCGGGCGATCCGGCCCTGGCGCAGCTGCTGGCGGCCCAGGCCGAGCGGCGGCCCGCCGTCTGGATCAGCGACGGGATCAAACGGCTGTGCGTGGCGCCTGGCGCCGAGACCGCCTGGGAAGGCGCCATCCTGCGCCGCCACGACCCGACCCCGCGCTTGGTGGTGTTCGGCTCCGACCCCACGGCGCTGGCCATCAGCCAGCTGGGCGCCCAGAGCGGCTTTGAGACGACGCTGGTGCGACCCAAGGGTCCGGAGGCCGGGCCGCCCATCCCCGGCGTCGCCTACCGCCGGGACGAGCCGGAGGCCGCGCTGGCCGCCATCGGCACGGACGCCTGGACCGCCATCGCCATCGCCACCCACAACCTGGAGACCGACCGCACGGCGCTGGCCGCCGCCCTGCCGTCGCAGGCGGGCTATGTCGGTCTGCTGGGCGCCCGCAAGCGCCTGCCCGAGCGCCTGGCGCCCTTACGCGCCGCCAGCGTGCCGGAGAACGTCCTGCTTCGCGTCCACGCCCCCATCGGCCTGGACATCGGCGGCAAGGCCCCCTGGGAGGTCGCCGTCTCGGTGATCGGCGAGATCATGGCCCTGCGCCACGCCCGCGCGCCGGCCACGCCCCGCGAACCGGTGTCCAAGCGCGACAAGGCCGACGCCTGATTGCGAGACGCCGGATGCGGCAGAGTGCCCGCACCAGCCACGCGCACCTGTATCAGCCCCTGTCCGAGACCCTCAAATCCCGGCCGCGATCTGACGTGGGGCGAGGTGGACGCACTGCGCGCCTAGAGCCGGTCCAGCAGCAGCACCTCGACGAGGTCGCCGGCGGCTGAGGCCGGAGCGCCGGGGGGGCGCTTGAGCAGGGCGTCGGCGGCGGCGAACACGCTCACCAGGGAGGAGTCCTGGTCGCGATAGGGTTGGGCGGTGATGCCGCCGTTCTCGTAGGTCAGCTTGGCGCGCATCCAGTGTTCGCGGGGGCCGTTGGCGGCGAGCGGCTCGGCGAGGCGGGCTGTGGCCATGCGCGGGGCGTGGGCCGCGCCGCAATAGGCGGCGATCAGGGGCTTGAGGAACAGCTCGGCGCAGACGAAGGCCGAGGCCGGGTTGCCGGGCAGGCCCAGCAGGCGGCGGCCGTCGGCCAGGACGCCGAAGAAGGTCGGCTTTCCGGGGCGCACAGCCACGCTCTCCACGCGATACTGGAGGCCCAGGGCTTCGGCGGCGGTGCGCACCAGGTCGTGGTCGCCCACCGAGGCGCCGCCCACCGTGACGATGAGGTCGGCGTCGGCGCCGCGCATGGCCGCGATCACCGCGTCGAGCTGGTCGCGGACGCCGCTGAGCTTGGTGGCCTGCGCGCCCCAGGCCTCGCACATCACCTTCAAGGCCGGAGAGCCGGAATCGTAGATCTGAAAGGGTCCCGGCGTCGCCGGCGCTTCGACGATCTCCTCGCCGGTGGAGAGGATGGCGATGCGGGGCTTGGCGTGGACGCTGACCTCGGCGCGGCCGGCTGACGCCGCCAGCGACAGGCGCCAAGGATCGATGCAGGTTCCCGCGGTCAGCAGGACATCACCGGCCTGGAAGTCCTTGCCGGCGTCGCGGACATTGTCGCCGGGCGCGGCGGCGGGAACGGTGACCCGGTCGCCCTCACGCGTGGCGTTCTCCTGGATCACCACGCTGTCGGCGCCCTGCGGCAGGGCCGCGCCGGTAAAGATGCGGATGGCCTGGCCGGGGGCGAGCACGCCCTCATAGCCGTGGCCCGCCGCGCTCTCGCCGACGATGGCGAGCGCGCCCGGCGTCTCGGCGGCGCGCACCGCCCAGCCGTCCATGGCGGAGTTGGTGAAGGGGGGCTGGGCGCGGACGGCGGTCACATCCTCGGCGAGGACCCGGCCGACGGCGGCGGAGAGGGCGATGGTCTCAGCTGGCAGGGCGGCGGCTTCCGCCACCATGGCCGATCGCGCCGCCTCGACGCTCAGCAGCTTCACGGCCGCTTCCAGTCGCCGGATTTTCCGCCGGACTTCTCCATCAGGCGCACGGCCTCGATGGTCATGGCCTTATCGGCGGCCTTCAGCATGTCGTAGACCGTGAGGCAGGCGACGGAGACGGCGGTCAGCGCCTCCATCTCCACCCCGGTCTGGCCGCTGGTGCGCACCTTGGCGGTGACGGCCAGGCCGCCCTCGCCGGGTTCGACCCGGACCTCGATCTTGGAGAGCGCCAGGGGGTGGCACAGCGGGATCAGGTCGGCGGTCTTCTTGGCGGCCATGATGCCGGCGATTTCAGCGGTGGCGCGGACATCGCCCTTCTTGGCGTCGCCGGAGAGCGCGAGCGCCAGGGTCTCAGGCGACATCCGCACGAAGCCCTCGGCGATGGCCTCGCGGGCGGTGACCGCCTTGGCCGAGACGTCGACCATGTTGGCGCGGCCGGTCTCGTCGATGTGGGTCAGGCGGCTCATTTCTCGAGCAGGCGCGGCATCAGCTCGACCATGTTGCAGGGGCCATGGCGGCTGTCGAGTTGGGCTGCGACCACCTTGTCCCAGCCGTCCTTCACCGCGCCGTTGGAGCCCGGCAGGCAGAAGACGAAGACCCCACCGATCAGGCCGGCGGTGGCGCGGCTTTGCAGGGTGGACAGGCCCACCGACTGGTAGCTCACCATGTGGAAGACCACCGAGAAGCCGTCGAGCTTCTTGTCGAACAGCGGCTCAATGGCCTCGGGCGTCACGTCGCGGCCGGTGATGCCGGTGCCGCCGGTGGTGATGATGGCGTCGACGGTCCCGGAGGCGACCCAGGCCTTCACCTGCATCCGGATCTGGTCGATGTCGTCGCGGACAATAGCCTTGGCCGCCAGCTCATGGCCCGCGCCGGTGATGCGTTCGGCCAGGACGTGGCCGGAGGTGTCGCTCTCCTCGTCGCGGGTGTCGGAGATGGTCAGGACCGCGATGCGGACCGCGACGATCGGCAGTTTCTCATCGATGCGGCCGCCAGGGCTCAGGGTCGGGGCGTTCATGGGGTCTCCCAGCGGGTGATGTCGGCGTGGTCCTGCGGCCGGGGCTCGATCCAGCGCGCCTGGCCGTCGGGCCCAGTCTCCTTCTTCCAGAAGGGAGCCCGGCTCTTCAAGTAATCCATGAGGAAATCGCAGGCCTCGAAGGCCGCGCGGCGATGGCCTGCCGCCGTGGCCACGAAGACGATGGCCTCGCCGGGCGCGATCCTGCCTACCCGGTGGGTGATGGCCAAGTCGTCCAGATTGAAGCGGTCCCGCGCGCCGTCGGCGATGCGGCCGATCTCGGCCTCGGTGAAGCCCGGATAGGCCTCCAGTTCCAGGGTTGTCGTGGCGCCCTGTTCGGCCCGCGCCAGGCCGGTGAAGGTGGCCACGGCGCCGGTCTCGGTACGGCCCTTGCTGAATTCTGTCAGCAGGGCGCCGGGTTCGAAAGGCTGGTCGGTAAGGGCGATCATCCGCCGCTCATGGCCGGCAGGAAGGCCACCTCGGAGCCGGCGGTCAGGGCCGCGTCGCCGCGCACGATGGCCTGGTCGAGGGCCACCTGGACGCCGGGCGCCGAAAGGGCTTCGGCCAGGGCCTCGTCTTCGGCGCAGAGCTGGGCGCGCAGGGCCGAAAGCGAGGCGGGCAGGGGTTCGAGGGTTCGTTCGCGCCAGCCGGCGATATCGCTCAGGCGCCCGAACAGCAGGACCTTGGCCAAACTAGCCCCCCGTGGTGGACATGTGCCGGGCGACGGCGGGGGCGGAGGATCGGGCCATCTGGAAGTCATGGCCCTGGGGCTTGGCGTCGACGGCCAGGCGGATGGCGTCCTCCAGGCCGGCCTCGTCGGCGCCGGCGCGGAGCACGGCGCGCAGGTCGCTGGCGTCCTCGCGGCCCAGGCAGGTGTGCAGAGTGCCGGTGCAGGTCAGGCGCACGCGGTTGCAGGCCTCGCAGAAATTGTGGCTCAGCGGCGTGATGAAGCCCAGGCGGCCGCCGGTCTCCTGGACGGTCACGTAGCGGGCCGGGCCGCCGGTGACGTGGTCGGAGTCGGTGAGGGTCCAGAAGCTTTCCAGCTCGCGGCGCACGTCCTTCAGGGACAGGAACTGGTCGGTGCGGTCCACCTCGATCTCGCCGAGCGGCATGGCCTCGATGAGGGTCATGTCGCAGCCGCGGGCGTGGGCCCAGGCGATCAGGTCGGGGAGCTCGGCGGCGTTGTCGTCCTTGAGGGCCACGGCGTTGACCTTCACGGCGATGCCCGCCGCCAGGGCCGCATCGATCCCGCCGATGACTTTGTTGAGGTCGCCGCCGCGGGTGAGGGTGCGGAACAGGTCGGGCTTCAGGGTGTCCATGGAGACGTTGATGCGGCGTACGCCGAACCGGGCCAGGTCTCCCGCGAACTCAGTCAGCCGGGTGCCGTTGGTGGTCAGGGTCAGCTCGTCCAGGGCGCCGGACTTCAGGTGGCGCGACAGGTTCTCGATCAGGCCCATGACGCCCTTGCGCACCAGGGGCTCGCCGCCGGTGATGCGCAGCTTGCGGACGCCGAGCTTGATGAAGCCCGAGGCGAGGCGGTCGAGCTCCTCCAGGGTCAGGACCTGCGCCTTGGGCAGGAAGGTCATGTGCTCGGCCATGCAGTAGACGCAGCGCAGGTCGCAGCGGTCGGTGACCGAGACCCGCAGATAGGTCACGGTGCGGCCGAACCCGTCGATCAGGGCGGGGCGCAAAGGCGCTTGCGAGGGGGCGTCGTCATAGGGCGTCATGCGAGGCCTAACATAGAGAGGAACCACGGCGGGTGACAGGGGGCGGCGGATTTGAAGCGATCGTCCTGGCGGCGGGCGCCGGGACACGGTTCGGCGGCGGCAAGCTGCTGGCCCCTTATGGCGAAGGCGTCCTGATCGAGGGCGCCCTGCGCGCGGCCTTCGCGGCCCCCGTGCGGACCGTGACCGTGGTGACCGGCTCCGATCCCAGCCGGGTCGGAGCGGCGGTGATGGCCTACGCCCGGCGGATCGGCCAGCATGAGCGCCTGCAGATCGTCCACGCGGTCGATCATGCCGAGGGCATGGGGGCTTCCCTGCGCCGCGCGGCCCAGGCCTTGGAGTCGGATGCGGAAGGCGTCTTCGTCTTCCTGGGCGACATGCCGCGCATCCCGGCCTCGGTGCTCGAACCGCTGGCCCAGGCCGTGCGTGACGGCGCCCCGGCCGCCGCGGCGACCTTCGGCGGCAAGCGCGGCCACCCGGCGGTGATCGGCGCGGGCCTGATCCCCCAACTCCTGACCTTGAAGGGCGACGCCGGCGCGCGGGCGGTGCTGCAGGGCTTGGGCGACCGCCTGGTGCTGGTGGAGGCCCCGGACGATGGGGTGCTGTTCGACGTCGACAAGCCGGGCGATCTGCCGGGGTCAACCCGCTAGCTCACCGCGCGTCCCGGCGAAGGCCGGGATCCAGGTCGTAGGTCAGAGGCTGAGCCGGGAATCCTGAACGCGGCGGATATATCTGGCTCCCGGCCTTCGCCGAGATGAGCGGATGTCCGTCATCCCGGCGAGGTTCGCGACTAGGCCTTCATGAACGGCAGGCTGCCCGTCGCCTGACCGTTCAGGGCCAGCAGGGCGTTGGCGACGGCGGGCGCGATCACCGGGGTGCCAGGTTCGCCGGTGCCCGAAGGGGCGTTTCCGGAGGGGAAGATATGGGTCTCCACCGTCGGGGCCTCGGAGTTGCGCAGCACCCGGTAGGTGTCGAAGTTGGTCTGTTCGACCACCCCGTCCTTCAGGCTGATCTTGCCGTACAGCGCCGCCGACAGGCCGTAGCAGATGCCGCCCTCCATCTGGGCGGCGATCTGGTCCGGCGAGATCGGGGTGCCGCACTCGACCGCGGTGATCACGCGACCGACCTTGGGCTGGCCGTCCACCAGCTTCACCTCGGCGACCTGGGCCACCAGGGTGCCGAAGCTCTCGTGCACGGCGATGCCGCGCGACCAGCCGGCGGGGGCGGGCTTGTCCCAGCCGGCCTTTTCGGCGGCGAGGTTCAGCACCGCCAGATGGCGGGTGGCGCCGGCCTTCTCATAGAGGGTCCGGCGATAGGCCACCGGGTCCTTGCCGGCCTTGCGAGCCAGCTGGTCGATGGTGTGCTCCATGACGAAGGCGGTGTGGGTCGCCCCCACGGACCGCCACCACAGCACCGGTATATTGACGTCGGGCATCAAGACCTGGGCGTCCACCACCGGGGTGGCCTTCAGATAGGGAGAACCCTTGGTCCCCTCGACGGTGGTCTCGTCGACGCCCTTGGTGGGGATGGGCGAGCCCTTCATCAGGGTCTGGGTGACCACTCGGTGGCGCCAGGAGACCGGATAGCCGTCCTTGTCGAGGGTGATCTTCAGGGCGTGGTGGGTCAGGGGGCGGAAATAGCCCGCCGCCATGTCGTCCTCACGGGTCCAGACCAGCTTCACCGGCCGCATCTTGCCGACCTTCTTGGCGATCTCGACGCACTCGGCGACGTAGTCGGACTGGAAGTTGGCGCGGCGCCCGAAGGAGCCGCCGGCGAACAGGGTCTCGATCTCCACCGCGCCGGGCAGCATGCCGACGATCTTGGCGGTGTTGAGCTGGTCCACCGTCGGGATCTGCGAGCCGAAGGTCAGCTTGGCCTTGCCGGTCCCGACCTGGGCCACGCAGTTCATCGGCTCCATGGCCGCGTGGGCCAGGAACGGGAAGTCGTAGGTGGTCTCGAAGATCGTGCCCTGGACCTTCTTGGCGGCGTCGCCCTTGGTCTCGAAGGCCTGCCACTCGGTCTTCTCTGGCAGCGTGCCCTTGCCCGCCGCCCACTGGCGGTAGTTTGCGGCCAGGGTGTCGGAGCTGGCCTTTTCGGCGCCGCTCTCATCCCAGCTCACCTTCAGGGCCTCGCGGCCCTTGCGGGCGGCCCAGGTGTTCTGCGCCACCACGGCGACGCCGGTAGGGATCTGGTAGACCTCCACCACGCCGGCGACCTTCTTGGCCTCGGTGGCGTCGAAGCTTGCGACCTTGGCCCCGTAGCGCGGGGCGTGGGCCACCATGGCGACCAGCATGTCGGGCAGCTGGACGTCCTGGGTGAAGCGGGCGGTGCCGTCGCTCTTGGCCTGGCTGTCCTTGCGGCGCACCCGGTCGGTCCCGATCAGGGTGAAGGTCTTGGGATCCTTCAGCACGGGGGCCTTGGGCGGCGCGATCTTGCCGGCCTCGGGCAGCAGCTCGGCGAAGGTCGCCGACTTTCCGGACTTGGCGTGGCTGACGACGCTGTCCTTGACGGTGATCTCGCCGGCGGGCGCGTTCCACTTGTTGGCCGCGGCCTCGACGAACATCGCCTTGGCCCCGGCGCCGGCCTGGCGCAACTGGGTCCAGGAGTTGGAGATGGCCGACGAGCCGCCGGTGCCCTGCACGCCCATGCCGGTGTTGGCGTAGACCTTGGCGATGGCGGGCGCCTGCTCGACCTTCACCTTGGTCCAGTCGGCGTCCAGCTCCTCGGCGACGATGGCGGCCAGGCCCGCATGGTTGCCCTGGCCGAATTCGATGTGCTTGGAGATCACCGTCACCGCGCCATCGGCGCCGATCTTGATGAAGGGCCCGAAGGCGCCGAAGTCTTCCTTGGCGCCGACGCTCAGCAGGTCGCCGGGGGAGCAGCCCACCAGCAGGGCGCCGCCCACCAGGGTCGCGCCGACCACCAGGTCGCGCCGGGTGGCGCCTTGGGTTTCGCGGGGGGAGAGGATCTTGTTCATGGCGGTCCGCTCCTAGCTCTTGGCCGGAGCGGCGGGGGCCGCGACCGGGGTGGCGGCCGGGGCCATGCCCGCGGCGTCCTTGATGGCCGCGCGGATCCGCTGGTAGGTCCCGCAGCGGCAGATGTTGCCGTCCATGGCGGCGTCGATGTCGGCGTCGGTGGGATTGGGCTTGGCGGCCAGCAGGGCCGTGGCGCTCATGATCTGGCCCGACTGGCAGTAGCCGCATTGCGGGACGTCGTGCTTGACCCAGGCCTGTTGCAGCGGGCTGTTTCCGCCCAGGCTCTCGATGGTGGTGATCTTCACCCCGGCCAGGCCCTCGATGGGCATGACGCAGGCGCGGATCGGCTGGCCGTCGGCCAGCACCGTGCAGGCGCCGCACTGGGCCACGCCGCAGCCGAACTTGGAGCCGGTGAGGCCGAGCTCGTCGCGCAGCACCCACAGCAGCGGCGTGTCGGGGGCCGCCTTCACGGCCAATGGCTTGCCGTTCACGTCGAGTGTCATGGCCATGGGTCTGTCCCTCCCCCAATCAGATTGTGGTCGCATCTTAACGTCGTTTAGTCGTCGCGGTAAATGTCGCCGTCGTGGCGGGACGGCCCGCGACGCGCTAGGTAGGCTGACGACGTCTCCGGAGGGATTTCATGACACGCCGTGTACTCGCCGTCCTCGCCCTGGCAGGCCTGCTGACGGGTTCGCCCGCCCTGGCCGCTGATGGGGCCAAGATCTTCCAGCTGCAGTGCAAGACCTGTCATGGCGCCAAGAGCACGCCGATGGGGCCCAGCCTGGCCGGTGTGGCCGGCCGCAAGATCGCCGGTCTGACCGACTTCAAGTACTCCGCCGGCCTGACCGCCAAGGCCGGGGCGACCTGGACCGACGCCAATCTCGACGCCTACCTGGCCGCGCCCGGCAAGTTCGCGCCAGGGACCCGGATGATGACCGGGGTCGCCAATCCCGCCGACCGCGCCGCGGCGGTGGCCTATATGAAGACCCTGAAATGAGCGCCCCTCGCGCGATCGCCCTGGCCGCCGCGGTGTTCGCCCTGAGCGCCTGCGCCACCGTCGCCCCGGAAGACGCCAGCGACGCGCCGATGACCTATAGCTGCGGCGCCGGGAAGCGGTTCGTGGCGTCCTACGCCCTGGACGGCCGCATCGTGCGGGTCACCGCCGGAGGCCAGACCACCATCCTGCGCCAGGTGAAGACGAAAAAGGGCGATCCGATCTTCGCCGCCGGGGGCGTGACCTTGAGCACCAAGGGGGCCATGGCCGACCTGGACGGCGCGCCGGCCGGACCCTACCGGAACTGCAGAACCGGCTAGGTGGACGCCTTCCCCGCCTATTTCCCGCTGGCCGGCGCCAGGATCGTCGTGGCCGGATCCGGCGAAGCCGCCGAGAACAAGCTGCGGCTGCTGGCCTCGTCGCCGGCGACGCTCGTGCGGGTGGAGGGGGCCGCCGCCTTCCTGGCCGACAGCTATTCCGGCGCCTTGCTGGTGTTCATCGACGGCGAGGACGAGGCCTTCGCCAAGGGGGCGGCCACGGCGGCCCGCGCGGCGCGCGTTCTGGTCAATGTCACCGACCGTCCCGAGCTCTGCGACTTCACCACTCCCGCGGTGATCGACCGGGGTGAGGTTGTGGCGGCCATCGGCACCGGCGGGGCCTCGCCGATGCTGGCGACCATGCTGCGCAACGACATCGAGCAACGGGTGCCGGAGGGCGCGGGCCGGGTGGCGGCCCTGTTCCGCAGGTTCCAGGATGATGTGCGCGCCAGGTTCCCCGAGCTGCACGCCCGCCGCGCCTTCCTGCGCGAGACCCTGTCGGGCGAGGTGGCGCAGGCCGCCCAGGGCGGCGACATGGAGCTCGCCCAGAGCCTGTTCCGCGAGGCCATCGCCAAGGGGCCGGAGGCGGCCGGCAAGGTGCAGTTCGTGGCCGGGCGCGGGCCCGCCGACCTGCTGACCCTGCGCGCCAGCCGGGCCCTGGCCGCCGCCGACGTGATCGCCGCCGATGCGGGCTGCGACCCTGACATCCTGGCGATGGCGCGCCGCGACGCCGAGCGGCTGACCCCGGCCGAGGCGACCGCCGAGGCGATGATCGCGCTCGCCCGCTCCGGGCGCCGGGTGGTGCGGGTGGTGATTTTGGCGCCCCCTGCACAGGTGCTCCAACCCCTGGCCGCCGCCGGGGTGGCGGTCGAGGTCCTGGCGTCGGCCTCGTGATTCTGCTCACCCCTGACGACTGGGCCGCCGTGCGGCTGTCCCTGAAGGTGGCTCTGGCGGCGACGGCCTTTGGCCTGCCGCTGGCGCTGATCACGGCCATGGCCCAGGCGCGGGGGCGGTTTGCAGTCCGGGTGCTGCTGGACGTGATGGTCACCCTGCCGCTGGTCCTGCCGCCGGTGGCGACGGGTTATGCCCTGCTGCTGTTGTTTGGGCGGCGCGGCGTGATCGGCGCCTTTCTGGAGAAGATGGGCGTCGTCTTCGCCTTCGACTGGACGGGCGCGGCCCTGGCGGCCGGGATCATGGCCTTCCCCTTGATGGTGCGCCCCATGCGCCTGGCCATCGAAGCCCTGGACAAGGAGGTCGACGAGGTGGCCCGGACCCTGGGCGCCCCGCCGCTGGTGCGGTTCTTCCGCATCACCCTGCCGCTGGCCCTGCCTGGCGTGGCGGCCGGCGCGATCCTGGGATTCGCCAAGGCGCTGGGGGAGTTCGGGGCCACCATCACCTTCGTGGCCGCCATCCCCGGGGAGACCCTGACCCTGCCCGCCGCCATCTATGGCGCCACCCAGTCGCCGGGGGACGAGGTCCGGGCCGGGGTGCTGTGCCTGGTGGCCGCGACCCTCGCCATCGGAGCGGTGCTGGTGTCGGACCTGGTCGGGCGGCTGGCGGCGCGAACCTCACAGGGCGAGCGCTAGGTATTTATCCGGGTAATATTGACTCCCATTTATATCCGGGTAAAAGGTGGCGGGTCACCGGAGCCGCGCCATGTCCATTCCCCCCGCCAAACAACCCGCCGTCGACCGCGCCCTGATGGCGGCGTTCGGCACAACCGAGGTGGACAGTGTGGCGACGGTGAGCGGCGGGCTCTCGGGCGCTCTGACCTATCGGATCCGGGTTGGGGGCATCGCCTATCTGTTGCGTATCGAGACGCAGCGCGACGGCTTCAAGGATCCTCACCGTTGGTATCGCTGCATGGCCATCGCGGCGAACGGATGCCTGGCGCCCCGGGTCCGCCATGCCGACCCCACCGATGGGGTGGCGATCATGGAATTCATCCCCGAGCAGTCTTGGGCCCTCGACTATGCCGGAACCCGCCAGGACCTGATCGTCGAGGCCGCCCAGGCGATCCGCGCCCTGCACCAGACGCCAGCCTTCCCGCCCCTGGTGGACTATATGGAGGGGATGGACGCCGTCGTGGCGGGGTTCCAGGCGACGGGCCTGTTGGCGCCTGAGGCGACCTGCGACCTGCTGGACCGCTATGGTCAGGTCCGGGCGGTCTACCGCACCGACCCGGCCGACCTGGTCTCCAGCCACAACGACCTGAACCCGCGCAACATCCTCTATGACGGGCGCAGGCTGTGGTTCATCGACTGGGAGAGCGCCTTCCTGGCCGACCGTCATGTGGACCTGGCGACCCTCGCCAACTTCATCGCCCATACCGAGGCCGAGGAGGACCTGCTGCTGCGGACCTATTTCGGCCAGGCGCCGGACACGCGCCAGCGGGCGCGGCACGTCGTCATGCGGCAGATCAACCACCTGTTCTACGGCCTGATCATGCTCACCGCGGTGGCCGGGATGCGGCCCGGCGTGCCGGCGCCCGGCGGGCTGAAGGGGCCTTCCCTGGCCGAGATCCACCAGGGCCTCGGCGCCGGGACCTTCGTGCTGGACGGCTGGGACGGCCAGGTCGCCTACGGCAAGGCCCGGCTGGCCGAGGCGCTGGCGGGTATGTCGTCGCCGCAGTTCGCGCAGGCGCTCCAGGTGTTGGCCTGACCCCTCCCCCTCCCCAGGGCGGGGAGGGAGATTATCCCTAGTCGTGCAGGGACCGCTTGTTGGTCTCGGGCAGGAACAGCAGGCAGGTGACCACCGAGATCGCCGTGAAGGCGAAGGGGTACCAGAGGCCGGAATAGATGTTGCCCACCGCCGCCACGATGGCGAAGGCGGTGAAGGGCACGAAGCCGCCGACCCAGCCGGTGCCGATATGGTAGGGCAGGGACATGGCGGTGTAGCGGATGCGGGTGGGGAACAGCTCCACCAGGGTCGCGGCGATGGGCCCGAACAGGGCCGTGGCGGCGATCACGAACACCATCAGCACCCCGAACACGCCGGGCAGGTTCATCCGCGCGGGATCGGCCTTTTCCGGATAGCCGGCGGCCTTCAGCCCGCCCTTGATGGCGCCTTCGATCTCCGCCTTCGCGGCCTTGGCCTGGTCCTTGGAGAGGCCGGCGATGGAGGCGGATTCGATGACGGCCTCGCCGATCTTCACCTGGGCCTTGGCGCCTGGCGCGGCCTTCTGGTTGTCATAGGAGACCCCGGCGTTGGCGAGCGTGCTCTTGGCGATGTCGCAGGAGGAGGTGAAGGCGGCCTTGCCCACGGGGTCGAACTGCAGGGAGCACTCGGCCGGGTCGGCCACCACCACGATGGGGGTGCGGGCCTCGGCCTCGGCGAGCGCCGGGTTGGCGGTCTTGGCCAGCATGTGGAAGCCGGGGAAGTAGGCGATCAGCATCAGGGTCATGCCAAACAGCATCACCGGCTTGCGGCCCACCTTGTCCGACAGCCAGCCGAAGACGACGTAGAAGATGGCGCTGACCGCGGTGGCGGCCATCATCAGCATGTTGATGGTTTCGGCCGGGACCTTGAGGAACTTGTCCATGAAGGTCTGGGTGTAGAAGAAGGCGGTGTACCAGACGGCGCCCTGGGCGAACATGATGGCCACCAGGGCCAGCAGCACGATCTTCAGGTTCTTCCAGGTTCCGAAGGCCTCGGTGAAGGGCGCTTTCGCGATCTCGCCCTCCTCCTTCATCTTGGCGAAGGCCGGGCTCTCCGAGAGCTTCAGGCGCATGAAGATCGAGACCGCCAGCAGCCCCGCCGAGAACAGGAACGGGATCCGCCAGCCCCAGGCGTCGAAGGCCTCGGGGCCGAAGTAGCGTCCGACGATCACCCGGGTCACCAGGATCACCATCAGGGCGGCGAACAGGCCGAACGCCGCCGAGGTCTGCACCCAGCTGGTGGAGCGGCCGCGGGCGCCGGGGGGCGCGTGCTCAGCCACATAGATGGCCGCGCCGCCGTATTCGCCGCCGAGCGCGAAGCCCTGCAGGATGCGCATCAGCACCAGCAGGGCCGGGGCGATGATGCCCGCCTGGGCGTAGGAGGGCAGGAGGCCGATGGCCACGGTGGCCCCGCCCATCAGCACCACGGTGAACAGGAAGGCGCCCTTGCGCCCCACCCGGTCGCCGATGCGGCCGAAGACCAGGGCGCCCAGCGGCCGGAAGGCGAAGCCCGCGCCGAACAGGGCCAGCGCGGCGATGTAGCCGGCGGTCTCGGGGAGACCCGAGAAGAAGGTCTTGGAGATGACCTGGGTCAGGCTGCCGAAGACGAAGAAGTCGTACCACTCGAAGGTGGTCCCGGCGGCTGAGGCGGCCACCACCGTGCGCAACGAAGCCTTCTTCGGCGCCTCGGCCTCTTCAACTGCCGCCATACGTGTCTCCCCCGAGCTCTTTGTGGCCATGATCTAGCATTGGCTTGTGCGGGGGTGGAAGCCGTCGCTGAGGTGCTGCGTCTAGAACACGAGGAGATTGTTGAGATCGTCGCCGAGGTCGCACCGGTCTGGATTGGCCTCCTCGATCAGGCGAAGCTTCCAAACTCTGCGCCACTCCTTGATCTGACGCTCCCGGCGAAAGGCGTTCTCGCGAAGTTCGAAAGCTTCAAACCAGACGAGCTTGTCGACGCCGTACTTGGAAGAGAAGCCTGGGCGAACCTTTTCACGGTGCTCGAAGACCTGCCTTGCCAGATCATCGGTCGAACCGGTGTGGAGCGTGCCGTTCCGCTGGCGGGCGAGGATATAGGTATAGAACACGCCCCTCCCCCGCTCGTCCCGGCGAAGGCCGGGATGTGGACTCTCGTTCGAAGTGCAACACCCTGGAGAAGACCTCGGCTGGGGTCTGGAAGTCCAGGCATTGTCTTGGGGTGTGGTTGTAGGCCCTCGCGACGGC
>JAGNIV010000062.1 GCA_018001015.1 Phenylobacterium sp. | reverse complement strand
GCCCGTCGGCTACGCGCTGCGCTACGCGAGGGCTCCGCGCTACGCCGCCGGGCGACTGCAACCCCCAGCGCCAGAGGGGTCAATCTTGGACGCCGATCGGGGGTCGCTTTTGCGCGCCGTTTGACAACACCAACTCATGCTTAGAGCGGTAGAGCGACCCCATCCCGGCGTTGGACTTGTTCCAGACGCACAGGTTGAGGAAGGCGCCGTAGGCGATGTCGCCTGCCGCCCGCACCTCGTCCATGTGGCGCCAGTCCATGCAAACGAAGTGGACCGCGCCGTCGCGTGAAACCGCAGCGCACGCCCCGAGCGTCTCGCCGAGGAACCCCGTAAAGGCTGGTGACGTCATCTCACCTGACGCCATAGCGAACTCCCGGTGATGGGAGCGCACGTTGGCATGTCCGTCGATGCGGACGTTGTACGGCGGGTCCAGGAAGGCAGTGTCAGCGACGACGCCGGGCCCCATCACCTGCCGCAGAAATCCGGAATCCCGGCAATCGCCGCACCCAATGCGATGCTCGCCGAGAATCCAGATGTCTCCGAGTTTGGTCTTGGGCTCAGTGGGTACGGCCGGGATAATGTCCTCGTCGGGATCGGCGCCCATCGCGCCGGAGAGAAGGACATCGATCTCACCGGAGGCAAAGCCCGTCACCGTGATGTCGAAGGAAACTTCCAGCTCGGTTATCGCGGCCAGTTCGACCCGTAGCAGATCAGGATCCCAACCTGCGTTGGAGGCAATCTTGTTATCGGCCAGGCGCAACGCGCGCTTCTGCACCTCCGATAGGCCGGTGAGCACGATGTAGGGCACGATTTCCAAACTGAGCAGTTTGGCCGCCAGGATCCGGCCATGGCCCGCGATGACGCACAGGTCTTCGTCGACGAGAACGGGGTTGGTGAATCCGAACGTGCTCATGCTCGCAGCGATCTGCGCGACCTGCTTTTTCGTGTGCGTGCGGGCGTTGCCCGGATCGGGCTTGAGGTCGGCCGGCGGGCAGTAGGTGATAACCAGGCGCGACGATGGCGCCACCAGGTTGGCAGTCATGCCAAGGCTCCTTCCGATAGGATTGAGATGCGCTTGCGCCGCCCCCTAGGGGCTACTCGACGACAGGCCTTACCCGCCGGCGGCTCAAGGTATTTATTTGGCCGCCCCCTGGGGGTGGTGGGCGATGCGCCTAACGCTCCGCCGGCCGATCGTCGTTTGCGCCGTCCCCTTGGGACTATTCGGTGGTGGGCCTTACCCGGAGCACCGGCTCAAAACAGTTGGCGTCCTTCTAGAGGATGCCCAAGCTCCCGAGTCCGACCCGAAAACCACTGCAGGGAAAAAGTCTTTCTGTTCGCCGGTTCCGTCAAGACCCGCTGGACTGTGGCGCTGAAGGAAGCGTCATTGGGTCGTCCTCGCCCGGCCAGTCCGGGCTCGCGCTGGTAGCGGCGGCGCTTCCGCTAGCTGCATATCGACGAGGACACCGACATGACGAAATTCCCCACCCCCAAGCGGAAACGTGCGGCGACCAAGGAGATGCAAGTCATCGCAGCGCCGGCCCTGGCCGTCGCGACGCCGAAGGGCAAGCTGGGCGACATCGTGCAAATGATGCGGCGGGAGGAAGGGGCCCGGCTCGATGAGATGATGACCCTGACCGGTTGGCAGGCGCACTCGGTGCGCGGCGCCATTGCAGGCGCGGTGAAGAAAAAGCTCGGGCTGGCTGTCAGCTCTGAGAAATCCGACGCGGGGCGGGTTTATCGCATCGCGTCGCCGCAGTCGGCGGCCTGATCATGAGCCCGCAGACTGAGGCAGCGCAGGTGGCGACGGCACAAGCTCGATGCCTAGAAGATATGGACCTGGAAGCTCTGAGGGCCGAATGGCGGCGGCGGATCGGGCCGCCACCGCCCGTGCGGTCGGTTGATCTGATGCGTCGCGTCCTGGCCTGGCGCATCCAGGCAGAGGTGTTCGGGGGCCTGGATGTAGAAACCCGGCGGGCGCTGCGGTCGACGCGGATCGCGCCCAAGGCTGCTCTACAGCCCGGGACCCGGATCACCCGCGAATGGCAGGGTAGGGCGCATGTGGTCGAGGTGCAGGCCGATGGCTTTTGGTACGAAAGCCAGCGGCACAACAGCCTCTCTGCCATCGCGCGGCAGATCACGGGTGCGCGATGGAACGGGCCGCGGTTCTTTGGCCTGCGGGCGGAGGATGCCACGTGAGCCGTGCGGTGAGCCCGCCGATGGCGCGACGTCTGCGTTGCGCCATCTACACCCGCAAGAGCTCTGAAGAGGGTCTGGATCAAACCTTCAACAGCCTGGATGCCCAACGTGAGGCCTGCGAGGCCTATGTGCTGTCTCAGGCCGGAGAGGGCTGGTCGACCAGCAAGCGCGCCTACGATGACGGGGGCTTCTCAGGCGGGTCGATGGATCGTCCCGGCCTCAAGGCCTTGCTCGAAGACATCGACCGCAAGCTGGTCGATGTCGTCGTAGTCTATAAGGTCGATCGCTTGACCCGATCCCTGGCCGACTTCGCCAAGATCGTGGAGGTGTTCGACGCGCGCGGCGTCTCTTTCGTGTCCGTGACCCAGGCGTTCAATACGACGAGTTCCATGGGGCGTCTTACCCTGAACGTGCTGCTGTCCTTCGCCCAGTTCGAACGCGAGGTCACCGGTGAGCGCATCCGCGACAAGATCGCGGCCTCAAAGGCGAAGGGCATGTGGATGGGCGGCAACCTGCCGCTTGGCTATGACGCCAAGGACCGCATGCTGGTGATCAACCCTGCGGAAGCCGCGCAGGTCCGGAACATCTTCGATCGCTATCTGCAGCTAGGCTCGGTCGATGACCTGAAGGCCGATTTGGATGGGTTGGGCTGCACCTCCAAGGTTTGGACGACCCGCAAGGGTACGACACGGGGTGGGCGGCCACTTGGCCGTGGGGCGCTGTTCCATCTCTTGCGCAACCCGACTTACATCGGACGCATCCCTCACAAGGAGGTCACCTATCCAGGCCTGCATCAGGCGATCGTCGACGAGGCCGTGTTCGCCGCCGCGCAGGCTCGGTTGACGGAGGGCGCGGCATTACGAACCGGGCGAAGCACCGGGGTTGCGACCGCTCCTTTGCGGGGCCTCATCTTTGATGCGCAGGGCGCTCCGATGACCCCCACCTTCACCTATGCCAAGCACAAGCGGGTCTATCGCTACTATGTATCGAAGGGCCGGGCGCATTCCGGCGGAGCCGAAGGCCAGCACGATGTCCGCCGGATCGCGGCGGAGCCGTTCGAGGCCATGGTACGTGATCGGCTGGAGCGAGTCCTGGGCACGCCCGCGTCAACACCTTGGCGCCAGCTCCAACCTCACATCGCCCGGGTTGAGGTCATGAGCGGGCTAGTGAGGATCGTTGTCTTTGGCCTCGGGGAGGACACCGATCGCCTGCGCGCGCGTCTCGACAAGGCCGATAGGCTGACCCCATGCGACGAGGCTGACGATCTCGCGGCGATCGAGATTGCGGTGCGGCCTATCTTTCGTGGCGGCCGAACCTGGCTCGTCGCGCCGACGGGACGCGCTGCTGACCGGCCAACTCATATCGATCCAGCATTGCTCAAGGCGCTGCGGTTCGCCCATCGCTGGCAGACCAAGCTCGACGCATCGCCGCTGACATCGATGGAAGGGCTGCAGACCGCGCGAGCGGCGGCTGACTCTTATGTGCGGCGGCTGACCCCGCTGGCGTTCCTGGCGCCTGACATCCAGCGGGCGATCATCAATGGCTCCCAGCCTGCGGGGCTGACATTGCAGCAGTTGATCAACACCAAGATCCCCGTCGCCTGGGACGACCAGCGTCGGATGCTCGGATTCGGGACCGCGGCGCAAAATCCCAGTTAAGCGGCGCCGCTTCCCTGTTCTGACGGACTATTTTCCCAGTTATTTTTCAGCCTCACAGCGGCCTCTGGGCCGTAAGCTGCTGTTCGATCAAGTGGTTTCGGCCATCGGATCGTCGCTGGCACCAACGGCGCGCATCAGTTTCCCAGTTAAATTCCCTGTTCAAGGGAATCCGGAGTGCATCCTGCCGGCGCGGAGACGCGGGCCCGAAAAGGCCCACAAGCGCCTCTGAAATCGGGCTTTTTGGGAGGCCAAACTCCGGAAGCAGGGGAAATCGGCTCGAGAATTCCGAGGGTTTCACGGTCTGTGAAATTGGGAGCCGGTTGGACCGGAATGATTGGCGGTGAGAGAGGGATTCGAACCCTCGTTAGGCTTTCACCTAAACACGCTTTCCAAGCGTGCGCGATCGACCACTCCGCCACCTCACCGGCCGTCACGAACAGCCCGGAGGTCGCTCGCGAAGG
>JAGNIV010000005.1 GCA_018001015.1 Phenylobacterium sp. | reverse complement strand
GCCGTCGCGAGGGCCTACAACCACACCCCAAGACAATGCCTGGACTTCCAGACCCCAGCCGAGGTCTTCTCCAGGGTGTTGCACTTCGAACGAGAGTCCACATCCCGGCCTTCGCCGGGATGAGCGGAGTGGGGGTCGATCGGGTCTTGGTCCTTGGGCGGATGCCGGGTTAGGCTGATCCCAACGAGATCAAGGGAGAGCACCATGTTCACCGACATGCGCCAAGGCACGCAGGAGCACTGGAAGGTGATCGGCGGGGAGCATCGGGTTCACCAGCAGACCACCGCGCCGATGCAGATCATGGACACCCTGCGCCGGCTGGAGCCCATGGAGCTGGGCTTCGCCGCCAACCAGCTGACCCACAGCCTGATGGCCGGGACCCTGGCGCGCCGCGACGGGGCCAGCGACGAGGAGGTCGTGGCCGCCCTGTGCCACGACATCGGCAAGGTGCTGTCGATCCCCAACCACGGGCCGATCGCCGCTGAGATGCTGAAGCCCTATGTGAACGACGACATCTACAAGGCCATCTACTGGCACCAGGATTTCCAGGGCGCCTATTACTACGAGTTCCTGGGCAAGCCTGGGAACCTGCGCGAGAGCTTCCGCGAGGAGAGCTGGTTCGGGATGGCCGAGAAGCTGGTGGACCGCTGGGACGCGCCCGCCTTCGACCCCGGCTTCGACGTCGACAGCCTGGAGAGCTTCGAGGACGTGGTGGTGAAGGTGTTTTCGAGCCCGAAGCGGTAGTTTCATCCGCCTCCCCTCCCCCTCCACCACGCCGTCATCCCGGACGCCGACAGGCGATCCGGGACCCAGGGGTCGTGCGCACCGCCCCTAGGTCCCGGCTCTGCGCTTCGCTTGGCCGGGATGACGGTTTTAGCTGAACGTCCCTGCATAGGTCTGGCGCAGCAGGTTCTTCTGCACCTTGCCCATGGCGTTGCGGGGCAGCTCGTCGACGAAGAAGATGCGTTTCGGCGCTTTGAACGCCGCGAGGGTTTCCCGCAGCGTGGCGATCATGGCGGTCTCGTCGCCGGCGCCGATCACCACGGCGGCGACCGCCTCGCCGAAGTCCGGGTGCGGCAGGCCGATGACGGCGCTCTCGGTGACGCCGGGAAGCTCATCGAGGATCAGCTCGATCTCCTTGGGATAGACGTTGTAGCCGCCGGAGATGATCAGGTCCTTGGCGCGGCCGGAGATCCAGACGCGGCCGTCGGCGTCCTGGCGGCCGACGTCGCCGGTCATGAAATAGCCGTCGGCGGTAAAGTCCTCGGCGGTCTTTTCCGGCATGCGCCAGTAGCCGGAGAAGACGCTCACGCCCTTGATCTCGATGCCGCCGGTGGCCTCGCCGCCGCCGATGCGCAGGGTGACGCCGGGCAGGGGATAGCCGACGCTGCCGGCCAGGCGCTCACCGTCGAGCGGGTTCGACGTGATGATCACCGCCTCGCTCATGCCGTAGCGCTCCAGGATGGCCATGCCCGTCCGCTGTTCGAACTCGGCGAAGGTGCTCTCCAGCAGCGGGGCCGAGCCGGAGATGAACAGGCGCATGTGGGCCGCGGCCTCCCGCGTGAAGCCGGGGTTGGAAAGCAGCCGGGTGTAGAAGGTCGGCACCCCCATCATCACCGTGGATTTCGCCAGGCCCGCCAGGACGGGGGCGTCCTCGAACTTCGCCAGCCAGACCATGGGGGCGCCCGACAGGAAGGCGCAGTGCAGGGCCACGAACAGGCCGTGCACGTGGAAGATCGGCAGGGCGTGCAGCAGGACGTCCTCGGCTGAGAACCCCCAGGTGTCGTGCAGGGCCCGGGCGTTGGCGTAGAGGGCGCCGTGGGTCAGCATCGCGCCCTTGGACCGGCCGGTGGTGCCGCTGGTGTAGATGATCGAGGCCAGGTCGTCGTCGGCGCGGGGAACGGTGGTCTCCAGCGGCGGGTGAGCCTGGGCCTCGGCGGCGAGGGCCGTGGCGTCCTGGACGAAGAGGCGCGGCTCGGCGTCGGTGAGGAAGTACTCCACCTCGGCGGCCGTGTAGGCGGTGTTCAGCGGCAGGAAGATCGCGCCGGCCTTCAGGGTGGCGAGGTACAGCATCACCGCCTGCGGGGTCTTGTCGGTCTGCACCGCCACCCGGTCGCCGGGGACCACGCCCCTGGCGATCAGCAGGGACGCCAGCCGGCCGGCGCCGTCGGCGAGCTCGGCATAGGTGATCTCCGCCCCGTCCGGGAGCAGGAAGCAGGGCCGGTCGGAGGGGGTGATGAGGCGGTCGTAAAGGTTCATGGGCGCAGCCTACCGCGATCGGCGCCGGGTGGGTAAGGTGGGATGAACGCGCCTCTCCGTCATCCCGGACGGCCCGCAAGGCCGATCCGGGACCCAGGGGGGAGTGTCGCGGCCCCTGGGTCCCGGCTCTGCGCTGGCGCTTGGCCGGGATGACGGGTTGGGAGCGGGGAGATGATCCTAGGCATAATCCAGGCGCGGATGAGCTCGAGCCGGCTGCCCGGCAAGGTGCTGGCCGATGTCGCCGGCGCGCCGATGCTGGGCCGCCAGGTGGAGCGGCTGCGGCGCTCTGCGCGGATGGACGAGCTGGTGGTGGCCACCAGCGACCAGGCCAGCGATGACGCCATCGCCGACTATGCCGCGCGGCTGGACCTGACGGTGGTGCGCGGGCCGCTGGAGGACGTGCTGGGGCGGTTCGGGCGGGCGCTGGACGCCTATCCGGAGGCGGCCACGGTGGTGCGGATGACCGCTGATTGTCCGCTCACGGACTGGCGGGTGCTGGATGCGGTGATTGAGCGCCACGCGGCGGCGAAGGCTGACTATGCCAGCAACACCCCGCAGGTCCGCACCTACCCCCACGGCCTGGATGTGGAAGTGATGACGGCGCGCGCCCTGCGCACCGCGCTCTTCGAGGCGGCCGATCCCTACGACCGCGAGCACGTGACGCCGTTCCTCTACCGCAATCCGCAACGCTTCCGGCTGGAGTTCCTGTCCCAGACCCCGTCCCTCGCCCACCTGCGCTGGACCGTGGACCATCCGGAGGACCTGGACTTCGTGCGCCACGTCTATGGCGCGCTCTATGCGGAGAACCCCGACTTCGCCATGGCCGACATCGCGGCCCTAGACTGGAACAGCTCGAAGGCGGTCTGATCTCGGCTCAGTAGGCCATGAAACTGTCCAGCCCCAGCAAGGCAGGCAGGCTGGCGATATCCTTCGTGGCCCGCACCTGGGCCAGCAAGGGCGCCAGGACATTGTCGGACTCGTCGTACTGCCCGTAGTCCTCGGGAAAGGCTTCCAGCGAGGCGCAGGTTCGCGCCTGCACCTCGCTGAGCGACAGCGGTTCAAGCGTCTCCAGCTCAAGCTCGACGCGGGACTGCGGCGTGGAAAGCAACCTCGAGATCATCGAGGACAGCCATGATTCCGCCCGTCCGGTCCGGATCGCAGACCGGACGATCCACCGGCGCCCCGTGGCGTCCACGAGTTCCATGCCGATGTACATGCTATCCTTGAGCGCCTTCGGCCCGCAGGACGTCAGGGTGTTGAGATCGGAGAACGCCCATATCTCCAGATCGGGCGTGAACCCCAGAACCGGAAATTCAAACCCCGCCTCAGCCGTCTTCATCTTCGCCTCCGCAATTAGAACGCAAAGTGAACAACGGATCAGCCTTGGCTGCAAGGGGGAGCTAGCGGGATGGTGTCCCGCTCGGTGGCTCGGCGGCTCGGTTCTCCCATGCATCAGCCGCATAGCGGGCGACACTGGTTGGCGCCGCTTTCATCCAGTCGGTCGTTCCGTACCAGACCCGGCGAATGGGATCATACCTTGGCTTTCCCAACCAACTGCCCGTGAGCCGTCGGTGCTGCTCCACTGGTAGGGTCTTCAGCAGAGCATAGTGGTTGCGCCAGTCTTGAGCGC
Organism: Phenylobacterium sp.; assembly: GCA_018001015.1. GTDB lineage: Bacteria > Pseudomonadota > Alphaproteobacteria > Caulobacterales > Caulobacteraceae > Phenylobacterium. The sequence continues at coordinate 166,657 of JAGNIV010000005.1, read as the reverse complement.
TCCGACTTTTGCCGTTGAGCGGGACGGTGTGGTGAATCTCTTGGCCCTTCGTGGCGAGGCCAACCCTGCGAATCTTCTTGGCTGCCGCACCAGCCGTTACAGATCCCGTTTTGAGGACACCTATCCCCTTACTAGCGGCTTTCAGGCCCCTAACGGCGACACCGACGGGCAAGACGTCCGCAACGGCCATCGCGCCGTTGAATGCCGCGCCGCCGTAATTCCCGTCCTGAAGATCGGCAACCGCCTCCCAGGCGGGCCCGACAACCGGAATGAACGACTCCGCCAAGTTCGGGCGGGGAATGTCTGGGCCGCTCTGGAAGTCTTGAAATGCATCTTGGGCAACATCTAGAGGGGACCGAAAGCCACGATCTTCAGCCTCCCTCTGAGCTTTCAGCTTGGCCATCTCTTGGTCGTACAAATCGCCGGCAGGATCCGGCACGGTCCTCGATTGACCGCGAGGCGCTAGAGCCATCATCTTCTCCGTAAATGGGAATGGAGGTCACACGCGTTCCTACGTTCAGCTGGCGAAGGCTCCGCCGCTAACGACGCTCAGGAACAGGATTCAACGCGTGGTCTTGCTGCAGCCAATCTCCGCCTAGGCGGGTGGCGAGACGCAGTGATTCCGCACCTCAAAACGTCTCACACAGCGATCGTTTGGTCAAGAACAAAAAGAGAACAATTCTCTAGCCCCTACCCATTGTTCCAACGAGAGGGTCAGAGCTCAAACCCACGCGCCCGGAGCCGCTCCACGCTGGCCGGGCGGGCCTGTTCCCAGTCGGCGGCCAGTAGGCCGAGCCCCACCACGGCGTGACCCTGGCCACCCTTCCAGATGTGGTCGCGGTAGAGGGCCTCGCGCTGGAAGCCGAAGCCTTCGTGCATCTTCCAGACCGCCTCGTTCTCCAGCAGCACCTCGCAGCAGAGTTTGTTGAGCTTCAGGTCACGGAAGACATGGTCGAGGACGAAGACCTCGACGAAGGCGCCCACCCCCTTGCCGCGCACGGCGGGGCTGGCGAGGTAGTAGGCCCAGGACGCCTTGCGGTGGGTGGTCGAGATGTCGGCGAGGTTGGCCAGGCCCACCGGTTCGCCGTCCAGCTCGATGATCCAGTAGCGGCGGGTGGCGTCGCCGGCGATCCCGGCGAACCAGCGGTCGTGCTCGGCGCGGCTGATCTCGTGGTCGGAATACATCCAGCGCGCCACCTCCGGCAGGTTGCGCCAGGCCAGCAGGCGGTCGCTGTCGCCGGGGGTCAGGTCGCGCAGGCGGACGGTCATGGCGTCTCCGAGGATCGGCGCCTAAGATCGCCCAAAACGCCGAGGGAGCAAACGATGGTTGCAGGCCACATCGAGCGCGTGAAACGCGACGGCTACACCATTGTCGAGAACGCCATTCCGGCCGACCTGGTCGAGGCGCTGAACGACGCCCTGACACGGCTCGAACGGGAGTTGGGGGCCAAGCCGGCGATGAACGGCTTCGAGGGCCACCGCACGGTGCGGATCTACAACCTGCTGGTCCATGACCCGGTGTTCGCCCGGGTGCCGGTGCATGACGCGGTGCTGCCCATCGTCGAGGGCGTGCTGGACGAGGGCTGCCTGATCTCCTCGCTGTCCTCCATCGCCATAGACCCGGGCGAGCGCGCGCAGCCGATCCATGCCGACGACCAGGTGATCCCGCTGGCCAAGCCGCACGCGCCGCTGGTGTGCAACTCCATGTGGGCCCTGACCGACTTCACCGAAGCGAACGGTGCGACGCGGCTGGTTCCGGGCAGCCATCTGAGACCGAACCCGGACTATGGCGGGTCCTACGAAACCATCGCGGCCGAAATGCCCAAGGGCTCGGTGCTGATCTGGGACGGGGCGCTATGGCACGGCGGCGGCGCCAACCAGACCAACACCCGGCGCACCGGCATCGCCATGAACTATTGCGCGGGGTTCGTCCGCCAGCAGGAGAACCAGCAGCTGGGCATTCCGCCGGAGATGGTGCGGGGGTTCTCAGCCCGACTGCAGGAGCTGGTGGGCTACGGCGTCTATCGCGGCCTGATCGGTCACATCGACAAGCAGAGCCCGGCCCAGCGGCTGACCGGCGGGGGGAGCTTCAAGTCGATCTGGGATCAGAGCTGAGCCGCCGCGCCCTCGAACCGGTAGGCGTCGCCGTCGCGGACCACGTGGCCAGCGGTGGGGGCGGCGAAGTGGGTGCCGATCACCAGGATCGGCTGGTCGGCGGCGTCCTCGAACATCGACCGGCGCATCAGGGCCGAGGCCTTGGGATCGCTGTCGAAGGGCGGCGACCAGTCGGGATGGGCCAGCTGGCACGGGTGGTGGGTCGCGTCGCCGGTGATCAGGCCGCGTTGTCCCTCCGACTCGATCATCACGCTGACGTGGCCCGGCGTGTGGCCCGGCGTCGGGATCAGCCGCACCTGCGCCGAGAGCCGGTGGTCCATCTCCACCAGGTCGGCGAGGCCGGCCTCGAAGATCGGCGCCACGGAATCGGCCAGGATGGTCTGCTGCTCGGCGTCGTCCTCGGCGCTCCAGTGCGCGTGTTCCTGGCGGCCGATCAGGTAGCGGGCCTTGGGGAAGGTCGGAACCCACTTGCCGTCCACCAGCATGGTGTTCCAGCCCACATGATCGACGTGCAGGTGGGTGCAGACCACGGTGTCGACGCTGTCGCGCGACCAGCCCGCCTGGGCCAGGCGATCCAGGAACCCGGTGGCCAGGGCCTGGCCGCCCAGCAGGCTGCGGGGACGGTCATTGCCGATGCAGGTGTCCACCACCAGCCGCAGGCCCGGCGCCTCCACCAGCAGGGCGTGGATCGACAACCGCAGGTGGCCCTCGACCGTGACATAGTCCGGATAGAGCCAGGGGATGGTCTTCAACACCTCCGGCGTCGCCTCCGCCAGGAACGGTCGCTCGGGATTGTAGGCCACCGGCAGTTCGATCTCGACGACGCGGGTGACGGTGACCGCCCCGATCTTCCAACTCAGCATGGCGGTCCTATCGCAGCGAGGCGTTGAGCTTGGCCAGCACCGCTGACCCCGGGATCAGCTGCGCGTCGGTGAGCTGGTTGAGCGGGGTCTCCACTGTCTCCAGGCCCTCGTGGAGGTCGGTGGCCCTGGGGTCGACATAGAGCAGGCCGGTGACCACCTCGCCCTCGGCCTGGCGGCCGGCGAGATAGGCCATGGCCGAGATCCGGTCGGTGGGATCGTAGTGCTCGGCCAGCTTGTGCAGGTTGAGCACCGAGCCGTCGTGCTGGGTGACGAGCGTGTTGGTCCCCGGCTCATAGTCGACGTGGATCGCCTCGCGCGGGACCACGAAGTCGAGGGTGTTCACCGCCTCGTTGTGATCGCGGACATAGTCGAAGCTCTTGGTGGAGCCCGCATGGTTGTTGAACTGGATACAAGGGCTGATGCAGTCGATGAAGGCCGCGCCCTGGTGGCTGAGCGCCGCCTTGATCAGCGGCACCAGCTGGGCCTTGTCGCCGGAGAAGGAGCGGGCGACGAAGGTGGCGCCCAGCTGCAGGGCGACGCTCACCAGGTCGATGGCGCTGTCGTGGTTGACCACACCCTTCTTGGACTTCGACCCCTTGTCGGAGGTGGCGGAGAACTGGCCCTTGGTCAGGCCGTAGACCCCATTGTTCTCGACGATATAGGTCATGTTCACGCCGCGCCGGATGGCGTGGGCGAACTGGCCGAAACCGATGGAGGCGCTATCCCCGTCGCCGGAGACCCCCAGATAGATCAGGTCGCGGTTGGCCAGGTTGGCGCCGGTGAGCACCGAGGGCATGCGGCCGTGCACGGTGTTGAAGCCGTGCGAGGCGCCCAGGAAATAGTCCGGGGTCTTGGACGAACAGCCGATCCCCGACAGCTTGGCCACGCGGTGCGGCGGCAGGTCCAGTTCATAGGCCGCCTGGATGATGGCCGCGGAGATCGAGTCGTGGCCGCAGCCGGCGCACAGCGTCGAGACCGAGCCCTCATAGTCGCGCCGCGTCTTGCCCAGCCCATTGGGCGCCAGGCCCGGGTGATGCAGCTGGGGTTTGGTGATGTAGGTCATTCGGCGGCCTCGCGAACCTGGCGGCGTTCCGGCGTCGGTGCGGCCGGGCTGAGCGCGCAGCCCATGGCGCCGGTGATGAAGCGGGCGGTGATGGGGGTGCCGTCATAGTGCAGGACGGCGGTGAGCTTGGCCGGATCGACCCCGCCCTCGTTCATGATCAGGGTGCGCAGCTGACCGTCGCGGTTCTGTTCCACCACGAAGACCTGGTCATGGGCGGCGATGAACTCGAAGACCTCGTCGGCGAAGGGGAAGCCGCGCACGCGCATCGCGTTCACGAAGCGGCCCTGGGCCTCCATCACCTGCAGGGCCTCGTCCATGGCCGCGCCGGTGGAGCCGTAATAGATCACCCCGGTGCGGGTGGGCTTGGCGGCGTCGCGGCGGATGGGCGCCGGCACCAGACCCTTGGCGGTCTCGAACTTTCGCAACAGGCGCTGGACGTTATCGACATAGACGCTGCCCTCCTCGCTGTAGCGGGCATAGGGATTGCGCGAGGTGCCGCGGGTGAAATAGCCGCCCTTGGTGGGGTGGGTCCCCGGATAGGTGCGGAACGGAATGCCGTCGCCGTCCACGTCGAGATAGCGGCCGAAGTCGCGGCCGGCCTCCAGCTCGTCATGGGTCATGACCTTGCCGCGGTCGAGCTTGCGGCTGTCGTCCCAGGCGAAGGGCTGCGTCAGCCACTCGTTCATGCCGATGTCGAGATCGAGCATGACGAAGATGGTGGTCTGCAGGCGGTCGGAGAGATCGAAGGCCAGCGCCCCCATCTCGAAGCACTCGCCCGGATCCTGCGGCAGCAGCAGGACGTGCTTGGTGTCCCCGTGGCTGGCATAGGCGGCTGAGAGGATGTCGGACTGCTGGGTGCGGGTGGGCATGCCGGTCGACGGGCCGCCGCGCTGGACGTCGAAGATCACCGCCGGGATTTCGGCGAAATAGGACAGGCCCACGAACTCCTGCATCAGCGAGATGCCCGGACCCGAGGTGGCGGTGAAGGCGCGCGCGCCGTTCCAGCCGGCGCCCACCACCATGCCGATGGAGGCGATCTCGTCCTCGGCCTGGACGATGGCGTAGCGGGCCTTTCCGGTCTCCGGATCGGTGCGGTACTCGCCGCAGAACTCGGTGAAGGCCTCGGCCAGCGATGTCGAGGGCGTGATGGGATACCAGGCGCAGACCGTGGCCCCGCCATAGACGGCGCCGAGACCGGCGGCCATGTTGCCCTCGACATAGATGCGGTCGCCCACCTTGTCGGCGCGGCGCGCGCGCAGGCCGAGCGGGGCGAGGTTGGCCTTCACATAGTCGGCGCCCATGTGCAGGGCCGCGACATTGGCGGCGATCAGCCGCTCCTTGCCGGCGAACTGCTCGGCCAGCAGTTGCTCGATGACGCCGATCTCGATGTCCAGCAGGGCCGCCAGCGCCCCCACATAGATGGTGTTCTTGAACAGCTGGCGTTCGCGCGGGACCGAGTAGGCCTCGTTGCACATCCGTGTCAGAGGCACGCCCACCACCGTGATGTCCTCGCGGAATTTCGACGGCGGCAGGGGCTTGGTGGAGTCGTAGAACAGGTAGCCGCCGGGCTCGATCTCGGCGACGTCGCGATCCCAGGTCTGGGGGTTCATGGCCACCATCATGTCGACCCCGCCGCGGCGGCCCTGGTGGCCGGCCTCGGTGACGCGGACCTCATACCAGGTGGGCAGGCCCTGGATGTTGGAGGGGAAGATGTTGCGGGCCGCCACCGGTACGCCCATCCGCAGGAAGGACTTGGCGAACATGGCGTTGGCGCTGGCCGAGCCCGAGCCGTTGACGTTGGCGAACTTGACGACGAAGTCGTTGACGGCCTCTAGCGGGCGCATGGCTTTTCCCCCGCGTGGGTCATCTCAAGGGTGAACTGCTGCATGTCCCAGGCCCCGGTCGGACAGCGCTCGGCGCAGAGGCCGCAATGCAGGCAGACGTCCTCGTCCTTGACCATCACCCGGCCCGTCTTCAGCTCGCCGGAGACGTAGAGGTCCTGGGTGAGGTTGAGCGCCGGGGCGCTGAGCCGCGTCCGCAGATCGGCCTCCTCGCCGTTGGCCGTGAAGGTGATGGCGTCCACCGGACAGATGTCGACGCAGGCGTCGCACTCGATGCAGATCGGCTCGGCGAACACCGTCTGGACGTCGCAGTTCAGGCAGCGCTGGGCCTCGGCGAGCCCGAGCTGGAGGTCAAAGCCCAGCTCCACCTCCAGCTTCACGTTTTTCAGCGACTCACCCTTCTCCCGCAGCGGCACGCGATGGCGCAGGTCGTTGGAGACGTCGTTGTCGTAGCTCCACTCGTGGATGCCCATCTTCTGGCTGACCATCGTCGTGCCCGGCGGCGGCCGGTCGCGGACGTCCTGGCCCTGGCAGAACCTGTCGATGGAGATGGCCGCGTCATGGCCCTGGGCCACGGCCCAGATGATGTTCTTGGGGCCAAACGCCGAGTCGCCGCCGAAGAACACCTTGGGCAGGGTCGACTGGAAGGTGACCTCGTCGACCTTGGGCATGCCCCAATCGTCGAAGTCGAGGCCCAGGTCGCGCTCGATCCAGGGGAAGGCGTTCTCCTGGCCCACGGCCACCAGGACGTCGTCGCACGCGAAGTGTTCGTCGGGATCGCCGGAGGGGACCAGCTTGCGGCGGCCCTTCTCGTCGAACTGGGCGGTCACCTTTTCGAACAGCACGCCGGTGAGGCGGCCGTTCTCGTGGGTGAATTCCTTGGGCACCAGATAGTTGAGGATCGGAATGTCCTCGTGGAGGGCGTCTTCCTTCTCCCAGGGCGAGGCCTTCATCTCCTCGAAGCCGGAGCGGACGATGACCTTGACGTCCTCGCCGCCCAGGCGGCGCGAGGTGCGGCAGCAGTCCATGGCGGTGTTGCCGCCGCCCAGGACGATGACCCGCTTGCCGATCCTGTCGACATGCTCGAAGGCGACGCTGGACAGCCAGTCGATGCCGATATGGATATTGGCCGCGGCCTCCTTGCGGCCGGGCAGGTCCAGGTCGCGGCCGCGCGGGGCGCCGGTGCCGACGAAGACCGCGTCATAGTCCTCGGTCAGCAGGTCCTTGAGGCTGTCGATCCTTTGGCCCAGGCGCATGTCGATGCCGAGGCCGGTGATGTAGCCGACCTCCTCGTCGATCACCTCTTCCGGCAGGCGGAAGCGCGGGATCTGGCGGCGGATCATGCCGCCCGCCTTGGCGTCGCCGTCATAGACCACGACGTGGTAGCCGAGCGGGGCCAGGTCGCGGGCCACCGTCAGGGCGGCAGGCCCCGCGCCCACCAGGGCCACGGTCTTGCCGTTTCGCGGGGCGACCTGCGGCAGGAACGCGGTGATGTCGGTCTTGTTGTCGGCGGCCACCCGCTTCAGCCGGCAGATGGCGACGGGCTCGTCCTCCACCCGGCCACGGCGGCACGCGGGCTCGCAGGGACGGTCGCAGGTGCGGCCCAGGATTCCGGGGAAGACGTTGGAGCGCCAATTCACCATGTAGGCATCGGCGTAGCGGCCGTCGGCGATCAGGCGAATATATTCGGGGACCGGGGTGTGGGCCGGACAGGCCCACTGACAATCGACGACCTTGTGAAAATAGTCAGGCCCAACGGTACTGGTGCGCTGCAAAACGATTTCCTTCCCGCGACGCTCTACTCTCGCGGTTGGGAAACGCTCACTCCCTTTGCAGGAAAGCGTTCACCGACCACGACGCGGCGTTGGAATTCATCTAAATACCGTTCCTCGCCCAGGCCAATACGCTTTCTGATCATTGATCACTGAATCGGCGCCCCCAACCCGGACGCCGGCGTCCGGGTCAACACTGCGTGAGAGTCTGGCTCGGGCCTGTCATGACGCTTTCCTTAATGAAGGATGAACGGCACTCTGGCTTTCCCGCGACAGGCGAGCGCTAACCCTGGAGAAGCGTCCGATGCCGAACGAAATGGACCTGCTGCCCGACGCCATCGTCTCGCCCTTCGACGACGAGGTGTCCTACGACTCCCTGGACGCCGACGTGGTGATCAACGACCGCCGCGCCCGCGCCGAGAACGCGGAGACCATGCGGCTGGTGAGGGCGCTGTAAGCACCGCCGCTCATCCCGGCGTAGGCCGGGACCCAGATCCATCTCCGGCGGCGTAGGTTTCGCCGCTCAATTGAGCGCGTCCTGAAATCAAAGTGGGTTTCACCTGGGTCCCGGCCTTCGCCGGGATGAGCGGGGTTGGGGCTTGCGCGCCAATGCGCCATGATCGGCCTCTGACTGGGGCGCGCCATGGGTTATCGACAGGTCGTGGGCACGACCACCTGGACCTTTCCCGACCTGAAGGACCTGATGGCCAAGGCCTCGCCGCTACGGTCGGGGGACGCGCTGGCGGGTCTGGCGGCCTCCTGCGCCCAGGAGAACGGGGCCGCCAAGCTGGCCCTGGCCGACGTGCCGCTGAAGGTTCTGCTGGACCAGCCTCTGATCCCCTACGAGACCGACGAGGTCACCCGGCTGATCTGCGACGGCCACGACGCCCTGGCCTTCGCCCCCATCGCGACTCTGACGGTCGGCGAGTTCCGCGATTTCCTGCTGGCCGAGACCACCACGCCGGCGGTTCTCGCCCGCCTGGCGCCCGCCATCACGCCGGAGATGGCGGCGGCGGTCAGCAAGCTGATGCGCAATCAGGACCTGATCCTGACAGCCTCGAAATGCCGGGTGACGACGAAGTTCCGCAACACCCTGGGCCTGCCCGGGACCCTGGCTGTGCGGCTGCAACCCAACCACCCCACCGACGACCCGGCCGGCATCACCGCCAGCATCCTGGACGGCCTGATGTACGGCTGCGGCGACGCGGTGATCGGCATCAATCCGGCCTCGGACAGCCTGGCGGCGACCGGCGAACTGCTGCGCCTGCTGGATGGCCTGATCGGGCGGTTCGAGATCCCCACCCAGGCCTGCGTCCTGGCCCACGTCACCACCTCGATCGAGCTGATCGCGCGCGGCGCGCCGGTGGACCTGGTCTTCCAGTCTATCGCGGGCACGGAGGCCGCCAACGCCAGTTTCGGGGTCAACCTCGCCCTGTTGAAGGAGGGCCGGGAGGCGGCCCTGTCGCTGAGGCGCGGCACGGTGGGCGACAATGTCATGTACTTCGAAACCGGCCAGGGCTCGGCCCTCTCGGCCGGCGCCCATCACGGCGTGGACCAGCAGACCCTGGAAGCCCGGGCCTATGGCGTGGCCCGCGCCTTCGATCCGTTGCTGGTGAACACCGTCGTCGGCTTCATCGGCCCGGAGTACCTCTATGACGGCAAGCAGATCATCCGCGCGGGGCTGGAGGACCACTTCTGCGGCAAGCTGCTGGGCGCGCCGCTGGGCTGCGACGTCTGCTACACCAACCATGCGCAGGCCGACCAGGACGACATCGACACCCTGCTGACCCTGTTGGCCACGGCCGGCGTCACCTTCGTCATGGGGGTGCCGGGCGGCGACGACGTGATGCTGAACTACCAGTCCACCTCGTTCCACGACGCCCTCTACATCCGTGACCTGCTCGGACTGAAACGGGCCCCGGAATTTGAGGCCTGGCTGCAGCGGTTGAAGATCACCGGCGGCGACGGACGGCTGCTGCCGGCCTCCGTGAGCCATCCCCTGTTGGCCGGCGCCTGATGACCGAGCCCCCTGCCCGTGATCCGTGGACGCACCTGACCGGCCTCACCGCGGCGAGGATCGCGCTGGGCCGCGCCGGCCCGGCCCTGCCGACCCGTGAGGTCCTGGCCCTGGCGCTGGCCCACGCCCAGGCCCGCGACGCGGTGCATGCGCCCTTTGACGCCGACGCGCTGGCGCGGGACCTGGAAGCCTTGGGACACGCCACCCTCCAGGTGGCCAGCGCCGCGCCGGACCGGGCGACCTATCTGCGCCGGCCGGACCTCGGGCGGCGGCTGTCGGACGCGAGCCGCCAGGCGATGGAGCGCACCCAGCCGCGTGGCGCCGACCTGGTGCTGGTGGTGGCGGACGGGCTCTCCAGCGCCGCCGTCCATGCGCACGCGGTTCCCCTGGTGGCGGCGCTGGCCCCCTATGTCGACCGCGCCGGCTGGCGCCTCGGACCCGTGGTGATCGCCGCCCAGGCGCGCGTGGCCCTGGGCGACGAGATCGGCGAAATCCTGGGCGCGGCCATGGTCGCCCTGCTGGTGGGGGAGCGGCCGGGCCTGTCGAGCCCCGACAGCCTTGGGGTCTATCTGACCCACGGGCCCGCCCCGGGCCGCACCGACGCCGAGCGCAACTGCATCTCCAATATCCGCCGCGAGGGCCTTTCCTACGAGGAGGCCGCCTTCAAGCTGGCCTGGCATGTCGCCGAGGCCCGGCGGCTGGGCCTGACCGGCGTCGCGCTGAAGGACGAGAGCGACCTCGTCCGCCTGACCGCCGGGAGCCCAGCCCAACTTCCGCCGGCTTGACCGGCGGGCCGGCCTGCGACGAATATTCGCGCCGGCTTTCCCCTTTGTTCATTCCCGTCGTAACAGAGTTAAGCATGGGTGAGATCAACACGGTGAGGGCTGACGGATCGCCGCCGCAGACCGCGGCTGAGCTCGACCGCCGGTTGGCGCGGATCGCGCGGGCGACCTCCAACGGCATGGTCTTGCTGGACGCCGCCGGCCGCATCGAATGGGTCAATGAGGGCTTCTCGGCCATCAGCGGCTATACCCTGAACGACTGCCGCGGCCTGACCCCCTGCGCCTTGCTGGAATCTCCCCACAGCGATCCGGAGACCCTCGCGGCGATGCGCGCCCACATCGCCGCGGGCGAGGGATACCGGACCGAAATTCAGCTGCAGGGCAAAGACCAGCGGCAATTCTGGGTCGACCTGGACGTCCGGCCCACCTACGACGCCGCCGGGGTCCATGACGGATTCGTCTCGGTGCAGACCGAGGTCACCTCGGCCAAGCAACTCGAAGCCCAGCTGAAGGCCACCTCGGCCTCCCTGCGCTCGGCCGGCCACCTGGCCCGCCTGGGCGGCTGGGAAGTGGACCGGCGAGCAAACGTCGTGCGCTGGAGCCCGGACGTCCAGAAAATGCTGGGCCGCTCGGCGCGGGTCGAGAAGTCCAGCGCCACCCTGGAAATCTTTCCGGAGCACGAGCGGGACCGCGTGCGGGCCTATATCCAGGAGGCCATGCAGACCGGCGAGCGGATCGAGTTCGATAGCCCGATCATCACCCCCTCGGGCGGAGACCTTTGGTTCCGCGTCGTCGGTGAGCCGGAGATGGTGGACGGCAAGTGCGTGGCCGTCCACGGCGCCATGCAGGACGTCACCGCCCAACGACAGGCCCATGCCGAACTGCTGGAGTCCGAGCGTTTCGGCCGTGGCGTCATCGACGGGGTGGCGGCCATGCTCACCGTCATCGACGAGACCGGCGCCATCGTCGCCGCCAACCAGGCCTTCCGGTCGCGGGGCGCGGAGCTGACCAACGGCGCCGTCTATCCCCTGGGCCGCAATCTGTTTGACGTGCTGGCGCGGCTGCCCGGCAATCATGGCAAGGCCCTCGACAAGGGTCTGCGCGGCATCCTGTCGGGCAAGGCCCAATCCTTCATCCGCGCCTACCAGGCGGTCAGCGGCGAGTGGTTCCGGATGACCGCCGCGCGCTTCGCAGGTGAGGGGCCGGTGCGCTGCGTCGTGATCACCCAGTCCGTCCAGGACCTGAAGGAGTCCGAGGAGCGACTGCGGGAGCTCAACGTGACCCTGGAACGGGCCCGCGATGAGGCCAACGCCGCCAACGACGCCAAGTCGGCCTTCCTGGCGACCATGAGCCATGAGATCCGCACCCCGCTGAACGGCGTGCTGGGCATGGCCCAGGCCATGGCCCGCGACGAGCTGCCGAACATCCAGCGCGAGCGCCTGACGGTGATCCGTCAGGCCGGCGAGACCCTGCTGGCCCTGCTGAACGACCTGTTGGACCTGTCGCGCATCGAGGCCGGCCGCCTGGAACTGGAGGACTCGAGCCTCGACGTCGAGCAGTTGGTCCAGGGGGCGCACGCCACCTTCACCACCCTGGCCACAGAGAAGGATGTCAGCTTCGCCGTCACCATCGCGCCGGAGGCCCGCGGGGTCTGGGCCGGCGATCCCACCCGGGTGCGCCAGATCGTCTACAACCTGGTCTCCAACGCCGTGAAGTTCACCGACCGGGGCGAGATCAGCGTGCAGGTTTCGGTCGCCGGGCCGCACCTGGTGTTCAAGGTCTCCGACACCGGTCCGGGGATCGCCGCCGACCGGTTGGGCGCCCTGTTCCAGAAGTTCGTCCAGGAGGATGCCTCCACCACCCGACGGTTCGGCGGTTCGGGCCTGGGCCTGGCCATCTGCCGCGAGCTGGCCACCCTGATGGGCGGTGACATCAAGGCCGCCAGTGTGCTGGGCCAGGGGTCCGTCTTCACCGTGCGCCTGCCGCTGAAGCGCATCGGCGACGCCGGCGGCCAGACCGTGCGCGATGAGCGCCTTGAGGCCCCGCCCCTGCGGGACGGCTCGGCGCTGCGCATCCTGGCGGCGGAGGACAATCCGATGAACCAGCTGGTGCTGCGCACCCTGCTGGCTCAGGTGGGAATCGAGGTCACCTGTGTCGACAACGGCGAGTTGGCGGTCGCCGCCGCGGCCAGCGGCGATTGGGACGCCATCCTGATGGATGTGCAGATGCCGGTGATGGACGGCCCCACCGCCACCCGCCTGATCCGCGAATGGGAGAAGGCCGACGGCCACCGCCGCACGCCGATCATCGCCCTGACAGCCAACGCCATGTCCCACCACGCGGTCGAATACACCGCCGCCGGCATGGATGTCCTGGTGCCCAAGCCCCTGGAGCTGGAGCGCCTGCTGATCGCCATCCAGACCGTGCTGGACGAGGACGACGCCGATCAACTCGACATCGTGAGCTGCGCCTGAGCTAGCGCCTGCGCGCGTTCGCGTCCTATGTTCGTCCCATTCAAACCAAAGACATTGGGAGCGGCGACATGGAACAGCGGCGATTGGGAACCAGCGGCCTCAAGGTCAGCGCCATCGGCCTGGGCTGCAACAATTTCGGAATGCGGATCAGCATTGAGGAAACCCAGACCGTCGTCGATGCGGCCCTGGATAACGGCATCACCTTCTTCGACACCGCCGACGTCTATGGCGGCACGAAGTCCGAGGAATTTCTTGGCGCGGCCCTGAAGGGCAAGCGCGACAAGGCCGTGGTCGCCACGAAGTTCGCCATGGGCGAGAACGCCGGCGGCTCACGCCGTTATATCGTCAGCGCCGTGGAGGCCAGCCTCAAGCGCCTGGGCACCGACCGCATCGACCTCTACCAGATGCACCGCCCCGATCCGGAGACGCCGATCGACGAAACCCTGCGGGCGCTGGACGACCTCGTGCGCGACGGCAAGGTCCTGTACCTGGGCAACTCCAACTTCTCCGGCTGGCAGATCGCCGACGCCGATTGGACCTCCAAGACCCAAGGCCTGGAGCGGTTCGTCTCGGCCCAGAACAACTACAGCCTGCTGGAGCGCAATGTGGAGCGCGAGGTGCTGCCGGCCTGCGAGCAGTTCGGCCTGGGCTTCCTGCCCTTCTTCCCCCTGGCCTCAGGCCTGCTGAGCGGCAAGTACAGCCGCGGCGAGGCGCCGCCCGAGGGCACCCGCCTGGCCGCCTGGGGGCCGCGCGGCGCCGCGGCCTTGAACGACAAGAACTTCGACAGGATCGAGAAGCTGGAGGCCTGGGCGCAGGACAACGGCCACACCATCCTGGAACTCGCCTTCGCCTGGATCCTGGGTCATCCGGTGGTCAGCTCGGTGATCGCCGGGGCCACCAAGGTCGACCAGATCGTGGCCAACGCCAAGGCCGGAGACTGGAAGCTGACGCCGGACCAGGTCGAGGAAGTGACCAAGCTGGTGAGCAAGGACTAACCCATTTCGTCATCCCGGACGGCCGACAGGCCGATCCGGGATGACGTTGGTGACCTAAATCGCCTCACCGGTGAAGCAGGCGGCATAGAGCTTGTCCAGCAGGCCAAACAGCTGGGCGCGTTCGTCCTTGGTCAGGGCGAGGTGTATCTTGGCCTCGTTGACCACGGCCACCTCGTGCAGGTTCTCAAGGGAGGTTTCCCCGAGCGGCGTGACGTAGAGCGCGTGGCGGCGGCGGTCCTGGGGGGAACGCCTGCGCTCGGCCCAGCCCAGGCGTTCCAGGCTATCCAGCAGGGCCACGACCGTGGCCTTGTCGAAGCCGATCTCCCGGGCGAGCGTCGTCTGGGACATGCCGGGATTGGCCGCGATCAGGGCGAGGGCGCTGAACACGCCCGGCCGGATTTCCTCGCGGTTGAGACGGTCGATGAAGGCTCGCGACAGATGGTTCTGGATGCGCCGGATCCGGAAGCCGATGACGTCCTTCAGCACGCCCAGATCGACCTCGGCCGGAGCCTCGATCACCGGGTCGGACTTGCGGGAAACTGGCGGCATGGCGGACTGTCTTTCGGCGCTCATCGCGCACGGCGGCTGACCGTTCCTTGAGGAAATGGACGGCATCGTCAACCATTCTCCCCTGACGTCCGCCATCCAGCGACGCGACGGATCGCAGACGACGCAGACGCTCGGCTCGTCGCGCACGAGATCGCCCCCTAGAGCCCTTTCCGCTCTGATTGAATCAATCAGAGCGGACGAAAAGGGCTCTAACTCAAAAAGTTAGAGCATTTTTCGATCCGATAACCGTTTCACACTTATCGGAAAATGCTCTTGGAGCTGTGGACGTCAGGGACAGGGGCTCCGCGTACAAACGATTGCGGGTGACGATGGCGCGGCAGGGCTTGGCCTTGAGGTCACGGCCAAAGAAAAGCCCTCCCCCCTGGGGAGGGGGAGGGCCGTACTGACGAACCGCGAAGGAGGATGTGCGGGTCGAATTTCGGGGTCTAGAATTCTTCCCAGCTGTCGTCGGCCGGGCGTTGGGCCACCTGGGATGTGGCGCGCATCTGCGGGCGTGGCGCATGGGCGGCCGGCGCCTGACGGCGGGTGGCCCGAGGTTGGTGGGCGACGGCGCTGGTCTTGAAGCGGGCCACCAGGCGGTTCAGCTCCTGGGCTTCCTGGGACAGGCTGTGGCTCGCGGCGGTGGACTGCTCCACCATGGCCGCGTTCTGCTGGGTCACCTGGTCCATCTGGTTGACGGCGGCGTTGACCTCATTGAGGCCCGTGGCCTGTTCCTGGGACGAGGCGGCGATCTCCGAGACCAGGCCCGAGATCTCGCTGACCTTGTTGACGATGCCGGCCAGGGCCGCGCCGGTCTCGCCCACCAGGCGCACACCGCTTTCCACCTGACGGGTGGAGGCCGCGATCAGGGTCTTGATCTCCTTGGCCGCCTCCGCCGAGCGCTGGGCCAGGGCCCGCACCTCGGAGGCCACCACCGCAAAGCCGCGGCCGGCGTCGCCGGCCCGCGCGGCTTCGACGCCCGCGTTCAGGGCCAGCAGGTTGGTCTGGAAGGCGATCTCGTCGATCACCCCGATGATCTGGCTGATCTGCCGGGAGGAGGAGGCGATCTCGCCCATGGCTTCGACCGCTTCGTTGACCACCACGCCCGAGCGTTCGGCGTCGCCACGAGCGGCGTTGACCACGTCATTGGCCTGCTCCGCGCCCGCGGCGGACTTCTTCACCGTCACGGTGATCTCGTCGAGGGCGGCGGCGGTCTCTTCCAGGCTGGCGGCCTGTTGCTCGGTGCGGCGCGACAGGTCGTCGGCGGCGTGGCTGATCTCACCCGCGCCGTTCTGCATGCTGGACGCATTGGCGGCGATGACCAGCATGGCCTCCTCCAGCCCGCCGATGGCGCGATTGAAGTCGTCACGCAGCTTCACATAGGCCACGGGGAAATCATCGGGCAGGCGATGCAGCAGATCGCCGTCGGAAAGACGTGACAGACCCTCGGCGACCGATTCCACGACATGGGCCTGTTCGGCGGCCAGTGCGGCGCGCTCGGCCTCGGCGCGCTGGCGCTCCTCGGCGCTCTGGGCCTCCAGGCGGACCTTCTCGGCCTCGGCGGTGGTGAGCGCCAGGCCGTTCTCCTTGAACACCTGCACGGCGCGCGCCATGGCGCCGATCTCGTCGCGGCGCTCCTTGCCGGAGACGTGAACCGTGAGGTCGCCGGCGGCCAGTTTCTCCATGGCCTGCGTCATGCCGGCGATGGGCCCGGCGATTTCCTTGCGCGAGATGTAGATGGAGAGCGCGCCCAGCAGCAGGGCGCCCGTGCCGCCGGCGCCGATCAGCCACCAGAAGACCGCCTGGGAATCCTTGGCCGCATCGACGGACGACTGATCGATATCCTTCTGCTGCTGCCTGGTCAGCAGCGCGATCGCCTGGTCGGCCTTGTCGAACACAGGGGTCATCTTGTCCTGCAGAGTGCTCTCGCAGTCGAACAGCAGATGGATCGCTCGCTGTTCCTGCAGTTCCCTGTTCAGCACCACATAGGCGTCAAGGCTCTCGGTCACCGCGTTATAGGGGGCGACGTGCTCGCCTTCGATCAGAGGCTTCATTTCGGTGAGCGCCGCGCGCGCCTCGGCGACCTGCGCGTCGAATTCCTTCTGCAGCTCGGGCAGCTGGCCATCGTCGGTCTCGACCACGCTTTCATAAGCGATCTGGTGCATGTGGGCGAAGGCGTTGCCCGCGCGGGCGGCCAGAGAGTTGCCCTTCACCGGATCCTCGACGAGGCGCGTTGTGGCTGCGGCCATGTGATTGGCCTTGATCACCGCGAAGGCGGTCATGCCGGCCGTGAGACCAAGCAGCATGACGACGATCAGCATGACCTTGGCCGACAGACGCAGATTGGAAACGACGCTCATACAATACAGTCCTTGGCCCGGCCCGCGCCGACGATTGCGATCCTGGTTAACGGCAAGTGGTTACAAATCGATGGACACGCGCAGGGTGAGGACGACGGCCGGATCGGCGTCGCGGTCCCCGCCGGGATGGACCACGTACTGGACGCTGGGCTGCAGGGTCAGACGCGGGGCGGCCTTGTCGGCATAGGTCAGTTCCAGGGTGGATTCCGACCCCGCCGCCGCGACGCCGCTGGCCGCCAGGGTCTGCTGGAACTTGTCAGAGAGCCCGCCATAGGCGACCCCGAGGGACAGCGCTGAGTCAGGCCGGCCGGCGAACACCTGGGTCACCAACAGACCCGCCTGGCCGCCACCCTTGAAGGACGTGGTGTCGCCGTCGGAGACGCCCAGCCGCAAGAAGCCCGCGACCGCCCGAAGGTCACCCTGAGCGCCGTTTAGCGGTTGTTCCACGAGCAGGTAGGCCCCCGCCGCGACGCGCCGCACGGGGTCGCCGGCCGCGTCGATATCCAGGATGTCGTCCTGGTCCTTGGTATAGCGCCAGGCCCCCAGGGCCACCTTGCCGCGCCCGGTCCAGCCGGCCTCCGCCGCCAGCAGGGCCCCATGATCGAACTCGGTGTCTACGCCGCCGGGGTCGCCGATGTCTCCGGCAAGGGCGTTAAGCGCCACGGCCTGGACATAGGTGGTGTCGGAGGTTGCGAGGCGGAGGCGGAGGGCCAGGGCCGTGGAGGGGAAGATGGAGGGACCATTGGGGCCGGTGGCGGCCAGTTCCGAGCCGATGCCGAAGGGGGGCGCGATCAGCAGGCCCGCGGCGTCGGTGGCATAGAATTCGCTATTGAGGTCATAGAGGCCGGCCCGCACGGAGGCGCGGCCGAAGTCCTGCTGAAGCCACGCCTCGTAGACCTTCCCCCGGGGTCGGGACACTTCTATGTTGTTGATTCCCTGAAGAATTCCAGCGATGTCGTTGGGGGCGCCGCCGGCGTTGTTCAGCAGCGAGACGTGGGCGCTGGCGCCGGTCCAACCGGCCGCTTTGTCCAGATCGAGATCGGCCTCGATCATCAGGTTGTCGAGGAACTTGCCCGCCTGCGACGCGCCGCCGGACACCGGTCCCGCGACATCGGCGGTATAGGTGGCCGCCAGGGTCCAGGCGCTCTCCTGCGCGAGAGCTGGCCGGCTGACGGCGAGCGCGGCGAGGCTCATCCCCAGGATCGCGAGGCGGCGCGCCCCGATGGCAGTCACGGTCATTGGTCGCCCTACGTGAACCCGATCCTGCGTCGGGCGTCAGGGGCTCAGGATCGGCCCGACAGCTTAAGAGGAGCCTTATGTCGGGTGTGCGATTTGTCGCACGGGACGTAACCCCTTGCCCCACAAGGCTTTCTAACCGTCCAGCTTGTCGGGTTTGAGGTTCATCAATCCCCGTCGCTCCAGCTCGCCCAGCAACTGGTCCACCTGGCTGCGCAGCTCCAGCATGCCCTCTGGACTGAGGATCAGGAAGCCGGACTTCACCACCTCGGTCACCCCCACGGCGTTGGAGACGTTGGCCGCCAGGGCGACCCGGAACACACCCGACTGGAAGCCCAGGCCCGCCACCTTGTCGGCGAAGATCATCGGCAGGTCGAACTCGGGAAGGCCGGGGGGGCTGGACATCGCCACACGCTGCCATGATTCCCCACCAACCACCCTGGCAAGCCGGGCCCGGGCGCGCTTAGATGAGGCCCTCAGGGAGATCCAGCATGGCCAGTTTCCAGGTGACGCCGCTCACCCCCACCATCGGCGCCGTCGTCGGCGGGATCGACCTGTCGCAGCGGCTGGACGACGAACAATTGGGCGAGGTTCGCGCCGCGCTGCTGGCCCACCAGGTGATCTTCTTCGAGGACCAGCACATCACGCCGGTTCAGCACCGCGACTTCGCCGCGCGGTTCGGGGCGCTGCACACCCACCCGCTCTATCCGGGCGTACCCGAGGCGCCGGAGCTGTTCATCCTGGACAACCACAAGGACAACCCCACCGACAACGACAGCTGGCACACCGATGTCACCTTCATCCAGACGCCGCCCATGGCCTCGGTCCTGTACGCCAAGCACCTGCCCCCCAGCGGCGGGGACACCATCTGGTCGAACATGAAGGCGGCCTATGAAGCCCTGTCACCCACCTTCCGGGAGTTCCTTTCGGGGCTGGACGCGGTCCACGACTTCGCCCGCGGCTTTCCGCAGCAGGGGATCGTGGCGGCAGGCGCGGGCGCCGAGAAACACGCCAAGGCCCTGGCCGAAAACCCCCCCGTGCTGCACCCGGTGGTGCGCACCCATCCGGAGACGGGGCAGGACGGCCTGTTCATCAACTACGGCTTCACCGACCGCATCAAGGGCCTGCGCCGCAAGGAGAGCGACGCCATCCTGAACATGCTGTTCGAGCACATCCAGAAGCCGGAGTTCCTGGTCCGCTGGCGCTGGAAGGACAACGCCGTCGCCTTCTGGGACAACCGGGTGACCCAGCACTACGCGGTCAACGACTACCTGCCCCACCGCCGCATCATGAACCGCGCCACGGTCCTGGGCGACCGGCCCTACCACCGATCGCGCATGCCGGCCGGCATGAAGGCGGCCGCCGAGTGAGCGAGCCCCCCGTGACGCACTATCCCGACACCGGACTGCTGGCGGTCCTGGCGCGGCTGGGGTTCGGCCTGACCCTGGTGGCCATCTTCCTCGCCTCGATCGCGCCGGGCTGGCTGACGCCCAAGCTGCTGCAGTCTCACTATCTTGAGCATTTCGCGGCCTTCTATGTGGCGGCCTGCGCGGGCCTCGCGGCCATGCCGCGCACGTCTATCCGCAGGATCGCCCTCGGCTATCTGGCGTTCGCCCTGATCCTGGCGCTCACACAGTATGTGCGCGGCATGTCCTCGGAGGTCGCCATCCGCAACTGGGTGGCCGACGCCGGCGGCGTTCTGGCGGCCCTGTCTCCGGTGGTGGTGGAGAGGTTCCGCAGGCTGTTCGCACCGCGGCCGGGCGGGGGGTCATAGAACCGTCCAAGTCCGGGGCCACCAAGCTCCGCTCGCCGCCCCTCTCGGAGTTGGAACCCAGGTGACGAAAGAGCCGAACGACACCGAACGCTCCAAAGCCGCGGGCACACAGTTGCAGCGGTTGATGCGGATGGCTGAGGCGCAGCCCCCGCTGCGGACCGCCGTGGTTCACCCCGTGGACGCCCTGTCGATCACCGGGGCGGTTGAGGCGGCGCGGCGCGGCCTGATCGAACCCATCCTGATCGGGCCGGCGGCGCGGGTCCGGGCGGCGGCGCAGGCCGCGGGCCTGGACCTGGGCGGACTGGAGCTGATCGACGTCGAACACAGCCACCAGGCCGCGGCGCGGGCGTGCGAACTGGCCGCGAAGGGCGAGGCCGCGGCGATCATGAAGGGCGCGCTGCACAGCGACGAGCTGCTGGAGGCGGTCATCGCCGGGCAGTCCGGCCTGCGGACCGAGCGGCGGATGAGCCACGTCTTTGTCCTGGACGTGCCCAGCTACCCCCGCCCCCTGCTGGTCAGCGACGCCGCCCTCAACGTGGCGCCCGACCTGGCGACCAAGCGGGACATCGTCCAGAACGCCATCGATTGCGCGCACGCGATGGACATCGCCGAACCGAAGGTGGCCATCCTCTCGGCGGTCGAGACGGTGAACCCGAAGATGATCTCCACCCTGGACGCGGCCGCCCTGTGCAAGATGGCCGACCGTGGTCAGATTGTCGGCGGCAAGCTCGACGGGCCGCTCGCCTTCGACAACGCCATCTCCCTGGAGGCCGCCGAGGCCAAGGGGATCAAGTCCGCCGTGGCGGGGCGGGCGGACATCCTGATCGTGCCGGACATCGAGTCCGGCAACATGCTCGCCAAGCAGCTGTTCTACCTGTCGAACGCCCAGTCGGCGGGGATCATCATGGGCGCCCGCGTCCCGATCATCCTGACGAGCCGCGCGGACCCGGCGGCCTCACGCCTGGCCTCCTGTGCGCTCGCCATCCTGGTCAGCCAGCACAAGCCCAGCAAATACGTCCGATGACCGAGCGGCGGCTCCTGACGCTGAACGCCGGGTCCTCCAGCCTGAAGTTCGCGATCTACGGGGTCGAGGCGGACCTGCCGCTGCGACTTTCGGGGCAGGTGTCGGGGCTCGGCGGTACGCCGCAGCTGAAGGTCAGCGCCGGGCCGGCGCGCGCCGAGGAAACCTGGACCGATACGCGCGGCCTGGAGGCGGTGCTGGAACGGACGTTGGGCTGGCTGGACGGGGCGGGGTGGAGCCGGGGCGTCGTCGGCGTCGGGCATCGGATCGTTCACGGCGGCCTGGACTTCCATGCGCCGACCGGGTTGAGCGAGGCCGTCCTACGCCGCCTCGAGGCGCTGTCGCCCCTCGCGCCGCTCCATCAGCCCTTCAACCTGCGGGGCGCCGCCATGGCCGCCGCCCATTTCCCCAATGCGCTACAGGTCGGCGTGTTCGACACCGCCTTTCACGCCGGCCAGCCGGAGATCGCGCGGCTCTACGCCCTGCCCCGAGACCTCATCGCGCAGGGTGTGCTGGCCTATGGCTTCCACGGCCTGTCCTATGACTACATCGCCAGCGTCCTGCGGGCGCAGGAGGGGCCGGCGGCCGGCGGCCGCGCCATCGTCTGCCACCTCGGCAGTGGCGTTTCGCTCTGCGCGCTCAGCGACGGCCAAAGCGTCGCCACCACCATGGGTTTCTCGGCCCTTGAGGGGCCGCCGATGAGCACCCGCAGCGGCTCCCTGGATCCGGGCGTCATCCTCCACCTGATGCAGGCCAAGGGCATGAGCGTCGAGGCGGTCACCGACCTGCTCTACAATCGGTCGGGCCTGCTGGGCCTGTCAGGCCTGAGCGGCGACATGGTGACCCTGCTGGCCAGCGCCCTGCCCCACGCGCGCCAGGCGCTCGACGTGTTCGTCTACCGCATCGCCCGCGAGATCGGCTCGCTGGCGGCGGCCCTGGGCGGGCTCGACACGCTGGTGTTCACCGCCGGCGTCGGCGAGAACGCCGCCGAGATCCGCGCCCGGATCATCGCGCAATGCGGCTGGCTGGGGGTTCGCCTGGACGAGGCGGCCAACACGGCCGGAGCGCGGCGGATCAGCCTTCCCGAGGGGGCCGTGACGGCGCTGGTCATTCCGACGGACGAACAGGTGGTCATCGCGCGCGGGGTGGCCGGCCTGCTGGACGCACCCGTGGGCTTGGACGAGGCGTCACCGAGATGAGCCGACGCCGAAGGGCGGCGCGCCACGGGGCGGGGTCCTGGTGCTGATTTCGAGAAGAAATTGGCGCGCCCGGAACGATTCGAACGTCCGACCCTCAGATTCGTAGACCCACACCGGCTAACGATGATTTCGAGTAAAGCGTTGTGGAACAAGGCGTTGAGCCTGTTCTGACGCTTTCAGGCAGATCGTGGCTGTGATGGTCGAGTGGTCAGAGTGGTGTGGCGCGGTTCGAGGTGCGATCCTTGGGTCGGGGGAGATCACATGAAGCGTCTGGCGATTGTTGGTGCGGTGCTGCTGATGGCGACTGGCGCCGCTCAAGCTCAAGGCTACGAGCGTGCTGTACGGAACTATCAGGCGGTCATCTCAGGCCAGAAGAAGCTGGACGATCTTACCCAGCAAGAGCAGGCCGAGGTGTTGGCGGTAGCGCGCGCGATCAGTCGGCGGGCGCCCTCGGATGCGTCGGATGAGTGTCGCTCTGCGAGGGATGAAGCTGAGTCAGCACGGCAAGAGCTTCAGGACCGCGCGAAGCGACTGATGCGATGCGCGGAAGGCTCGGACCTGTCGTCAGAAGATTGCGACAGCGAAGCCAGACGGGCGAGGAACGCCCAGTCGGATTTCTCTTCCAAGGTCTCTTCGGTCCAGTCGGAGTGCAGCTAAACGATCAGACCGATACGGTCGCCTGACGGTCCTCGATCACCGTCTGCATGGACCGTTTCACGCGCTGTACGGTGGCCGTGGACACGCCGGTAGCGGCGGCTACCGCACGGATCGACTGACCGTCGCGCAAGGCTTGCCGCGTCGCGGCTGAATGTCAGGAAGAGCAGGAAGCCGCCGCGCAAGACGGCAGGTGGCGTGCCGCGCTGGAAGCCTCACTCACGGGGTTGATCTGGCGGACGAACGCCCTCGCGTTGGAACTCCGACTGGTGCCCGCGTTTAAGCCATCTGCGGACCCGGTAGCTCTCGCCCGCGACCTCCGCGAGTTCTGTCGCGGCGAGATTGGCAACCTAACGCCATCCGACAACAAGGCCGACCGGTTCCATAAGGTGCGAACCCTCGGCGAGGTTTTGGACGGCATCTTGGATGTCGTCGGGGTCATCGAGGCTTGGAAGGGCGTGGACCCGCAGGAGCCCTTCTTTCTGGCGATGGCGGCCACGGGTCTTGGCCAAGCCAAGGTCGAGCTTGGGTTGGCTGAGAGCGGCCATTGGGAGCAAGTCGCTCACTGGCAGGAACACAAGCCGGGGCGGGCCGAGGGCTGGACGAAGGATTGGCGGAAAATGGCCGCCCCCGAAATCCAAGATTGGATCGAAGGCGAGCCGGACATCAGACCGAAGGCCGTCATCGACAAGCTATGGGACTGGCTCCAACGATATGGCCAGAACCATCGCGGCGAACGGCTCCCAGATAAAGAGTCTCTGCGGAAGGCCCTCGACGCAATGCACAAGAACAAGATGATCCGGTTGCCGTGGAAATAGCGAAAAATCGGAATGTAAGTTAGTTTCCACGACCGATCTTGGATCGTCGGATACCCCTTTGTTCATCGACAACAAAGGAGACATCCAATGACTACACCGAGTATTGCCCAGCAAGCGTATCGAGTGATCCCGCTGTTTCAGGCCAAGCCCGTTGGCTGGTTCAGCCCCGATCTTACTATCCTGAGCAACTCCACCGCGCCTGCCCCGGAGTTCCCTCGCGCCGTCCTCGGCGAGACATGGAGCGACTGGTGCGCTCAGAACGCCACTGCCGCCAACGCCCCCTACGACTATGTGGCGGCGAGCCTTGTGACTTTGGCGGCGGCATTGATCGGCAATGCACGCGTGGCGGGGTTTGGGGAGTGGACCGCTCCGTCGATCATCTGGACCGCCAACATCGGCTCGCCGTCCGCGAAGAAGTCCCCCGCCATGGCGCCGTTCAAGCGCGCCGTCGCCGTTCTTGAGGCCGAACTGGCGGATGAAATCAACATCGAGGACGAGGATGCCGCCCCACCCCAAATCCATGTGGGCGACATCACGCCGCGCGCCGCACAGGAGGTCTTGGCGGCGAATGTGAAGGGGAACGTCCTCTTCCTCGACGAACTGTCGGCGATGTTCACGCAGGCCAATCGTCCCGGCGCCGAGCAATTCTATATCGAGAGCTACGGCGGTGGCAGCTACATCGTGAATCGGAAGGGGCAAGCCCCGCTCCGCATCCCGCACCTGTCCATGTCCATGCTGGGCGGCACTCAGCCGGACACGGTTCGTGACCTCATTGAATCGAGGACGAACCGAGGCTTCGCTTCGCGCTGGCTCTATGTCTATCCCGATGCCGTCACGGGCTTCCAACGCCCCATCCGGGTCGATCAGGCCGATGCGATGGCCGCGTTCCGTCGTCTTCGCGGGCTCGACTTGGAGGGCGGTGAACCGCTGCGCTGCGAGCTTTCGTCGGAAGCTGAGGATGAAGCTGAGAAGTGGCTGATCCAGCACAACGAAGAGTCGGCTCAGGCCGAGGGGCTCTGGCAGCAGTGGTGCGGAAAACAGGACGGGATGTTGCTTCGGTATGCGCTCGTGCTCGAACAGCCATAGGCGGCACGCAGCATAGTCCGCGTCCGGCACGCCGAAGGTGTCGTCGATCAGCGGTTTGATGTGGCCGAAGGCGAACCGCCCCGCGTCCCGGCGGCTTTGAATGAACCTCAAAGACCCGAACGCCGGGGGCCTCGCGCTCGAAGGCGGCAACCTGTTCCCTGATGAGTGGGATCGTGGGAAGGAAGAATAGGTAGAGCCCCTTCTTGTCCCGAACTTCCTCACGGAGCTTGGTGCTCTTTCCGCAGCCCGGCGGCCCCGTCAGCACCTCGACCTCTACAGGCGGATTCATCACCGGCACCATTCCCGCCCTCTCTCCTGCTGCCAATGGTGCCGATAGCGTCGGTAGGTTTCCGGGCCATCGACGTTGGCGCCATGGCCCCGTCATTGTGGTGAGTACGATGGCGGGAAGGTCTGAATAATTATGTCGCCTGCGTGCTTGCTTAGAAGGATGGCGACATAATTTCCGTAAGGCGCCCGAGGCGTTGAACTGGCCGACATGAAAAGCGACGTGCCGAGTTCGCTTGTCGAACTCGGCACGGCAGGCGGCTTGTCCGCCTCAGTACGAGAGGCGATGGCTTGGGCCGGGTAACGCGATGGACCAGCGCAAGGCTGAAGCCTGATCGGAGACATCATGACGAGCCAGTCGCCTCGGACCAGCCTCGGCTCCTGACATCGTTCGCTGCCAACCACTCGACCTCGCTAAAGCGAGATCGACTGCTCGACGGCGGGGCTGATGATGAACTGGTCGGCGACCCGACCTTGATCTTGGAGCCCGGCCGCAGGCCCAGCCAAGCACGCAGGCGACGGGGCTATCGGCCCTAATGGCGCCAATCGTTGACGGATCGGACTTCCGTGAGACCGTCACGGCATGAAGCGAGCCGCCCTGTACGTCCGTGTGAGCCAAGGCTCCCAGACCGTCGAGAACCAGCTTCTCGTGCTCCACGAGGTCGCGCAGCGATCCGGCTGGGAGGTCGTCCACGTCTTCGCCGACGAGGGCATCAGCGGAGCCAAGGGACGCGACAAGAGACCGGGCTACGACGGCCTCCTGAAGGCCGTGGCGCGGCACGAGGTGCAGATCGTCGCCGCATGGTCTGTGGACCGTCTAGGACGCTCCCTGAGCGATCTGGTGGGCTTCCTGAGCGACATCCAAGCCCGAGGCTGCGACCTCTACCCTGGTTCAAGTATCCGGGAGGCGCGGGCCATGGATAGTAGCCCTGCTTGAGCCACCCATACATGCACTTCTTCACCTCCTCCCGATTGTTGCGAATAAAGTCAGCGGCGATCACCGCTTGGATATCAGCCGTGAGGCGACCGCCGCGAGTCCGGATGTCCAGGTCATCGTGTGCGAAGCGGACCTCGACGCCTTCGTCAACAAGGTCGCCAATCTCGACCCAGTCGCGGCCGTTGCGGGCGCTGCGATCCACCTTGTGAATGATGACACCCGTCGCTCGACCATTTCGAAGCTCGCGGAGCATTTCCGTGAATTCACGGCGACCGGCCTTGGCGGCTGTGCGCTTCTCGCTGAACCATCTGACGACCTGCAAACCATTGCGTTGAGCAAAGGCCGTGATCGCTGACTTCTGTTCCGTCAGGGACGCGCCGTTGCCCTGCTTCTTCGTGGAGACGCGGATGTAGGCAAAATAGGTCTTCTTCATAGGGTCGGAGGTTATGGCTCCATTTTACGGCGCCCATCCATGTTGAGCGAATCCCCGGCCGCTCGTCGCTCCTCCTCCAGCCGTATCGCGATGCGCAGCATCACCCCGACAAAGTCGTACAGGCGAACGCGCGCCGCCTCTCGGACGTCAGGCGCGGCATCCGGCATGTAACGATCAAGGATGAAGTCGCCGGCTCGGCGTTGTGGCTCCATACCGCCAGCATGCGCCAGGGCGAGCCCGTCGGGGAGACGGCCTTTGGTCGTGCCTTCGGGAATAGGGCAGCCGTGTTCGCTGTCGGAATGCCCGCTAGCATTGGCTGATATGAGCGACTCTAGACCGGCCGGGAAGTCAGGCGACGCGCCCACCGTTTCGCGGGCCTTCGAGGACGGCACGCTGGTGGAGCTGCTCTACGACGCCGCCGCCAGGACCACGGCTCTGGCCGTGGCGCACCCTGACGGAACAACTTCAACCGAAGACAGGTTCAGGGAGTGTTTGATCGCGCCGTCGCCAGACATGGCTGAGCCTCACTCGTGAGTGAATCTCAAATGTGTAAGGGCTGTGTAAGGCTCTTTCAAGGGGCCCGTAGCGACCTAAGTCCTTGAAAAATTGGCGCGCCCGGAACGATTCGAACGTCCGACCCTCAGATTCGTAGTCTGATGCTCTATCCAGCTGAGCTACGGGCGCGCACATCGCCTTTCGGCGAAGGGCGGGTATCTAGCGGTTCGCCGGACGCGATTCAACCACGATCTCGCACCTTTCGAGGTGGGCGCGCTGGCTTTCGTCAACTTGACGCGCCGGGAGAGAGGAAACATACGAGACGGCGAAACAAGAGGTGGGCCGGGAGTCCGCCCAAGAGGCGATCCAGATGACCGACACCGCCAAGGCCCCGACCGTCGTTCCCTACGAGTTTTCCAGGGACTGGTTCACGGGCAATATCCCGACCTGGCGCCAGGTCGTCGACAAGAACAAGCCGCGGAAGATTCTGGAGATCGGCTCCTTCGAGGGTCGCTCCACCGTCTGGATGGTCGAGTACTGCTCGATCGCCGCGGCCGGCGACATCGAGATCTGGTGCGTCGACACCTGGGGCGGCGGGATTGAGCACCAAAAGGGCGGCCAGATCGAAACCGACATGTCGGACGTGGAGCGGCGCTTCGACCGCAACATCGAGATCGCTCGGGGCACGACGCCGCACAAGGCCGAGATTCACAAGCTGAAGAGCTTCTCCAACCTGGCCCTGGCCAAGCTGATCGCCGAGGGCCAGACCGAGTACTTCGACCTGGTCTATATCGACGGGTCACACCAGGCGCCCGACGTGCTGATGGATGCGGTGATGGCCTTCCAGGTGCTGAAGGTCGGCGGCCTGATGATCTTCGACGACTATCTGTGGTCGATGGACCAGCCGGGCACGCAGGACGTGCTGAAGATGCCCAAGCCCGCCATCGACGCCTTCATGAACATCTTCCAGCGCAAGATGAGCATCTTCATGGGCGCCCCCATCGGCCAACTCTACACGCGCAAGATCAACCCATGAGTTCGCGCGGGTGACGAGGCCCGGGCCGGCATCCAGGTCACGGGCCCGGCCCTATAGCCAGTCCAGCATGCCGAGCTTGCACATCCACATCAGGCCCATCTGAACCGCGCGGCGGCGCTCGGTGGGGAAGGCCAGCAGGACGTCCTTCACCGAGCGGCTCTCGGGCCCCAGGATGTCCAGCACCTGCGCGCATTCCGGCCCGGTGCAGCGCCACGACCCGGCGAAGCGGTCGAGCTCCAGCCCCATGGCGCGGTCGATATCGGCCGTCGTCACGCCCGGACGGACGTGGAGCAGGGTCTCCAGGCCCTGGACCCCAGTGGGGAAACCCCCGAAGTCGCGGTTCGGATCGCCCTTCACCGGATTGAAGCGGCCCTGGGTGGTGTCCGGCGGCGAGGCCTCGCGGATCGCGGTCAGTTCGTCAGCCAGGGCGGCGTACTGACGGGCCACCACGGGCCAGTCGAACACCTCGCGCACGCGCTGGCGGCCCGCCGCCCCCATCTTCCGGCGCAGCTCGGGCGAGGCGATCAGGGCGGCGATGGCGTCCGCCGCCCGGCCGACATGGACCGCGGTGTGCTGGGCCAGGCCGCCGACATAGAGCTGGTAGGAATCCAGGCCCAGGACATGGCGCTCGGCGGCGGCGACGCTGACCCCGCCGGGCGCGCCGCCCAGGGTCGGGATCAGGAAGCCCTGCTCGCCGTCCTGGACGGTGTAGCGGTAGCCGTCCCAGTCGCTGACCACCACCGGCAGGCCCGCGGCCATGGCCTCCACCGGGGTGATGCCGAAGGTCTCCTGGATGTTGTCCACCAGCGAGATGAAGATGTCGGCGCCGGCCCAGAACGAGCCCACCCGGCCCTGGTCGTTGCCGTCCAGGAAGTGGACCGTCACCGACGGCGCATAGGCCTGGGCCGCGGCCTGGTAGCGGACCCGGTCCTGATCGCCGTTTGGGAACCAGCCGACCATGGCGAAGTGGACCTTCACGCCGGCGGTCCGGGCGGCCTCCTCGATGGCGCGGAACATGGGCTGCGGCGCGGCCTTCTCGAAGAAGGACAGCCGGCCAAGCCACAGCACCAGGATGTCGTCCTCGCCGACCGCCAGCTCCTCGCGCAGCTGGGCGCGGACCTGCGGCCGGTCGGCGCGGGCCTGGATTGCCGGCTGGTCGACGCCGAGCGGGATCAGCGGCAGATAGGGCTTGGGGTTCGCAGCGCCCCCGAAGCGGTCGGCCAGGAAGCCTGACCATTCGTCGAACATCCGGTGGAGCGCGTCCTGCACTGAGGGCGAGGTGCAGATCAGCGCGTCCCACGGCTGGATCGGCGAGGTGAGCGCGGTGGCCATTTCGGCGCGCAGGGCTGGCGGCGCAAGGGTGTGGACCAGGCCTATCAGACTGTAGGCGCGGTCGCCGACCGCCCGGCGCCGCAGCCAGGAAATGTCCGACAGCGCCGGCGTGCCGCGCAGCATGACGCCGGACTGAGCGACAAGTCCCTGGGCCATCAGACTGCCGGTGGTGAGCGCCGCCCCGCCCGGCGCATCTCCCAAGAGGCCCTTGCGCAGGTCGGCGTCGGTGATGGTGGCCTGGCTGAGGAAGCTGACCTGGTCGAACCCGCCATGGGCCGCGAGGGCCCGGAACAGTTCCAGGTTGGCGACATCCTTGCCGAACGGGTTGTTGACCAGATTGAACTGGCCCGACGGGTGGTAGATCGCCAGTCGCGACGCCAAAGGTCCGCCCTCACGCTCAGAGGGCCGTTCCCGCCCGATCAGAAGCGGGGAATACGACCTCCCAGACCGCGCAGCAAGGCGCCGCCGATGGCCTCCGCCGGCGTCGGCGGGGCCGTCTCCTCGCCGCCGGGGACCATGATGGGCCGCTGGCCCTGCTGGCGAGCGCCGGGCATTTCCATCCCCAGCAGGCCGCCGGTCTGGGACTTGTAGCGCACCTTCACGGTCCACTCGATATTCCAGGCGACCTTCGGGTCCTTCGGCCGCTCGGGGTAGGAGAGGTTGGCCTCGTTCCCATAGGCGGCCAGTTGCACCATGGCCTGGGGCGCGACCTTCACCACCTCCTGCGGGATCGTGCAGGCCGTGGTCTGTGGCCCCATCAGGGCGCGCGAGGCCACCAGGCGGCTGATGTCGCCGTTGCTGAGATAGTCGGGCAGGGAGAAGGCCGAGGCCTGGACCTCGCTGGAGGTCCACAGCACCACGGTGTCGTTCTGGCCGCCGCCGATGGCGGTGGCCAGATAGGCCTGGGCGCCCGCGACCGGGCCCCAGCCGAGCTTGCCCGCGCCGCTGGCGCCGATGGCGTTGGTGGTGAGGTTCAGGGGCCCCAGGAAATCCTGCCCGACGTTCAGGCTGAAGCGGATGTCGGGCGAATAGGTCCCGCGGATCAGGTGCTCACCCACCAGGGAGCCATTGCCCGGCACGCTGGTGCGGGTCTTCTCGTTGGGCCACTCGCCATAGGTGGCGTTGCGGCTCGGGGACGGCGGCTGCATCGGCGTGACGTTCAGCCCCCGGCTCATCGCCTCCAGGCCGGGGGGCATTTTCCCGTCCGCCATCTTGGCGAAGTCGATGACCACAGGCTGGCCGGGTCGAGCGTGCTCGCCGCAGCCCCAGAAGATCAGCATCCGGCCCTTCGGCTTCTGATAGTCGCGGGAGAAGGTGGGGGTCTCCTCGGTGCGCTGGACCGGCTGAGCGCGGGGCGTCAGCAACGGCAGGCTCGCCCCCGCCCGCAGGCCCTGGGGCGGCAGGTGTTCGGCGGTGGGCTCACCGGTGGGTCGGCGTGACGAGCCGAGCTGCAGGATCAGGGTCTTGTTGGCGCCGCCGCCGCCGTTCGCCATGGCCATGATCTGACTCATGGACGGTTTGGCGCCGGGCGTCCCCATCCCCGCGCCGAAGCCCGACATGGTCTGGGCGCTCATCCAGTAGGTCGCCGTCGGGCCGGTCACGACCTGCTTCTGCTGCGCGTCGGCCGCGGTGGCGGCAAGCGCGATCACACTGACCGCCGCGGTTGTTTTCATACAAGCCATGGATGATCTCTCCTGAACTTCGAAAGGCCTGCGGCCTAGCTTTCGTCGCGCAGAACGCGTTCGGCAAGAATGAAGGGGCGTTCTACGCTTGGTCAGCAGGCCCCGGAATGGCGGGCCGCGACTTGATCCCGCTCAAATCACCGGCAGGTCGCGCCAGCAACGCACACCGGTTCCCGCCCACGGCCTGGCCTCGTAGACCGCCCGGGCCACGGCGCGGGCCAGGCAGTCGGCGGCGAGCGCTCCGATCCGGGCGATGGTGAAGTCGCCGCCCTCCAGGGGGCGCAGGCCCGTGGACATGGCGAAGACCACGTCGCCGTCGAAGGGGGCGTGGACAGGGCGGATGGCGCGCGCCAGGCCGTCCTGAGCCATGATCGCCACCCGCTTGGCCTGGGCCGGCGTCAGGATCACGTCGGTGGCGACACAGGCGATGGTGGTGTTCATTCGCGCCTGCGGGTCGGCCTTCGCCAGGTCCCAGATGTCGGGCCGGGCGGACAGGCCGGCCGCGCCAAGTCCGCCGAACTCCGCGTTCATCTCGTAGGGCGCGGCCCAGAAGGTCCTGTTGTCGCCGGCCACCACCGAGCCGAAGCTGTTGACGCAGACCACCGCGCCCACCGCGATCCCGTCAGCGGCGAGGATCGAGGCCGAGCCGGTCCCGCCCTTCAGGACGCCGGCCATGGCGCCCGTCCCCGCGCCCTGCGTGCCGAGCTGGAAGTCCAGGCCCGCGGCCTCGACGGCCTCGCGGCCCAGCCGGCGATAGGGCGGCTCCTCGCCCCAATCCCGATCCCCTCCGTTCGCGACATCGTAAAGAATCGCGCCTGGCACGACCGGCGACTTGGGCACGCCAGGTCGGTTGACCAGGCCATAGCCCCGGCCCCGCGCGCCCAGCCAGCTCACCACGCCGTCGGCGGCGGCCAGGCCGTAGACCGAGCCCCCGGACAGCACGATGGCGTCGATGGCCTCCACCAGGTTCTCCGGCGCCAGGGCGTCGGTCTCCCGCGTGCCCGGACCGCCACCCCGCAGATCGCAGGCCGCCACGGCGCGGTCGTCGGGGAGGATGACCGTGACGCCCGTACGGGCGGCCAGGTCTTGAGCCTGGCCGACTCTCAGGCCGGGCACATCGGTGATCAGGTTGCGCGTTCCAGGAGCGGCGGGGGGCTTTTGGCTCATGATCAAAGCAAGTGCATGGCTTGCGGTTTGTTGTCTACGTGGGGCTCGCTATGGTGACGCCGCTCCATTTCCAGTTCCCTCATTTCCGCGTGGTCCTTCCGTGTCGCAATTCAAGCGCCTGAGCATCGTCCTGCTGGCCAGCCTGGCCAGCGCCTGCGCCAGCCTCAACACCGCCCCACCGGCTCCGGCCCCCAGCGTCGGGGCGGGCATGGTGGCCGCCGCCAATCCGCTGGCGGTGGAGGCGGGGGTCAATGTGCTGCGGCGGGGCGGTTCGGCGGTGGACGCCGCCGTCGCCGTGCAGGCGGTGCTGGGCCTGGTGGAGCCGCAGAGCTCGGGTCTCGGGGGCGGCGCCTTCATGACCTATTACGACGCCAAGACCCGCAAGGTGACGGCCTATAACGGCCGCGAGACCGCGCCGGCCGCCGCCACCGACGCCCTGTTCCTCGACGAAACCGGCAAGCCCCTGCCCTTCGTCACCGCCCTGATGAGCGGCCGCTCGTCGGGGGTCCCCGGCGCCGTGGCCATGCTCTCCCTGGCCCAGGCGCAGCACGGCAAGCTCGCCTGGAACAGCCTGTTCGCCGACGCCGAGAGGCTGGCTGACGAGGGGTTCAAGGTCAGCCCCCGCCTGGCCCGCATGATCGTCGGCCGCTTCCCCCAGGCCAGCGCCCCGGATGCGGTGGCCTACTTCACCAATCCCGACGGGACCCGCATGAAGGCGGGCGATACGCTGAAGAACCCCGCCTATGCCGCCACGGTGCGCAAGATCGCCGCCGAGGGCCCCAAGGCGATCCTGGAGGGCCCGGTGGCCGCCGCCATCGTCGCGCGCCTCCAGCAGGGCGAGCGGCCCGGCGCCATGACCCTAGCCGACCTGGCGGCCTACAAGCCCCAGGTCACCGCGGCCACCTGCCGTCCGTTCCGCGTCTATGTGGTCTGCACCCCACCCGCCCCCTCCGGCGGCCCCGCCGTGCTGGAGGCGCTCGCCATCCTTGAGCACACCGACATCGCCGCCCACCCCAACGACGTCCAAGGCTGGTATCTGTTCTCCCAGGCCAGCCGGCTGATGTACGCCGACCGCGACCGCTATATGGGCGACCCCGATTTCGTCGACGTCCCCACCGCCGGCCTGCTGGACCCGGCCTATGCGGCGACCCGCGCCGCCGTGATCAATCCTGACACGGCCGGCCCGGGCCCGGCCCCCGGCAAGCCCAAGGGCGCGGGCGTTCGCGCCCCGGACGCCACGCTGGAGCCCGGCGGCACCTCGCACCTGGTGATCGTTGACGCGGCGGGAAACGCGGTCTCCATGACCACCACGGTGGAGAGCATCTTCGGCAACGGCCGAATGGTGAACGGCTTCTTCCTCAACAACCAGCTCACCGACTTCTCCTTCGCGCCCAAGGAAAAGGACGGCGTCCCGGCCGCCAACGCCGTGGCCGGCGGCAAGCGCCCACGTTCCTCGATGGCGCCGGCCGTGGTGCTGGACCAGAAGGGCCGGTTCGTGGCGGCGGTGGGATCCCCCGGCGGCTCGGCGATCCTGGCCTACAATCTCAAGGCTCTGGTGGCCTTCCTCGACTGGAAGCTGCCCATCGACCAGGCCATCGCCCTGCCCAACCTGATCGCGCGAGGCGACAGCTACGCCTCCGAACCCACCAAGTTCGCCCCCGGCGTGGTGGAGGGCCTGGCGGCCAAGGGCGTGGCGCTGAAGCCCGGCGGCGGCGAAGACTCCGGCCTGCACGCCATCGTCATGACGCCTTCGGGGCTGGTGGGCGCAGCGGACCCGAGGCGCGAGGGCGTGGCGAAGGCGCCTTAGTCACCGCTCTTAACTCACCACCGCTTCTCCCGGCTTCGCCGGGATGAGCAGATTTAAGCGGCCGGTTTCCGCGTCCGCTTGGCCTTGAGCCGCGGCGGCGCGCCGGGCAGGCGCAGTTCGAACACCGAACCCTGATCCCCGGTTTCGGCCAGGATAAGGTCACCGCCGTGCCCCTGGGCCAGCTCACGGGCGATGGCCAGGCCAAGCCCCGCGCCCCCGGGCCGGCTGGAGCCCGCGAAGGGCTGGAAGATCCGCTCCTGGGCGCGTTTCGAGACCCCTGGACCGTTGTCGGAAAAGCGGATCAGGGTCGCGCCATCGGCCTGGGCCAGGGAAACCGTGACGACCCCGGGTTCGCGGCGGCCCTCCTGCTGCTCGATGGCCTCGCGGGCGTTCCGCAGCAGGTTGACGACGATCCGGTGCAGCTGGTCGGGATCGGCGGTCACCTGGTCGGCGGGGTCGATCTCGGTCACCAGGCGCACGCCCTCCGGGGACAGGCGGGCCTCCTCGGCGGCCATCTCCAGGGCCGGCGCGAAGGGCATGGCGCCGATGTCGGGGGCGGCCTCCTGGGTCTTGCCATAGACCAGGACGTCGGTGGCCAGCTTCACGGCCCGATCCAGGGCGCGCTCCAGGCGCGGCAGGGCCTGGGCGACCTTGGGGTCGCGCGACGCCGCCAGCCGCTCCGAGGCGATCTGGGCGCTGGTGAGCATGTTGCGCAGGTCGTGATTGATCTTGGCCACCGCCTCGCCCAGGGCCGCCAGCCGGGCCCGCGAGTTCAGCGCCACCCGCAGGTCGGCCTGCATCAGGTCCAGCTCCACCTCGGCGCGGCCGATCTCGTCGCGGCGGCCGGAGGGGTCGAGGTGCGAGGCGGGGTCGTCGGGATCGGCGCGGAACCGCTCCATGGCGTTGGTGATCCGCTGCATGGGCCGCACCAGGAAGAAGGCCAGCGACAGGTAGACCAGGATGCCGGCCATGGTGGCCACGAAGGCCATGATCAGCAGCAGCTGCCAGAGGTAGCGGGTCAGCTCCTGCTTCAGGACCGCGTCGGGGGCGACGATCTCGATGAAGTCGGCCTTGCGGATGCGCGGTTCGGCGATCACCCGGACCATACGGCCCTCGCCGCCGCCCAACAGGGTCTGGAAGGGCGCGGCCAGCCAGGACATCGGCGCCTGGTCGCGCAGGTCCACGAGGTAGGGCGCCCGCTCGAGCTTGGGCCCCTGCAGCACCAGGCGCCGCATGCCCTCGGTCTGGATCGCCACCCGCTGCACCCCGGCGCCCTCGAGCAGCTGGGCGGCCAGGGCCTCGCTCACCACCCGATCAGGCGCGACATCGGGGGCGATGGTGGCCAGTTCGGCGGAGCGGACCCGGTCCAGCAGCCACTGCTCCTCGAAGGACGCCAGGGCGAGCGGCAGGGCCAGGGCCCCGGCCGTGACCACGAAGAGGATGGTGAGAATCAGCAGACGCGCGGAGAGGCCGCCCGGCCAGAAGAACCGCCGTCTGGTTCGCCTCGGGGGCGCCTGAGGCTGAGGGGCGTCCGCCATGAGCCTTCCCCCTACTTCACCGTGGGCCTTTCGGCAACGCGACGTCTGTTCGCGCGAGAGGGGAATCTAGCCGCTCGTCCCGACGGCGGCGGCCACGCTGGGGAAACCGTCGGCCTTCAGGCGCCGCGCCAGGTCGGCCTTTATGCGGGTCACCAGGCCCGGTCCGCCGAACACCAGGGCCGAATAGAGCTGCACCGCGCTGGCGCCCGCGCGGATGCGCGCATAGGCGTCCGCGCCCGAGGCGATGCCCCCCGCGCCGATCAGGGCGACCCGGCCGGCGCTGGCGGCGTGGAACTCGCCCATCATCTGCTGGGCTAGGGCCTTCAGAGGCGCGCCGGACAGCCCGCCGGTCTCGCCTGAGTGGCGCGAACGCAGGTCCGGGCGGCCGATGGTGGTGTTGGAGACGATCACCCCCGACAGGCCGTTGGCGATCACCGTCTCGACGATGGCCTCCACCTCACCGGCCTCCAGGTCGGGCGCGACCTTCAGGAACATGGGCACGCGGCCCTGCGCGGGCAGGCTGTCACGGGTCTCGGCCAGCCGGCCCAGCAGCTCCTCCAGCGCCGCCTTGGTCTGCAGGGCGCGCAGGCCCGGCGTGTTGGGCGAGGAGATGTTGATGGTGAAATAGGAGGCCAGGCCCCAGAGGCGCTCCAGCCCAGTCACATAGTCGCCGATGCGATCGGCGGCGTCCTTGTTGGCGCCGATATTGGCCCCGATCACCCCGGGCCCTCGCCGCGCCAACCGAGCCGCGAAGGGCTCCAGGCCCTGATTGTTGAAGCCCATGCGATTGATGACGCCCTCATCCTGCGTCAGCCGGAACAGCCGCGGGCGCGGGTTGCCCGCCTGGGGCAGCGGCGTGACCGTGCCGCACTCCACGAAGCCGAAGCCGGCGGCCAGCATGGGGCCAAACACCTCCGCGTTCTTGTCGAAGCCGGGCGCCAGGCCGACGCAGTTGGGCAGGGACAACCCCGCCACCGTCGTGGCCAGGATCGGGTCGTCACGGCCCGCGCGGGGACCCAGGCCCAGGGCCAGGCCCTTGATCGTGACGCCGTGGGCGTCCTCGGGGTCGAGCAGGTGCAGGGCGCGGGCGGCCAGGTCGTGGATCACGCGAGGTCTCCCAGCACCGGCACGCCGTCCGGGCCCAGCGGCGCCTCGATCACGGCCCTGACCTGGCCCGGCGTCAGGACGTCGTAGAGATGCGGAAACAGCCCCCCACCCCGCGACGGCTCCCAGCGCAACGCCGCCCCCAGGTCGTCGCCCTCCACCTCCAGCACCACCAGGCCGGAGAGGTCCTTGAAGTAGCGCCGCGCGGTCTCGGCCGCCTGGGCGCCGGTGGAAAAATGAATGAAGCCGTCGGCCAGATCGACGGCGGAGCCCAGGAAGCTTCCCGACGCCTCGGCGGCGCTCCATTCGGCGCGGGAGAGGATCTTGTAGATGCGGGTCATCTGGGTGTCCGATGAGCAAGAGCGTGTCCTTCTCCCCGTGCGGGAGAAGGTGGCCCTGCGGAGCAGGGTCGGATGAAGGGTCGATAGCCCCATCCGAAAAAATCCGGCGTCATCCCGGCCGCAGCGCAGCGGAGAGCCGGGACCCAGGGGCCGAGCACTCCGCCCCTGGGTCCCGGATCGGCCTGCCGGCCGTCCGGGATGACGGGAGTTTTTGTTTTGAAAGTGGAGCGCGCGCCCTCATCCGACCGGTCTCCAACCGGCCACCTTCTCCCGCAAGGGGAGAAGGGAAGGATTGCGGCCTCGCCCATCTCTCACCGCGCCGGGAAGAACAGGCCGTCATAGGACGGGCGGCCGGCGTGGTCGAAGAGGAAGACGGACGCCGCCGAGGTCGGGAAGCCGTTCTGCGCCTTGGCGATCAGCGCGGCGGGCGCGCCGCCCTCCCTCAGCATCTGGACCGTCAGGTCCTGCAGGCCCGGATTGTGCCCCACCACCATCACCGTGCCGCAGGTGGCGCCCGCCGCCTGGGCCAGCGCCCGCACCCGTTCGGGCTCGGCGAGATAGAGGCTGTCCTCGAACCGCACCTGCGCGCTGGGAAACGCATTGCAGAGCGCCTCCCAGGTGTCACGGGTCCGGGCGGCGGCCGAGACCAGGGCCAGGTCCGGGCGGAAACCGAGGTCGGCCAGGGTCTCGCCCATGGCGGCGCTGGCCGCGATCCCGCGCCGGACCAACCGGCGGTCGAAATCGTCGCCGCTCGGGGCGTCGCGCTCGGCCTCGCCGTGCCGCAGGAGGATCAGCCGGTCCATGGTCTCTCCGTCGTCCCACCCATGCGTGGGAGTCGCATCGGTTCATAGCGGGCCATCGCGCCGACGCGAAGCGGTTGACAGCGAAAGAGGTTGGCGGTCCAAGCGGGCCATGAGCGACGTCGGCCAAGCCACCCTCGCCACCCCTACCGACGGCGGGACCTGGAGGTCGCCGGCCGACCGTCCGCTGCGCCTGGATTCCGGCGCGGTCCTGGCCCCGCTGGAGATGGCCTACCGCACCTACGGCACGCTGAACGCCGACAAGTCCAACGCCGTGCTGATCTGCCATGCGCTGACCGGCGACCAGTATGTGGCCTCCACCCATCCGGTCACCGGCAAGCCGGGATGGTGGACCACGGTGGTCGGCGAGGGCTTGCCGCTGGACCCGGCCCGCTACTTCATCATCTGCCCCAATGTCATCGGCGGCTGCATGGGCTCCACCGGGCCGTCGTCCCTGGATCCGATGACGGGCAAGCCCTACGGCCTGGCATTCCCGATGATCACCATCGCCGACATGGTCCGCGCCCAGGCCATGCTGGTGGAGTCCTTCGGCATCGAGACCCTGTTTTCCGTGGTGGGCGCCTCCATGGGCGGCATGCAGGTCCTGCAATGGGCGGCCGACTATCCCGAGCGGTTGTTCTCGGCCATCGTCGTGGCGGCCGCGGCGCGCCATTCGGCCCAGAACATCGCCTTCCACGAGGTGGGCCGCCAGGCGATCATGGCCGACCCCGACTGGCGCGGCGGCGCCTATGAGCTTGAGGGCGTGCGCCCCGAAAAGGGCCTGGCCGTCGCCCGCATGGCCGCCCACATCACCTATCTGTCGGAGACCGCCCTGCAGCGGAAGTTCGGCCGCGAGCTGCAGCGCGACGGCCTGTCCTGGGGCTTCGACGCAGACTTCCAGGTGGAGAGCTATCTGCGCCACCAGGGGTCCAGCTTCGTCGACCGCTTCGACGCCAACTCCTACCTCTACATCACCCGCGCCCTGGACTATTTCGATCTGGCCGCCGGTCACGACGGGGTGCTGGCCAACGCCTTCCTGCGCGCCCGGAATGTCAGGTTCTGTGTGCTGTCCTTCTCCTCGGACTGGCTCTACGCCACCGCCGAAAGCCGCGACATCGTGCGCGCCCTCAACGCCGCCGGCTGCCGCGCCAGCTTCGCCGAGATCACCACCGACAAGGGCCACGACGCCATCTTCCTGGACGAGCCGGCCCTGGACTCGGCCCTGCGTGGCTTCCTGGCCTCGGCCGCCGAGAAGCGAGGCCTGAGGTGAAGACCACCCGCGAGGACTTCAAGGAGATCCTGCGCCTGGTGCGTCCCGGCTCCCGCGTGCTCGACGTCGGCTGCGGCGAGGGCGAACTGCTGGAGCTGCTGACCCGCGAGAAGGGTGTCGACGGCCAGGGCCTGGAGATTTCCAGCCAGGGGGTCTCGGCCTGCCTGGCGCGGGGTCTGGCGGTGGTGCAGGGGGACGGCGACCGCGACCTGGACCACTTCCCGACCCGGGCCTTCGACTACGCCATCCTGTCCAAGACCCTGCAGCAGATGCGCGAGCCGCGGCACGTGCTGAACGAACTGCTGCGCATCGCCGACCGGGCGGTGGTGTCCCTGCCCAATTTCGGCCAGTGGCGGGTGCGCTGGTCGCTGATGGTCCATGGCCGCATGCCCGAGACCAAGGCCCTGCCCGAGCCCTGGTGGTCGACGCCGAACATCCACCTCTGCACCCTGCACGACTTCACCGCGCTCTGCGACGACCTGGACCTGCGCATCGAGGCCTGCTCGGCGCTCAACGCCGGCAAGCCCGCGCGGCCCATCGACCCGACCCGGGCGCTGGAGAACTGGCGCTCGGAAACCGCGCTGTTTCTGCTGAGCCGCAAGGGCGCGGCGGAGGCGGCCTCACCGACGGGCGCCGGCGAGCTGTTCCCCAGATAGGTCCCCCGCTCGCCCCGGCTTGCGCCAGGGCCCGGATCATCGGCTGGGGGGCTTTGCGATCCGGATCCCGGAAGTCCGGGATGAGGGTCCGGGGGGGAAACTTGAAACGGGTCTAGCCGAGCCACCTCGGCTGGCGCGCGCCCGCCGCCGCCATCAGGCTGATCAGCGCCATGCCGCCCTCGAACAGGCAGAGGGCGGCCACGATCACCACCGGAGTCTCGCCGATCGCCGTGGGGTCCAGCGCCACCAGGACGCTGCCTGAAATCAGACACAGCAGCGCGCCCACAAGGGCCAGCTTGGAGCGCCATAGGGGCGGCTTTCCGGCGGTGCGACGGGCGATGCAGACCAGCACAGCCGCCACGGCCAGCAGTCCTCCGGCGAGATGGGTCATGTCGCGCGCCTCAGAACACCATACGGGCGACGATGCGGGCGTCGTAGGCCTCGTAGTCGTCGCGAACCTCTCCGCCGCCTTCGAGCGCGAAGTCGACATAGTCGCTCTGGCCACGAAGGGCCAAGCGTACAACGGCTCCGCCACCCGAGAGTTCCGGCGCGGCGATGGTGAAGGCCGATCCGCCGCTGACGAAGCGGGCCGTGGTGGCGTCGGCCCCGTCGCCCGAGACCTGCCGCCAGCCGGCGGTCAGTTCCGGACCCCAGCGGAAGTCACCCTTCAGGCCGAACCTGGCCCCGATGCTGACGCCCGCGAAGGCGGCGATCTGGCTGGAGGACCGCTCTTCGATGGCCAGGTTCACGGCCTCGCCGCCGCCGGTCTCGGTGCGGTCGCCTTCCTTCAGCAGGAAGTAGTCCAGGGTGGCCTGGGGCCTAGCGTAGAAGGTGTCGCCCTCCAGGTTCCAGTTCACATGGGCATGGGCGGCGACGGTCGCGCCATTCCAGTCGGAGGACGCGGTGCGGGTGAAGCCGGAGTCGCTCAGCACCCGCTCGCTCTTGAGACTGGCGTAGCCGCCGGTGATCCCGGCCCCCACCGTCAGCTGACCCAGGCTCTCGCGCCAGTAGACGCCCGCCGACAGCACCGTGCCGCTGAGCGACTCCGAGCCCACCGCGCCGACCTCATCGACATCGACATTAAGGAAGCTGGTCTGCAGGCCGACGGCGCCCAGCGCGGTGTTGGGCGCCTCGATCCCCGCCGCGATACCGAACCCGCCGGCGTCGTAGGCGGTGGAGCGGTCCACGTCGCGTTTGATCATCACCCCGATCTCCTGGGTCCAGGCGCGCAGACCGCCCTCCTCGTCGCTCATGGAGACGTCAGCGTCGGGGCCCCGGCTCGCGGCGTCGGAGGCCGCCGCCAGGGTGTGGAACAGGCCGCCGGCGTGGTCGGGCAGGAACTGGTCGTAGAGGGCCTGGAAGCCGGCCTGGGTGGTCTTGCCCAGCAGGGCGTCGCGGACGGCGGTGTCCTTGTCGAAGGCGGCGAACACCGCGTCATAGGCCGCGCTTTCCGAGGCGGTCATGCCCGCCTCGGCGGCGGTGCGGCGACGCACGTCGGCCACCAGGCTGGTGGTGGGCGCATCGACCCGCAGAGTTGCCTTGTAGAGATAGGGCGTGTCCCCCAGCAGGCTGTCGTCCAGGGTCCCGGTGGTGAGCGACCCGGCCTTGATCAGGGTGAAGCTGGCCGGAGCCTCCAGCTTGGAGGCGAAGGAGAGGCCGATCTTGGAGCCGGTGGCCAGGGTCGCGGCGCCGGAGACGTTGAACAGGGTGGACTTGGCGGCCTTGGGGTCGGCGGTGAACACCAGCTCGCCCGCCGCGCCCAGGTTCAGGCTGGTGAGATTGACCGTCGCCGTGCTGGTGTCGGTCAGCCGTCCCTTGACGATGTCGACGGTCAGGCCGCCGCCGGCG
This sequence comes from Phenylobacterium sp., assembly GCA_018001015.1. GTDB lineage: Bacteria > Pseudomonadota > Alphaproteobacteria > Caulobacterales > Caulobacteraceae > Phenylobacterium. The sequence goes on along the minus strand of JAGNIV010000005.1, from coordinate 125,307 downwards.
TCGGTGAGTGCGCCGGTCAGCTTGGCGCCGCCATTGATCACCAGGCTGTCGGCGCCCGAACCGAAGGCCACCGCCCCGTTCAGCACGCCGGCCAGCAGCTCCAGCCGCCCCGCGCCCGAGCCGAACAGCACGTCGCCGGTGATGGTGGGCGTGATGGCGGTGTCGCTGTTGGCGTACTGGCGCAGGGTCACGCCCGCGGTGTTGGCCCGCAGGTCCAGGGCGATGGCCCGCCCGGTCACCGGGATCGTGGCGTCGGTGGCGGTCACCGTGGCGGCGATGGAGTTGATGTTCTCGAGGGTCCTCAGCGACCCTGAGGCGTCCAGCACGGCGGTGGCCGAGGCCTTGGAGCCGCTGACGACAGCGCTGATCGAGCCGCTGTTGGCGAGATAGGGCAGCGAGGCGCCGGCGTCGATGCGGATGGCGGCGATATCGTTGGCGTCGGTGGCCGTCGTGCTGGCCTTGATCACCGCAGCGTTGGTGAGGTTCGCGCTCGAGGCGCCGGCCCCCATCCAGAAGGCGGTGGCGCCGGCCTTGACCCCGGTGGCCAGGATCGAACCGGAGTTCCAGACGCCGCCCTCCACGCTCACCGTGTGGCCCAGGCCGCCGAACTTCACGCCGACGGCGGCCACCCCGTCATAGATCCCCGCGCCCAGTATCGCGCCCTTGTTCATGAAGCCGAAGGCGTCGGCGCCGGTCCCAAGCACGCCCAGGCGAACGTTGCGGGTATCGGACCCGATCAGCACGCCCGGCGCCGAGCCGTAGGCGCTGGCCGAGCCGGAGCTTCCGATCAGCATCCCGCCGAACAGGTCTCCGCGCACGCGAACCGCCGGCCCGCCGATCAGCAGATCGTCGGCGTCCAGCTTGGCCACCACGGCGTCGGTCCCTCGGGTCGTGGAGCGGAACCCGGAAGCTCCGATCGCTGAATTGATGGAGAGCTTGCCGCCGACATTGTCGTCCAGGGCCACGCCCACGGAGTCCTTGCCTTGGGCGGTGACGCTCCCGGTCACCGCCACGTCGCCACCGACCGTGCCCAGGGCATGCAGCCCGTAGGAACGATCGCCGATCACCGAGATGGCCCCCGCGGTCTGCAGGGACCCATCGATGGCGCTCTCCAGCGCGACGCCGGCTGAATCGTTGCCTTCAACCGTGACGGTCCCGGCCGCCTGGGTGATGGAACCGTGGAAGGTGGCCGGGCCGGTGACCCGCACCCCCACCCGGTTGGAGCCGACGGCGAAGGCCCCGTCCATGTCCCCGTCGGTGTCGGTGTCCTTGATCTCGGTGGTGTCGTCGACGACGATCGACCCCGACAGCTTCACCTCGCCGGTCTTGCCGCCGACGATCGCCACGCCGCTGGCGTCGCTGGCGTCGGAGATCGTGATGACACCCTCGTGGGTGACATTGTTGTCGCTGTTCAAGGTCAGGGCCACGCCGCTGGTGACCTTGATCGAGCCCGCCGAGGTGACCTTCACATCGTCCCGCGCACCGCCGGCCGCCGTGGCGGTGGTGACCGGCGTGGTCACCGCCGTGGAGATCGCGGTCTCGGCCCAGGCGGGCCCCGCCACCAGGCACAGGGGGGAGGCCGCGGCGAGCAGGAGATGACGAAGCGACATGAGATTTCCGAAAAGATGAGGACGAGAAGGCGGGCGGTGTCTATAGTCAGCGACGAGGCGTTATGCGTCGCGTATGAACGTGTTGCGTAATTACTTTATACCGGCCCGATTGCGGCCGCAAGATGGCTTGACCCAGGAGTTGAGATCCGATGCCGAGACCCGCGGTTGATCCGGTCCGCGCGGCGGCCACCAAGGCCCTGCGCCAGGAAGCCGGACGCTGGCTGAAGGCCGGACGCGAGGCCGCGGGCCTGACCCAGGCGCAGTTGGCCGAGCGGGTGGGCATGCGCTACTACACCTTCGTCTCGCAGGTGGAGAGCGGCCTGGGCCGCGTCCCCATCGAGATGCAGGGCGCCTGGGCCCTCGCGGTCGGCCTTGAGCCCGCCCACTTCGCCCGCACCCTGCTGGCCTACTACGAGCCTGAGCTGAACCGCCTGCTGTTCGGGGACGCCGCCCAGATCTTGCCCGACGCGCCCCGCGCCTTCGGGACCTGAAGGGTCGCCCGGGTCCCATGAGCAACGTCGTCCCATTCACGCCTCGCCCCGACTCCGGGGGCTGGTCCGCCGGTGAGCGCGCGCGGCTGTCGGAGCTGGCCGACCGGCTGGCGGCGGACGGCATCCATGTGCGGGTGGTCTACGGGGCGACCGACGCCGGGGACCCCTGGTGCGTGATCACCGACGAGAACGACGAGGTCCTGGTCCACGTCGCCCGCATCAACGGCCAGTTCGTCATCCATGACGCCGCCGCCGACGTGGTGGAGGAGGACGACACCCTCTGGACCGCCGTGGACCGCCTGCTGGGCGCCGACTGGCGCGACGGCCAGGGCGAGGTCGTGGTGCCCTTGGCCGCCCGTCAGGCCCAGACCTTCGTCGCCCTGGTGGTGGCCGCCGCCTTCTTCGACATGACCGCCCAGGCCCACGATGCGCCGGACGGGGGCCAACAGGACTCGCCGGCTGAAGTGCTGGCCGCCTTCGCGGTCGCCGCGACCCTGGCCGCGCCCTCCGCCGGCGCCGAGGAGCACCAGCGCTTCGAGCGCCTGGCCGCCCCCGCTGACGGCGCCGCCCCCAGCGACGCGGCCGCCGTCACCGCCACGCAAGACGCCCCCAGGGCCGAGGCGCCCCAGGACGAGATCAAGCCGACCGACATCCCCACCGGCTCAGAGGCCACCGCGGCCGCCGACCCGACCTTGGTGGCGCAGGCCGCCGCCCAGGAGACCCTTCAGGGCGGAGATGGAAACGACGAGCTGGTGGGCGGATCGGGAGACGACAGCCTCGACGGCGGCGGCGGGGCCGACCACCTGGTGGGCGGCGCAGGCGACGACACCCTCGCGGGGGGCGGCGCGGGCTCGGGCCAGGTCGACCTGCTGGAGGGCGGAGCCGGCGACGACCAGCTCCACCTGGGCGCCCAGGTGGTGGCCATCGGCGGATCGGGGGACGACACCTTCGTCATCGAGCTTTCAGGAGACACCGCGCCCGAGACCACACCCCCGTCCCAGCACGCGCTGGGGGTGATCCTGGACTTCACCTTCGGCGACCGGCTGACCCGCGCCGATGGCCACAGGATCAATGTCATCAATGCCACGGCCCAGGACGACGTGCTCAGCGGCCTGCGCGGCTTCACCTTCACCGGCCGCAACCCGCCGCCGGTCACGCCCGGCTTCCGGATCGAGGTCGACGTCGACGGCGACAACCAGGGCGACGGCTTCCTGATGGTGGCGGGCACGGGCGTCGCGGGCCTGCTCAGCCATCTGACCGGCGGCGGCGCGCGCCCCGATCTTCACCCGGCCCCCGCCGAGCCGGCCGACATCGCCGTCACCGGCGTCGCCCACCTGCCGCCGCCCGGCGACTTCCTGGGTTAGGGCGCGACGGCCTTCGCCCCCACCATCGCCCGCGCCACGGCCTCGGCCACCTTGATGCCGTCGATGGCGGCCGAGAGGATGCCGCCCGCATAGCCCGCACCCTCGCCGGCCGGGAACAGGCCCGCCAGGTTCAGGCTCTGGAAATCAGCCCCGCGGGTGATGCGGATCGGCGACGAGGTCCGCGTCTCCACCCCGGTCAGCAGGGCGTCGGGATCGTCGTAGCGCGCGATCTTGCGGCCGAAGACCGGCAGGGCCTCGCGCATCGCCGCCGTCACATAATCCGGCATCAGGGCCGCCAGGTCGGTGGGCCGCACGCCGGGCCTGTAGCTGGGGACCACGCTGCCCAGGTCGCTCGACGCCCGTCCGGCCAGGAAGTCACCCACCCTTTGCCCCGGTGCGTGATAGCCGCCGCCGCCGGCCACGAAGGCCGCGCGCTCCAGCTCGTCCTGCAGGGCGATGCCGGCCAGGGGGTGGCCGCCGCCATAGTCGGCGGGATCGATCCCCACCACGAAGCCGGAATTGGCGTTCCGCTCGTTGCGCGAATACTGGCTCATGCCGTTGGTCACCACGCGGCCGGGTTCGGAGGTCGCCGCCACCACCGTCCCGCCCGGACACATGCAGAAACTGTAGACCGTGCGGCCATTGGCGCAGTGGTGCGACAGCGAATAGGACGCCGCCCCCAGGTCAGGATGCCCGGCGCAGGGCCCGAACATCGCCTTGTCGATCCAGGATTGCGGATGCTCGATGCGGAAGCCGATGGAGAACGGCTTGGCCTCGATGTGGACGCCGCGCGCGTGCAGCGCCCGGAAGGTGTCGCGAGAGGAATGCCCGACCGCCAGCACCACATGGTCGGTCTGCAGGAACGTCCCATCCTTCAGGTGCAGGCCGCGCAGCCGCCCGGCCTCGACCTCGACATCCGTCACCTGATGGCCGAACCGGTACTCGCCCCCCAGGGCCTCGATCTTGGCGCGTAGGGCCTCCACCATGGTCACCAGGCGGAAGGTGCCGATATGCGGGTGCGCCTCGGTGAGGATCTCCGGCGGCGCCCCGGCCGCCACGAACTCGGTCAGCACCTTGCGGCCCAGGTGGCGCGGGTCCTTCACCTGGCTGTAGAGCTTGCCGTCGGAAAAGGTGCCGGCCCCGCCCTCGCCGAACTGGACGTTGGATTCCGGGTCCAGTTCGCCCCGCCGCCACAGGCCCCAGGTGTCTTTCGTCCGTTCCCGGACGGCCTTGCCGCGATCGATGATGATGGGCGCGAATCCCATCTCCGCCAGGATCAACCCCGCGAACAGGCCGCAGGGCCCGGCCCCGATCACCACCGGCCTCGGCGCGTCCGCCGGCGCGCGCGCCACAAGGCGATAGGCGGTGTCGGGCGTCGGCCGCAGATGCGGGTCGCCCGCGCGCCGCGCCACCACGGCGGCCTCGTCGGCGACCTCAACATCGACGATGTAGACCTTGAGGATCGCCGCCTTCTTGCGGGCGTCGTGCGCCCGCTTCCAGACCGACCAGGACAACAGGTCGCCCGCGCCCACCCCCAGCCGCGCGGCGATGGCGACCGGCAGGGCCTCGGGCGGATGGTCGAGAGGCAGCTTGAGTTCGGAGATCCGCAACATGGCCGGTTCTCTAGCCGCTCCCGCCAGCGCGCGCACCTGTGCTATCGGCGGAAACAAACCCTGGCGCCGCCACAGCCTGACAGACGCCGTTCATCAAAGCTGAACTACAGAGCCGTGGAGAACGCGCCTAGATCACGATGCGCTTGGACGGAATCGCCTGAGCGTTGAATCGTGATCTGATTTCAAAGTCATGGAACCGGATTGAGGCTTCGAGAGCAGCCATCCGGCTCTAGTCACGTGCCGACTCAGCATCGTAGGAGTCCTCATGCCAACGACACCCGAGAACCTGAAGCCCCTCCTCTGGGAACCCAAGAACCTGGTGCGCGCCATCGAATCGGCCGGGGTCACCCTGTGGTCGTGGAATGTCGACACCGACGCCCTGGCCATGGACGATCACTCCTACGACCTCTGGGGCGTCCCGCGCGGCCGAGACGTCACCTTCGAGGATCTCTCGGCGCACATTCATCCCGCTGATCGTGATCGGGTCCGTGCGGCCTTCAACGCGACCCGAGGGATCACGGGCGCCTATGAAATCGATTTCCGGATCATGATCGGCGACGAGCTCAAGTGGATCTCTGCGCGTGGCCAGGGCGATGACGCCCGCATGGTTCAGCGCATCATGTTCGGCATTTTCATCGACGTCACCGGACGAAAGCAGGCCGAGGAGGGCCGTGAGCTCCTGGCCGGCGAGATGAGCCACCGGGTCAAGAACCTCCTGGCCATCGCCTCGGGCCTGACGGCCATCACCTCCCGCTCCACCAAGACGGTCGAAGACATGGCCCGTGAGCTGACGCTCCGGTTGACGGCGCTCGGCCGCGCGCACGATCTGGTTCGTCCGGTGGCCGGCCAGACCGAAGCCCCCTCCGCCCTGCTCGGAGACCTGCTGACCGTCCTGCTGGCGCCCTACGACGATCTGGGCGCGTTCAGCGGCCGCATCCGGGTCTCGGTGCCGCGCATGAGCGTCGGCGAGTCGGCGACGACGATCGTCGCCCTGATCGTCCACGAACTGGCGACCAACTCCTTGAAGTATGGCGCGCTGTCGGTCGACACCGGCATGCTGGACGTCTCCTGCTCGGCCCACAACGAAGCGGTCACGATCGTCTGGACGGAGACCGGCGGTCCCCTGGTCAAGGCGCCTGCGGAACCCAAGGGATACGGAAGCCGGCTGATAGAGCGCAGCGTCAGCGGGCACCTGCGCGGCGCGATCACCTACGATTGGCATGAAGCCGGCCTGATCGTCACCCTGAAGGTCGATCCCGCTCGCCTTGCAACCTGACGCGCGAGACCGGTCCTGGCGACGGGCCGCCGGCGCGCGCGCCGGCTCGGTGGCGATGTCAGCCACCGTAGAGCCGATGAAAGGACGCGATCGGGCTCTCCGCCCCCAGGGCCCGCAGCGGGAACGCCCTCCAGGGCGCGGCGGCGTCCCCTTGGCCGATGTTGTCGAGCAGGGTCCGCGCCACCGCGGGCTTCACCGCCCCTCGGAAGTCCAGCAGTTGGCCCCAGCTGGAGGTTCCGTCCAGCCGCACCCGCTCGGGCTCAAAGACCGACGCCGCATAGTCCGGCGGGAACAGCCGGCGGTAGGCCTCCAGGTTATAGAGCCATGACCCGCCCCGCACCGTCCGGGCCTGCCCGTGGTGCTCCCGGACGTGGCGAAACATCTCCCGCAGCTCCGAAATCCGCCGGTCGACCTTGGCGCGGGCGAGCGGCCCCAGGTCTTCGCCGCTGTCGCGGTTGCTGAAGTGGATACGCACCACCCGGCCCTCGTCCTGCAGCTCGTAGCTGAAGCAGCCGAACCGCAGCGCCCCGCTGGGCTCTGCCGGGGCGGCGGCGAAAACCTCCACCGTCCAGGCCAGCCGCTCAGCGTCCGACGCGCACCGCGCCAGGCCCGCGGCATAGCGCATCCACCCCTCCGACGGCGCTCCCGGTGCGGCCCGGCCCAGGCCAAACCGCCGGTGCAGGTTGGTGACCTCCAGCAGCGTCTCGGCCAGGGGGCGGGAGGTCCGCGCCGCGATCGTCTGCGCAAACCGCAGCTGAACCTCGAAATAGCCCCGCAGCCGCTCAGCCTCCTCGCGACGTTCCTCGATGATCCCGGCCATGACAGGAGACTACACGGCCGAGGTCGAGAAAGCCGCCCCTGCCGGCCCTACTTGATCTTGATGACGACCTTGCCCTTGGCATGTCCGGCTTCGACGTGGGCGATGGCGGCGTTGGTTTCCGCGAAGGGGTAGACGCGGTCGATGACCGGGCGGATATGGCCCGCCTCGATCAGGGCTGTGATCTGTTCCAGCTGCGGCCCGTGCGCCTTCATGAACAGGAAGTCGAACGCCACCCCGCGCCGCCGCGCCTTCTTCAAGGCGCCCCGGGACAAGGCCCAGAGGACCGGCCTCAGAAACCAGGGCGCCCCGATTTCCGCGGCGAAGGCAGGGGTCACGGGACCGGTGATCGAAACCAGCTTGCCGCCGCGCCGCAGGATATTCAGCGACTTTTCCAGCGCCTTCGCATCCTGGCTGTGGAGCACCAGGTCGTAGTCATGCAGCACCGCTTCAAAGTCCTGCGTCCGGTAGTCGATCACCAGATCCGCCCCCAGCGCCTTGAGCCATTCGGCGTTGTGTCCGCTGGCCGTGGTGGCGACATAGGCCCCGATATGCTTGGCCAGTTGGATGGCGATGGTTCCGACCCCGCCGGAGCCCGCCTGAATGAACACCTTCTGACCGGCGCGCAGCTGTCCCCGTTCCACCAGCGCCTGCCACGCGGTCAGGGCGACCAGCGGGAGCGACGCCGCCTCTTCCATGTTCAGCGACTTGGGTTTGAGGGCCAGGGAGCTTTCCCGGACCGCGATGACCTGCGCGAAGGCGCCGATACGAAAGTCGTCGGCGCGGGAATAGACCTCATCGCCCACCCGATATCGACTTGCCTTCGGCCCGGTGCGCACCACGGTTCCGGCCAGATCGTGGCCGAGGACCAGCGGCGTCTTGTACGGCAGGATCGGCTTGAACTCGCCGTCGCGGATCTTGACGTCGAGCAGGTTCACGCCGGCGGCGTGGACAGCCACCAGGACCTCATCCTCACGCAGTTGAGGTTCCGGAACATCGGTCAGGCGCAATGCGGCGCCTTTCGCGTATTTGTCGAGAACGAAGGCTTTCATGTGCTTTCTCCGAAGCGCAGGACGCGAGACTTCAGGCGGCGAGAAACGCCAGGACCTTGGGCACGAACTGCGCGTGGTGCTGGAAGATGCCGCCGTGACCGGCGTCGCTGTAGATCACCAGGTCCGCCCCCGGGATGCGGCGGGCCATGTCGTGGCTGTTGGGGGTGGGAACCATGATGTCGTTGTCGCCATTGGCCACCAGAACCGGAATGCCGATGCGGCCGAGATCCTGCGGCGCCTGACGTCCCCAGGCCTGGATCGCCGCCAGCTGACGCAGAAAGGCGCGCGGGGTCGGCGCCTTGTCTCGTCCGGACTTGCGCTCTTGCAGCCGGTTCAGAAAGGCCTTGGCGGCGGCGCGTCCATTGGCGGTCGAGGTGAAGAACAGGTAGGTCTTGGGGTCACGAAACGTCAGCAGGCCCTTGAGGATCAGCGGCCAGGACACCCGGCCCACCTCGGAAATCCCCATCCCGCCGGCCGGCCCGGCGCCCGTCAGGATCAGCTTGCGCACCAGGTCGGGGGCTTTCAGCGTGACGTCCTGCGCCACCATCCCGCCGAGCGAAAAGCCCATCAGGTCGACCTGGCTGAACCCCATCGCCCGGATCGTCGCAATCGCATCGCGGGCCATTTCGTCAACCGTCAGGGGGGCCAAGCCCTCCGAACCGCCGATCCCGCGATAGTCGAGCGCGATCACGTGATGCCGGCCTGCCAGGCCATCCATGATCCGGGGGTCGAAATTGTCCAGCACCGCTCCCCAATGGTTCAGCATCACCAGGGGCACGCCGCCACGGGGGCCCATCTCACGATAGGCGAAGCGGGTTCCACCCACGGCGATGGAGCGGTTCGCGGCGTCGGTATAGCGGGTCGCGGTGTTCGACGGTTCATGACTTCGGGTCACGGCGATCGTCCCTGTTCTTGTTCTTGGGTTGGGTTCCGCCCGAGAAGGGCCGATGTTGTTTCAGGCGATGTTGAACTGCTTGCGCAGGGTCCGGTCGAACACCGACCTGGGCAGGAACCGCCGGGCGAAGGCGGTCTGCTTCGCGGCCTTGCCCGAGGGGTAGCGCAGCCGGGGGCGCCGATCCCGCGCCGCCGCCAGAACGGTGGCGGCGACATCCTCGGCGGTGTCCCCCGTCGCCATCGCGGCGTCAAAGGCCGTGCGGTATCGCGCCAGCGTCTGGGCATAGGCCGCCACCGGACGGTCACCCTGCGGAGAGTTGGCCTCGATGGAGGTTTTCGTGGCCCAGGGCTCGATCACGGCGACCCGGATGCCGAACGGGCGCACCTCGTGATCGAGCGACTCTGAATAGCCTTCGATCGCGTGCTTGCTGGCCCCGTAATAGGCGCCGAAAGGACCCGGTATCAGCCCGATGACCGAGCCGATGTTCAGGATCCGGCCCCCGCGCTGCGCCCGCATGATCGGCAGGACGGCATTCGTGACCCGGACAACACCGAGGAAGTTGGTGTCAAACATGGCCTGCACCTGGCCGATGGAGCTTTCCTCCGCCGCCCCGGAAAGGGCGTAGCCGGCATTGTTGACCAACAGGTCAATCCGCCCCGCCTCAGCATGGGCAAGGGCGACGGCCTGCGCCACCGAGGCCTCGGAGGTGACATCGCAGGCGATCATCCGGACGCCGTCGTTCACCTCGTGCGGCGCCGCCCCGCGGCTGGTGCCGAACACGCGATACCCCGCCTTCACCAGCGCACGGGCGCTGGCGCGGCCGATGCCGGATGACGCGCCGGTGATGAAGGCGACGGGTTGTGATGTGGCGCTCATGGTCTTTCCATCTCGCTTGCGGTTCGTCTCTGCAGCCCATATGATATCAAAACGATAGTCAGTCAATATGAAAATAGTAGTGACATGAAAGACGACCTCGCCGCCCACTGCCCCATCGCCCGCAGCCTGCTGTGCGTGGGGGATTCCTGGAGCGTTCTGATCCTGCGGGACGCGCACCTGGGCCTGACCCGGTTTGATCAGTTCCGCAAAAGCCTGGGGATCGCGCCGACCATGCTCACGGCCCGGCTCACGGCCTTGACCGATGAGGGGCTGCTGGAAAAACGCCGCTATATTGAACGGCCGCCCCGCGACGAATACGTGCTGACAAATGCCGGCCGCGATTTCCTACCGGTGCTCGTCATACTCGGCGCCTGGGGCAGCAAGCATCGCGGCGGCGGTGATCTGACCCGCTATATCGATGCGGAAACCGGCAAGGAGGTCGTGCCGATCGCCGTCGATCTGGAGACCGGCGCCAAGATCGGCACCCGGCCCATCACCATGATCGAGGGCGGGGCGGCCCCGGCTGCGCCTCGGGCGCCCGGCATCGTGATCTAGCAAGCCGCAGAAGGCGAGGCTAACCTCCGGGCGACGTCAGCGCGCGACCGTTCGAGACGGTCGAGCCGACAACAAGACGCCCAGTCCCGGAGGAAAGTCCTGACCATGATGAAGCTCTATTCCGGGGACCTCAGTCCCTATTCCGCCCGCGTCCGCATGCAGATCTACGCCAAGGGCATCACCGACATCGCCATCGAGCGTCCGCCGACCTTCGGCATGCCGGCCTTCCGCGAGACCCATCCGATCGGCCGGATTCCGGTGCTCGATATCGACGGCGACATGATGCCGGAATCCGAGGTCATCTCCGAGTACCTTGAGGACATCTACCCCGAGCCCAGCCTGCTGGGGACCAGCGCGCGGGAGACCGCCCATATCCGCACCATCGCCCGCATCGGCGACGTCTACATCATGAACAACATGTTCATGCTCAGCGGCCAGACCTACGTCACGCCCCGCAACGAAGGCACGATCGCGATGCTGGCCAGCCAGGTGAAGCGCAACCTCAAGGCCCTGGACCGCATGATCGGGACCGACGGCTTCGCCTGCTGCGGCCGCCTGACCCTGGCCGATTGCGCCCTGACGCCCGGCCTGTTCATGGTCGAGAACACCCTGCCCTTCGCCGGCCTGGAAGACCCCATCCCCAGCCTGCCCAACGTCGCCGCCTACTGGCGCGCCATCCAGCAAAACGAACACGCCGCCAAGACCCTGGTGGAACTCCACCGCGGCCTGGAAGAACGCCGCGCCCTGATCAAGAGCGGCGCCTTCGCGAAAATGATGACGGCGTTCAGAGCGGCCCAGGGGGAGGAGGCGTGATTACCGGAGCGCGGTGAGGCCATAGGTCGATCCCGCTGGAGGCGGAAACGCGGGGGCTCGGGTCGGTCGGCGCCGGTAGTTGCGGCGATCTATTGATACAGTGTCACCGTAATTTCGCTTAGGGCCGGCCCCACCGTTCGTGTGGTTCGTGTGGTTCGTGGTTCCAAATCTTCCGGCCGCGACACCGCCAGGTGGAACAGGATTGTCCACGAGCCGCACGAACCACATGAACGGGTTGGTCGAACGGCGCCGCCCCACCTCCGCTCCTCCCGGCGAAGGCCGGGACCCAGATTCATCCCGCGCGGCTAGAGGTGGTCCCCGGCCGATTTCCGGCTTCGCAGGAGATCGAGTGGATTTCACCTGGGTCCCGGCCTTCGCCGGGAGGAGCGGGTCAGTGGCTACCCCGCGATCGCCGCCGCGTCCCGGTCGCCGGTGCGGATCCGCAGCGCCTGTTCCAGGTCCAGGACGAAGACCTTGCCGTCGCCGATCTTGCCGGTGTTGGCGGTGCGGGAGACGGCCTCGATGACGCGCTCGGCGATGTCGTCGGGGACGGCGATCTCCAGCTTCACCTTGGGCAGCAGCTTCACTTCGTACTCGGCGCCGCGATAGACCTCGGTCTTGCCCCGCTGGCGGCCATAGCCGCGCACCTCGGTGACCGTCAGGCCCGAGGCGCCGGCCTCGGTGACGGCGTCCAGCACCGCGTCGAGGCGGCTGGGCTTGATGACCGCGACGATCATTTTCATGGGCGACACTCCGGATAGGTCGCCCTAGGCGACCGTTTGAACCCTCAAGCTAGGGCGAACCGCCGCCGGCTCCAAGGGGGGCGCTAGTCAGATTGGCGAGGCGCCCGCGAAACAGGCGCCCGCCCGGCCGGCAGCGGATTGAGCGTCGGGACCGCCACCCGCACCCGGGCGCGGTGGGCGCGGGGCTTGACGGCGAAGGTCTGTTTCACCGCCTCCATCAGCACCAGGCCCGCGAACCCGGGCCACAGGCGCGAGCCGGCCTGCTCGAACCCCTCGGCCCAGCCGGCCATCCAGGGGATCGGCGGCACATAGAGGGCGCGCGTCCAGCCCGACGGCTCCAGCTCGGCCTCCCGCAGCAGTTCGGCCAGCTGGCCCCGCGTATAGGGCCGGCCGTGGCCGAAGGGGGTGGCCTCGGCATTGGCCCACAGGCCGTTGCGGGCCGCCACCACCACGATCACCCGGCCCGAGGGCGACAGCACCCGCCAGACCTCGCGCAACAGCGCAAGCGGATCGGGGCTCTCCTCCAGGGCGTGGACCGCCAGGATGCGGTCGAAGAAGGCGTTCTGGAACGGCAGGGCGTCCTCGGCGGTCAGGGCCGCCAGGTTCGCACCTCCAGCCGGCCAGATCTCCACCCCCTGCTGGGCCGGCATGGCCGCCACCACCCGGCGCGCCGTGGGCCGCAGGGCGCCCAGGAACGGGGTGGCGTAGCCGAGGCCCAGGACATCCAGGCCATGGCCGTCGCCCCAGGTCTCCAGCACCTTGCGCGCGGTCATCTCGCGCGCCGCCCGCCCCAGCTTGGAGGCATAGAACTGTCGGAGCTCGAGGACGTCGCGGCGCATGGCCTATGACTTAGTGCGGGATGAGGAAAAGTGGGAACCGGTTTTCCGCCCGCATCCCGCACCACGCTTCAAGCCTGCCCTCGACTTATCGCGACCCCCAACCTAAGTGCGAGGGACAAGAGACGCCGGGAGACGCACGCCATGTCGGTCACCATCCACCAGTTCGCCTGCCTGTCGGACAACTACGGCTTCCTGGTGCGCGACGACGCCACCGGCCTGGCCGCCTGTGTCGACACCCCCGACGCCGAGGCCATCCTGGCGGAACTGGCCAAGCTGGGCTGGAAGCTGGACCTGATCCTCAACACCCATTGGCACCCCGACCACGCCGGCGGCAACGCGGCGATCAAGGCCGCCACCGGGGCCACCGTGGTCGGCCCCGCCGAGGTCGAGCGCCTGTCACCGGTGGACCGCAAGGTGGCCGGCGGCGACAGCGTCAGGCTGGGGGAGACCACCTTCGAGGTCATCGAGTCCGGCGGTCATACCCTGGGCCACATCGCCTTCCACGACGCCGCCGATCAGGTGGCCTTCGTCGGCGACACTCTGTTCGCGCTCGGCTGCGGGCGGCTGTTCGAGGGCACGCCGGCGCAGATGTGGGACAGCCTCTCGCGCCTCACCGCCCTGCCCGATGACACCGCTGTCTACTGCGCCCACGAGTATACCGCCTCCAACGCCCGCTTCGCCCTGTCGGTGGACGCCAGCCCTGAGCTGAAGGCCCGCGCCGAGGCGATCTTCGCCGCCCGCGAGCGCGGAGAGTGGACCGTCCCCACTACCATCGGCCTGGAAAAGGCCACCAACCCCTTCCTGCGCGCGCCGGTCCTCAAGCCCGGCATGGCCCCGCACGAGGCCTTCGGCGCGGTGCGCGCGGCCAAGGACGCCTTCAAGGGATAGCGCGGGACCCCGACGGTCACCTGTCGGCCTGTGTCGGTCGGCCAGGGGCCTTATGGCATAGGGGTTTGTGGGCGTGAGGCGGCCGGTTGAGGGCGTTCTCTTCCCTCCACGGCGGCCGACACGTCAGCGACCGCCGGCCGCCGCCATGATCCTGTCGGAGGAGGGCCGGCCGGCCAGGCCGTCATGGGGGGTGATGGTGATCTTCATGACCCCCTGCTGGACGCTGGCCCCGGGCTTGTGGCCCTCCACCAGGGAGACCTTGCGGAACCGGGCGATCATCGCCGGGCCATCGGGGCGCTTGGACATCCGGATCACCGCCTCGGAGGTCACCAGGGCCGCGTCGGCCACCAGGGCCGAGGAGGAGGGCGAGGCGTCGGCCTCGAAGGGGATCAACCGCCGCGCCGCCCGCGTCGCCCGGGCGCTGGCCTGGGCCAGGCGCTCCAGCAGCTGCTGGGGTCCCAGGGTCGGCAGCCGCAGGGCCGGACCGCCCCCGGCCAGGGCCGCCGCCGTGCCGCCGGGCCGGTCCTCGGTGAACAGGGTCAGTCCGCCCAGGCGGGTGGCGCGCAACACCGGCTCGCCCAGGTCGTTCTTGTAGATGATGTCGCCGCGCGGCGCGGGCTGGGGCTTGAGGGCCCAGACCTCCGGGCTGTCCTGGAACTTCAGCAGCGGCCGGTTCTGGCTGCGGTCGAGGACGAAGACGTCGCCCTCCTGGCTGACATAGCGGGCGACGGGGGGCGACTGGGAGCGCCCCGCCGCCGGCGGCTGGCCAAACAGGCTCTCCCGCAGATTGTCCGGCCCCGCCCAGGCCGGCTCAGCCAACAGCCCCGTCATGGCCAGGGCCATGACGAAGGCGAGCTTGCAGGCCGGCGCCGGGGTTTCGCTTATCATCAGGGAGGTGTGATGCTCGACGACTGGGGCGCTTTTTGGACGCCAATAGGCCTAGGGCCAAGCTCCGAACGCCTTGATCTGTAAGGTGTGGCCGAAACGCCCTACCCCGCCATGTACTGGCCGCCGTTCAGCGACAGGGTCGAGCCGGTGACGTAGCCGGCGTGCTCACCCGCCAGGAAGGCCACCATGTCGGCGATCTCCTCGCCCTTGCCCAGCCGGCCCACGGGGATCTGGCTGATGATCGAGGCCAGCACGTTCTCCGGCACGGCCTGCACCATTTCGGTGTCGATATAGCCGGGCGCGATGGCGTTGACCGTCACCCCCTTGCGGGCGTTCTCCAGGGCGAGCGCCTTGGTGAAGCCGATCACCCCGGCCTTGGCGGCCGAGTAGTTGGTCTGGCCCATCTGGCCCTTCTGGCCGTTGATGGACGAGATGTTGATGATCCGGCCCCACTCACGCTCGCGCATGCCCTCGATGACGTGGCGGGTCATGTTGAAGACGCTGTCCATATTGACCCGGATGACCTCCGACCACTGCTCGGGCTTCATCTTGTGGAACACGCCGTCGCGGGTGATGCCGGCGTTGTTCACCAGCACGTCGATGGGGCCGAGCTCGGCCGTCACCAGGTTCACCGCCCGCTCGCAGTCCTCGAAGTTGCCGACATTGCCCTTCACCACCATGACGCCGAGCTCCTTGGCGCAGGCGGCGGCGGCTTCCTCGTTCCCCGAGTAGCCGGCGGCGACGCTCATCCCGTCGGCCTTCAGTCGCTCACAGATCGCCCGGCCGATGCCCCGGGTCCCGCCCGTGACGAATGCGACTCTCGCCATTCCCGTATCTCCCTAAAACTCAATTGGCCGACGCGCGGTTGATCCGGCGCTCGGCGATGGCCGCTAGACTTGCTCGACGCACATGGCCACGCCCATCCCGCCGCCGACGCACAAAGTCGCCAGGCCCTTCTTGGCTCCGGAACGCTTCATCTCGTGCAGCAGGGTGGTCAGGATGCGGGCGCCCGAGGCGCCGATGGGGTGGCCGATGGCGATGGCGCCGCCGTTGACGTTCACCTTGGCCGGGTCGAGGCCCAGGTCCCGAACCACGCAGATCGACTGGGCGGCGAAGGCTTCGTTGGACTCGATGAGGTCGAGGTCGCTTACCGACCAGCCGGCCTTTTCCAGGGCCTTGCGGCTGGCGGGGATCGGGCCGGTGCCCATGATCTCCGGATCGACGCCGGCCGAGGCCCAGGAGGCGATACGGGCCAGCGGCTTGAGGCCGCGCTTCTTGGCTTCCTCGGCGCTCATCAGCACCAGGGCCGCCGCGCCGTCATTGAGCCCTGAAGCGTTAGCCGCGGTGACCGAGCCTTCCTTGTTGAAGGCCGGACGCAGGCCCGAGACGCTGTCGAGGGTCGCGCCGTGGCGGATATATTCGTCCTGGTCGACGATGGTGTCGCCCTTGCGGCCCTTGATGGTGACCGGCGCGATCTCGCCGGCGAACTTGCCGGCCTTCTGAGCGGCCTCGGCCTTGTTCTGGCTGGCGACGGCGAACTCGTCCTGCTCGCTGCGGGTGATCTGCCAGCGCGAGGCGATGTTCTCGGCGGTCTGACCCATGTGGTAGCCGTGGAAGGCGTCCAGCAGGCCGTCCTTGACCATGGTGTCGACGAAGGTGGTGTCGCCCATCTTGGTGCCGGTGCGCAGCTGCGAGGCGTGGGGCGACTGGCTCATGCTCTCCTGGCCGCCGGCGATGACGATGCCGGCCGAGCCGTCGGCGATCTGCTGGGCGCCCAGCGCCACGGCGCGCAGGCCCGAGCCGCACAGTTGGTTGAGACTCCAGGCCGGGCTTTCCATCGGGATGCCGGCGTTGATGGAGGCCTGGCGGGCCGGTCCCTGGCCGGCGCCGGCCTGCAGCACCTGGCCCATGATGACCTCCTCCACGTCCGCGGCGGTGATGCCCGCGCGCTCAATGGCGGCCTGGATGGCGATCTTGCCCAGCTCATGCGCCGGAAGGGCGGCAAAGGCCCCGTTGAACGATCCGACCGGGGTGCGGGCGGCCGAGACGATGACGACGTCGGACATGGCGGGCTCCTTCAAGCGCTTGATCGTCTATCTATCGAGAACCCCTGGAGAATGAGCAAGGGGGTGAAATCGTCTGCCTGCGACCGGAGCGCGCTTTGCGAACGCGCTCGCATCCGCGATACTGCGCCGCAAGATAGAGGCTCACCACCGGGGGGTGGGCTCAAAGAAGGAATTGGGATGGCGGACGCTCACGGCAACACCGGCAAGTCCAACGAAGACCGCGTGGTCATCAAGAAGTACGCCAACCGGCGGCTCTACAACACCGCGTCGAGCTCCTACGTGACGCTCGAGCATCTCTCAGACATGGTCAAGCAGGGCGTCCACTTCGTGGTCTATGACGCCAAGTCCAACGAGGACATCACCCGCTCGGTGCTGACCCAGATCATCGTCGAGGAGGAGGGGCGCGAGGGGCAAAACCTGCTGCCCATCCAGTTCCTGCGGCAGTTGATCGGCTTCTACGGCAACTCCATGCAGGCCTTCCTGCCGTCGTACCTGGAGCTTTCGCTGTCGACCTTCGCCGAGCAGCAGGAGCGGATGCGCTCCCAGTTCTCGACCCTTGGCCAGGGCGGCGGCATCGGCGGCATCGGCGTCTATGACGACCAGATTCGTCAGAACCTGGCCATGTTCGACCGAGCCATGAAGATGTTCTCGCCCTTCGCCTTCGCGCGCACCGACGAGCAAGGGGCGCCTGCCCCCCGCGCCGCCGAACCTGCCGCCCCGCCCGCCGCCGATCCGGCGCTGGACGAGATGAAGAAGCGGATGGAGGAGATGCAGGCCCAGATCGAGAAGCTGATCTCGAAAACCTAGGGCGTCATTTTTTAACGAAGGCGGAGTCAGGATCAGCCGGTCATGACCTCGCCCATCGATCCCATTCGCAGAGCCGCACAGGCGCGCCGGACCTACCGGGCGCGGGTGAACGACTCCGAAGGCCATCACGAGACCGACGACCGCAGCGTCCCGGCGATCGTTTCCGGCGAACCGGTGCGCCCCGCGCCCGACCATGCTTCAGACGGCGTCAGCGTGTTCAGCGCCCAGCTGATGGGCCAGGACGGCCAGAAGCGGGGCCTGCGCGGCGGGCCCGAGACCCTTGGGGCGGCAAGAACTGTCTATGGCGCCACCGAATGGTCCGGCAAGGCTGACCGCCGCGCCCGCAAGGGCTCCATCGGCAAGACTGAGATCTAGCGCTTCAGGCGCGCGAGTTCGGCTTCAAGCATCGCGACCCTTCGTTCCAGCGCCGCGATCCGCGCCTCCGGCCCGCCGCCGGGGACGGGGGTGGAGACGCCCGCTTGCCTTGCAATCTCCGCCGGGGCCACCCCCAGCAGCTCGGCGAAGGCCGCCACCTCCTGGGCCGTGAGCTCCCGCTGATCCTTGAACACCAGGGTCAGGTCAGCATCGGACATGCCGGCGGCCGCGGCCATGACACGCCGTGAGATGCCGCGTTCGGTCAGCTGGGCGTCAAACCAGGCGGCGTCGAAGAAGAGCGCCATCAGCCGCCGCCGCTGTGGCGCCGGTCTTGCTTGAAGCCCGGGGTGACCATCCCAACGGGGCGCCCCATGTTCGCTTTCATCCGCATGTTCGACGTCGCCGTTGTGGCCCTGATCTTCACGGCTCTCACCTAGCGGACGTCGTTGTCAGACACCATCGGGGCTGAAGTCCACGTCTCGCCGCGCCGAGACGATGGTGACGATGAAGCCGGCCAGCACGTCGAGCAGCACCATGATCGTCAGCAGGAAGAAGGTGGAGGTCGCGAAGGCCGGCGCCAGCAGGAACTCCACCAGGCAAACGATGAACAGGATCATCGACAGCGAGTGATTGACGATGGCGATCCGCCGGCTGGTGGTCGATTTCAGCAGCTCGATGAACAGCACCACCAGGGCGGCGGCCAGCAGCAGATCCCCCAGGCTCACCGGCCAGGCGGCCCGCGAGGTCATCTGGATGACGAAAAGCTCCTGGCTCATCCGCGTCGAGGCATCGAAGGCGGAGAAGCCACCCGTCAGGGTCAGCACGATCAGATTGTAGACCAGCACCGGCAGCACCAGCAGCGGAAACGCGGCGAACATCGCGAAAGCCCCCTAACGCGGCCGGCGATCCCGGCGATGCGCCAGGGTTAACCGCTTTGGGCTCGTGCGCAAAGACGGTTCACCGAGCGGGGGTCGGCTAGACTTCGTCGGCTCCACCGGGATTGCGCGACCGCGTTTGCAACCACATCACCCCCAGCAGGTCGGAGACCGAGGCCATGAGGCGGCCGAAGTTGGTATATTTCGACGCGCCGGTCTGGCGGTGGCGGTGGTTCACCGGCGCGAACGCGACCTGATAGCCCTCGCGGATCATCAGGGCGGGGATGTAGCGATGGATGTGATCGAAGTAGGGAAGCCGCAGGAAGGCCTCGCGGCGGAAGGCCTTCAGGCCGCAGCCGGTGTCGTTGGCGGTGTCCTTCAACATGCGCTTGCGCACGCCATTGCCGAACTTGGACGCAATCTTCTTGGCCTGGCTGTCCTGGCGCTTAACCCGTTCCCCGCCCACGAGGGCCAGGCTCGCAGGTCCCGCCAGCAGCGCGTCCACCAGCTTGGGGCCGTCGGCGGGGTCGTTCTGCCCGTCGCCGTCCAGGGTGACGATGATGTCACCGCGCGCCGCCAGGATACCGGTGCGGATGGCGCGGCTCTGCCCGGAGTTGGAGCGGTGCGTCAGGATGCGAAGTTGCGGGATTTCGCTCTTCAGCGCCGTCAGCGCCGCGATGGTGCCGTCCCGCGAGCGATCATCGACGAACACCATCTCATAATTGCGGCCCTGGAAGGCGGCGGCGATTTCCCGCGCCAAATCGGGGGCGGCGCCCTCCTCGTCGAAGACGGGAACCACCACGGAGATGTCGGGCGCTGAGGCTGCGGATCTGGCCATGGTCTCTCCTTACCGGAAAAGTCGGCGCCTGGAAGGATCGTGCTATCAAGCGGCCATGACTTTGGACGGCATCATCGAACGTTGGAGCCGAGGCTGGCGCGGGCCGGCCCTGGCCGCCCTTATCGCCTTCCTGGCGGGCCTGCCCGGCGTTTTCGCCGTGCCGCCGCTGGATCGCGACGAATCACGCTTCGCCCAAGCGACGGCCCAGATGCTGGAAACCGGCGACTTCGTGGTGATCCGCTTCCAGAACGAGCCCCGCTTCAAGAAGCCGGTGGGCATCTACTGGCTACAGGCCGGATCGGTGGCCCTGCTGTCCGAAGCCGAAGCCCGAGACATCTGGGCCTATCGCATCCCATCGCTATTGGGCGCCATGTTGGCGGCGGCAGCCTGCGCCTGGGGCGCGGCGGTGTTCTTCGGCGGCCCTGCCGGCTTGCTGGCGGGCGCGACGCTGGCCTCGACCTTCCTGCTGTCGTCGGAGGCCTTCATCGCCAAGACCGACGCGGTGCTGTGCGGAACGACCACGCTGGCGGTCGCGGCGCTGGCCCGAATCTATGCGGGCAGTCTGAACGGCGCCCCGGCCGGGCGTTTGACCCGGCTGCTGTTCTGGGCGGGCCTGTCGGCGGCGGTGCTGGTCAAGGGCCCGGTCGGCCTGATGGTGGTGGCGCTCACCGCCATTGCGCTCTGGATCTGGGACCGCAAGGCGCCCTGGCTGAAGAGCCTGGGCTGGAGCTGGGGGCTGATCCTGTTCGCCGCCCTCATCGGGCCCTGGGCCTGGGCGGTGACCGTGGCCACCGACGGCGGGTTCTGGAGCGCGGCCCTGGTGGGGGATTTGGCGCCGAAGCTGGCCGGCGGCCAGGAGAGCCATGGCGCACTGCCCGGCTATCACACGCTCGCCACCCTGCTGCTGTTCTTCCCGGCCACCTTGCTGCTGCCAGCGGCGCTTACCCATGGCTGGCGACATCGGGCGGAGCCGGGGGTCCGATTCGCCCTCGCATGGCTGGTTCCGGCCTTCCTGGTCTTCGAACTGACCCCCACAAAGCTGGTGCACTATACCCTCCCCACCTACGGAGCCTTGGCCTGGCTGGTGGTGGCGGCCCTGCGCGAGCCGTTGGGAGATAGGGTGCGCTGGATCGGCGCCGGACTCTCAGCCCTCGTGGCGACGCTGCTGACGGTCGGCGTCGGCTACCTGATGAGTGAGTACGGCGACGCCTCTGACATTCCCGCCGCCCTGATGGCTGGGGCCCTGATCGCGACGGCGGGCTTCGCCGGCGCCTATATGGTGTTGAAGCGCCGCGCGGTGACGGCGCTGGTCGCGACGGGCGCGCTCGGAATTCTCGGCCACGCCGCCCTGGCCGCGGGCCTCGCGCCCCGGCTGGAGCCGCTTTGGCTGTCGCAACGCACGGAGAACGCCTTGGCCCAGGCCCGCCTTCTGCCTCGCCAGGGGATCGCGCCCGCCCCCGTCGCGGTGGCCGGCTACGCCGAGCCGAGCCTGGTCTTCGCGCTCGGCACACCCACCGATCTGGGTGGCCCCGACCAGGCCGCTGAGGCTCTGGCCGACAACCGTCCCGCCGTGGTGGAGCGCCGCGAGCAGCGGGCCTTCGACGCCGCCATCAAGGCGCGCGGCCTGAAGCCCCGGCAGATTGGCGAGGTCAGCGGCCTGGACTACTCGAATGGCGACGAGACCACCCTGCGCATCTACGCCCCATCCCCGCCGCTCCCGGAGACCGCGCCATGAGCCGCTTCATCGAGATCGTCGAGGTCGGCCCCCGCGACGGCCTGCAGAATGAGAAAGCCCTGCTCGACGTCGATCAGAAGCTGGCCTTCATCGGCAGGCTGGAGGCCGCCGGCGCCAGACGGATGGAGACCGTCTCCTTCGTCAATCCCAAGCGCGTGCCGCAGATGGCCGGCGCCGAGGAGCTCATGGCCGACCTGCCCACCACGGCCGGTCGCTCGCGCATTGGGCTTGTGTTGAACATGAAGGGCTGGGAGCGGGCCGTGGCCGCCAACTGTGATGAGGCCAATGTGGTGGTCTGCGCCACCGACGGCTTCGGCATCCGCAACCAGGGCGCCGGCACGGCGGAGCAGATGGCGGCCTTGGCCGCCATCGCCGCGCGCCGCGACGCCGAGGGTGGACCACCCATCAGCGCGACCTTCTCGGTGGCCTTCGGCTGCCCCTTCGACGGCGAGGTGGCGCAAGACTTGATCGTGGCCCTGGCGCGGGAGGCCGCCAGCCTGAACATCGCGGAGATCGCGCTGGCCGACACCATCGGCGTCGCCGACCCCTGGACCGTGCGCGCCCGGGTCGAGGCGGTGAAGGCGGTGATCGGGACCAAGAAGCTGCGCCTGCACTTCCACGACACCCGCAACACCGGCCTCGCCAACGCCTATGCCGGCGTCGAGGCCGGCGTCGACATTCTGGACGCCAGCTGTGGCGGGCTGGGAGGCTGCCCCTTCGCCCCCGACGCCACAGGCAATATCGGGACCGAGGACTTGGTCTACATGCTGGAGCGGGCCGGGTTCGAAACCGGCTACGACCTGCCCGGCCTGATCAGTACGGCGAAATGGGTGTCAGACCTGCTCGGAAAGGCGCCGACCTCATCGGTGGCGCGAGCGGGGCTGTTCCCGGCCTGATCTAGCTCGCCCGACCGCGCACGCGCCACATCATCGGCCGGGCGACGGCGGTGCAGACGATGATCGGCGAGAGCACCCAGGCCAGCAAGGTTTCGGAGATGTTCCCCGCCCGCTTGCGGAAGTAGCGCGCCAGGCCGACGCCCTTGTGGAACTCCACCTTGATGGGGCTCGCGTGGCTGGTGTGGCCCAGGTGAACCACCTCGGCCTTGGGCTGGAACAGCACGGTCCCACCGGCGCGGCGCACCCGCCAGCAAAGGTCCACATCCTCGACATGCAGGAAGTAGCCTTCGTCGAAGCCTTGGACGACGTCGAAGTCTTCGCGGCGCATGGCGAAGCAGGCGCCGGAAATGGTGGGGATGGGGGCCACGCCATCGGGCGGGGCGTCGTTCTCCCAATGCACCTCGTATCGGCTCCAGGCCGGCACGTGCTTGGCCAGGTGGCTGAGGCTCATCAGCGCGCTGATCGGCGTGATATCGCCCCGGCGCGCGCCGCGCTGCTCGGTGCGGTCGGCGTTCAACACCCGGCCGCCGACGATGCAGGGAACCGGGCGACCTTCGATGGCGCGCACCAGTTCGGTAATGCAGCCCGGCTGCAGGAAGGCGTCAGGATTGAGGAAGACGATGACGTCGCCGCTAGCGGCCCTGGCGCCGAGATTCGCGCCGCGCGCGAAACCGACATTGCCATGACCGTTGATCAACACCACTCGGCGGTCGCAGCCCGCAACCCTCGCGAGACGCGCCGCCTCCGTGCGGGTCGAACCGTTGTCCACGATGACGAATTCATCGACCGTGGAGTCGGCCAGCACGCAGGCGACGCTTTCTTCAAGCGCGGCGCCGGTCATGAACACGACCATGACCACCGACACCTTGCGGCGCGGCCTTACGAAATCAGGCGTTGGCGCGGTTTCGTAGGCGACGATCGGGTCGGCAATGCCGTTCATCCAGCCTCCCTGGCCCCGACCGGTTCACGCGGCGCAAACGAGGCCGCCGCCGTGATGGAACGAGCAACATCGGGCGCTAAGGCTTCCAAGGCAAGAGTCTTCGCGGCCTGGGCGAGCGAAAGGATTTCCTGCCCATCCGATCCGAAACGCCTCAGCGCCACCTTGCCCTCCTCGGCTTCCCGCCGGCCGACCACGGCGATCACCGGAGCCTTGGCCAGGCTGTGCTCGCGAATCTTGTAGTTGATCTTCTCATTGCGAAGATCGGTCTCGACCCGCAAGCCCGCCGCGCGCAATTCCTGGGCGACCGCCACGGCATAATCATCGGCGTCGGACGTAATTGTGGCGACCACCACCTGGGTCGGGGCGAGCCACAGCGGGAAGGCGCCGGCGTAGTTCTCGATCACCACGCCCATGAACCGCTCCATCGAGCCGCAGATCGCCCGGTGCAGCATGACCGGGCGCTGTTTGGAGCCGTCCTCGGCCGTGTATTCCGCGTCCAGGCGCTCGGGCAGCACGAAGTCGAGCTGCAAGGTGCCGCACTGCCAGGTCCGGCCGATAGCGTCCTTGAGGTGGAACTCAAGCTTGGGGCCATAGAAGGCGCCTTCGCCCGGTAGGTGCTCCACGGGCATGTTCACCGCCTGGCGGGCGGCGCGGTCCAGCTTGTCCTCGGCGATATCCCAGGTCTCGTCCGAGCCGGCTCGCAGGTCAGGACGGAGGGCCAGCTTCACGCTGTCGAGCTCCAGGCCAAAGTCGGCATAGACCGAGTTCAGCAGGTGCACGAACTTTGTCGTCTCCGCCTCGATCTGGTCCTCGCGGCAGAAGATATGGGCGTCATCCTGGGTGAAGGCGCGCAGGCGCATGATGCCATGCAGGGCGCCGGACGGCTCGAACCGGTGGCACGCGCCAAACTCCGCCATCCGCAGCGGCAGGTCGCGATAGCTCTTTTGCCCAAAATTGAAGATCTGCACGTGCCCCGGACAGTTCATCGGTTTAACGGCCAGCTCTTCGCCTTCCGTCGTTTCGCAGGTGAACATGTTGGCGCCGAACTTCTCCCAGTGACCGGACTTCTCCCAAAGGGCGCGGTCCATGATCTGGGGAGCCTTGACCTCGACATAGCCGTCGCCGTCCAGCCGGCGGCGCATATAGGCCTCGACCGTGCGGTAGAAGGTCCAGCCCTTGGGGTGCCAGAAGATCATCCCCTTGGCCTCTTCCTGCATGTGGAAGAGGTCCATGGCCCGGCCGATCTTGCGGTGGTCGCGCTTCTCGGCCTCCTCGATGCGCGTGAGGTAGGCGGCCAGATCGGCCTCGCTGGCCCAGGCCGTGCCGTAGATGCGTTGGAGTTGGGGGTTGCGGTGGTCGCCGCGCCAGTAGGCGCCGGCCAGCTTGGTCAGCTTGAAGGCCTTGCCGACATGTTTCGTCGAGGGCAGGTGCGGACCCAGGCACAGGTCCTTCCAGGCGCCCTGGCGGTAGACCGTGATCTCCTCGTTCTCGGGGAGGTCGGAGATGATCTCGGCCTTGTAGGCCTCGCCGATCGCCGTGAAGTGAGCGATGGCCTCGTCGCGGTTCCAGACCTCGCGCGTGATCGGCTCGTCGCGATCGACGATCTCCTTCATGCGCGTCTCGATCGTGGCCAGGTCATCCAGGCTGAAGGGCGTGTCGCGGGCGAAGTCGTAATAGAAGCCGTCCTCGATGGCCGGACCGATGGTCACCTGCGTGCCGGGGAACAGCTCCTGCACCGCCTCCGCCATCACGTGGGACGCATCGTGGCGGATGGTGTCGAGAGCCTCGGGCGCGTCGCGCGTCAGGATCTCGAAGACGCCGCCCGAGGGCAGGGCGCGATCCAGGTCGTAGAGCTTGCCCTCCAGCTTGATGAGGACGGCGCGCTTCTCCAGGGACTTGGCGATGGAGGCGGCCACGTCACGGCCCGTGGCGCCGTCTTCGTACTGGCGCTGAGAGCCGTCGGGGAAAATCAGGTCGATCATGTTTCACACGTCCATTTCCGGGCGGAGCCCTCGGGCGTCCCGCGCGGCGGGGGCGGCGGGTCAAAGCCCGAACCGCCCAGAGGATGACAGCGGCACAGCCGCCGGACCGCGAGCCAGGAGCCGCGCCAGGGGCCGTGCCCGATCAGGGCCTCCGCCGCATATTCCGAGCAGGTCGGAACAAACCGGCATTGGCGCCCGATCCAGGGCGAAAGCGTCAGCTTGTAGGCGCGGAGCCCACCTCTGACGCAGGTTTCGTAAAAGGTCATGCCGGGACGCAGACGCCTTGCAAATCAACCGCAGCGATTACGCCGACGGTTGGTGGCGATCAAGCTATGCCGGCGCGGCTAGTTCGGGTGCTCGCCTGACGGACAGCGTCGGTCGCGGCCTCAAACGCCAGTAGCGTCGAGGTGTGGCGGGCCGGGTAATCCTTCACGGGCGCGAGCATCTCTAGGTCCGAAAAACGTCCAACCGGCGCAGCTGCGCCGTCCTTCAACATAGCACGGAACTGGTCGCGGGCCATCTCGATCTCCGCGAGGGTGGCTCCGAGCACGTGGGCCCCGAGCACCGCGGCCGAGGCCTGGCCCAGCGCGCAGGCCTTCACGTCCTGAGCAAACTGCCCGACCCGGTCACCGTCCATGACCACGTCGATGGTCACCCGGCTGCCGCAGAGCTTGGAAACCTTCTCCGACGATCCCTCCGGCTCCGGGAGCCGCCCGAGGTGCGGCAGGTTCGCCGCCAGCTTCAGGAGCTTGCTGGAATAGAGATCGTCGATCATGAGGCGGATGTAGGGTTTCCACCCTCGGCGCGCCACCTGGCCTCGGCGCGGACCTTGAGCGCCTCGCCCATGGCCGCGAAGCCGCGGTACATCTTGCGTCCCATGCGCTTGGCCACGTAGCGACCCAGCAGTCCGCCCATGATCTCGCCATTGGCGAAGATGCAGCTGGCCTCCGCCAGTTCGTCGATCTCCAGGTAGCGCACGCTGCGCACGAGGCCGCCGGCCAGGGTCAGCTTCCAATGCAGAAGGGAGTCCGGCGTCCAGTCGGTGACCACCGGGCGGATGGTCTCGGGCGACTCGTCGGGAAGCTGCAAGGTCAGCACCAAGGCCCCGCCGATGGCGAGCTTGCCCTGAGCCTTGGTGTAGAGCGGATTCCACTGCGACCATGAGTCCAGATCGGCCAGGACTTCCCAGACCACCCGGGCCGGGGCCTGGACCCCGATCCGGTGCTCGATCTTCTCCCCGCCGGGCCCAGGGCCGCCGCCGGACTTCTTGAAGGTCAGCCCCGCACCGGGGGTGAAGACCTTAGGGGCGGTGATCGCCGGCATCAGGCTTGCTCCTTGATCCGCCAGGTGGCGCCGGTCGGATTGTCCATCACTTCGATGTTCAACGCGGTGAGTTCGCCGCGGATGCGGTCGGCGGCGGCCCAGTCCTTGGCGGCGCGCGCGGCGACCCGGTCGGCGATCAGGCCGTCGACCTTTTCACGCAGTTCGTCACTGACGCCGGCCTGGAACCAGTATTCCGGATCGGCGAACAGGAAGCCCATCAGGTTGGCCGAGGCCAGCAGCTCGCCCTTCGCATAGGCGCGGTCCTCGCCCCGGGCGGTTTCCAGGGCCGTGGCCATGGCGAACAGCTCGGCCATGGCGGCCGGCGTGTTGAGGTCGTCCTCAAGCGCTTCCAGGAAGGCGACGGACGGACCGGTCGCCTCCGCCTTCACTTCGCTGGAGCGGCGCAGCGCGCCGTACAGGCGGTCCAGCGCCTTCTTCGACTGCTCGATGAGGTCGTCGGTCCAGTCCAGCGGCGCGCGGTACTGGCCCACCAGTAGCGCCCAGCGCAGGGCCTCACCTGGCGCCTGTTCGATCAGCTGGTGGACGAGCGCGACATTGCCGACGCTCTTGGACATCTTCTCAGCGCCCATGTTCAGGAAGCCGTTGTGCATCCAGTAGCGCGCGTATTCGGCGTCCTGGGCATGCTCGTGGCCGGCGCACAGGCCCTGGGCCATCTCGTTCTCATGGTGCGGAAACAGGAGGTCGATGCCGCCGCCGTGGATGTCGATGGGCAGGCCCAGGGCCTGCTCGATCATCGCGGAGCACTCGATGTGCCAGCCCGGACGGCCGGGGCCCCAGGGGCTATCCCAAACCGGCTCGTTCTCCTTGGACGGCTTCCACAGCACGAAGTCGGCGGGGTGCTGCTTGTAGGGGGCCACATCGACTCGCGCGCCGGCGATCATGTCCTCCATCGGATGCCCCGAGAGCTTGCCGTAGTCGGCATAGGCCTGGGTGTTGAAGAGGACGTGGCCCTCGGCGGCATAGGCCGCGTTGTTACGGACCAGCCGGCCGATCATGGCGATGATGGCGTCCATGGTCTGGGTGGCGCGCGGCTGATGGGTGGGGCGCAGGGCGCCCAGCACCGACATGTCGGCGTTATAGATGTCGAGGTAGCGGTCGGTGATCACCGAGATGTCGACCCCCTCTTCAGCAGCCTTGCGGTTGATCTTGTCGTCCACGTCGGTGACGTTGGCGGCATAGATCACGGCGTCCGCGCCGTAGGTGTGGCGCAACAGACGGAACAGGACGTCGAAGGCGACAACCGGCCGGGCATTGCCGATATGGGCGTAATTGTAGACCGTCGGACCGCACACATACATCGTCACCCGCTTCGGATCGCGGGGGATGAAGGGCCGCTTGGCGCGGGCCATGGTGTCGTAGAGATTCAAAGTCATAGGGTCTGACGCTGCGTAACAGTTGCCGGGAAAGGCTAGCGCCCCATATACAGACGGGGCGTCAGGGAAGCCACGGTCTCGCAACCGGAAAGCTTCGCCTTGCGTATAAGGGTGGCCACGCGTCTTTCCGGGACCTTCGTCCCGGCGCAACTCAGCCCTGGAAAGAACCGATCTCACATGGACGCTGGTACTCGCGACCGAACCCTCGTCGGAACATCCGGCGTTGATCTTGAAGCCGTGAAGCGCCCGACGCGCGAAGAGGCGATGGAAGCTGTGCGCACGCTGATCGCGTGGGCCGGCGACGATCCGCGGCGTGAAGGCGTGATCGACACTCCCAAGCGAGTGGTCGACGCCTATGGCGAGTGGTTTGAAGGCTACAGCCTTGATCCCGCCAAGGAACTTTCGCGCACCTTCGAGGACGTGCAGGGCTATGACGACATCGTCATGCTGCGCGAGATCGAGGTGGAGAGCCACTGCGAGCACCACATGGCGCCGTTCCTGGGCAAGGCCTATGTCGCCTACATGCCCACCAACCGCGTCGTCGGCATCTCCAAGCTGGCCAAGGTGGTGGAGATCTTCGCCCGCCGTCTCCAGACCCAGGAGACCATGACCCAGCAGATCGCCGACGCCATCACCGACAGCCTGCGCCCGGCCGGCGTCGCCGTCCTGATCGACGCCGCCCACCAGTGCATGACCACCCGCGGCGTTCACCACCGCCACGTGACCACCATCACCACCCAGTTCACCGGCGTCTTCAAGACTGACCCGACCCTGCGTCAGCGGTTCTTGGACTTCGTCAACCGCTAGGACGTCAGACGTCCAGCAGCGACGTCCGAGGCTCATCGCTCTCCACCGGCCGCGGCCGGTGGACGAGGGTGACCAGGACGAAGCTCAGCATCATCAGCAGATACCATGACCCGAGCTTGGCAAGGCCGACGGGCCGCCACTGCGCGGCCTGCTGCGGATAGGTCCAGGTCGCGGTGAAGGTGCCGATGTTCTCGGCGAACCAGATGAAGATCGCCACCAGGAAGAAGCCCATCAGCATCGGCATGGATCGGGGCTTCAGGTCGGCGGTGAACTGGAAGCTCCGCCCGCCGAACAGCACCACGGACAGCACAAACAGGCCCCAGCGGATGTCGATCGTATAGTGGTGGGTGAAGAAGTTGGCGTAGCTCAGGATCGCCAGCAGCCAGGGGCCCCAGAGCGGCGGGTAGTTGGTGAAGCGGATATCGAACAGCCGCATGGCGCGGGCGATATAGCTGCCGATCGCGGCGTACATGAAGCCGGAAAACAGCGGCACCTCACCGATCCGCAGCACCGATGGCTCCGGATAGATCCAGGAGCCGTGGCTGGTCTTGAAGATCTCCATGATCGTGCCGACGACATGGAAGATCCCGATCACTAGGGCCTCGTCCCAGCGCTCCAGCTTCGTGACCAGCAGGACGGCCTGGAGGCCGAGCGCGGCGATCACCAGGAAGTCGTAGCGCGACAGGGCCGCCTCGGCGGGCCACCAGAGGTGGCTGGCGATCAGCAGGGCCACCATGGCTCCGCCATACAGGCAGGCCCAGGCCTGCTTCAGACCAAACAGCAGGAACTCATAGGTGAAGGCGTTGAGCCTGGAGCGCGCCGCCCAGGGGCGGACGGCCAGGTCCATCGCCGCCACTCGGCCCTTGATCCCGTCCTTGAGACTCATGCGCCGAGGCTAGCGCGGCCCGGGTGATCGGCGCCATATGCCGCCATGGCCAAACCCACCTTCCCCACCGCGACCACCAAAGAGATTCTCGAACGCGGCGACCTGCTCGCTCCAAGGTTCGATTCTGCCGGCTTGGTCCCGGCCATCGCCACCCACGCGGAGACCGGCGAGGTGCTGATGCTGGCCTATATGAACGCCGAGGCCCTGGAACGGACCCTGGCCACCGGCGAGGCGCACTACTTCAGCCGCTCGCGAAACGAGCTCTGGCACAAGGGCGCCACCAGCGGCCAGATCCAGCTGGTGGAGGAGGTCCGCATCGACTGCGACCAGGACGCCATCCTGCTGAAGGTCACGCCCGAGGGTGACGGGGGCGCCTGCCACACCGGCTTCCGCACCTGCTTCTACCGGGTGGTGGAGAACGGCAAGCTGAAGGAACGGCTGCCGTGACGGTGGTTCAGGCCCTGATCGCCTTTACAGTGGCGGCTGGACTCCTGACCCTGACGCCCGGCCTGGACACAGCGCTGATCCTGCGGACCGCCGCAGTGGAAGGTCCCAAGCGGGCTGTCCTGGCCATGGTGGGTATCCTGGCCGGGTGCTTCGTCTGGGGCGGACTGGCGGCCTTCGGGCTCGGTGCGGTTCTGCAGGCCTCGGCAGAGGCCTTTCACCTCCTGAAGTGGGCCGGGGCGGCCTACCTGGTCTGGCTGGGGATCGGTCTGATCCTGCGGCCACGCGCCAGCTTCGAGGTGAACGACACGCCGGCCATGCCGGGCTCCGATGTCGCCTGGATGCGCCGGGGCTTCCTGTCGAACGTGCTGAACCCCAAGATGGGCGTGTTCTACGTGTCGTTCCTGCCGCAGTTCCTGCCCGCCGGGGTCCCCGCCGCGCCCTTCATGCTGCTGTTGACGACCATCCACGTGCTCCTGGGCGTAGTCTGGCTGGGTCTGCTGATCGCGGCCACTCAGCCGATCGCCAAGATCCTGAAGCGCGCCGTCGTCGTCCGTTGGCTGGACAGGGCGACGGGCGGCGTCTTCGTCGCCTTCGGTCTGGGTCTAGCCTTCGACCGGCGCTGACACGCCCGCGGCGTGCGGCGTCACCCGGTAAGTCTTCACCACCCGGGTCTCGAAGGTCGGCTCGGTGATGTTGGAGACCGCCATCAGGTCGGCCCGGGCCTGGTCCGGCGTCAGGGTCAGCAGGACGAAACCCTTGGCCGCCTGTTCGCTGAACAGCACCTCCTTGTTGGCGCTGGCGAACAGGTCGCCGATCGGAAAGGCCTTGAGCACATCGCCGCCGCCGGGACTGGTGATACCCGTGGTCCCGAACTCCACCGCCGCCCGGACGCCCTCGTCGTCGAACAGTTCATTGACCCAGAAGGCGTGGCTGTCGCCCGAGAGCACGATGGCCCGGGCCCCGGCCGCCTTGATCCCGGCATAGACCCGCTCGCGGTCCGCCGGGTAGCCGTCCCACATGTCCAGGCCATAGGGCAGGTTGAGCCTGGCGAACTCTTCCAGCCGCGCGACGCGCTTGCGGGCGGCGTCCGGCGACGCGGCAAGAGCCCTTGCGTATGCGGCCTCCCCCATTTCCTTGCGCGGGCTGGGAATGTTGAGCCGGGCCATCACCACTTCGTTGCCCAGCACCTGCCAGGTCCGGCCAGCGGCGACCGAAGCCTTGAGCTCGGACGCAAGCCAGGCTTCCTGGTCCTCCCCCATCATCCGGCGATAGGGGTCGGCCAGCTTCTTGCGAAAGCCAGCCACGTCGGGCTTGCCGTTCATGCCGTTTAGGTCGTGCTCGTAGCTGAGCTGCCGGTCGCGGGCGGTCAGCCGCGTCTCCAGCATCATCAGGCTCATCAGGTCGCCGAAATGGAAGGTCCGGTTGATTGAAAAGCCGCCGCCCTCCGGCTCGCGGATCGGCATCCACTCGTAATAGGCCTTGATGGCCGCTGCCTTGCGCTCGTTCCAGGGACCCTCGTCGATGGGGGTGTGGTTCTGGGCGCCGGACATGAAGCTGTCATTGGCGGTCTCGTGGTCGTCCCAGACCACGATCCAGGCGGCTCGCGCGTGAGCGGCCTGCAACTGGACGTCGGACTTGTACTGGGCGTGGCGGGTCCGGTAGTCGGCCAGCGTCACGATCTCGTGGTTCGGCTCATGGGCCCGATGCCAGGCGACCTTGCTGTCCATGCCATAGGAGCCGGGGCCGCCATATTCGTAGATGTAGTCGCCCAAGTGCAGCACCGCATCGACCCGCGGCAGGGCCGAGATCGCGCTGTAGGCGTGGAAATAGCCGTTGGGATGCAGGGAGCAGGAGGCCACGGCCAGGACCACGTCGGCGACCTTGCCCACCGGCAGGGTGCGGACCCAGCCGTTGCGGGAGACCACGCCGTTGGCCTCGAATTCG
This sequence comes from Phenylobacterium sp., assembly GCA_018001015.1. Classification (GTDB taxonomy): domain Bacteria; phylum Pseudomonadota; class Alphaproteobacteria; order Caulobacterales; family Caulobacteraceae; genus Phenylobacterium. The sequence continues at coordinate 93,272 of JAGNIV010000005.1, read as the reverse complement.
TAGCTATACTCCGTCCCCGGCTTCAGGCCTCCAACATCGACCTTGACCGTGAAATCGCGCGCGGCGGTGGTGACCCCCTCGCCGGTCAGGGTCTTCACCCGCCGGAAGAAGCTCGGCTTGCCGGTCGGCGTGATCCGCCAGCGATAGGCGATCTCGCCGGTGGTGGCCTCGGCTGGGGTGATGCGAGTCCAGAGGATCACTCGGTCGGCCAGGGGATCCCCCGCGGCCACGCCGTGCTTGAAGGCCACCGCGCCTGCATAGCGCGACGGCGCCTGGGCCAATGCCGGTGTCGCCAGACCCACGCCAAGGAACGCCAGGACCGCACGTCTATTGATGGTCATGGTGTTTCCCCGCTCGCGCGATCTCAATTCCGCATGCCATAGAGCAGGGAGTTACGACAGGAGCATGAGATGTCCAGCGAAGGCCTTCACGTCCCGCGCGAGAAGCTGTCCAAGAAGACCCTGAACATGCACTACGCCATCTCCTCGCTGATCGAGGAGCTGGAGGCGGTGGACTGGTACCGGCAGCGCGCCGACGACTGCGAAGACCCCGAGCTGAAGGCCATCCTGCTGCACAACGCGCACGAGGAGATCGAGCACGCCGCCATGGCGCTCGAGTGGATCCGACGTAACGACGGTCAGTTCGCCGAGCAGCTCAAGGAATTCCTGTTCACCGAGGGCTCGATCACCGGGCACGAGGAAGAGTCGGGCGAGAAGAGCGGACTCTAGCCCCCCGGGAGGCGCGGCGGCGTGATCATGCCCGACGACGACGACGCCCCCCCCGGGGAGGTTCTGGCCCTGACCCTGGCCTCCGAACACGCGGGCGGAAGGCTGGACAAGACCCTGGCCGAGCACCTGCCTGACCTGTCGCGAGCCCGCATCCAGGCGCTGATGGCGGCCGGTATGGTGAGCCGCGAGGGAAAGGTGCTGACCGACACCTCCGCCAAGGCCCAGGCCGGTGACTATGAGCTGCTGATCCCGCCGCCGGAGGCCGCGGAGCCGCAAGCTGAGCCCATCCCGCTGACCGTGCTCTACGAGGACGCTCACCTGATCGTGGTGGACAAGCCCCCCGGCATGGCGGTGCACCCCGCGCCGGGGACTCCAAGCGGCACCCTGGTCAACGCCCTGCTCCACCACTGCGGCAGCTCGCTCTCCGGCATCGGTGGGGTGGCGCGGCCGGGCATCGTCCACCGGATCGACAAGGAGACCTCGGGAATCGTTGTGGTGGCCAAGAGCGACGCCGCCCACCAGGGGCTCTCGGCCCTGTTCGCCGCCCACGACATCGACCGGGTCTATGTGGCCCTCGTGCGCGGCGCGCCGTCGCCGGCCACGGCGACCATCGTCACCCAGATCGGCCGCTCCTCCACCGACCGCAAGAAGATGGCGGTGCTGAAGACGGGCGGCCGGGAGGCCATCACCCACTATTCAACGCGTGCGGTCTACGGTCAGCAGAAGAAGCCCCAGGCCGCGAGGCTGGAATGTACTCTCGAGACCGGCCGCACCCACCAGATCCGTGTGCACCTGGCCTCAAAGGGGAGCCCCTGCCTCGGCGACCCGGTCTACGGCTCTGGCCCGCCAACGCCCGCCGTGCGCGAGGCCATGGCGCAGGCCGGCCTGACCCGCCAGGCCCTGCACGCCGCGGTGCTGGGCTTCGTCCACCCGATCTCGGGCGCAACGCTGCGCTTCGAGAGCCCCCTGCCCGCCGATATGGCCCAGCTGGAAGCTTTGCTCTCAGCTCTGTGAGAAAGCTTGCGGCCCGGGCGCCTTGAAGGCGCCACGGCTCGGGAATAGAAATACCTGAGTTGAGCAGTCGGACTTACAGGTCGTTCCTCCCAACGCCCTTCCGCAGCCGAAACCCGATACCTATCTAGTTGGGCGAGGGGGCGGACGGACGCGCGCAAACCAGGCGCGGCGACCCATGTCCGGGAATTAGGGGATTAAAATCCATGGCCACGAACGCGCTGTCCGTGATGTCGCCCGATGGCGGCCTGAGCCGGTATCTCACCGAGATCCGGAAGTTTCCGATGCTGGCCAAGGATGAGGAATTCATGCTGGCCAAGCGCTGGAAGGAGCATGAAGACCCGGAGGCCGCCCATCGCATGGTGACCTCCCACCTGCGCCTGGTGGCCAAGATCGCCATGGGCTATCGCGGCTACGGCCTGCCGATCGGGGAAGTGATCTCCGAGGGCAATGTCGGCCTGATGCAGGCGGTGAAGAAGTTCGAGCCCGACAAGGGATTCCGCCTGGCGACCTACGCCATGTGGTGGATCCGCGCCTCGATCCAGGAATACATCCTGCGGTCCTGGAGCCTCGTGAAGATGGGCACCACGGCGGCGCAGAAGAAGCTGTTCTTCAACCTGCGCAAGGCCAAGAGCCAGATCAGCGCCTTCCAGGACGGCGACCTGCACCCGGATCAGGTGGCGCAGATCGCCACCAAGCTGGGGGTGCTGAACGAGGAAGTCATCTCGATGAACCGCCGGCTGTCGGGCCCCGACGCCTCGCTGAACGCGCCTCTGCGCGTGGACGGCGAGAGCGAATGGCAGGACTGGCTGGAAGACGAGACCTCCGTCAGCCAGGAGACCCAGGTCGCCGAGAACCAGGAGCGGACCCAGCGCCTGGGCCTGCTGCAGGAGGCGATGACCGAGCTCACCGACCGTGAGCGTCATATCCTGACCGAGCGCCGGCTGAAGGACGATCCTTCCACCCTGGAGGAATTGGCCGCCGAGTACGGCGTCAGCCGCGAGCGCGTGCGCCAGATCGAGGTGCGCGCCTTCGAGAAGCTGCAGAAGTCGATGCGAACCGCCGCAGAGGAACGGAACCTGGTCAACGCCTGACCCGAACCTCTCGAAACCGAGCAAGCCCTTCCCGGCGACGGGAGGGGCTTTTTTCGTGATCTAACTTCAAAGCTATAGAGCCGGATTCAGGCTTCGAGAGAGGCCACCCGGCTCTAGTGTGGTGGATCTGAAGTTCGCTAGGCCTCTCCATCGGCGCTGGCGAACTTCGGAATCAGGGCACTAGATTGCGACCACCGCGCGGTCGGATGGCTTGCGGCTGAGTTCGTCAGCCGGGAGCAGGGCCAGCAGAGGCGCGGCCTTGGCCGCCACCTCGCGCGGGATCAGCACCCCGCTCTCGGTGGCGGCGGTCAGATAGCGCTGGAAGTCGGCCACGGTGGTCACCAGCTTGAGGTCGCCGACCGCCACCGCGGCTCTCTGCAGATCGGCCGCTTGCGCCTGCATCGAGCGCAGGGCCTGTTTCGGATCGCTGGCCGCCGCCGAGACGGCGGATTTCAAGATCTTCAGCGCCTGGGTGATGCGGGCGGCGTCCGGGGTGGTCTTAATGTCGGAGCGGCGCTTGAGCTTGCCGGTATAGTCGCCGGAGTTGAATCGCCGCCGGTCGGGGCCGATATAGTCCACCGCCTCCACCCAGTCCCGCGGTCGCAGGGTGACGGCCTCGAGGCGGCGCAACAGATCCTTGGCCGTATAGGGCTTGCGTAGGAATTCGTGCACGCCGGCGTCGCGCGCGCCCAGGATGGCGCCGGCCGTGGCCGTGGCGGTCACCATGATGATAGGCGCCTGTCGGCAATTCATCTCACTGTGGCGAACGCGGCGTGCGAAGTCGACGCCATCAACATTGACGCCGCTGAGCTCCACGAAGATGAGCTGCGGATTGACCTGATCGGCGGCCTCCAGACCCCTGCGATTGCTGGGGGCGTTCCAGAGGTGGCCAGCCGAGATATTACGCATCAGGTCGGCCAGCAGGCGCGCGCTGGCCGGCGCCGGATCAACGATCAGCACCCTCTGCAGCATGGGAACCATGCGCTGAATGAGCTTGTTCTCTTCGTTGAACACCGGCGCGGAGGCTCCTGGGAACGCTCCGCCCAATATGGGGCTCGTCCGTAAAGATCGCCTTGACGGGCGCACGGAGCCCGGCGTTTTCGTCAGTCCTGGAAGGGGTCGCGCACCATGATGGTGTCGTCCCGCTGCGGGCTGGTGGAGACCATGGCAGCCGGAGCTCCGATCAGCTCCTCGACCCGCCGGACATACTTCACCGCATTTGCGGGGAGGTCTTTCCAGGAGGTGGCCCCAGCGGTGCTCTCGGTCCAGCCCTCCATCTCCTCATAGATCGGCTCCAGGGCCGACTGGGCCTTCAGCCCCGCCGGCAGGTAGTCGAAGGTCTTGTCGCCCAGCCTGTAGCCGACACAGATCTTCAAGGTCGGCAGGCCGTCGAGGATGTCGAGCTTGGTCAGCGCGATACCGTCGATGCCGTTCAAGGCCACAGACTGGCGCACCAGCACAGCGTCGAACCAGCCGCAGCGGCGGGGACGGCCGGTGACCACGCCGAATTCCTTGCCCACCGTGCCTAGGTGCTGGCCGACGTCGTCGAACAGTTCGGTGGGAAACGGTCCCTCGCCGACGCGGGTCGTATAGGCCTTCACAATCCCCAGGACGTAACCCGGACCCTTGGGCCCAAGGCCGGAACCCGCGGCCGCCTGGCCCGCCACGGTGTTGGAGGAGGTGACATAGGGATAGGTGCCGTGATCGACGTCCAGCAGCGCGCCCTGGGCGCCTTCGAACAGTACCCGTTTGCCCGACTTCACGAGCTGGTCCAGCAGCTTCCAGGCCGGTTGCGCGAAGGGGAGGATCTTCGGGGCGATTTCCTCCAGAGCGGCCAGCAGTTCTGCCCCGTCATATTCCGGCAGGCCCAGGCCCCGGCGCAGAGGGGTATGATGCGCCAACAGTCGGTCGATCTTGGCTTCCAGGGCGTCGCGGTCGCGCAGGTCGTCCACCCGGATCGCCCGGCGGCCGACCTTGTCCTCGTAAGCCGGGCCGATGCCGCGGCCTGTGGTGCCGATCTTGTTGGTCGCCGCAGCCTCTCGGGCCTGGTCCAGGTCACGGTGGAGGGGCAGGATCAGGGAGGCGTTGTCGGCCAGGACCAGCAGGTCCGGGGTGATCTGGACGCCTTGGCCGCTCAGCTTGGCGATCTCCTCCAGCAGGTGCCAGGGATCCACCACCACGCCGTTGCCGATCACCGACAGCTTTCCCTGCACCACGCCTGACGGCAGCAGGGAGAGCTTGTAGACCTGATTGCCCACCACCAGGGTGTGGCCCGCGTTGTGGCCACCCTGGAAACGGACCACGACGTCGGCGCGATTGGACAGCCAGTCCACCAGCTTGCCCTTGCCCTCGTCGCCCCACTGGGCCCCGATAACTGTCACATTACCCATTGGAATACGGTCTCGCAGCCCGCCGAGGGGATCCAACCACGCCCTTCGACAGGCAACTCGGCGGGTGGACTTGACCGATTTTAGGAACTGCGACCGGGCCTCTGGGGCGCCAGGGTCGTGTTCGTCGGGTGTAGAGCATCCAGGCGCCCCCGCCGTCAAGACGCGCCCGCCGAAATCGGCGCTTCGCGGGGTCGGCGTCTTGGGTCTAAGAGGCCCATATGACCCTGCCCCGCTTCCACCTCGCCTTCCCCGTTCGCGATCTCGAAGAGGCCCGCGGTTTCTACGGCGGCCTGCTGGGCTGCCCCGAAGGCCGCTCCAGCCCAGAGTGGATCGACTTCGATTTCTACGGCCACCAGATCGTCGCCCACCTGTCGCCGGATGAGGTTGGACACAAGTCCACCAGCGCGGTGGACGGCCAGGATGTGCCGGTCCGGCACTTCGGGGCGATCCTGACCCTGCCGCAGTGGGAGGAGATGGCCGCCAAGCTCAAGGCGGCCAACATCCGGTTCATCATCGAGCCGCAGATCCGCTTCAAGGGCGAACCCGGTGAGCAGGCGACACTGTTCTTCCTGGATCCATCCGGCAATGCGCTTGAATTCAAGGCCTTCGCCGACGACGCGATGGTGTTCGCCACGTGAGCGTCACCCTGGCCGACATCCAGGCGGCCGCCACCCGAATCCGGGGCCATGCGGTGGAGACGCCGCTGATCGAGAGCCCCGCGCTGAACGACCGCCTGGGCCGCCGGGTGCTGATCAAGCCCGAAACCCTGCAGCGGGTAGGCGCCTTCAAGTTCCGGGGCGCCTATAACCGGCTGGTCCAACTGGATGCAGCGCAGCGAAAGGCCGGCGTCGTGGCCTTCTCGTCCGGCAACCACGCCCAGGGCGTCGCGCTGGCGGCCAAGCTGCTGGGCATCCCGGCCCTGATCGTCATGCCGGGCGACGCCCCCTCCGTGAAGGTGGAAGCCACTCGCGGCTACGGCGCCGAAGTCCGGCTCTATGATCGCCTCACCGAGGACCGGGTGGCCATCGCCGCCGAGATCGCAGCGCAACGCGGCGCCATCGTCGTCCCGGCCTTCGACGACCTGGACATCATCGCGGGCCAGGGCACGGTCGGACTGGAGCTGGTGACCCAGGCCAGGGCGCTTGGGGTCAACTTCGATGTGGTGGTCGCGCCCGTGGGCGGCGGGGGGTTGATGGCGGGAGTTTCCACGGCGGTGAAGGCGCTCTCCCCCAGCACTGCGCTGGTGGGGGTGGAGCCCGAGGGCTTCGACGACACCCTGCGCTCGCTGCGGGTTGGGTCGCGCCAGACCCTGAAACCCGCCACGCGCTCGCTCTGCGACGCCCTGGAGTCTCCCGCCCCCGGCGAACTGACCTTCCCGATCCTGCAGCGAACCGTGGCCGACATCGCCGTGGTGAGCGACGCCGAGGTGGTTGACGCCATGCGCTACGCCTTCTCCACCCTGAAGCTGGTGGTCGAGCCCGGCGGCGCGGTCGGTCTGGCCGCCCTGCTGGCGGGCAAGGTCGGGGCCTGGGGCGCGGGGACCACGGGTCTGGTCCTCTCTGGCGGCAACGTCGATCCGGCGCTCGTCACAAAGGTCCTGAGGGGAAGCTAGCGACCCGATTGCACCCGGAAGGGTGCGGCGGTTTGCCTCGCGGCGCTAAGCTGCGCCTTAACCCCGTGTAGAGGGCCAAAGGCAAAACTTGCCCTTCCGCGCAGTCTGAACCTGCGCCCGGACGGGGACCTTTGTGGCCGAACGCGATACAGAAAGCCCAGGCGCCGCAGGACAGGCTCTTGCCGCCCGCCTGAACAACCTGCCGGCCACGTGGAAGCTTACCCTGGCCTTCGCCGTCGTGCTGTCGGCCATCGCGGCCATGGGCGTGGTCCTGGCGATAAACCTCAGTGTGGTCCAGAAGGCCGAGGCTGACGACAGCCATGCCCAAAAGGTGGCGGTCACCGCCAGCAGCGCGCGTTTCGCCCTGGCCCGACAGGAAGGCTCACTGCGCGCCTACATCATCTCCGGCGACCCCTTCTACGCTCGGCGTATCGCCGACGAACACCGCCCGAGCTTCGAAGCCCGGATGGCCGAACTTCAGAGTCTCGCCGCCGGCGATCCTCGCCTCGAGGCGCGAGTCGATCAGGCTCAGTCGGCCTATGACCTCTGGAATGACTGGGCGGTCGACCGCGCCCTGGAGCTGGCCGGCCAGCAAGGCACGCGGTCTATCGCCGCGGAGATGGTCGGCCCGGCCAGTCCCGCTGACGACCTGATCGCGCCGGCTGAGCAAGGGCTGGACGCCATCCAGGCGCAGAGCCAGCGGGCTTTGGAGGCGAGTGGTGAGCGCAAGGCTCAGGCCATGCGAGCGATGGGCTCGGCCCTGGCGCTCGGCGTTCTGTTCGCCGCCCTCAGCGCCGCGGTCATGGGTCTGGCGCTCCGCCGCAGCATGGCCAACCCCATCGTGCGATTGACCCGGGTGATGAACCGGCTGGCGGGCGGCGACCATTCGGTCCCGATTCCCGCCTCTGACCGCCGCGACGAAGTCGGTCTGATGGCCAAGGCGGTCGTCACCTTCCGCGATGCGGCCGTGGCCAAGGAATTGCTCGAAGCTGAGGCCGAGGTTCGCCGTGAGGAGGCCCAGGCCCTGGCTCTGCAGGCCCAGGCGGCCAACCTCGCCAAGTCCGAATTTCTGGCGACGATGGCCCATGAGCTTCGCACCCCGCTCAACGGCGTGCTGGGGCTGGTGGACATCATGAGCCGGTCTGAACTGACCCCCTCCCAGCGGGAACATCTTGCCACGATCGGCGCATCGGGCCAGGCCCTCGTGAGCGTCGTCAATGACGTTCTCGATATCTCCCGTATCGAGGCCGGCAGTCTGGAGATTGTGCCCGAACCTTTCGACATGGACCGCCTGACCGGCGATCTGGACGCGATCTACGGCCCCATCGCCATCGACAAGGGCCTTGGTTTCACGTTGACCGTGGACCCTGAGGTCCGGGGCTGGCGGCTGGGGGACCCCGCGCGTCTGCGCCAGATCGCCGGCAACCTGATCTCCAACGGACTGAAGTTCACGGAAGTCGGCGAAGTGCGCGCCGCCTTCACCCTGCGCGGCGACCATGTCGCCCTGGAGGTGACCGACACAGGGATCGGCGTCGCCGCCCACCAGCAGACAGCGATGTTCGATCGTTTCGTTCAGGCCGACGGCTCCTCGACCCGGCGGTTCGGCGGCGCGGGCCTAGGTCTGGCGATCTGCAAGGAACTGGCGGAGCTGATGGGGGGATCCATCGGCTTCACCAGCGAGCTGGGCGTGGGCTCCACCTTCACCCTGCAGGTTCCCATGCCCGCCTGCGCGGCGCCGACCGAGCCGGAGGTCGCGGCGCCTATGGACGACAAGCTGTGTATCCTGGTGGTGGACGACAACGCCACCAATCGGCTGGTGCTCTGCGCCCTGCTGGAGCAGTTGGGCCTGGCTGCGGAGTGCGTGGTCAACGGCGTGGAGGCGGTGGCCGCCTGGGAGTCCAGGGCCTGGGACGCCATCCTGATGGATATCCACATGCCCGAGATGGACGGGGTGACCGCCACCTCCAGCATCCGCCTGCGCGAAGTGGAGCTCGGTCGCGACAAGACCCCGATCATCGCGGTCACCGCCAGCGTGCAGCCAGAGGAGACCCGCGGGTACCTCTCAGCGGGGATGGACGGCTGCGTCCCCAAGCCAGTGGATACCCGCGCCCTGGTGAACGCGCTGCAGGGCGTTTTCGCCGCCTAAAGCCGATCCTCGGGCGCCGCAGCAGCAGGCGCCTCGCGCGGGGTGATCAGCTTGCCTAGGCGGGGCCGCAGCCACATCTCGAAGTCATCCACCAACTCATAGACCACCGGGACCAGGACCAGCGAAAGCAGGGTCGAGGTGATCAGACCGCCGATCACGGCCACGGCCATGGGCTGACGGAACTCCGCACCCTTTTCCAGGGCGAAGGCGGTGGGCAGCATGCCGGCGGCCATCGCCATGGTGGTCATGACGATGGGTCGGGCCCGCTCGCGACAGGCCTCCAGGATGGCGTCTCGCTGGGGGATGCCCTCGCGCTCGCGCTCGATGGCGTACTCCACCAGCAGGATGGAGTTCTTCGCCGCCAGGCCCATCAGCATCAGGAAGCCGATCAGGGAGGGGATCGAGAGCGAGAGGTTAAAGATCAACAGCCCCAGGAAGGCGCCGGCGAATGACAGCGGCAGGGCCGTCAGGATGACCGCAGGCTTGAAGAAGCTGCGGAACAGCAGGACCAGAACACCGTAGATCATCGCCACACCGGCGAAGAGCGCCAGACCGAAGGAGCCAAACAGTTCCTGTTGGGCCTCCAGTTGGCCGGTCTCGGCCGGCGTCACGCCCGCGGGCAGATTCTTCATGATCGGCAGGGCCTGGACCCGCTTGTAGGCGTCTCCCAGCTCGGCGCCGTTCAGTTCGGCCTGGATGGTGAGCTGTCGCTTGCGATTCAGGCGCTCGATCTTGGCAGGGCCGGCCTGGAAGCTGACGTCGGCCACGGCGTCCAGGGTGGTGGTGGCTCCGGTGGCGGTGGGCACGCGCAGGGCCTTTATCCGCTCCAGGTCGGCGCGGGCGTCGGCGGGCATGCGGATGCGGATGGGGATGCGCCTCTCGCCGACGGTCAGCTTGGCGACATTGGCGTCGATGTCACCCACCGTGGCGACCCGGGCGACCTGGGCGATGGTGTCCACCGAAACGCCGAGACGGGCGGCCTCGGCGCCGCGCGGACGCACGATCAGCTCCGGACCAACCGGCGGCGCCGAGGCGTGCGGGTCGGCGATGATGTCGATGGTCCGCATCTGTTTTTCCAACTCCAGCGACGCGGCGGTCAAGGCGGCTGGATCGTTGCTGGCCAGGATCGCCTGCAGCCCCGCCGAGCCCTGGAAATTGAGGAAGGTGATGCGGGCGTCGGGGACCTCGCGCAGGGCCTGACGGGTCTGGGCCTTGAGCTCGTCGCCGGTAAAGGAGCGATGCTCGTCCATTAGGACGGTTATCGTGCCGTTGCGGAGGTCGCCGCCGCCGCCGCCGCCGCCGAAGCCGGGGCCACCGCGCGCGGCGGTCGAGCCCACTTGGGCGAAGACAGCCCGCACGCCCGGGCGGCCTTCGAAAATGCGACTGACACTTTGGGCGACGTCCTCCATGGACTCGGCCGTGGCGCCCGGCGGGCCCTGCAGGTCCACATAGATGTAGTCGGGGTCACCGGCTGGCTGGAACCCCCGGGGCAGCATCGGCACGAGGAACAGGGAGCCGAAGAACATCACCCCCCCAAGAATGCAGGCCATGATCCGGTGGTCGAGCGACCATTCCAGCGCGTTGCGGTAGAAGCCCTTGAAGGGCTTGCGCTCCACCGGGTGGCTGGCGGGCTTCAAGAGGTAGGCGGCCATGAGCGGGGTCAGCAACCGCGCCACCACGAGGGAGAACAGCACCGCCACGCAGACAGTGAGGCCGAACTCCCGGAAGAACTGTCCGGCCATGCCCTTCATGAAGCTGACCGGCATGAACACCACGACGATGGCCATCGTCGTGGCCACCACGGCCAGGCCGATGGCATCGGCGCCCTGTAGCGCGGCCTGGAATGGCCGCATGCCCTGGGCCACCCGCTTCTCGATGTTCTCAATCTCGACGATGGCGTCATCGACGAGGATGCCCACCACCAGGGTCAGGGCCAGCAGCGTCACGACGTTCAGCGAGAACCCGAACAGGTTCATGAAGAAGAAGGTGGGGATCAGCGACACCGGCATGGCGAAGGCGGTGATCATCGTCGAGCGCCAGTCGCGCAGGAAGACGAACACCACGATGGCCGCCAGCAGCATGCCCTCCAGCAGCACGTGTTGGGTGGCGCGGAAGCTGGCGCGGGTCTCGTCGACCGAGGAGAAGATGCGGGTGAAGGTCACCCCCTTGTGGTCCTTCTCCAGCTTGGCGATCGCCTTGATGACCGCGTCGTCGACGCCGACGTCGCTGGAGTCACGGGTCTTCATGACCTGGAAGCCGACCACCGGGGCCCCGTTCAGGCGGGCGAAGCCACGCACTTCGCTGGCGCCATCGCCGACCTCGGCGACCTCGGTCAGCTTCACATAACGCCCGCCACCGGTGGGAATGGTCAGTTCACGCAGGGCGTTGAGCGTATTGACCGCCCCAAGCACGCGCAGGGTCTGCTCGCGTCCACCCACCGCGACACGGCCGCCAGGCGCGTCGATGTTAAAGCCGCGCAGGGCGTTATTGACCTGGGGCGCGGTGAGCCCCCGCGCCGCCATGCGGTCGGGGTCGATGATGACATTGATTTCGCGGTTCACCCCTCCAACGCGGGAGATCTGCGACACACCCTTCTCGGTCTGGAGTTCGCGGGCGATGGTGTCGTCGATGAACCAGGAAAGCTCGGAGTCGGACATGGCCGGGGCGGCCACGGCATAGGTCAGGATCGGCTGGCTATCCAACTCCACACGGGTGACCGTCGGCTCGTCGATTTCGCGCGGCAGAATGGCCCGGGTCTGGTCCATGCGCGAGCGGACCTCATCGGTCTTCTTCTGCAGGTCTTCGCCCAGCTCGAACTCGACATTGGTGGTGGAGACCCCCAGCGTCACGGTCGAATAGATATTCTTGACGTTGGAGATGCCGGCGATGGCGTCCTCCACCGGCCGGGTGATCTGGGTCTCGATTTCACCGGGCGCCGCGCCCGACTGGGTCACGGTGATATTGACCATCGGGAACTGGACGTTGGGGAACTGCTTCACCGGCAGCCCGCCGTAGGAAATCAACCCCGCCAGGATGAGGGCGATGAACAGCACCACCACCGGGACCGGGTTGCGGATCGCCCAGGAGGAGATCTGGAAGTTGCCCCCGGCGTCGTGATCTTGCGGCGCGTGGGTCATTTCTTGACGCTCGCGGCCTTCGGCGTGGGAACCGGGCCCTCGCTGGGCCGCACCATATCACCGTCCAGCAGGAAGGCCGCGGCGTTCAGCACCACGCGGGAGCCGGCCGGCGGACCCTTGATCAGCGAGACCAGGCCGGAACCTCGCGGACCCGTCTGGACCGTAACCCGCTTCACGCGGTTATCGGCGCCGACCACCATGACACTGGCGCCGTCGGCGTCGTAGCGCACGGCGGTTTCCGGCACAGCCAGGCTCTGGCCAGCGGCATCGGCGAACAGCGCCCGGCCGTAGCCGCCGGAACGAATGTCGGCGCGGACCGGAAGGCGGATGCGAACCGTGCCGAGCTTCGATTGGGCGTTGACCTGCGGCGAGACTAGGCGAACCGTGCCGTCGGCGCTGGTTCCGGTGGAGAGCACCACGCTGACCCGCTGTCCGGGGCGAACCCGGGCCAGATCTTCCTCGGAGAGTTCCGCCAGCAGCTCGATCTCGCCACCCTGGGCGATCCGGAACCATGGCGTCGCGCCGCCGGCCGAGAGCTCACCGGGACGGACATTGCGCTCCAGCACCAGGCCAGAGACAGGGGCGCTCACCGCGAGCTTGCCGGCGCGGGTGCGGGCGTCCTTGTAGCCGGCGGCCTGAGCGTTGGCTGTGGCCCGCGCGGCGCGAGCCTGGAAGCGACGCTGATCGAGTTGCTCCTGTGAGAGAACACCCTGCCCGTCGAGACCCTTCACGCGGGCGGCCTGAGCCTCGGCCTGTTCGGCCTGTATGGCGCTCTGGGCGGCCAGCGCGCCTTGCTGTTCAACCTGGGCGGCGATCAGGGCGCCGTCGAGCTGGACCAGGGTCTGGCCCGCGCGGACATACTGCCCTGGGTCAACCAGCACCCGCGCCACCCGGTAACCGGTGACTTCGGGAAGGACGGCCGCCTCTTCGCGGGGGGTCAGCACCCCCGAGGCGGTGAGAGAGCCGATGATCTGGCGCGGCTCGACCTTGACCACACGGACGGCGCGGGCGCGCTGGGAGTCGCTCTCCTTGACCGCGGGCTTCTTGCCGCAACCGGCAAGGGCGAAGGTCGCGACCAGGGCGAGGGTGAGGGCGGTGGCGGTTCTCGTCACGTCTAGCGTGCCTCTTGCTTTGCAGGCGCCGGGGTGGCGGGCCAGCCACCTCCGAGCGCCTTGTAGGTCTGGACCGCGCGGCGCAGGGCTTGAACCTGCGCGCTGGTCAGGGCCGATCGGGTGGCGCGCCAGGACTGTTCAGCCCCGAGCGCGGTCGTGAGGTCGTCGAGACCGGCGGCGTAGCGTATACGGCTGGCCCCAAAGGCCCGTGCGGCGCGACCTTCGCCATCGGACAGCAGCCCAACGCGGCGGCGGTCGGCGTCCAGGCGGGTGAGCGCGCTGTCGGCCTCGCCATAAGCGGTCTGCACCGCCTTCTCATAGGCGATGACCGCCTGTTCGGTTCGGGCGTTCTGAGCCTTCAGGTCCTGCAGCAGCCTGGGGATCGACAGGATCGGCTGGGTGACGCCGGCGCCGATGGACCAGTTGCGGGTCGAGGACTCGTAACCCGGCTGCTCGGATCGCGACAGGCCGATGCCCGGTGTCAGGGTGAAGGTCGGGAAGAAGGCGAGCTTGGCGTAGGTCAGCCGGCCGGCCGCGGACCGCACACCGGCTTCAGCCTGGCGGACATCAGGACGCCGAGCCAGCAGTTCGCCAGGCACCGCAGCCGGGACCGGCGGAATCTCTCCGACGCTGGCAGGGGTCGGGATGCTGGCCAGGGGATCGACGCCCCGGCCCACCAGCACCAGCAGAGTGCGTCGAGTGGCCTTCAACTCGGCCTCCAGGCTGGCGGCGGCGGCCTCGGCCTGGGCCAGATCGCCAGCCACGCGGTCGGCTTCCGCGGATGAACCCAGGCCGCGCTCGGCCCTGACATTGGCGATCTGCTGAAGACCGCGCTGGATGCGGGCGGTCTCCCGGGCGTCCTCGAGCTGGATGGCCTGGCCCCGGGCGAGGAAATAGGTGTCGGCGATATTGGCCGCGAGGCTGGCGCGCGCGCCCTCATAGCTCGCCTGCGCCTGGTTGGTGTCGCCCTTGGCGGCCTTGCCGACCGCGAAGATGCGGCCGAACAAATCGACCTCCCAGCTCACGTTCAAGCTGGCGCTGGAGGCCGTGCTTTCCCCGGCGGTGGAGAAGCCCGGGATCGTGACCACCGTGCCCGAGGTCTGGGTCGTGTGCGTTTCCCGCGTCGAACCCGCCGCGTTGCCCTGCGGCAGGAAGGCGATCAGGGCGTTGGACGAGGTGGCGCGCGCCTCGGTCAGCCGGGCCGCGGCCGACCGGGAGTCTGGGGCCCGAACAAGGGCGTCCTCGATCAGCGCGGTAAGCACCGGATCGTTGAACTGCGTCCACCAACGGTCGAGCGCCGTGGCGTCGATCGGCGTCGCGGCGGACTGGGGCGCCTCGAAGGCGGTCGGCACGGTGATGTCGGGCTTGCGCGCGGAAGCGCACGCGGCAAGCGTCAGACAGGCCAGTCCGGCTACGAATGTGGCGAGGCGCATAATCTCTGTCGTTGTCAGACCGCGAATCGCCGCCGAGTGTATCGGCTTTGGGAAGGCGCGACGCGGTTAGCTGAAGCTCCCTTGACCATAGCGACTCGTCCCCAGAATTGCAGTGGCGATACAAACAAGCTTCATCATGGCGATTGGGGCGCGTCCGCCACACCTTTTTCGCGATAATCATTCAATGCTGAACGATTCTGCCGTCCGCCACCTTTTGGGCGCGACGCCCTAGCCTCCGCGCATCGGCCTCGCTAGGGTCTCGGGCAAATTGGTCCTTGCTCGAGTGCATTCATGAAACAATTCCTCCTAGCCGGTGCGTCTGCGTGGGCTGTTTTGGCCCTCAGCCTTCCGGCGAGCGCCGGCGTCAGCGCCGCGAAACTGGCCGACCACATCCAAATCCTTTCCTCCGATGACTTTGAGGGCCGGGGACCCGCCACCGCCGGCGAGGTTAAGACCGTCAAGTACCTGACCGAGCAGTTTCAGGCCGTGGGCCTGCAGCCCGGCGGCGACCTGCAGAAGGATGGCACGCGCGCCTGGACCCAGGACGTGCCGCTGGCCCAGTTCGACAACAAGGACCCCATCAAGGTCAGCGTCACCGTGAATGGTCAGGTCCAGCCTTGGGCCCAGGGCGACCAGATCGCCATCCGCGCCCCGCAGACCGGCGCCGACCGCGTGACGGTGAAGGACGCGCCGGTTGTCTTCATCGGCTACGGCGTCAAGGCGCCGGAGCGCAACTGGGACGACTTCAAGGGCTACGACCTGAAGGGCAAGATCGCGCTCGTGCTGGTCAACGATCCCGACTTCGAGACCGGCGTCGGCGACTTCGGCGGCAAGGCCATGACCTACTATGGCCGCTGGACCTACAAATACGAGGAGGCCGCGCGCCAAGGCGCCGTGGGCTTCATCGTCATCCATGAAACCGCCCCGGCTTCCTACGGCTGGAACACGGTGAAGAACTCCAACACCAACACCGTCTTCGACATCATCCGCGAGAACCCCACCAAGGCCCACGCCCCCATCGAGGCCTGGATCCAACGCGACCCGACCGTGGCCCTGTTCAAGGCGTCGGGTCTCGATTTCGAGACCCTGAAGAAGCTGGCCCAGACCCGCGACTTCAAGCCCGTGCCCCTGAGCGGCGTGACCTTCTCCACCGACATCGCCGTGGACGCCAAGAAGATCGTGTCGAAGAACGTGGTTGGCCTGCTGCCCGGGACCGCCCATCCCGATGAGAAGGTCGTCTATACCGCCCACTGGGATCACCTGGGGGTCGGCCTGCCCGACGCCAAGGGCGACCGAATCTACAACGGGGCCTTGGACAACGCTTCAGGCACGTCGATGCTGATCGAGATCGGCCGCGCCGCCGCGGTCGCGCCCCGCACCGAGCGCTCGATGCTGTTCCTGGCTGTCACCGCCGAGGAAAAGGGGCTGCTGGGGTCCGAATACTACGCCGCCAACCCGCTCTATCCCCTGGGCACGACCGTCGCCAACATCAATATGGACGGGGCCGCCACCAACGGGCCATCCAGGGACTTCGGCACGTCCGGCGACGCACCGCTTACCCTGCAGGACGATCTGATCGAGGTCGCCAAGGGCTACAACATGACCTACAGCCCCGACCCGCGTCCGGGCGCGGGCAGCTTTTTCCGCTCCGACCACTTCTCCTTCGCCAAGCGGGGGGTGCCGGCCATCTCCTTCGGAGGCGGGCAGGACCTTGTGAACGGGGGCAAGGTGCGCGGGGAGGCCCTGCAGAAGGCCTACACCACCGAGCGGTATCACCAGCCGGCGGACGAATACTCCCCTGACTGGGATCTCTCCGGCGCGGCCCAGAACGCCGACATGCTGCTGGTGCTGGGGACCAGGTTGGCCAACTCCCGCACGTGGCCGGAGTGGAAGGCCGGGTCTGAATTCAAGGCCGAGCGGGACAAAACCGCCTCGGCCCGCAAGTAGGGGAACGGGCGGCATGGCGCAGGCGGGCTATATTCGCGCCGGCATCGGGGGTTTCACCTTCGAGCCCTGGCGCGGAGTTTTCTACCCCGAAGGGCTCAAACAAGCCGACGAGCTCGCCTATGCCAGCCGCCACCTCACCTCCATCGAGATCAATTCCACCTATTATTCGTCCCAGAAGCCCGCGACGTTCGCCAAGTGGAAGGCGGCCACGCCGGAAGGCTTCGTCTTTTCCCTGAAGGCCTCGCGGTTCTGCACCAACCGCAAGATCCTCGCCCAGTCGGGAGAGTCGATCAGCAAGTTCCTGGGCCAGGGGATCGTCGAGCTGGGGGATCGGCTGGGGCCGATCCTCTGGCAGTTCATGCCCACCAAGACGTTCGACCCCGCCGACTTCGAGGCCTTCCTCGACCTGCTGCCAAAGACTCATGAGGGCCTGAAGCTGCGGCACGCGGTGGAGGTACGCAATCCGAGCTTTGTCGACCTGGCGTTTGTGAAGATGTGCCGCGACCGCAACGTGGCCATCTGCGTCTCGGAGAATGACCGCTATCCGATGATCGCCGATGTGACCGCCGACTTTGTCTACACACGCCTGATCGATGGGTCCGATGACATCCCCACCGGCTACGCCCCTGAAGGCCTGGACAGGTGGGCCCGGCGGTTCACCGAATATTCCCTAGGCCGCTGCCCCGAAGACTTGACCCCGATAGACTGCACGGCGCCTGCCGAGCAGCCGGTGGACGTGTTCAGCTACTTCATCCACGAGGGCAAGGTTCGCGCGCCCGCCGCCGCCATGGAACTGATCTCGCGAGTGAACAGGTAAGCCCGAAATACAAAACGCCCCCGGCCCGAAGGCCGGAGGCGCGAATTTGCAAGAATGTTGAGAATTCTTGGAGCTGCGGGTTTAGCCGCCGCCCGGGAAGCGCATCGGAACCTTGACGGTGCCGGTCTTCGAACCCATCGGCAGCGCCTCGGCGACGCAGAGCGCGGCCTTGTCGAAGCCCTTGTTCGGCTTGCTGTCCTCGAGCACCTTGCAGCCCGAGAGCTTGCCGGCGTCAGCGGTGCATTCCAGCATGACCATCGCCGCGTCCCGCGTGTTGGCGTTCTTCATCAGGCAACGGCCCATGCTGTCCTCGAAGCTCCCGGCAGACGCCGAACCTGCGACCGCGAGAGCCAGGGCGCAACCGCCCAAGATCTTGAAGATATTTTTCATGCCCCACTCCTTTCTAGATTTGGACAATCTGAGGATGAAGCAGTCGGGTTAAGAGAGTCTGATGCGCTGCGTCATAATCATGGTTAAGAAATCATGAATAAATGAACGACGTTTTCCGAGCCTCTAATACAGACACGAGGAGCAGAATTCGCGTCTTACCCCCACTTCGGTGACGTTTGGTTAGCAACCTGACGGCATGGTGACCGAGTCGCTAACCGTGTTTTACGGGGGGAATATACAGTGAAGCGCTTCAGGCTCGTGGATACGCCACTGATCATCAAGATCGGTTTCGCGCCCGCCTTCGCACTGGTGATGCTGGCCTGCCTGGCCACCGGAGCCATCATCCTGCAACGCACGCAATCAGCGGAATTGCGGCAGGTGGTCCAGGTGGACATGCCCAACAGCCTGCGCATGCAGAAGGTTTCGGAACGGATCACCGCCATTCACGGCCAGCTCTACTTCCTGCTGACCCACCAGGCCGCCTCCATCGAGGTCGAGAAGATCGAGGGCGAGTCCCAGGCGATGCTGGCGGAGGTCGATTCCATCACGAAGGAAGTCGAGACCGCCCGAAAGACCGCCCCCGCCGATCAGAAGAAGTCGTATGATGACCTGATCAAGGCCCTGAAGAACACTCGCGGCGCTCTCGATGTGATCTGCGCCATGATCGGCGCCGACTTCGGCACCGCCGCCGGCTTCGCCGCGCCCTTCGAGGAGGAGTACGCGAAGATGAGCGCCACCCTCCACAAGATCGTGGACGCCGGTCAGAAGGTCACCGACACCAACGCCGCGGCCAGCGCCGCCCGCGCCAAGACCGCCCAGACGGCGACCCTGGCGGGCGCCCTCGCCACCCTGCTGATCGCCGGCGCCCTGGCCGTGAGCCTGACCCTGACCCTGCGCCGCGACGTCAAGAAGATCGCCGGCGCCACCGAAGCCCTTTCGCGCGGCGACAACGCCATCAATCTGGACGCCCTGGCCCGCAAGGACGAGTTGGGCGCCATCGTCTCCTCCCTGACCGTCTTCCGCGACAATCAGCTCCACCTCGAAAAGCTGCGCCAGGAGCACGAGGTGGCGGAGGCCTCATCAGAATCGGCTCGCCGTCAGAACGCCGAAGCCGCCGCGGCCATCGCCGAGGAACAGGCCAATGTCGTCACCAACCTGGCCCGCGCCCTGGACGCCCTGGCCTCCGGCGACCTGACCTACCGCGTCGATACCGAGTTCCCGGGCGACTACCGCAAGCTCCGCGACGACTTCAACGCCGCCGTGGCCAAGCTGGAAGAGGCGATGACGGCCATCGCTGGCGCGACGGCCTCCATTCAGTCGGGCGCCGGAGAGATCAGCCACTCGGCCGACGACCTGTCGCGCCGCACCGAGCACCAGGCCGCTACCCTGGAAGAGACCGCCGCGGCTCTCGATGAGATCACCGCCACCGTCAACAAGACCTCCGAAGGCGCCACCCACGGTCGCGAGGCCACCGCCTCGGCCAAGACCGATGCTGAACAATCGGGCGAGATCGTCCGCAAAGCCGTCCTGGCGATGAACAGCATCCAGGAAGGCTCCAACAAGATCAGCCAGATCATCGGCGTGGTCGATGAAATCGCCTTCCAGACCAACCTGCTCGCCCTGAACGCCGGCGTCGAAGCCGCCCGCGCCGGGGAGTCCGGCAAGGGCTTCGCCGTCGTCGCCTCCGAGGTCCGGGCCCTGGCCCAGCGTTCCGCGGAAGCCGCCAAGGAGATCAAGGCGCTCATCTCGGCCTCGACCCAACAGGTCGCCGAGGGCGTGGGCCTGGTGGACGAGACGGGCAAGGCCCTGGAGCGCATCGTTCGCCAGGTCGGCGAAATCTCCAATGTGGTGGGCGAAATCGCCGCCTCGGCCAAGGAAGAGGCGCTCGGCCTCGGCCAGGTGAACACCGCCGTCAACCAGATGGACCAGGTGACCCAGCAGAACGCGGCCATGGTGGAGGAATCCACCGCCGCCAGCCGCGTCCTCGCCGACGAGGCCGAGGAACTGGCCCGCCTGGTGGGTCGCTTCCGGGTGAGCGGCGCGCCTCAGGCCGCCCGCGCCCAGGCCGCTCCCGCGCGCCACGCCCCGGCCCACCGGCCGCAGGTCACGCAACACCACGCCCCGGTGAGCCGCGGAAACACCGCGCTCGCCCACCAGCCCCAGGCCGACGACGACACCTGGGAAGAGTTCTAGCCTCTAAGATTCCACGGGGACGTCCAAAGGGGGACCGCTGCAAGGCGGTCCCCCTTTTCATTTGACCGCCCCGGCGTCAGCGGCGCGCACTTCTCCCAACGACAAGGAGGAGCGCCGCGATGGCTGAACTGACCCAAGACGACCTGATGTTCCGTCCCGGCCTGATGAGGGGCGAGCGCATCTTGATCACCGGCGGCGGCACCGGGCTCGGCAAGGTGATGGCCGAGGCCTGCCTGATCCTGGGCGCCGAGGTCTATATCTGCGGCCGCCGGGGCGGAGTGGTCGAGGCCGCGGCCAAGGACCTGATGGACGCCCACGGCGGCAAGGTCGTGGGCATCGCCTGCGACATCCGCGTGCCCGAGGCGATCGCCGAGATGATGGACAGGATCTGGTCTGATGGCGGCGCGCTGACGGGCCTGATCAACAATGCGGCAGGCAACTTCATCAGCCGCACCCAGGACCTCTCGCCGCGCGGCTTCGACGCCATCGCCAACATCGTCTTCCGTGGATCGTTCTTCGTCACTCTCGACGCCGGCAAGCGCTGGATCGAGGAGGGCAAGAAGGCGTCCGTGGTCTCCATCCTCACCACCTGGATCTGGAACGGCGGTCCGTTCACCGTGCCCTCGGCCATGTCCAAGGCCGGCCTGGCCACCATGAGCCAGTCGCTGGCCGTCGAGTGGGGCCCCTACGGCATCCGCTTCAACAACATCGCGCCCGGCCCCTTCCCCACCGAGGGCATGAGCGCCCGGCTGAATCCCGGCGAGCAGCGCAACGATGGCGAGGCCAGCCGCATCGGCAACCCCATGGGCCGGGTCGGCGAGATGCGGGAACTGGCCAACCTGGCCGTCTACCTGCTGCATCCTCTGTCGGCCTATGTGAACGGCCAGACCATCGCCATCGACGGCGCCGCCTGGCAGGCGTCCGGCGGCAACTTCTCCGCCCTGCGCGCCTGGAGCGACGACCAGTGGACCCAGGCCAAGGAGGCCATCCAGGCGACCAACGCCAGGGACCGGGCCGCGCGGACGGTCTAGCTCAAATTCATGGTTAACGCCGTCTTAAGGCGGCGGGGCGAGGATGGCTCATGCGCCCCCTCGCCCTCCTCGTCCTGACCTTGGCCTTGGCCGGCCCGGCCGGCGCGCAACAGGCGCCCGCCCCGCCGGCCATCGCCGCATCGCCAACCCTGCGCGGTTCACAGTCGGCGGAGCCTCAAGGCGGCGCCGGCCCGGCGAGCGTGACGGACGCGGCCCGGGCGGCCTTCGCGCAGAGCGCCATCCCTCTCCGCTTGTCGCCGGACACGCCGGTGGCCGGAGAGGCTGGGCAATGCCGGCTCTCCTGCGCCCAGTCCTACTATTTCTGCCTGTCCGGGGACGGCGGAGACGACTGCCCCGCCACCTGGGGCCAGTGCCGGGCGGCCTGTGACGCGCCTGGCGTTGCGAGCCTCGCCGGGGGCTGACATCCTGGTCGGCCTACGGAGAACCCCATGAAGCCGCTGATCGCCGCCACCGCCCTGCTGGCCCTTGCCGCCTGCGGCCCCAAACCCGCCGCCGAGACCAAGACCGCCGCCGCCGCGCCGATCCCTTGCGAAGGCCTGCCCGAGTACGCCCCGGTCTATCCGGGGGCCAAGGTCACCCTATGCACCCAGGGCGAGGCCGCGCCGGGCAAGATCGGCGGCGCCGTGGGCTTCACCAGCCCCGACGCGCCGGGGGCGATTTTGGCTTTCTACAGGGCCAAGGCCGCCGCCAGCGGAATGTCCGGTATCGATGGGGACGTGGCGATTGTCTTCCGGGCCGACGACGGCCCTCGCGTGGTTCGCATCCAGGTGCTGCCGGAGGCGGGCGGCAGCTCCACCGCCATCCTCACTTGGGAGGCCGCCGCCAAGCCCTCCTGATCGCCCGCCACGCGTCGCGGTTGGCGATCCGGCTTTCGAGTGTCTAGTATGACACCCGTCAGGTTTTGAATCAGGAAGAGATGTCCCAGGTCGCTTATCTCCCGGTCGGCAAGCGCGAGCAGACCAAGGTCCAGAACCGCCAGGCCATTCTGGACGCCGCGCGCGAAGTGTTCGGAGAGCTGGGCTACGAGGCCTGCACCGTGCGCGACATCATCCGCCGCACCGGCCTCGCGGCGGGCACGTTCTACAATTATTACCGCTCTAAGGATGAGGTCTATGTGGCCCTGTCCGACGAGGGCGCGCGGCGCTTCACACCCTTGCTGAAGGCCCAGCGGGCGCAGTCGGCCGATTGGGAAAGCTTCGTGCGCGCCGCCATCGAGGCCTATTTCAGCTTCCTGGCCGATGAGCACGCAAGCTGGCTAGACCGCCGCCCGCCGGACGAGCCCTTTCCTCATGTGCACGGCGAGACCCCGGAGATGACCGCCGTCTTCAACGAAGTGCGGGAGGCCATCGTCGAGGAGATCGCCCGAGGCGGCGCCCCTGGCGCCGATCCGGACTACCTGGCCGCGGCCTGCATCGCCATCGCCCGCGAGGTCGGTGTGAAGATGCTCCAGAGGCGGCCCGTCGACACCAAGGGGGCCGCCGGATTCGTGGTCGCCCTGATCCAGGGGGGCGTGAAGGGCCTGCCCAAGACCGGGGTCTAGGCGAAGTGCCCAGCCTCTCCACCCAACGGCTCGTCGTCCGGGCCCTGCTGTCCCTGCCGTCGTCCCTGCTGCGCCTGCTGTCAGGCGGCGGCGTGGTTTATCGCGGCGGCCGCACCCTCGACCCTCGCCTTCAGTTTCTCGCCGCCGGCGCGGCTCGTGGTCCCGCCATGACCACCATGAGCCCCGAGGAGGCTCGCCGGGCCAACGCCCAGGGCCTGGCGGCGCTCAGCGGCTCACCCGAGCCCGGCGTCCGCACCGAGCCCCTCAGCATCCCGAACGAGGCCGGCGCCATCCCTGCCCGCCTGTATCGCTCGGAGGGACAGGACCCGACCGCCCCCCTGATGGTGTTCGCCCACTTCGGCGGCGGCGTGATCGGCGACCTGGAGACCTGCGACGCCTTCTGCGGAATCCTGGCCCGGATCGCCCGCTGCCCGGTGCTCTCGGTGGAGTACCGCCTGGCCCCGGAGCACCGCTTCCCGGCGGGGCTGGAGGATGTGCTGGCCGCCTATCGCTGGGGCCGCGACAACGCCGCCCGTTTTGGCGCGCCGGCGGGCCGCGCGGCCATCGGCGGCGACTCCATGGGGGGCAATTTCGCCGCGATCATCGCCCAGGACCTCAAGCGCGCCGGGGAAGCCCAGCCCGACCTGCAACTGCTGATCTATCCCTGCACCGACGTGGCCAGCGAGACCGCGTCCATGACCACCTATGCCGAGAGTTTCCCGCTCAGCCGGGCGATGATGGACTGGTTCATGGGTCACTATATGGGCCCCGAGGCCGACCCCGCCGACCCGCGCCTATCCCCGATCCGCAACGCCGACCTCTCGGGCCTGGCGCCCGCCGTGGTGATCACCGCGGGCTTTGACCCCCTGGTGGACCAGGGCGAGGCCTACGCCAAGCGCCTCAAGGACGCCGGGGTCCCCACCGTATATCGATGCTATGACAGCCTGGCCCATGGCTTTACCGCCTTCACGGGCGCCGTCCCCTGCGCCGACGTGGCCTGCCGCGAGATCGCGGGCCTGGTGCGTGAAGGCCTGGAAGGACGAATCCACTGATGAAAGCCCTCGTGGTCGAGGAACTGGCCGCCGACTACGGCGGCTGCGTGCTCAAGGAGATCGAGACCCCTGAGCCCCGTGCCGGCGAGGTGCGGATCAAGGTGCGCGCCGCCGCCGTCAACTTCCCTGACCTGCTGCAGACCCGGGGCGAATATCAGCACAAGCCCGCCCTACCCTTCATTCCGGGCATGGAGATCGCCGGCGAGGTCGAGGCCCTGGGCGAGGGCGTCACCCAGTTCCAGATCGGCGACGCCGTGGTGGGCGGCGCCCGCATCGGCGGCTTTTCCGAATATGCCGTGACGCCCGCCGCGATCCTGCGGCCCAAGCCCGCCAACCTCTCCTTCAGCCAGGCCGCCGGCTACGCCACGGCCTATCTCACCGCCTACGTCTCCCTGGTGCGCCGCGCCCAGGTGGAGCCCGGCGAATGGGTGCTGGTGCATGGCGCCGCCGGTGGCGTGGGCCTGGCCGCCGTGGACCTCGCCAAACACCTCGGCTGCAAGGTCATCGCCGCCTCCGCCTCCGACGAGAAGCTGAACGTGATCGAGAAGGAATACGCGCCCGACGCCACGGTGAATGTCACGGGCGGCTTCCGCGAGCGCGTCAAGGAGATCACCGGCGGCCGCGGGGCCGACGTGATCTACGATCCTGTCGGCGGCGACGTCTTCGACGAGAGCGTGCGCTGCATCGCCTTCAACGGCCGCATCCTCTCCATCGGCTTTACCTCGGGCCGCCTGCCGGTGCTGCCGGTCAATATGGCGCTGATCAAGGGCTTCTCGGTGATGGGGGTCCGGGCCGGCGAATACGGCCGGCAGTTCCCCGAGAAGGGCCGCGAGAACGCCGCCGCCATCTGGGCCCTGGCCAACGAGGGCAAGGTCCACCCCCGCGTCGACCACGAATATCCGCTCTCGGAATGGCGCGCCGCCTTCGAAAGCCTCGCCAACCGCAAGGTGGTGGGCAAGACCATCGTGCGGCCGGACCTCTAGGGAACCGGGAAGCCCGTCAGGTCCCAGCTGGCCTTGGCGCTGTTGGGCAGCACCACCACGGCGTCGTGGGCGAAGATGTAGTCCCGCAGCGCCCCCTGCTGTTCCACGGGGACCTGGTTGACGAACACCCGCGACCAGGGCTGGATCGCCCGCAGGTCCAGGATGACCGGTTGCTTAGGCGGGCCGTCGGGGAACAGAGCCTTCATCCACGGCCCTTCCTCGGTGACGTCGGCCTCGTAGCCGCCGGTGGGGACCACCACGATCCCGTAGGCCTCGCGGCCGTTGGCGATGGCGAACTCGTGGGCGAAGTTGGCGATGGTGAAGGCGCCGCCCGGGCTCCGGCCGCGATAGCCGTGCCAGGAGCCGAACTTGAACATCACCCTGGGCAGGGTCTTGGCCGTGGCCACCTGCCGGTAGTGGGTCATGAAGCTCCGCTTGAAGAGCGCCTCGCGCTCGGTGTTGTTGTAGAGCCCGACCCGCTCTCCGGCGTTGGCGCGGCGGTTGTAGGAATAGATCCGCGCCGAGGTGACCAGGCCAGTCAGCAACACATCGGCCCGCGATCCAGGCTTGGCCGCGAAGGCGGTCTTCAGGGCGGTGAGGCGCGACAGGGTGGTGGGGTCGTCATGAATGAAGGCGCCCTGATTGGCGCGGGTTTCCTTCAGGCGCGCCTCGTCCAGCAGCCCTTGCGTGGTCGCCCTGGTGGCGGCGTTGGACGCCAGGGTTACGAGCTCCTCCAGATAGGGCGCCACGCCCTGCGCCTGCTCAAGCCCCCAGATGGAGGGATCGCCGGAACGCGCGTCCTTGCTGACCAGGGCCAGCAAGGCGAGGTCCTGGTCCGAGGAGAAGCCGATGTGGGTCGGGTAGGTCTTCGACAGCGCCACGATCCGGCTCAGATCGCCGCGGTAGGTATTGATGGCGTCGATCGCCAAGGGGTCCTGCTCGACGGCCAGGTAGCGATAGCCGAGCTCCTGCTTCAGCCGCCCATAGAGGGCGCCCGCGAAGATCGGGGTCTGGCGGTCGTGGTGGCTTTCGCCGAGGAACACGAACTGGGCGGTGGGCAGTTGGCCGAACATGAAGTCCGCCCCCGGACCCGCAAGCTTGCCGTCGGCATAGCTGAAGGGCCGGGTGTTAGCCGCCAGCAGGGCCCCGGTGTCCACCTGCGTCGGCGTCTGGGCCACAGCGCTCGTAGCCAGGGTCAGGGCCGCCAGGGCCAGGAGCAGAGTTCGCATCGCATTTCCCCCTCAGGACGCCACGAACCTAGGGGCGCGGTCACAGGCGTCACAACTTAAAACGCCGCAATGTCACGCCCCCTTGGGGCGACGCGCTTTCGGCGCCATCTTGGCTCCATGACCATCGGCAGCGAAGACGAACTCGAGAAACTCCGCGCCGCGGGCGCCCTGGTGGCCCGTACGCTCACCGCCATGGGCGCGGCCCTGGAGCCCGGCATCACCACCCGCGAGCTGGACCAGCTCGGCCGGGCCATGCTGGAGCGCGAGGGCGCCCGCTCGGCCCCGGAGGTCACCTACGACTTCCCCGGCGCCACCTGCATCTCGGTGGGGCCCGACTGCGCCCACGGCATTCCCGGCGACACGGTGATCAAGGCTGGCGACCTGGTGAATATCGATGTCTCGGCCGAAATCGACGGCTTCTTTGGCGACACCGGCGCCAGCTTCGCCGTGCCCCCCACCGCCCCCAGGATCGAGCGCCTGTGCCGCGACGGCCGCCGCGCCATGTGGACCGGTATCCGCTCGGTGAAACCCGGCGGCAAGCTCAACGAGATCGGCCGCTCGATCGAGGGCTTCGCCAGGAAGAACGGCTACAGCCTAGTGCGCAACCTGGCCTCCCACGGCGTCGGCCGCTCGCTGCACGACGAACCGGGCGACATCCCCACCTGGTACGAGCCGGGCGACCAGCGCCGGATCACCGAGGGCCTGGTCTTCACCATCGAGCCCTTCCTCTCCCTCGGGGCCGACTGGGTCGAGGAGCTGGACGACGGCTGGACCCTGCGCCCGCCGGGCCGCCAGCCCACCGTGCAGTACGAGCACACCCTGGTGGCCACCTCGCGCGGGCCCGTGATCCTGACGCTCGCCTGAGCCTCAGGCTTCGCCGCAGACCAGGGCAAGCTCGGGCGTCAGCTCCACCCGCTGAGGCGCCCTCCCGTCGATGTCCAGCCGCGCCACCCCGTCGGGGCCCGCGAACAGCACCAGGTCAGCGCGGGGCCCTCGGAACAGGGTGCCGGCGTGGGGCGCGAAGTCCGACGAGGCGGGTCCAGCCGCGACAAAGCCCATCGCCATCAGCTCGGCCGCCGCGCGCTTGATGTCCTGCGCGCCCACCCAGACCCGGCGCAGGCGCACCCCCTGATCGGGCGGGCTGTCAGGCCGATAGAGCGCACCCGAAAAGGCCGGCAGGGCCCAGGGCGCGGGATCGGTGGCATATTCGATCGCCGAGATCCTGGTCAGCAGGCCCTGCCCTCGCCGGAACATCAGCATCGACCAGGGCTGGTCCTGCGCGGGATCGGTGATCGTCTCACGTCGGTAGCTGCGGAACGCCCAGTCGCGCGCCGTGGCCACGGCTTCCAGGGCCGCGATCGGCCCCTGCAGGATCAGGGCGGGGGCGACGGCCTCCTGCGCGAACACATCCAGGAAGGGGCCGTTGGCGAACCGCACCCCCCTGGACACCACCTCGCCGCCCGGTCGATAGCCGTCCAGCACCGGCCGCGCCGATAGGCTGGCGACCTTCTCCAACAGGGCGTCGCGCCCCGGTGTGCGGATCACCACGTGATCGACTCTAAACCTTTGACCGGTAACGGTTGACATCCCTAGCCCTACCCCTTATTCCCCGCCGCTCGATTTCGACCCGGAGCCAGTCCCGTGAAGCGCACTTTTCAGCCCTCCCGTCTCGTGCGCGCACGCCGGCACGGCTGGCGTTCGCGTATGGCCACCAAGAACGGCCAGAAGGTGATCGCCCGTCGGCGCGCCAAGGGCCGTAAGCGCCTGACCGCCTAATACCAGGGTCTTGGGGTGTCCGCATGACGGACCCCGTCTTTCCCATCGAACATCTTAAGATCCGGCCCGATTTCCTGGCCGCGGCCAAGGCGCCTTCGTGCGCCCGTGGCGCCGTGGTGCTCCAGGCCCGCCATCGCGCCGATGACCGTCCCCTTGTCCGCGTCGGCTTCACCGCCACGCGGAAGGTCGGTGGCGCCGTCGTGCGCAACCGCGCCAAGCGGCGTCTGCGCGAGGCCGCACGGACCTTGGTTCCTGTTCTCGGCAAGCCCGGTTTCGACTATGTGTTCATCGCCCGGGGCGGCGCGCCGACGCGCCCCTGGGCGCGTTTGCTTGACGATGTGAAAAGCGCGCTGATAAGCCTCGGCGCCGATAGCGACACCCGCGCGCCCGATCGCGCTTCTCCCCCTTCCGTCTGAGCGCGCGCCCCCATGCAAGACAACTCGAACCGCAACACGATCATCTTCGTGGTCTCGGCGATGGCGCTGCTGCTGGCCTATCAGTTCCTGGTCATGGGCCCTCGCACCAAGGCCCGCGAGGCGGAACTCGCCCGCAACCCGCCGGCTGCAAGCGCTCAGGTCCAGGCCCAAAATCTCACCAAGGCGCCGCCCACCGCTGCTGAGGCCCTGGTTTCCCGCCAGACCGCCGCCGCCGCCAGCCCCCGAGTGCGAATCGAGACGCCCGCCCTGTCGGGTTCGGTTTCCCTGCGGGGCGCTCGCCTCGACGATCTGTATCTGAAGCAGTACCGCGAGACCGTGGCCAAGGACTCCCCGCCGGTCGAGCTGCTGCGCCCTGAAGGCGCACAGCATGCCCAGTTCGCGGAGTTCGGTTGGGCTGGAGCCAATGTCCCGGGCCTGCCCACCGCCGACACTGTCTGGACCCAAACCGCCGGCTCAACCCTGGCTCCCGGCGCGCCGATCACCCTGCGGACCACCAATGGCGCCGGCCTGACCTTCACGCGCGCGATCGCGGTGGACGACAAGTTCATGTTCACGGTGGCCGACACGGTGGCCAATACCGGCGCCACGCAGGTGACGCTGGCGCCATATGGCTCCGTGCAACGCCAGGGCTTGCCGACCGACATCGGCAAGAACTCCATCGTCCACGAGGGCGCGGTCGGCTGGCTGGGCGAAGAGCTCCGGCTGATCAAGTTCAAGAAGTGGGCGAAGGATGGCGGCTCCACCATCGCCACCACCGGCGGCTGGGCCGGCATCACCGACAAATATTGGCTGGCCGCCCTGATCCCGGCGCAGAACGAGACTGTCCAGAGCCAGTTCCGCGTCACCCAGGCGGGCGGCTTCGACATCTTCGAGGCCAACTATGTGGGCGCGGCCCGCACGATCAATCCAGGCCGCCAGATCACCGAAACCCAGCGCTTCTTCGGCGGCGCCAAGACCGTGCCGGTCCTGAAGGCCTATGAGACCGCGCTCGGCGTACCCCGCTTCGACCAGGCCGTCGACTGGGGCATGTTCTGGTTCTTCACCCGGCCGCTGTTCCAGTTCCTGGAGTTCATCCACGGACACGTCGGCAATTTCGGCATCGCCATCCTGCTGCTCACCGTGGCGGTGAAGGTCGTGTTCTTCCCGCTGGCCAACAAGAGCTACGAGTCGATCACCAAGATGAAGAAGGTGCAGCCCCAGATCGAGGCGCTGCGAGCCAAATACAAGGACGACGCCACCAAGCAGCAGACCGAGCTGATGGCGCTCTATCAGAAAGAGAAGATCAACCCGATCACCGGCTGTCTTCCCATGCTGCTGCAGATCCCCGTGTTCTACGCCCTGTACAAGGTGCTGACCGTCACTATCGAGATGCGGCACGCACCCTTCTTCGGCTGGATCCAGGACCTCTCGGCCCGCGATCCGTCGACTGTCTGGAACCTGTTTGGCCTGATCCCCTGGCACCCGGCCACGACGCCGCTGATCGGCGGCCTGTTGGACGGCTCCCTGCACATCGGCGCCCTGGCGCTCGCCTATGGCGTGACCATGTGGCTGACCACGGCGATGAACCCGCCGGCCGGGGACCCCATCCAGCAGAAGATCTTCCAGTTCATGCCGATCATCTTCACCTTCATCATGGCCCCCTTCGCCGTGGGCCTGCTGATCTACTGGACCTGGTCCAACGTGCTGACGATCGGCCAGCAGTACATCATCATGCGCCGGTTCAAGGTCGATAACCCCATCGACGACCTGATCGCCCGGTTCTCCGGCAAGCCCAAGGCGCAAGAGTGAAGATCGAGGGGACCTACGACGAAGCGGAGATCGAGGCCGCCCGCATCCTCTTCGCGCGCCAGGCGACCTTCCTGATGGGCGCGGTGTCGGTGGACGGCCTGCCGCCGGCCGACCTGCCCGAGGTGGCCTTCGCCGGCCGCTCCAACGTCGGCAAGTCCTCGCTGATCAACGCCCTGGTGGGTCACAAGAAGCTGGCGCGGGCCTCCAATGAGCCCGGCCGCACCCGCGAGGTGAACTTCTTCGTCCTCGACGAGGCCATCCGGCTTGTCGACCTGCCCGGCTACGGCTGGGCCCGGGCGTCGAAGGTCACCACCAAGAAGTTCCAGAACCTCGGCCGCGACTACCTGCGCGGCCGGGTGAACCTGAAGCGCGCCTATCTGCTGATCGACGCCCGCCACGGGCTGAAGGACGTGGACAAGGAGCCGATGGACGCCTTCGACAAGGCCGCCGTCTCCTATCAGATCATCCTCACCAAGGCCGACAAGATGAAGCCCGCCGAGGTCGAGGCCCTGGTGGCCAAGACCCAGGCCGCCATCATCAAGCGCCCCGCCGCCTTCCCCCGCGTGCTGGCCACCTCTTCTGAGAAGGGGACCGGCATCCCCGAGCTGCGCGCGGAGATCGCCGCCACCTGCGAGATTCTGCCGCGCACGCCAGAGCCGGACGCCGGCTGACCCGGCCTCCCCGGTCCGCCGAACTCACCGTGTCGGCTATCGAACAAGCGGAGCCATCTGGGAAAATGCGCGTTCTTCCCGGGTCGGACCTTGGGGAGTTGTCAGATGAACAGGATCATCAGCGCGCCGGCTCAAGAGCCGCAAGCCAGCGAACCGCATCCCAGGCGGGCCAACCGCCTGTTGGGTGCGCTTGGCGCCCGCGACTTCGCGGTGCTGGAGCCTCACCTTGAACCGGTCGCCCTGGCGCGCGGCAAGGTGCTGTTCGAGCCCGGCGACGATGTTCACACCACCTATTTCCCCTGCCAGCGCACCATGGTCTCGCTGCTGATCGTCACCCGCGACGGCCGCGAGGTGGAGGCCGCCACCATCGGCCGCGAGAGCGCGGTTGGCGGGATCGTCAGCGAGGGCCACAAGCCCGCCTTCGGCCGCGCCGTCGTCCAGGTCCCGGGTTCAGCCTTCGTCATCGCCACCAGCCACCTGGAGGCCGCCAAGCTCGGCTCCACGCGGTTCGGCGATCTGTTCTCGCGATACGCCGACGCCCTGCTCGCCCAGATGATGCAGGGGGTGGCCTGCAACGCCCTGCATTCGGTGGAGGAACGCTGCGCCCGCTGGCTGTTGGCCACCCACGACCGGGCCGGCGACCACCTCATCCAGCTCACCCAGGAGTCGCTCGCCGAGATGTTGGGGGTCCAGCGCACCACCGTCTCGGCCGTCACCTCGGCCCTGGCCGCGCGGGGCCTGATAAAGACCCTGCGCGGCCGGGTCGAAATCCTCGACCGCAAGGGCCTCGAGCGGGTCGCCTGCGAATGCTATGAGGCCGTCGAGGACCACTTCGCCCGGTTGCTGCCCGAGGTGGACATCTAGCCCCCCTCGGCTATAGGACCCCTCCAAGTTGATGGAGCGCCGCGCGCCGTGACCGAGACCCCCGAAGAGCAAGGCTGGGCCACCGCGAAGACCCTGGCCGAGGCCCTGCCCTACATCCAGCGCTACGACCGCGAGACGGTGGTGATCAAGTACGGCGGACACGCCATGGGCGAGGAGTCGGTGGCCCGCCTGTTCGCCGCCGACGCCGTGCTGCTGAAGTTGCTGGGCCTGCACCCGGTCGTGGTGCACGGCGGCGGCCCGCAGATCTCCCGCATGCTGAACAAGGCCGGGGTGAAGTCGACCTTCATCGACGGCCTGCGGGTGACCGACGAGGCCACCATGGAGGTCGCCGAGATGGTGCTGTCGGGCGCCATCAACAAGGAGATCGCCAACTGGATCACCCTGGCCGGCGCCGAGGCCGACGTGCGTGGCGTGGGCCTGTCGGGCAAGGACGCCCGTCTGATCACCGTCCGAAAGGTCGAGCGCACCAAGATCGACCCTGACAGCAATATCGAGAAGGCCGTCGACCTGGGCTTTGTGGGGGAACCCACCCGCATCGATCCGCAGCTGATCCAGGGGCTGATCTCGGCCGACCATGACTACATCCCGGTGATCGCCCCCATCGGCGTCTCCGAGGAAGGCCAGACCTACAACATCAACGCCGACACGGTGGCCGGCGCCCTGGCCGGCGCGCTGAAGGCCAAGCGCATGCTGCTGCTCACCGACGTCACCGGCGTGCTGGGCGCCGACGGCGAGCTGATCCGTGAGATGAGCGTCACCCAGGCCCGCGACGCCATCGCCACTGGCGTCGCCTCGGGGGGCATGATCCCCAAGCTGGAGACCGCTATCGCCGCGGTGGAGTCCGGCGTGGAGGCCGTGGTCATCCTGGATGGCCGCCGTCCCCACGCCATGCTGGTGGAGCTGTTCACCGAGCACGGCGCGGGCACCCTCATCACCCGATGACCGCTGACCTGACCCACATCGACACCTGGCTGTTTGATCTCGACAACACCCTCTATCCGGAGGAGTCGGGCTTCATGCGCCAGGTGGAGGGTCGGATGACCGACTTCGTGGCCAAGGTCACCGACCTGCCGCGCGACCAAGCCTATGTCCTTCAGAAGAAGTACCTCGCCGAGCACGGCCTGACCCTGCGCGGCCTGATGCTGAACCACGGCGTCGACCCCGCCGACTTCCACGCCCTTTTCCACGACCTATCCCTGGAGCTGCTGGCCCAGGATCCGGACCTGGTGAGCGCGCTGGCCCAACTGCCCGGCCGCCGCTTCATCTTCACCAACGCCGACGACAGGCACGCCGAGCGGGTCCTGGCGCACCTGGGGCTCGCCGACCTGTTTGACGACGTCTTCCACATCCATTCCTTCGGCTTCACCCCCAAGCCCGATCCCCTGGGCTTCCAGCGGATGCTCGACGCCCACGGCCTGGATCCCCGCGCGACGACCTTCTTCGAGGATTCCGAGCGCAACCTGAAGCCCGCCTTCGACCTGGGCATGACCACGGTGCTCGTGGGACCCCAGGCGCAGCACTCCACCGCACCTTTCGTGAACCACCGCACCACCAAGCTCACGCCGTTCCTCACGGGCGCGCGTCTGAAGGAAGCCGCCTGATGTCCCAAGACCTGAAGTCCGTGATCGAAGCCGCCTGGGAAGCCCGCGACGGCGTCAACACCGGCACCACCGGCGAGGTCCGCGAGGCCGTCGAGGAAACCCTGAACCAGCTCGACGCCGGGACCCTGCGGGTCGCCAGCCGCGGCGATGACGGCTCGTGGACCACCCACCAGTGGGCCAAGCAGGCGATCCTGCTGTCCTTCCGGCTCAGCGCCAACCAGCTGATCGACGCCGGCGCGCCGCACCCCTACTGGGACAAGATTCCCCTGAAGTTCACCGGCTGGGACGCCGCCCGCTTCGAGGCCGCCGGCTTCCGCGCGGTCCCCGGCTGCATCGTGCGGCGCGGCGCCTATATCGCCCGCAACGTCATCATGACCCCGTCCTTCGTGAACATCGGCGCCTATGTGGACGAGGGGACCATGGTGGACACCTGGGCCACGGTCGGCTCCTGCGCCCAGATCGGCAAGAACGTCCACCTGTCGGGCGGCGCGGGCATCGGGGGCGTGCTGGAGCCCCTGCAGGCCAACCCCACCATCATCGAGGACGACTGCTTCATCGGCGCGCGCTCGGAGGTCGCCGAGGGGGTCATCGTGCGCAAGGGCAGCGTGCTGTCCATGGGCACCTTCATCACCTCCACCACCCGCATCGTCGACCGCAAGACCGGCGAAGTGTTCATGGGCGAAGTGCCGGCCTATTCGGTGATCATGCCCGGCTCCATGCCCAATCCTGTGGACCCGGCCCTGCCGTCCATCAACTGCGCGGTCATCGTCAAGACCGTGGACGAACGCACGCG
The DNA here is from genome assembly GCA_018001015.1 of Phenylobacterium sp. Lineage (GTDB taxonomy): Bacteria > Pseudomonadota > Alphaproteobacteria > Caulobacterales > Caulobacteraceae > Phenylobacterium. The sequence continues at coordinate 59,455 of JAGNIV010000005.1, read as the reverse complement.
CTCCAAGACCTCGATCAACGAACTGCTGCGCGACTAGACCCATGCTCGACGCCGTCGCCCTGACCCAGGACCTGATCCGCCGCCCGTCGGTGACCCCGGTTGACGCCGGCGCCATGGACATTGTCCAGCAGACCCTGGAAGGCCTCGGCTTTTCCTGCCGACGCATGAAGTTCGGGGAGATCGAGAATCTCTACGCCCGCTACGGGACCGCCAGCCCCAACCTCTGCTTCGCCGGCCATACCGACGTGGTGCCGGTGGGGGACGCGGGCGCCTGGAGTTCCGAGGCCTTCGCCGCAGAGATCATCGACGGGGTGCTGATCGGCCGGGGCTCGGTGGACATGAAGAGCGGCGTGGCCGCCTTCGCCGCAGCCTCCGCCAAGGCTATCGCGGCGGGCCAGGTCGCGGGCTCCCTGTCCTTCCTGATCACCGGGGACGAGGAGGGGATCGCCACCCACGGCACCAAGATGGTGGTCCAGGCGCTCCAGGCCGAAGGCGAGATCATCGACCACTGCGTGGTGGGCGAGCCCTCCAGCGCCGAGACCTTCGGGGACATGATCAAGATCGGCCGCCGCGGCTCGATCAATGTCGAGATCGTGGTGGAGGGCGTCCAGGGCCACGTGGCCTATCCGCACCGCGCCGCCAATCCCGTCCCGATGCTGGTCGCCCTGCTGCACCGCCTGAGCGAGCATGAGCTGGACACCGGTTTCCTCGGCTTCCAGCCCTCGAACCTGGAGGTCACCACGGTCGACGTGGGCAACCAGACCACCAACCTCATCCCGGCCTCGGCGCGGGGCCGCCTCAACATCCGCTTCAACCCCAATCACACGGGCCAGGCCCTGGCCGACTGGATCCAAGATGAGGCCCGTGAGGCCCTGGCCGGCTTCCAGGGCAATATCGTCGTGACGCCCTCCATCAGCGGCGAGGCCTTCCTCACCGAGCCCGGCCCCTTCACCGACGTGGTGGCCGCCGCGGTGGCCGACGTCACCGGCAAGGGCCCCGAGCTTTCCACCACCGGGGGCACCTCGGACGCCCGCTTCATTCGGGCGCTCTGCCCGGTCGTGGAGCTGGGCCTGGTGGGCAAGACCATGCACGCCGTCGATGAACGCGCGCCGGTCTCCGAGATCCATCAGCTGCAGGCGGTCTATGAGCGGCTGATCAACAGGTACTTCGAGGCCTTCAAAGCCTAGTAGCTCACGCCCGTCAGATAGAGCCCATCGGACGGCGCCACCGGCCCGCAGGCCGTGCGGTCGCGGGCCTCCAGGGCGGCCCGGACATCCTCGACCTCCCAGCGGCCGACGCCCACCTCGGCCAGGGTGCCGGCCATGGAGCGGACCTGGCGGTGCAGGAAGGAGCGCGACGCGAACTCCAGCACCACCTCATCGCCCTCGCGACGGACCCGGGCGACATCCATGGTCTTCATCGGCGACTTGGCCTGGCAGGCGAGGTCGCGGAACGTCGTGAAGTCGTGGTGGCCGATCAGGGTTTGGGCCGCGGCGTGCATGGCCTGCGCGTCCAGCGGCTTCCTCACATGCCAGACCCGCCCCCGGTCCAGGGCGGGCGGGCTCTCGCGGTTGAGGATGCGGTAGAGATAGCGGCGCTCGGTGGCCGAGAACCGGGCGTGCCAGTCGCCGACAGCGATCTCGCAGTCCAGGATTGCGATGGGCTCGGGGACCAGGTGGGCGTTGATGGCGTTGCGCACCACCTCCGGCCGCCAGTCTTTTTCGAGGTCGATGTGGATCACCTGGCCAAGGGCATGGACACCGGTGTCGGTGCGCCCCGCCGCATTCACCCGCACGTCCTCGCCACAGAAGGCGCGCGCCGCCCGCTCCAGCGAGCCCTGCACCGTGGGCAGGTCGGCCTGGGCCTGGAAGCCTTTATAGGGCCGGCCATCATACTCGATGGTCATGCGGTAGCGGGGCATCAGAGCACGACCGTTCCCGCCGCGATGGGCAAGCCGCGCAGGAAGACCTCGGCCTCCTGCGGTCCCCTGCCCTCCCGCTGAACCCGCAGCAGGCGCACGGCCCCGTCGCCGCAGGCGATCAGCAGGCGGTCATCGAGAACCTGGCCTGGGGCGCCGAAACCGTCCTCCACCCGCGACAGCAGCGCCTTGACCCGCACGGTTCCCTTTTCGGTGGGCAGCTCGAACCAGGCGCCCGGGAAGGGTGACAGGCCACGGATCTTGCGGTCCAATTCGGCGGCGGGCTTGGTCCAGCGCAGACGGGCTTCCTTGGGCCGGATCTTCTTGGCGTAGGTTAGGCCGTCCTCGGCCTGGGCCTTGGCCACCGCTTCGCCGGTCTCCACCGCCGCCATGGTGCGCACCAGCAGGTCGGCGCCCACGCGGGCCAAGCGGTCATGCAGGGTCCCGGCGGTTTCCAGGGCGTCGATGCGCAGGGTCTCCGAGGCCAGGACCGGTCCCTCGTCGAGGCCCTCGGTCATCCGCATGACCTCGACCCCGGTCACCGTGTCACCGGCCATGATCGCCCGCTGGATCGGCGCCGCCCCGCGCCAGCGGGGCAGCAGCGAGGCGTGCAGGTTGAAGGACCCGAGCCGCGGCGCATCGAGCACATCACCCGGCAGGATCTGGCCGAAGGCCACTACCACGGCGGCGTCGAGGTTGAGGGCGGCGAAGGCCTCGATCTCGGCCGGGTCGCGCATGGAAACCGGTGTCCGCACGGGAATTCCGTGCGTGATCGCGAAGGCATGGCTGGGCGAGGGCTTCAGCTCCTGGCCGCGGCCGCGCGGCGCGGGAGGCTGGGAATAGACCACCGCGATCTCGTGACCCGCCGCCGCCAGGGCGGAGAGGCAGGCGACGGCGAAGTCGGGAGTTCCAAGGAAGGCCAGGCGCATGGCGGTCGGTTTAGCGGCGTGGGGCGCAATAGGGAACCGCAAGCAAGCGTGGCCGTTACCCGCAGGCTTCATCCGGAGATCTGCCCATGCGCCACGCCCTCATCGTCTCGTTCGCCGTCGCCGCCCTGTCGGTCGCCGCCTGCTCCAAGTCCGAACAGTCCGACGCCGGTGAGAACGCCAAGGCCGCCGCCGTCAAGATCGGTGAAGCCACCAAGGAAGTCGCCACCAGCCCTGAGATGAAGGCGGTGGGCGCCGATATCAGGCAAGGCGCGGCGGAAGCCGGCGCCGCGGCCAAGGACGCGTTCGCCACCGCCGGGACCGAGCTGAAGCAGGGCGCGGAGAAGGCCGGCGACAAGGCCAACGAGGCCGCCGCCACCGCCGACGCCAAGATCGACAGGGCTGCAGCCGACGCGAAGAAGTAGGGCGTCAGCTCGCCACCGTCTCCGCCGCCAGCTGTTCGAACGCCATCTCCGCGGCGCGGATCAGGCCCAGATAGGTGATGCCATAGAAGGTTCGGATGTCGTCCCTCAGGGCCTGCGTCAGGAACCAAACACCATCACCAGGGCGCTTGTCGATCCAGCCGGCCCGCTCGATATCCCTCAGCACCGACAGCGCGTGGCTGCGCGAGACATCGTAATGCCGCGCAATGGCGGCCACCGAGACCTGCACCTCGCCGACCGGCGGAAAGGCTCCGCCGGTATCGGCCCGGCGCATCAGATCAAATAGAATCAGCAGGCCCGCCGAGCGCACGGCCAGCTTGTTGAACGCCTCGATGTCGGGGTTTGGCGACCCGGCCGCCTGCATCGCCTGGTCCCCCATCATGGCCATCAGCATGGCGAAGACCTCCGGCTCATCGAACCGGGTCAGGATCTGGTCGACCTCGCGGGTGATGTGGGTCAGGGCCTCGAACTCGATCCGCATACGGTCCCGGAACGCCGCCTCCATGGCCGCGGTGGGCTTGTAGGGTCGGCTGTGGCCGTTGCTGGCCTCCGCTCGGGTCACGTAGCCGATCATTTGCAGGCGCAGCAGAACCGCCGTCGCGGTCCCGGCGCTGACGATGCCACTCTTGCCCGACAGCTCCCGCAGCCGCCGATGGGTCAGGCCGCCGCTGGCGTCCAGATACAGGGCCAGCACCCCCAGCATGAAGCGGCCCACGTCCTTGACGTCCCGATGCAACGTGGGGGCGGTGTCGTAGTAGGCGACCGCGCCGTGAACCGAGGCGCGCATGGCGTCGTCCAGCCCCGGCTGGGCGAGAAACCCCTCGAGCCTGTTGTACGGAAAGGGCCGGTTGTGACCGGGCGGCGAAGAGTCGGTCATGGGCGCCGCGAACAAAACCTCAGATTGGGGACCGTACCAGAAAACGCCATCACAGCCCTTTGGCTGGGTTGGTATCCAGCCGCCAGGTCCGGAGCGCTTACCGGCCCGCGTAGGCAACCGATCGAACCGCGGCCCTGAAAAGGATTATCGGGTGAGGTCGGGATCGGATCCCGGGGGGGATCTGGTCGGGGCGATCGGTCACGTCCATGACCGGCCTTCCCCTCCCGCGCGGGAGACCCCTCACGAGGGTCTTAGGCGGCCCGGACCAGCTTCTTCACCTTGGCGACCGCCCGGTCGCGCTTCAGGCGCGAGAGGTAGTCGATGAACAGCACGCCCTTCAGGTGATCCATCTCGTGCTGGATGCAGACGGCGAACAGGCCCTCGGCATCCTCGATCACTTCCTCGCCCTGGTAGTTCAGGTACTTCAGCTTCACCCGGGCGGGGCGCTCGACCTCGTCATAGATTTCGGGGACCGACAGACATCCCTCTTCGTAGGGGGCGGTGTCGTCCGAAGCCCAGAGGATTTCCGGGTTCACGAAGTAACGGGGCTGCGGCTCGGTATCCGGCGCCGCCAGGTCCATGACGATCACCTGCTTTGGAACCCCCACCTGGATCGCCGCCAGGCCGATGCCCGGCGCGGCGTACATGGTCTCCAGCATGTCGTCCATGAGGGCGCGCAGCTCATCGTCCACCACCTCGACGGGGGTGGAGACCTGCTTCAGCACGGGATCGGGGACGACGAGGATTTCGCGAAGAGCCATGGTTTTCAGGTAGGTCAGCCGCCTTTGAGCGTCAAGACGGCGGCCGAGGGCGTGTCCGCGTCCGACGCCTCGATGGCGAGCTTGGTGAGCGGCCGGATGCCGGTCTCGACCGGGCCGAGCTCGGGAAGTTCCTTGCCCTCGTGGTCCACCTGCAGGTCCTCGAAGCGTCGCGCCTGGGTCATGACCTGGGTCTCCAGCGAGCCCACGAAGGAATTGTAGCGCCCCACGGCGGCCTCCAGCGCCTTGCCCACAGAGGCGGCGTGACCGCCCATCACCGACAGGCGCTTGTAGAGCTCGCGCCCCAGCTTGGAGATCTCCTGGGCGTTGGCCGCCTGCTCCTCCACCCGCCAGCCGTAGACCACCGCCTTGCAGAGCGCGAACAGCGTGGTGGGCGTCACCACCAGCACCCGCTTGTCCATGGCCTCGGTCATCAGTTCGGGCATGCGGTCCAGGGCCGCGGCCAGGAAACTGTCGCCGGGGATGAACATGGCCACGAAGTCCGGCGAGCCCTGGTTGAACTGGTCCCAGTAGGTCTTGCCCGACAGGCCGATCATGTGGCTCCGCACACTCTGGGCGTGGCGGACGTAGCAGGCCTCGCGGATCGCGTCGTCGGTGGCGTCCTGGGCGTCGAGGAAGGCGTTCAGCGAGCACTTGGCGTCGATGACGAACACCGCCCCGCCCGGCAGGCGCACGGTGACATCGGGGCGACGGCGGCCCTCCTCCGTATCCGTGGAGGTCTGTTCGTCGAAGTCGTAGCGGTTGTGCAGGCCCGCGGCCTCCAGGACGTTGCGCAGGGTCTGCTCGCCCCAGCGTCCCTGGACGCCGGCCCCCCGGCGCAGGGCGGCCGACAGCTTGCGGGCCTCTTCCTGGGTGGCGGTGGACGCCAGCAGCAACTGGCTGATCTGGGCCTTCAGGCCGCCGGTCTCCTCCGCGCGGGTCTTCTCGACGGCGACCACCTGTTCCTGGAACTTGGCCAGGCTCTCGGCGACGGGCTTGAGCTGGGCCTCCAGGCGCGCCTGGGCCAGTTGCTCGCGGTTGTGGAAGGTCTCATCGGCGCGCTTGAGCACCTGCTCGGCGATGGCGTTGGCGGCCTCGGCCTGGATGATGGCGGCGTTGCGCCCGCCCTGCTCCTCGATGAGCTTCAGGCGCGAGGCCGAATCCTGCAGGTCCCAGGCCCGCGCCTCGGCCCGGTTGGCGCGGCCGCGCTCCATCAGGGCCCAGGTGAAGCCGATGGCGGCCGCCACGAGGGCGATGACGAGGAAGATCAGCAGGGAGTTCATGCTCCGTTCTTTACGCGGAGTCGGAAAGGATCGCCAGCAGGGCCGGGACGCAGAGGGCCGAGTTGTCCGCCGCCATCTGCGCCATCTCCAGATAGCTGAGATGGCTCTCCTCGCCGGCCAGGTCCGACAGGGTGCGGATCACATAGAGCGGCTTGCCCCAGGCCAGGGCCACCTGGTCGACGGCGCCGGACTCCATGTCGATGGCGTCGGCGGCGAAGGTCGCGTGCAGCTGGTCGCGCGTGACGGCGCAGTTGAGGAAGTAGTCGGCGGTGACCACGCCGCCCAGGACGATGGGGTGGCCCAGTTCGCCGGCGACGGCGTCCCGCAGCCTGGCGAGATTGGCCGCGACGGTGGGCGCCACCGGTGTCAGGGCGGTCAGGCGGGGCGCGCCGATCGGCATCTCGCCCGACCGCGTCGGCGTGAAGGCGCCCTCGAAGAGATGACCGTAGTCGTGGATGTCCAGCCGCTGAGCCAACAGCACCGAGCCGACTCCCAGGGCCGGGTTCAGTCCGCCGGCGACGCCCGCGAAAATCAGGGTGTCGGCGTGGAACACCGACAGCAGCAAGGTGGCCGCCGCCGCCGCGTTGACCTTGCCCATGCCGGCCAGCGCCAGGGTGAAGTCGGCGCCCTGGTGGGTTCCCGTCCAGACCTGGGTCGGACCGTAGGTCACCGGCGGCGAGGTCACCGACAACCGCGCCTGCAGGGCCGCCAGCTCCTCCGGGGTCGCGCAAAGGATTCCGTACATGGGCGCCTCGTTCATCGGCCTGCCGCCGTGCTACCAGATTCCCGCGAATGCAGGGGAACGCCATGATCACCACTGAGCGGACGATCCTGCGACCCTGGCGCGACACCGACCTCGACGCCTTCGCCGATATGCTGGCCGACCCCGAGGTCCAGGCCGACGCCGGCGGACCGGTGGATCGCGACGCCGCTGCGGCCAAGATGGCCCGCTACCGCGCCGCTCATGACCGCCTGGGCTACACCCGCTGGGTGGTCACCGACCACGCGGGCGCCTTCCTCGGCTATGTCGGGATCATGCCCATCGACACCTGGCATCCCCGGTCGCCAAACGTGGAGATCGGCTGGCGCCTGACGCGCGCAAGCTGGGGTCGCGGCATCGCCACCGAGGCCGCCCGCGCCAGCCTCGTCGATGGCTTCACCCGCTGCGGCCTCGACCAGGTGCTCAGCTACACCGAGGCTGCGAACCACCGGTCCCAGGCGGTGATGCGCAAACTGGGACTGCAGCGGGAGGCAACCCTCGACTTCACCGCGACCTATGACGGCCATAGCTGGTCGGGCCTGGTCTGGGTGGCGCGGTCGGGCGGCTTCAGGCCTTGAAGAGGGCGTGCATGACGTCGATCGACTCCGGTCCGTAGCCCACCGAACCCACGGGAACGCCGGGCCCCACCGCCTCGATGACCTTGGCCGTCCACACCGGTCCGAACCCGCCACAGAGTTCCAGGAGCTGCACCCCCTCGGACGCCAACTGGCGCGCGACGACGAGGGCGTCCGCAGGCGCCGGAACCCCCACGGCGATCATCTCGAAAGCCTCGCTGGACAACACCACGCGTTTTCCGGCCGGCTCAAAGCCCGCCCCTGTCACGATGAAACCGAACTTGCTGAGCGCCACGGGCCCCTCCTCCAAAGACGTTCACCTTGCGATCCGAGCGATAAGCCTGTCCAAGTCTGATCCGGACTGATTTGAGACCTTGTTGATCTGATGCTGGAGCTGTGGCGCCTGGCCTACTTCGTGGCGGTCGCGGAGGAGGAGAATGTCGGTCGCGCCGCCACGCGCCTGGGCGTCTCGCAATCGCCGCTCAGCCAGCGCATCCGCGAGCTTGAGGCCGGACTGGGCCTGGTCCTCTTCCACCGAGAGCGAAAGCGGCTGCGCCTGACCGCCGACGGCCGGCTGTTCCTCGACCAGGCGCGCACCCTATTGGCCCATGCCGACGGCGTCGAACGACAGGCCCGCGCAGCGGGCCGGGGCGAGGGCGGGCGGCTGTCCGTGGGGTTTGTCGAGGGCGCGGTGCATGCCGGCGTCCTGGGCCGGGCGTTGCGGCGGTTCCGGCGGGAACGGCCCGGCGTGCGGATCGAGCTGCGGGCGATGCGCTCCGGCGATCAGGTCCAGGCCCTGGGCGACGGCGCCCTGGATATCGGCCACATCTACACGCCCCCCGCCGATTCCTCGGGCCTGCATGTGGCCCTCGTCGCCGAGGAGCCCTACCGCCTGGCCATCCCCGCCGACCACCCGCTCGCGGCCGACGCCGCCCTCACCGAAGCACGCCTGGACGGCGAGGCCTTCATCGCCCTGCCCGAGCGGGGCAATCCCCAGGCCCGCGCCGATTGGATCGCCGCCTGCCGCGCCGCGGGCTTCACCCCCGACGTCCAAGTCGAGGCCATCGAACCGGCGACCATCCTCGGTCTCGTGGCGGCCGGGGTGGGCATGGCCATGGTGCAGGAGAGCCTGGTCCATGCCGCGCCGACCGGCGTGGTGATGCGGCCGCTGCCCACCTTCCCGCTACGGATGCGGGTCTTCGCCGTGGTTTCAGAGCGCGCGTCAGCCTCGGCGCGCGCCTATTTCGAGCTCACCCAGGCCCAGACCTAGGCGGGCCGCCTCGCCCGCATGGCCTGGGCGATGGTGCCGTCGTCCAGCCAGTCAAGTTCGCCGCCCACCGGGACGCCGCGCGCCAGCATGGTCACCGAGACGTGGGCGTTGGAGAGCCGCTCGGCGAGGTAATGGGCTGTGGTCTGGCCGTCCACCGTGGCCGGCAGGGCGAGGATCACCTCGGTCACCCCCTCCTCCATGGCCCGGGTCACCAGGGAATTGACCCGCAACGCCTCCGGCCCCACGCCGTCGAGCGCCGAGAGCAGGCCGCCCAGCACGTGGTAGCGGCCGCGGAAGGCGCTGGCCCGCTCCATCGCCCACAGCGCGCCCACCTCCTCCACCACGCAGACCAGGGTCGGGTCACGGGAGCGGTCGTCACAGATGGCGCAGGGGTCCTGGGTGTCCAGGGAGCCGCAGGTCGAGCAGGTCTTGACCCGGTCGGCCGCCACCGCCAGGGCCTCGGCCAGGGGCTGCAGCAGCTGTTCCCGCCGCTTGAGCAGGGCCAGCGCCGCGCGGCGCGCCGAGCGCGGGCCCAGGCCCGGCAGCTTCGACAGCAGCGCGATCAGGCGCTCGATTTCAGGTCCGGCGGAGGCGGCCAAACTGGCTCCTGCTAGGGCGGGAATAGGAAAAGTGGGAACCGGTTTTCCGCCCGATTCCCGCTCTAACTATCAAAAGTGGATCACGTTCATCATCTGGGATCGACTCGATCCTAGATGATCGTGATCCAGGCGGGGGCGATTCAAGGCATTGTCAGGTGGTTCCTATGTAGATGTCGAGGGCGACCCGCGCCATGACCACGCCCGATCTGCCCCTCGTCGAGGGCGCCCAATTGGCCCTCATCTCCGGTTCGGCGGTGGAGGAGCTTCAGGTTCTGCTGGAGCGCTGCGAGGACTTCGAGGTGTTGGTCACCGGCCATCCGCCGGGTCCCTATGCCGCGCAGGCCCTGCTGGCCGACGCCCCGCCTGATCATCCGCTACGGGACAAGTTCGTCATCGGGGCCTGGACCGACCAGGGCCTGACCGCCGCCGTGGAGCTGCTGCGGGACTTCCCCGAGCGTCATGTCTGGTATCTGGGCCTGCTGCTCGTGGCGCCGGAGGACCGGGGTCAGGGGTTGGGCGAGCAGATCCTGGCGGTCGTGAAGGCCTGGATCATCGCCCAGGACGGCCGGGCCATCCGCCTGATCGTCCAGGAGCAGAACCCGGCCGCCCTGCGCTTCTGGCTGCGCCACGGGTTCGTTCCGGTGGGGACCGCCACGCAGGAGTTGATGGACCGCACCAACCAGGTCGCCCGGCTGGAACTGAAGCTCTAACCTAGAACTTCGGCATGCCCGGCAGGCCCATGCCGGCCAGGGGTCCGGCCGCGTCGCGCATCAACTGCGCCTGTTGTTCGTCCAGCTTGCGCTTGGCGTCGGCGTGGGCCGCGACGATCAGGTCGGAGATCACCTCGCCTTCGCCCGGCGCGAGCAGGCTCTCATCCAGCCAGACATTGGCCAACTCGCCCGTGCCCTTCAGGGTGAGCTTGACCATGCCGCCGCCCGAGGTTCCCTCGATGGAAAGCTGCGCCAGGCGCTCCTGCGCCTCGGCCAGCTTCTGCTGCATCGCCTGGGCCTGCTTCATCAGGCCGCCCAAATCCTTCATCGAACCCTCATCCTTGAATCACTCATCTTCGTCCTCTTCCGGCGGCGCGTCGGCCGGGGAGGCCTCCGGCGTCGGAAGGTTGCGGATGCTGACGATCTCGGCGCCCGGGAAACTCGCCATCACCGAGAGGATAAAAGGATCCTGCTCGATCTCCGAGCGGACCTCGCGCTCCTCGCGCTTCTGGCGTTCCCACTGGCTTTCGGCCCCGCCGCCGCCCCGGGCGGCGATCAGCCAGGGCTGCCCTGTCCATTCCCGCAGGCGCCCGATCAGGCGCTGGGCGAGGTTGGCGGGCGCGCCGGGCGCCGGCTCGAACTCAATGGCCCCGGGCCGGAAGCTGACCGGGCGCACATAGCGCTCCACGTCCAGGCGGAGCGCGATATCGCGCTTCTTCTCAATCAGGGCGATGACATCGGCGAAAGACTGCAGCACCGGCGGGGCCTCGGCCGCCTGGGGCTCGGGCGCCAGGACTCGGGCCTGGGCCGTGACGCTCCCGCCACCGCCCTGGCTCGCGCCACCGCCGCCGCCGGAAGGCCCCGGCGCGCCGCCGACCGGCGCGCCGGTCTGGATGCGCCGCAGAGCCTCCTCCGGCCCGGGGAGGTCGGCGGCGTAGGCCAGGCGGATCAGCGCCATGTCCACGGCCGCGGCCGGATCGGGCGAGCGCCGCACCTCGTCATGGGCCCGGAGCAGCATCTGCCACAGGCGCGACAGGACGCCGGCCGAGACCGAGGCGCCGATCGCCGCCAGCCGTCCGGCCTGTTCCTTGGGCATGATCAGGGCGTGCGCCCCGATGGCCTTGGCCACAGACGCTGCGTGCGCATGCTCCAGCAGATCCAGGATCACCTGGCCCGGATCGGCGCCGTAGCCGTAGAGGGTGCGGAAGGTCTCGATGGCGGGCCCGGGCTCGCCGCGCATGGTCTGTTCGAAGAGAGTGATGGTCTGGGCGCGGTCGGCCAGGCCCAGCATGTCGCGGATCAGGGTGGCCGGCACCGTCTGGCCGGGTTCCCCCTGGACAATGGCCTGATCGAGCATCGACTGGGCGTCGCGCACCGAGCCCTCGGCGGCCCGGGCGATCAGCAGCAGGCCCTCGGCGTCGACGCGGACGCCTTCGGCCTCGGTGATCATCTCCAGGTTCTTGACGATCACGTCGGGCTCCACCCGGCGCAGGTCAAACCTCTGGCAGCGCGACAGGATGGTCACCGGCACCTTGCGGATCTCGGTGGTGGCGAAGATGAACTTCACGTGCGGCGGCGGCTCTTCCAGGGTCTTCAACAGGGCGTTGAAGGACGAGGTGGAGAGCATGTGCACTTCGTCGATGATGTAGACCTTGTAGCGCGCCTCGACGGGGGCGTAGCGCACCCCGTCCAGCAGCTCGCGCATGTCCTCGACCTTGGTGCGGCTGGCGGCGTCGAGCTCCAGCACGTCCATGTGCCGGCCTTCGATGATCGCCTTGCAGTGCCGGCCCTCCTCGCGGAGATCCAGGGTCGGCTCGTGGATGGCGTCGGTCTCGTAGTTCAGCGCGCGGGCCAGCAGGCGGGCGGTAGTGGTCTTGCCCACGCCGCGCACGCCGGTGAGCATGAAGGCGTGGGCGATGCGGCCGGTGGAGAAGGCGTTCTTCAGCGTCCGCACCATGGCTTCCTGGCCATAGAGGTCGTCGAAGGTGCGGGGCCGGTACTTCCGGGCGATGACGGTGTAGGCGGCCGAGGCCTCTTCGCGAGGTGTCACGGGCGCGGGCGGCGGCGCTCCGAACATGTCCGTCGTATTGGGATCACGCTCGGGCGTTTCGGGATCGAGCGAGAGATCTTCGTCGGCCATGCGCCCCGCGCCGTTGGCGCTTTCAAAGCTAGATTGGGTGGAGACCGAACGACGACCCGGAGCGAAACTCGTTGCGGCTGCTTCCTTCCGGACCTGACCGGGTTGGCGAGGCGTCCGCCCGTCGCCGATCTCCACCCCCTATATCGCGACCTTGAGGCTCGCGCGCAAGCTTGGGCGAAGCTATGAGAGGTTTCATGGCTCTTTCTTCCTTCCAGAACACCTTCGCCGGAAACCCCCTGAACCGCGCCAGCGAGCGCCGTAAGGACGACGACTGGCTCAACGCACAGCTGAAGTCCGACGACTCCCTCGGGATTGCGCTGTGGAACGGCAAGCCCTTGGTGGAGACCAGCAAGGACGGCGGGGTGCAGATCGCCTATCTGCCGGCCAAGATGGTGGCCGAGCTGTCTGGCGGGGCCGAGACGCTACTGTTCATGGGCCTCTGGAAAGAGACCGCGGTCTTCGCCGTCGACCTGGACGGGGGCGCCGACCCCTGCGACGGGCCGCTGGCCGGCCTGGGGCGATTTGAAGACCTGCGCGCGCTGGCCACCCGCCTGCCCCACGCCGACGCGGCCATCCTGGCGACCGCCAAGCAGATGTTCGAATGGCGCCGCCGCCACAAGCACTGCGCCAATTGCGGCGAGCCCTCCCTGGTGGCGGAAGGCGGCTGGAAGCGCGCCTGCCCCGCCTGCAAGGCCGAGCACTTCCCCCGCACCGATCCCGTGGTGATCATGCTGGCCGTGCATGGTGAGCGCTGCATGCTGGGCCGCCAGGAAATCTGGCCGGCGGGCATGTTCTCCTCCCTGGCCGGGTTCCTGGAACCCGGCGAGACGATCGAGGAGGCCTGCGCCCGCGAACTGCACGAGGAGGCGGGTCTCAAGACCGCCTCCGTCGTCTACCACTCCACCCAGCCCTGGCCCTATCCGTCGTCGCTGATGATCGGCCTGATCGCCCAGGTGGAGGACGACGACGCCGCGCCGGACCAGACCGAACTGTCCGAAGTCCGCTGGTTCACCAAGGAAGAGGCCCGCACCCTGCTGGCCGGCAAGCTGCCCAACACCTTCGCACCGGGCCCGATGGCCATCGCCCACCAACTCATCAAGGCCTGGGCGGAAAGCTAGGCGCGGCCGGCGCTAAAGAGACGCCCATGATCGCCTGGGAACACCTCGACACCGCCACCGTGCCCGACGCGGGCGGCGAACTGCGGCTGATGCGGCGGGGCGCCGAATATTCCATCATGACCGGCGCCATCGAGCTGATGAACAGCCGGCTGAGCGGGTCGGAGGAGGCCCTGGCGACCCTGGTCATCGCCCGCGTGGGGCCGGCGGCGCGGCTGCTGATCGGCGGCTATGGCATGGGCTTCACCCTGCGCGCGGCGCTGGCGGCCCTGGGTCCCGCCGCCAAGCTGGTGGTGGCCGAGCTGGTCCCTCAAGTGGTGGACTGGGCCCGCGGGCCGATGGCGCATCTGGCGGCCGGCTGCCTGGAGGACCCGCGGGTGCGCGTGGTGCTGGGCGATGTGAGCCGGGCGATCGGGGCCGGCGCCAAGGCCTATGACGCCATCCTGCTGGACGTGGACAACGGACCCGAGGGGCTGAGCCGCAAGGAGAACGACCGCCTCTATAGCCGCGTTGGACTGGCGGCGGCGCGGGCGGCCCTGTCGCCGGGCGGCGTGCTGGCGGTGTGGTCCTCCGGTCCCAGCGAGGCCTTCACCAAGCGGCTGACCTCGGCGGGGTTCGCCGTCGAGGTGGTCCCGGTGCGGGCCGGCGGCGGCAAGCGCGGCGCGCGCCACGTGATCTGGCTGGCGACGAATCCGGGCTGAGGAGCGGTTTCTGTCTCGCCAGGCGCGGCCGAGAGCCTGGGCCAAACTCAACCCGTCATCCCGGCCGCAGCGAAGCGGAGAGCCGGGACCCAGAGGCGGTGAGCTGGGCCCCTGGATCCCGGCTCTGCGGCCCAAGGGCCTTGGCCGGGATGACGTCGTGGCTTTGAGCGGAGGGCGGCAAACATTACACGGCCGTTAAGTACTGTTACCCGCATGTCATGTATGTAGGTTCCGTAACTCCCTTAAATCTCTGCCATTACCTGGTATTCACAAGACTTACGAAGTCGACCCTCGTATCTCGAAGTCATCGGCGGCGCAACGCAGCCACACACATTCGAGACCTAGAGGGACCCCACCATGTTCAAGCTGACCCACACCGTTTCCGGCATCGCTTCCCTGGCCCTGGCCGCCGTTCCGATGCTGGCCCTGACCACCGCCGCCCACGCCGCCCCGATGCGCGTGACCGTCGGCGACCTCTCCACCGCCGCCGGTGTCGCCGCCTTCGAGCAGCGCATCGACAAGGTCGCCGCCAATGTCTGCCATGGCCTGACGGAGGGCGTCGGGACCCGCATGGTCAACACTGGCGACTGCCGCGAGGCGGTCCGCTCGGAAGCCATCGACAAGCTGTCGGCCACCCAGCGCAGCCAGATCGCCGCAAGCGGCGTCTCGGAACTCGCCGTTCGCTAGGACGTCCTTTCCTCCCCAGTCGGGGACGCCCAGCCTGGAAGCCCGCCCTCACCGGCGGGCTTCTTTGCGTTGGGTTACGCCGCGATCCCGATTGTTACCGCCCGTTAAGTAACGTGACGACGGTAACAAACATGTACTTCCCGTAATGATCTTAAATCTCTGTCATTACTTGAACTTCACGGGACATCGGCGAACAACGGGTCTATCTCCTCAGTCATCGGCGGCGTGTCGCCGCCCACCACATCAGAGACCCAGAGGGAACCGCACCATGTCCAAGCTCACCACCAAGATCGTTTCGGCCGCCACGCTCGCCCTGGCCGCCATTCCCATGCTCGCCCTGACCACGGCGGCCCACGCCGCGCCGATGAGCCTGAAGGTCGGCGACCTCTCCACCGCCGCCGGCGTCGCGGCCTTCGAGCAGCGCCTGGACAGGGTCGCCAATAAGATGTGCGCGGCCCAACGCCAGGACGTCGGGCCCCGCATCGTCAACACCGACGGCTGCGTCGAGGCGGTCCGCGCCGAGGCGATGGACAGCCTGACCCAGTCGCAGCGCAGCCAGGTCGCCGCCTACGGCCGCTCGGAACTCGCCGCCCGCTGATCGATCCTCTCCTCCCCAGCCGGGGATCACAGCCGAAAAGCCCGCCCTCCCCGGCGGGCTTTTTTGCGTTTGGCGGCCCCACCGTCATGCGCCTAGCCTGACCATCCAGGAGGATCGCCCATGCCCGAGTTCCACACCATCGACCTGCCCGATGTCTCCCTGAGGGTGGCGATGGAGGGCGCCGGTCCGCTGGTGGTCCTGGTCCACGGCTTCCCGGAGAGCTGGTACAGCTGGCGCCACCAGATGGGGCCGATCGCGGCCGCCGGCTTCACCGCCTGCGCGATCGACGTGCGCGGCTATGGCGGCTCGGGCAAGCCCGCCGACATCAGCGCCTATGACATGGAGCACATGGTGGGCGATGTCGCCGCCCTCATCGAACACCTGACGCCGGGCGAGAAGGCGGTTCTGGTGGGCCACGACTGGGGCGCGCCCATCGTCTGGAACTCGGCGCTCATCCGGCCAGACCGGGTGCGCGCGGTGGCCGGCCTGTCGGTGCCCTATACCGGCGTGCCGCGGGCGAGCTTCATGGACCTGGTGGACAAGGTGTTCACCCAGCGGGGCAAGTTCTTCTACCAGGCCTGGTTCCAGGAGGTGGGGCCGCCGGAGGCCGAGCTGGAGGCCGATCCGCGCCTGAGCATCCGCAAGTTCTACTACGCCATCAGCGGCGACGCCCCGGACGGGACCTGGCCCAACGACAAGGTCCACGGCCAGAGCCTGCTGGAGGGGTTGGTGGACCCCGATCCCTTCCCCGCCTGGCTGACCGACGCCGACCTGGACTATTACACCGCCGAGTTCTCGGGCTCGGGCTTCTTCGGTCCGGTCAGCCGCTACCGCAACCACCAGCGGGACTTCGAATATCTGTCGAAGTTCGCCGGCCGCAAGATCGAGCAGCCGTCGCTGTTCATCGGCGGCGAGCGCGACCTGGTGCTCTCCATGCTGGGGCGCGGCGACCTGCTGGAGATCATGGGCGAGCAGATGACCGACCTGCGCGGCGCCGACATCCTGGAAGGCTGCGGCCACTGGACCCAGCAGGAACGGCCCGACGAGGTCAACGCCCGGCTGATCCCCTGGCTGAAGGGCCTTTAGCGCGCGCTCGCCAGGTATTCCTCGGCGATGGCGGCGTGCAGGGCCACGCCGTGGGCCATCGCGTCCTCGTCCATGACCATGCGGTTGGAGTGGCAGGAGTGGGCGTGGGCCGGCTTCACCTCCGGCGGGGCGACGCCGAGGAAGACCATGGCGCCGGGCAGCCGCTGCAGGACATAGGACCAGTCCTCGGCCCCCATCACCGGGCTGGGCATGTCGCGGTAGCCCTTTTCGCCCAGCAAGGCGGTGGCGACGCCCTTCACCCGCTCGACGAAGGCGGCGTTGTTGACGGTCACCGGATAGCCGGCGGTGATCTCCACCTGGCCCTCCATCTCGTGCGCCTCGGCCACCTTGGTGACGATGCGGCGGATGCCTTCGTGGGCCTTGGCGCGCGAGCGCTCGGAGAAGGTACGCAGGGTGCCCAGCATGTGGGCGCTCTCGGGGATGACGTTGTGGGTGGTGCCGGCTTCGATCTTGGCGATGGTCAGGACCACGGGGTCGAAGGCGTCGATGCGCCGGGCCACCAGGGCCTGCAGCGCCATGACCATCTCGGCGGCCACGGGGATCGGGTCGCGCGCCAGGTGCGGGGTCGAGGCGTGGCCGCCCTGGCCCTTGATCCTGATGGCGATCTGGTCGGGCGCGGCCATGAAGGCGCCGGGCTTGGAGGCGATCACCCCGGCCGGGATATTGGGACTGATATGGATGGCGAAGGCGGCCTGGGGCACGGGCGCCAGGTCCAGCAGGCCGTCCTCGATCATGTGGCGGGCGCCGAAGTCGCCCTCTTCCCCCGGCTGGAACATGAACTTCACCGTGCCGGCCAGGCGGTCGCGGTGGGCGTGCATCAGGTGGACGGCGGAGACCAGCATGGCGGTGTGGGCGTCGTGACCGCAGGCGTGCATGGCGCCGGGGACCTGCGACCTGAACGGCACGTCGGTGTGCTCGTCCATCGGCAGGGCGTCCATGTCGCCGCGCAGCAGGATGGTGGCACCCTTCGGATCGCCCTTCAGCGTGACGATCAGGCCGGAGTTGGAGGTCCCCTGGACGATGTCCACATCCAGGCCCTGCAGGGCCGCGCGCACCGCCGCGGTGGTGCGGGGCAGGTCAAGGCCCAGTTCCGGATGCTGGTGGATGTCGCGCCGGAAGGCGACGGTCCTGGCCTGCAGGGCGCGGGCGTCTTCCAGCCAGGGGGTGGGCGAGGTCATGGCGCGGCTCCCAAGTGAACGGCCTTCAGGCTGTCACAAGCGCGCCGGTGAGCCAATCGATGAACAGCCGCGCCGACGATGACAGGGCGCGCTCGCCGGATGGAATGGCCACCAGGCCCTGGTGGAAGGGCGCGAAGCCGCAGGGCGCCCGCAGGCGGCAGTCGGCCAGTTCGGCGCCGATCAGCCGTCGCTCCACCAGGGCGACCCCGAGACCGGTGATGGCCGCCTCGATGCAGAGATGGGTGTGGGGGAAGCTGAGTTCGGTCGCCCCCGTCACCGTGCGGCCGGTGGCGGCGCTCCACTGGTCCCAGGCGCTGGAGGTGAAGTCGTGGGCGATGCGGCAGGGCACGGCGATCTCGCGGCCCAGCACCTCGTCCAGGGGGTAGCCCGGTGCGCAGACCGGGCCGAAGGCCACAGCGGCCAGCGGGATGGCGCGGGCCTGGTCGGCGGCGGGGAAGGCCTTCCAGTCCCAGGCGATCACCAGGTCGGCGCCCTCGTCGCGCAGCTCCCGGGCCGAGGTCATGGAGAGCCGGACGCGGACGTCGGGGTGGGCGCGGTAGAAGTCGGCCAGGCGCGGGGCCAGCCAGCGGGTGGCGAAGGTGGCGCTGCAGGCCACATGCACGCCGGGACCGCGGGCCTCGTCGCGCACACGCCGCCAGCCCTGCTCCAGCCGGTCCAGCGCCTCGGCGACGACCACCTGGAGGGCTTGCCCCTGGGCGTTGAGGCGCAGGCCGGCGCCGGCCTTGTCGAACAGGGGGGCGCCCAGATGGTCCTGCAGGCTGCGGATCTGGCGGCTGACCGCGCCGTGAGTCCGGCCAAGCTCCTCGGCGGCGCGGGTCACCGAGCCCAGGCGGGCCGTGGCGTCGAAGGCCCGGAGGGCCGAGAGGGGTGGAAGCTGGCGCATCTGTGAGAAATTCTCACCGAAGATGGCGCCGTAGTCAATTTTGTCAGCGTTCTGGTTGGGCCACCATGGCGGCCCGTTGATGAAAGCTCACACATGCCCGCCCTGACGACGCTCGAAGACCTGGAAGCGATTTACGGCCAGCCAGGCCCCGCCTCGGCCCTGAAGGAGCTGGACCAGCTGAACGCCGAATACCGCCGCGTGATCGAGGCCTCGCCCTTCGCGGCCCTGGCGACGGTCGGACCGGAGGGCCTGGACTGCTCGCCGCGCGGGGACGCGGGCGAGGTGGTACGCATCGCGGACGCCCGGACCCTGCTGATGCCCGACCGGCGGGGCAACAACCGCGCCGACTCCCTGCGCAATATCGTGCGCGACCCACGGGTGGCCCTGCTGTTCCTGATCCCCGGCTCGGGCTCGACAATGCGGGTCAACGGGCGGGCGGAACTGCGCACCGACACCGACCTGCTGGAGGCCTTCCGGATGGAGGGCAAGCCGCCGCGCTGTGTGATCGTGATCACCATTGAGACCGTCTTCTTCCAGTGCGCCCGGGCGGTGATCCGGGCCGACCTCTGGAACCCCGCCCGGCACGTGGATCCGGCGCGCCTGCCCACCGCTGGCCAGATGCTGAGCGCGGCGAGCTCGGGCGCGCAGGGCGGGGCCGCCTATGACGCCGAGTGGCCCGCGCGGGCGGCGGCGAGCATGTGGTGAGTTTGCCTCCCTTCCCCCTCGATGGGGGAAGGGTCGGGGATGGGGGTGAGTGCAGGGCGTCGAGGCAGGTGGCTCAGGTGGCTCTGCGCCCAACAGCACGCCTCGCCAGATTCAGCGGTCACACCCCCATCCAACCTTCCCCCATCGAGGGGGAAGGCTTTGGAGGATCAGCCCCCCGCCTCCACCATCGCGAAGGTCTTCGCCCCCATGGCCGCCAGGCGGGGATCGTTGACGCGGCCGGCGTCCACCAGGACCACGGCGTAGTTCACCGCCCAGCCGGCGGCGCGGGCCCAGGTCGCCTCGCTGGCGCCGTAGGCGGCCATGGCGTCGTGGCGGGCGGCGATGTCCGGCAGCAGCATCCAGAGGCTGGAGAGGTCGGTGGCGCGGTCGCCGCCGCACATGTCGCCCCAGTCGATGAAGGCGGTGAGGCGGCCAGCCTGGGACAGCACGTTGCGGGCGTGGGGGTCGCCGTGCAGCCAGGTCGGCTCGACGTCGATGGGGGCCGCCAGGGCGCGGTCCCAGACCTGACGGATGCGGGGCGTGATGAAGCCGGTCTCCGCCGCCAGCCGCGCGAAGCGGGGGGCGAGATAGTCCGCGCGGTCGGCCAGGGGGACGCCGCGATGGGGATTGTGCGGCGTCCCGGGATGCTTGGGCGGCTGGTGCAGGGCCTTGAGGAAGCCGGCCAGCACCGGGGCCTGATCGGCGCGCAGGGGATCGAGGTCGGCCGGGCCGCCGGGCATCCAGGGCAGAATGCTCCACGGCCAGGGATAGCCTCGGCCGGGGCCCCCACGGTGGAGCGGGACAGGAACCGGCAGGGGCAACCCGTCCGCCAGGGTCGGCAGCCAGCGCTGCTCATTGCGCAGCAGGTCCACGGCGACGTGGCGTCGCGGCATCCGCACGGCCATGTCGTCGCCCAGCCGGAACATCTCGTTGTCCCACCCCGACGCCAGGGGCTCGATGGGCAGGTGGGCGAACTCGCCGCGCTGATCGGCCAGCAGGGCGCGAACCAGGCCGATGTTGATCTCCACCTCGGCGGGCGGGACCCCGACGGCGGCGTTGTGGACGGGGGTGCTCAAGGGATGACTCCGATTTCGTCCTGGTGTATCGGCTTTACCGTCATGACCCGCCTCGCCGCCAGCACCTGGTATTTTAGCTTTCCGACGCCCCTGGCGGAGGAAGGACTTGGCGTGACGTGACAGCGTCCTAGACAAGCCCCCACCCACCGCCAGTCACCCTGGCGGTTTTTTTATGCCCGCCACGGTGACCTCCCCGACCGGAGATCCCCATGTCCAGCACCGACGACCTTCGCATCACCAGCCTAACCGAACTCAGCCCGCCGTCCCGGGTGATGGCGGAATTCGCCCGCACGCCGTCCGCCAGCGTGACGGTCACCGCCGCCCGCCACGCCCTGCATCGCATCCTGCACGGCCAGGACGACCGGCTGGCCGTGGTGATCGGCCCCTGCTCGATCCACGATCCGGAGGCGGCCATGGACTATGCCGGCCGGCTGCTGAAGCAGCGCCAGCGGTTCGGCGGCGAGCTGGAAATCCTGATGCGCGTCTATTTCGAAAAGCCCCGGACCACGGTCGGGTGGAAGGGCTTGATCAACGATCCCTATCTGGACGGCACCTTCGCCATCAACGAGGGCCTGCGCCTGGCCCGCGGCCTGCTGCTGGACATCAACGACATGGGGCTGCCGGCGGCGGTGGAGTTCCTGGATGTGATCACGCCCCAGTACCTGGCCGACCTGGTGGGCTGGGGGGCGATCGGGGCGCGGACCACCGAGAGCCAGATCCACCGCGAGATGGCCTCGGGACTCTCCTGCCCGTTGGGGTTCAAGAACGGCACCGGCGGCGACGTGAAGATCGCCGTCGACGCCTGCAAGGCCGCCAGCCAGCCGCATCATTTCCTGGCGGTGAGCAAGGACGGCCGCTCGTCGATCGCCGCCACCACCGGCAATGAGGACTGCCATGTGGTGCTGCGGGGCGGGACGACGACCAACTATGACGCGGCCAGCGTGGCGGCGGCCTGCGCCGTGATCGAGAAATCGGGTCTGCGTCCCGCCCTGATGATCGACGCCAGCCACGCCAACTCGTCCAAGGACCCGGCCAACCAGCCCAAGGTGATGGACGACGTCGCCCGGCAACTTAGCGTGGGCGAACGGCGCATCGTCGGCGTGATGGTGGAGAGCCACATCGAGGCCGGTCGCCAGGATCTCGTGGCGGGCCAACCCTTGGTCTACGGCCAGAGCATCACCGACGGCTGCATCGACTGGGACAGCTCGGTGGCGGTGCTGGAGCGCCTGGCCGACGGCGTCCGGGCGCGGCGGGCGGTGACGGCGCAAGGGGTGAAGGAAGGGGCGATGGCTTAGAAAGCCTTCCCCCTCGATGGGGGAAGGTTGGATGGGGGTGAGACTGCTGAGTTGGAGAGAACGCCCAGGCGGCGCCGACCTGGGTCAGCCGTCACCGCTCTCGGTTCACCCCCAACCCCGCCCTTCCCCCATCGAGGGGGAAGGGAGAGCGACTCCGATTCGGGCCCGGTTCGTTCACCCTAGGTTCCATCTGTTAACCATAGTGAATTTTGTCTTAAGGCTCGGTTTGTTCTCGAAACGGCACGCCCAAGCCTGACCCGGCTCACCGACAGAGCGCCCCGCCGCCCATGTCGAGGTGCAGATGGTTGGCGTGGGCGGCGTTGTAATCGGGAGAGAGCACGGTGATGAAGACGCGGCAGCCCCCGTCGCGGATCCGGCGCAGGAACCGGCCCTTGGGACCCGAGTCATTCCAGTCCTTCAGCACACTGATGGTCTCGCCATTGGCCAGGCGGAAACCGGCCACGTCCAGGGCGTTGGCGCTGGCGTGTTCGCTGATCGGGCCCTCGGCCTGGCCGTAGATGCGGCGGCAGGCATAGGAGCCGTAGTTCTCGATGGCCACCACCGCCTCCCCCAGCTCCTCAAAGGCGATGGGCTGCACCACCTGGCGCTCCCAGATGGAGACGGCCAGGGCCTCCTTGCAGGTCATGGAGACATCGGCGGGCTTGAGCGGCGCCATGCCGCCGGTGAAGCGGAGGGCGTCACGCACCTGGCACATGCCGTCGGCCGACGCTTCCTGCGCCTCCTTGAAGGAGATGCCGCCCTGGGTCAGCACCGCACGGCAGGCGGCGGCGTCCTCGCCGGTGCGGGCGGCCTTGGCCTTGGTGGCGACGCCGATGGGATCGATCACACTGAGCGTCTTCCAGGGCAGGTGCTGGGCGGGGATGCTGCGTTCGGCCAGCAAAGCCATGATGCCGACGATGCCCCAGATCAGCACCAGGCCCACCACCCGGGCCATGATGGTCTGGTGGCGGGCATGCTTTTCGATGTGGGGGTGCCGGGGCGCGCGATAGGCCATGGGGTGACTAACGGCGCAGCTTGGTCATGGTTTCCTCGGGCGTGCGCGACGACCCTAGCACGCCTCTTCCCTGCCCTTGCGAGAAGAGCCTAGGGTCCGTCGATCACTTGGGGGCAGGATGATGAGAACGGCGGCGAAGATCGGTCTGGGCCTGGGCGGGGCCGTGGTCCTGCTGGCGGCCGTCATCACGGTGCGCACCGTGACCTTCAAGGCGCCGGCGGCGGCGGATCTCTCCAGCGTGAACCTGGCGCCGGCGGTGAAGGTGGACCGTGCGCAGGCCGCCCTGCACCTGTCACAGGCCATCCAGATCCAGACCATCAGTCACCAGGACAGGGCTGACGATCAGCCCGCCGAGTGGGACCGGCTGCACGCCTGGCTTGCCGCGACCTATCCCGCCGCCCACGCCGCCATGGGCCGCGAGGTCGTGGCCGGCCACACCCTGATCTACACCTGGAAGGGCTCGGACCCCTCGCTCGCCCCCATCGTGCTGATGGCGCACCAGGACGTGGTGCCGGTGACGCCGGGCGCCGAGGCCGATTGGAAGCATCCGCCGTTGGCCGGGGTGATCGCTGAAGACGCGGTCTGGGGGCGCGGGGCCATCGATGACAAGGGCTCGCTGGTGACCCTGTTCGAGGGGGCCGAGATCCTGGCCAGGCAGGGCTTTGCGCCGCGCCGCACGGTGATGATCATCTCCAGCCACGACGAGGAGGTGCGCGGCGAGGGCGCGCGGGCCGCCGCGGCCTGGATGAAGGCCAAGGGCATCCGCGCCGAGTTCGTGCTGGACGAGGGGCAGGCGGTGATCTCCGACAACCCCATCACCGGCGGGCCGGTGGCGCTGATCGGTTTGGCCGAGAAGGGCTACGCCACCCTGAAGGTCACCGCCCGCGCGCCCGGCGGCCACTCGTCGGCCCCGCCCGAGGGTGGCGGCGGGGTGGTGACGCTCTCAAAGGCGGTGACCGCCATCGCCGAGCACCCGTTCCCGATGAAGTTCTCCGGCCCGGGCGCGGCCATGCTCAGCAGCCTGGCCCCCGATGGCCCAGCGCCGATCAAGATGGCGGTGGCCAACAGCTGGCTGTTCGGCCCGCTGATCATCTCCCAGACGGCCGCGACGCCATCGGGCGCGGCCCTGCTGCACACCACCATCGCGCCCACCATGCTGAAGGGCAGCCCCAAGGAGAACGTCCTGCCGCAGGACGCCACGGCGTGGATCAACTACCGCATCGCGCCCGGCGACACCTCGGCCAAGGTGATGGCCCAGGCCAAGGCGGCGGTGGGCGACCTGCCGGTCGACTTGACTTGGGTGAAGACCCCCGACGAACCCTCCCCTGTGTCCTCCACCCGCTCATTGGGCTGGAAGACCATCGCCGCCGTGGCGGGCGACCTGGCCAAGGCGCCGGTCGCGCCGGGTCTGGTCACCGCCGGCACCGACAGTCGCTATCTCGCCGGCGTGGCCAAGGACGTCTATCGCTTCCAGCCCATGACCTTCGCACTGGCCGACACCACCATGATCCACGGCACCAACGAGCACCTGTCGCTGACCAACCTGGAGCAGTGCGTGCAGTTCTACGCCCGGCTGATCGCCACCGCGGCGCGATAGGCGTCAACGTCATCCCGGCCGCAGCGAAGCGGAGAGCCGGGACCCAGGGGCCGCAAACAATCCCCCTGGATCCCGGGTCTCCCCTGCGGGTCGCCCGGGATGACGGAGTGGGGAAAGCGGCAAAAACCCCGATAAATCGCCGCAGGTTAACCCTGCAGACCTTGCGATCCGCTGCGGCGCAACGCACGTTCCGTCCAACTTGAGACCTGGAGACTTTTCGAATGCGCAATTGGCGGTTGGACGAAGACGAAGAGGGCGACGGCGCCCGCAAGCCCGACATGCCGATGACGGCGGGCCCCGTGCAGAACGGGCTCTACAAGTCCCGCACCGTGCTGATCTTTGGTGAGATCGACATGCGGCTGGCCGAACGGGTCACGGCCCAGCTGCTGGCTCTGTCCAACGACAGCGACGCCGACATCCGGGTGATCGTCAATTCCCCCGGCGGCCACGTCGAGAGCGGCGACACCATCCACGACATGATCACCTTCTGCGGTCCCAAGGTGAAGATGATCGGCACCGGCTGGGTCGCCAGCGCCGGCGCCCACATCTATCTGGGCGCGCCCAAGGAAAACCGGATGTGCCTGCCCAACACCCGCTTCCTGCTGCACCAGCCCTCGGGCGGCGTGCGCGGCCAGGCCTCGGACATCGAGATCGAGGCCGAGGAGATCGTGAAGATGCGCGAGCGGGTCAACCGCATGATCGCGCGTGAGACCGGCCAGCCCTACGAGAAGGTGGTCAAGGACACGATCCGGAACTTCTGGATGGGGGCCGAGGCCGCCAAGGACTACGGCATCGTTTCCCGCATCATCAGCCGCGCGGACGAGGCCTAAGGTGTCGGCCGCGCCCTGGTGGAAGGGCGCGGTCGTCTATCACATCTATGTCCGCAGCTTCTTCGATAGCGATGGTGACGGCCATGGCGACCTGAGGGGCGTCACGGCCAAGCTGGACTACATTTGCGACCTCGGGGTCGACGCCATCTGGCTGTCGCCGGTTCACCCCTCGCCCAACCGCGACTGGGGCTATGACGTCTCCGACTTCGAGGGCGTGCATCCCGACTACGGATCGATGGCCGACCTCGAGGCCCTGGTCGCCGCCGCCCACGGGCGCGGCCTGAAGGTCATGCTGGATGAGGTGTTGTCCCACACCTCCGACGAGCACGCCTGGTTCGCCGCCAGCCGCGACGGCGGGCCTGAGGGCGAGAAGGCCAGCTGGTACGTCTGGGCCGATCCGGCCGACGATGGGACGGCGCCCAACAACTGGCTGTCGGTGTTCGGCGGTCCGGCCTGGGCCTATCAACCGGCGCGGCGGCAGCACTATCACCACAAGTTCCTCAGGCAGCAGCCCAAGCTGAACTGGCGCAACCCGGACGCCAAGGAGGCCGCCATCAGCGTGCTGGACTTCTGGCTGGCCAAGGGGATCGACGGCTTCCGCCTGGATGTGGCCGGCACCTTCCTGCACGACGACACCCTGACCGATAACCCCGCCGTGCCCGCGCCCGAGCGGACCCGGCATCACTGGGCCCACGCCAGCGAGATGCAGGTCCACCTGCACGATAGCAACCTGCCCGAGAACATCCCCCTGCTGGAGGAGATTCGCACCCGGGTGGACGCCCACGGCGACCGCTTCGTGTTCGGCGAGTTCTCGGAAGAGGAGGAGCGCTGCGGCGCCTACTGCACCCCGGAGGACGGCCTGCACTCGGCCTACACCTTCGTGCTGCTGCACGCGCGCAAGCTCAATCCGCAGATCTTCCGCGACCATTTCGAGACCCTGGCGCGCCATCCCGGCCACTGGCCCTGCATCAGCTTCTGCAACCACGACATCATGCGCACCGCCACCCGGTTCGGCGGCGGCGAAGCCATCGCGCGGCTGATGCTGGCCCTGCTGCTGTCGCTGAAAGGCACCACCCTGCTCTATCAGGGCGAGGAGCTGGGTTTGCCCGAGGCCCAGAGCCTGACGCGCACCCAGATCCGCGATCCGGTGGGCGACCTCTACTGGCCGATCTCCAAGGGCCGCGACGGTTCGCGCACCCCGATGCCCTGGGCGCCGGGCGAAAACCTCGGCTTTTCCAGCGCCAAGCCCTGGCTGCCCAGCGCGCCCGAGCACCGGGAGCTGACGGTGGCGGCCCAGGCGGCGGACGCCGGCTCAACCCTGGCCTTCTCCAAGGCCCTGATCGCCCTGCGCAAGGGTTCGGCGGCCCTGACGCGGGGCGAGATCGAGATGGCGCCGGCGGCAGGCCAGGTGCTGGCCTTCACGCGCACGGAAGGCGCCGAGCAGGTGCTGTGCCTGTTCAACATGGGCGCCGAGCCGGCCAGCTTCGAGCAGTCGGGCCTGACTGGCGAGGCGGTTTCCCTGCCCGGTTTGATCCAGGCCAAGGCGGACGCCGGACGGATCGAACTAGCTCCCTACGGTGTAGCCTTCATCCGGCGGCCCTGAACCGCTACAAGGACCCCATGGCCGACGGTGACACCAAGACTGCGAAAGCCCCCGCCGCCGACGTCAGGTTCGGCAGCGGGTTCCTGGCTGACATCTGGTACTTCGCGGCGCTTTCCAGCGACCTGAAGCCCGGCAAGCTGGCCCGCTACGAGCTGCTGGGCGAGCCCGTGCTGCTGTACCGGGACCGCAAGGGCGTGGCCCACGCCATGCGCGATATCTGCCCGCACCGGGCCGCGCCGCTGTCGGCCGGGACGCTGACCACCGAGGCCGACGGCCGCGAGGTGGTGGCCTGCCCCTATCACGGCTGGCGGTTCGGGGGCGACGGGGCCTGCACGGCGATCCCGTCCCTGGTGGCCGAACAGGCGATGGACGTCAGCCGCATCAAGGTCCGTTCCTTTCCGGTGACCGAGAGCCAGGGCCTGGTCTTCGTCTGGCTCAGCTCCGATCCCCGCTTCGAGGGCGTGCCCGACGTGGCGCCGCCGGTGTTTCCCGGCGTGGTGGGCGGCGGGCCGAAGCTTGTTGATCGCATGGAATTCGACGCCCATATCGACCACGCGGTCGTCGGCCTGATGGACCCCGCCCATGGTCCCTACGTGCACCAGCAGTGGTGGTGGCGGTCGGCCAAGAGCCAGCACGACAAGGCCAAGAAGTTCGAGCCGCGCGACAATGGCTTCTCGATGGTCCGCCACGAGCCGTCGAAGAACAGCCGCGCCTACGTCATCCTGGGTGGCGAGCCCCTGACCGAGATCACCTTCGCCATCCCAGGCCTGCGCTGGGAGCATGTGACGGTGGGCAAGCATCAGGTGTTGTCGCTGACCTGCCTGACGCCGATCACCGAGAGCAGGACCAAGATCACCCAGATCGTCTGGTCCGACCACCCGGCCTTCTTCTTCCTCAAGCCCTTCGTGGCCTGGGGCGCGCGGATTTTCCTGCGCCAGGACGGCGACATGGTGAACCTGCAGAACGAGGGCCTGCGCTACGACCCCTCCCTGCTGTGGATCGACGACGCCGACCGCCAGGCCAAGTGGTACCAGCAGCTGAAGCGCGAATGGACCGCCAGCCGCAAGGAAGGCCGCCCGTTCCGCAATCCGGTCGAGGCCGCCGTCCTGAAGTGGCGAAGCTGAGGCGTTGACCTAACAGCGTTCGCGCGCGACGCTCTACCCTAGGGGGTGCGTGAGATGGCGTGGGGCCGCTCCAGACATCTGATCATTGGACTGAGCGTCTGGCTGACTTGCGCCGCGCCGGCCGCGGCCGGCGTTCTGGTCCGCGCGCCGGCCTATGTGAACCTCAGCGCCCAGGCCCGCACCTGGCGGCTGACGGACTCCAACTGGGGGTTCATCAGCCCGCTCTCGACCGCCGTCGCCCGCGAGCTGGAGACCTGCAAGAAGGTCGACCCCGCCGTCGCCGGGCCGCTGCAGATGTCGCCGAACCGCCTGGACAAGGCCTCGGCCGAGGCGCTCACGGCCCTGCGCAGCTGCCGCAAGCGGTGGTTCGAGAAAACCACGCCGGCCGGCGCCGCCGACGAGAAGCTGTGGCTGAAGATCGTCGGCCAGCCGGTTCCCTCCACCCTGGACCGCGCCAAGGTGATCGCCTTTACCGCCGCGCCCCTGACGCCGGACTATGACCGCACCCTGTGGGACTGGGACCGCGGCTCGGGCTTCACCAGCGCCGACCCGGCGGCGATCTTCAGCTGGGGGCCTTACAAGTCCACCGCCGGCCACGGCTGCACCTTCCAGCGGGTCCTCTCGGTGCTGGCCGCAAACCCGACTACCGGCCCCATGGTCCGCGAGGCCTTCGCGGAGGAAGGTCCGCTGCTGGACCAGCTGATCGACCAGTCGGAGCCCGACTGGTGCGCGGGGGCCGCGACGATCCTCAAGCCGGTGTTCGACGACTCCGAGCGGCGGGAGAATTTCCGCATCATCTTCGCCAAGCTGGCCGGACGGCCCGAGATCCGCGCCGGCTATGACAGCTATTTCCTGGGGCCGGACGGCTATCTCGGCCGCCGCATCGCCCGGCACTACGACCTTTATGCGCGGGCGGGGCTTGCGCCCACCAAGATGGACTTCGCCTATTTCCTGGACCGCTCGCTGGACTATCCGCCCCTGACCGAGGCGCAGATCGCAGAACTGTCGGCCAGGGTGTGCGACGGACACATGACCAACTGGCAGGCGCGCCGGCTGATCGCCAATGTCACACCGTTCTCCTCGCCCGGCGCGCGCAGCTACCAGATCGGTCGGGACGCGGTCTATTTCGTCGACGCGCTCGGCCAGGAAGGCCTGGACGACACCGAGCGCGCGTCCTGGATCAAGAACAGTCGCCTGAAGGCCAGCGATGTCGGCCTGACCGAGGAGGCCTATGTCCCGCCTTGCGACGTGGTGTTCCTGCCCACTTGCCCGGGAGGCCTCCCATGAGGGCCCTGCTGCTGGCCGGCGCCCTGGCCACCTGCGTGGTCGCCGCCCCGCCGCCGGCCCGGGCGGCCGGCTACGTCATCGACCGCGCCGAGCTGAAGGCCGCCTGCACCTCGGCCGCCGCCCGGCCGCCGCCGCCGATCGGGACCGAGATCGCCCGGGTGGCCACCGACCAATGGGCCAAGTTCGGCTATGGCCGGGTCAAGGAGACCGCCGCCGACGCGGTGATCGAGAAACAGGGGGACGGGGCGCTGGCCGGGTCGCTGTCCTGGGACGCCGTCTGGCAGTTCTGGGCCTTCACCGGCTACGACAACATGCTGACCTTCCCCTATGAGGTGGTCATCAAGGGCGGCGCGCCGCAGATTCTGAAGGCCAACAGCAAGGCCAACATCGATGCGGCGACGGCCAAGTTCGGGGCCGGCACGCCCCCGGCGCGGGCCATCGCCGGGGCCATCAAGCGGTCGAGCACCTCAAGCCTGCCCTGGTCGGCGGTGTTCGTCTCCTCGGTCATGAAGCGGGCCGGCCTGACCAGCGACCAGTTCCGGCCGGCCGCGGCCCATGCGGGCTATATCCAGGCCGCCGTCGATGCCTACGGCTATAAGCGCTCGGCCTACGCCTATCTGCCCTGCGACCCGAGCTGGATCGAGCCTCGCGTCGGAGACGTGATCTGCTATTCGCGAAATTCGAGCCCGGTGCGCGCCTTCACCCAGGTCCTGGCCGGGGTCGAGCAGGCGTCCGCCAGCCGGGGCGCCTATGCCTACGAGAGCCACTGCGACATCGTCAGCCAGGTGGCGCGAGCCCCCAAGCACATCGTCCACTCCATCGGCGGCAATGTCGGGGACACGGTCACCAAGACCGAGCGCGCCCTGGCCGGCGGTCCCATCACCACCGGGCGGCCCATCGCCTGGATCGCGGTCCTGGTCCTGAAGCCTGATCCGACGGCAGCCCCGCCGACGCCGGTCCCGCCACCTGCGCCCATTCCGCCGCCGGCGCCCATTCCGCCGCCCGCGCCCGAACCCCCCGTTCCTCCAGCGCCGGAACCCGCGCCCGCGCCGACACCCGAGCCGACACCTCCGCCACCGCCCGAGCCGGCGCCGGAACCTCCGCCGCCCCCGCCGGAGCCTGCGCCGGAGCCTGCGCCTGCACCGCCTCCGGCTCCCGAACCCGGGCCTCCGCCGCCTGAGCCGACGCCCATCGCGGCGCCGACGCCCGAGCCAGCGCCCTTGGCCGATCCTGCCGTATCGAACGAATCCGACGAGCCCGCGGACGAGTCAGCGCGCGCTCCGACCCTCTGACCGTCATCCTCGGGGGGAGGCTTTCGCCCTAAGCCACCTGACGCGGCGTGGCCTCGGGTGTGGGGTCGGTGAGGCGCAGGTCGTCGATGCGGATAGGGGCGAAGCCGCGGGAGGCGTCCCAGTCCAGGCGGCCGCCGAGCGCGGTGACGCAGGAAACCGGCTCCAGCCGGGTCATATCCATGCGCGACAGAGCCGCATGCGGCAGTCGCAGATAGAGCACCGGATGCTGCTCGTATTCTCCGCTGCGGTCCAGCAGGTGGCAGCGGGTCACCACCTCGACAGAATCCCCGCCCACCACCGAAAGCACTTCGGTCCCGATGCGCAGTGAGATGGAGCAGACGTTGGAGATGTGCATCTCCTGGATGTTGGCGTAGGGCAGCGCCGCATATCCGGCCCGCTCATTGTCGACGGCGATGATCGCCTCGTCCGGAAGGGCGTCCAGTTCCAGGGCGTCGAGATAGACGATGGTCCGCCCCGAGGCCGGCATGGCGATGGCGAAACCCTCAAGCGCCGGGGTGATGGCCTCCATGTCGAGGTTGATTCGCAGGGTCTGCTCAATGGCCCCAAGGTCCCGAGCCAGCACGCTGGCGGCCAGGTTGACGTCGAGATTGTGCGCCTCGGCGGCGCGCTTGCCGCGATTGTAGAGGTCGGCGTCCTCCTTGGCCGCGACGAGCACCGCCTCGGCCAGAGCCCGGCGCCGATCCGCGCCCAAACCGAACAGGGCGTCGATCAGGCCCGGCTCATAACGCGCCAGCTTCTTGCGGGCGATCTGCTCCTTGGTGTGGGTGCGCGGCGCGGGCTCCACCAGGCCTAGGGAGGCGATCGTGTTCCAGTCCTTGCGGGCATACTTGATGCAATGGGCGCGGGTGAGGTTCTCCACCAGCTTCTCGTACTTGGCCGCGTTCGCCGCCATGGTGTCGGGCTTCTTGGCGCGGGCCGCTGGGCGCTGCTTGCGCTCCCGATCCCTGAGGGTGCGCTTCGTCGCCCGGTCGATCCGGTTCATCGTCGCGATCACGGTCTTCGCCGCTTGCCCTGACATTTTGCAACTCCGAGACTCATCGTCACACCCATTCTGGGTAATTCTTGAGTAACCCCGGTTTCTGACTGAGCGGTTAAAATGGCTCAGCTAGTTGATCACGCTGTTGTTTTTCCCGCCTTAGTTTCAGACCCAAGGAACACCACCACAGCGCCCTTTTTGACGGCGGCGCCCAGTTCGTTGGCGTCCCAGTTGGTCAGGCGCACGCAGCCGTGGCTGTCGGTCTTGCCAATGTGGCTGGGATCAGGACCGCCGTGGATACCGTAGGTGTCCTTGGTCAGGTCGATCCACATGGAGCCCACCGGATTGTTGGGGCCAGCGGCGATGGTGAACTTGCCGGCCTTCTTGCCCTCGCCGAAGGTCAGGCGTTTGGGATCGTAGATCCAGGTCGGGTTGGGGGCGATGGTGTTGACGGCCCATTCGCCGGAAGGCGCGGGGCGGTCCGTCGAGCCCACGGAGGCCGGGTAGACCGCCAGCAGGACATCGCCCTCGCCGTAGGCGCGGACCTCACGCTCGGCCTTGTCCACCTCGATGCGGGTGACGGCGGCGTCCAACCTGTCGGCGCCCGGCGTCACCACGACGAGGGTGGTCCCGGCCACGGCGAAGTCCGCGCCCGGGTTCAGGGCCTTCAGCAGCTTCTCGTCCATATGGAAGCGCTCGGCGAACATCTCGGACGAGCTGGAGTAGCCGAGGTGGTCGAGCTTGGCCTGATCCTCGCTCTTGGCCGGGATGGCCACGAACGGCCCCTTCAGGTCGTCGGCGGTGATCACATAGTCCTGGGTCACCGGGCTCGCGCCCGCGGTGAGCGCCGTCCAGGTGGCCTCGTCCAGTTCACCCGACGCCGTCAGGTTTTTCGCGGTCTGGAAGGCGGCCACCGCCTGACGCAGGTTCTCGCCCCTGGCGCCGTCGATGACGCCGGGAGAGAAGTGGGCGCGATCCAGCAGGACCTGGGCGCGGATGATCGCGGCTTTCAGCGCCACGGGATCCTTCACCGTGGCGGCGGGCAGGAGGGCGGCGTCGATCGCCTTGCCCTGTTCCGAGACCGAGGCGGCGATCACCGGCGGCGACGCCAGGGGCTCGGTGGAGATATTTTGCAGCGACGGCGTAGCTTGCGCGTTAGCTGCGGAGGCGGTGGCGGGTTTGCTGCCGGGCGGCGGCTCGGAACAGGCGGCGAGCGCGACCGTGAGGACAAGGATCGATGCAGACCAGTTCATCAGGGGATCTCCGCCATAAGCCGCGCACAAGGGGCGTCGTGACGGGGAAGCCCTCAAGCCCTGGACGGTTCCGGCGGTTGGCCGGGGCGATGGCGGCCGGCGCCGTCACGCTGGGCGGTGTGGCGGCCTACGCCCAGACCCCGCCCTCGGCCTGCACTGTGGCCACCTTTGAGCCTCCGGCGCGCATCAACGCGTCCTCCCTGCGCAGCCTCTCCTGGGCGCCTTTCCGCCGCGACGAGGTGGGGTGGGAAACCTATGCCCCGCTGATCCAACGCGAACTGAGGACGCTCTGCGCGCCTGACACCTCGCGGTTCTCGCAACTGCTGGCCGGTTTCCAGAGACGCTTCCGCCTGAAGGGCACAGGCGAGATGGACGCGGCCACCTTCAACGTCTTCAAGGGTGTCTGGCAGGAACGCCGACCCTTCGTGATGGTCAATCAGCACGGGTTCTGTCCGCCGCCCCCCGACCCCGCGAGCCTGGCCATCGCCGCCCCGGCCGAAAGCTACGGCGGCAAGACCATACCTCTGCGGCCCGGGACCCTGGACGCCTATCGGCGGATGGCGGCCGCCGCCAAGCGGGTCCCGGCCATCGCCAAGGACAGCCGCAACCTGACCATCTTCTCCGGCTTCCGCGACCCGGACGCCGACGCGGCCCGTTGTGTGGCGGACGGCAACTGCGACGGGGTGGCGCGGGCGACCTGCTCACCGCACCGCACCGGCCTGGCGCTCGACCTCTATGTGGGCGAGGCGCCCGGGTTCAAGCCGGACTCCAGCGCCGATCCCAACCGGCTGTTCATGACCAACACCCCCACCTATCGCTGGCTGCTGGCCAATGCGGGGAAGTACGGCTTCGTGAACTATCCGTTCGAACCCTGGCACTGGGAGTGGATCGGGCAGGCGCCGTAGGCCATGATTGGGGCGATGCGGTCATGAAGAGCCGCTTGAGGAAACCGCCTTATGCCGAGCTTCATCTCCGACGGCCTGACCCTGGCCTATGACGACAACATCCCACCCGGCGGTGGGGAGCGCACCATCGTCCTGGTCCACGGGTTCTCGTCCAACCGGAACGAGGGCTGGAAGCGGACCGGCTGGTACACCGCCTTCGACCGCCGCCGCATCCGCTGCATCGCCCTCGACCAGCGCGGCCACGGCGAGAGCGCCAAGCCGCACGAGGCGGAGGCCTATACGCGGGCGAAGCTGGCGGGCGACGTCATCGCCCTGCTGGATCATCTGGGCCTGAACCGGGTGGACCTGTTCGGCTATTCCATGGGCTCACGCACGGCCCTGGCCACCGCGCTCATGGCCCCCGACCGCATTTCCAACCTGATGCTGGGCGGCGTGGGCGGGACACTGATCGGCGAGCGCGCCCTGCCCGGCGGCAATCCGATGGCCGAAGCCATGCTGGCCGAGGACCCCGAGACCATCACCCAGCCGATGCTCAAGAGCTTCCGCCAGTTCGCCGATGAGCAGGGAGAGGACCGCCAGGCCCTGGCCGCCATGACCGGCGCCCAGAACCCGGCCTTCGACCGCGACGCCATGGCGATGCTGCCCATGCCGGTGCTGGTGGTGGCGGGCCAGGGCGACACCGGGGCCGGCGACCCCGCCGATCTGGCGGCGGTCTTCCCCCACGCCCACGGGATCACCGTGCCCGGCTGCGACCACTTCTCCGCCATCCCCCACGCGCTGACCAAGGCCGCCGTCTTCGACTTCCTGGATGGGGAACTGGACTACCCGTCCCGCTGATCCCGCCCCGAGGGGGCTGTCGCTATGGAATGGGCTCGACGGGATGGGGGCGACTAGATCCTCCCCCAGGCGCGAAGCGCCGATGTGGGGGAGGTGGGGCGCCGTGAAGCGGCGGGCCGGAGGGGGATCAACGTCGTTGACCCCCGAACCCCGAAACTAGAGTCAAAGTCCCCCTCACCCGGCCTTGCGCCGGGAGTTCCCCCAGCGGGGGGAGCATCTGACGATCAAGCCCTCCGCCATATGCCATTGCCCCGCCCCAAGAGGGTGGAGAGGCTGGGAAACTCTAGGCGAGCTTGCCGTCCGCCGCGGCCACCGCGGCGGCGCCGTCGGCCTTGAAGCCCTGGGCGTTGAGGGCTTCGCACAACGCCGTCAGGCAGACCCGTACGTGCCAGGCGGTGGCCGAGGCGCCCATCAGGCCGATGCGCCAGATCTTGCCCTTCAAGGGGCCAAGGCCGGCGCCCAGCTCCAGGTCCCATTTGGCCAGGACGTAGGCGCGGACGGCGGCCTCATCGACCCCCTCGGGCACGATCACCGCGTTGAGCTGCGGCAGGCGGTGGGCGGGGTCGACCAGGAAGCTCAGGCCCGCGGCCTCGATGCCGGCGGCCAGCGCCTCGTGAGACCGGGCGTGCCGGACGAGGACCGCCTGCTGGCCTTCCTCGAACAGGGCCACCAGGCTTTCATGCAGCCCATACAATGCGTTGATCGGGGCCGTGTGGTGATAGGTCCGGCCGCCCTCGCCGCCCCAGTAGGCCATCAGCAGATTGAAATCCAAGAGCCAGTTGCGGACCTTGGTCTTGCGGCCGCTGATCGCGTCCTGGGCGCGCTTGGACAGGCAGATCGGCGACAGGCCGGGCGGCGCCGAGAGGCATTTCTGGGTGCCGGAATAGATGACGTCGGCGTCCCAGGCCGCGGCGTCGACCAGGATGCCGCCGAGCGAGGTGACGCAGTCCACCACCGACAGGGCGCCGTGCTTGCGGGCGATGGCGCACAGCGCCGCGGCGTCGCTCTTGGCGCCGGTCGAGGTCTCGGCGTGGACGAAGGCCAGAACCTTCACCGGACCGCCGGCCATGGCGGCTTCCACCTTGGCGGGATCGACGGGCTGGCCCCACTCGAACTCAACCTTGATCACCTCGGCGCCCGCCCGGTCGGCCATGTCGGCCATGCGGCCGCCGAAGGCGCCGTTGATGGCGATCACCGCCCGGTCGCCGGGCTCCAGCAGGTTCATGATGGCCGCTTCCATCCCGGCGGTGCCCGGCGCGGGCAGGGGCACGCAGGCATAGCCGTCGGCGTTGAACAGCCGCGACAGCCCGGCCTTGATCTCCTCCATCAGGTCCTGGAACGCCGGGTCCAGGTGGCCGATGGTGGGCCGCGCCAGGGCGGCCAGCACACGGGGGCTGACGTCGGAGGGGCCAGGCCCCATCAGGATGCGGCGCGGCGGCTGGAAGCTCTGCATGAGGTGTCCCCGAACAAATGGCCGGGGACGATTAGGCCGCAAGGGCCTTCAGCGCAATGTCAGGTCCAATCCGCTCGTCCCGGCGAAGGGGTTTGGGTCAGCGCAGGATGCGCGCCTCGATCTTGCCGCGCAGGGCGCTGTCCACGCCCAGCACCTCGGCCAGGTAGTTGTCGATGTGGCCGTGGCTCTGCGAGATCACCGACAGGCCATGGTCGAGATAGTCCGGGTGCACGCTGGCGGCCTGGCGCAGGCCCTCGTCGTCCACCAGCTTGCCGGTCAGGTCGAGGATGTAGCTGCGCAGGAAGTCGATGCGCGCGGCCATCCGCGCCTCGTTGTTGGTCATCAGGTAGTCGGCCAGCGTGTCGTCGCGATGGACGCCGGCGATGTGGTGGGTGAGCGCGCAGATCAGGCCGGTGCGGTCCTTGCCCGCTGCGCAGTGGACCACCAGGGCGCCGTTGGTCTCGGCCAGCGCCTGGAAGTAGCGGCGGAACAGGTCGACGTGGCGGGGCTGGTGCGGGGCCTCGCGGTAGAAGCCCAGGCTGTCCTGCCGGAACCAGTCGGCGTCGACACGCTCGGCCGCGGCGATGCCCTCGGCCCAGTCGACCTCGACGCCCTCGATGTCGTTCTCGATCACCTGGCCGGCGAAGCCCGGCCAGCGGCGGGACGGCTCCCGGTCGCGCTCGCGGCGGCGGCGCAGGTCGACGATGGTGGTGATCCCGAGGTCGGCCATCTTCGCCAGGTCGGCGTCGGTGGCCTGACCGTGATTGGCCGAGCGGTAGACCACGCCGGCCTTCATGCCGCGCCCGCAGGCGGTGTCGTAACCGCCGAGGTCGCGGAAGTTGTCGATGCCTTCGAAGTCGATGTGCCGGGTCATGGAATTGTCTAACGCCGCGACCCCGGGGAAGGCAATCTTGCGCGGCGTCGATCCATCCGGTTGCGCTTTTCGCCCAGGGCGATCGCTGCTAGGTTGCGCACCTGGAGGATACGCCCATGACCGAACGCGCGTGGTTCGCCCCCAAGGCCGTGGGCTACGGTTCCAGTTGGCCAATCGCCTGGCAAGGCTGGGTCGTCTTCGTCGGCTTCTTTGTCGGCCTGGGCCTGAGCTTGGCGTTTCTTCACGGGCTTGCGCGCCCAGTGACCGTGACCGCCCTGATCTGCGCCTTCGCGCTCATTTGCTACAAGACCACAGACGGCGGATGGCGCTGGCGACCCTAGTCCTCGACCGGGATCGCGTCCGGGTCCAGGCCGAGCGCCCGCACCCTTGCCTCCCAACGTTCGGTCGCCGTGTCATGGTAGTCGAAGATGCAGGGGTAGCAGCCCCGCCGGCAGCACTCCATCGGATCGGGCTTCGTCGGGCGCTTCGGAACGGCGGGTTGGTCGGTCATCGTCGGTCACATACTGGCACATGTTGGTTGGTCGGCGGGCCAGATTTCCCTTGCCTGGCAAGGCTTGGCGGCCACCCGCGGTCAAACCCGTTTTCTTCCATCCACGGCGGCCGACATGTTCATCGGAATGGCGGCTCGTCGAAGCTCCGCAGCTTGCGCGAATGCAGTCCAGGCCCCTCCCGGCGCAGCAGGTCGATGGAGGCGATGCCGATCTGCAGGTGCTGGCCGATGGCGCGTTCGTAGAAGGCGTTGGCCTGACCGGGCAGCTTGATCTCCCCGTGCAGGGGCTTGTCGGAGACGCAGAGCAGGGTCCCGTAGGGCACCCGGAACCGGTAGCCCTGGGCGGCGATGGTGGCGCTCTCCATGTCGATGGCCACGGCGCGGGACTGGTTGAAGCGCAGGGCGCTGACCGAGTAGCGGAGCTCCCAGTTGCGGTCGTCGGTGGTCACCACGGTGCCGGTGCGCAGCCGCTTCTTCAGCACCTCGCCGGTCTCGCCGGTCACCAGCTCGGCGGCCTTGCCCAGCGCCACCTGCACCTCGGCGATCGGCGGGATCGGGATGGCCGGCGGCAGCACGTCGTCCAGCACGTGGTCGTCGCGCAGATAGGCGTGGGCCAGGACATAGTCGCCGATGGTCTGACTGCCGCGCAGCCCGCCACAGTGGCCGATCATCAGCCAGGCCTGGGGCCGCAGCACCGCCAGGTGGTCGGTGATGGTCTTGGCGTTGGAGGGCCCGACCCCGATGTTGACCAGGGTGATGCCGGTACGGTCGTCGGCCATCAGGTGATAGGCCGGCATCTGGTGGCGGCGCCATGACCCGTCGGCGATCTGCTGCTCGGGGTTCTCGCTGTCGGCGGTGACCACGACCCGACCGGAGGCCGACAGCTGGGTGTAGCGGCTGCCCGGGACCTTCAGCTGCTCGCAGCCCCAGCGGACGAACTCGTCGACATAGCGGTGGTAGTTGGTGAACAGGATGTACTGCTGGACGTGCTCGGCCGGGGCCCCGGTGTAGTGGGTCAGGCGGGCCAGCGAGAAGTCGGTGCGCAGGCCGTCGAACAGGGCCAGCGGCCGGGCCTCCTCCAGGGCCGGGCTCCAGAAGCCGTCGGCGATCTCGTCGCCGATCTGCGAGAGCTCGGTGGTCGGAAAATGCCGGGCGATGTCGGCCGAGCCGATATCGGCCATGGCGATGTCCACGGCCCCGTCCAGCACATAGGGGAAGGGCATCTCCTGGCTGGATCGACCGACCGTGATCTCGACCTTGAAGTCGGCCAGCAGCAGGGTGATCTGCTCGCGCAGATAGTCACCGAACAGGTCCGGCCGCGTGACCGTCACCGCATAGTCGCCTGGCGCCGACAGCCGGGCATAGGCGCGGCTGAGGCGTGGATAGACCTCGCCCCGCGGCCAGGTCAGGCGCAGCTCGGGATAGACGAAGGCGCCGCCCGCCCGCGCCGCCGGGTCCGGCGGCGCCCCTCCGGCCAGGAAGGTTTTCAGGGCGTCGCGCAGGGCGCTGACGGTCTTTTGGTATTCGGTGTTCAGCTGGGCGACGATCGCCGCCGCCTGGGTCTCTGGGGTCATGGCGCACTTTAGCGCACCGCGACCAAGGTTTCGAGACACGCAGACCGTGGGGATGGACGCCGCCCCGCTTCCCGGCGACAAAGGTCGGCTGAGAGTGTCGCCAAGGGGTCGTCCATGAATCGCCTGTTCACCGCCTTCATCGTCGGCGCCATGGTGCTTGGGGTCGCCGTCGGCTGGGGGGTGAACCAGTACGCCAGTCCCGAGCAGGCCAAGGAGGTCGCCTCCAACCTCTCGATCATCACCGACGTCTTCCTGCGGCTGATCAAGATGATCATCGCTCCCCTGGTGTTCGCCACCCTGGTGGCCGGCATCGCCCACATGGAGGACGCCGCCACGGTCGGCCGGGTCGGGGCCAAGGCGCTGGGCTGGTTCATCACCGCCTCCATCGTCTCCCTGACCATCGGCCTGGTGATGTCGCACCTGCTGCATCCCGGCGCGGGCCTGGCCCTGCCCAATCCGGACGCGGTGGCCGGCGCCACGGTGGACGTCTCGAAATTCACCCTGCGCGACTTCGTCACCCATCTGGTGCCCAAGTCGATCGTCGAGGCCATGGCCAACAACGAGATCCTGCAGATCGTCATCTTCTCGGTGTTCGTCGGCACCGCCGTGGCGTCCATCGACGACAAGGCGCCGGCGGTCCTGGCCCTCGTGGAGCAGATCGCCTCCATCATGCTGAAGGTCACCGGCTATGTGATGAAGACCGCGCCGCTCGCCATCTTCGCCGCCCTGGCCTCCACCATCGCCGTCCAGGGGCTGGAGATCCTCGGCACCTATGCGGCCTTCGTCGGCGGCTTCTACCTGTCGCTGGGCATCCTCTGGGCCCTGCTGGTGGGGGTGCTGATCCTGATCGTCGGCGGGCGCGGCATGAAGCTGGTTTCCGCCATCCGGCAGCCGGCCCTGCTGGCCTTCTCCACCGCCTCCTCGGAAGCCGCCTATCCGCGCACGCTGGAGGAGCTGCAGAAGTGGGGCGTGTCGCGGAAGGTGGCCAGCTTCGTCCTGCCGCTGGGCTATTCCTTCAACCTCGACGGCTCGATGATGTACTGCACCTTCGCGGTGCTGTTCATCGCCCAGGCCTACGGCATCGACCTGACCATCGGCCAGCAGATCACCATGCTGGCCCTGCTGATGGTGACCTCCAAGGGCATGGCCGGGGTGCCGCGCGCCTCCCTGGTGGTGATCGCCGCGACGCTCTCCTACTTCAACCTGCCCGAGGCCGGCCTGATCCTGATCCTCGCGGTCGACCACCTGCTGGACATGGGCCGCTCAGCCACCAACGTGGTGGGCAACTCCGTCGCCGCCGCCGTGGTGGCCAAGTGGGAAAAGCAGATCGAGCTGCCGGAGGAGGATGCTGCGGTGAAGGTGGCGTAGGGGGAAGTCTCACGCAGGGAGGCGTGCGTGGTGATCGTCGTGGAGAGGTTCTTTACGGGCTGGACTCCCCCGTACACGCATGGAATTCGGGGACGGGCGCACCAGAGGCGACAGCCTGTTTCCACGCTGCCGGGACCGTCTACGGAATAGCGCCCGCCCCGCGGGCGCACAAAATCTCGCGCGCATCTACAGCGCAGCAGCGCTAGGCTGAGCGCGCGCAGCAATTCTCTCAGGGACCTTCCATGAAGTTTGACGACGTTATCCTCGGTCGCCGCAGCATCCGCGGCTACAAGCCCGATCCGGTGCCGCGCGAGCTGATTGAGGAGATCATCGGCCTGGCCATGCGGGCGCCATCGTCGATGAACACCCAGCCGTGGAATTTCTACGTCATCACCGGCGAGCCGCTGGACAAGATCCGCAAGGGCAACACCGAGCGGATGGTGGCGGGCGTGCCGCAGTCGCGCGAGTTCCGCCAGGGCCAGGCCTTCGCCGGCCAGCATCGCGACCGGCAGGTGGGTGTGGCCAAGCAGCTGTTCGCCGCCATGGGGATCGCCCGCGACGACAAGGAGATGCGCCAGGACTGGGTGCTGCGCGGCTTCCGCCAGTTCGACGCGCCGGTCTGCATCATCGTCACCTATGACAAGGTGCTGGACGGCAGCGACGACACCCCCTTCGACTGCGGCGCGGTGACCACGGCCCTGGTCAACGCCGCCTGGTCGCGCGGCCTCGGCGCCGTGATCAACAGCCAGGGGATCATGCAGTCGCCGGTGGTGCGCGAGCATGCCGGCATCGCCGAGGATCAGGTGATCATGAAATCCATCGCGCTGGGCTGGCCTGACGACGACTTCCCGGCCAATGCGGTGGTCTCGGAGCGCAAGGCGGTGGAGGAGGCCACGGTCTTCGTCGGCTTCGACGGCTAAGGGCTCCATTCGGCGGGGTTCGGGTTCGGATTCCCATTCAGCTCTTGACGATTCTATATTTCCCGAATTATAGAATCGTCATTGATCTGAAGGAGAACACCTATGAAGCGTCTGCATATGCACGTGAGCGTGCCCGACCTCGCCCAGTCCATCGCCTTCTACGAATCGCTGTTCGGCGCCGCGCCGTCGGTGGTGAAGGACGACTACGCCAAGTGGATGCTGGAGGACCCGCGGGTGAACTTCGCCATCTCGGTGCAGAACCGGGCGGCCGGGCTCGATCACGTGGGCATCCAGGTCGACAGCACCGCGGAGTTGGCCGA
The DNA here is from genome assembly GCA_018001015.1 of Phenylobacterium sp. GTDB lineage: Bacteria > Pseudomonadota > Alphaproteobacteria > Caulobacterales > Caulobacteraceae > Phenylobacterium. The sequence goes on along the minus strand of JAGNIV010000005.1, from coordinate 18,070 downwards.
GCTGTCGGGGCGCCTGAAGGCCGCCGGCGCCCAGACCTTCGACCAGCAGGGCGCCACCTGCTGCTACGCGAAGTCCGACAAGAGCTGGGTGAGCGACCCGGCCGGGGTGCGCTGGGAAACCTTCCACACCTTCGGCGAGGCCACGACCTATGGCGAGGACCCGGCGCAGATCGCGCTGGAAGCCCGTCAGGCCAAGCCGGCCCCCGCGCCCGCCAGCGCCTGCTGCTGACGCGACTTGGCGGCGTTCTATATTTCTGGCATCCGCGAACCATGGAAATTCAGAACGCCGCCGGTACGCTCAGCGCCTTGGCCCATGCGGGCCGCCTCGAGATCTTCCGCCTGCTGGTCCAGGCCGGGCCGCAGGGCATGGCGGCCGGCGACGTCGCACGCGCCACCGGCATCCTGGCCAACACCCTGTCCACCAACCTGAATATCCTCGCGGCGGCGGGGCTGGTGACCTCGCGCCGCGAGGGGCGGTCGATCATCTACAGCGCCGGCTATGACGCCATGCGCGAGTTGCTGACCTTCCTGATGGAGGACTGCTGCGCGGGCCGGGCGGAGATCTGCCCGCCGCTCGCCGCCATCAGCCGCGACGGCGGCGAAGGCCGCGCCTGCTGAGACCCTAGCCAGTGCAGACCCGGCGGAGCTTTCCACGCAGCCAGCGGTGCGCCGGGTCGGCGTCCAGGCGCGGGTGCCAGAGCATCGAGACGGTGAAGACCTGTGACGCCACCGGCAGGGGAAAACTGAACATCCCGTCCCGCAGGTTTTGGGTGTGCCGCTCAGGGACCGTGGCGATCAGGTCCGAGGCCCGCGCCAGGGCCAGGGCCGACGAGAAGCCGCTGACGAGGGTGTCGACCTTGCGGACCAGGCCGGGCGGCAGGAACGGCAGATCGACGGCGTCACCCTCAAGACCGGTCCGTGAGACGATGACATGCCTGCCCTCGGCATAGCGCCGCGCGGTGATCGAGCCATTGCACAGGGGATGCCCGCCGCGCACGACGCCCAGCAGCCGGTCGGCGAACAGGGCTTGGCTGCGCACCTCGGGGCCCAGCGAGGCCTCGATGACCCCGGTTTCCAGGTCCACCCGGCCGTCACGCAGCGGGGCGCTGTCCTTGTCCGGCTTCTGCAGGAAGTGCAGCCGCACGCCCTGAGCCTCCTCGGCGATCGCGGCGAGCAGCGCGGCGCCGAAGCTTTCGACGAAGCCGTCGCTGGTCCGCAGGGTGAAGGTTCGTGTCAGGCGTGGCAGATCGAGCGTCTCGTCGGGCCGTAGAACCGCTTGGACATCCTGCACCAGCCGACGTACCTCCTCGCGCAGAGCCAGGGCCCGGGGGGTGGGAACCAGACCACGCCCCGCCCGGACCAGCAGGGGATCCCCGGTGGTCTCGCGCAGGCGCGACAGGGCGCGGCTCATCGCCGAGGGACTCAGCTGCAGCCGCCGGGCGGCCCGCGCCACGCTGCCCTCGGTCAGCAGGATGTCGAGGGTCAGCAGCAGATTGAAGTCAGGCGTGGACATGGGGCGAGCCTAGCGTAGGCCGCGCTGAATATAGCGCGTTTGATGCAACAATAACCTGCAAATGCTGCGTCTTCCGCCGCATTCTCGCTGTCCGTACCCTTCCCTGGTCAACCCCCATGGACCCAAGGAAGGACAGGACGATGGCGCGGAACGCTCTGGAAACATTCATCGAAAGGGCGCGGGCGGCCTGGGGACCGCTGACCAGCGAACTGGCCGCCGAGTGCCGTCAGGGCCTGGAACAGCTGGTTCGGGCCTCGCCCTCGGAGCACTGGCTGGCCCAGCTGCATCGCGACCGGCCGCTGAGCCAGGAACTCTACCGCGATCCCGACCACGGGTTCGTGCTGCTGGCCCACGCCGAGCCGGGAGGGCTTTACCGGCCGCCCCACGACCACGGCCGCGCCTGGGTGATCTATGCGGTGCAGGACGGCGAGAGCGAGATGGGGACCTATGCCCGGGTCGCCCAGCCCGACGGCCAGGTGCGGCTGGTAAAGCGGAACGCCACCCGGGTCGGCGCGGGTCAGGCCCAGGTCTACCTGCCCGGGGACATCCACGACACGCGCTGCGGGCCCAGCCCGGCCCTGCTGTTCCGGTTCACCGAGCGCGACCTGAAGGTCGAGGACCGGCAGGAACACCGCGTGACCCGCTATGTGGAGCGGGACGGCGCCTGGACCACAGGCGCATGACCGGCGGTCTCCCGACGGGCCGCGGACGGGTCGCGATCAGCGCGGTGCTGGCCGCCATGACCCTCGTGGTGCTGGACGCAGGCATCGTCAATGTCGCCCTGCCGAACCTGGCGCGCGCCCTGCAGGCGGCGCCGGCCGAGGCGGTGCTGATCGTCACCGCCTACCAGACCGCCCTGGTCATGGCCCTGCTGCCCTGCGCCGCCCTGGGCGAGAGGTTCGGCGACCGTCGGGTGTTCAGCAGCGGCGTCGCCCTCTTCACGGTCGCGTCGGCGGCGTGCGCCCTGTCGCCATCCCTGCCCTGGCTGCTGGCGGCGCGGTTCGTCCAGGGGCTGGGGGGCGCTGCGGTGATGGCGCTGGGGATCGCGCTGCTCCGCGTCTGTGTTCCGTCCTCCAAGCTGGGCGCCGCGATCGGCTGGAACGCCCTGACCGTCGCCCTGGCCTCGGCTGCGGCGCCCAGCCTCGGCGCGGTGATCCTCTCCGTCGCCGAATGGCCCTGGCTCTGGGCGATAAACCTGCCGATCGGCGTGGCGGCGCTGCTCGCCGGCCGCGCACTGCCGCGATCGGAAGGGACGGGAACGCGGCTAGACCTGCGCAGCATCGGCCTCAACGGCCTGGTGTTCGGCGGCCTGGTGGTGGGGGCCGAGCGGCTTCCCACCGCGCCGGGCCAGGCCCTGTCCCTGCTGGCGGGCTCCGCCTTGGGCTTGGCGGCCCTGGTCCTCCGGGAGCTGCCGAAGACCGCGCCGCTGATCCCGCTGGACCTGCTGCGGGGCCGCGCCTTCCGCCTCTCCGTGATCGCCTCGGTCTGCTGCTTCACCGGCCAGGCCGCCGCCCTGGTGGCCCTGCCCTTCTATCTGCAGCATGGGCTTGGCCAGACGCCCCTGACGGCGGGCCTCTACATGACCCCCTGGCCGTTGTGCGTCGCCCTGACCGCCACGCTCGCAGGCCGTCTGGCCGACAGGGTGTCCACCACCCGGCTCTGCGCCATGGGCGGGGGCTGCCTGGCGCTCGGGCTGGCGGCCGCGGCGCTCGCACCGCTGCGGGCCGACCCTGGCCTGCTCGTGCCGATCACCGTGCTCTGCGGCCTGGGCTTCGGCCTCTTTCAGACGCCCAACAACCGCAACATGTTCCTGGCCGCGCCTCTGAGCCGCAGTGGTGCGGCGGGGGGCCTGCAGGCGACCGCGCGGCTGACGGGCCAGACCGCCGGGGCGCTGGTGATGACCCTGCTGTTCAGCCTGACCTCCACGATGGCCGCCCCAAGGATCGGGCTCGGGATCGGTGCGGTCATGGCGCTGCTGGCGGGCCTGGTGAGCCTCCTGAGACTGCCGGAGGGGCGACCGCCGCCCAGGCCTGACTTCGCCAGACGCCGTTAACGGTCGATTCCGCCCTTCCGTCTAAGTTCGTCCCGCGGGCAGAAGCCTGGGGGAACGGCAATGGCGGGCTTGAACGGCTCGACGGAGAGACGCAGGGAGGACGGCCGCGCGCGACGCGAGGCCGAGGCCCTGCTTGAGACCCGCACCCAAGAGCTGCATCAGGCCGGCGAGGATTTCCGCGCGATGAGCGCCGCGCTCAGCGTTCGGGTCGCTGAGCTGGAGGCCGAGCGGTCCCTGACCCTGCACCTGGCCCGGACCGACGCCCTGACCGGCCTGCTCAATCGCGGCGCCTTCACCTCGGCCCTGATCGAGCGGCTGGAGGACGCCCAGGAGGCGGGCGAGCCCGTGGCCCTGTTCGTCATCGACCTGGACCGTTTCAAGCATCTCAACGACACCCTGGGCCACCACGCTGGCGACCTGCTGCTGAACGAGATCGGCGCCCGGCTGCGGGCCCAGGCCCGGCCTGGCGACCTGGTGGCCCGTCTGGGCGGCGACGAGTTCGCCCTGATCAGCTTCCATGGCGATGTGGCCGCCCGCGCCGACCAGATCACCGCGGCCCTGGCTCAGCCCTTTTGGATCTACGGCCGCACGGTGGCCCCCAGCGCCTCGATGGGCGTGGCGGTGTTCCCCGGCGACGCCGAGGACGCCACGGCCCTGCAGCGCTTCGCCGACATGGCCCTCTACCGCGCCAAGGCCGGCGGCGGCCGCCGCGCCTCGGTGTTCGACAACGCGCTGCGCGAGGCCAGCAACCGGCGTAGCAGTCTGGAAACCGACCTGCGCCGCGCCATCCCCGCCGGCGAGATCGTCCCCTGGTATCAGCCGGTGGTGAACGCGCAGGACAGCCGCATCGTCGGGGTGGAGGTGCTGGCGCGCTGGAACCACCCCGAGCAGGGCCTGCTGCTGCCGGGGGCCTTCGTGCCGCTGGCCGAGGAACTGGGCCTGATCGGCCAGATGGACGCCACGGTGTTCGCCGCCGCCTGCCAGCGCGCCGCGCCCTGGGTCGCAGAGGGCCTGATCGACACCATCTCGTGCAACGTCTCGCCGCGGGAGCTGCTGGATCCATCCTTCTCCCGCGACCTGATCGGCCGCCTGCGGGCGACCGACCTGCCGGCCACGGCGCTGACCGTCGAGATCACCGAGACCTTCCTGGTGGACGACCTGGACCTGGCGCGGCGGCACATCGAGCGGCTGGCCGCCTGCGGCGTCCGCGTGGCGCTGGACGACTTCGGCACCGGCTATTCGAACCTTCGCGCCCTCATGCAGCTGCCGATCCATACCGTGAAGCTGGACCAATCGCTGATCGGCGATGTGGGCCGCGAGCCGCGGGTCTCCAAGCTGGTGCGGGCCATGCTGAACGCCGCCAAGTCGCTGGAGTGCCGCATCGTCGCGGAGGGCGTGGAGGACGAGGCTCAGGCCCTGTTCCTGCGGGCCGCCGGTTGCGACCGCCTGCAGGGCTTCCTGTTCGCGCGGCCCATGCCGGCCGAGGCGGTGGAGGTGCGTCTTCGGCAAAGCGCGGCGGCGACCGGCCCCCTGCCCGCTGTCGCGCCGGCCCGGTCGCGGCGGGCGGGCTAGCCTACCGGCCCGCGCGCCCCCATATCCCCTGGGACCACACTGGCCCCAAGGGACCCATGCACAACCATCTTCGAACCTTCATGTTGCTGGCGGCGATGACCGCCCTCTTCGTCGGCGCCGGCTACCTGATCGGCGGGGCCGGCGGCATGGCCATCGCCCTGGTGCTGGCGGTGGCGATGAACGCCGTCAGCTACTGGAACTCCGACAAGATCGTGCTGCGGATGTACGGCGCCCAGAAGGTGGACGAGACCCATCCCGACCGCCTGATCGCCAATTTCGCCGCCGACGTCCATGAGATGTCCGACCGGGCCGGCATGCCGCGCCCGAAGGTCTATCTAATCGATTCCGACCAGCCGAACGCCTTCGCCACCGGCCGCGACCCCGAGCACGCTGCGGTGGCGGCCAATCTCGGCCTGCTGCGGATGCTGGACCGCCGGGAAATCCGGGGCGTGATGGCCCACGAGCTGGCCCATGTGCGCAACCGCGATACGCTCACCATGACCGTGACCGCGACCATCGCCGGCGCCATCTCGGCGCTCGCCAACTTCGCCTTCTTCTTCCAGGGCAATGACCGTGATCGGCCGGGCGGGATCCTCGGCGTGATCGCCATCGCCATCCTGGCGCCCATCGCCGCGGCCCTGGTGCAGATGGCCATCAGCCGCCACCGGGAATACGGCGCCGACGCCGGCGGGGCCGAGATCTGCGGTGATCCGGAGGCGCTCGCCTCAGCCCTGCAGAAGATCGAGGCCTATGCGCGGGGCGGCATGGTCAACCATCAGGCCGAGCGCAATCCGGCCACCAGCCACATGTTCATCATCAACCCGCTGTCAGGCGAGGGCGCCGACAACCTGTTCTCCACCCATCCGGCGACCCAAAACCGGGTGGCCGAGCTGATGAAGTTGGCCGGGCGGGGCCCCACGGTGAGCGGCGGGTCGCGGCGGTCGGGAACGGCGGTGCCGGTGAGCCCCGCCGAGCGGGGTCCCTGGTCCAGCTAGCCCCCAGACCGCTCACCTCGGGAGGCGGACCCTCACTCCGCCGGAATGTCTTCCGCGCGCCGCGACAGGGAACGGTCGAATTCAGCCCAGACGCCGGCCTCGCCGTGCCATTGGCCCTTGGTGGCGGCCTTGGAATATTCGGTCGAGCGGGCCTCGAAGAAGTTGGCGTGCTCGACCCCCGACAGCATGGACTGCAGCCAGGGCAGCGGGTTTTCGCGCGCGCCGCCGAACACTTCCGGCAGGTGCAGCTGGCGCAGGCGCCAGTCGGCGATGAAGCGGATATAGGCCTTGATGTCCTCAGGCGTCATGCCCTGGACCTCGCCGGCCGAGAAGGCCAGGTCGATGAACTTGTCCTCCAGGCCCACCACGGTCTTGCAGCAGTCGATGATGTCGTCGGCCACCGACTTGGTGACCACGCCGGTCTCGGCGTTGAAGGCGTGGTAGAGCTTGATGATGCCCTCGCAGTGCAGGCTCTCGTCGCGCACTGACCAGGAGACGATCTGGCCCATGCCCTTCATCTTGTTGTGGCGCGGGAAATTCATCAGCATGGCGAAGCTGGCGAACAGCTGCAGGCCCTCGGTGAAGCCGCCGAACATGGCCAGCGTCCGGGCGATGTCGGCGTTGGTCTCGACGCCGAACTTCTGCATGTAGTCATGCTTGTCGCGCATCTCCTGGTAATCCAGGAAGGCGGTGAACTCACTGTCGGGCATGCCGATGGTTTCGAGCAGCAGGGCGTAGGCCGCGATGTGGATCGTCTCCATGTTGGAGAAGGCCGACATCATCATCTTCACTTCGGTCGGTTTGAAGACGCGGGAATAGCGCTCCATGTAGTTGTCGTTCACCTCGACGTCCGACTGGGTGAAGAAGCGGAAAATCTGGGTCAGCAGATTGCGCTCACGGTCGTTGAGCTTGGTCGCCCAGTCCTTGCAGTCCTCACCGAGCGGGACCTCCTCCGGCATCCAGTGAACCTGCTGCTGCTTCTTCCAGAACTCGTAGGCCCACGGATAGCGGAACGGCTTGTAGGCGTAGGAAGGAGTGAGCAGGCCGGGCAGGGCGATTTTAGAGGCGGTCACGGGCGGACTTTCCAGCAGGACGGATTCGACGGACGACGCGTCATCGGATTAACTTTAGCCATCGATCCACGACAACATCTAGCGGCGAGTTAACGCACCCACCCAAGATGTTGTGAATTGCATGGGGATAGACAGCGACGCGCGGCCTCACCCTCTATGGCGCACGGGGGTCCGGCGCGGTCCCCGTCGAGGCGGCCCTGACCCTGCTTGAAGTCCCCTACAGCCTGACCAACGCCTACACCTGGGACCACGACGATTCGGCCAGCGGCGACCAGGTGCTGAAAGCCAATCCGATGCGCCAGGTTCCGCCCGCGCAGGACGCGGTTCTATGAGGTTGCGCCGAAGATGGGGGATGTGGTGCGGCGGGTGGACATCGACCCGATGCCTGCACGCCCTATGGGAGGACCGGATGGGCTTCCACCAAGGCTGGGAAGGCCTGCCTTTTGGCTTAGTGCCGAGGTTTGATGGAGAGCGAGAAGGCGACCATCGAATCGTCCTTGGTCTCCTGGCCCCAGACCATGTGCTGGCCCTTCACCTCGCGGTGGATGTAGCCGAAGGAGGTCTGCATGGCCCCCTTGCGCCAGCCGACCCCGAGCTGGGCGTCGCCGATCAGGGCGCTGGAGGGATCTGTGGACCAGCCGGCGCCGTTCCAGTCGCCGTTGTCGCGCTGCATGTTCAGGCCCACGGCCCGGCCGCTGGCCGCGGCGAACAGATACCAGCGTCCCTCGTTTCCAAACACGGCGCCGTCGCGGACGCCCATCGCGCCCAGGCTGGATTTCAGGCCGTCGGAGGCCTTCTGGCCCAGGGTCAGCATGGCGCCGGCCTCGGCCGAGCCGCCCGCGCTGGACATGCCGACGCCCGCGTGGGGCGACAGCGAGACGTCATAGCGTTCGGTGGCGAAGCTGACCGCGTCGGGCCAGTCGCGGGTGACGGCGATCTCATAGGCCTGGGCCTGGAATTCGGCGCGATCGACATTGATCGGCACGCCGCCCGGCGCGCGCAGGGTTCCGCCGACCGAGAGTCTGAGCGAATCAACCGCCCCGCCGTTGTCGCCCAGGGTGACCTTGCTGTTGTCCCAGCGCACGGGACCGGCCGGCCCAAAGGTTTCCCGATCCAGCAGGTTGCCGATGAGGTCGCCCGAGTCAGCGCGCGGCGAAAAGGTCTTGCCGTCGAAGGCCGCGCTCATCAGCTGCGCGGCGCCGGAGTCGAGGGTGAGGGACGTCGACTGCGCGAAGGCGCTCGTCGCGCACATCCCGCCGCACATCCCGAAGACGGTGGCCAGCCCAGCCATCGACCTCATGAGGCCTTCTCCCCTTGCCGCGTCGCCAAGCGTACGGCCTAGCGACATCTTTCCACGCCTAGAGAAGAGCGCAACGGCAAATTCGGTTCCCATGCTTAATCGCCGCGCCCTCGGGGGTTGCGTTTTTCCCTGCAAGATCAGCGCCTCGGCTTGACCGAAACGGTGACGGCCACCATCGAGTCGTCGCGATGGTCCCAGCCCATGAGGGTATGGGCCGCCTTCACCTTACGCCGCATCCAGGCCAGAGAGGCCTGCATGGACCCCCTCCGCCAGCCAACGCCGGCCTGGATATCGTTGATCAGGGCGCTGGAGGTATCGGTGGAAAGCCCCCGATTGCCCCAGTCGCCATTGGACCGCTGTAGATTGAGACCCACGGCCCGGCCGCTGGCGGCGGCGAACAGATACCAGCGTCCCTGGTCGCCAAATCGGGCGCCGTCGCGAACCCCCAGGCTGTTGGCCCAGCCCTCGGCCTTCTTGCGCAAGCGGACCACGGCGCCCGCCTCGGCCTCGCCGCCGGCGTTTGAGAGGCCCACCCCGGCGTGCGGTGTGAAGTCCACGTCGAACTTGCCGGCCTCCACCGCCCACAGATTCGGCCAGCCGCGGGTATAGCTCACCGCATAGGCGCCGGTGTCGGTCGCCACGGCCTGTCCCGGCCGGGGCGGCAGGGCGCCGGGGGTGCGGGCGATCTGGCCGACGGAGACCCGCAGGGCGTCTACGGCGCCCAGGGCCGGCCGAGCGAAGGCCACCTCGGCCACTTTCCAACGGGCGACCCCCTCGCCCGGCACATAGGTCTCCGACGCCAGCGCATGGGTGCGGTCGAGCCTCGTACCCGTATAGGCCGGCTGACTGAAGGCGGGTTCAAGCCCGGCCTCCACCAAGGGCCTGTCAACGGTGGCCGCCTGGGGAGCTATCGCGCTGAAGTCTGCGGCGACGGCGTCGGTCCTGGCGAAGACGGCGGACCTCAGGTCCTGCCAGTTCTCCTGGAAGACCTGGTCACCGGGCGAGGTTTCCAGTCGCGGCGCGGGGAAGACGGCGGCGCCGAGCGCGGCGGTGGTCGCCGCACACCCGATCGTCACCGCCGTAACCGCAAGAAACCGCATTCCCACCCCGGAGGCGCCGCGCCGCTAATGCGTTAGCGATAACCCAGATATCAGAGTCTGGCGCCTGGGTTCTACTGGCAGGCGAGGCACTCGTCGTAGTCCGTCTTTTCGGACGGTCCCGCCTCGACCATGAACTGTCCTTCGCCACCGGCGTGGGCGGCGCGCTGAACCGACTTGGAGCGCATGTAGTAGAGCGACTTGCAGCCGCGCTCCCAGGCCTGCCAGTGCAGCATGTGCAGGTCCCACTTATCGACATCGCCGGCGAGGAAGATGTTCACCGACTGCGACTGGCAGATATCGGGTGTGCGGTCGGCGGCCAGCTCGATCACCCAGCGCTGGTCCAGCTCGAAGGCGGTCTTGTAGACATCCTTGTCGTCCTGGCTGAGGAACTCCAGGTGCTGGACCGAACCCTCGTTCTCCAGGATCGAATCCCAGACAGCGGCGGTGTTCTGGCCCTTTTCCTCAAGCAGGCGCTCCAGATAGGGGTTCTTCACCGCGAAGGTGCCCGAAAGGGTCTTGTGGCTGTAGATATTGGCCGGGATCGGCTCGATGCCGGCGCTCGTGCCGCCGCAGATGATCGAGATCGAGGCCGTCGGCGCGATGGCCAGCTTGTGGCTGAAGCGCTCCATGACGCCGGCGTCGGCGGCGTCCGGGCAGGGGCCGCGCTCGGCGGCGAGCGTGCGGGAGGCCGCATCGCACTGGCGGCGCAGATGCTTGAAGAGGCGCATGTTCCAGGACTTGGCCAGCGCGCTCTCGAAGGGCACGTTCTGGGCCTGGAGCAGGGTGTGGAAGCCCATCAGGCCCAGCCCGACCGACCGCTCACGGGTGGCGGCGTAGACGGCGTTCTTCATTTCCGGCGGCGCGCGGTTGATGAAGTCCTGCAGCACGTTGTCGAGGAAGCGCATGACGTCCTCGATGAAGGTCGGGTGGTCGCGCCATTCCAGGAATTTCTCGGCGTTGACCGAGGAGAGGCAGCAGACCGCGGTGCGCTCGGCGCCCAGGTGGTCGGGACCGGTGTGCAGCATGATCTCCGAGCACAGGTTCGACTGCCGCACCTTCAGGCCCAGGTCACGCTGATGCTGCGGCATGGAGCGGTTCACGGTGTCGGCGAAGATCAGGTAGGGCTCGCCGGTCTGTAGGCGGATCTCGAGGATCTTCTGCCAGAGGCTGCGGGCGTCGACTTCCTTGACCACCTCGCCGGTCTTGGGCGAGCGCAGGCCGAACAGCTGACCGTCACGGACGGCCTCCATGAAGGCGTCGCTGATGGAGATGCCGTGGTGCAGGTTGAGGGACTTGCGGTTGAAGTCGCCCGAGGGCTTCCGGATTTCCAGGAACTCCTCGATCTCCGGGTGGTGGATATCCAGATAGACCGCCGCCGAGCCGCGGCGCAGGGAGCCCTGGCTGATGGCCAGGGTGAGTGAGTCCATCACGCGGATGAAGGGGATGATGCCGCTGGTCTGGCCCGCGCCCTTGACCTTCTCACCGATGGAGCGGACGCCGCCCCAGTAGGTGCCGATGCCGCCGCCGTTGGAGGCCAGCGCGACGTTCTCGTTCCAGACGCTCTGGATGCCGTCCAGCGAATCGCTGACCGCGTTGAGGAAGCAGGAGATCGGCAGGCCGCGGTCGGCGCCTCCGTTCGACAGCACCGGGGTCGAGGGCATGAACCAGAGGTTCGAGATGTAGTCATAGACCCGCTGGGCGTGGTCGGCGTCGTCAGCGTAGGCCGTGGCGACGCGGGCGAACATGTCCTGATAGCTCTCGCCCGGCAGCAGGTAGCGGTCTTCCAGGGTGGTCTTGCCGAAATCGGTGAGCAGGGCGTCGCGCGAGCGGTCGACCTCGACCTTGCGGACCAGTTGCAACTGCGGTCGATCGGCTCGTTCCGGGGCCGCGGCGCTGGCTTCCGAGACCGTCCGCAATACCGCTTCACTGCTGCTCATGTTCCAAAATCCATAACTATCAGGCGGTTCGGTCTTAGAACCGCCCCAACACGGCAAGCCCTACATCTAGTGGTCGCCCGCCCCAGACACGCAGCATATGGGGGCCGATGCTAATGACTCGTCAACGGGGGGAATGGACGCGTCCCCAGGCTTTTTCGTTAACGAGGTCTTAACGTCGCCCTCCGGCGATTGATGAGCAAGGCTTTCCGAGGCGCCTGGGGACGATTGCTCACGACAGTGTGACAAATGACCTCGCCCGCCGCGCGGGCGGTTTTCGACTTGCGCCCGGACGCCCTGCGACCTATCCCCACGCCGTCACTGGGGAGTAGCCGCCTGCGGTTCCAGCAGGGGACGCGTCAACAGACTTGCAGAGGGTTTTCCCGCCCCGAGCATGGCGCGTCCGGCGATTGAGCTTGGCGAGACCTTTGGCTTTCGTGCGCTGTCCTTTTGCGGGGTCGGCGGCGCGGAAAGCCATTGGTTGTGCCCGACCCCGCCCAGGACGTCTGTCTCAATGGAAGCCTTCCTCGTCTCCACCGGCCTCGTGGCCATCGCCGAAATCGGTGACAAGACCCAGCTGCTGGCCATCCTGCTGGCCGCGCGGTTCCGCAAGCCCGTCCCCATCCTGCTTGGGATCTTCGTGGCCACCATCGCCAACCACGCCTTGGCCGCCGCCGTCGGCTCGGTGGCGGGGACCTTCTTCGACGGTCCCTGGATGAAGTGGGTGCTGGGCCTGGCCTTCCTCGCCTTCGCCGCCTGGGCGCTGATTCCCGACACCTTCGAAGACAAGGACGCGCCGCGCGACCGGGCCGGCGCTTCGATCTTCTGGACCACGGTGGTGGCGTTCTTCTTCGTGGAGATGGGCGACAAGACCCAGGTCGCCACCGTGGCGCTGGGCGCGCGGTTCCACGAGGTGGCCCTGGTGGCGGCGGGCACGACGGCGGGCATGATGCTGGCCAATACGCCGGCGGTGTTCCTGGGCGAGGTCGCGGCCACGCGGCTGCCGCTGAAGGCGATCCGCATCGCAGCGGCGATCTCCTTCGCCGCCATCGGCCTGTGGATTCTCATCTGGGGCTAGCCGCGGACCAGGGGCCAGAACAGCGTGATCAGCGGCGTCCCCACCACCAGGACCAGCAGGGTCAGCGGCGTCCCCAGCCGGGGATAGTCGCTGAACCTGTAGCCGCCCGGCCCCATCACCAGGGTATTGCACTGATGGCCGATGGGGGTGAGGAAGTCGCAGGCCGCGCCCACCGCGACGGCCATCAGGAACGGGTCAGGATTGAGCCCCAGCTTGAGGGCCAGGGCCGCCCCCACCGGCGCCACGATCAGCACTGTGGCGGCGTTATTCAGGAATGGCGTGGCGGCCATGGCCACGGCCATGATCGCGGCCAGGGCCAGCATCGGCGCCTGGCCCTGGAACATCGCCGACAGCCAGCCACCGATGAGGTCCGCCCCGCCCGTGGTCTGGATCGCCTGAGACACCGGTATCAGAGCGGCGATCAGCACCAGGACCGGACCATCTAGGGCGGCATAGGCCTCGCGCATGCGGATGGAGCCGAGGGCGATCATCACCACCGCGGCGCCGAAGAAGGCGATGGCCACCGGGATCACCTGGAAGGCGACCAGGATCATCGCCGCCGCGAGGATCACGGCCGGCGCAACGGCGTGGCGGATGCCGCCCAGGCGAACCTCCCGCTCGGCCAGGGGCAGCAGGCCCAGCGCCTTGAGCGCGCCGGGCAGGCTGCGCTCGCCGCCCTGCAGCACGATGACGTCCCCGGCCCGCAGGCGGACGCGGTTGAGGTGCTGGCTGAGCCGGAAACCCGAGCGGCTGACCGCCAGGAGGTTCACCCCATGCTGGCCGTGCAGATCCGCATGCTGGGCGGTTTCGCCTATCAGGCCCGACTCCGCCCCCACCACGGCCTCCACCACCCGCACCTCCTCGGTGGGTTCCTCCATGGAGAGCGGCTTGTCGGCCCGGGTCAGCCGGAGGCGGGCTCGGGTGATCAGGTCATCCAGGCCGTGGGGTTCGCCCTCCAACAGCAGGGTGTCGCCGGGCAGGATCTTGGTGTTGGGGTGAGGCTGGGACTTGCGCTTGCCGCTCCGCAGCAGAGCCATCACCCGCACCTCGTTGTGCGCCATGTGGTTGAAGTCGGCGACCCTGTTCTTCTCGAAGGTCCAGCCGTCGGGAACCTTCACCTCGGTGAAATACGCGTTGGCCGCCAGGGCCGCGTCGATGTTCGTGGCCGGCGTGCGGCCCTTGGGGAGCATTCGGTAGGCGAAGGAGAGGAACAGCACCCCCAACGCCGCGAGGCCAAGACCCACGGGGGCGTAGTCGTACATGCCGAAGGGCTTGCCCAGGATGTCCTCGCGCACCTGGGAGACGATGATGTTGGGCGCGGTCCCCACCAGGGTGACCAACCCCCCGAGCAGGGCCCCGAAGGACATCGGCATCAGCAGGCGGCCTGGGGATGTCCCGGTGCGACGCGCCACCTGCAACGCCACGGGCATCATGATGGCCAGGGCGCCGACATTCTTGGTGGCGGTCGACAGCAGAGTGACGGCGGCGGTCAGCACCGGGACCTGGCTGCGCTCGGTCTTCAGATGCGGCAGCAGCGGCCGCAACATCGCCTCGATGATCCCCGACCGCGCGAAGGCGGCGCTGACCACCAGGGCGCTGGCGATGATCACCGTGATGTCGTTGGAAAAGCCGTCAAAGGCGTTCCTGGCCGGCACCACCCCCAGCAGCACGCCCGCCAGCAGTGAGACCAGCGCGATCAGGTCATACCGGAAGCGTCCCCAGACGAAGGCGCCGATGGTCACGCCGATCAGACCGAAGGCCAGCGCCTGTTGATGAGTCATCCCGTTCCCCCAGCCCAAAAGCCTGGGCGGGAAACGCGCGTCAGGGATTCAGGTTCAGGAGCGCCGGATCCCCCCCCTGGGCTGCGATATTGACGCTCACCGCGCGCTCCACCGCATAGCGCAGCAGCGCGTGCGGGCCTCCCGCCTTGGGACCAGTCCCTGACAGGCCCTCGCCGCCGAAGGGCTGCACCCCCACCACGGCACCGATCATCGAGCGGTTCACATAGGCGTTGCCGGCGGGGACCGCGGCGCGCACCTGGTCAGCGAAGCCCTCGATGCGGCTGTGGATGCCGAGCGTCAGGCCATAGCCCGCGGCCGCCAGGGGACCGGCCGCCTCATCCAGCTTGGCGGCGTCGTAGCGGACGACGTGCAGGACCGGACCGAACACCTCCTTCTGCAGGAAGGCTGCGGATGGAATTTCCGCCAGGGTCGGGGCGAAGAAGACACCGGTGTCAGGCCTGGTCATCCGGCGCACCACCTTGGCCTCCCGGGTCAGGCGCGCCAGGTGGGCCTCGAGGACGGCCCGGGCCTCCTCGTCGATCACCGGGCCGATGTCCGTGCGCGGATCGGCGGGGTCCCCCAGCACCAAGGCGTCCATGGCGCCGGCGAGTCCCTCGATCAGCTGGTCTGCGGTCTCGCGCGGGACGAACAGGATGCGCAGGGCCGAACAGCGCTGGCCGGCCGATCCGAAGGCGGAGCTGATGACGTCGTCGACCACCTGCTCGCGCAGGGCGGTGGTGTCGACGAACATGGCGTTGAGCCCGCCGGTCTCGGCGATGAAGGGCAAGATGGGGCCGGGCCGGGCCGCCAACGTCCGGTTGATGGCCGAGGCGGTGTCCGTGCCGCCGGTGAAGGCGACGCCCGCGCAGTCGCGGTGGCCGACGAGGGCGCCGCCCACCCCCGCGCCGTCGCCGGGCAGCAGATGTAGCACATCGACCGGCAGGCCGGCCTTGTGGAACAGCCTCACGGCCTCGGCGGCGATCAGCGGGGTCTGTTCGGCCGGCTTGGCCACCAC
This sequence comes from Phenylobacterium sp., assembly GCA_018001015.1. Lineage (GTDB taxonomy): Bacteria > Pseudomonadota > Alphaproteobacteria > Caulobacterales > Caulobacteraceae > Phenylobacterium. The sequence goes on along the minus strand of JAGNIV010000005.1, from coordinate 2,656 downwards.
GGCGTTGCCGGCGGCCAAGGCCGCGGCGATCTGGCCGGTGAAGATGGCCAGCGGAAAGTTCCAGGGGCTGATGCAGGCGAACACCCCCCTTCCGTGCAGGGAAAGCTGATTCACCTCCCCAACCGGTCCTTTGAGGGTTTCAGGGCCCGAAAACTGGCGCTCCGCCAGGTGGGCGTAGTAGCGGCAAAAGTCGGCGGCCTCGCGCACCTCGGCGGCGCCGTCGCCATAGGTCTTGCCGGCCTCCAACGTGCAGATGGCGATCAGCCGGTCGCGTTGGGCTTCCAGGGCATCAGCCATGGCCCGTAGCACCTGGGCTCGACCGTGGCCGCCCCGGGCGTCCCAAGGGCCTTGCGCGGCCCTGGCAGCGGCGAACGCCTGGCCGATGTCCCCCGCTCCGGCGTCCCAGACCTGGCCGATCATCCGCTTACGGTCGCTGGGGGAGGTGCGCGGGGAGCTGGCGCCGGTCCCGGTCTCCTTGCCCGCCACGATGGGCCGGGCGGTGAGAAAGTCCAACTCCGCGACGGCGACGGCGAGCCGGTCGCGCTCGGCCGCAATGGAGAGATCCACCCCGGTCGAGTTCTTGCGGGCCGAGCCATACAGATCCACCGGCAGGGGAATGCGCGGGTGCGGCGCGCCGCCGGCCGCTTCCACGGCGCCGATGGGGTCACCCACCACCATGCTCACCGGGGTCTTCTCGTCCAGCAGGGCGTGGACGAAGGAGGTGTTGGCGCCGTTCTCCAGCAGGCGTCGCACCAGATAGGGCAGCAGGTCCTCGTGCCCACCGACGGGGGCGTAGACCCGCAGTTTCATGGGGCCATAGCGGTCCACGGCCCCCGCATAGAGGGCCTCGCCCATGCCGTGCAGGCGCTGGAACTCCGGCTCCACATTGGCCTGCCGCGCCATCTGCCGGACGGCGGCGAGCGTATGGGCGTTGTGGGTGGCGAACTGCGGATAGAGCGCCGGGGCCGCGGCCAGCAGCACCCGGGCGCAGGCCAGGTACGACAGGTCGGTGGCCGCCTTGGTGGTGAAGACAGGATAGCCGGGCAGACCGCCGACCTGGGCGCGTTTGATCTCCGAATCCCAATAGGCGCCCTTGACCAGGCGGACCATCAGCCGGCGGCCGGTGGCGCGTGCGATGTCGGCCACGGCGGCGACGGTCTGGGGGGCTCGCTTCTGATAGGCCTGCACCGCGAGGCCGAGGCCCTTCCAGGTCCCCAGCTCCGGCTCCCCCGCCAGGCGCTCCAGCAGCTTGAGCGACAGGACGAGGCGGTCGGCCTCCTCGGCGTCCAGGGTCAGGTTGATATTGGCGGCGGCGGCGATCGTGGCCAGCCTCAGGAGGCGCGGATAGAGATCGGCCCAAACCCTGTCTTCCTGGCGCGCCTCATAGCGCGGCGACAGCGCCGAGAGCTTCACCGAGACGCCGTGGCCGGCTTCGGGGCCCTCGCCCTTGGCCCGATGGCCCACCACGGTGAGGGCGTCGGCATAGGCCCTCTCGTACTTGTCGGCGTCAGCGGCAGTGCGGGCCCCCTCCCCCAGCATGTCGAAGGAACAGACAAAGCCATCGGCGCCCGCACGCTTGATGGCCTGGTCTATGGTCCGCCCCAGGACGAACTGTTCGCCCATGATCTTGACCGCCGCGCCCACGGCCTGACGGATCACCGGCTCCCCCAGCCGGCCAGCCAGCCGGCGGATGAAGCCTGGCAGATCGGCGCGGGCCTCCTCGTCGGGGTCGATCAGCTTGCCGGTGAGCATCAGGCTCCAGGTGGAGGCGTTGACCAGCAGGCTGTCGGAACGGCCCAGGTGACTGGCCCAGTCCGCCGAGGCGATCTTCTCGGCGATCAGCCGGTCGCGGGTCCCCTCATCGGGGGTGCGCAGCAGGGCTTCTGCCAGGCACATCAGGGCCAGGCCCTCGCGGGTCGACAGCGAAAACTCCTGCAGGAAGCTCTCCACCACCCCCTGCCTGGCGGCGCCCTTGCGAGCGAAGCGGACCAGGGCCTCGGCTTCCTGGCGAACCTCTTCCCGATCCTCCGCACTCAGAGGCCGGCGGGCGAGCAGGGCGGCGACCGCCGCGCGCTCATCAATAAATTTATCCCGATCGAGATCGTCCCAAGACATGTCTGACCCTCACACCGGGGCCGAAAATGCAAAATTGTTGCGGAAAACACAAGGAGGACGCGAAAACTTGACCGCTTGAGTCGGGCAGGTACGCCCGAGGACCTGACGAAAGCGCCATAGCAAAAGGGCCCGGTCTTGCGACCGGGCCCCTCGCTTAGTTCGGCGAACCGCCGAGATCGATATCTTAGAAGTTGATGTCGATCGTCGAACGGCGGTTCAGCGGTTCCTTCACGCCGTCGCCGGTGGGAACGGCGAGCATGGTTTCGCCCTTCCAATCGACTTGCAGCGAGCCGGCGCCGACGCCTTGACCGACGAGCGCGTCAGCCACGGCCTTGGCCCGACGTTCCGACAGGCGGACGTTGTAGGCCGGCGAACCGGAGGAGTCGGTGTGACCGACGACAACCACTTGGGTCGCCCGGCCGCCGTTGGCGTAGTTCGCAGCTTCCGAGACCACCGTCTGGGCTTCCGGCGTCAGGACGTACTGATCGAACGGGAAGTAGACGATGAACTGCCGGGCTTCATACGCCGGCGGGGGCGGAGG
>JAGNIV010000042.1 GCA_018001015.1 Phenylobacterium sp. | reverse complement strand
GATCAGGCCTTCCCGGCGGAATACGAGAAGCTGCGGGGCGATTTCAACACTGCGATCGGCCAACTTTCGGCCACCCTGAGCGTGATCGCCGGAGCCACCACCCAGGTAAGCGCCAACGCCGCCAACATTTCCAAGGCCGCCGACGACCTGTCCCGTCGCACCGACAATCAGGCCTCGGCCCTGGAGCAGACCGCTGCGGCGTTGGAGGAGATTACCGCCACCGTCAACCAGACCGCGGAGGGGGCCGAACAGACTCGCCAGACTGTCAGTGAGGCCACGCTGGTCGCCGAGCGTTCGGGGGCCATCGTGAGCGAGGCCGTGGGCGCAATGGATCGGATCGAACGTTCAGCCGGCGAGATCAGCCAGATCATCGGGGTGATCGACGAGATCGCCTTCCAGACCAACCTGCTGGCCCTGAACGCCGGAGTCGAGGCCGCCCGCGCCGGCGAGTCCGGCAGGGGGTTCGCTGTCGTCGCCCAAGAGGTGAGGGGGCTCGCGCAGCGCTCGGCCGAGGCGGCCAAGGAGATCAAGCGGCTCATCGCCGTCTCCGGCCACGAAGTCGAAACAGGCGTGCGGCTGGTGAACAGCGCCGGCGACGCCCTGATGGAGATCAACGGCAAGGTCGCTCAGATCAATGGCCTGGCCCTTGAGATGGCCGCGTCCATCCGCGAGCAGGCCACGGGCCTAGCGCAGGTCAATCTGGCGGTGAACGAGATGGACCGCACCACCCATCAGAATTCGGCCATGGTGGAGGAGGCTACCCGAGCCAGCCACGATCTCTCAACTCAGGCCGCCGAACTCAACACCCTGGCGTCGCGCTTCAAGACCGACCGAAAGCTGACGGTTCAGCGCGCGGCGTAGGATTTTCCGCGCCCGTACCGGTAGGCGAAACGGTCGAAGGCGTGGTTGGCGTCCGACCAGGTGGACTTGGTCCAGGCCTCGCGGATGTCGCTCTCGTACCACCGGAAGTGGATGGGAGTGACCTCGCCGGTCACCGAGATCGCTTGGCCATCAATGGTGGCGCCGCCGACACCGAAGCTCTCGTACGACAGACTGAGTTGGTTGCCGAGCTGCCGGAAGGTCGGCCGGTTTGGGCGCACGTCGGTCAGAACCAGTTCCATGCGACCGCCCGCAAGCACGCCGGTTCGCTCCAGTTCGCGGGTCACGTCTCTGCGCAATTCGACCGCCAGGCGCTCGACGTCCTTCACACCGAGATCGGCGGCGGCCTTCTTCTGGAGCTCGGGCGAGATCGTGACCTCGACACGGCCAACCGTGGAAAGTGGCGCGGCGATGGTCGCGCCCGCAGCCAGGCTGGCGAGGGAGCAGACAAGCAACAGGCGCATGAAAAGGCTCCCGGGAGGATGAAGCGATATCAGGCCGATGTGGGGGACGGCCGCCCAGGCGCCAGAGAGACGCCCAAGCGTGACCTTACTGTGGCGAAGCTTGCCCTAGTCGACGGTGGCGTCGGCCGCGACCTTGGGCTTGGCCTTGGCGCGGGTTTTCTTGACCTTGGCCGGCGGCGCGACCGGCTCGGGATCCGGCTGCGGATCAACGTCCAGCAGGCTTTGGGGGATGTTGCCGACCTTCACGCGGACGCCGACGAAACGCATTTCACCGTCGATAAAGCTGACCTCATCAAGGCCAACCTCGGGGCTGCGCTTGATCAACGATTCGTCGCGGAAAGTCAGGCGAAGCAGCATGGTGTCGCGCGACACGCCATCGGCCTCGGCCTTGGCGACCGCGGCGCGCAGGTCATCAATCGTGGGACCGCGGGTGCTGGTGGCGGCAACCTTGTAGGACTTGATCATCATTCGCCTTTCTTCCCCGAGGGGCCTCACCGTGGGTGGACGCGTCGAGCAGGTCGGCGGGGTGGGCGGCGCGCCGACAGGGCTCCAGGAGAGCGGCCTGAACCATAGCACGAACCCGGCCCGCCGGGGGTCTTTCATGGGCCTGTCGCAAAACAGACAGACAAAACGAAAACGGGCCGGCGCGAGGCCGGCCCGTCTGGACGTTCAGGACTCCGCGCTGGCGGACGTCCGGTTCGTCTTAAGCCGCAGTCAGTTGCCCAGCGGACATCTTGCCGCTGCGCTGATCGCGTTCGAGTTCGTAGTTGAGCTTTTGACCTTCGTGGATCGAGCCCAGGGTCGAACGTTCAACAGCCGAAATGTGGACGAACACGTCGCCGCCGCCATTTTCAGGCTCGATGAAACCGAAGCCCTTGGTCGCGTTGAACCACTTAACAGTACCGGTAGCCATAGTCGTTTAGTCCTAGCAATAGTGTATTCGGCTGACAAAGCGTCGCCGCAGAATCAAAGTTCATGATGGTAGGGAGGGTAACTTCGGGGCCTCACCAAGGGTGAGCCGAAATCGCGAGCCGCGCCAAGTCGAAATTCGATGAGGCCCGTGTCCCACGATTATCTCTCAAAGGCAAGATATTGTTGGATGGTGGTCGCGCGGCAGGCGCCGAAAAGTCTGGGTGGAACAGCGTTCTTCTCACATCTTCAGAGGTGAGACGTAGCCGGTGAGTTCAAGATAGCCGCGTGCTCCGGGCGCGCGAACCGCCCCCTCCCAATAGACCGGACCGCCGGTGCGGCGGCTGTCGAGTTCCTGGTCGTCGAACAAGGGGGTCAGCCGCCAGCGGCGTTCTCCGGCCGGGGTCCGGACGATCAGCTCGCGCTGGACCGGATAGCGGCCGCCGGTGCGGGGCGAGCGCCAGATGCGCTCCGTCGTGAATGTCACGTCGTTGGGGCCCAGGTGCGCGGTCGCGCCATCCGGTGTGCGCAGGGAGCCTCCGGACCAGAGGGCGTTTCCGCCTGCGTCCCGCACCCGGAAGGCGGTGAGCGCTCCGCCATCGTCCAGGTTCAGCCCCACCCAGTCCCAACCGACGGCCTTGGGATCAAGCAAGGTCGAAGACCACTCGTGGTCCAGCCAGGCCTCGCCGGTGACCTTCACCCGTCTCCGCCCCTGGAGGACCGATCCCGACACCTTCATATGCGGCAAGCTATAATAGTAGCTGGCCTGTGCGGGCAGGGGCCCCTTCCGGCTGAACCCCCGATCGCCCTGCAGCAGGACCGGCTGGCTCGGGGCGAAGGCGAGATCGAGCGTGAAGTCGGCGGCGGCGGCCTTGGCGATGAACCGGCCATCCGCGCCACGCCTGAGACGCCAGTCGTCGATCACGATGTCGGCGTCGGTGGTGGAGGCCTGCGCCAGGCCCAAACCCTGGCGGGCCATCCGCCCGTCATGGAGCAGCTTGCCGATCTTGGGATCCGACAGGCCGGCGTGGGCGAACAGAATCTGCTTGGGGGCGAAGGCGCTTGGGTTACGTTGATCCACCGACAGGCGGCTTCGGAAGAAGGTGACCTGGAACCCCAGGTCTCGGCCGTCCTCGGTCTTCAACCAGCCGGTGACGTACCACCACTCGGTCCGGTAGTCGGGATGAGCGCCATGGTCGGCGGGGAAGGTCAGGGTCTGGCCGGCGCGGACCTCGGGGAACACCGGCAGCACCGGCTTACCCGGCGCGGCGGCGGTGAGCATCCAGGCCAGCAGCGCCAGGCCGGCGAGCTTCAGGGTTCGGGCCATCACCAATCCTCCCGCACGGCGCGCACCGCGTCGGCCGATAGCGCCCGACGTCCCGCCAGCACCGCGGTCCCCGCGCCGGCGGCGATGAGCGCCACGGTGAGGCTTGCAAACAGAGGGAGCGGTAGCCGGGTCTCCATGGTCCAGTGGAAGGACTGCGGATTCACCACATGGATCAGCACCTGACTCATCGCCAGACCCAGGCCGAGGCCCGCGATCACTCCGACGGCGCCCAGCAGCGCGCCCTCGGTGGCAAGCATCTGGATGATCTGGCGGCGCAGGACACCCACGTGTCGCAGCATCCCGAACTCCTTTGTCCGCGCCAGGGTCTGGGCCGAGAACGTCGCGGCGACACCTGCCAGCCCCACCACGATGGCGATGGCCTCCAGGGCGTAGGTGAGGGCGAAACTGGAGTCGAACAGGCGCAGCGCGATGGCGCGCATCTGGCTGGTCTCGAAGAACTGCACCTGGGCGGCCAGCTCAGGGGGCAGGGCGGCGCGAATGGCCCGGCCGGCCGCGGCGGGGCTGACGCCCGGTTTCAGCTCCAGCGAGGCCTCGGTGCGGCGGTCATCCCCGGTGAGCCGAGTGTAGTCGGCCTGGTCGATGGCGATGGCGCCGGCTTGGCGGGCGTAGTCGCGCCAGACGCCGGCCACGAAGACCTGGGGGTTGGCGCCACCCAGGGGCAGGATCATCCGCTCTCCGACCTCGTGACCGTATAGGCGCGCCGCTGGCTCCGACAGCCAGACCGGCGTCACGCCCGCCGGGGCGGCGACGCCGCGGCCGATCATCGGCAGGCTGGCGTCCGGCCTGGCCTTGTCCACCGGCCGCACCAGCAGGACGAGTGGCGGCATGTCGGCCGCCAGCCGCAGGGGCTGGGTCTTCTGGAACAGGATGTCGCCCACGCCGGGCGCGCTAGCGATCCGCGCCCGGGCGTCGGCGTCGAAGCCGCCGCTTTCCACCCGGAACAGCAGGTCCGACGGCAATATCTCGGTCAACCAGTCGTCAACCGACCCGCGCAGGCTGGCCACCATCACCGCCATGGCCACCATCAGGCTGGTGCTGGCCACGATGCCGCAGAGGGCCACGGCCGCCTGGGCCGGCGCGCCCCAGAGCCGCTTGAGCGCCAGGTCGATGGCGACACTCCGGCGGCCCACGCCCTGCAGCGGGGACAGCAGTATCCGCGACAACCAGGGCATGGCCGCCACGCCGCCGGCCAGCATCAGGCCAATGGAGAGATAGCCGAACAGGGGCAGGCCGCCGACGGCCGGCAAGAACGCCGCCGCGCCGCCAGCCGCCAGCAGGCCCAGCCCCCACCAGGCGGCGGGTTTGGCGTTCGGGTCATTCCGGTCGCCGAGATCCTTCAAGGCGATCCCAGGCTGGGCGCGCGCGGCCTCCAGAGCCGGAAGCAAGCTGCCCACCAGGGCGGCGACCAATCCCAGGCCGAAGAACACCAGGACGGGAAGGGGAGTGACCACCAGGTCCGGGGTCGTGCCCCGGAAATAACCGCCGCCGAGATCCCCGCCGAGGAACCTCAGGGTTCCCATCGCGACGCCGAGCCCCAGAGCCAATCCCAGCACCGCGCCGACCGCACCGACCAGTGCGCCTTCGACAAAGACCTGGGCCAGCAGGCCCCTTCGCTCCAGGCCCAGCACGCGCAGCAGGGCGAACTGCGGCCGACGCCGGGCCACCGACAGGGACTGGGCGGAATAGACCAGGAAACCGCCGGTCAGCAGTGCCATCATGGCCAGCATCTCAAGATTGACCCGATAGGCCTTGGTGAGATTGTCGCCGCGCCGGGCCTCGGACTGCGCCGTGACGATCTGAGCGTCCGCGGGCAGGCGCGCGCGCAAGCTAGCCTCAATGGTGGCGGGATCGGCGCCGCCCACGAACTTCAGATCGATCCGCTGCAGGCGTCCAACACTTCCGAACAGCCACTGAGCGGTGGCGATATCGAGGACCGCCACCTGCCGCTCCGAGCCCGGGCCTGAAAGCACGCCGGCCACCACGAAGTCGACGCTATGGCCCGCCGCCGTGATGGTGACGGTCTCGCCCACCTTGCCGCCGCTGGCCGAGAGGGCGGCGGGCGACAGCATGATGGCGCGGGGATCGAACAGGCTCTCCGGCACGAAGCCGCTCGCTCCCGCCTCCGGGGCCGCGCCCCGACCGAGCAGCGAGGGGGTGACCGCCGCCGCCCGCAGCGGATCAATGCCCAAGACCGTCAGGCCGCCGCCTTCCAGAGACCGCGAGGGCCCGGCTCCAAATCGCGCCGACAATTCCACCACGGGGCTGGCGGCCGCGATGCCGGGCGAGCGCGCCAAGGCGGGATAGAGCATCTCATCAAAGCCGAGCGGCGTGGTGGCGTGGACCTGCAGATCTGCGTCGGCGTTCACCGCGCGTACCGCCTGGGCCAGTTCGTTCTGGGCCGAGCCGTTGATCAGGTGCACAGCGAAGCCCAGCGCCACCCCGATGGCGATGGCCAGCGCCGCGGTCACCACCCGGCCCGGATGGGCCCGCCATTCGCCCACCATCATCCAGGCAAGCGCGGTGCGGCTAAGGGGCCGGCGCTCAGCCGGCATGGACCAGGCCGTCGCGGGTCAGGTTCAGACTGCGGTCGGCCACCGCGGCGGCGCGTTCGGAGTGCGTCACCAGGATCGCCGCCGCGCCGGACCCACGCACCTCGGCGACAAACACCTCCAGGATGCGCGCGGCGGTCTCCGGATCCAGGTTTCCGGTGGGCTCGTCAGCTAGGACCAGGGCCGGGCGATGGACCAGGGCCCGGGCCAGGGCGACCCGCTGCAGCTCGCCGCCGGACAGCTGAGAGGGCCTGTCGCCTGCGCGGCCGGGCAGGCCGATGGAGTCCAGCATCGTTGTCGCCCGGCCCGTGGCCTGATCTGCGGCGACGTTCTGCAGAACCAGGGGCAGGGCGACGTTCTGCGCGAGTGTTAGGTGCGGCAGGATGTGAAAGGCCTGGAACACAAAGCCGATCCGGTCGCGGCGCATCCGCGTGCGGCCGTCATCGTCCAAGCTCTCCAGCGCGACACCGTCAATCGCCACGCTGCCGCTGTCGGGCTGATCCAGCCCCGCGATAAGGTTGAGCAGGGTGGACTTGCCGACCCCTGACTCGCCCATGATGGAGACAATCTCGCCCGGTGCGATGTCCAGGTTCAGCCCCGAGAACAGCACCCGGCCGCCGGGAACGGATTTGCGCAGGGCGGAGAGGGACAGCACCGGGGGACTCATGGCGCCAACCTAGCGCAAGCTGGCGGCCTGGTCAGTCGCGGTCAGGCGCGCCCAGCGGGAAGTAGGACCGGTAGGGGCGGGCTTCCTCCACGGCGCGCGCGAAGGAGGGCCGCGCCAGCAACTGCGCCCGGTAGTCCCGCAGCCGTGGGAACTCCGGGCTGATCTGATGAACCCAGTCGGCGTAGAACAGGGACGGCGCCGCCGCGCAATCGGCCATGGTGAAGCTGTCGCCCGCCGCCCAGGTGCGGCCCTTCAGACGCTGTTCCAGCCAGCCATAGGCCGTGTCCAGCGCTTGGACGGCCTCGGCCATGACCTCGACCTTGCGTCCGCCGTCCGTCCGCAGCGCCTCGAACACCGGCTTCTGCATAGCGCTCATGATGTACTGGTCGAAGAAGCGGTCCATGAACCGAACCTCCAGGGCGGCGGCGCGATCGTCGGGCAGCAACCGCACCGGCCCCGGGTGATGCAGCGCCAGATGCTCGATGATGATGCTCGACTCCGCGACGGTCAGGCCGTTGTCCACCAGCACGGGAAACCGGCCGACCGGCCACAGCGCCGCCAGTTCGTCACCCGCGCCGGGCTCTTCCAGGTGGCGGTAGGTGAAGGGAATCGCGTTCTCCCAGAGCGCGGTGAGCACCTTCTGGCAGTAGGAGGAAAAGGGGTGGGAATAGAGCGTCAACGACATGGGGGCGTCTCCGGCCGACCGCGGATCACAAGCCATTGCGGACTAGACGCACCGATCCTAGTTTGCAAGCAGTAGGAGGCGCCATTGCAGGACGCACATCGCTCGGGCTGCCCGATCAACCTGACCCTTGAGGTGCTCGGCGACCGCTGGAGCCTGATCGTCATCCGCGACGTCATCTTCGGCGACCGACGCCGCTACCGCGAGCTGCTGACCCGGTCGGAGGAGGGCATCGCCTCCAATGTGCTGGCCGATCGGCTCAAGCGGCTGGTGGCGGCGGGATTGCTGACCCGGGCCGCCGATCCAGGTCATCGTCAGAGCGTGATCTACAGCCTGACGGAACCGGCCGTCCAACTCGTGCCGCTGCTGGCCCAGATGGGCGCCTGGGGGCGACGGCACGCGCCAGCGTCGCCCGAGCTCTCGATCCGGGCCCAGCTGCTCGAGGAAGGCGGGCCGGCCATGTGGGACGAATTGATGACCGAGCTTCGCGCGCGCCACTTGAACGCCGCGGCGAGCAACTCCGCGGTGCTGGCGCGCCTGCAGGCCGCCTATGAAGCGATCTGCGCCGCCGGCGTGGAGGGGCGGTGAAGCGCCGCCCCTCGGCTAATCCCAATCTTCGCCTAAGGAATATTATCAGAAATTGAAAGATGGCGTTGGGGCATGCCGTCGCGTGACCTTTGACGCTCGCGCCTGGCTCTGGCTAGATTCGCACAACACCGATTTCCAGGAGCTCCGCCATGAGTCAGCCGCCCAAGGCCTGCATCATCGGCGCCGGCTGTTCCGGCTTCACGACAGCCAAGCGGCTCAAGGATTTCGGGATTCCCTACGACTGCTTCGAGGTGTCGGACGACATCGGCGGCAACTGGTACTTCAAGAATCCCAACGGCATGTCGGCCTGCTACGAGAGCCTGCACATCGACACCTCCAAATGGCGCCTGGCCTTCGAAGATTTCCCGGTCCCGGCCGACTGGCCCGATTTCCCGCACCACGCCCAGCTGCTGCAGTACTTTAAGGACTATGTCGACCACTTCGGGCTGCGCGACACCATCACCTTCAATACCAGCGTCGAGAAGGCCCGGCGCACCCCGGACGGCCTTTGGGATGTGACGCTGTCCACGGGCGAAACTCGCACCTACGATGTGCTGTTCGTCTGCAACGGCCACCACTGGAGTCCACGCATTCCGGACTATCCGGGCACGTTCGACGGCCCGGCCTTCCACAGCCACGCCTATTCCGATCCCTTCGATCCCATCGACATGCGCGGCAAGAACGTCGTCGTGGTGGGTATGGGCAATTCGGCCATGGATATCGCCTCGGAACTCGCTCAGCGGCCCATCGCCAAGAACCTCTGGGTCTCGGCCCGGCGCGGCGTCTGGGTGCTGCCCAAGTACATGAACGGTAAGCCGGCGGACAAGTCGGCCATGCCCAGCTGGATGCCGCGCAAGCTGGGCCTCTCCATGGCTCGCAAGATGATCAAGAAAACCCTTGGAAACATGGAGGATTATGGCCTCCCAAAGCCCGATCACGAACCCCTTGAGGCCCACCCCTCGGTGAGCGGTGAATTCCTCACCCGGGCCGGCTGCGGTGACATCAATTTCAAGCCGGCGATCAAGGCGCTGGAGGGCAAGCGCGTCCGCTTCGCCGACGACACCGTCGAGGAGGTGGACGCCATCGTCTTCGCCACGGGCTATGACATGCGCTTCCCGTTCTTCGACGACCCCGAGCTCGTTCCCGACGCCGATCACCGGCTGCCGCTGTTCAAGCGGATGATGAAGCCCGGCGTGCCGAACCTGTTCTACATGGCGCTGGCCCAGCCGCTGCCGACGCTGGTGAATTTCGCCGAACAGCAGAGCAAGCTGGCCGCCGCCTATCTGGCCGGCCGGTACATGCCGCCGTCCGTCGCCGAAATGGCGCGCCGGATCGTCAAGGATGAGGAAACCCACCTGGGCCAATACTACCAGGCCAAGCGCCACACCATTCAGGTGGACTTCGGCATCTATGTGGACGACCTGCACCGCGAGATCGCGCGCGGAGAGAAACGCGCCAAGGCGGCGGGCAATCCCCTGCCCGTTCCGGGTCGCGGCCGGGCCGCGGTCGCCTGAACCCGCCAGGCGCCCGCGCTACACTCAGAACGGGCGCTTCGTTGACAGTGACATCTGGCGTGCCAAAAGGCGCCAGGCTTCACTTTTTCAGGGGTACAATTGATGAGCGTCGGCGACGAGGCCTTGGAGCCCAACGAGAAGATCGCCGCGATCATCACCGCCGAACTGTTGCTGCGCATCGCCTGCAGCATGAACAAGGAGTTCGGCGCCGACTACAACGGTTTCATCGTCTACCTGACGATCCTGGCCACCAGCCTCGGCCGCGTGTTCCGGGCCGACAACTTCGATCCCGCCGTTGATCGCGACCTGATGGGCCTGGTGAACGCCCAGGGGATTTCCCGGGCCGGCGTTTCACGGACGACCGGTATCCCAAAGGAGACGGTGCGCCGCAAGGTCGAGGACCTGATCGCCAGGGGGCTGGTTCGGGAAAGCAGCCGCGACGGATCTCTGAAGCCCAATTTCGAGGCCCCTGCCCCTAACTTCACCGATCACATCCTCCGCAACACCATCTCGATCCGGCGGTTCGGCCGCGAACTGCGCCACCACGCGGGGATGGATATCTAGGGCAGGACGAGGTCGCCCCAGGCGATCGCCTGCAGGGTCTCGACGAAGAACAACGGCTCCAGGGCGGTGATCCGCGCCTCCAGACTGTCCACGGTCTCGCCAGGATCGAGCGCCACGGTCCGCTGCGCCAGGACCGCGCCGCGGTCATATTCCTCGTCCACCAGGTGGATGGTCGCGCCGCTCAAGGCCGCGCCTGCGGCGATCACCGCCTCGTGCACCCGTCGCCCATACATTCCCTCCCCGCCGAACTCCGGCAACAGGCCCGGATGGATGTTGAGGACGCGGTTCTGATAGCGCGCCAGGGTCGCCGGTCCCAGCTTGCGCAGATAGCCGGACAGCACGATCAACTCGACACCGGCGCCCGCCATCGCGTCCCGCAACGCCAGGTCGGCGGCGACTGGGTCGCGCTCCGTCGGCAGGCAAAGGTTGGCCACGCCGCGCGCCTGAGCGAACTCCAGCGCGCCGCTCTTGCGGTTGTTGCTGACGATCAGGCAGGCCTCGGCGGCCAGCCGCCCAGCGTCGATGGCGTCGAGGATGGCGCGGAACGAGGAGCCGTTACGTGACGCGAGGAAACCTAACTTAAGCAACGATGGCATCAGGAGAATTTGCCGCTGAGTTGATGTTCAAACCTCATCCCGTCAAACGCCGGCTCGACGTTTTCCGGCAGCTTCAGTCTCAGGTCTTCATAGTCCAGGTCGATATGCATGTTGGTCAGGATCGTCCGCCGTGGCTTGAGGCGCGCGGCCCACTCCAGGGTCCGTTCGACGTGGGCATGGGTCGGATGCGGCGTCCAGCGCAAGGCGTCGACGATCCAGACATCGAGGTCCGCCAGCGCGGCGAAGGCGGCCTCATCCAAGGTCACGACATCGCTGGAATACGCGACATCCCCGAACCGGTAACCCACTGAGCGGACGCCGCCGTGGTCCTGGTCGAAGGTCAATACCGGAATCTTGCCTGACGGGCCCGCGACATCCCAGGCTTCGCCGTGCGGGGGAATGGGCTTCAGGTCGGCGATGCCGGGATAGCCGCCCTCCCCCTCGAAGATGTAACCGAAGCGCCGCCGGGCCGAGGCCGCCGTCGCCTCATCGGTGTGGCAGGGAATGCGCGCGCGCTGGCGGATGAAGAAGGCGCGGATATCGTCGATGCCGTGAATCTGGTCGGCATGGTCGTGGGTCAGCAGCACCGCGTCCAGGCGCCTGGCCCCGGCGTCCGAGGTCTGACTGACCAGGTCGGGCGAGGTGTCGACGATCAAGGTGGTGGAGCTTTCCGGCGCCTCGCCGGTGCGCCGCACCAACAGCGAGCAGCGACGGCGACGGTTCCTCGGATTGGCGGGGTCGCAGGCGCCCCAGTCGCCATCGGCGCGAGGCACCCCGCCAGAGGATCCGCAGCCCAGGATCGTGAACTCCAGCGTTCCGGTCACGGCCGGGGAATCCGTTGGAACAGGTCGAAGAAAGCGCTCTCCGTCCGCTGCTCGGCCTCCTCGCGGGACCAGCCGCGAATCTCCGCCAGCTTGACCAGAACGTCGGGAAGATAGGCAGGCTCGTTGCGGCGACCCCGGTGCGGAACCGGCGCCAGGTAGGGGCAGTCGGTCTCCACGATGATCCTGTCGGCCGGCATTTCGCGGACCACGGCGCGAACATCCTCGGCAGCCTTGAAGGTGGCGATGCCGGAGACGGAGAACCAGGCGCCGAGCGCCGCGCACCGCGCGGCCAGTTCAGGGCCGGAGGTGTAGCAGTGCATCAGCAGCGGGAAGGCGCCCCGGGCATGCTCTTCCTCCAAGATGTCGCCCATCACCTGGTCGGCCTCGCGGGTGTGGACCACCAGGGGCAGACCCGTCTCGCGGGCGGCGATGATGTGTCGCCGGAACACGGCGGCCTGGATTTCACGTGGACTGAGGTCGTAGTGGAAGTCCAACCCGCACTCGCCGATCCCGACCACGCGCGGGTCGGCGGCGAAGTCGATCAGCGCGTTGGCGGTGAGGTCGGCGTGATCCTTGGCCTCGTGCGGGTGGGCGCCGACCGTGCACCAGATGTCGGGATGATCCGCCAGCGCGCGGACCGCCGGGAAGTTGGGGATCTTGTCGCAAATATTGACCATCAGACCGATGCCGGCGGCGCGCGCGCGCGCGATCACCGCGTCGCGATCCTCGTCGAATTGGGGGGCGTGCAGGTTGACGTGACTGTCGATCAGCATGACGGGCTCAGGCGCGCGCGGCGTCACGCAGTTCGGAAAGCGCCGTGAAGAGGGCGTCCGCGCGGTCCAGGTTCACGGCCTCGACCTCGCGCGGCAGGCGCTGCAGCGTCTCCCACGCCGAGGCCCAGCGATCAAGGCCGGTAAAGCCGTCATTGGCCTGTGACAGGACACGGGCGTGGACGCGCTCGGCCAGCCGTTCGAACAGAAGGTTGAACTGGGTCGCCCCCTCCCCGCCCCGGAACTTGTCGGCCAGGGACAAAGCCGTGGCTTCATCCAGTTGCGGCAGGTCGCGCAACAGCTCCTTGGCCGCGTCGTCGATGGCCACAGCGCCGGCGTTGGCCAGCGCCCAGGCCCGGCCCGGCGCGCCCACCGACATGCGGGCCAGCCGGATGGCGTCCTCGGCGTTGGCGCCGGTGCGCGACTGGACGAAGGCGGCGGTCTCGGCCTCCGACAGGCCGTGGAAGGCCAGACGGCGGCATCGGGAGCGAATGGTGGGCAGCAGGCGGCCCGGCGAGTGGGAGACCAGCAGCAGCACCCCGCTGGGCGGCGGCTCCTCCAGGGTCTTCAGCACCGCGTTGGCGCTGTTGGCGTTGAGGTCGTCGGCCGCGTCGATGATCGCCACCCGATGCGGCGCGCTGGCGGGTGACTTCGAGAAGAACTCGGAGAGCTTGCGCGCCTCGTCCACCGGGATGACCTTGCGCGGCTTGCCGTCCTCGCCGACCCGTTCCAGCACCAGGATGTCAGGATGCGAGCGCGCCATGATCTGGCGGCTGACCGGATGGTTGGGATCGACGCCCAGAGGGCCATACTCAGGCGCCGGCGGGGCGCCCAACAGCCGCCGGGCGGCGCGGTAGGCGAAGGTGGCCTTGCCGACCCCCTCCGGCCCGGTCAGCAGCCAAGCATGGTGCAGACGGCCCCGAGCTCGGCTGGCCTCGAAGGACTGCTCGGCGGCCTCGTGACCCTGCAGGTCGAAAACGTCGCGCGGATGGGGGAGAACCTCAACCATGGACCCGCAGCCGGCTTGAGACCGCGCCCCAGACGGCGGCGTCGACGTCTTCGATGCTGGCGGCGGCATCCACCAGGACGCAGCGATCGGGCTCGATGGCGGCGATCTCGCGGAAGGCGGCGCGCAGGCGCTCGTGGAAGGCGACGCCCTTTGACTCAAAGCGGGTCTCGGCGTGGCCTGAAGCTGCGGCGTGGCTCGCGGCGCGGGCCAGCCCCACCTCGACGGGCAGGTCGAAGACCAGGGTGAGGTCGGGGCGAACCTCGGCCAGGACATGGTCCTCCAGGGCCGCGATGAGTTCCGGCGCCACCTTGCCGGCTCCGCCCTGATACGCACGCGTCGAATCGGCGAACCGGTCGCAGACCACCCATGCGCCGCGCTCGAGCGCCGGGATGATCGTGCGCTCAATGTGATCACGCCGGGCGCCGTACATCAGCAGGGTCTCAGTGACTGGGCTCCAGCGGTCGGCGGAGCCCGTCAAGACCAGAGCGCGAATGGCCTCGGCGCCTGGAGAGCCCCCCGGTTCGCGCGTGGCCACGACGTCGACGCCGCCAGCTTGCAGGCGCGCGACAAGCCGTCGGACCTGGGTGGATTTCCCAGCGCCCTCTCCGCCTTCGAAGGTGATGAACTTGCCGCGCGACACCGGCGCAACATGGCCGGTTCGCGCGGTTTGTCGAGGCCTAGAAGGGCCGCAGGACTCGGGCCTCGGCGAAACCATAAGACGCGACCTTGTCGCGCAGCCCCCAGGCCTCGCTTTCGTCGGCGCCGCTCTGCAGGACGACGCGGTAGAGCGTCACGCCGTCGGCCCGTTGCATGGGCTCGATGGTGGCCTGCCCCGCGCTGGCAAGCTGGTCGGCGACGCGCTGAGCGTTGCTTCGATCACTGAACGCCCCGGCCTGGATGCGGTAGGCGCTGGCCGGGATCACCCTGGGCGCGGCGCTGTAAACCGGCGTGGCCGAGGACACCGGGGGAATCTGAGTTGAAGCGATCGCCGCCCCGGTTATCGGTGGCAGGCTGGCGCTGGCGACGGAGACCGGGGCCGGCGGCGCATAGGCCGGCAAGGGGGCCGCATAGGCCGGCGGCGGCGTGGCGTTGCTGGCGTAACGCAGGCCGGCGTTGGGACCTCCGAGCTGAGCAGGGCCCACGTATCTGACCCTCACATTGGCCAGGCCCTTGCGGTCATATCCGAGTTGGCGGGCCGCCTCGTGGCTGAGGTCGATCACCCGTCCACCGACGAAGGGGCCGCGGTCGTTGACCCGGACCTGCAGCGTCTTGCCGTTGTCCAGATTGGTCACCTCAACGATGGACGGCAACGGCAGAGTCGGATGCGCCGCCGACACCAGGTTCATATCAAAGGTCTCGCCATTGGCGGTCGGCTTCATGTGGAAGTCGTCGCCATACCAAGAGGCGGTGCCGGTGGCGTTGTAGTGCGGGTCCTCGTGCGGCACGTACCAGATGCCCGAGACCTGGTAGGGCGCGCCGACCTTATATCGCCCCCCGGCCCCCGACGGAGCCTGGCCCGCGGTCGCGTCGGGCAACCGGCTGGCCAATCTCGGCTGCGGTGTGGCGCAGGCCGCCAGTGCGGCGCCGGCCACCAGAACGAGAGCGAGATTGCGCGCCGTGGCGCTGTGACGATGGGCGTTCATGGCCGCAGATCCTTCCTCCCACGCACCCCCCAGCACGTGATTCTGGCATCGACAGTGCCTGTAAGGCTTTGAGCGACGGTTAAGGAAGACGGTTAATCCGTTAATCCTGCGCCGAATCCGCGGCTCTCATATACCTTCGCGAGTGGCGGGCGAAATTCGCGCATGACGGTATGCCGGTCGGGCGCCCTACGGTCTTAGGCGAGGTCTGGCATGTCAATCTGGGACTGGCTTCTAAACCCCACGGGCCTGACGCCGCACGGATTTTGTCTGAACTGGGCGCCCGGCCTTGTGTCCCTTCACGCCGGTTCCGACGTGGTGATCGGCCTCTCCTATTTCTCCATTCCCCTGGCTATCGCCGCCTTCGTCAAGCGCAGACCGGACCTGGAGTATGGGTGGGTCGCCTACCTGTTCGTGGCCTTCATCCTGGCCTGCGGGACCACCCACCTGCTGGCGATTCTGACCCTCTGGGTGCCGGCCTACGGCGTGGAGGGGTTGATCAAATTGACGACAGCCGTCCTGTCAGTCGCCACCGCCGGCATTCTGTGGCCGCTCCTGCCACGGTTGGCGGCAATTCCCTCGGCGCCGCGGCTTGAGCTGTTGAACCTGCGGCTACGCGACAGTGAAGCTCAGGCGCGACCGTCGAACCTTGAGCTCGAGCGCCGTGTGGCTGAACGTACAGAGCAGCTGGAACGCGCCAACGCCCAGTTGACCGAAGCCCTGGCGGAACGCTCCCGCGCTCAACAGGCCTTGGCGCGGAACGAGGCGGAGTATCGCGCCAGCTTTGAGGCCGCAGCAGTGGGCAAGATTCAAACCGACCCGATCACCGGCAGGTACATTCGCGTCAATCGCGCCTTCGCGCGCATGCTGGGCTATGAGCCGGAGGAGCTCATTGGACAGGATGGCTGGAGCTTCACCTGGCCCGACGACCGTGACGAGGGCCGGGAGGGATATGCCCGGCTTCTCTCGGGAGAAGTCAGCACATATCACCGAGAGAAGCGCTATCTGCGCCGCGATGGCCAGCCGGTATGGGGCCGGCTTTCGGGGTCCATCGTTCGCGATCCGGAGACTGGCGAACCCCTCCTGTCCGTCGGGGTGGTCGAGGACATTGATGAGCGCCGGAAGGCCCAAGCGGCGCTGGAGAAGACCCGCGAAGACCTTGAGGCCATGGTGCAAGCCCGAACCTCGGCCCTGGCGCAGCGCGACCTATTGCTGCGTGAGGTCTATCAC
>JAGNIV010000041.1 GCA_018001015.1 Phenylobacterium sp. | reverse complement strand
GGGGGAGCTACCGGCCAAAGGCCGGGTGAGGGGGACTTTGACTCTTGTTTTGGGACTTTAGGGGTCAACGACGTTGATCCCCCTCCGTCCCGCCGCTACGCGGCGGTCCACCTCCCCCACATCGGCGCTGCGCGCCTGGGGGAGGATCTGGGCTGCGCTCCCTAGGCGACTTCCGGGAGGTCCTCGTCGAAGACCTCGAGATCCTTGGGGCGCGGCTGGGAAGCGTCGCCGACCAGGCGGGCCAGGAGATAGGCGACGGCCTGCACCATGTCGTCGACGCCGTAGGGCTTGGCCAGCGACCCCACCGCCACCGTGCGGGCGGTGGCGGCGGTGCTCGGCTGGCCGCTGATGAACAGCGCGGGCACGCCGATGGTCTTGAGTTCGACAGCCAGGTTCAGGCGCGCGCCGCCCGCCGGTAAAAGATGTCCACGCCCTCGCGGCCGATCTCCTTGAAGCCGAAGCGGGCGTAGAAGCGGTTGGCGTCGCTGTCGCGAAGGACCGTGAGGGTGACGGCCTGGCTCGCCGCGTCGGCCTCCGCCAGCAGGGCGGTCATGACCGCGCCGCCCAGGCCCGCGCCCTGGAAGGCGGGGTCGAGATAGAAGTGCTCGATCTCCCACCCGTTGTCGCCGGGACGCAAGGCGACGCAGCCCGCCAGGGCCTGGCCGACCCGGATCAGGCGGGTATGCTCGGGGCGGAAGCCCTCGATGAAGCGGGCCCGCGCCCGCTCGGGCGTGAAGCGGCCGACGCGCTCCAGGCTCTCGCGCAGGGCGGCGATCCGCAGGGCGACGAGGGTCTCGAGATCGTCGGGGCTGGCGGGGTGGAAGGTGAAGGCGGTCAATTCCTCCCCCAGCGCGCGGCGCGTTTCGGGGGAGGAACTGGGTTCCTCAGCAGGTGGACCCGCCGTCGACCACGATGGCCTGGCCGGTCATCCAGGAGCCGGCCTTCGACGCCAGGAACACCGCCGCGCCCGCGATATCGTCGGGCTCGCCCAGGCGGCGCAGGGGGTTTCCGGCGCTGGAGCGCTTCTCGGCTTCGGGGGTGTCCCACAGGGCCTTGGCGAAGTCGGTCTTCACCAGGCCCGGCGCGATGCAGTTGACGCGCACATTGTCGGGGCCGAGCTCGACGGCCAGGTTGCGGGCCAGCTGGAAGTCGGCGGCCTTGGAGATGTTGTAGGCGCCGATGCCGGTGGAGCCGCGCAGGCCGCCGATCGACGAGATGATGATCACCGCCCCTTCGCGGCGCTCGCGCATCTGCGGCGCGGCCATCTGGATCAGCCAGTTGTTGGCGATGATGTTGTTGTCGAGAATCTTGCGGAAGGCGTCGTCGGTGATCTTCGACATCGGCCCGAAGAACGGGTTGGTGGCGGCGTTGCAGACCACGATGTCGATCTTGCCCAGCTGCTTGGTGGTCTCGTCCACCAGGCGCTGAAGGTCTTCCTTCGAGGAGATGCTGGCGGGGATGGCGATGGCCGCGCCCGGGTGCTTTTCGTTGATGGCCGCGGCCACCTCATCGCAGGGCCCGGCCTTGCGCGAGGAGATCACCACCTTGGCGCCATGCTCGGCCATGCGCTCGGCGATGGCCTTGCCGATGCCCCGCGAGGACCCGGTGATGATGGCGACCTTGCCGGTCAGATCAAACAGCTCACCCATGAGCGCAACTCCCTTAAAACATCTGTTTGGTTTTCTGGGAGGGCATTTGCGGGATGGGCGGACGCTACGTCAAGGGTTCGAGGGGTGGGTATGGTTGGTGGGGAGAAAGCCCGCTCGTCCGCTTACGCCGACCCAAATGACGCGCGATAGACTTCAGGGCTTAGCTGCACTGCCTGTTCCAGCGGTGGCTGAAGCTTGAACAGGCGGGGCGCCTTCGAAAACTCAAAGAGCCGGTAGAGCCGGAAGGCTTCTGGCCGCTCGGCTGAAAGCTTGTGCTCGTTTCGGGTGAGATAGAATGGGGTCGTCCGGGACCCGATGGTCGTCTTCACCTCGATCAGCCTGTCTTGGCCTGCACGATCAAACGAATGAATATCGTAGCCAGCGCCATCGCCATCTTCCTGCGAAATCCATCGAACCTTCATTGCCAGGTCGGGTCGGTCGAGAGCCTGTAATTTCCGGCGCTCCGCGTTGACCACCAGTTCCTCTCCCGCAAAGCCGAGCGCACGATTGCGGGCATCCCGTGCTGCAGGATCAAACTTCCGCACGAGGCGCTCCATGTCGGGGTCTCGAGTCCAGACTGCGTCTCTGAGCGTCGGTGGACTTTCTTCGAATAGAGCAAAATCCTCGCCCATCCCCCAGATCGGTGGCGGCTCCAGTTGGGCGTCGAATTCAGGATGCGTGGAGAGATAGCGCTCGACCGCACCAAGCAGCGCGCCCTGATAGTTCGCCTTGGCCTTGTAGCCACGGATGGTTGGTCGCCCGAGTTCCTGAAGAACGGCCGAGATGTTCATATGCTTGAACTCGACGGACCGGTGCGTGCGGCCAATCCGATCCATCAGCGCACGGCTATGGTGGGCTTTCACGTAGGGTTCGCCACGCTGTTCAGCTTGAAGCATGGCGAAATAGTCTTCGAGGATCAGGTCTAGTTCCTGATCCTGCCAGTCGGTCCCGATCTTGGCTTGGTCCGCCACGCCTACGACATCTCCACCCGAGGAGACCTTGCCGCCTCGCGATGACTCGCGCCAGTCAAGGAGCGTTGAGTCGATGGCTAGACGGCCTTCTTCAGGATCTCGTTGATCCGGCTCTGCCAGCCGGGGCCCGACTCCCGCAGGCGGTCGATGAGATCGCTGTCGAGGCGGAGGGTGACCTGGCGCTTGGGGTTTTCGAGCTTGGGGCGTCCGCGCTTGGTGAGCGTGCCCTGGGCGGCGCGTAGAACCCGCTCGCCCTCCTTCAGCGCCGCGCGCGCGAAGAAGTCGTCGGTCAATTCGGGCGCCTCGTCCGGATCAGTCCAGATGGGCGCGGTATCTTTCTTGTTCCCTGGCATTGCACTTCCTCATCGAGATGATGCGGCGCGCCTCGTCTCGTTGGGTCCAGACCACCACGACCATCGCGCGGTTCAGCCGGCCCACCGTGATCCAGCGGGTCTCCCCATAGTCCTCACGGTCGTCTTCCATGTGGAAGTGCTTGCCAGCGAAGAGCTTGGGCGCGTCCTCGAAGTCGAGGTTCCTATGTTTGAGCGTCGCGGCGCGTTTGTCCGGATCGTAGGTGATGAGCATGAGGGCTGGCTCCCAATGTCCTGGGGATTTGCATGACAACTCCTAGGGCCTTGGGCTCGCCCTCTGCAGATCGGCCTCTGCCAATCATATTATTCTTGTAGCTACAAAAATTTGGATAGCAAGAAAAAGTGTAGCTACGAAAAATCTTGGTGAATGGAGATCGCCCCCCAGTCCGGTCTCGCCCCTTCACCACGCTACGCACGATCCCCCTCCCCCGCTGCGCAGGGGCGGAAAGGAGCGTTGTCACGAGGCCGCCCCACGCCCTAGAACCGTCGCCAACAATCACCACCGGGAGGACACCATGTTTTCGCACATCATGATCGGGACCAACGACGTCGAGCGGTCCAAGAAGTTCTATGACGCCGTGCTGGGGACGTTGGGGGTGCCCGCCGGCGCCATCGACGCCGGGCGCCGGGTGTTCTACCGGACCAAGACCGGGGTGTTCTCGGTGACCAAGCCGATCGATGGCGAGCCGGCCTCGGCGCCCAATGGCGGCACCATCGGGTTCGCCTGTGAGTCGCCCGAGCAGGCCGACGCCTGGCATGCGGCGGGCGTCGCCAATGGCGGCACGGCCATCGAGGAGCCGCCCGGCGAGCGCGAGGGTTCGGGGCTGTACCTGGCCTATCTGCGCGACCCCGACGGCAACAAGATCTGCGGCCTGTACCGGATGCCGCGCGCGTAAGAGCCGCGGCGCCCCCTCCCCCGGACCGCCGCCAGGCGCCGGGGGAGGGGCTGGCGGCGGCTGGTCGACTACTGCCACACTGCTGTCAGCAGGGTGAGTTAGGTTGCCTCCAAATCCCGGAGGAACAGCCATGTCGGACCCACTCGTCTTCTACACCCACCCCATGTCGCGCGGCCGCATCATCCGCTGGCTGATGGAGGAGGTGGGGCAGCCCTATGAGACCCAGGTCCTCGACTTCGCGGCCATGAAGGACCCGGCCTATCTGGCGGTGAACCCCATGGGCAAGGTGCCGGCCGTCAAGCACGGCGACACCGTGATCACCGAGTGCGCGGCGATCTGCGCCTACATGGCCGACGCCTTCCCGGAGGCGAAGCTCGCCCCGCCGGTGGGGAGCCGGCTGCGCGGCGACTATTACCGTTGGCTGTTCTTCGCCGCAGGCCCGCTGGAGGCCGCCGTCACCGTCAAGAGCCTGGGCTTTGAGGTTCCCGCCGTCCGCCACGCCATGGCCGGTTGGGGCAGCTATGGCGATGTGATGGACACCCTGGAAAAGGCGCTGACCGGCCGGGACTACCTGGTGGGCGACAGCTTCACCGCCGCCGACCTCTATGTCGCCTCGCACCTGGCCTGGGGTCTGCAGTTCGGCTCCATCGAGCCACGCCAAGTGTTCAAGGACTATGCGGCGCGGATGACCTCCCGCCCCGCCGACACCCGCGCCACCCAGATCGACGACGGCCTGATCGCCGCGGCGCAGGCGCAGGCCTAAACTCAGCGCCGCAGGGTCAGGATGACCTCGACATCCTCGGCCCTGCGGTTGCGGACCTCCATGCGGGCCTGGCCAAGGGCGTTGGACAGGTCCTTGACGAACTCGGCCAGCGGCCCGCCGTGCAGGCCGCGCACCCGGATCATGTAGGGCGGGGCCAGTTCGCTCATGCCGTTGGCCCAGATCATCGAATCGACGAAGGCCTCGATGCTGGCGCCGTGCCCCGGCAGGGCGCGGATCTCGCTCTTCAGGTCCTCGCAGAAGGCCTTGATGCTGGGATAAGCGCCGCCATCCATCTCGATGGTGCGCATCAGATGTGGCTCCGGAAGGGATCGGCCGGATAGACGCCGAGGATCTCGAACTGCTCGGAGAAGAACTGCAGCTCCTCGAAGGCCAGCGCCAGATTGCGATCCTCGGGGCGGCCGTCCACCTCGGAATAGAAGAAGGTCGCCGTGAAGGCGCCGTTCTCCATGTAGCTCTCCAGCTTGGTCATGTTGACGCCGTTGGTGGCGAAGCCGCCCATGGCCTTGTAGAGGGCCGCCGGTAGGTTACGGACCCGGAACACGAAGCTGGTGACGCAGGGGCTGGTGAAGGGCGGCGGCGCGGGCGCCTTGTCGGCGGTCATCACCAGGAAGCGGGTGGTGTTGTTGTGGGTGTCCTCGATGTCGCGGGCCACGATTTCGAGACCATAGAGTTCAGCCGCCAGGGCCGGCGCGATGGCCGCCTTGGCGGGGTCAGGATGTTCCGACAGCAGCTTGGCCGAGAGCGCGGTGTCGCCGACCTGCTCGGTCTTCAGCTTCAGCCGCCGGATGGTCTTGCGGCATTGGGCGAGCGCGATGGGCATGGAGGCGACGGTCTTCACCGCCTCCAGCTTGACGCCGGGATTGACCATCAGCTGGAAGTGGATCGGCTTGAACCGCTCGCCGATGATCTTCAGGCCGGAATTGGGCAACAGGTGGTGCACGTCGGCGACGCGGCCGGCGATGGAGTTCTCCACCGGGATCATGCCCAGCTGGCAGTCACCGGTCTTGATGGCCTCGAAGGCCTCCTCGAAGGTCGGGTGGGCCACCGGGGTCATGTCCGGGAAGGCGGCCACGCAGGCCTCGTGGCTGTTGGCGCCCAGTTCGCCCTGGAAGGCGATCCGCCCCTTGCTCATGACCTGTCCCCGATTTGACGAGCGTGGGCCCGCGCCCGCTCAAGATCGGCGGGGTTGTCCACCGAGATGGGCGCGGAGTCGACCACGCTCGCCCAGATCGTGAGCCCGAGCTCCATGGCCCGCAGCTGTTCCAGCTTCTCACGAAGCTCCAGGGGCGAGGGCGGCGCCTGGGTGAAGGCCTCAAGCGCCGCGCGGCGATAGGCGTAGATGCCGTGGTGATGCCAGACCGGCCCGTCGCCATAGAGGGTCGAGCGGGTGAAGTAGAGCGCCCGGCCCGTCCTGCCGTCCGGTTGCATGGCCAGCACCGCCTTGACCATGTCGGGATTGGCGCGGACCTCGGGGGAGGCCTCCCGCTCCACGATGGTGGCGATGTCGCAGGACGGCTGGGCGGTGAGCAGGGCGGCGCAGCCTGCGATGTCGGCGGGCGCCACGAAGGGCATGTCGCCCTGCAGGTTGATCACCACGTCATGGGCGCCCCGGGGGTCCAGCTCGGCCAGGGCGGCCACCAGGCGATCGGAGCCCGAGGGCAGGTCGGGGTCGGTCAGCACGGCGCGGCCGCCGGCGGCCTGGACCGCCTCCACGATCTCCGAATCACCGGCCGCCACCGCCACGGGACCCAGGTTGGCGGCCTGGGCCTGGCGCAGAACCCGGACGATCATGGGCAGGCCCTCGATATCGGCCAGGGGCTTGTTGGGGAGGCGGGTCGCCGCAAGGCGCGCGGGGATAAGGACGATCGGGTTCATGGAGACCTGGAGGGCCATCGCGACCAACTGGCCGGTTGCGCCAGCGCCGGTAGCGTGTAAGAGACGCGGGCGCAATAAGGGGCGGGGATTCCCGCGCTTCCGCCGGTCTTCGGACCGGCCGATTAGAGGGCCGATTTCAAGACGATGAGCGACCTTACGTTCAACAAAGTCGCCGGCGCCGTGCTGGCGACGGGTCTGGCCATTGTCGGCCTCCGCGAACTTTCCGCCGGTGTCTTCGCGACCGAGAAGGCGGAGAAGCCTGGCTATCTCATCGAGGTGGCCGAGGAGGCCTCCGGTGGACCCGTCGCCGAGGCGCCCATCGATTGGGGCACCGTCCTGCCGACCGCCGACGTCGCCGCCGGCGAAATGGTGTTCGCCAAGTGCAAGTCCTGCCACACCATCGATCAGGGCGGCGCCAACGGCACCGGCCCCAACCAGTGGGCCATCGTCGGGCGCAAGCCGGGCGGCCATGAGGGGTTCGCCTATTCCGCCGCCATGGTGGAGTACGGCGCGAAGAACCCGGTCTGGGACTTCGAGCGTCTGTCGGAATTCATCAAGAACCCGGCCAAGGACATGCCCGGCACCAAGATGGGCTTCGTCGGCCTGAAGAAGCCGGAAGACCGCATCAACCTGCTGGCCTACCTGCACACCAAGGGCGCCACCATCCCCTTCCCGGCCCCGAACCCGGCCGCCGCCGCGGCGCCCGCCGCCGACGCCGCTGCGGCTCCGGCCGCTGCTGAAGGCGCGCCGACCGCCACCGGCTCCACCGCGACGCCTCCGGCCACCGCCGGCGGTCCCGCCGGTCAGGCTCCGGCCGCCGGCGCCGCCGCTGCCCCGACCGCCGCGAAATAGGACATCCGCCTCATCCCTTCGGGGACGAGCTGGACAAGAGGACCCTCCGCATCGCGGGGGGTCTTTTCGTTTCTGGCTCCCTTCTCCCTCGATGGGAGAAGGGCCGGGGATGAGGGTGAACGCAGGGCGTTGGGATGACGGTCCAAGTGGGCGCCGAGCCCCTGGCGGCCTCGCGGCAGCTCACCGGATACACCCCCATCCAACCTTCCCCCATCGAGGGGGAAGGCTTCAGACGAGGCGCCGATAGGCCGTGGGCTGGCCCGTGCCTGTGGCCCCGATCCGCGCCACCGCCTCGGCCAGCGGCTCGATGGCCACGGCCATGTGGTGGGCGTTGGCGTGCAGGATGCGCCGGTCATCCAGCAGGATGGCCACGTGGCCGCGCCAGAACACCAGGTCGCCCCGGGCCAGGGTCTCCGCCGGCCGTCCCATCAGCGCCTGCTGGTCGGTGTCGCGCGGACAGGCGCGCCCGCAGGCCAGCAGCGCCTGTTGCACCAGACCCGAGCAGTCCAGCCCCAGGCTCTCGCGCCCGCCCCACAGATAGGGCGCGCCCAGATAGCGCTCGGCCACCGCCACGACGTCGCCCTCGAAGACGCCGATCGGCGACAGATGCGCCTCCACGAACCAGCCGGAATTGACGACCTTCACGAACCGTCCGTCCCGCGCCTCGACGGCGATCAGCCCGCCCAGCGAATAGGGACCCAGGGCCGGGCTCTTGATGCTGGCCTCCTTGAAGGCGTAGGTGCGGATCGCCGAGACGCGGTGGGTCGGCGCGGGCGCCAGGGCGCCCAGATCGGCCCGGGCCACATAGCCGACATAGCCATCGCGCCGCGCCTGGCCCCAGCAGAAGCCTTGGGTCTCCTCCAGCACCTCGAAGGTCTCGCCAAACAGCACCTGGTCCACCTGCTCGGCGTCGGCGTCGGGGGCGGCGCGCAAGGGGGCGGCGGGGACCACGGCGGTCATGGGCCTGGGGTCGGCATAGGCGGCCGCCGCCGTCACGCCCTCAAGGGACCGGGCGGCGAGCGCGGGGCGGGCCAGGGTGATGCGCGGGTCGTGGCTCACGCAAACCGCGTCCGGATCATCTGGTACAGCGCCCGGATGGCCTGGGCTTCGGCGCCCGCCGTCCAGCCCGGCCGCCCGCGCGGGTTCCAGGCGAAGATGTCGAAGTGCGCCCAGGGCCCGGTCGGCGCGAACCGCTGCAGGAACAGGGCCGCCGTCACCGAGCCCGCCTGGGCCCAGCCGTCCGGATCGTTCTTGATGTCGGCGATGTCGCTGTCGAGAGCCTCGACATAGCCCTTCCACAGGGGCATGCGCCACATGGGGTCGGAGACCTGTTTCATCGCGGTTTCGATCTGGCCCGCCAGCTCGTCGTCGTCGGTATAGAAGGGCGGCAGTTGCGGTCCCAACGCGGCGCGGGCCGCGCCGGTCAGGGTGGCGAGATCCAGGGTCAGGTCGGGCTCCAGCTCGCCGGCGCGGGTGAGCGCATCGGCCAGGATCAGGCGGCCCTCGGCATCGGTGTTGCCCACCTCGATCGTCAGGCCCTTGCGGCTGTCGAGGATGTCGCCGGGCCGCATGGCGTCGCCGGAAATCGCATTCTCCACGGCCGGCACGAGGATGGTCAGGCGCACCGGCAGCTTGGCGGCCATGATCATCCGGCCCAGGGCGAGCACGGCGGCGGCCCCACCCATGTCCTTCTTCATCTGCCGCATGCCGGCGGAGGGCTTGATGTCCAGGCCGCCGGTGTCGAAGACCACGCCCTTGCCCACCAGGCAGACCAGCGGCTTGCCGGCCTCGCCCCAGGCCATCTCGATCATACGGGGCGCCCTGGCCTCCACGGCGGCGCGGCCCACGGCATGGACGGAGGGATAGTTGGCCTCCAGCAGCCCGTCGCCGGTGATGACGGTGATGGAGGCGCCATGCTGCTCGGCGATCTCGCGGGCGATGGTCTCCAACTGCAGCGGCCCCAGGTCGTTGGCCGGGGTGTTGACCATGTCGCGGGCCAGGGCGCAGGCGTGGGCGATGGAATTGATCTCGGCGATATCGACGCCCTCCACCACCAGGCGCGGCCGCTCGGCGGTCCGCTTCTGCTTGTAGCGGTCGAATTTGTAGCTGCCCAAGGCGAAGGCCAGCGCGACCTGGTCGGCGCTGATCCCGGCCGGCGCCGAGGCGAGCTGGTAGTCCCCGATCGGCAGCTTGGCCGGCAGGCCCCGGAACACCATGAAATCAGCGGGGCTGGCGCCGAGGCCGAACAGCACCCGGTCGATTCCGCCCCTGGTGTTGGGCAGGACCAGGACCTGTCCGGCCTTGGCCTTGAACTCCCCGGTCTCGACGAAGGCCTTCACGAAGGCCGACCCGGCCTCCAGGAATCCCGCCAGGTCTCCGTCATAGAGGGCGTGGACGGGAACCACGGCGCGGTCGGAGGTCGCAAGAATAACTTCGGTCATGGATCTGCCCTGACGCGGGGCGAGACGCCCGCCTTATGCTTAACGCTTCCTTTAAGCGGGTCTGGGAGGGTGTCGAGATGATCCCGGAGTCCGCACCGTTGATGTGTCGCATGTCGGCGCTCGCCGCAACCGCCCTGGCCCTCAGCCTCGCCGCCTCGCCGGCCATGGCCAAGCCGCCCAAGGCCGCGCCCGCCGTGGTCTCGACGGCCGCCGCGCCCGACGCGCCCCGCCCCGCCTCGGCGGAGGAGCGCAGCCTGGCCGCCCGCCTCGATCCCCTCGCCCGCGCCGCCTTCTGGGGCCGGGAGAGTGACCTTGACCCACGCGACGCCCAGGCCGCGGTCGGCCTGGCCCAGGCCCTGCGCGCCATGGGCAAGTATGAAGACGCCGCCCAGGCCGCCCAGCGCGTGCTGGTCACTGACCCCAAGAATGTCGAGGCCCTGCTGGAGGTCGCCCGCGCCCAGGTGGGCCGAGGCCAGGGCTTCTACGCCATCGAGCCGGCCCGCCAGGCCCAGGCGCTCGCCCCCCGCGACTGGCGCGCGCCGTCCCTGCTGGGCGTCGCCTATGACCAGGCCAGCCGTCCGGAGGAGGCCCTGGCAGCCCACAGGCTGGCCACCAGCCTGGCGCCCGAGAACCCTGCCGTGCTGTGCAACCTGGCCCTGTTCTACGCCAGCCACGGCGACGCGCCCCGGGCTGAGACCCTGCTGCGCTCGGCGGCCGCCATGCCTGGCGCCACCATGGCGGTGCGTCAGAACCTGGCCCTGGTGCTGGGTCTGCAGGGACGTTTCGACGAGGCCGAGAAACTGGTGCGTCAGGACCTTCCGCCGGAAGCCGTGGCCAACAACATGGCCTTCCTGCGGGCCGCCGCGCCGGGCCCCGCCGGCGCGGCCCGCTCCTGGGACTCCGTGCGCGCGGCTCAGTAGCTAGGTTGGTTCGGCGACCTCACGCGGTCCGCCAATCCTGAAGCCCGAGGCCTCCCAAGCCCGCATGGCGTTGCGCATCGGGCGCTCCACCAGGTGGTGCACGACCATGGCCGCCGGGATCACGCCGGCGAACATCAGCGCCCAGACCGGCCAGGGCAACAGGCCCTCGGGCAGGCCCAGCGCGGCCCGCGCCACCCGGGTGAAGACCAGCTCCCAGGGGATGCAGACCATATAGACGGCGAAGCTGACCTCGCCGAGATAGACGCCGAGCTTCGACCCCATCAGGTTCGACCCCGTGCTCGCGAGACTGGCGAGCGCCAGGATCAGGCCGCCGAACAGCAGCACCATGATCAGGTCGGGAATTTCGAGGGCCGCGCCGGCGGCGATGGCCACGAGCAGCACGCCGGTGATCGCCTTGGCGCCGAGCGGAGAGGTCACCGCCCTGTTGCGCCACAGCAGGTAGACGGCGCAGCCCAGGGCAAAGCACGGCACGATCCGCAGCGCGCCCCAGGCGGTGGTCGCCTCGGTGAGCGGGTGGCCGGCGAAGAGGGGGAAGACCAGGTTCAGGACCACCACCAGCAGGGCGGCCAGGCCGGTGGCGACCCAGGGCCGGGCGCGCAGCGGCCAGAAGACCATCGCGAAGGCGGGGAAGGCCAGATAGGCGAACCACTCCGCCGAGATCGACCAGGAGGGGTGGTTCCAACCGCCGCCCTGCCCCAGGCCCCAGGCCTGCAGCAGCAGCACCTGCGCCGGCAGCGAGCTCCAGACCACCACCTCGTCGCCGGCCTCGAAGCCGGCGGCCGAGGCCCCGGCGATCAACAGGGCCAGGCCCGCCAACACCGCCAGATGCACCGGATAGATCCGCGCCAGCCGCGCCCAGAGGAAGCTGCCATAGGAGAACCGCTTCTCGCCGAAGCTCTGCAGATAGACGTGGGAGAGGATGAAGCCGGAGAGCACGAAGAACAGCTCGACCCCGAGGTAACCCTTCTCCACCGCGCCCGGCCGGGCGCCGGCCACCAGCAGGGGCCAGTAGTGATAGAGCACCACCCAGGCCGCGGCGAAGATCCGCAGGGTGGTGAGGGGCTTCAGGTTCTCTGGCCGTGGCATGCCGCCACTCTGGGGCCCAACGCCTCAAGGCCAGGTAAACGCAGGCGAACCTAGTGCTGGGCGACCATGTCCTGGACCTTGAGCACGGCGGGCCCGAGGATGACGATGAACAGCACCGGCAGGAAGAACAGGATCATCGGCACGGTCAGCTTGGCCGGCAGCTGGGCGGCCTTTTTCTCGGCGAAGGCCAGGCGCATGTCGCGGTTTTCCTTGGCCATCACCCGCAGGGCCGCGCCCAGGGGGGTGCCGTAACGCTCGGCCTGGATCATGGCGGTGGTCACCGACCGGATGCCGGGGTGGTTGGTGCGCATGGCGAGGCCCTCATAGGCCATCCGCCGCTCGGGCAGATAGGAGATCTCCGCAGTCAGCAGGGTCAGCTCCTCGGCCAGCTCGATGGAGGCGCCGCCGATCTCCTGGCTGACCTTCTGGATCGCCGCCTCGATGGACATCCCCGACTCCACGCAGATCAGCAGCAGGTCGAGGCTGTCGGGGAAGGCGCCCACGATGCTCTCGCGGCGCTTCTGGGCGACGTTGGAGATGTAGATGTTGGGCGCGTAGTAGCCCAGCGTCAGGCCCACGAAGCAGCAGACCACCCGGTTCATCGGCGGCATGCCGAAATCGTTGACGAAGAACAGGTAGAGCGCCGCCGTCACCGCGAAGACGAAGGGCAGGATGAAGCGGAAGAAGTAGAAGGTGGAAACCGGCCTTGGCCCGCGGAACCCGGCCTGAGCCAGCTTCTCGACCACCTTGGGATCCTCCAGCAGCCGCGACAGCTGCAGACGGTCCACGACCTTCTTGTAGAGGCCCTCGTCGGTATGGCGCAGGGTGCCGCCGCCGTTGCTCTTCACCGCCAGGGCCTCGCGCGACTTACGCCGCAGCTCCTCGCGCCGGGTGGAGACCGACTTCAGCCGGGTCTCCAGGGTCGAACGGGTGATCATCGGGGTGGCGATGGACACGATGGTGGCGAAACAGACCAGGGCCACGAACAGCGTCAGCAGGTTGTCCGGGTCGGTCATGGCGGAGAGCAGATTCACGGGCAGCTCCCCTAGATCCTGAAGTTGATCATCTTGCGCATCGTGAAGATGCCCAGGCACATCCAGAAGGCGCCGACCATCAGCATGACGTGCCCGCGGGGGTCCTCGAACATCGGCCTCATATAGGCCGGGCTGGTGACGCTGATCAGCCCGACGACGCCGGGCGGCAGGGAGCCGATGATGATCGCCGAGGCCACGGCCTCGCCCGACATCGCCTTGATCTTCTCGCGCATCAGCTTGCGCGCCCGGATGACGCTGGAGAGGTTGCCCAGGGCCTCGGCCAGGTTGCCCCCGGTCTTGGCCTGGATGGCCAGGACGATGGAGAAGAACCGCACCTCGGGCGTGGGCATGCGGGCGTACATCTTCTCCAGGGCCTGGTCGACGGAGACCCCCATGCCGATGGCCTCCACCAGACGTTTGAACTCGCCGGCCAGGGGCTCGGAGGTCTCCTGGGAGATGACCCTCAGGCTGTCATGCACCGGCAGGCCCGAGCGGATGCCCCGGGTGATGATGTCCATGCCGTCGGGAAAGGCCTCGGTGAACTTCTTGGTGCGCCGCGCACCGAGGAATCCCAGCACCCAGCGCGGCAGTCCAAAGCCCGCCGCGAAACCAAGGCCAAGGCCGATCAGGGGCTTTTGGCCCAGCAGCATGACGACGCCCATCACCACCAGGCCGACGATGCCGCAGATGATCCAGAAGCCCCGCACATTGTCCGGCAGCCCGGCCTGCTGCAGCTTGGCCGCGACGGTCAGGGTGGCCTTCTTCTGCTGCTTCTCCTGCTCGCGCAGGGTCTTGAGAATCTGACGCCGGCGGGAGTCCTGGGCGCTCGCGGCGGGACGGCGGCCCGTGCGCGCGGCCGGTGCGTCGCGGCCGCCGACGATGGCCTGGGCCCGCTTCAGCGTGCGGGCCTGTCCGCTGGCCGGGCCTGACAGGACTAGGCCCAGGCCCGCGATGAGCAGGAACCCCAGCAAAGCGGCCAGGACGGTGATGATCGTCGCGGCCATGACCTACTCCGAGGCGTCGAGAGCTTCGGCCAGCTCGCGCTCCAGGCCGTAGTAGCGGGCGCGGTCCCAGAACCGGGGACGGGCGATGCCGGTGGAGCGGTGGCGGCCCACGACATTGCCCTCGGCGTCCTCGCCGGTGATCTCGTAGACGAACAGGTCCTGGGTGATGATCACGTCGCCTTCCAGCCCCACCACCTCGGTGATGTGGGTGATGCGGCGCGAGCCGTCGCGCAGACGAGCGGCCTGGATGATGACGTCGACGGAACCGACGATCATCTCCCGGATCGTGCGCGAGGGCAGGCCGTAGCCGCCCATGGTGATCATCGATTCCACCCGGCTGATGGCTTCACGCGGCGAGTTGGCGTGCAGGGTGCCCATGGAGCCGTCGTGGCCGGTGTTCATGGCCTGCAGCAGGTCGAAGGCCTCAGGGCCGCGGACTTCGCCGACGATGATCCGCTCGGGCCGCATCCGCAGGCAGTTCTTCACCAGGTCGCGCATGGTGATCTGGCCCTGGCCCTCCAGGTTGGCGGGCCGGGTTTCAAGCCGCACCACGTGGGGCTGCTGCAGCTGCAGTTCGGCGGCGTCCTCGCAGGTCACCACCCGCTCGGTCGGGTCGATGAAGGCGGTCAGGGTATTGAGCAGGGTGGTCTTGCCCGAACCGGTGCCCCCCGAGATGATCAGGTTGCAACGGCAGGCGCCGATCACGCCGAGAACCCGGGCCCCCTCGGGGCTGATGGACGCGTAGTCCACCAGGTTCTTCATGGTCAGCTTGTCTTTCTTGAACTTCCGGATCGTCAGGGTCGGCCCGTCCAGGGACAGGGGCGGGGCGATGACGTTGACCCGGGAGCCGTCGGGCAGGCGGGCGTCGCAGATCGGGCTGCTCTCGTCGACCCGGCGGCCGACCTGGCTGACGATCCGCTGGCAGATGTTCATCAGCTGGGCGTTGTCGCGGAAGCGGACATTGGTGAGTTGCACCTTGCCCGAGACTTCGATGAACACCCGGCCGGCGCCGTTGACCATGATGTCGGCGATGTCGTCGCGGGCCAGCAGCGGCTCCAGCGGCCCATAGCCCAGGACGTCATTGATGATGTCCTGGACGAGCATGTCCTGCTCGGCCACCGACATCGAGACGTTCTTGATCGCCACCAGTTCGGCGACGATGTCGCGGATCTCCTCCCCGGCCTGCTTGACGTCCAGCTGGGCGAGCTGGGCCAGGTCGATGGTGTTGATCAGGGCGTTGAAGATCGTGGTCTTGGTGGCGTGGTAGTAGTCGGTCTGCTCACGCACCACCTGGGTGGTGGGGGCGGGGCCCTGGGCGGCGCGCAGCTGTTCGAAGGCCAGGGTCGGCTTAGGCCCGGCGGCAGCCTGGCCGCCGGCCCGCTGCATCTCAGGCGCGCCCTTGACCGGGGCCGTGGAGAGGGTGGCGGAGGGCGCCGGCGCGGCGGAGGGCTCGATCCGCTGGGGCCGGGTGGCGATGGCGGCGCCGTCCCCCGCCGCCGGGGGTGGGGCCGTGCGGGCGGCGGGGGCATCGCCGTCGGTGGGACGCTTGCCGAACATCTACTTGCGCTTGAACAGGCTGCCGAACAGGGAGGTCTTCTGGGTCGGGGGCGGGTCGCGCCGCGCGATCTGCTGGGCCAGATAATCAATGCCCTCGGCGGCGCGGGACTTGGGCGCCACCTCGCACAGCATCTGGCCGTTGTTGGCCGCCTGGCCAAACAGCTTGGGATCGAAGGGCAGGCTCAGGGAGGGCGTAAGGCCGAGCGCCTCGCCGAAGTCCTTCACCGGGATTTCCGGACGGCCGGGCACGCCCACCTGGTTCAGCACCAGGCGCGGCGGGGCGTCGTTGGGCCGGGCGCGGCGCACCAGGTCGATCATGTTCTTGGCGTTGCGCAGGGACGCCAGGTCGGGGGTGGCCACGATCACCAGGTCGTCGGAGGATAGCAGGATCTTCCGCGTCCAGGCGGTCCACAGGTGCGGCAGGTCCAGCACCACGAAGGGGGCGGCCGAGCGGATCTTCTGGGTGACCTCGTCATAGGCTTCCGCGCCGATGTCGTAGTCGTTGTCCAGGGTGGCCGGCGCAGCGAACAGCGACAGCCGCTCGGTGCAGCGGGCCATCATCCGATCCATCAGCACCGGGTCCAGGCGGTCGGGCTGGGACAGGGCGTCGGCGACGCCCTGCAGCGGGTCCTGGTTGAAGTCGAGGCCGGCGGTGCCGAAGGCGAGATCGAGGTCCACGAGGACGGCGCCGGTCTGCAGCCGCTCGGTGATGGAATAGGCGACATTATGCGCCACGGTCGAGGCGCCGGAGCCGCCCTTGGCGCCGCAGAAGGCGATCTGCCGGCCGACGAAGGGCGCGGACGGATCGGCATAGAGGCTGGTGACCGTGCGGACCACCTGCAACGGATTGAGCGGCGGAACCAGATACTCGCTGACCCCACGGCGCATCAGTTCGCGATAGAGGGCGATGTCGTTGGCCGCCCCGATCACCACCACCTTGGTGCCGGGATCACAGACCTCGGCCAGCTGGTCAAGCTGAGCGATCAGCTGCGGCGCCGCAGCCAGGCTCTCCACCATCACCAGGGAGGGGTCGGCCTGGTTCTGAAAGGTACCGA
>JAGNIV010000061.1 GCA_018001015.1 Phenylobacterium sp. | reverse complement strand
CTTCACCTTGCGGCCCAGCCGGGCAAGCCTGACGGCGCCCCGCGCCGCGCCGTTGCAGTGCGGGCCGGCGCAGTAGACGACGAACAGGGTATCGGCCGGATAGGTGTCCATGCGCGAGGCGATGATCTTGCCGTGGGGCAGGTTGATGGCGCCCGGCACGTGCCCGGCGGCGAAGAGGGTGGGGCTGCGGACATCGAGCAGTACGAAGCCTGGATCGCCGGAGGCCAGCGCGTCGTGAACGTCCCAGCAATCGGTCTCGTAGGTGAATTCCCGCTCGAAGTGCTCCAGCGCATTCTGGCTATCGGCGGCGGGAACCTGGGTCACGGCGTTGGTCATGGCGGGACGTCTCCTCTGCAAGCGTCGCCCTAAGGTTTCCCGCGCAGGCCACGATCACAATCGGCGCAATTGCCATGCTCCGCTAAGATCATGCCAAATGCCGCATCGTCGGTTGTCAGCGGCGGCGATGGCGACCGAAGGCTTCAGGACGAAGGAGACAAGATCCGATGGCCCCCGACCCCCTGCCTCCGAACCGACGCGTGGTCGCATTGGTCTACGACAACCTCTGCAGCTTCGAGTTCGGCTGCGCCGCCGAGGTCTTTGGGTTGCCGCGTCCCGAGGTCGGCCCGGACTGGTACAGCTTCGCCACGGCGGCGGCGGAGCCCGGGCCGATCACGGCGATGGGCGGGCTGCAGTTTCAGGCGTCCGGCGGACTGGAGGCGCTGCAGGGTGCAGGCACGGTGGTGGTGCCTGGCTGGAAGGGCGCCGATGTCTTGCCCAGCCCCGAACTGGTGAGCGCGCTGCGCGCCGCTTACGCGGGTGGCGCTCGGCTGGTGACAATCTGTTCCGGCGTCTTCGTCCTGGCGGCGGCCGGTCTGCTGGATGGCCGGCGCGCCACCACGCACTGGCGTTATGCCGACGCCCTGCGCCAGCGCTACCCCCGCATCGAGGTCGATCCCAACGTCCTCTATGTCGATGAGGGACAGATATTGACCTCCGCCGGCAGCGCCGCGGGCCTGGACCTTTGTCTCCACCTGGTCCGGCGGGACTTCGGCGCGCGGATCGCCAACCAGGTGGCGCGCCGGCTGGTGATCGCCCCGCACCGGGACGGCGGCCAGGCGCAGTTCATCGAACGTCCGCTGGCCCCGAGCGCCGGGGGCAGGCTCTCGCAGCTGATCGCCGAACTGCAGGAGGCGCCGCAGGGTTCACCGAGCATCCAGCAGCTGGCGGCGCGCGCGGCGATGAGCGAACGCACCTTCATCCGCCGCTTCCAGGAGACCACGGGGGTCGCGCCAGGCGCCTGGCTGGTGGCGGCCAAGGTGGATCGCGCCCGGGATCTGCTGGAAACCACCGATCTCAGTGTCGAGCAGGTGGCGGCCGAGAGCGGCTTTGGCGCGGCGGCCACCCTGCGTCATCACTTCCGCCAACGCCTCGGCCTCAGCCCCGCGGCTTACCGAGACCGCTTTGGCGCCGTCCCACAGCCCGGCGCCTGATCAGGTCTTCACCCCCTTGGCAGGCCCGGCGCGGTCCTAACCGCCGCGCGCGGCCTTTCCCCCCGGCGCGGCGACGATCATTCGGATCAGGTCTTCGGTGACCCTGGGTTCCAGGCCCTCGGTGTGACCCTTGTCCAGGCGCACCACGTCGGCCACCAGCCGGTCGTCCTTGCACTTGGGATAGACGAAGACCTGCGCCGTCCCGGGCCGGGCCCTCAGGCCCCAGACCGGATAGGTCGAGCGCGCGGTGTCATAGACCCAGCCGGGCTTCTCATCGACCACGTCGGGCCGCCGCACGCGGGGCGCGCAGGCGTATTTCGCCGCCCAGGGCGAGGTCTCCGGCAGGGCGACGATCTCGCGCTCACCGGTCTCGTAGATGTGAGAGAAATCGCACGCCTGGGGCGGACCTTCGCCGAAGCTGCGCGGGCCTGCGGCGGGCGGCGTGCCGTCGGCCTGGGGTGGCCCGAAGCCCGGGACGATCTGGGCCTGGCCGATACGGCCCCCCGACAGGCTGAGCAGGCCGTCGACCTTGCCCTTGAAATAGTCGGAACAGACGATCCGGTGCGAGGTCATGCCGCCCTGGCTGTGGCCCGCCAGCCAGAAGGACTTGATGGCGCGCCGGCCGAACTGCTCGAACACCAGCTCGGTGATCGCCTGCAGGTGGGCGTCGTCGGCGGCGGCCTGCCACATGCGCACGCCGGGGCCGCCCGGACCCATGGTGGCGGTCGTCGCCGCGGTGGGGGTGGCGATCACCAGCCGGTACTTCTCCTTGTAGTCCATGGCCGGGAAGTAGTGCCGCTGCCAGTTGCCGATGGAGCCGGCGCCGTGGATGTTCAGGATGAACACCACCTTCTCGTCCGGCTTCAGGTCGCAGGGATAGTCGAGGAAGAACTTGCGGCCGGCCACAGTGGTGTTGCCGGTCTCCCCGATCAGCGCGCCCTGGCAGTCGGCGCCGGAGCAGTGCATGGCCGGCGGCGTCGTGCAGACCACGCCGGCCTTGTCGGCGGCCAGAGCGGTGGGGGCGAGGCCCAGGAGCGCCAGGCCCGCGAGGGCGGGCAGGGCGGTTCTCAGAGTCATGGCGGGTCCCTTCATTTCGCGGCCATCATCAGCTTGACGATCTCTTCGGTGATGTTGGGCTCCAGCCCCTCGGTGTGGCCCTTGTTCAGGCGCACGATGTCGGCGACGATCTTGCCGTCGGCGCAGGCCGGATAGAGGTAGATCTGGGCCGCGCCTGGGGCCGCCATGCCGCCCCAGATCGGGTTGGGATTGGCCTGAACGCGGCTGTCACTGACATAGCCCGCCTGGGTGTCGACGATCTTGCGACCCACGGTCTGGGGGCCGCACTTCAGCTTCTGCGCCCAGGGCGAGCCCCCCGGCAGGCCCGCGGCCGTGAGTTCATGCTCACCGGTCTCGTAGATGTGGGAGAAGGCGAAGTCGGGCAGGACCGCGGCGTCCGCCACCAGCCGCATCGGCGCGCCGGCCGGCGGGGTCGCGGGCTGGCCGCCGGGGCCGGGGATCGGGGCGCGGACCTCCTCGCGGCGCGAGCCCAGCCGCCCGCCCGACAGGCTGACCCAGCCGGTCAGGCGGCTGCGATAGGGCTCGGTGACCAGCAGGCGGTTGGAGGTCTGGCCGCCCAGGGAATGTCCGGCCAGCCAGAAGGCCTTGATGTTGCTGGCGCCGAAGTCGGCATAGACCCGTTCGACGATGGCCTGGAGATAGGCGTCATCCTTGGCCGGGTTCCAGCCCAGGTCCGAGCCGCTGGGGCTGGCGACCACCAGGCGGTACCTGTCCTTCAGGTCGACGATGGGGAAGTAGTGCCGCTGCCAGTTTCCGATCGAGCCGCCGCCGTGGAGATTGAGGACAAAGGTGACCTTCTCTCCGGGCTTGAGGTCGCAGGGGTAGTCCAGGAAGAACTTCCGGCCGCTCCCGGTCTCCACCGCATTGCCGGTCTGCGCGATCAGCGGCGCGGTGCAGCCGGTCGCCTCACAGTGGAAGGGGGGCGGGCCTTGGCAGGCGACGCCGCCGACATCCTTGGCCAGGGCCTGGGATCCGAGGGCCATGGCCGCGCCGGCGCCCAGCAGTGCGGCGGTCCGCGAAAGAGTTGTCAGCACGATAGGTTTCCTCCACCCAGAGACAGCGTCTGCGCGCCGTGGCTTCACTCTAACAGTGTTAGGGAAATGTTGCCGGTCTATTTCATTGATGCGCCCATCAACCTCGAGCGGCGTGGAGCAGCGGCATGGCCCTTGAGCGGGCGACGATCATCTCGGCGGCTCTTGAACTCCTGGACGAGGTGGGGATCGCGGGCCTGAGCAATCGCGCCCTGGCCGCCAAGCTGGGGGTGAAGGGCCCGTCGCTCTACTGGCACTTCAAGAACATGGCCGAGCTGCACAGCCAGATGGCCGAGGCGATGCTGGCGGAGGTCATGCCCTCGCCCGATCCGAAGGCCTTTTCGGGGGGCTGGCGCGAGTGGCTTGCGGTGGGGGCCTGGGGTCTGCGTGGGGTGGCGCTGTCGCGGCGGAACGGGGTGGAAATCCTGGCCAACGCCCGGCCCACCGGGACCAATCCGCTGCTGAGTTTCCCGGCCATGGTCGGCCGGCTGGAGGCCGCCGGGTTCGCGCCCGACGCCGCGCGCGGCGCGATGATCGCGATCGGCCGCTATGTGATGGGCTCGGCTCGCAGCGAGAACGCCGGGTCCGACGCGGACTTCGCCTTCGGGCTGGAGACCCTTCTGGACGGGCTGGAGGTCAGGCTGGCGCGGACCAAGCCCTGAGGCCCAGCGCCTCCAGAACCCGCTCGACCTGGACCTCGGTGGGCAGGGCGATGTCGACCGAGATCGCGTCTTCCTCACCCTGGGGGGGCTCCAGGGTTGCAAGCTGGCTGTCCAGCAGCCGGGGCCCGGCGAAGTGTCCGGCGCGTTCGGCCAGCCGTCGATGCAGCAGGTCGCGGTCGCCTGACAGCCAGA
>JAGNIV010000040.1 GCA_018001015.1 Phenylobacterium sp. | reverse complement strand
CATCCCCGTCTCGATCCGCAGCTGAACAAGCCGCCGATCTGGCCATCAAAACCTCAGGAACAGGGGGGTCATTTTTCGACGCCGATCTCCCCGAGATGGGGGTCAGTTTTCCACGCCGATTCACACCACCACTTCTGCGGCGACCCGCAGGGCGGCGTCCGAATTCAAGCATTGAACTGCGCGCAGAAACCCTCTCGTATCCGCCCGCTTTGGGGAGGGCGCGTTCATGGCGGTGGACATCACGACGGCGGGGCGGGTGCGCGCCTCTGACCGGCTGCGCTCGATCCTCGCCGGCTCGGCCGGGAACCTGGTCGAGACCTATGACTGGTTCGTCTACGCCGCCTTCGCCCTCTATTTCGCCAAGGTCTTCTTCCCCGACGGCGACCAGACCGCCCAGTTGCTGAACACCGCAGCGGTGTTTGGGGTCGGGTTCTTCGCGCGGCCGGTGGGCGCCTGGCTGATGGGTCTCTATGGCGACCGGGTCGGGCGCAAGGCGGCCATGGTCGCCTCCGTCAGCCTCATGTGCTTCGGCTCACTGATCATCGCACTCTGCCCCGGCTACGAGACGATCGGCGCCTGGGCGCCGGCGATACTGGTCACCGCCCGCATCCTGCAGGGCGTCAGCATGGGCGGCGAGTACGGCACCAGCGCCACCTACATGTCGGAGATGGCGGGGCGCGACAATCGCGGCTTCTGGTCAGGGATCTTCTATTCCACCCTGATCGGCGGCCAGTTGCTGGCGGTGGGAACCCTGGTGGTTCTAAACGCCGTGCTCTCCGACGCCGACATGCAGGCCTGGGGCTGGCGGGTTCCGTTCTTCATCGGCGGCGCCCTGGCGCTGGCCGTGTTCTGGTTCCGGCGCGGGATGCACGAGACCCCGTCATTCCATGCGCGCAGCGGCGAGCGGGCCAGCACCTGGAAGCTGATCACCACCCATCCGCGCGAAAGCCTGCTGGTGATGGGCCTGACCGCCGGCGGGACGCTCGGCTACTACACCTACTCGACCTACATCCAGAAGTTCCTGGTCAACACCTCGGGCTTCTCCAAGGACACCGCCACAGCCATCACCGCCTGCGCCCTGGTGGTGTTCATGCTGGCCCAGCCGCTGTTTGGCATGCTGTCGGATCGGGTCGGACGCCGGCCGCTGCTGATCGCCTTCGGCGTGGCCGGAGTGACTCTGACCTGGCCGATCCTGTCGACCCTGGCGGTCACCCGCGACCCCCTCGCGGCGTTCGGCATCACCGCCGGGGCCTTGCTGATCGTGGCGGCCTACTCCTCGGTGAACGGCGTGGTGAAGGCCGAACTCTTCCCCACCGAGGTCCGGGCGCTGGGAGTCTCCTTGCCCTATTCCCTGGCCAACGCCCTGTTCGGCGGCACGGCGGAATATGTGGCCCTGTGGTTCAAGTCCAAGGATCACGAGACCTGGTTCTTCACCTACGTCACCGTGGTGATCGGGCTCTCGCTGCTGGTCTATGTCTTCATGCGCGACACCCGCAAACACAGCCGGATCGCTGAAGCCTAGGGTGCGACGTCGAAAGCCGCCGACGCCTCGCCCCGCTGCTGGCGTTCCCAGGCGGTCGTATAGGCCGCCTCGATGTGGCGGCGGCTGAGGTCTGTGTCGAACAGCGGCGCGCCCTTGATCTGCGCCGCCAGCCGCGCCTTCAGGTCCGCGAGCCGTTCCGGATGGGTGGCGAGATCCAGCGCCAGGGCCTCGTACGCATCGAGGCTGTCGGTGACAAGTTCGGGCAGGTTGACCGCGTGCAGCAGACTGGCGGCCACCCGCGCCGCGAACCCCTGCCCCGCGCAGGTGACGATGGGCAACCCGGTCCACAAGGCGTCGCTGGCCGTGGTGTGGGCGTTGTAAGGCAGGGTGTCGAGGAACAGATCGGCCAGCCGATGGCGGGCCAGGTGATCCTCCGGCGGCGCCTTGGGCGCGAACACCAGGCGATCGCCCGACACCCCGCGGGCCTTGGCTTGCGCCCGCAGATTCCGGACCGCCGCCGGGTTGGAGTCCAGCAGCCACAACACACTGCCTGGGACCTTGTTCAGCAATCGCATCCACGCGCCGAACACCGAAGGGGTCACCTTGTAGGTGGCGTTGAAGCAAGCGAAGACCACGGCCTCCGCGGGCAGGCCGACCTCTGTTCGCGTCGGCGTCTCCGGCGACACGGCACGGCTTTGATCGTTGACCTGATAGCTGTGCGGCAGCCGGATGACCTGCTCGCTGTAGAACTGCTCGGCGCCAGGCGGGATGACGTGCCGGTCGGCCAGGAGGTAGTCAATGAAATCAGCCCCCATGGTGCCGGGATGGCCTAGATAGTTGATCTGTACCGGGGCGGGACGATGGGCGAAGATGCCCGGTCGGCAATGGGTGGTGAGCCCGGTCAGATCCACGACGATATCGGTCTCCGCAGCCCGGATCATCCGAGCCACCTCCAGGTCGCTGAGCCCAGCGACATCGTGGAATACCGGGAAGGCCGCGCGGATTCGCTTGCGCTGAGCGTCCTCCGAGGGCGGTCCGAGAGCGTAGCCGCTGATCTCGAATCGCACCGTGTCGTGATGTTCGAACAGGCCGGCGATGAGGTGCGCCACCGCGTGATTGCGGAAATCGGCCGAGACATAGGCAACGCGAATCCTGTCGTGGCGGTAGACCTCGCCGTTCCAGAGCGGCGGCGGGACGGCGCGAAAACGGTCCTTCGCGTGAACCCGGGCGCAGGCCAACTGGGCGGCGGGATCGTCGTTGTGAGCGAGAAAACTAAACGGGAGGTCGGCGGGCGCTCCCTCCCCGACCCGCTGCGCGATCAGGGCGCGGGTCTGGTCGTAGTCCGACCAGTCGCAGACCTGGAGCTGCTGGTGAAGCATCTGACCGAGGATCTCGACACCACCGGCGTTTTGCCTCAGGCCCTCGCGATAGCTCGCCACAGCATCCTCGGGACGACGGAGGTAGCCCAGCACATTGCCCCGATTGATCAGGGCCAGCCCGTACTCTGGCTGCACGGCAAGCGCTTGGTCGTAGCTGGCCAGGGCGTCGGCATGGCGGCCTAGCCGCGCCAGGACATTTCCGCGGCAGTTCAGCGTGTCCACATCAGCCGGGGCGATGCTGAGCGACTGGTCAAAGGCCGCCAGGGCCTCGGTCAGCCGGCCCTGCATGGCCAAGACTTTCCCCGAGGCGAGCGGGATGCCGGCGTGGCCAGGATTGTTGATCGCCGCGGTCCGCCAGAGCCCCAGCGCGTTTTCGAACTGCCCGCGCGCCTTGTGGATCAGGCCGAGATTGAGCAACGCAAAGGGATGGACGGGAAACCGCGACAGGACCGCCCGGTAGAGCGGCTCCGCCTCATCCAGTCTTCCCAGGCGGTGCAGCCGCACCGCCTCGTTGAGATCCGCCGCCGCCGCATCCGACGGCTGACCTTCGTTCGTCATGAGCCGACAGCGATCCCTAGAGCGCGGCTTCGACCGCCGCGGTGATCTCGTCGGCCTGGGGCTCGGTGCGGGGCCCGAAGGCGCGGATCAGCTTGCCGTCCTTGCCCACCAGCAGCTTGTGGAAGTTCCAGGCCGGGTCGGCGGACTCGCCCAATTCGGCCAGAGCCCATTTGTAGAAGGGGTGGGCGCTGTCGCCCTTCACGTCTTCCTTGGAGGTCAGCGGGAAGTCGATGTTGAACTTGGTTTCGCAGAAGTCCTTGATCTCGGCTTCGGTCCCCGGCTCCTGGCCCATGAACTGGTTACAGGGCACGCCCAGCACCACCAGGCCCTTGTCCTTGTAATCGCTGTAGAGCTTTTCCAGCCCCTCGTACTGGGGGGTCAGGCCGCAGGCCGAGGCGGTGTTCACCACCAGCACGACCTTGTCCTTGAAAGTGGTCAGCGGCAGGGCCGCGCCATCGATGGACTTGAACGAGAAATCATAGGCGTCGGACATGGCGGCTTTCTCCAAGGGGATGGCGACAGGCTACCCTCCTTACCCTGCGTCCTCCAACGCCTGTTCGACGGCCAAGGCCAGATCGAGGGCGCGAGCCGCCTCCTCCCCCGTCACCACCGGGCGTGGAGCGTCACCCCGCACGGCGGCGAGGAATCCAGCGACGCTGGCCCCCAGCGGGTCCTTGGCGCCCGGGGTCTCAGCGAAGTCGGGGTTGAGCGGGAAGCCGGTGGTGTTGCGAAACTCCCGGGTCAGGAAGTCGATCTCCAACTCGCCGGAGGGATAAACCACCTTCATGGTGCGCTTGCGGGCCGGCGCCATGCGCGAGGCGTCGAACACCGCCAGGAAGCCGTTGTCGAAATTGACCTCAGCCCGAGCCTGGTCCCAGCCGCCGCTGAAATCGCGGACACCGGTGGCCTCGACAGCCAGGGGCTGGCCGGCGCTGAGCGACAGGGCCAGATCCAGGTCATGAACCATCAGGTCCAGCACCACCGACACGTCCAGGCTGCGCTCCGACGGCGGACCGTGGCGCACGGCCTCCAGCCGCAGGGGCTGCTCGGGGACGTCGAACAGGCCGATGGCC
The DNA here is from genome assembly GCA_018001015.1 of Phenylobacterium sp. Taxonomy (GTDB): domain Bacteria; phylum Pseudomonadota; class Alphaproteobacteria; order Caulobacterales; family Caulobacteraceae; genus Phenylobacterium. The sequence continues at coordinate 12,354 of JAGNIV010000040.1, read as the reverse complement.
TGGAACACCACCCGCTCCTGGTGGCCGCAGGCCAGCACCAGCTTCCGCCTGGCGGCCTCGCCGATGATGCGGTCGGCGTCCTGCAGACTGACGGCCAGGGGCTTTTCCACATAGACCGGCTTGCCCGCCGCCAGGGCCGCCAGGGCGCCCTCGGCGTGATAGCTGCCGGGCGAGGCGACGGTGACCACATCGACCTCCTTCAGGAAGGCCGCGAGGTCGCCATAGCCCTGGCCGCCGTGGCTCCGGGCGATCTCTTCGGCGCGGGCGGTCTGCTGCGGATCATAGACAGCGGCCAGGCGCGCGCCGGGCTGGTTGGCGTACTGGCGCGAATGATAGCCGCCGAACACTCCGGCCCCGATCACCCCGCCCCGCAAGATTTCCGCCATGACTCACTCCGAAAGCTCGCCTGCGATTACAGGCTGAGGAGCCGCGACGCCACCGGTGCGTCGCGCAGAACATCTGCGATGTGAGCGCCTGCGCCGTTGGCCGGTGAAGAGGGAAGGTCTACAAGCCTCCCGTCTTTCCTCCCCCGGAGCTTACCCCTTGTCCCGCCTGTTCAGCGCCTATGTGATCGTCGACTGGAGCGCGGCGGCCAAGCCGTCCACCGGAGCCGATTCCGTCTGGATCGGCGTCGCCAAGCGCGACGTCCGTTTCCGCCTGACCTTCGAGAGCCACAACCCGGCCACCCGGGCGGAGGCCGAGAAGCTGTTGAACACGATCCTGGATGACTTCAAGAAGCGCTCGGAACGCGCCCTGGTGGGCTTCGACTTCCCGCTGGGCTTCCCTCGCGGTTTCGCCAAGGCCCTGAATCTGGCCGGCGAGCAGCCCTGGCGCGCGGTCTGGGACCAGCTCGACAAGATGGTGAAGGACAAGGCCGACAACACCAACAACCGCTTCGGCGTGGGCTCGGAGATCAACCGGCGCATGACTGGCGGCCCCTTCCCCTTCTGGGGTTGCCCGCCCAAGGACGCCCTGACCACCCTGCAGCCCAAGCGGACGCGGGCCCATGAGGCCGGCGACCTGCCGGAATTCCGGCACGCCGACCTGGCCGCCAAGGGCGCGGCCTCGATCTGGAAGCTCTATTACAACGGCTCGGTCGGAGGACAGGCGATCCTCGGCATTCCGGCGGTCCGGAGGCTGAAGCTGGCCCGAGGCGAGGCCCTGAGAGCCTATCCCTTCGAGACCGGGTTCAAGGGGCTGACCGAGGCCGACCTGGACGGAGTCGATGTCGTGGTCACCGAGGTCTATCCCAGCCTCTACAAGGCTCAGCCCATGCCCGGCGAGGTCAAGGACCAGGCCCAGGTGCGGGTGACGGCCGAGCACTTCGCCAAGCTGGATGAAGCCGGCAAGCTGGGGGCGATCTTCGGTCCCTCCAAGACCGCCGACCCCGCCCTGGTGGCGGACGCCGAGGCCGAGGAAGGCTGGATCCTGGGCGTCGAAGTCTAGGGCGAAATGCGAAAATGCGGATCCGGTTTTTCGCGTCAATCCCGCTCTAAATAATTAGAATCGATCACGATTTTTGGTTTTGGATTGATTCAATCAAAACCCGTCGTGATCTAGGCGGCTTCCCGCTCAGGCTCGAGGACTTCGGTATTAACCAGGCCTGAGGCCCGGCGCTCCTTGCGTGGGAAGCGAAGGTGCTCCAACCACACCGGGGCCAGGACCGCCAAGGCGCCCAGGGCGTCGGCGCACAGGTCGCCGATCTCGCCGTCACGCCCGGCGAGGATCTGCGCCACCTCGGTACCCGCACCCGCGAAAATGGCCAGGACCGTCAGGTCCAGCCTACGGCGTCGCGGAAATGCGGTGAACAACAGCAGGGTCAGGCCGTAGAAGGCTATGAAGTGGGCGGCCTTGTCCCAAGGCACCAGCACCTGTTCGATGCCTGCTGGCCCCACCATGCCGCCTGTGCAGACCAGGAAGGCCAACAGCAACAGGCCCTTGGCGACGGTGGCGGAGTGGGGCGCGTGCGGCATTGCCATCGCTTTACGACCCTGCGGTGAAAACTTCGTTGCCTACCGCCCCCTGAGACCCAGCCACTGGAAGCGCCCCAGCAGCAGGCCCGCTGACAGGAAGCTGGCGGCCACCACCGCCCAGACGATGCCATTCAGGCCCATGCCCATTGGGATGGCCAGCCACCAGGCCAGCGGGGTCATGACCAGGGCATAGCTGGCCAGGTGGGTGAAGGTCGGTATCCAGACTTCGCCGCGCGCCCGAAGGGCCTGGGCGGCCACCACCTGAACGGCGTCGGGGATCAGGAACAGGCATGACAGCGCCACGGCCGGCGCGGCCATGGCCAGGGTCGCAGGGTCGCGGGTGTACGCGCCGGCGATCAGCGTGGCGCCCGGCCAGACGATCAGGCTGATCAGCAGGCCAAAGACCGCCGTCACCCCGAAAGCGATCCACCCTGCCCGGTTCACCGCAGCGGTGTCGCGGGCGCCGTAGGCCCGCCCCACCAGCACGGCGGCGCCGGTCGACAGTCCCAGCGGGACCATGAAGATGATCGCCACGACATTGAGCGTGATGGCCCAAGCCGCCACCGCCAGGCCGCCCATCCAGCCGGCGATGACGTTCATGCCCGCGAAGGAGGCCACTTCGAAGAAGTTGGACGCGCCGGCGCCATAGCCGATCCGCCGCTGCTCGACCTCTGCGGCCAGGTCGCGCGCCGGCTTGGTGAAGACCCCCAGCGCCCTCGCCTCCGGCATCCGGGCGATGTAGAGGATCAGGGCCACGGCCAGGAAGGTGCGCGCGCCGGTGGTCGCCCAGGCCCCGCCCACGGCGCCCAAGGGTGTCAGGCCGAAGGTTCCAGGCACCAGCAGCAGATCCAACGCCAGGTTCACGCCATTGGCGATCCACATCATCACAGCCGCCGGCTTTGGGCGGCCCTGGCCCTCCAGCCAGAAGCTGGCGGCGACGCTGAAGGCGTAGCCCGGCATGGACAGGGCAAAGATGATCAGCGGCGGGCTCGCCCCGTCGGCCAGGTCCTTCTCCAGCCCCAGGATGTGAAGGAAGGCGGGGCCGCCGACGATCAGGACCAGGGTGGAAGCCAGGCCCATCCACAGACTGTAGCTCAAGCCCCGGCGCAGGACGGCGCCGGTGATCTCCGGCCGGCCTTGGCCGTTGGCCCGTGAGGTCATCACCTGGATGCCGCTGAGCAGGCCGACCGTCATGGTCACGATGACGCTGGTGGGGGCCCAGGCCATGGCGTGGTAGCCGAGCTCCGTCGCCGAATAGCGGCCCACCACGATGGCGTCCGAGAGCCCCATGCCCATGATGCCCAGGCGTGACAACACCACCGGCCAGGAGAGCTTAAGGAGCTCGGCCAGTTCGGTGCGGACGACTTGTGCGCGCCCTCCCGGCGGGGAGTTCGCGGGGGCCGAGGAGTCGGCCATGAGGATCACCAGATTTCAAAGAGGCGCGGAAAGTGCCGCCGTCCTCCTCGCCGGGCAAGTGAAGCTTTGCCCCTAAGTTCGATTCACCGGCCCACGATAACACTTGGCACATCGAAACTCGGCCCGCCGTCGCGGCCGCGGCGCCGGGCGGACGACCGCTCCTGACGACGTGCGACCCAGCGGCGCAGGGCGGCGCTTTCTCCCTGGCCTTAGGAATTCCTACGGACTTTGAGCGGCAACCTCAGGTCACCCCCAGGCGAAGTAAGACAACCGTGACCTCCCAGACGCCCTCCCCCAGGCGAAACCTCGAACCTCTTTGCGCCAGCGCTGCGGATCTCTACACCACCGCGGCGCGCGAGCAGATCGGCCGCGTCCTTGAAGCTTGGCTGGCCGCAAACCAGGCCACGCCCTTCGAGCTGCTGCATCGGCCCGACCTCATCCGCAAGCTGGAGGTCTCCAGTCGCGACCTGCAGCACGCCTTCCAGAAGGTCGCCGTGCCCCTGGCCCTGGCGCGAGGGGCCAGCGTCCATGAGGTGATACGCGGCCTGCACACTGTGGCCGACCAGGCGATCGCGCGCATCCTTCGCGACGAGAAGCAAGGGCTGCTGGTCACAGTCGATCTCAGCAGCTTCGCCGGAGCCTGCGCCGCGGCCGAAACCGACTTCGGATATCGGCTCGCGGCCGGGGTCGCGGCCTATATGGCGGCTGCCGAGGCCTGGGAGGACAAGGTCGAGCGCCTGCTCGACCTGGTGGTCGCCGCGCCGGCCGACGGCCCCGCTCGAACCTTCGCCTTGGGCATACTGGAGCCGGCTCTGGAAGACCTCTGCGGCTCGCAGCCCGGCCTCGCCCAGCTGATCGGGGCCGAACTAGAGATGGGATGCTTCCTGCTGGCCCTGGTTCGCCTGGCTTACGGCGGGACCATTGACGCCATCATCGCGGTCCATCCCACGCTTCAGAAGCTGGTCGCGCCGCTGCCCGCCCCTGGCGCGCGGCTGGCGCGCCACTTCGAGAAAGGCGACTTCAACCGCTTGCGTCTGGTGATCAGCCGGCGGGTCCTGGCTGAACTCGCCACTCCGCGGCGCCTGCATCCGGGGAGTGCGGTGGGCGAGATCGCCGCCGTGCGCGGCCTCGCCGTCGCCATGACCGCGGCCAGCGGGCCCCTCTTGCCCCCCGAGGACGTCGCCGAGGCGATCCTGCGACGCTCCGAGCGCCTGGTGGAGCCGAACTTCGTCAACACCCTGCTGCACGAGCAGAACGGGTTGGTGGCCGGCCTGGACGCTCTGATGACGGTGCTCGAAAGCGTGACCGGGGAAGCCAACAGGCGGCGCGCCCTTCGTTTCGTGGAGGCCGCCATCCTCGCGCCCCAGTTCAAGCCGGACCTGCTCAACGCCGCGGGCGGCGCGATCGGCGCCCTGCAGGTGCTGGCGCGCACCCATCGCCGGCTAACGCGCGCCGGTGCGGGTGTGGTGGGGATGCAGGACCTGCTGGACGGAATCGGCCAGACGGGCGGCGCCATCGACCTCGAAGGCGGGGTGATCGCCGACCTGGCCGGCGGTGTCACCGCCAAGCCGAAAAGGCTCGCCGCGCTCCAGGCCATGGCCGACGGCGAGACCGCACCGCCCGGTCCGGCGGCGCGGCATGCCGCCGACGCCCTGCGCAAGCTGGGCGTCAGCGGCGATCAGGTCGAAGGCTAGACCGCGGCGCGAAGGGCCGCGTCGACCCGGTCTTCCTTCAGTTTCTCAGCCACCAGGAAGGCCAGTTCCAGGGCCTGTTCGCCGTTGAGCCGGGGATCGCAGTGGGTGTGATAGCGGTCGGCCAGGTCGCCTTCGCTGAGCGCACGCGCGCCGCCCAGGCATTCGGTGACGTTCTGACCGGTCATTTCCAGGTGAACGCCGCCGGGGTGGACGCCCTGGGCCTTGGCGATCTCCACGAAACTCTTCACCTCCGAAAGGATGCGGTCGAAGGGGCGGGTCTTGTAGCCGTTGTTGGCGGTCAACGTATTACCGTGCATCGGGTCGATGGCCCAGACGACGCTGCGGCCGGAGCGCTTGGTGGCCTCCATCAGGCGCGGCAGGCGGGCCTCGATCTTGTCGGAGCCAAAGCGGCCGTAGAGGGTCAGGCGGCCCGCCTCGTTCTTCGGGTTGAGCACGTCGATCAGGCGCAGCAGTTCGTCCGGCTCGACGGTCGGGCCGACCTTTACACCAATAGGGTTCTTGATGCCCCGGAAGTACTCGACGTGGGCCCCGTCCAGTTGGCGGGTGCGCTCGCCGATCCAAAGCAGGTGGGCCGAGGTGTCGTACCATTCGCCCGAGGTGCTATCGACCCGGGTCATGGCCTCCTCGAAGCCCAGCAGCAGGGCCTCGTGGGCGGTGAAGAACTCCACACGATGCAGATCAGGTTGGCTCTCGGGGGTGACCCCGATGGCGGCCATGAAGGTCAGGGCCTCGCTGATCTTCTCCGACAGTTCGGCGTAGCGCGCGCCCTGCGGGCTGTCATTGACGAAGCCCAGGGTCCAGCGGTGGATGTTGTAGAGGTCGGCATAGCCGCCGCCGGCGAAGGCGCGCAGCAGGTTCAGCGTCGAGGCCGACTGCGAATAGGCCTGCAACAGGCGCTGGGGATCGGGCACGCGGGAGGCGGCGTCGAAGTCCATGCCGTTGATGATGTCGCCGCGATAGGAGGGCAGCTCCACGCCATTGACGGTCTCCACCGGAGAAGAGCGCGGCTTGGCGAACTGGCCGGCCATGCGGCCCACCTTCACCACCGGCTTGCCGCCGGCGAAGGTCAGCACCACCGCCATCTGCAGGATCAGGCGGAACGTGTCGCGGATGTTGTCGGCGTGGAATTCCTTGAAGCTCTCGGCGCAGTCGCCGCCCTGCAGCAGGAAGGCGCGGCCCTCGGCCACCTCCCCCAGCAAGGTCTTCAGACGGCGGGCTTCGCCGGCGAACACCAGGGGCGGCATGCCGCGCAGGGTCTGCTCCACGCCGGCCAGAGCCGCGGCATCCGGATAGTCGGTGGGCAGGTGCTTGGCGGGCTTGGCTCTCCAGGAGGCCGGCGTCCAATGTTCGGTCATTTCAACAACTCCGTCCCCGCCTAGGCTTGCGGGCCGGCGTTCTTACTCCGAGAACACCGCCGCCGTCGATGGCCGCGGAGCCACATTGGCCGCGCCTTTGGTCAGGGCCGGCTGTCGCTGCAAGGCCGCGCAGGACAAAGCCGCCAGGGCGCCGAGCGCCAGCCACCACTCCTGCCAGACCCCGAAGGAGAAGGCGCTGAAGGTCAGGTAGGCCATGCCGGTCGCCACCGAGACGGCCAGGGCGGGATCCCGAACCTTGCGGCTCATGCCCGCCAACAGGGCGGCCCAGAAGACGGCGGCGGCCATGGCGCCGATCAGCCCCAGCTCCAGCCATATCTGCAGGGCGGCGTCGTGCGGGTGTAGCTTGATCCCCGGATTGAACATCCGGCTGGCGTCTAGACCCCAGCCCCGCAGCGGGTGGTCGGTGATCCAGTCGGCGGCGTGGCGCCAGTAGCCCATGCGCTGGGCCCAGGAAACCGGCACATCGCCTTCCAGCACGGTGTACCAGCCGGACCGGCGCACGAGCCAGACGATAGCCGGCGCTGTCAGGAAGAAGGCGGCGGCAAGGGCTGCCAGGCCGCGCGGCGCCCACCTCGGCCAGGCGGCGGCCGCCAGGCCCGCGAGCACGCAGGCGGTGAGGGCGATCAAGGGGGCATCGTAGCCCAAGGTCACCGACGGTACGACCAAGCCCAGCGCCATGATCGCGATCAGCCAAGGGGCGCGGGCCACCCGCACCGCGGCCAGGGCAGCGGCCGGCGCCAGCATGGCCAGGACGAACAGGCCCTGGGCGGCGTTCTTGACCCCTAGGTCGGGGCGGATGGGGTCGTTGATGGCCTCCCGCACGGCGCGGTAGAGGCTCGCGCCGGTCAGGCCCTCAATCAGCATCACCACCCCCAGCAGGGCGACGCCCCAGGCCAGGATCCGCAATGCGACGGCTCGCGACCGGGCGGACGCAGCGCGAGCGGCGCAGATCGCGGCGAAGAAGAGCACCGTCTCGGCGATCAGTTTGGCGGCCGTGGATTCCCCCAGGTCCTTGGCGGTGAAGGGACTCCAGGCTGAAGAGCCCGCCGCCCAGAGGACCAGGGTCACCACCGCGATGCCGACGGGCCGATCCTCTTCCTCGATCCGCAGGGCGGGCAAGGTCAGCAGGCCCATCAAGGTCAGCAGCGGCGCGAAGGCGAGCGGCGCCAGCCAGCCGATGATGGGCGTCAGGGCGAGACCGCCCGCCACCACCCAGCCGCACCAGGCGGCGAGCTTGGGTCCTGGCTGGGCGGCCGAGGTCACGCAGCGCCCAGGCCGGCCGGCACGTACTTGTCGCGCATGGTCACCAGTTCTTCGGCCAGGGTCGGGTGGACGGCGCAGGTGGAGTCCCATTGCGCCTTGGTGACTCCCATCTTCAGGGCGATGGCGGCCATCTGAATGATCTCCGGCGCGTCGGGGCCCACCACGTGGCAGCCGACGATCTTCTGGCTATCCTGCGCCACCACCAGCTTGATCAGGCAGCGGTCGTCTCCGCCGTAGAAGGTGGTTTTCATCGGCCGGAAGCGGGACAGATAGATGTCGACCTTGCCGTGTTCGTGCCGCGCCTCGGCTTCGGACTGGCCCACCGAGCCGACCGGCGGCTGCGAGAACACCGCCGAGGCCACCATGTCGTGATCGAAGCTGGTGGGGTTGTTGTAAAACTCGGTCTGGGAGAAGGCCGCGCCCTCTCGGATCGCCACCGGGGTCAGGTTGATGCGGTCGGTGACATCACCGACGGCCCAGATGTTATCGACATTGGTCCTGGAGAACTTGTCCACCATCACCGCGCCGCTCTGCGCCAGCTTCACACCGGCGGCCTCCAGGCCTAGGCCCTTGGTGTGCGGCTTGCGGCCGGTGGCGAACATCACCTGGTCGGTGACCACGTCGTGGCCGCTGGACATGTGGTTGACGAGGCCCGCGTCGGTTTTCTCGATGCTGGTGTGCTCACAGCCCAGGATGATCTTGATCCCGCGCTTCTTCAGTTCGTCGGTGAGGTGGGCCCGCACATCGTCGTCGAAGCCGCGAAGGATGTTGGCGCCGCGATAGACCAGCGTGGTGTCGACCCCCAGCCCCGCGAAGATGCCCGCGAACTCCACGGCGATATAGCCGCCGCCCACGATCATGATCGACTTGGGCAGTTCCGGCAGGTGGAAGGCCTCTTCCGAGGTGATGGTGTGCTCGACGCCAGGCAGATCTTCCGGGCTCCAGGGCCGCCCGCCGGTGGCGACCAGAATCTTGTCGGCCGTGACCACGCCCTTGCCGACGATCTCTACGGTATGGGCGTCCTTCAGGGTGGCGCGGGCATGCACGATCTCGGCGCCGGCATTGCTAAGGTTGGTGACATAGATGCCCGACAGCCGGGCGATCTCGCGATCCTTGGCCTCCAGGAATTTCAGCCAGTCGAAAGTGGACTGACTGGGGGACCAGCCGTAGCCCTCGGCCACCTTGGCGTAGCTGGCGAACTCCGAGGCGTAGACCATGAACTTCTTGGGCACACAGCCGCGAATGACGCAGGTTCCGCCGACGCGGTGTTCCTCGGCCACCGCCACCTTGGCGCCGGACATCGCCGCCAGCCGCGCGGCGCGCACGCCCCCCGAACCCGCGCCGATAACGAAGAGATCGTAGTCGTAGGTCGCCAAGAGAAATCTCCTTCGAAGCGTGACCGCAGGAAATGGCGATCGGATCGCCCCGCGGGAACACCTCAGTCCAAATAAACTACGGCTCCACGGAGACGACGCCGTCGGCGGTTCCCACCAGGGCCATATCCGCCAGGTCCAGGAACAAGCCGTGGTCAACCACCCCGGTGACGCTCTTCAGCGCCGCCGCCAGGAGGGCCGGCTCCTCGATGCGCCCGCAGGCCGCGTCATAGATCACGTTGCCGCCGTCGGTGCGGGCCGGCTGGCCGTCCTTCACCCTCAGGCGCGGGGCGACCCCCAGGTCGCATTCTGTGAGCGCGTCACAGATGCGCAGCATGGTGGTCTCATGCCCAAAGGCCACCACCTCGATAGGCAGTGGGAACTTACCCAGCATCGGAACCCGCTTGGCGGCGTCGGCGATCACCACGCAGCGCCTGGACGCCTCCCAGACCAGCTTCTCCCGCAAGAGAGCCGCTCCGCCGCCCTTGATCAGGGACAGGGCGGGGCCGATCTCGTCGGCGCCATCGACGGTCAGGTCGATGGCCTTGGCCTCCCCCAACTCCTTGAGGCGGATCCCCAGGCTTGCGGCCAGCTCCGCGGTGGCGACGGAGGTCGAGACCGCAACGATGTCCAGCTTGCGGGCGGCGAGCGCCTTCACGAACCAGGCAGCGGTGGAGCCTGTGCCCAGGCCCACGGTCATGCCGGCTTCGACAAGGGTCGCGGCGGCCTCGCCGGCGGCGCGTTTCTGATCGTCTGCGCTCATCGTCCTATCCTCCCTCCCCTTCATGGGGAGGGAAAGGCGGCGTAGCCGCCCGGGTGGGGAATTCCGGTAAGGTGCGGGGCGCTTCAGGCTTCCCCACCTTCGATCGCTGCGCGATCTCCCCTCCCCATGAAGGGGAGGGAGAAAGAAGACGACTCATTTCTTCGCCTTCTGGGCGATCTTCATCGCTCGGAAGCGGGCGGCCCAGCCGTCCTTGTTCTGCTGCGGCGCTCGCGACAGGGCGAGCGCGTCGGCCGGCACATCGGCCGTGACCACCGAGCCGGAGCCGGTCATCGCGCCCGCGCCGACCTTCACCGGCGCTACGAGGGCGCTGTTGGAGCCGATGAAGGCGTTTTCGCCGATGTGCGTGTCGTATTTGTCGAAGCCGTCATAGTTGCAGAAGATGGTGCCTGCCCCGATGTTGGCGCGCGCCCCCACCGTGCCGTCGCCCAGATAGGACAGGTGGTTGGCCTTGGCGCCGGCGCCGACCTTGACCTTCTTCACCTCAACGAAATTGCCGATGTGGGCTTCCTCGCCGATGTCGGCGCCGGGGCGCAGCCGCGCATAGGGACCGATCAGGGCGCCCGCGCCGACTTTCGCGCCCTCCAGGTGGCTGAAGGCGCGGATCACCGCCCCGGTCTCCACCGAGACGCCGGGCGCGAAGACCACGAACTGCTCCACCTGAACGCCAGGGGCGAGCTGGGTGTCCCAGCTGAAATGAACCGTCTCCGGCGCCGCCATGGCCACGCCGTGCGCCAGGAAGTGCGCCCGCGCCCGGCCTTGGAAGATGGCTTCCGCCTGGGCGAGTTGCATGGGGGTGTCGGCCCCCATCACCGCGTTTTCGGGCGCGAAGTTGACCCGCACCTTCTTCTCCTCCGCCGTGGCCAGGCCGACGATGGAGGTGATGTAGTACTCCTGCTTGGCGTTGTTGTTGTCCACGCGGGCGAGCCAGCCGAACAGCGCGGCGCGGTCGGCGCAGTACATGCCGGCGTTGCAGGCCTTCACCGCCAGTTCCTCGGCGGTGGCGTCCTTGGGCTCCACGATGCGGATCACATGGCCGTCGGCTCCCAGGATCAGCCGCCCATAGAGCAGGCCATCCACAGGCTTGAAGCCCATGATCGCCAGGTCCGTCCCCGCCGCACGCAGGGCGAACAGCGGGTCGAGGTCGGCGGCCTGCAGCAGCGGGCAGTCGCCATTGGTCACCAGGACGTCGCCATTGAAGTCGGCCAGGGCGTCCTTGGCGGCGAGGACGGCATGGGCGGTGCCCAGCGGCGGATCCTGCACGGCGACAGCGCCCTCCCCCAGACGCTTGACCACCAGGGCGCGGACGCCGGGGCTGTGGTCGCCAACCACCACCACGATCTTCTCGCAGCCGGCCAGCTCGACGGTGTCGATCACCCGGTCGAGCAAGGTGCGGCCGCCCACCTTGTGCAGCAGTTTGGGAACCGGCGACTTCATCCGGGTGCCTTGGCCGGCGGCGAGGATCACGGCGGCGCGTGCGGTCATGGGCGAGGGTCCTGGAATCGGCGAAGACGTTGCAATCTCGCGGCGTTTAGCCGAAACGGCGAGCGCTTTCGATGGAGCCCGCGCGATGTTCGACCTTACACCGCTTGCCGGCGCCACGATCGCCTTCGACCTGGACGGGACCCTGGTGGACTCCGCCCACGACCTGATCGGCGCCCTCAACGTGCTGCTGCAGCAGGAGGGGATCGCGCCCCTGCCCCTGGCCGAGGCCCGCCCCTTCATCGGACACGGCGCGAAATGGCTGCTGGAGCGGGGCTTCACGGCCCAGGGCCATCCCGTCCCCGAAGCTCAGATGCCCGCGCTCTTCGACCGCTTCATCGCCCATTACAGCGAGCACAGCGCCGACCTGACCCGGCCCTTCCCGGGCGTCGTCGACTGTCTGACGGAGCTGAAGGCCGCCGGCGCGAAGCTCTCGGTCTGCACCAACAAGATCACCAGCCTGTCCATCCCGATCCTGGAGCAGCTGGATCTGGCGAAATTCTTCGATTCCGTCATCGGCGGCGACCTGCCCCCAAAGCCCAAGCCCGACGCCAGCCACCTGAACATGGCCATCGAAGCCGCCGGAGGCCGGCGCGACCGCGCCGTCATGGTGGGCGACGCCGGCACCGACGCCGGCGCGGCCCGCGCGGCCGGGGTTCCCCTGGTGCTGGTGAGCTTCGGCTACACAGAGATTCCCGTGGCGGAGCTGGGGGCCGATATCCTCATTGATCACTTCGATCAGTTGACGGAAGCGTGTCTGCGGCTTCTCACCGCTTGCCCGGCGGCAAGCGGCGAGCTATAGGCGCATCCCTTCCGGAGGATGCGTAGCTCAGCGGGAGAGCACCTCGTTCACACCGAGGGGGTCACAGGTTCAATCCCTGTCGCATCCACCATTCCTTCCGCCATGTCCGAGACGCCGAGCTTGGGGCGGTCGCCGCCCGGCGGCGGGGCCGGATTGCAGGCTTCAGGGCGATG
>JAGNIV010000001.1 GCA_018001015.1 Phenylobacterium sp. | reverse complement strand
CATCGACGATCACCGCGTCGGCGGCGATGTAGCCGCCCATGACGCCGAAGCCCTTGGCCAGGGTGCCCTCGATGATGTCGATCTGGTCCATGACCCCGTCACGCTCGGCCACGCCCGCGCCGCGGGGGCCGTACATGCCCACCGCGTGGACCTCGTCCAGATAGGTCATGGCGTTGTATTTCTTCGCCAGCGCCACCATCGCCCGCATGTCGGTGATGTCGCCGTCCATGGAATAGACGCTCTCGAAGGCGATCAGCTTGGGCGTCTCCACCGGCTCGGCGGCCAGCAGCTCTTCCAGGTGGGCCAGGTCGTTGTGACGGAACACCCGGCGCTGCTCGCGCTTGCCGGCCCGGATGCCGCTGATCATCGAGTTATGGTTCAGCTCGTCGGAGAACATGATCAGACCCGGCAGGATCTTGTACAGCGTCGAGAGCGAGGCCTCGTTGGACACATAGCCCGAGGTGAACAGCAGCGCGGCTTCCTTGCCGTGCAGGTCGGCCAGCTCAGCCTCCAGCTCGACATGATAGTGGGTGGTGCCGGAAATGTTGCGGGTCCCGCCCGAACCCGCGCCGGCCTCATCGATCGCCGTGTGCATGGCGTCGAGCACCACCGGGTTCTGGCCCTGGCCGAGATAGTCGTTGGAGCACCAGACGATCACCTCCGACGAGGCGCCGTCCTCCCGCGTCCAGGTCGCACGCGGGAAAGCCCCACGATGACGCTTCAGGTCGGCGAAGACCCGATAACGTCCCTCAGCATGGATTTGCTCCATGGCGCGGCGGAAGGGGGCCCTGAGATCCATTTCGCAAGCTCGCATTGGCAGAGCCAACTTGGCCCTGCGCTCTCCTACGCCTTGGGGCGGGACCAACCCTTGATCTGGGTCAAGCTTGCGTTGGATCAAGGCGACGTGGGGCGATACTTGGGAGCCTGGGGGTATGAATTGGCTCCTGCTTCTTTCGTTGGTGACGGCGGTCCCGCCGCCGCCGCCCGGTGTCCAGGGTTTCGTGAGCGCCGAGGATCTGACGGCCCTGTGCGAACCGCAGGATGACTCGTCAGCCCTGTGCCTCGGCTATCTGGTGGGCGCCCTGGACCAGCTGCTGGCGCGTCAGGCTCGCCGGCCCGCCGCGCGGCACACGCTCTGTCTTCCCAAGGGCCTGACCGCCGAGATGATGCGCGCCAGTGTCATGGATCGTGTCGCCCGCAACCCGACGCGCCGGCCCCAGTCGGCCGCCGAGGCGGTCCGCCAGGCCCTGGAAGCCGAATATCCCTGCACCGCCGGCGGTGCGCCCCTGGCCCGCTAGAGCAGTTTCCGACAAGTGCTGAGACGGCTATCTCATAAAAACGCTCTAACCTTTTGAATTAAAGCCATTCATCCGCTCTGATTGAGTCGATCGGAGCCGTTCAATGGAGCTCCAGGCCGATTGACTTCGATCAAGGATGGCGGTTCCCGCCACGGCCAAGCTGCGGGTGTCAGTTAGGAGCAAGCAATGTCGTCCATCCACATCACCCCCTATCTCGCCATGGTCATCGCGGGTTTCAGCGCCTTCATCGTCGTGCTGGCCTACGGACGGATGCGCAGCATGGGCGATGACGATCAGCCGAAGTCCTGACACGCCGCAGGCTGTGTCTCTTCCGCTCGTCCCCGCCCGGGCCGTGGTCCCGACTCCCTGGATTGCGGGGATCGCCTACGGTGTGGCTCTGCTGGCCTGCGGATGGATTCTCGGTCCCCTGCGGGTGCTGCTGGCGGCGCCCCGGATGGGGCCTTTCGCGGCGGTGTTTCTTGAAGCCCCGCTGCTGATCGCGGTGATGATCCTCGCCGTTCGCTGGATGGACCGGCGCAACTGGATCGGGGGCCGTCGCCGCGATCGCGCGGCCATGGGCCTGATCGGCGCCTGCCTGGTCCTGGTGGGCGAGGGCGCCGCATCCTTCCTGATGGTCGGCAGCCGCGCAGCTCTGAACAGCTTTGTCACGCCCACGGGGCTGGCTGGCCTGGCGCTGCTCGGCGTCGCCGCCCTGGCGCCGCTGATCCTGCTGGCCTGGCCCGCTCGGCGGTTGCGATAGGTCAAGGCGGCCGCCGGCCAGGGTGCGATGCTCGTTGGAGCATCGGAGCGCATCATGAACCTTCAAGACATCCTGCTTCACATCGACACCTATCCCGAGCCCACCTCGGACGCGGCCATCGACGCCGCCGTCGATGTCGCCGCCCTCCTGGGCGCCCAGATCACCGCCCTGGCCCTGCGCCTCACGATCCCGGTGAAGAGCAACATGATCGCCGAGCACCTGATCGGCCTGACCGATCTGGCGCGGGAGGAAGAGGCCCGGAGCCTCGCCGCCGCCACCCATGGCCTGGACCGCTTCAAGGCGCGCGCGGAGAGCCGCGGGGTGTTCCGTGGGGTGCTGCTGGAGACCACCCAGTTCGCGAACTTCGCCCAGCACGTCGCTCAGCGGGCCCGCGCCCGCGATCTCTGCATCGTACCGGTGGGCGGCGCCCTGGATGGGCAGAATGAGGTCGCCGAGACTCTCATCTTCCACTCCGGCCGTCCCGTCCTGTTGATGCGGCGCGAGGCGAAGGTGAACGCCAAGCTGGCCGGCGGCGTGGCGGTGCTGGCCTGGGACGGCAGTGTCCCTGCGGCGCAGGCCATGGCCGACGCCCTGCCGATCCTGCGCGGCATGCGGCAGGTCCGGGTCCTGACCATCGTCAATGAAAAGGCCTCGGCGACCGCGGGCCTGGCGCAGGACGCGGCGCGTCACCTGCAGGCGCACGGCGTCGAGACGGTGATCGACGAGGTGGACGCCAAGGGTGAGTTCATCAGCCGGGTGCTGGACAGTTATCTGGCGCGGACCGAGGCGGACCTGATGGTCATGGGCGCCTATGGGCGTTCGAGGCTGCGCGAGGTGATCCTCGGCGGGGCGACCGAACACATGCTGCGCCGCGCCCAGCTTCCGGTCCTGATGTCGCACTGATCGGCCGTTGATGGGGATCAAGGCGCACGGTTCGCCGCGAGACCAGGATGAAGAAAACCGGAGGCGAGCCAATGACCTATCGCGACATCCTTGTTCACATCGACGACACGCCGGCGTCCGAGGCGCGGGCCGCCGCCGCTGCTGAGCTGGCGCTGCGGTCCAACGCCCATCTGGGGGGCGTCTTCCTCAAGAGCGCGTTCCTGCGAAACTATATGGCCGGCGAAGCCCTGGCCTACATGTCGCCCAGTGACATCGACTCCATCCTCAAGGACCATGCCTCAGCGACCTTGAAAGCCTCCGAGCGAGGCCGCGAGATCTTCGAGGCCGCGGCCGCCAAGGCCGGGGTCTCCTCCGAGTGGATGGTGATCGACGGCGACTTCACCGCCCCGATGTCCGCCTGCGCGCGACGGTTCGACCTGACGGTCTTCCCCACCATCGCCTGCGCGGCGCTGGGCCAGCACACCATCAGCGCCGCTGATCTGGGCCTGACGAGCGGCGGTCCGGTGCTGGTGGTCCCCGAGCATGGGGTCACCCGCAACGTGGGCAAGCGGGTGTTGATCGCCTGGAAGGGGACGCGCGAGTCCGCGCGCGCCCTGCACGACGCCTGGCCCCTGGTGATGGGCGCCGAGCAGGTCCACATCCTGGTGGTGTCGCCCCATGGGGAGGACGGTCCCGATGGCTTGTTGCAACGCCACCTGGAGCGCCATGGCCGCGAGGCCAAGCTCATCATCGATCGCAGTCACGACGCCTCCGCCGCCGCCATCCTGCGCGGCCACGTGAAGGCTCTGGACATCGACCTGGTGGTGATGGGGCTCTTCGGCCGCAACCGCATACAGGAACTGGTCCTGGGCGGGGTGAGCCATGACATGGTCAGCGATCCGCCGGCGGCCCTGCTCATCTCCCACTAGACGACCACGCGGAGTGTCCCGCCCAGGGCCAATGGCCCGGGGCGGGGAGCCGATCTGATGGCGGCCGCGGCCGGCGGTTAACCCGCTTGGCGCGCTCTATTGCTTTGAATTTGGATCCTAGGGCCAGATGACTCCTTCTGATCCTAGGCTCTAGTGGCTGAAGAGCACGAACCGCTCTGGCTGTTGCAACAGGGTGTGGGTCACGCCGCCGAGTATCCACTCGCGCACGCGGCTGTGACCGTAGGCTCCGGCCACGATGAGGTCGGCCCCCAGTGCTTCGGCCTCAGTGTTGAGCTCGGCGCAGGCGCGGTCGGCGGGCGCGATCCGGACGCAGGTCCGAGCCGCCACGCCGTGGGTCTTCAGGTGCTGCGCCACCGCCGTGGTGGCGGCCTCGGTGTCTTCCATCTCCTGGGCGGCGCAGGTCGCCATGACGACGACCTGTTCGGCGCGCTTGAGGAAGGGCAGGGCGTCGGCGACGGCGCGGCGGGCTTCGCGACCATCCTTCCAGGCCACGACGACACGCTCGGCGCGCAGGTCTCCGCCCATCGGGGGCGCCACCAGGACCGGCCGGCCGCTGGTCATGATGAGGTCGGCGGCATCCGCGGCCCGCAGGCTCGCCGCGCCGTCGAGCGGCGCACCACCGGCGATGATCAGGTCCGCCGAGCGCGCCATTCGCGCCAGCGCCAGCGCCGGAGCCTCGTGAGAGATCGCCCAGTCATGGGCGACGGCGGCGGCGGCCTTTCGGAACTGACGCTCGGCGGTTTCGAGATCGAGTTCCACTTGCCGGCGCACGACCTCGGTCCAGTCGGGCGCCGCGAACCCGTAGGGGTCGCTGACCGCCATCCAGTCGTACATCTCGGCGCCCAGGCCCAACAGGGTGGCGTCGAGGCGCTGGGCAAGGGCGGCGGCGCTCGCCAGTCGTGGCGCGGCGTCCGGGTCGGCCTCGGCATGAACCAGAAGAGTCTTGTAGCTCATGGCGAGACCTCGCGGCTGTGGTCGGCCTATTCGGCCATCCGGGCCAGCGCGCAGCGATTGCGGATCTTGAAGCTGCGCGCGCCGGCGAATTCAACCACCAGGGCGCTTTGGAGCTGGGTGAGCATCCGCGAGACGGTCTCGATTGTGAGGCCCAGATAGTCGGCCATGTCCTGGCGGCCCATGGGAAGCGTCACCGCTTCGGTGGCCCGCCGATTGGCAAGGTCCATCAGGAAGCTGGCCACCCGCTCGGACGCGGTCTTGCGACCCAGCAGCAGCAGGTGGTCCTGGGTGCGGTCCAGCTCGCGGTTGGTGGCGGCCCAGGTCATGCGGTCGAAGGCGGCGTCACCGGCCGCCGCGCGGAGGGCCGAAGCCTTGACCACCAGAATGATACAGTCGCTGAGGGCTTCTGCCGAAAAGCGATGGTGGCCGCTGGCCTCCACGCCGAACATTTCGTCGGGATAGTAGAAGCCGCCGATCTGCCGACGTCCGTCGCTCATCACGCGGGTGGTGCGCACCGCGCCGCTGATGACGCGATAGATCAGGTCGGCCTCTTCATCCTGGCCGTAGATCTCCTCGTCCTTCGCGAAGGCCATCCGGACGCCCATGTTCATCATGATGTCCGCCGACATCTCGCGGGGCTCGGCGGGGCGGGTCATGGTGGTGTCGTCGAAACGGTGCGTCTGGGTCATCAGCGAGTTCCCTTGTTCGATGACCCCATGGCTAAGGCGTGCGGGACCCGACCGAAATTCGGGTCGTCTCCCTAAGTAGCGCTACGGAGGTGATCGTCTGCACGGTTGACGCACCTCAAGGCCTGGCCTCTCTGCATTTGGTACGATGAGGTTTCAATTGAGCTGCGAGGTCGCGGCAGATCCCGCAGGAGGTCCCCGTTCCCCTCGATCCGCTGCTCCTCCCCGGCTTCCTGCTGACGGTGATTCTGGTTGAACTGACGCCCGGCCCCAACATGGGCTATCTGGCCATCGTCGGCAGCCGCTGGGGGCGCGGGGCGGGGCTGGCGACCATCGTCGGCGTGACCACGGCGTTTGGCGTCTACCTGTTGGCGGCGAGCGTCGGGATCACGGAAATACTCCTCCGGGTCCCCCGCCTGTACCAGGCGCTCCAATGGGCCGGGGTGGCCTATATCGCCTGGCTGGCGGTCGATGCCTGGCGCGAGACATCAGGCGACGGCGTCGACGCCGCGGCGACCGAGCGGCCCGCAATCCGCCACGTGCTTCGCGGCCTGGTGGCCAATCTTCTCAATCCCAAGGCGGCGGTCTTCTACATCGCCCTGCTGCCGGGGTTCACCAATCCGCGACTGGGGCACGTGACACAGCAGGTCCTGTGGCTTGGAGGCCTGCACATCCTCATCAGCGTGTTGATACACACCGCGATCGTCCTGACTGCGGCGCGGTTCGCGCCGGCCCTCTCGGGCGGATCGGGAAACGGCGGCGCGCGGCGCTTGCAGCGCGGCTTCGCCCTGGCCCTGGGCGGCGTCGCCGTCTGGCTCGCCTGGGAGATTCTGGCGTCCCGCTAGAGCGCGCCTGACCGGTCTCCACCGCATAGCGCCCGAGGCGCCACTACGGACCTTCGGCGCCGGGGGGCTTCGTCGCCGCCTTCTCGGCCGTGTCCGCCGACCGGCGCGACCCTGGTATGAACAGTCGCACCACCGCCATGACAGCGGCGGCCAGAAAACCAATTCCGTCTCGGATCGGATGCTTCAGGGGGGTGGGCTTGGCGGTCATCGGGGTTTCCTTCCCCTCCACCGTATCTTCTCGCGGTCCGGCGCCCTTGACGCCGATCAACCGGCGTCGCGCGAGGGGAACCTGGACCAACCGCGCAGGGTGGCGAACAACAGGAATTCCGACGGGCTCAGCGGATGGCGCGGCGCCTCGTCCTCGGCTTCATCCCGCCGAGCCGCCATGTCGCCAAACCGCTGCACGCGGATCTCCCACCCGTCTTGCGAACCATTCGCAAGAGGTAGGGCGAATGTATTTGCGAGTCAATCTGAACAACCGGGACGCTTGATCAGGGCCGGACCACGCAGCGGAAGCCGACGTGGGAGGTGGAGCTGTCGATGCTCTGGGCGTGGCGGGCCGCCGGGCGGTATCGGCGGCAGTAGGAGGGCGCGCAGAGGTGCGAGCCGCCCTTCAGCACCTTGCGCGCGATGGTGGGGGCGTCGGGATCGAAAGCCTCGGCGCAGCAGGGGGAGGCGGCGGGGGCATGGGTCGACCAGCCGTCCCTGGTCCATTCCCAGACATTGCCGATCATGTCGAAGAGGCCGTAGCCGTTGGCCGGGAAGGCGCCGACCTTCGAGGTGCGGAACCGGGGCTTCGCGCTCTGGTGCGGGAACGGTCCCTGCCAGGTGTTGGCCATGAGCCTGCCCTTGGGGCTGAGCTCGTCCCCCCAGGCGAACTCGGTGTCCGCCAGGCCGCCGCGCGCGGCGAACTCCCACTGCGCCTCGGTCGGCAGGTCGGCGCCGGCCCAGGCGGCGTAGGCCTCGACGTCGGCCCAGGCGACATGGACCACCGGATGCTCCCACAGGCCCGACAGGCCGCTTTCCGGCCCCAGGGGATGACGCCAGTCGGCGCCGGCCACGTAGCGCCACCAGGCGCCTGGATTATCCAGGGCGACCGGACCCGCGGGCGGGGTGAAGACCAGGGAGCCGGCCACCAGGGTTTCCGGCGGCGCGCCGGGATAGTCTGCGGGGGCGGGGGCTGTCTCGGCGAAGGTGCTCCAGCCGGTCTCGCGGACGAAGCGCGCGAACTGGCGGTTGGTGACCGGCGCGGTATCGATCCAGAAACCCTCAACAGCGGCGTCACGGGCCGGCGCCTCTTCGGCATAATGGTGGTCGGAGCCCATGCGGAAGGCTCCGCCGGGAATCCAGGTCATGCCGGGGCGCCGCGCGCCAGGTGCGATGGAGGGTTCGGATCTGGTCTCACGCATGGCCGCTCCCGTCGCGCATTGTCACCACCGACGCCAAACCGTATCGCTCAAGGCGCGGGTCATGGCGACTCGGGGAGTTGGGGCATGGCTGATCACCAGGCGTGGTTCGCGGCCGGCGGCGGGATGGAGAGCGTGGCGGGGTTCATCTCCCCTCGTTCGGCGCGCACCTTCTCGACCCTGCTGTCCTGGCAGTTGCAAGCGGGCCTGCGGGGCTCGTTGGCCGAGATCGGCACCTATTACGGCAAGACCTTCGTGGGCATGGCGCTGGCCGCGGGCCAGGACCGGCTGGTGGGCGTGGACGTCTTCGAGGGCGATATCGCCGAGGTCCTGGTGAACCACCTCAATCGCGTGGTCGGCCCGGAGACGGTGGCCAATGTCCGGTTCGCCAAGGCCGACTCCCGCACTATCAACTCGGCCGGCTGGGCCGACCTGCTGGGGGCGCCGGCGCGCTTCGTCCACATCGACGGCGACCACGCCTATGAGGCGGTTTTCAATGATATCCAGCTGGCGGCGAGCCACCTGGTTGAGGGCGGCATCGTCGTCATCGACGACTACCTTCACGACTGGTTCCCGGACGTGACCGAGGGAATCATCGACAGCCTGCGACAGGCGCCAAACCTCTATCCCGTAGCGGTGATCCCGCGCTCGGGGCCGCTGATGGGGGGCGGCACCAAGCTGGTCTGCACCACCGAGCATGCCGTAGAGCCCTGTTTCCGGCTGATCCAGGCCACCTTGCCGGAGCTGACCTTCCGCGCGGCCCGCATCGCCGACCGGCAGGCGCGCGCCTTCATGAACTACGACTAGCCCGATGCCCGAGCACTTCGATTACATCATCGTCGGCGGCGGCTCGGCTGGATGCGTATTGGCCAACCGGCTCTCGGCCGACCCGGCCACGCGGGTGCTGGTGCTGGAAGCGGGCAGCAAGGACGACTGGATCTGGTTCCACATCCCGGTCGGCTACCTGTTCTCCATCGGCAATCCGCGCGCCGACTGGATGTTCGAGACCCAGGAGATTCCGGGACTGGATGGCCGCAAGCTGGCCTATCCGCGGGGCAAGGTGATCGGCGGGTCCTCGGCCATCAACGCCATGATCTATATGCGGGGCCAGGCCGCCGACTATGACGGCTGGCGGCAGATGGGGCTGTCGGGCTGGGGGTGGGACGACGTCCTGCCGCTGTTCCTGGCCCAGGAGGACCACATCGCCCCACAGGGCGATCATCACCGCAGCGGCGGGGAGTGGCGGGTGGAGCATCCGCGCATGCGCTGGGACGTCCTGAACGCCTTCTCCGCCGCCGCCGAGATGGCGGGGATACCTGCCGTCACGGACTTCAATGGCGGCGACAATGAGGGCGTCGGCTATTTCCAGGTCAACCAGAAGGCCGGGCGGCGCTGGAGCGCGGCGCGGGGGTTCCTGAAGCCCGTGCTGACGCGGCCGAACCTGAAGCTGGTGACCGGCGCCCAGGTCAGCCGAGTGGTGGTCGAGAACGGGCGAGCCGTGGGGGTCGCCTGGATGCAGGGCGGCGAGGCCTTCGCGGCGCGGGCCGACGGGGAGGTGGTGCTGGCGGCCGGCGCGGTGGGCACGCCACAGATCCTGGAGCTTTCGGGGATCGGCGACGGCGGCAGGCTATCAGCGCTCGGCATCCAGACCACCCGGCATCTGCCCGGGGTGGGTGAGAACCTGCAGGATCACCTGCAGATCCGGCCCTATTACGGCGTCACCGGCGTGCCGACCATGAACGAGCTCTATGCCTCCTGGTGGCGGCGGCCGCTGATGGCGGCGGAGTACGCCCTGTTTCGCAAGGGGCCGATGTCCATGGCGCCTTCGCAGCTGGGCGCCTTCGCCCGGTCCTCGCCCGAACAGGCGACGCCGAACCTGCAGTTCCATGTCCAGCCCCTGTCGCTCGACCGGTTCGGGGAGGCGCTGCACGTGGCGCCGGCCATCACCGTCAGCGTCTGCAACCTGCGCCCCGCCAGCCGGGGCTCAATCCATGCAGCCAGCCCCGAGCCGCGCGACGCCCCGCTGATCGCACCCAACTACCTTTCGACGCGGGAGGATGAGCGGGTGGCGGTGGAGGCCATGCGGCTGGTCCGCCGCATCGTCGCCCAGCCGCCCCTGGCGCGGTTCTCGCCGGTGGAACGGCGGCCCGGCGCCGAGGCGCAGAGCGACGAGGACCTGCTGGCGGCGGCGCGAGCTCTGGGCACCACGATCTTCCACCCCGTGGGGACGGCGAAGATGGGCCTGGAGAGCGACCCCGGCGCGGTGGTGGACGCCCGGCTGCGGGTGCATGGCGTGGCGGGCCTGCGCATCGCCGACGCCTCGGTGATGCCGACCATCACCTCGGGCAACACCAACTCGCCGACCATGATGATCGCCGAGAAGGCCGCCCGGATGATGCTGGAGGACGCGCGGCGGCAAGCGTGAGAATTTGCAGGTCGGGCTCGCAACGGGGCCCCGCGCCCCCTAAGTGAAGACGACACGCGCTTGCAGCGCGCAAAAGACCACAACACGGGACGGGAACCTAGGATGAGCAACGAAACTCAAGGGCTGGAGCTGCGCTCCTTGGTGAAGTCCAGCGGCGAGCTGGAACTGTCCCTGGCCACCGTCTCGCACCCCGATCCCGGCCCCGACGAGATCCTGGTCCGTGTCCAGGCCTCGCCGATCAATCCGTCCGACCTTGGCCTGCTGCTGGGCCCCATCGATGTCGCCCAGGCCAAGATGTCCGGCCCCGCCGATCGCCCGGTGACCACGGCGCCGATCCAGCCGGCCTTCATGCGCGCCATGGCGGCGCGGGCTGACGAGTCCATGCCGGTGGGCAATGAGGGCGCGGGCGAGGTGATCAAGGCCGGCGCCGATGCGCAACACCTGCTGGGCAAGACCGTCGCCATGCTGGGCGGCGCGATGTACGCCCAGTATCGCCTGCTTAAGGCTGCCGACGTCCTGGTGTTGCCGGCCGGCGCGACCGCCGCCGACGGCGCCTCGTGCTTCGTCAACCCGCTGACCGCGCTGGGTATGGTGGAGACCATGAAGATGGAGGGTCACAAGGCCCTGGTCCACACCGCCGCAGCCTCGAACCTGGGCCAGATGCTGAACAAGGTCTGCCTCAAGGACGGCGTCGACCTGGTGAACATCGTCCGTAGCGCCGAGCAGGCTAAGATCCTGAAGGACATCGGCGCCAAGTACGTCGTGGACTCCACCGCGCCCGACTTCATGGAAGAGCTGATCAAGGCCCTGGCCGCCACCGGCGCGACCCTGGCCTTCGACGCCATCGGCGGCGGCAAGCTGGCCGGCCAGATCCTCAGCGGGATGGAGGTCGCCGCCAACATGACGGCCAAGACCTACAGCCGCTATGGCTCGACCACCTACAAGCAGGTCTACATCTATGGCGGCCTGAACACCTCGGCGACCGAGCTGAACCGGTCCTTCGGCATGTCCTGGGGCCTGGGGGGCTGGCTGCTGACGCCGTTCCTGATGAAGATCGGCGCCGAGGCGGGCGGCAAGCTGCGCCAAAGGGTGCTGGACGAACTGAAGACCACCTTCGCCAGCCACTATTCGCACGAGATCTCCCTGGCCGAGGCCCTGAACCCCGAGATCATGGCCGGCTACAACCGCCGCGCCACCGGCGAAAAGTACCTGATCAACCCGAGCAAGGGCCTCAGCTAACCGTGGGCGATGGGCTGACCCGGCGTAGCGCGTCCTCGGCGCTCGGCGGCGCCCTGCTGCTGGGCGGAGGGCTGGCGCACGCCCAGACCCCGCCCGCCCCGGCCCCGGACGTTACGCCGGCAGATGAGGCGAGCCTTGAGCCTACTCAGGTGGCCAGCGGCAAGGACGCCTTCGCGCGCATCACCGTGCCGGTGACGATCAACGGCCAGGGCCCCTTCGACTTCATGGTGGACACCGGCGCCAACCGCTCGTGCATCTCCACGACCCTGGCCGCCCGGCTGGCCCTGCCGGATGGAGGCAAGGTGGTGGTCAACACCATTGTCGGCCGGCGCACCCGCCAGAGCGTGCTGGTGGACCGCCTGCAGGTGGGCGGCCGCGCCCAGCGTAGCGTGAAGGTGCCGGTCCTGCCCTTCGTCGGAACCAACATCGAGGGCTTGCTGGCGGTGGACTGGCTGCGCGGCCAGCGGCTGGTGCTGAACATGGCGGAAAAGCATGTGGCGATCACCGCCTCGCGCCGCGACATCAGCACCGCCAAGAGCGTGGTGGTGCCGGCCCGTAAACGCATCGGCCAACTGACCATCGTCGATGCCGACCTCGGGGCCAAGCCGATCAGCTGCATGATCGATTCCGGCGCCCAGCTCTCCATCGGCAACCCCACCCTGCGCAAGATGCTGGGCCCGAAGATCGAGGGGAAGCTGGAGAAGGTGACCATGGTCTCGGTGACCGGGGAGACCTTCGTGGGGGACATGATGTACCTGCCGTTCCTACGGGTCGGCGGCGTGCAGCTGGGCAATGTGCCGGTGGTGTTCGCCGACCTGTCGGTGTTCGCTCTGTGGGGCCTGGAGTCCAAGCCGGCCCTGGTGCTGGGCATGGACCTGATGGCGGAGTTCGCCGTGGTGTCCCTGGACTTCGGGCGCTCCACGGTGACCTTCGAGATCGCCTAGAGAGCTTTTTCCAGCACTACGAAGGCCAGGTCGTCCCGCAGGGGATCGCCGAAGCGGCGGTCGCCGTAGGGAAAGGGCCGGGTCTCGCCGGTGAGGTCGTAGCCGCGCCTTGCGTACCAGGCGATCAGGGTGTCGCGGATATTGACCACCGTCATGCGGATGCGCCGCGCGCCCTTGGCCTCGGCCACGGCCTCGGCGGCGTGCAGCAGGGTGCGGCCCAGGCTCCGGGCCTGGAGGTCAGGGCGCACCGTGAGCATGCCCAGGTACATGACGCCGGTCTCCGCCGGCTCGAGCCAGACCGTCCCCAGCAGCGGCGTGTCGGGATCGTCGCGCCATACGTAGAGGGCCGCGCCGGGGGTCTCGGTCAGGTCATGGCTCAGAGTGGCGAGGTCAGTGCGCTGGCCCTCCAGATAGTCGGCCTCGGTGGTCCAGCCCTGGCGGGAGGTCTCGCCGCGATAGGCGGAGTTCACGAGATCGACGACGGCGGGCAGGTCGGCGGCGGTGGCGGGATAGAGGGGCATGAAGTCCTAGGCCTGCCGGCCGAAAGGAGCGTCGAGGCTGTCCTGGGGCTCGGTGAACCAGGCGGCCCCGTCCTGTGTGACGTGGAAGTGGTCCTCCAGGCGCACGCCGAAGGTCTCGGGGATGACGATCATCGGCTCGTTGGAGAAGCACATGCCGGGCGCCAGTGGGGTCTTGTCGCCGCGCACCAGATAGGGCGCCTCGTGGATCGACAGGCCAATGCCGTGGCCGGTGCGGTGGGGCAGGCCCGGCAGGTCGTAGTCGGGACTGAAGCCCTCGGCGGCCAGGACGCGGCGGGCGACGGCGTCAATCTCCTCGCAGGGGATGCCGGGCTTCACGGCGGCGAAGGCGGCGGCCTGGGCGCGCTTCTCGATCTCCCAAACGCGAGCCTGCTCCGGGGTCGCCTGGCCGAACACATAGGTGCGGGTGATGTCGGAGTTGTAGCCCTGCACCCTGCAGCCGGTGTCGATGAGGACCAGATCATCCTGGGCCAGCCGCTGTTCGCCCGGCAGGCCATGGGGATAGGCGCTGGCGACCCCGAACTGCACCGCGCAGAAGGACGAGCCGTCGTCGGCTCCGAGCGCCCGATGGGCCTGGTCGATGAAGCGGCGGACCTCGGCCGTGGTGATCCCCGGAGCCAGGATGCGAGCAGCACGGCGGTGGACCTCCAGGGTCATGGCCTTGGCCTGGGACATCAGAGCCAGTTCGGCCAGCGACTTGATGGACCGGCAACCGTCCACCACCGGGGCGCCGTCCAGCAGGGCGAGGTCCGGCGCGGCCTGGCGCAGACCATTAAAGACGAAGAAGGGCAGGGCGGGGTCGATGGCCAGCGACTGGGCGCCCAGGTCGGCCAGCGCCTGGGTCGTCAGGGTGTAGGGGCTTTCGTGTTCCTCCCAGAGCAGGAGCTCCGCCTCCACCAGCAGGGCGGCCTGCAGCGAGCCCAGCTCGAAGCGAGGGCAGATCATCTTCAGGGGGCCGGTGCGTGGCAGGACCAGGGCCACCAGCCGCTCGGTGGCGTTCCAGGCGACGCCGGTGAAGAAGCGCAGGGAGGGGCCGGCTCCGATGATCAGGGCGTCGGCGCCGATCTCGGCCATCAGTTCGCGGGCGCGGGCGATGCGGGCGACGCGTTCCTCCAGGCCGATGGCCGTCGCCTTGGGCCAAGGCGCCAGTCCGGAAAGCTGTTCGTCCGCGCTCGATCCGCCGATGCCGTGGGTCATCCGATGCTCCTGGTCTAGCCGTGCGCCGCCTCCACCCATACAACTGCCGGCCATGGCAGGCAGTCAGGATTTCGCCGTCGATCCGCGCAATGCGGCGGCGCGCCTCTATCTCAACGGCGATCTCGTCAAGCGCGAGGACGCCAGGGTGTCGGTGTTCGACGCAGGCTTTGTCCTGGGCGACGGGGTCTGGGAGGGCCTGCGCCTGCACAGGGGCAAGCTCCTCTTCCTGGAGACCCACCTCGACCGGCTCTATGCGGGCCTCAAGGCCATCGCCCTCGACATCGGTCTGAGCCGCGAACAGCTCACCGCCGAGATCTGGAAGCTGCTGGACGGCAACGGCATGACCGATGGCGCGCACCTGCGCCTGATGATCACCCGAGGCGAGAAGGCCGCCGCCAACCAGGACCCTCGCAACTGGCTGGGCCGCCCCACCATCGTGATCACCGCGGAATACAAGTCGCCCAGTCCCGAGATCGTGACGCGAGGGCTCTCGCTGTTCACCTCCAGCATCCTCTGCACGCCGGCCCAGATGTTCGACATGCGGCTGAACTCCCACAGCCGCCTGAACCTGATCACCGCCCTGCTTCAGGCCATCGAGGCCGGATGCGACGAGGCGCTGATGCTGGACCCCAGCGGCTTCGTCTCCAGTTGCAACGCCACCAACTTCTTCTTCGTCCGCGACGGCCGCGTGATGACGTCCACGGGCGACTTCTGCTTCAACGGGGTGACGCGGGGCAATGTGATCGCGCTGTGCCGCGCCAAGGGCGTCCCGATCACGCTGGGCGACTTCAGCCTGGACGATGTCTACGACGCCGACGAGGCCTTCGTGACCGGCACCTTCGGGGGCCTGACGCCGGTGCGCGAGATCGACGGCCACGTCCTGCCGGCCGCCTTGCCGGGACCGGTGACGACGGCTCTGCGGGCGGCCTATGAGGAGTTGAAGGACGCGCAGGCGGCATGACCCAGACCGTGCGGATCGCCATGTGGTCGGGCCCTCGCAACATCTCCACGGCCATGATGCGCAGCTTCGAGAACCGGCCAGACACCGCTGTCGTGGACGAGCCGTTCTACGCCGCCTACCTGGCCAGGACCGGCCTGGACCATCCGATGCGCGAGGCGGTGCTGGCCTCACAACCCCAGGACTGGCGCGAGGTGGCCGCCGCCATGGCCGGTCCGGCGCCTGGGGGCAAGGCGGTCTTCTACCAGAAGCACATGACCCACCACATGCTTGACGGTGTCGGTATGGAATGGACGGAGGCTTGCCGCAGCGCCTTCCTGATCCGTGATCCGGCCGCCGTGCTGGCCTCCTACACGGTCAAGCGCGCGCAGGTGACCCTGGCCGACATTGGCATCGTGCGGCAGCGGGAACTCTTCGAACGCGAGGCTGACCGGCTGGGTGTTCCGCCGCCGGTGATGGAAGGCCGCGATGTCCTCGCCGATCCTGAGCGTGTGCTGGGGATGCTGTGCGATGCCCTGGGCGTCCCGTTCCGGCCTGAGATGCTGAGTTGGCCCTCCGGACCCCGCGACACAGATGGGGTCTGGGCGCCGGCCTGGTACGACGCGGTCGAGCGGTCGACCGGGTTCGAACCACCCGGCCCAGCCCGCGAGATCAGCCTTTCCGACGATCTGCGCCG
The DNA here is from genome assembly GCA_018001015.1 of Phenylobacterium sp. Lineage (GTDB taxonomy): Bacteria > Pseudomonadota > Alphaproteobacteria > Caulobacterales > Caulobacteraceae > Phenylobacterium. The sequence goes on along the minus strand of JAGNIV010000001.1, from coordinate 432,174 downwards.
TATCGCCGACCAGGCTCGGCCCCACTACGAGGCCTTGGCCGCGCACGTTCTTCAATAAGCAGAGTCGACGACCCGACATTTGCCGGCCGCCATAAACCCGATCTCAACGCTCACCGATCATGTTCGCCAAGGGTTGGGGATTTCCGGGGCTGATGAGCTCGCAACGATTGCTGCCAAGTGCGAACCTGACGCCTGACGATCTGTCGGGTCTGAAGATTCTCGTGGTCGATGACCACTCCAACACCCTGCGACTGATCACTGACCTTCTGCGGGCGGGCGGCGTGGGGGAGGTCTACACCGCCCCGGACGGCAATCGGGCGCGCGACCTGCTTCGCCACCGCTGCCCGCACATCATCTTCACCGACTGGTCCATGCCGGTGATGGACGGGCTGGAGCTGGTCCGGTCGATCCGCCGCGCGGCCATCCATCCTGACCCCCTGGTGCCCAACGCAGAAGTGCCGGTGGTGATGGTCACCGGCCAGCGAAGTGAGCGCGACGTGCAGATCGCCCGCCTGGCGGGGGTCAATGAGTTCGTGATCAAGCCTTTCACGCCGGCGGCCCTGCTGTCGCGCATCCAGCTTGTGCTCAAGAAGCCGCGGCCCTTCATCATCAGCGAGGCCTATGTCGGCCCTGACCGCCGCCGTAAGATCGAACTGAACTACTCCGGGCCCCTGCGCCGCACCTGCGATCCCGACGAGGTCGCCGATGAGGTGGAACGCGAGATCGCCCGCGAGACCATCAGCGTCGAGCTGGAGGCCATGCGCCGCCTGATCACCGCCCGCGGCGGCGTGGATCGATCGACTCTGCAGATGATCTACCGGGTCATGCAGCACACCAGCTTCCGCGCCCGCCAGGTGCGCGACAAGACGGTGGAGCGCGCCTCGCAGTCGATGCTGACCTATGTCGAGGCCATGGGAGGCCCCGAGGCCTGCGACCCGGCGGTGATCGAGATCCACTTCGACGCCATCCGCAACCTGCTCAGCCACACCGAGATGGAGGAGGGCGAAGCCGACCGTATCGGGCGCAATCTTGAGGCCGTGGTGAGCCGCAAGAGCGCGCGGCGGCTGGTGGCGGTGGGCTAAAGACTTCAAGATTGGCGGGATGCGGGCGGAAAACCGGTTCCCACTTTTCCTCATCCCGCCATATACGACCCCATGGCCGAAGCCTTCAACGACCTGACCCTGCCTGACGACAAGGCCGCCCGCTATGCGACGGTGGCGCAGGAAATCGCCTCGGTGCTGGACGGCGAGCCCAACCGCACGGCGCGGATGGCCACCATCGCCTCGATGCTGGCGGCCAGTTTCGAGCACTATTTCTGGACGGGCTTCTACGTGGTCGATCCCGACAGGGAGCGGGAGCTGGTGGTCGGACCCTATCAGGGAACGCTCGGCTGCCTGCGCATCGCCTTTGGTCGCGGGGTCTGCGGCGCGGCGGCGGCCACCGGCCAGACCCAGCTGGTCCCCGACGTCCACGCGTTTCCGGGCCACATCGCCTGTGACGGCCGCTCGGCCAGCGAGGTGGTCGTGCCGGTCTTCGACGCCGCCGGCGAGCTGATCGCCGTGTTCGATGTCGACGCCACGGAGCCCGCGGCCTTCGACGAGGTCGATGCGCAATGGCTTGAGCGCATCCTTAGGAATTCATTCACCTAGTTCCCGCGTGGCGCGAACCGGCACACGTGCTGAGGCATGTGGTTTGCAGCGTTGAAGTCCACCTTTCCCTAACCGGGACAAGCTAGGGCTTAAGACGATGCTGACCGCCGAGACCTTCCATCCGAGCGACCTTTCGGACACCGACATCGCCACCTGGCGCGCCCTGTGCGCCAGCCGGCCGGAGTTCGCCAATCCGCTGATGGGGCCGGAGTTCGCCATCGCGGTGGGCAAGGTGCGCGGCGACGCCCGCGTCACCGTCTGGCGCTGGCCGGGCCGCACCGCGGGCTTCCTGGCCTATCATCGCCGTCCCGGCAGCTATGCCCGGCCCATCGGCGCCCCGCTTTCCGACTACCACGGCCTGGTGGCCGAGCAGGGCCTGGACGCCGACGAGGCCCTGGCCGCCGCCGGTCTGTCGGTCTACCGCTTCACCGGCCTCACTGACCCGAACAAGGCCTTCAACGGCTTCGGCGCGGTGGAGCGCGAGAGCTTCGTCATCGAGCTTGCGACCACCGCCGAGGACTATCTGGAGGCCCTACGCGCCGCCAGTCCCAAGCGGTTCAAGAACTATCGCCGCCTGGATCACAAACTGGACCGCGAGGTCGGCGTGCTGTCGATCCGGGGCGCGGACCGTGATCCGGCCGCCTTTGCGACCCTGCTGCGCTGGAAGCGCGAGCAACTGGCCCGCACCGGCGCCCACGGCTTCCTGAACGCCAACTGGACCCAAGGTCTGTTGCAGTCGCTGTTCGAACGCCAGGACGGTGACTTTCAGGGCCTGATGGTCAATCTCTACGCCGGCGACCGGCTGGTGGCGGGACATTTCGGCATTCGCCAGGGTGGTGTCTATCACCCGTGGATCGCGTCCACCGATCCGGAGCTGGGCGCCTGGTCGCCGGGCCAGGTGTTCCTGGGCCGCGCCATCGCCGCCATGCCGGAGATGGGCCTGACCACCTATGACCTCGGTCCCGGCCACGAGCATTACAAGCGCCCCTATGCGCTGACCACGCGACGGATCGGCGAGGGGATCGCCACAGCCGCCAACCTGGGCGGTCGCGCGGCCCAGGTATCGGAACAGGCGTGGACCCTGGCCGGCGCCCATGGCCAAGGCGCGGTGGGAAAGCTGCGCCGCCGCCTGGACATCATCGCCAGCAGCGAACTCTCCTTCGCCGGCCGCGCCAAGGGCCTTGCCCAGGCCATCGCCGCCCGCACGCGCCGCCAATCGGCCGAGCTCGAGGCCGTCTGATCCCATGGCCACGCCGCGTGTCAGCCTGATCATTCCCACCCAGCGCCGTCTGGACGGACTGGCCACGGCTGCGCGCTCGACATTTCTCCAGGCCGGCGTCGATCCCGCGACCCTGGAGCTGGTGGTGGTGGACAATGATCAGGCGCCGTCGGCGAAGGCGCTGACCCAGGGCCTGGCGGCCGAGGCGCCGTTCCCGGTGGTCTATGTGCATGAGCCCGAGCCCGGCGTCGCCAACGCCCGCAACGCCGCCATGGCCCAGGCGCGCGGCGACTTCATCGCCTTCCTGGACGACGACGAGGAGGCGCCGGCTGGCTGGCTGGCCGCCCTCTTGGCCGCGCAGTCCAAGTACGACGCCGATGTGGTGTTCGGCCCGGTGCGCGGCCGCGCGCCCTCAAACGTGGTCAAGCACCGCGCCTATCTGGAATGGTTCTTCTCCCGGGTCGGCGATGGCCCGCGCGAGGGGGTGATCGATCACTATTACGGCTGTGGCGACAGCCTGATCCGCCGCGCCAGCCTGCCCAACCCAAACGCCCCGTTCTCGGCGCTGCGCAACCACATCGGCGGCGAGGACGACCTGCTGTTCGGTGGCATGCGGGCCAGGGGCGCGACCTTCGCCTGGGCGCCGGACGCCTGGGTCTGGGAGGACCCCGTGCCCAGCCGCCTGACCCTGGACTACACGATCGCGCGCGCCTTCGCCTACGGGCAGGGGCCGTCGGCCCACTGCGCCATCAGCACCCCGCCCGACCGGCTGGGCGTGGCGCGATGGATGGCCATCGGGATGGGACAGGCCGGGGTGTACGGCCTGGTCGCCGCCCTCCAGTGGCTGGTTCGCAGCCCACGTTTCGCCTACACCCTGGACCGCGCCGCGCGCGGCCTGGGCAAGACCCTGTGGTGGGGTCCCTTCAAGATTCACTTCTATGGCCTGAGGGCTCCGACATGAGCATCATCAAAGACTGGACGCCGGAAAAGGGCGCCGCCTTCACCCGGTCTAACCTGGCCTTCGAGCATGATCTGCACGAGCGGCCGATGTTCGACGACGCCGGGCTGGAGGAGCTGCTGGACCGCTATCCGCGCGAGAAGCTGGGCGTCTTCACCATGGGCGAGGACCCCGTGGCCTGGACCACCTGGCGGCGCGGCTCGGCCGGCACGCTCACCGGATCGAAGCTGCTGGAGGCCGCCCAGTCTGGGCGCATCTGGCTGAACCTGCGCGAGACCAACCTGCACCTGGCCGAGTACGCCGCCCTGGGGGACGAGATCTTCGCCGAGAAGTCCGCCCACGCGCCGGGCCTGCGCACCTTCAAGCGCGACCTGGGGATGCTGATCTCCTCGGCCAACGCCCAGGTCTTCTACCATCTGGACGTGCCGCTGGTGTCGCTGTGGCAGCTGCGCGGCCAGAAGCGCGTCTGGGTCTATCCGGTGGCCGACCCCTATGTGGGCGACGAGGCCCTCGAGAAGATCGTCCTGCGCGAGACCGCCGAGCAGTTCGCTTTCAACCCCGAGTGGGACAAGGGCGCGGAGGTCCACGACCTGACGCCTGGCAAGATGGTCACCTGGGCCCAGAACGCCCCGCACAGGATCGAGAACGGCCCCATGCTGAACGTCTCGCTCTCCATCGAATTCATGACGCCCCAGGCCTTGATGCGGGCCAATGTGATCTACGCCAACGGCGTCCTGCGCCGCCGGCTGGGCGCGCAACGGCCGCGCATCCAGCACGGCTTCACGCCGGGCGCCCTGGGCAAGCTGGCGGTGGCGCGCGGTGCCAAGGCGCTGAAGCTGCAGAAGCCCAATCCCCGCGTCCTGCCCACCAGCTTCAAGCTGGACGGCGAGCGGCTGGGCGGCCTGCTGCCGGTTTAGCCGGCCACGAACAGGTAGTCCTGGACGCCGGAGTAGCCATCCACCGGCGTGAACTCCGGCGCCTTTAGCGCGCGATAGCCCAGCGGACGCAGGATGTCCCAGATGTCGGTGGGCTTTGAACCTGCCCGCGCCAGCGAGGCGTCCGAGATTTCCAGGAAGAGGGCCGGACGGTGCTTCGCCAAGGTCCTCAGGCCGCCCTTCAGCACATTGACCTCCCAGCCCTCGACATCGGCCTTGAGGAAATCCAGCCGGCTAAGCCCCTCCTGCTCGGCGAAGGCATCCAGCGTGGTGAGCGGCACGACCTGGTCCATGGTGTCGCGCGCGTCCTGACCATCCTCGCCGAAGTGGGCGATGCCGAAGCCGAGGCCGCCATGGGCCTTGATAGGGGTGCGCAGGATCAGTTCGGCCGGAGCGTCCGACAGTCCCATGGGGATCACCGTCACATGAGCCAGCCGGTTGAAGGCCAGCGACCGGGTGAGGATCGACCGCGCATAGGCCGAGGGCTCGAAGGCGTAGACCCGGCCGCCGGGAGCCATCCTTGCGAACAGCTTGGAAAACTGTCCCGCGTGGGCGCCGACGTCGATCACGACGGCCTCATCGGGAATGTGGGGCGCAAAGACCGGGATCAATTCCCGATGGTGCCGCCGCAGTGTGGCCTTGAGCAGATGGGCCAGGAAATCCACGCGGCGCTTCAGGGTCATGGGATCGGGGCTCCGCAAGGTTGCAGCAACGCTTGTGGCCCAATTCGAGGCCGCTGTAATCTGGCCTGAGTGCGAGCCCCGTTGGCTTCCGTGACGGCGCCCGCCTAGTTTGCGTGCCGACGCGCAAGACGCGCATTTCCAAAGGGAGCGGAACCATGGGCGAAGCCTATATCGTCGCGGCCTCACGCACGGCCGGCGGCCGCAAGGGTGGCAAACTGAAGGATTGGCATCCGGTCGATCTGGCGGCCAACGTCCTCAATGATCTCATCGACCGCACCAAGGCCGACCCGGCCCTGGTGGAGGACGTGATCATGGGCTGCGTCGGCCAGGTGGGCGAGCAGGGGATCAATGTCGGACGCAACGCCGTGCTGGCCTCGCGCCTGCCCGAGAGCGTGCCCGGCACCAGCGTCGACCGCCAGTGCGGCTCCTCCCAGCAGGCCCTGCAGTTCGCGGCTCAGGCCGTCATGAGCGGCACCATGGACATCGTCATCGCCGCCGGTGTTGAGAGCATGACCCGGGTGCCCATGGGGCTGTCGGCCGCCCTCCCGGCCCAGAACGGCTTCGGCACCTACATGAGTCCGGGGATCCAGGAGCAGTATCCCAACATCCAGTTCTCGCAGTTCGTCGGCGCCGAGATGGTGGCCAAGAAGTACGGTCTGAACCGCGACCAGATGGACGAGTTCAGCTTCCAGTCCCACCAGCGCGCCATCGCCGCCACCCAGGCCGGCGCCTTCAAGAACGAAATCGTCGCCATCGAGGTGACCGACGCCGAGGGCAACAAGACCCTGCACACCGTCGACGAGGGAATCCGCTTCGAAGCGAGCCTTGAGGGCATCAAGGGCGTGAAGCTGCTGCGCGAGGATGGTTGCCTGACCGCGGCCTCCTCCAGCCAGATCTGCGACGGCGCCTCGGGCGTGATGATCGTCTCGGAAAAGGGCTTGAAGGAACTGGGCGTGAAGCCGCTGGCCCGCATCCATCACATGAGCCTGCTGGGCCACGATCCCGTCATCATGCTGGAAGCTCCGCTGCCGGCCACCGAGCGCGCCCTCAAGCGCGCCGGCATGACCGTCGATGACATCGATCTGTTCGAGGTCAACGAGGCCTTCGCGTCGGTGCCCGTGGCCTACATGAAGTCGCTTGGCGTCCCGCGCGAAAAGATCAACGTCAACGGCGGCGCCATCGCGCTCGGCCACCCGCTGGGCGCCTCGGGCACCAAGCTCATGGCCACGCTGCTCAACGCCCTGGAGTCCACCGGCGGCAAGTACGGCCTGCAGACCATGTGCGAAGGCGGCGGCATGGCCAATGTGACCATCGTCGAACGCCTCTAGACCCGGCTTGGCTTCCTTCTCTCCGTGCGGGAGAAGGGAGCCTCGCTGCATTGGGGACAGACTTGAGCCAGCCACGCATCGTCGCCGTCACCGGCGCGTTCGGAATTCTGGGCGCCGCCGTCGCCCGCGCCGCGGCCGGGCAGGGGGCCAAGGTGGCCCTCATCGACTTCGCCAAGACCGCGCCCGAGGGATTGCTCGAGGCCTGCGGTCCGGACGCCCTGGCGCTCTCCGGCGTTGACCTCACCGATCCCGCCGGCGCGACGAACGCCGTCGACGAAGCCGCCGCGCGGTTCGGTGGCCTGGATGTGCTGATCAATGTCGCCGGCGGCTTCGCCTGGCAGACCCATGCCGACGGCGATCCGGCGGTCTGGGACCGGCTCTATGCCATGAACGTCAAGACCACGGCCAATGCGAGCCGCGCGGCCATCCCGCACCTGAGGGCCAGCGCGGCGGGCCGCATCGTCAACATCGGCGCCAATGGCGCGGTCAGGTCCGGAGCGGGCATGGGCGCTTATGCCGCCTCCAAGGCGGGCGTCCACCGCCTGACCGAGAGCCTGGCGGAGGAGTTGAAGGGGCAGGTTACCGTCAACGCCGTCCTGCCCTCGATCATCGACACGCCCACCAATCGCGTGGATATGCCCGACGCGGATTTCGCGAGTTGGGTGACGCCGGAAGAGCTGGCGGCGGTGATCCTGTTCCTGGCCTCCCCAGCGGCCAGCGCGGTCACCGGCGCCCTGATTCCGGTCGCCGGACGGGTCTGATCCAGCAATCTTGTTACGCCAAAGCCGCAGGGCGGGGCGAATCGTCCCATCGGGTTGGTGCTGGGTGGCGAGAGCTTACGAAGTAAGCCAGAAACATCTCTGTTCCTGGGGAGGGGCGCGTGATGAGTATCCTGATGATCGCCGCGGCGGCCGCCGTTCTAGCCGGAGCCGAGCCGTCGGCCGCTGTGACCCCCGCCAAGGCCGCAGCGTCCGAGACCGGTGTCATCGCCTATCCCGCGCCCTTCTTCGCCGAGGCCTCGCCCTCGACGGCGTACGACATGGTGATCCGGGTGCCGGGCTTCTCCTTCGACAAGGGGACGGTGGTGCGAGGCCTGGCCGGATCGGGCGGCAACGTGCTGATCGATGGCGAGCCGGCGGTAGCCAAGAACGACGCCCTCGACGAGATTCTCAGGCGCATCCCCGCAGCCGCGGTGGCCCATGTGGACCTGATCCGCGGCGGGGCGCCTGGTATCGACATGCAGGGCCGCACCGTGGTGGTCAACGTCGTGCGCAAGTCGACGGCCGGCTTCCGCGGCGCGACGACGACGGGCGCTTACGCCGTCTACGATGGGCGCGTCCTGGGTAGTTTCCGCGCCGAGGGCCAGTGGCGTTGGGCCGGCGGGCGCTCAGCCGAAGCCTCTATCATCCTGGGCTACGGTCCCGACGACCAACTGGGCGACGGCCAACGCATCCGCACCGCAGCGAACGGCTCGACCCTGATCCTCTCCGACGTGGACGCGGACGGGAAGGGCCTGAAGCAGTGGACCACCGGCGCCTATGAGACCCCGTTGGGCGGGGGCAAGCTGCGGCTGAACGCAGCCTACATGATGACCCCCTATTCGGCGGAAATCACCGACCGCCTCCGTTTCCCGGGCGGCAAGGAATACCAGTACGACACCATGGACCGGCTCCAGGCCGAGGTGGGCGGCCGCTATACGCGTCCGCTGTCGCCGCGCCTGGACCTGGAGGCGGTGGCCTTCCAGCAGTGGAACAACAACACCACCAAGTCGCGGTTTGAAGGCGCCAGCCTGGTCCGACAGTTCGAGGGCGACCGTAAGACCACCGAGAGCGTCGGGCGGGGACATGTGCGCTTCGCCCAGTCGCGGGCCCTGACCTGGGAGTTCGGCGCCGAGGGCGCCTACAACAAGCTCGATAACACCACGACGCTGTTTCAGAACGCCGTGAAGGTCCGACTGCCGGCCGCCAGCGTGCTGGTCACCGAGAAGCGCGGCGAAGTGTTCGCCACGGCGACCTGGCGGCCCAGCGACGCCCTCTCCGTCGAGGCTGGTCTGCGTCAGGAGCGGTCCACAATCGTGTCGGAGGGCGACGTGCTGCTGGAGAAGCAGCTTCAGTTCACCAAGCCGCGCGTGGCGGTGACCTGGTCTGCGACGCCGAGGACCCAGGTGCGCCTGCGCATTGAGCGCGAGGTGGGGCAGTTGAACTTCGACGACTTCGTCGCCCCGTCGTCGGTGGCCAATACCGGCACCGTGATCGCGGGCAATCCCAACCTGTCGCCGCAACAGGCCTGGGTGGTCGAGGCCGCTGTTGAACAAAGGTTCTGGAAGAGTGGGGCGGCAATCCTGACCCTGCGCCACTACGAACTCACCGATGTCATCGACCGTGCGCCGATCTTCGGCCCAGGGGGCAGTGTCGCCGATGCGCCGGGTAATATTGGCGAGGGGACCAAGGATGAGGTGCAGGCCAGTCTCAGCCTGCCCCTGGATCGCTTCCGCATCCCGGCGGCGCAACTCAAGGCCCAGGCTATCTGGAGGCGCTCGGAGGTCATCGACCCCCTGACTTTGCAGCCGCGTCAGATCTCGGGGCTGCGCCATATGGAATGGGACCTGCATTTCACCCAGGATCTGGCCAAGTGGAAGTCAAGCTGGGGGGTCGACGTCAACCGGGGCGGCTCCAACGCCAACGACGCCTATGGCTGGCGTGACCGCGCCTATCGGCTGTCGGAGATCGAGACCCGCAAGCTCGACACCTGGGTCACCCTGTTCGGAGAGTATAAGCCCAAGCCCGATCTCAGCGTGCGGCTGGAGCTGATGAACCTCACCGAGCGCAGCGCCCAACGCACCCGCGAGGTCTATGCCGGGCCACGCGACCGCAGCGCGCTCGCCTATACCGACGTGCGCGACCTGCGCTGGGGCCGGATGTGGAACCTGCGGATCCGCAAGAGTTTCTAGGGCTTGGGCGCCGTCTGGAGGGGAGGCGGCGGTAAGGTCGCGCTGGCGACACGCCAGACGATGTCGCCGCTGTCGTCGGCCACCAGCAGGGCGCCCGTATTGTCCACGGCCACACCGGCCGGGCGACCCTGCGCCTCGTCCTTTGCGTTGAGGAAGCCGGTGAGGAAGGCTTGCGGCGGGCCCGAGGGCTTGCCCTTGGCGAAGGGAATGAAGACCACGCGGTAGCCGTTCAACGGCCTGCGGTTCCAAGAGCCGTGCTGGCCGATAAAGACACCCCCCTTGTAGGCCGCGGGAAAGGCGTCGGCCCGGTAGAAGGCCAGGCCCAGGGATGCGGTGTGGGCCCCGAGCGCGTAGTCCGGCGTCAGGGCCTTGGCCACCAGGTCCGGCCGCTGCGGGCTGACGCGGGTATCGACGTGCTGGCCGTAATAGCTATAGGGCCAACCGTAGAAACCGCCCGGGGTGACGCTGGTCATGTAGTCGGGGACCAGATCGTTCCCCAGTTCGTCACGCTCGTTGACGGCCGTCCACAGCTTGCCGGTGGTGGGCTCCCAATCCATGCCGTTGGGATTGCGCAGGCCGGTGGCGTAGGGGCGGCTGGGGCCTTCGGGCAGGCTGAATTCGACAATCTGGGCGCGGCCGGCCTCGGCCGGGAGGCCGTTTTCGCCGACGTTGGAGTTGGAGCCGACGGTGGCGTACAGCTTCTGCCCGTCCGGGCTGGCGACTATGTTCTTTGTCCAGTGGTGGTTGATCGGGCCCCCCGGCAGGTCGAACACCTTGGTCCCGGTTCCCTGAACCTGGGTCTGGCCCTCGGAATAGGGGAAGGCGACGATGGAGTCGTCGTTGGCCACGTAGAGGGTGTCGCCCACGAGGGCCATGCCGAAGGGCCGCCTCAGATCCTGGGCGAAGATCGCCTTGGTGTCGGCCACGCCGTCGGAGTTTGAGTCGCGCAGAAGCATGATTCTGTTGGGGCTCTCCTGCAGCGCCCCGGCCCGCTTCTGGATGAACTGCGCGACCCAGTCCTTGAAGTTCTGCGGCTTGCCGGCCTCGGTGGAGGACTCCGCGGCGAGTACGTCGCCATTGGGCAGCACCAGCAGCCAGCGGGGATGATCCAGGCCGTCGGCGAACCGGGTGACGACGAAGCCAGGCGGCGCCGTGGGCGCCGCGTCCTTGGGCCATCCCACGAACTTGGCGACGTTGACGGTCGGCAAGGCGCTCTTGGTGGGGGGCGGCAGGGTGGGTTTGGGGCCAAAGCCCGCGAACGGGTCAGAGACCCCCTGGCCGCAGCCGGCCAGTCCGAGCGCCGCCACGGTGGTGGCAAACAACATCGAACGCATGGGCGCCTCCCTGATCTCCGCCCCGGAATAATGCCCGGCTCGGACTGAGGTTCAGCCTAGCATGGATGATCAGGCCGCTCTCGCCTGTCGCCGGCGGAGGTTGACGCCATCGCCATGCCCACTGAAGCTCGCAAAGTGAAGCTTCAACAGGAAGCGCATTCGGGGCGGGAATTATGAGTGTTGAACTGACAATGCTGACCTATTCGGTCGGCCTGCTATTCGTTCTGATCTTCATCCAAGCCCTGGCCGCCATTCGCGCCCAGGGCTTGGTTCCGCTCGCCAACTCCCGCGATGGCCTGCCGCCGCCGAGCGGCTTCCATGCGCGGATGAAGCGGGTGGTGGATAATCACCGCGAAGGGCTGGCGATGTTCGCGCCACTGGTTCTGGTGGCGGCGGTGGCCGGCGTGTCCAGCGGGACCACGATGCTTGGCGCGCAGCTGTTCTTCTATTCGCGCGTCGCCCACGCGGTGCTCTACATTCTTGGCGTCCCGATGGTGCGGCCGCTCGCCTGGGCCGTTGGCGTGGCCGGCACCATCATGGTGTTTGCCGCCCTGGTCGGCCTGGCCTAGAGCGCTTCGCGAGTGCCTCCCGTCCGGGGAGGCGCGACCGGAGACCCTCATGCCCCGTCATCTCGGCTCATGCCATTGTGGGGCGGTCACCTTCGCCATCGAGGCGGAGATCGATCATGTGACCGCGTGCGACTGTTCGTTATGCGTGAAGAAAAACGCTCGGATGGTGCGGGTGCGCGAGGACGCCCTGACAGTGCTGTCGGGTGAAGACCACTTGGGCGACTATCAATGGAACACCCACCGGGCGCGGCATCACTTCTGCCGGATATGTGGAATCTACGTCTTCCACCGCAAGCGCGCGGCGCCCGACCTGTATGAGGTCAATGTCTTCTGCCTGGACGGCTTCGATCCCTCTGGTCTGCCGGTGCGGGTCAGCGAGGGCGTGGGCATGTCGGTGACGTCGGACGGCGCACGAGAGGTTTGGCCTGGGCCGCGAGAGGCTTGAGGCGGGGTTGCGGCGAGGGGCGTGCGGGGGTAAGGCGCGGCCATGCTCGATCACCTGAAGGCGAACAATAAGGCTTGGGCCGCGCGCAAGGTCGCGGCTGATCCCGGTTTCTTCAAGCGGCTGAAGGGCCAACAGGCTCCTGACTATCTCTGGATCGGCTGCTCCGACAGCCGGGTCCCGGCAAACGAGATCGTCGATCTCGATCCCGGCGAGCTGTTCGTGCACCGCAACGTCGCCAACCTCGCGCCCCCGCAGGACGCCAACTACCTCTCGGTTCTGCAGTTCGCCGTCGATGTGCTGAAGGTGAAGCACATCATGGTGGTGGGCCACTATGGCTGCGGCGGCGTGGCCGCGGCCGTGGATGGCGAGCGGCGCGGTCTGGTGGATCATTGGCTGCATCCGATCCGTGAGGTCCATGAGGAGCATCGCTGCGAACTGAACGCCCTAGGCAGCGATACCGCGCGGCTCGACCGGCTGTGCGAGTTAAACGTCATCCGCCAGGTCAAGAACGTGGCCACTGATGTCTTCGTGCAAGACGCTTGGACCCGCGGCCAGGATCTGTGCGTGCACGGCCTGGTCTATTCGCTGGAGAACGGTCTGCTGACGGACCTCAACGTCTCGGTCGGCAGCCACCTCGAAGAGTAACCACGGCGGGGCCTGGCCGCCGCCGGATCGCCTGATCCCTTATCAACAAGCTGTTTGCGGCTTCCAGGCCGCAGCAAGCGCAGGAGCTCGCCTGCCTCTTCGACCGACTGTTTGTGTATATCTATAGTAATTCAAAATACAGTTTTGATTAAGTCCTTATTCACCTTGAAGATAAACCACAGTTTAAACCGAATGCGCGAAAACCATTCTCGACAAGTTCAATCAACAACCAAAACTCAAACACACAGTCGGGAACACGCCATGAAGACCTTCGCCGCTTTCGCTCTCGCCGCCACCGTCGCCGCCTTCGCCGTCCCCTCCTTCGCCGCGGAAGCCTCGCCGTCTCAGCTGAACGTGAAGAGTGTCCGTATCGCCCTGACCGGCAAGACCGTCGCCCAGGTGCGCGCTGAAATCCGCGACGCCGCCACGACGGTTTGCGGCGCCGCGGCCGGCGATTGCTGGAACACCTCGGTGCGCAAGGCCAATTCCGACTTCAACGCCATCAACCGCAGCCGCCAGGCCGCCGCGCCGACCCCGGTTCGCGCCGCCAAGCTCGAAGATGGCCGCGCCGACGTCGCCACCGTGCGGGTCGCCGTGGCGGGCCGCACGAACGAACAGATTCAGGCCGACATCGCGGCCGCCGCCAACACCGTCTGCAAGGCCACCAACGACTACGCCCCCGACTACCGCGCCTGCGTCACCGGCGCTGTGCGCTCGGCCAAGGTGCAACTGCGCCAGCTGGCCCGCGCCCAGGGTTCGAGCCAGCTCGCCTCGCTCTAAGCTCCTTACTCCGTCAGGTGTTGAAGCCGCCGGCGCTGGTCCCCCCAGCGTCGGCGGTTTTCGTTTGCGCGCCTGCCGCCACGTCACACTTGGCCTGTTCGCCGGGAAGCCTAGACTAGGGCCAACGAACCAGACGTGGAGGAACCGACATGGCCGATTTCGGAGGCGAGCTCGAACTTGAGGAATTCCGTACCGAGGCGCGCGCCTGGCTGGAGGCCAACTTCCCGGCCTCGCTGAAGGGCAAGGGCTTCCTGGCCGCGACCGAGGTGACCACGACAAACGCCGAGCTCAAAGCCTGGCGCAAGGCCATCGGCCTGAAGGGCTGGGCCACCCCTACCTGGCCGGCGGAATATGGCGGCGGGGGGCTCTCTCCTCAACAAGCCCGAGTGCTGACCCAGGAGATGGGCAAGATCGGCGCCTTCAACCCGATGATGTTCGGGATGGGCGTCACCATGATCGGCCCGACCATCCTCGACTACGGCACCCCCGAACAGAAGGCTCAACACATTCCGCCGATCGTGCGCGGCGACGTCCAGTGGTGCGTCGGCTATTCCGAGCCCGGCGCCGGGTCGGACCTGGCCTCCCTGCAGATGAAGTGCGAGGACGCCGGCGACCACTATGTGATCAACGGCCAGAAGACGTGGACCAGCGGGGCCCAGTATTCCGACTGGTGCGGCGCCCTGGTGCGCACCGACTTCTCGGCCAAGAAGCATGAGGGCATCAGCTTCATGCTGATCGACATGCACCAGAAGGCCATCGATCCGCGGCCCATCGCCCTGATCGCCGGCGCCTCGCCCTTCTGCGAGACCTTCTTCACCGATGCGCGGGCCGAGAAAAACGGCCTGCTGGGACCGTTGAACGGTGGTTGGACGGTGGGCAAGCGCCTGCTGCAGCATGAGCGGGCCAGCCAGACCGGAACCGGCGGCGGTGGCCGCACCGTGCCGCTGAACGAGATCGCCAAGCGCTATCTCGAAGTCGACGAGGACGGCCGCATCGCCGACCTGGATCTGCGCACCCGCCTGACCCGGCACCTGATGGACGCGCGCATCCATGGCCTGACCCTGGCCCGGGTGATGGCGGAATCGAAAGAGGCCTCAGGCGCAACCAACGGCGCCTCGGTGCTGAAGAACTCCGCCACGGTGGTGTCCCAGGGCCGCGCCGAACTGACCCTGGAGATCATGGGCCACCAGGGCCTGGGTTGGACCGGGAGCGACTTCAGCCAGGAAGAGATCGAGACCGTGCGCGGCTGGCTGTCAGGCAAGGCCATGTCGATCTACGGCGGCTCGGTGGAGATCCAGAACAACATCATCTCCAAGCGCATCCTGAACCTGCCCGACAACACACAGTCCACCTGACGGGGCCGTCGCGGGGCTGTCCGAAGGCGGGTCAGCGACGTCAAACCGACTCAATCGGGATGATATGACCGGCGTCAGACACCCTCGCGAGACGACTGACCTTGCCGACCTCCGACACCCGCACCTGGCGCCAGCGTCTGGCCGCCTACCAGCAGCCGAGCGCGGGCCGCTCGATCCTGGAAATTCTGATCACCGCGGCGCCCCTGGCGGCGATCTGGGGCGCCGCGTGGGCCGCGGCGCATTTCGGGCTCTGGTGGCTGGCCCTGTTGCTGGCGGTTCCGGCCGCCCTGTTCCTGGTGCGCCTGTTCATGGTGCAGCACGATTGCAGCCACCGCGCCTTCTTCCGCAACCGGCACGCCAATGACTGGATCGGCCGGGTGATCGGGGTGCTGACCCTGACGCCCTACGACTGCTGGCGGCAGACCCACGCCATCCACCACGCCACCTCCGGCGACCTGGACCGGCGGGGCCTGGGAGACATCCTGACCCTCACCGTCGATGAGTACCGCGCCCTGCCGCTGTGGCGGCGGATCGGCTACCGGCTGTATCGCCATCCACTGGTGCTGTTCGGGATCGGGCCGGCCTACCTGTTCCTGCTGGAGCAGCGCTTGCCCAGCGGCCTGATGAGGGGCGGCTGGCGGCCGTGGTTCAGCGCCATGGGCACCAACCTGGCCATCGCGGCCTTCCTGGTGGCGGTCGCCCTGCTGGCCGGCTGGCAGGCCCTGCTGCTGGTGAACCTGCCGACCCTGGTGATCGCCGCCTCCATCGGGGTCTGGCTGTTCTACGTCCAGCATCAGTTTGAGGGCGCCTATTGGGCGCGCCGAGACCAATGGGACCTGACGGAGGCGGCGCTGAGGGGGGCCTCGCACTATCACCTGCCGCAGCCCCTGCGCTGGATGACCGCCAATATCGGCGTCCACCACGTGCATCACATCTCCAGCCGCATCCCGTTCTACCGGCTGCCGGCCGTGCTGAAGGACCACCCGGAGCTGATGATGGCCAGCCGGCTGAGCGTGCCTCAGAGCCTCCGCGCGGTGCCGCTGTCGCTGTGGGACGAGGCCAACCAGCGGCTGATCTCCTTCCGGGAGCTTGCGCGCCGGAGCCGGGTCGCCGCCTAGAGGTTCAGCTTCACCACGGCGGCGTCGAAGGCGGCCATCTCACTGGCCGAACCGACGGTGACGCGGCTGCGGGTCGGCCAGATGGGCCAGGAGCGGCCGATGGCGACGTTCTCCTTGGCGAAGGCGGCCTGGACCTCCTTGGCCGGCTTCTTCCAGTCGATCATGAAGAAGTTGGCGTCGGAGGGCAGGTGTTCGATGCCACGCTTGTCCAGCAGGGCCAGGGACTTGGAGCGCACCGCGATCATCTCGTCGCGCCGGGCCTTGATGAGCTTAGCCTCCGTCAGGCTCGCCGTGGCGCAGACCAGGGACGGATTGGGCAGGGCGTAGCTGGCCATCATGCCGTCAGAGCGCATGGTCTTGGCCATCAGGTCGGGCCGGGCGATGGTCGCCCCCAGGCGCATGCCGGCCATCCCGAACAGCTTGGAGAAGGTGCGCAGGACGATCACCTCCTTGCCCTCGGCGGCCAGGTAGGCGCCCGGCTTGGCTTCGGAGAAGTGGATATAGGCCTCGTCCAGCAGGACGATGGAGCCGGCCGGCTTGTTGGCGATCAGCCACTCCACGTCGGGCAGGCTGGTCAGCGTCGCGCTGGGATTGTTGGGGGTGCAGATATAGTAGACCCCCGGCGTTGGGATCGGCGGCCAGCATGGCCTTCACGTCATGGCCGTAGTCGGCCTTCAGCGGAACCTTGGCCACCTTCACCCCCATATAGCGGGCGACGCTCTCGGCCAGCTCGAAGGTGGGATCGGCCACCACCAGGCCCCGGGTCGGCGAGCAATAGGTGACGATGATCCGGGCCATCGGGTCGCTGGAGCCTGCCCAGGCCATGACGTGGCCGGCGGGCACGCCCTCGACGGAGGCCACCGCCTTGGCGAAGGCGTCGCGCTGGGAGCCCGTGTAGCGGTTGCCGGTCGCGATGGCCCCGGCGGCGGCGGCGGCGCCTGGCGCCAGAGGCCCGGTCCAGCATTCATTGGTGCCGATCATCACCATGCCCGGGGCCGCCTGGGCTGCGGCGGGCGCGGCGAGGGCCGAGCCGAGGGCAGGCGCGGCGGCGAACAGGCTGAGCACCTTGCCGATGCTGCGCCGGGAATAGCCACGGCTGGTGAGATCCGAAAGGGCCTCGTCTGCGAGTTCGGCGAGTGCGGTCATGTGGAAGTCCCCCAGGATTGGCTTCTCGAAGCTTAGGCGCGTGGGGGTGGACCGCAACGGCGCGGGGGACGCCCCCCTTGCGAACGCGGCGGCGTGTTCAATTGTTGAGCGCGCCGCCTTCCTGGTGCGGCGCCCGGGACGGATTTCCAGGCCGAGGGAGAGCCGTCGTGAGCCGAGCCGACCGCGCGATCACCCTTACCCGCGTCATCGACGCCCCGGCGTCCCTTCTGTTCGAGGCCTATTCGCGGCCCGAGCACATCATGAGGTGGTTCGGCCGGTCGGCTGGCCCGGGACACTGGCCGACCTCGCCTCGCGGGTCGGCGGTGGCTAAAGGTCAAGCGCCCCTGGGCAAGGGGGGATTGGGCGCCTATGTGCTCTGACGCGCGGGCGATGGACCGGCGCCGATAACCCAAGGACGCCCCATGCCCTCGCTTTTCGATCCGCTCGTCGTCGGCGCCCTGACCCTGCCCAATCGGGTGATCATGGCGCCCCTGACGCGCAGCCGCGCGGGCGACAGCCGGGTCCCCAACGCGCTGATGGCCAAGTACTATGAGCAGCGCGCCTCGGCGGGCCTGTTGATCTCCGAGGGCGTGCCCGTCGATCCGATGGGCGTGGGCTATGCCGGCGTGCCCGGCGTCTGGTCTGCCGAACAGACGCAAGGTTGGCGGCAGGTGACCTCGGCGGTGCATGCCGCGGGCGGTCGCATCTTCATGCAGATCTGGCACGTGGGCCGCATCTCCGACCCAACCTTCCTGGACGGTCGCGCGCCGGTGGGACCCAGCGCCATCGCCGCCAAGGGCCATGTCAGCCTGCTGCGGCCCGAGCGGCCCTATCCGACCCCGCGCGCCCTGGAGACCAGCGAGGTCCAGGATGTGGTCGAAGCCTTCCGCCTGGGCGCCCAGAACGCCGAAAAGGCCGGCTTCGACGGGGTGGAGTTGCACGGCGCCAACGGCTACCTGCTCGACCAGTTCCTGCAAGACAGCTCCAACCAGCGCACCGACCAGTACGGCGGCTCGATCGCCAACCGCGCCCGGCTGATGCTGGAATGCGCCGACGCCGCGGTCTCGGTCTGGGGCTCTGACCGCGTCGGCATGCACCTGGCCCCGCGCGGCGACGCCCACAGTGTCGGCGACAGCGACCTGGCGGCGACCTTCACCCACGTCGCCACCGAACTGGGCAAGCGCAAGCTGGCCTTCCTTTGCGCCCGGGAGGCGGAAGGCCCCGACAGCCTGGGGCCGCGGCTGAAGAAGGCCTTCGGCGGTGTCTATATCGCCAACGAGAAGTTCACCGGCGCCACCGCCCAGGCGGCCCTCGATGCCGGCTGGGCCGACGCCGTGGCCTTCGGCAAGGACTTCCTGGCCAATCCTGATCTGGTGGAACGGCTGCGCACCGGCGCGCCCCTGAACAGGTGGAACCTGGCGACCTTCTATTCGCCCGGCGCGGAGGGCTACACCGACTATCCGACCTTGTCGGAGCTTCAGACCGCCGGCTGATCCGGCGCCGGAGCGTGCGGACCACCCCGGCTAGGAACGCTCACGCCGGCGGCGGGGGTGAGGCCTTGGCCGCTGTCAGGGCCAGCCGGAAGCCGGCCAGCAGCTGCTCGCGCGCCGTGTCGTCCTCCGCGGCTTGGAGCGCCTGATCGAGTTCGATCAGCAGTCCAGCTCGGGCATTGTGCCAGTCGGGTGCGGCCACCGCGCGGGCGGCGATGCGGTGAACCGCTTCGCCGGCCGGCTGGGCCTTGGTGGCGGTAAGGACATAACCTTCGTCCATCCCGGGCAGGGCGATGCGGTCAGGCTGGAGTCCAGCCGTCACGAGGCGGGTCCGCAGACCCTCCCGCGCGGAGGGTTCGCCGTGCAGGATGAAGACCTGGCCGGCGACGGGCCCGCGCGCCTTCACCCAGTTGGTCAGGCCCGAGGCGTCGGCGTGCGCCGAATAGACGTCCAGGGCGCGGATCCGCGCCCTGACCTGGATCTGCTCGCCCTCGATCGAAACGCGGCTGGCGCCGTCCTGCAGGATGCGGCCAAGCGTCCCCATGGCCTGGAAGCCCGACAACAGGACGGTGGCGTCCTTGCGCCAGAGCAGCCGCTTCAGATGCCGCCGCACGCGGCCGGCGTCGCACATGCCGCTGGCGGCCATGATCAGGTGCCAACCCCTCAGCTTCTCGAGGCTGTCGCTCTCCTTGGGTTTGCGCAGGAACCGCAGCCGCCCCCCCGAGTGCAGGTCCTGGAAAGGGTTGCTCTCGGTGGTTCGGTTCCAGCCGCGGCGCTGGAAGATCTCTGTCGCCTCGATGGCCAGGGGCGAGTCCAGGAAGATGTCGGCCTTGGGAATCCGGCCGTCGTCCATGAGGGTGAGAATGTCGGCCAGCAGCTCCTGGGAGCGTTCCACCGCGAAGGCCGGGATCAGCACCGGCCCCCCCGCTTCATGGGCGTCGAGGAGTTCCTGGGTGAGCACGGCGCGCCGGGCCTCGCCGTCCAGATCCAGCCGCTCGCGGTCACCATAGGTGGACTCCACGATCAGATGATCCACGCCGCTGGGACCGTCGGGGTCGGGTGAATAGTCCCGCCCGCCGCTGCCGATATCGCCGGAGAACAGCAGCTTTACCGGCCCCTCCGCCGTCTCCACCTGAACCTCGATGGAGGCGGCGCCGAGGATGTGGCCGGCCTCCCAGTAGATGGCCGTCACGCCGGGCAGGATGGCCGCCGGCGCGCCCAGCTTCACCTTCTTGAACTGCCCCATCACCTTGGCGGCGTCTCGCTCGGTGTAGATGGGTTCGACGCTGGGCCGGCCGCGCCGCTCATTGCGGCGATTGAGGTGTCGGACCTCGCTCTCCTGGATGCCGCCGGCGTCGGCCAGCATGATGTCGCATAGGTCGCGCGTGGCGGCCGTTGCATAGATCGGCCCGGTGAAGCCGGCTTTCATGAGCTTGGGCAGCAGGCCTGAGTGATCGATGTGGGCATGGGTCAGCAGCACCGCGTCGATCTTGCCGACATCGAAGGGGAAGTCGTTGTAGTTCAGGGCCTTGAGGGTCTTCGAGCCTTGGAACATGCCGCAGTCGATCAGCATCGCGGCGCCATCAACCTCCAGGCGCGCGCAAAATCCGGTGACGCAGCCCGCGGCGCCGTGAAAGGTCAGTTTGACGGTCAACGGAGGCGCTCCTGGAGGATAGGGCTCAAATTGAGCTTTGGCTGCCGAAGGATTCGGCGACGGTGCGGCCCACCTCTGTCAGCACGTCGGCGACGGCCTCCTCGGTGATGCCGGGAACGATACCGCCGATGTGTTTGTGATCCAGCACCTGCAGCCCGCAGACGGCGGCGAGGTGAAGGTCAAACACCGTCATCAGGGCCCGAAGCGCCCCACTGTCGCGAACCCAGGGCTCCGGGGCGCCTGAGAAACTGAAGCTGATCAGCTTCCTGCCTTCCAGCAGGGGCTCGGTTCCCCCAAGGGCAGGGCCGTAGCCAAAGCCCATGCTGAAGACGCGATCGACGTAGCCCTTCAGCATCGCCGGCGGGGCGTTGAACCACAGC
The DNA here is from genome assembly GCA_018001015.1 of Phenylobacterium sp. Lineage (GTDB taxonomy): Bacteria > Pseudomonadota > Alphaproteobacteria > Caulobacterales > Caulobacteraceae > Phenylobacterium. The sequence goes on along the minus strand of JAGNIV010000001.1, from coordinate 411,536 downwards.
GGGTAGACGAAGGCGAAGACATCGGCGTCGGCCAGAAGGCGGCGTTCCTGCAGCACGTCGGCGCCGAAGGCGTAGCCGGCCGCTCCGGGAATCTCGGCGGCCTGCAGGCGGGGGTCGAAGTCCAGTTGATAGAGGTCACGGACCAGCGCCTGATGGCCCAGGGCCTCCACAGCCGCCGCATAGGCGGCGCCGGCGGCGCAAGTCAGGCTGTGGGGGTTGGGATGGGCGACGATGATGGCGTGTTTCATGTGCGGCTCCTGCCCGCATCCTCCCGCTCGCGGCCAGCGCGCGCATTGATCGAAATCAGGCGCGCGGGCAGGTTGCGCCAGATCAGGTGGCGCGCGGCGTCGCGATCCTGTTTGCCCGCGTCCTGGAGGAATCTCGTATGCCGACCCCTGAACCGGCGCCCAATAGGGCGCAATCGACCTCACCCGCCTATCGGCTGGCGGCCTTGGATCAGGATTTTCTGCTGAGCTCCTCGATGCGTGGTGTCCGTTTCATGCTGGAGTTCTCCAAGGTGGACGAGGCGCTGGCCGCCTGGGGGGTGCGATCCACCCTGGTGGTGTTCGGCAGCGCCCGGATTTCGGAGGCTGGGCCTGGCAAGCAAGCGCAGTGGTATGCCGCGGCGCGGGCGTTCGCCGCCCTGGCGTCCCAGCAGGGCGGCGCCATTCGAGCGGGCGACCGGACGCGTGACAACGTGATCGCCACCGGCGGCGGACCTGGGATCATGGAGGCCGCCAATCGTGGGGCCGCCGACGTCGGCGCGCCGTCCATCGGGTTCAATATCAGCCTGCCCCACGAGCAGGAGCCGAACGCCTATTCGACCCCGGAGCTGACGTTCCGGTTCCACTACTTCGCCATGCGCAAGATGCACCTGGCCATGCGCGCCAACGCCCTGGTGGTGTTTCCCGGCGGCTTCGGGACCCTGGACGAACTGTTCGAGATCCTGACCCTGCGCCAGACCGACAAGTCGCCACGGATTCCCGTGGTGCTCTTTGACGAGGCCTATTGGCGGTCGATCATCAACTTCGAAGCCCTGGTGGCGGCGGGGATGGCCGACGCCGCGGACCTCGAAATCTTCCGCTTCGCCGAGAGCCCCGAGCAGATCTGGTCGGAGTTGCTGGCCTGCGGCTTGCTGGTCGCCGGCGAGGTCGCCCCTGAGTCCAGCCCGCCATAGCCGGCCGCCTGACCCTGGCGAGCGGATTTGGCGGCGGCGGCCTGGCCGTGCGGATAGGATCGGTATCTGCTAAGGCGAACGGGAGCCGCCCCGCGCGGCTCCCATCGTTCGCCGCCTGAGACCCGATGCCCGTGCCGATTTCCTCCCACCGACTGTCCGTTGCGCCCATGATGGACTGGATGGATTCGTAAGTTATTTCAATAACTTGCCAGGAGGTGGGTGCGCATCTGGTGCGAGCATGTTCTCGCAACATTTCGCATTTGTTCGCGTGAAATCGGCCCCATAGGGGATGAGATCGGTGTCGACCGCCGCCTCGGATCGCGCGTGCTCGAACATCAGCTTCCACGGGTCGTCAGGAGCCTGCCCGCGGCCCCTGACGACCGCGGCCTGGCGTTCGGCTAGGTTGAGGCGCACGGCATGGCCCTTGAAGCGGTGAACGCGGCCTTCGCGCTGCTCAAGGTCCACCGGGTTGCCCGGCAAGTTCCAGTGATAGACGCGATAGCAATAGGGGTGGAAGTCCAGCCCTTCCTGGCCGACCGACGTGGTGGCGAGAACGAACGGCCGGAATGGTGAGTTGAAGGCGTCACGCACGCCTCCGAGCCGTGCGACGGCGCCGTCTTCGTCCTTGTAGTCGGCGAGCCGCATCGCGAAGCGTCCGCGCATCTGGAACTTGCTGATGGCGAGGGACTCTCCATCGACCTGCACGTCATCGACGTCGATCTGCGACGGGCGGATAGCCAGGGCCTGGGCCATGGCGCGAGCGACACCGATTGCGCGGTCGTCGGCTGGGCGGGCACCGAGACCTTCGGCGTCGACGAGGTAATGTGCGTATTCGTCCAGGACGGCCTGTAGGTTGTGCTGGGCGCAATAGGCCAGCACGCGGCGCCAGTAATGATCGTCGGTATCCCGTCGCAGCAAGGCGACCGCGTCATGCTGATTGAACAGAGCCCGGAACGACCAGGCGACTTCGGCGGCGGCGCTGAGCAAGCGTGGGTCATCCCACGCCAGCTCGGGCGCGATCCGCTTGAGGGCGCGAAGCGCGCAGACGGCCGGACTGCCGAGCGCGACGTCAACCAGCAGGTCCGAAAGATCGTCGGACAAAGCGCCGATGTCGTGCGTCTTCACCGCTGCCGCCAATTCGGCGACATGATCGTGGAAGGCGTCTTCGCTCGCCAGGGCGCGCATGCCGTGGGGCGCTTCCAGCCAGGCGCGGGATCGCGCGCCCAGCAGGTCATCGATCACGGCTGGGGCGGCCCACTCGGCGCTGTGCGCGTCCTGATGCGACACCGCGCCTTCCTTCAAAGCACCGATGGCGGGCTTGAGGCGGTCGCCCACAGCGGAGCGCATTCCCTCCAGCGACAAGGCGGCCCCCGTTTCGCTGAACACCGCCAGCGGATCGGCCAACTCGGCCAGCGCCGGCGAGGGATAGATCAGCAGCAGCGCGCGCAGACCCGCGAGCCGGCCGTGATCCTGCCGAAACTGCAAGGGACGCAGGCGATGCTGCTCGAAATAGCGCCGGCCGGATTCGCCGACGCCCATGCGCCGTTCGGCTTCGTAGGACAGCAGGGCTGCGATCGCATCGGGCACCATGGACCAGGACGAAAATATCAGCGCCTTGGTCAGCGGCGCCCCGGCTCGCGCCTCGCCGTAATAGGGCATGGCGGCGGGTATCCAGAGGTTCTGTTCCAGGTGCTGGCCGAAGATGTCGTCCATGATCGCGCGCATACGGCCGTTGGCCGGGTCCAGCGGCGCATAGGCGTCGATGGCGTCGTGATCGAGCATGGCCGGTCGAGCCGCCTGGATTGCAGTGCGGAGCACGGCCGAAGGCGCGTCGACCTGGTCTTCCAGCAGCCGCTTCAGGCTGTAGTGGCGCATGAAGTTGAGCAGATAGGGCGAAGACTTCCAGTATTCGATGATCTCCGGCGCATCGAGCGTGCGCGCCACCTGAGAAACGGCGGATGCCTGCGCGAGGTCGGCGGGCGCGATCGAGACCGTGATGGGAGGCTCGCTCATCATGGAGTCGCGCTCGACCGTGGATGCGACCCGCTCGGTTCGGGCGATCACACGGCGCAGGCGCCGTTCGATGGTCTGGCGGGTCTCGACCGCTGAGGCATGTGACTGTGGCAGGGCATGCAGGAGGCCGCGGAAGGCGCGCATTTCACGCGCCAGCGTGGCTGCCACCTCCGGCCCCTTTTCCCCGCCGTAGAGGAAACTCAGGGTCTCAAGGAAGTCCTGATAGTGGTCGCCTTCGTCGGGCTCGTCGCCGGCGAGCGTGAGCATCCGGTAGGGTGTGGCGGAGAGCAGCAAGGTGCGGGCGGCGTGCCCGTCGCCTCCCGAGTAGTCGAACAGTTCGCGCGCGAGGATCGCCGCGTCGCTGTCGCCATGCAGCAGATCCCGGAACCGCTGGAACTCGTCCATGATGATGAGGTCGGGTTGCAGCGCATCCACGCAGGCGTGGGACAGCTTGGCGCGGAGCCGGGCGACCAGGCTGTTGCGGGGCTGCGTCATTTCTGCGGGATAGGTGTCCCGGCGGCGCGGGAAGAGTTCGCAAACCCGTTCGAGTTCCTCGAAGAGGTCCCGATCCGCCTGCACGTCGCGGCGGAAACGCTCGATGATGCGCTTGTCGACGCCTTCGAGGGTGAGGTTGTCCACGGCGCGGTTCCAACCCTCGACGCCGGCCGTGACCTGCAACAGGTTGTGCAGGCCGCGCGGGCGCGTAACGAGGTCGCGCAGGAGATGGAACAGCAAGGCGCGTTCCTGCGTCACGCCCGTCGCGGAGCGCAGATCGAAAGTCGTGCCCGGCGTCAGGCTGATGAAGTTCACCCTGTTGGCGTCGAGGCCCGCCTGGTCGCGCAGTTGCAGGGGAACAAGGGTCATGCGGGTCGGCAGGGCCAGCTCGCGCCGCCCGAGGACGTTCAGCCGGTTGAGGTTCTGGGCGGCGATCGCCTGGTTTGAGCAGATGTAGAGGATGTCGATCCGCTTGGTGCTGTCCCACAGGTGTTCGATCATGCGGGCGATGACCCCGCGCGCCACCATCGTCTTGCCAAGGCCAACTTCGTCGGCGACCAGGAACTGGCGGACAGGATCGTCCTGGCCGTAGAGCCGATCGAAGACGTAGTCGACGGTGCGCCGCTGAAAGACCTTGAGTGGAGCGAGCGCTGCGTCGGCGCGAAACCGTTCATTCGGCATGCGCGGCATCCTGCGTGGCGAGCGCAATTCGGAATGTGTTCCAGAGTGCGCGGAACTCGGCCGGAATCGGATCGGTATCGTCACCGTCGCCGGTTTCCAGGCGTGCGATCAGCCGTTCGATGGCGCGAAGCTGGTCTCCGCCCCGGCAGAAGGCCCGAACCATCTCCTCGAGGATGGGCGCGTCGTCGCTTGCCGCGCGCCAAGCGCCCTGACCTGACCCGTCCTGCGCCGCGAGGGCGGCGGCGAAGGGATCGCCCAATTCGGAGAGGAGCAGGCGGAGATAGCGGAAGAAGGCGTCCTTGCTGTCGATCACCCAGCGCAGGATGGCGGCGTGACGCTCTGCGGGCAGCCCCTCCATCATGAGCCCGGTGCTGAACAGGATCGAGACGCCTTCCGTCTCGTCCGTCAGGTGACAGGCGAGGAACCGGGTAAGGTCGACCAAGGGCATTGCGCAAAGGTCGGCGGGCTGTCCCTGTCGGAGCGGCTCCAGCACATCGCGCGCATGCCCTTCGCCCCGTGTGATCGGCCAAACTCGCAGCGCACCGAGCCCGGTAAGGGGCAGCGGTTCGCACGGGATCAGCCAGACCCGCCAGACCGGCGCACCATCTGCGCTGTGCTCGCCGCGCTCGCAACGGAGCGTGAGGCCGCTGCGGCAAATCTCGCGCCGGGCCTGATCCAAACGAGCCTCGGCGGCTCGTTGCGCGGCATCGGCGGCTCCCGTCTCGTCGCGGACGAACGGCCGCGTCAGCCGGCCAAACCCCTTGTCGCCGAGGATTTCCTCGACGCTGCCGACCCGCGATCGCTTCCCGGTCAGGGTGGTGAAGATCTCGACATTGCTGCCGGTCAGCAGCGCCGGCCGCGTGGCGTTTCCCGAGCCGACCGTGATCGCGGTGTCCCAGCCGCGTTCGGCGATGAACGCCTTGGCATGGAGCCCTTGCAGGGCCGCTGCGTCCTCCTCCTCGCCATCTTCCGTGGCCGCCATTTCATCGAGCACGGCCACGCGGGCAAAGCCATCGAGCGTGGCGCCGGGCACCTGGGCGAGTTCGTCGGATCGCCCGATGAAGATGGGCTTTTCGGCGCTGGCCAGCCGGGCGAGCATCGACAAGGTTTGATCGTCGCAGAAGGGCGACACGACGCCCAGCCGAGCGCAGGATTCCGGGCGCCACGGCTTGCCGCCGAGGCCGTTGACGGCGAAGGAGACGCTCTGGAACGGTTCGGGCAGGCTCCATTCAGCGCGTCGTATGTCTTCGGCCAGGTCATCGACAAGCGTCTTCGTTCCGTCGGGAGCGCCGACGGTCGCGAGGTCGGGGAGCTGGCGAAGGAAGTCGGCGACCGGGCGATTGACGGCCTTGGGCTGCTTGGTGATCACGCCGTCGAGGGTGGCGGCAATATCCCATGAGCGATCGCGCGTCAGGTTTCGGGAGAGAATGAGCAGACGCAGGCGGGCGGGGTCTTCGGGCCGCAACGGCGTGAAGCGCAGCGCCCACATCTTGGGGTGGAAGGCCCCGCCTTGAGGGGCGGCGACCTCGACGATGATGCGTTCGAGCAGCGAGCAAAGGCGGGAATGCGGCCGGGCGCTCGCCTGGATATGGCCGGCGTCGGTGAAGACGACGAGGCGGCCGGCGATGCGCTCGGCGCCCTCCAGCAGCGCCAGAGGATGAGAAAGAATGTCGTCGCGGTTCTCGGCGGCGAAGAGCGCCAGACTGACCGGCACGGCGAGCGCGGTCTCGAAGTCGAGCGAGAAGGTCGTGGCGACCGCCGCGTCGAAGACATAGCCCGCCGGCGGCTGAAGATTGGCGCCGTAGAGCGTTCGCTGTTCGGGATCGAGGCTACGCCTATTCAGCATGGGCGAGATCCCGCAGGTGGGATTTGGCCTGCGCCCAGCGGAAGCTGAGGCGGTCGGTGCCCGATGCGCCGGTCCAGCGGTCGCGGACAGCGTGATTGGCGTATCGGGACTGGCTGGTCTTGAGCCGGCGTTCGCGCTCCTCGACGAGCCGCCGCGCCGCGGGTGCCGAGATTACCTGCTCCGTCCCGGCCAGAACCAGATCGCGCCACTCGCTCACGAACCGGTTGGCGGCCGGTCGGACGGCGTGTGCCGGGTGCTCCACGACATTCCAGAAATCATCGAGCGACCACGCGCGGACGGCACCGGTATCGAGTTCGTCGCGCCAGGCTTCAAGCCGAGCGCGATATTCCTCGATCCAGTCGTCGCGCTGGCGCAGCTCGCTGAGCGCGAGGTTATAGAGCAGCGCGGCGCCGTGCATCACATGGGAGAAGATTTCCCCATGTTGGACGAGGCGGCGCGCGGCGGATGGAAACGCTGACAGATGGGGGTGCGTCCAGATATAGTCGCAGTCCGCGTCGATGCCGTCGCGCGCCAGCATCGTGAGCAGTGTGGTGGGCTGGCTGGCGATCAGGCGGTCGATGAGGAATTGCGCCTCGTCAGTGGTCAGGCGGAAGATGGCGCGCTCAAGCAGATCGCCGGGCATCTGGGGCAAGGCCAGATTCCAGATGGCGGGCGTCTGGGCTCCGGCCAGAGCGTCTTCGCCGCTGGATGCACCGCGCGACCGGCCACGGCCCCGCAAGGCGACGAACAGACTGTCGAGCGAGCCGGGAAAGACCCGGATGCCCCACGCGCCCAGGCCAGCCCAATAGACGGAACTCGGCAACCGCTGGAGCCGTGGTCCTGCATCCCGGCCGATGATGCCGTTGGACTCACCACCGGCTTTCAGGGCGTCGGCAAGCCGGATCTCGGTGTCGCGCGCCTCGGTGCGGAGCTGCGCTTCAGGGACTTCGCACTTTTCCAGTGCCCGATAGAGCCAGGGAATGAACAGCATGTATCGCAGGCGCGTCTGGATCGTGCTCGTGCCTGGAAAGAGATGATCGGCGATGGAATCCCGGATCGCCCCCAGCCCCAGCTCGTCGCGGGTCTCGCGCTCCTGAAAGAGCGCCATGATGCGCTGCGCGCGCTGCCGCTCGGCTTCATCGAAATCGATCCAGGCAAGAGACGACATGGGCTCAGGCCGCCTCGCTCTCGGTCGGCTTCGTCGGCAGGACGGGAATGACGGCGCCGGAGGTCATCAGCACGATCAGTCCGCGCTCGGCGCCGGTCATGTCGAGATAGGCCCGCACCTGCGCGCGATAGTGATCGAGCGTTCCCGGCGCCGGCGTCACATCGCTTTTCCAGTCCACGACGACGGCGGGGCGGCCCTCTGCCGTCAGGGTCAGGGCATCGGCGATCCCGGCCGTTGCGGTTTCCACGCCGTTGGCCGCCTGTGCGGAATAGACGGGAAATTCGGCGAGAAGATCCGGCCGCAGGGCCGCGATGTCAGGCAGAGCCAGGGTCCGGGCCACACAGGCCGCCAGTTCCTGCGCCGACAGCCCCGTCGCCGGGTCGGCGACCGGAGACTGGCCGAGAGCGCGGATGAGTTGGCCAGCCCGTTCGGTCAGGGCGGCTTCCGCTTCTGGGATTTCGCCGGTCAGCACCTCTTCCAGGAGCTTGTGGAGGATCAGCCCGCGCTCGCGGCCACCCTGCACGAGGGCGGCGGCTTCCAGCTCGGGGGGCTGGTCGTCGGCCGATCCCGTCCAGAGCGCGGCTTCTTCAACGCCGCCGCGCGCCTTCTTTCCCCTGCCGCGCCTTGGGCCACGTCATTCCTCGCGAGGCAAAGAAGCCGCCCGTCGGCGTCCTGCGCTGACGCTTCGGGCCAGATGGCTGCGGCGCCGGTCGCCCCCCGGCCTGGGGATCGCCATCGAGGCCGCGACAGGCGCGGTCCGAGCAACAGGAGATCCACCATGGCCACCATCGGCACCTTCACCAAGCACGAAGACGGCTCCATCAGCGGCGCCATCAAGACCCTCACCCTCAACGTCAAGTCCGCGCAATTCCGGACCGCCGAGAAGGAGAACGACAAGGCCCCGGACTACCGCATCTTCGCCGGCGCCACCGAGTTTGGGGCGGCCTGGAAGAAGACCAGCCGTGAGAACCGGGACTACCTCTCCGTCAAGCTGGACGACCCCAGCTTCGCCGCCCCGATCTACGCCTCTCTGGTCGACGCCGAGGACGGCTACGCCCTGATCTGGTCGCGCAGCCGCGCCGCCGACTGAGCCCTGGCGCCGCCCGCGCCTGCGCGCGGGCGGCGCCCATCTCCCCCAACCAGCACAAGATCGGAGGCCGTCATGGCCCGTCCAACCTCCGCCGTGCGCCCAGACGCCCGGCCCGACCTCTACACCCGCGTCACCAACGCCATCGTCGCCGACCTCGACCGCGGCGTTCGCCCCTGGACCCAACCCTGGTCGAACAAGACAGCGACCTCGAGCGTCAGCCGGCCACTGCGGCACAACGGCCAGCCCTACAACGGGATCAATGTCGTCCTGCTCTGGTCGGAAGCTGCGGCGCGCGGCTTCATCGAACCGACCTGGATGATGGGGTGGACGGCCCCTGCGACTGCAGATGTGAATTCGGAGGGGGCTAGCCACAGAGCAGGAGGACCCACCATGCAGCTCACGACCATCGGCTTCGATCTCGGCAAGAACGTCTTCCAGGTCCACGGCGTCACTGCCGACGGCCAGGTGATCGTGCGCAAGAAGTTGGGCCGCGCCGAAGTGCTGCCGTTCTTCCGCAGCCTGGATCCATGCCTCGTTGGGATGGAGGCTTGCTTCTCAGCGCACCACTGGGGGCGCGAACTCGCGGCCCTGGGCCACCAGGTCAAGCTGATGCCGCCCAGCTATGTGAAGCCTTACGTCAAGCGGGGGAAGAACGACGCGGTCGACGCCGAAGCGATCTGCGAGGCGGTCAGTCGACCGACGATGCGCTACGTGCCGCTCAAGAGTGCTGAACAGCAGTCGGTTCTGATGCTCCATCGCATCCGCGATCAACTCGTCCGCCAACGCACCAGCCTCTACAACGCGCTGCGTGCTCACCTCTCCGAGGTTGGCATTATCGCGCCACCCGGCGTGAAGCGTGTGCCGGAGCTGCTGCAAGTCGTCGAGGCCGAGCGAGACCGGCTGCCCGCTCTGATGCTCTGCGCCTTGGAGGTTTTGCTGCGGCAGCTTCAGGAGGTCAAAGACCGGATCCGCGAGGTGGAGCAGCACATCTTTGGATGGGCCAAGACCAATGACGCGGCACGGCGCCTGGCCACGATTCCTGGCGTCGGCCCCGTCACAGCCGCAGCGATCGCCGCCACGGTGACCGACCCCAGCCACTTCAAATCGGGTCGCCAGTTCGCCGCCTGGATCGGACTCGTGCCGAGACAAAACTCCAGCGGCGGGAAAGATCGGCTCGGGTCGATTTCGAAGATGGGCGACCGATATCTTCGCCGACTGCTGGTCGTCGGCGCCACTTCGATCATCCGCTACGCCCGCACCCGCGGCGGGCCGCGCCAGGCTTGGGCGATGGCGCTGCTCGAGCGACGTCCCGCCCGGCTGGTGTCCGTCGCGCTGGCCAACAAGGCAGCGCGAATCGCCTGGGCCATCCTCACGCGTGGCGAGGTCTATCGGCCGGGTGTCGCCGGGGCGCTTTGAGCGCGTCAGCGATTACGGCTCAAGTTGCAGGAGTGCTGATGGTGTGATGACGACCCGGTCAACCCGGGGATCGGGAGAGCCCACGGTAGGTTAGGCGCCTCGAGCGCGTCTGGATGATTGGGACCCGGTCCGCGGACTTCATCAGGGCCAGCGGCCACGTGCGCCGCGCAAACAGGCCGGACACATGACTGCTGCCTGACCGGAGCGAAATCTCAGCTGACGCCCCTTGCAACGCAGGGGCCGTCCACACATGACCTTCCGCCAGGCGCTGGCGCTCGGAGGACATGTCCGCAAGGGAGAGACTGGTTCGATCGTGGTCTACGCCAACCGCTTGGCGCGGACCGAGCCGGACGCCGAAGGCGTGGACGTCGAGCGCCACATCTCCTTTCTGAAGGCCTACACGGTGTTCAATGTCGAACAGATCGATGGGCTGCCGGACCGCGGCCAGGCGTGCGCCCGGCCGACGTTAGATCCCCACGCGAGGATCGCCCGCGCCGAAACCTTCTTCGCCGCCACGGGCGCAGACATCCGCCATGGCGGTGCGCGCGCCTACTACGCGATTCACGCCGACCACGTGCAATCGCCACCCTTCGAGGCCTTCCGGGACCCGGAGAGCTACTACGCGACCCTGGCTCACGAATGCGTCCATTGGACCGCGCATCCCAGCCGCCTCGACCGGGACTTCGGTCGCGGGCGCTGGGGCGATGAGGACTATGCGCGGGAAGAGCTTGTCGCCGAACTGGGCGCTGCGTTCCTCTGCGCCGACCTCGGGCTGGACCTCACGCCACGCGAGGACCATGCCGCCTACCTGGCCAGCTGGCTGCGGGTCCTGAAGGGCGATCGCCGCTTCATCTTCACCGCCGCCGCCCATGCGGCCCGCGCCTGCGACTATCTCCAGGGATTGCAGCCGATCCGCTGATCCCGAGCGATGGCGGAGTCGCGACCCTGCGATTTCGCCATCAACCCCCCGACTCGCTCTCCGCCAGGTTTTCGAGGCCGCGCTGCCGCTCCCGGTCGCGGCTCGGAAATACGCGGAGACAGAAGATGACAGACACATCCACACCCATCCCGCCGCGAATGCTGCGCACCGCCGAGGCGGCTCGGTTCCTGGGCCTCTCGGGGCGGACCTTGGAGAAGCACCGCACCTTTGGCACCGGCCCGACCTACAAGAAGATCGGCGGCCGCGTGATCTACGCCGTCGGCGACCTGCAAGCCTGGGCTGACCGGGGTGCGCGCACCTCCACCACCGACCCCGCCGCGAGTGTCGTCCACCCCGCGCGCCGGCCGCGGCCGCCGGCGGCCTGGAGCGTCGGAGGATAGGCCGTGCCACCTGTCGTTACGGCGCAAGCCAGGCGCCGGCCTCGTCCGATCATTCTGTTGATGGGACTGGCTGGCCTCGCCCTGGGGCTCGCGCCCGCGCTCGCCGCCTGGCCGCCGGCTCTCGTCTGGAATGCGACGGCCAGCGCGCCTGTGGGGCTCTATCTCTGCTCGCACCCGGGGAGCATCGCTGTCGGCGATCTGGTGGCGGTGACGCCGCCCAAGCCGCTCGCCGACTGGCTCTCAACCCGCGGCGCAGCGCCCCATGGTGTCCTGCTTGTGAAGCGGGTGGCGGCCCTGCCGCCCTCGCGCCTGTGCTGGACGCACGGCCAGGTGAGCGTCGACGGCCGCCAGGTCGCGGTGGCGGCGTCGCACGACAGGATGGGCCGCTCCCTGCCGGTGTTAGGGGGGTGTCAACGTCTGCAGCCTGGGCAGGTGCTTCTGCTGAACGAGGCGGTCGGCTCCCTGGACGGTCGCTACTTCGGCCCCCTGGCCTCGTCCCAGATTGTGGGCCGGGTGAGGCCGTTGTGGACGGTTCGGGAGCGTGGCCGTGGCGGCTAGGATCGCTACAGTCCTCGGCGTTCGGCGCGAAGGTCGGCGCAGGCGCCCCATGCGATGGCTGTTGAGCGGCGCACTCGCGATGGGGACGCTGGGACCTCCACCGGCCTACGCGGCCGGTGAGCATCTGGCGCCCGAGATTCGCGCCGCGCTGGTCGCCGAAGCCGCCGAGCGTTTTGCAATTCCAGCGCCCTGGATCGTCGCTGTGATGCGCGCCGAAAGCGCCAACGACCCGCGGGCACGGTCATTAGCTGGCGCGCTCGGCCTGATGCAGATCATGCCCGATACCTATGCCGAACTGCGCACGCGCTACGGCCTGGGCGCAGATCCCTATCATCCCCGCGACAACATCATGGCCGGCGCCGCCTATCTGCGGGAGCTCCACGCGCAGTTTGGCGCGCCAGGCTTCCTCGCCGCCTACAACGCCGGGCCGGGGCGATATCTTCAGTACCTGGCCGGGACCCGCCCGTTGCCCCAGGAAACGCGGGACTATGTGGCGATCCTTGCGCCGCAAGTTCAGGCCGCAGTTCCACCCCACGAGCTTCGTCTCGACCTCGCCCCTCGGTCGCTTTTTGCAAACCTGGACGGCCCCGCGGCGGACGGGGCGCCAGCGGGCTCATCCTTGTTTGTCGCCGTGTCCAACGGGGCGAACGCGCCATGACCGGTCTCGTGATTCCCGGCGCGTCGTACGGCCTCGCAGGTTTGGCGGTCTTTAAGCGGGGTGCAGGGAAGGTGAGGGGGGAGGACAGGATAAAAGGCGCGAGGCGGGTTGGGTTTGAGGCAAGAAAAAGGACCGTAAAAACAGTTGGCTACGGCGATGTGCGTGGGGCGTTGGCAGGCTGCCATCTGCGCCCGTCCCTTGGCCCCCAAGGCTTTCAGACACCTCGCTCCGCAGGGCGGCGCCATGAACGACGATGACTTCATCCTTCGCCCCGGTCGCTCGCGGTCCCGTGGCGCCGGCGGTCATCGCACCTTCGTCGGCGAGGCCCTGGCCGCCGCAGCGCGCGCCGGCGGTCTGCATCCCGGCCGCTCAAGCCTCAAGGGCGCCTTCGGCCGAGGGCGGGCCTCCAGCTTGGCGGCAAGTCGGTTGGGCGCGCGCACCCGCAGCGCCGTCATCAAGGCCCGTGTGGTGCGTCACACCCGCGGCGGGGCGCCGATGGCGCTCCACCTGGCCTATCTCCAGCGCGACGGCGTCACACAGGACGGGGCACGGGGCGACCTGTTCGGCGCCCAGGGGCAGGATGCCGACGCCAAGGCCTTTGTCGCGCGCTGCGCTGACGACCGGCACCATTTCCGCTTCATCGTGTCCCCGGACGACGCCGAGCGCCTGGAGGATCTCCAGGCCTTCACCCGAGACCTCATGGGGCAGGCGGCGCGCGACCTCGCGAGCGAGCTCGACTGGGTGGCTGTCGCTCACTGGAACACAGGTCATCCGCACATCCACGTCCTGGTCCGCGGCAAGGCCGATGACGGAAGCGACCTGGTAATCAGCCGCGACTACATCTCCCACGGCCTGCGCGCCCGGGCCGCGGAGTTGGTCACACTCGAACTCGGGCCGCGCAGCGACCTCGAAGTGCGCCGTCAGCTCGAGCGCGAGGCGAGCGCCGAGCGGTGGACCGCGCTGGATCGGCGACTGGTCCGCGACGCCGGCGCCGCGGGGGAACTGGACCTGCGGCCGCCTCGGCTGGGCAAGCCCGATGCGGACCATCAGATCCGCGTGACGCGACTGCGCAAGCTGCAGGCCTTGGGCTTGGCCGAGGCCGAGCGGCCTGGCCGGTGGCGTATCGCACCGGATGCGGAAGCAACCCTGCGAGCCTTGGGCCGTCGGGGCGACATCATCGCGCGGCTGCACAACGCCTTGGGCGGACCGGGAGGTGAGCGCGACCCGGCGACCTACCTCGTCGAGGACGCGCCGCCAGTCGGCCTTGTGGGTCGCCTCGCCGCACGGGGCCTGGACGATGAGCTGTCCGGTTCAGGCTTTGCGGTCATCGATGGGATCGACGGGCGCTCGCACCATGTGGTGTTTCGAGAGCTGGCCGACACCTCCGACGCCCCGATCGGCGGCGTCGTCGAACTGCGCGCCGTTGGGTCGCGGGGAAGATCCGTGCTGGCGGTGCGGTCCGACCTTTCGATCTCCGAACAGATCCAGGCCGACGGGGCGACCTGGCTCGATAGACGACTGCTGGCCGGAGGCCGATCCGACATCGCCGAGCATGGCTTTGGCGCGGAGGTGCGCGAGGCCCTGGAGGCGCGGGCGGCACGGCTCGCGCAGCAGGGCCTTAGTCCAGGCGGCGGGTCGACCGCCTTCGCACCGAACCTGTTGGCTACTCTGCGGGCCCGGGAGTTGGCGGCGGCGCAGGCGCGCCTGGCCGCCCAGTTCGGCGCGCCCGCACCGACCCTTGAACCGGGTGAATCCGTGTCGGGCGTCTATCGGCGCCGGCTCGATCTCGCCTCCGGCCGCTTTGCGGTGATCGAAGGCGCAATGGGCTTCTCGCTGACGCCCTGGCGCGAGGCGTTCGAGACGCGACGCAATCAGACGGTCGACGGCGTCGCAGGCCACGGGGGCGAGGTCGAATGGCGGATCGGGCGCCTCCGCGGACCCGCCAGATGAGGAGGTTGAGATGTCGGGAACCAAGGTGATGTGGGGCCAGCTCGCGCTGGTGGGACTGATCGTGTTGGCGACCACTTGGGCGGCGACGGAATGGACGGCTTGGCGCCTGGGGTTCGACCCTGGACTGGGGGCGCCCTGGTTTAGGGTCGAGGGTTGGCCGGTCTATCCGCCCCCGGCCTTCTTCTGGTGGTGGTTCGCGTTCGAGGCCTACGCCCCCCAGGTCTTTGTCGAAGGCGCCGGCATCGCCGTCAGCGGCGGGGTGGCGTCTGTCATCGTCTCATTGCTGCTGTCCGTGTGGCGCGCCCGGGAGGCGCACGACGTCACCACCTACGGCTCGGCCAGGTGGGCGCTGCAGCGAGACGTCAGGAAGGCGGGTTTGCTGACCGGCCGCGGCGTGATGCTGGGCGAACTGGCCGGACGATACCTGCGCCACGATGGACCCGAACATGTCCTATGTTTCGCACCGACCCGAAGCGGCAAGGGCGTCGGTCTGGTGATCCCGACGCTGCTCACCTGGCCAGGCTCGGTGATCGTCCACGATATCAAGGGCGAGAACTGGACCTTGACATCGGGATGCCGCGCCTCGGTCGGGCGGGTGCTGAAGTTTGATCCGACCAACGCCGAGAGCGCCGCCTACAATCCGTTGCTGGAAGTGCGGCGCGGCGACAGCGAGGTGCGTGACGTCCAGAACGTCGCCGACGTGCTGGTGGACCCAGAAGGCGCCCTGGAGCGGAGATCGCATTGGGAGAAGACCAGCCACAGTCTGCTGGTGGGCGCCATCCTGCACGTGCTCTACGCCGAGGAGAACAAGACCCTCTCCGGCGTCGCGGCGTTCCTGTCAGATCCCAAGCGACCGATCGAGACGACCCTGCACGCGATGCTCGCCACACCGCACCTCGGTGATCGACCCCATCCGGTCGTGGCCTCGGCGGCGCGGGAGTTGCTGAACAAGAGCGAGAACGAGCGCTCAGGCGTGCTGTCGACTGCAATGTCCTTCCTGGGGCTCTATCGCGACCCGGTGGTGGCCAAGGTCACGGCGCGATGCGACTGGCGGATCGCCGATCTGGTCGACGGGGAAAGGCCCGTCAGCCTCTATCTGGTTGTGCCGCCCTCCGACATCAGTCGGACCAAGCCGCTCATGCGCTTGATCCTCAACCAGATCGGGCGGCGGCTGACCGAAGACCTCAAGGCCGGCGCCCATCGTCAGCGGCTGTTATTGATGCTCGACGAGTTTCCGGCCCTCGGGCGTCTGGACTTCTTCGAAAGCGCCTTGGCCTTCATGGCCGGCTATGGCCTCAAGGCCGTGCTCATCGCCCAGTCCCTCAATCAGATCGAGAAGGCCTACGGCGCCAACAACGCCATCCTCGACAACTGTCATGTGCGCATATGCTTCGCCACCAATGACGAGCGGACCGCGCGCCGCGTCTCAGACGCGCTCGGCACCGCCACCGAATTGCGCGCCATGAAGAACTATGCCGGCCACCGGCTCTCGCCTTGGCTGGGGCACCTGATGGTCTCGCGCCAGGAAACCGCGCGAGCGCTGCTGACGCCTGGCGAGGTGATGCAACTCCCGCCAGAGGAGGAACTGGTGCTGGTGGCCGGGACGCCGCCGATCCGGGCGCGCAAGATCCTCTACTACCGGGACCGCGAGCTCCAGGCGCGTATCGCCGCCGCAGCGGGCTCGACGCCCGGGCCGCCACGGTCCGACGACTGGTCGGGCCGCGCCCCAATCGGCGCGGTCCCGCCCGTCGGCCCACCCCGGCGCCCGCTCGCCGATGACGGCGGCTTGCGGCGCGAACCTGACCTTCCGCAGGAGGCTCCCGAGACCCAGGTCGAAGGCGAGTTCGAGTTCATCGACCTCGATCAGGAGGACGACCTTGGCGGAGCCGGTACGTTCCAGGCCGGGTTCGGGCAAATCGCCCGGCAGGCCGCGCTGGACCCCGACGACGGGGTGGACCTGTGAGCGCCAAGTCCCGCCTTTCGGTCTATCTCGAGCCGACCCTGCTGCGCGCCCTTGAACGGTTCGCCCTTGAGCACCGGAAATCGAAGTCGCTGGTGGCCGAGGCGGCGATCTCGGCCTTCCTGGCGCCCGATGCCGTCGAGCGACCGGACGCGGCCCTGATCCGCCGTCTCGATCACCAGAACCGCACGGCCGAGCGCGCCGACCGGAACCTCGCCATCGTGATCGAGATGCTCGCCCTCTTCATCCGCTTCTGGCTGACCACCACGCCGACCCTGCCGGAATCGGCCCAGGCCGCGGCCCGCGCCAAGGGACAATCGCGATACGATGGCTTTGTCGTCGCCCTGGGTCGCCGCTTGGCCAAGGGGGGGCGGTTCGTCGACGGTCTGTCGCCGGACGCGCCGTCTTCAGCGGCTCCCCGCGATCGCGACGAAGGAGCCTAGGCCTCGACCCTCAGGCGCAGGGGATCGAGCGGGGTGCGGATCGGATAATGGTCGCCGAGCAGCTGGCTGCCTTCGAGAGTCAGGATCGCGGGGACGCTGACCAGGCCCTCGTCGTCCCAGCCCGCCGCGCCAATGTCGAGGTGCGCGATCACGATCCGGCGGCGACGTTCCAGGTCTTCGGCGACGGACATCACCGCGGCGTCCGGGGTGATCTCGATGATCGGATCGGCGAGCCGAACGGCGAGTATGCCGCCATGTCCTTCGAAAGTGACTTCGCCTCGGAAGCGGCCGAGCCCCACCAGCGTCCCATCCGCGTCGCGCCGCAGGCTCGAGTCTTCCTCCGCCAGGAAGGTGAAGCCGCCGTCGCCGCTTCGGGTCGCGCCGCCGCGCGCCAGAATGGCGCCGCCAACGCCGTGCACATAGCTGCGGAAGGTCTGTTTCACACCCCAGTCCAGGGTCGAAACCCACCCCCCACGCGGCTCACTCATGGCTCTTCTCCACCAGCGCATCGCGATCGCCGCCGACGCTGCGAAGCGAGAGTTTGGGCGCTTCGAATCCTGTTCGGCCATAGCCTTCTTGCTGTTCACATTCGAAATGCTCGCTGGCCGCTAGTCGGCGACCCCGGCCATCTGCTGGGCAACCCGCGCGAGCAGGGTGCGGAACCAGGCATGCCCGCGTTTGGCGCCGGCCTGCGTCGTCCAGAAGGCGTCGATGTCCAGTCGCCGGTTCGGGAAGTCGATCTCAAGAATGCGGATATCGCGTGAGCGCTTGAGTTCTTGTGCGAGCTTCCGCGGCACCAGGGCCAGGCATTCGGCCTCCTCGACGATCGCGCCGATCACCAGGAAGTTCGGCACCTCGCAGACGGGGGCCACTTCGAGCACCGAGGTGGGCTGGATGAGCCCGGCTCGCGCCAAGGCGCTCCGTTCGCCGACCTGGTAGACCACCTGCCGCGCCAGACGGAATTCCGCAGGGGTGATGACGTCGCCCCACCGGGTGTCACGGCTTGACGCGATGCACGCCATGTCGTCGCTCCAGAGCGCCATGTGCTCGATGCGCTTGCCGAAGGTTTGACCGACCGGGCGCGGCACGATGGAAAAGTCTACCTGATCGGGGTTGTCGAACCCTGCGCCCGCGGGTTCGAGGAACAACAACTCCACGTGCGGCGCCTCGGCTGCGCAGATCTTGGCCAGCTTCGGCGCCAGGAGCACGCTGACATAGTCCGCGGTCTTGAAGACGATCCGCAGGTGCTCGGTTTGCGGATCGAACGGCCGAGGCGGCTCCAGGAGCAGGTCCAGGTCGCCGAGCAGCGCGGCGAGCGGCCTCACGAGGGACCGCCCCCGTTCCGAGAGCCGAGCCTCGCTTCCACGCGAGAGGATCAGATCGTCGTCAAAAACCTCGCGCAACTGACGCAAGGCTTTGCTCACCGCAGGCTGGGTGACCCCCAGCGCCCGGGCGCTCGCGGTGACGCTTCGGGTATGGAGCAGGGTGTGGAGGACGGGCAGCAGGTCGAGATTTATGCGCCGAAGGCGCTGCGCCATCGCCGGTTGCAGGTCTGGGGTGGGCTCGCCGCTGGCGGCCGAGGGGGGGGCGCGTGTCATCTCGAACCATAACCTGCAGCTATATTGTGATTTCCCATATCGTGGATTTCGAGATGTTCAAATCCTGCATAGGCTTTCGACAAGGCCCGGTGAGGCTAGCCATGTCCGGACATTGGGAGGTCCGAATGACGCTGCAGTTGCAGGCGACAGGGATCGCCGAGGGGCGAGGCGGGGTGACGCCGCCCATCGTCAGGGCGCCCTCGCCGTGACCTTCAACCTTATCGTTCGCGCCCGCTCGAGTTCGGCGATGGCCGCTTTCCGCCGATCGAACACATCTATAGCGACGCAGCTTCGCGAGGGGATTTTCTGATGTCCACCGGTCCGGCCTTTCCGCGTGCAGCGGAGATCGAACACAGTCTCGAACGCCTCGCGGAACTTTGCGAGGACCCGACGGCGCTGGTCTATGAGCGCTTGTTCGAGCTGCAACCGGAGATGAAACCCTACTTCTGGCGCGACACCAACGACGCCATCAAGGGCGAGATGCTCTCGCGGACCTTCGGCGCCATTTTGGATTTCGTCGGCGAGCGACGCTACGCCGACCATATGATCGGCACGGAAATGGTGACCCATGAGGGGTACGACGTGCCCCGGGAAGTGTTCGTCACCTTCTTCGACGTGGTGCGCGACGCGGTTCGGGTCGGCCTCGGGTCCGACTGGACGTCGGATCTGGAGAGCGCCTGGCAGGAGCTGATCGCTGAGATCTACCGCTTCGCGAATCTGACGCCACGCAGTGACGTGACGAACGCCTTCCATCAACCGCGGATGGAAGCCTTCCGCCGGGGAGAGCCGATCAGCTGATCGGCCACCGGTCCGCCTGGTCGCAGTTGCGGCGGCGGTCTTGAAAAGATGGTTCTCGCGCAGCTCATCAAGCTGCGCTCGCGTGTACTTGCGCGCTCATCGTCGATGCTGCAGAAGCAACCGTGCTCACCCTGGAGTGCGTCGATCTCGATTATTCATGCTCAGGTCCGGCGCTTGTCTTAATGTGGCGACGCTTCGAACAATGTTCGAAGTTCGAACACGATTCGAATATTGACCCGTATATTCATCCTGCGCATGGTGTTCCTTGACGCGACCCGTGAGGGCGCTGAAAGACGCGCTCGCGCGCGCGAGCATCCTTGGGGGCCGGGCCAACCGGGAAGGGAGACAAAGATGAGCGACGGTAATGTTGATCTGAGCCAAGCGGCGCGGGCCAAGGAGGCGCGTGATCACGCCTATTCCACGCCTCTCGAGGCGCTGCATCCGGGAGATCCGACGCTCTTTCGGACCGACTCTCACTGGCCGGTTCTTGAGCGCCTCCGCAAGGAGGACCCCGTGCATTATACGCCCGACAGCGAGTACGGCCCGTACTGGTCGATCACCAAGTATAACGACATCATGACGGTCGACACGAACCATCAGGTGTTTTCCTCGGAGGGCGGCATCGGCATCGCCAGCCAAGACAGCAACGCGCTCGGTCCGCTGCCGATGTTCATCGCCATGGACCCGCCCAAGCACGACGTGCAGCGCAAGACGGTCAGTCCGGCCGTCTCGCCCATGAACCTGCAGATTCTCGAGCCGCTGATCCGCAAACGCGCCGCCAAGATCCTGGACGAACTGCCGATCGGCGTGGAGTTCGACTGGGTCGACAAGGTCTCGATGGAACTGACGGCGATGACCCTCGCCACCCTGTTCGACATGCCCCAGGAGGACCGTCGCAAGCTGACCTATTGGTCGGACGTCGCGACCGCGATCCCGGGAAAGAGCCCCCTGATCGACACCATCGAGCAGAAGGCGCAGATCTTCATGGAGTACCACGCGTACTTCACCGAGCTGTGGAACCAGCGGGTCAACGCCCCGCCGGCCGGCGACCTGATCTCCATGCTCGCCCATGGCCCCGACACGCGGGACATGGAGCCGCGGGAGTATTTCGGGAACATCGTCCTGCTTACTGTTGGCGGCAACGACACCACGCGCAACACCATCAGCGGGTCGGTCCTGGCCTTGAACCAAAACCCCGACCAGTACCAGAAGCTGCGCGACAACCCGTCCCTGATCCCCTCGATGGTGTCGGAGACCATCCGCTGGCAGACACCCTTGGCCCACATGCGCCGGACGGCGCTCGAGGACTTCGAGCTCGGCGGCAAAACCATTAAGAAGGGCGATAAGGTGGTCATGTGGTACGTCTCGGGCAACCGTGACGAAGAGGTCATCGAGAACCCGAACGCCTACATCATCGATCGTGAGCGGCCTCGGAACCACCTCTCCTTCGGCTTCGGGATCCACCGTTGCGTCGGCAATCGGTTGGCTGAACTGCAGCTGCGGGTGATCTGGGAAGAGATTCTCAAGCGCTTCCCAGAGATCAAGGTCGTGTCCGAGCCCGTGCGAACCTACTCGTCGTTCGTGAAGGGGTATGAGTCGATGCAGGTCATCATTCCGGCCCGCGCCTAGTCTGCGAGCCCCTAGCGTTCCTCGACGCTAGATCGCGCTCGAGCCGCGGCTGAGGATCTGCCTCGCCGCGGCGGTCATCGGATCGTTTCGCCTTGCGACGGGGCGCGGGAAGCCAACGCCTCCTGCGCCTTCGACATCTGGCGAGTCCTTCCGCGATTTTGGAGTTCCAGCTTGAACGAGGTGCGCGCCGTCCGACGGCCGAGACGCACAAAGCCACACCGGCCCAACGAGCTCTTCGCGGCGGCCGCGGCGGAATTCGCGGCTAAGGGCTTCGCCGCGACCCGAATCGCCGACGTCGCACAGAGGGTTGGCCTCCGATCACGCGGTTCGGTCTATCGGCATTTCGACAGCAAGGAAGCGATGTTCCAGGCGGTGGTCGTCAAGACAATGGCGCCGCACGTGGAGGCGCTGCGGGCCCGCAGCATCGCGCCGACATCTTCGCTCGCCGTGCTGCTGAGAGGCGTGGTCCGTCCGATGGCGGAGATCGCCGTCAACAGCGCCTTGGGCGGCGTGCTGAAGATGGTCATCGCCGAGGCGCATAATTTTCCTGAACTCAGCCGCATCTGGTATCGGGAGCTGCTTGGCCCAATCCTTGAGGTGATCACGGCCGCGATTATCAGGGCGCAGGCCGAAGGGGAGGTGCGCCAGGGCGATCCGCACGCCTTCGCCCTGCAGGCCATCGCCCCGCTGATCACCCTGCTGATCTGGCGCGAGACCTTCGTCCCGGCCGGCGCCCCGGAACACGATGTCGAGGCCGTGCTCGCTCAAGGCGTGGAGGCGTTTCTGGGGGGCGTGCTGATCTCGCAGCCTGCCGCGGCGCCAGCTGGTTGGGAGCCTTGCGGCTTGGCTGGAGACTAGCCGCCGAAGGGGCTGAAACGTCGGTCGCAAGTGATTGTGCGACAACGCGCTACGATGCCCAACCGCGCATTGAAGCCCTGCCGATCAGCTCTCAAGGCTCATCCGTCGCTCGCCGCTCCGGTGGGCCTCGGAGGCGTCGGTGGTTCAGCACCCCCAATCCAATCTGGCCTTCCTCCGCAGCACTCAGATGCTGCGGACCGCGCTTGGATCGCAGATCGCGGGCTGGCTCGAAGATCCCGCGGTCGCCGAGATCATGCTCAATCCCGACGGCCGGCTCTGGCTCGACCATCTTGGCCGAGGGCTCAGCGATACGGGACAGGCGCTCGCCCCCGCCGACGGCGAGCGGATCATTCGCCTCGTCGCCCACCATGTGGGCGCCGAGGTCCATGCTGCGACGCCTCGGCTCTCGGCCGAGCTCCCTGAGACCGGTGAACGCTTCGAAGGCCTCCTGCCGCCGGTCGTGGCCGGGCCGGCCTTCTCGATCCGCAAGCCGGCCGTGGCTGTGTTCACCCTAGACGCCTACGCCGCCGCCGGCGTGATGTCGCAGACCTCCGCCGGCAAGCTCGCCGCGGCCGTGCGCGAGCGTCGCAACATCCTGATCGCCGGCGGCACATCGACGGGAAAGACCACGCTCGCCAACGCCTTGCTCGCCGAAGTCGCCAGAACCGGCGACCGCGTCGTGCTGATCGAGGACACCCGCGAGCTGCAGTGCGCCGCAGAGAACTTGGTCGCCTTGCGCACCAAGGACGGCGTCGCCTCCCTGACCGACCTTGTCCGGTCCGCTTTGCGTCTCCGCCCCGATCGGATTCCCGTCGGGGAGGTGCGCGGCGCCGAAGCCCTGGACCTTCTCAAGGCCTGGGGCACAGGCCACCCCGGCGGCATCGGCACCATTCACGCGGGCTCGGCCCTTGGCGCCCTGAGGCGGCTGGAACAGCTGTGCCAGGAAGCCGTGGCCGTCGCCCCCCGAGCGCTGATCGCCGAGACCATCGAGGTTATCGCCGTGCTGAGCGGTCGCGGTGCGGCGCGCCGATTGATCGAACTCGCCGAAGTCCGCGGCCTCGATGGCCACGGCGAATACCTCCTCACCCCTTCAGGAGATCTTCCATGACTGCAACGCGCACCAACCTGCTCTGCGGCACGATGCTTGACCGCCTTGGCCACGCTGGCCTGACCGCCGCGGGCCTCCTGTATGCCGCCCCGGCCTGGGCCGCAGGGTCTTCCATGCCCTGGGAAGCGCCTCTGGAGAAGATCCTGCAATCGATCGAAGGGCCGGTGGCCAAGATCATCGCGGTGATCATCATCATCGTCACTGGCCTGACCCTGGCCTTCGGCGACACCTCCGGAGGCTTTCGGCGGCTGATCCAGATCGTGTTCGGCCTCTCGATCGCCTTCGCGGCCTCCAGCTTCTTCCTGTCCTTCTTCGCCTTCGGCGGCGGGCTGCTGATCTGATGATGAGCGACACCCCCCAAGGCTTCGCTGCACCGGTGCGGCGCGCGCTCATCGAGCCGATCCTGCTGGCGGGCGCGCCACGAACCCTCGCCATCGCCAACGGCACCCTGGCCGCGGCGCTTGGACTGGGCCTGCGCCTTTGGGCGGTTGGTCTGCTGGTCTGGGTGGTCGGGCATGGTCTGGCGGTCTGGGCAGGGCGGCGTGATCCGCACTTCGTCGAGGTGGGACGCAGACACCTGCGCCTGCCCGCGCACATGGGGCTGTGATGATCGACCTTCGAGAATACCGCCGCCGCGGGGCCATGCTTGCGGACTTCCTGCCCTGGGCGGGCCTCATTGCGCCGGGGATCGTCCTCAATAAGGACGGCGCCTTCCAGCGCACAGCGCGGTTCCGCGGTCCTGATCTGGACTCTGCGACGGGGGCCGAACTCATGGCCGCCGCTAGCCGGGTGAACGCAGCGCTGCGACGCCTCGGGTCGGGTTGGGCGCTGTTCGTGGAGGCCCAGCGAAACCCCGCTGACGACTATCCGCCCAGCAGCTTCCCGGACGCGGTTTCGGCTCTGGTGGACGAGGAACGTCGCGCCCAGTTCGAGGCGCACGGCGCCCACTTCGAGAGCGCCTATTTCTTGACCTTCGCCTTCATTCCCCCTGCCGAGCAGTCCGCGCGCGTGGCGAACTGGCTCTATGAGGGCCGTAGCCAAGGTGGGGCGGACTGGGCGGGCGCCTTGCGGGACTTCTGCGACGTCACCGATCGCATCCTGGCGCAGCTCGAAGGCTTCATGCCCGAGGCGGTCTGGCTCTCCGATCGCGAGACCCTGACCTATCTTCACGCCACGATCTCCACAAACCGCCACGCCGTCGCGCCTCCGGACACGCCCATGCACCTTGATGTGCTGCTGGCCGACCAGCCGCTGGTCGGCGGCATGGCGCCCCGGCTGGGTGAAGCTCACCTGCGCATGCTCACCATCAGCGGCTTTCCGACCGCCACCTGGCCCGGCCTTCTCGACGATCTCAACCGACTGGCGTTCTCCTACCGCTGGTCGACCCGTGCCATCTGCCTGGACAAGACCGACGCGGCCCGCGTCCTTGGCCGCATTCGCCGGCAGTGGTTCGCCAAGCGCAAATCGGTAGTGGCGATCCTCAAGGAGGTGCTCACCAACGAAGCGTCGAGCCTCGTGGACAGCGACGCCGAGAACAAGGCGCAGGACGCCGACGCCGCCCTCCAGGACCTGGGCGCCGACCACGTCGGCCATGCCTATGTCACCGCCAGCGTCTGCGTCTGGGATCATGACCCCGCCGTGGCCGACGCGCGCCTGCGCCAGGTGGAGAAGGTGCTGCAGGCCCGCGACTTCACCTGCGCGCTCGAAAGCGTCAACGCGGTGGAGGCATGGCTGGGGAGCCTGCCCGGACATGCCTACGCCAATGTCCGCCAGCCCCCGATCTCCACCCTCAACCTCGCCCACATGATCCCGATCTCGGCCCTCTGGTCGGGTCCGTCGCGCAACACTCACCTAGATGGTCCGCCACTCCTGTTGGCGCGCACCGAGGGGGCCACCCCTTTTCGCTTCTCGCCCCATGTCGACGACGTCGGCCACACCCTGCTGATCGGCCCGACGGGGGCGGGGAAAAGCGTCTTCCTGGCGCTCACCGCCCTGCAGTTCCGTCGCTACCCTGACGCTCAGATCGTCGCCTTCGACTTCGGGGCCTCGATCCGCGCCGCCGCCCTGGGCATGGGCGGCGAAGCCCACGATCTGGGCGCCGCGATTGGCGGCGCCACGACGGGCGCCTTGAGCCTTCAGCCTCTGGCCCGTGTCGACGATCCTGGCGAACGGGCATGGGCGGTCGATTGGCTGGCGGGGTTGCTCGCCCGGGAAGGGGTGGCGCTTGGGCCCGAGGCCAAGGCGCTCGTCTGGTCGGCCTTGGCCAATCTTGCTTCCGCACCGGTGTGTGAACGCACGCTCAGCGGCCTCTCGGCCTTGCTGCAGTCCACCGCGCTCAAGCAGGCGCTCGCCCCCTACACCCTCGCCGGTCCCTGGGGGCGACTGCTCGATGGCGAGGGGGAGGGGCTGAGCGACGCCGCCGTGGCGGTGTTCGAGACCGAGGGACTCGTGGGCAGCGCCGCGGCGCCCGCCACCTTGAGCTACCTCTTCCACCGGATCGCCTCGCGCCTCGATGGCCGGCCGACCCTGGTCATGGTCGATGAAGGCTGGCTCGCCCTCGACGATGTGGTCTTCGGCGCCCAGCTGCGCGAGTGGCTCAAGACCTTGCGCAAGAAGAACGCCGCCGTGGTTTTCGCCACCCAGTCCCTGGCGGACATCGAGCGCAGCCCCATCGCCCCGGCGATCGTCGAGAGCTGCCCGACCCGAATCTTCCTGCCCAACGATCGGGCGCTGGAACCGCAGATCGCCGCGGCCTACGCCCGGTTCGGACTGAACGATCGACAGATCGAGATCCTCAGCGAGGCGACGCCACGGCGCGACTACTACTGCCAGTCGCGAAGGGGCAACCGGCTCTTCGACCTCGATCTCGGCGAGGTCGCCCTGGCGTTCTGCGCCACATCAGCCAAGGCGGACCAGGGGGCGATCAATGACCTCCTCGACCGTCACGGTCCGGCCGGCTTCGCGGCGGCGTGGCTGTCCCACCGCAATCTAGGCTGGGCCGCCGACCTCGTGAGAACCCCGTCCTCTGCGTCACATCCGGAGCAAATCCCATGACAGTCCCCCTGACACGGCGCGCCATTGCATGCGCGATGCTCGGTGCCTGGATCGCCGCGCCAGCGCGCGCCCAACTGGCCGTGTACGACCCGACCAACTACGCCTCCAATGTCCTGCAGGCGGCCCGTGCGCTGGAGCAGATCAACAACCAGATTCGTAGCCTGCAGAACCAGGCGCTCAGCCTGGCGAACCAGGCTCGCAATCTGGCTCAGCTGCCATATTCCTCACTGCAGACGATCCGGGAAAATCTATCTCGGATCAGCGGTTTGATGCGAGAAGCTCAGCAGATCGCCTACGATGTGCGCGCCATCGAGCAGGCGTTGTCGCGAGACTACGCCCTGGATCGGCTGGCGTCGGACGTAGCCCTCGTCGGCGCCGCGCGGCAGCGCTGGGCGAATTCGGCGGCGGCGTTCCGCGACGCGCTCAAGGTGCAGGCCGGGGTCGTCTCCGGCATGCCGGCGGTCCAGGCGGAAACCGAGGCGCTGCTCAGCGCCAGCCAGGGCGCGAGCGGTGTGGTGCAGGCCGCGCAGGCCGGCAACCAGTTGCTTGCCCTGCAGTCGCAGCAGTTGACCGACCTCACGGCGCTGATCGCCGCTCAGGGGCGCGCCGCCGCCCTTGAGCAGGCCGAACGATCCGCCGCTCGCGCCCAAGCCCAGGAGCAGTTCCGCCGCTTCATGGATCGAGGCGCGGGGTACCAGCCGCAGGCTGTGGAGATGTTCCGGTGAGATCCGTCAGGTTTGTCCTCACGGCCCTCGCCATCGCCGGTCTCCTCGGCTGCCAACCCGCAGCCGATGGCGTTCGCGACATGTCCCAGCTGGACTTGGCCCAAGAGCTGCGCCGGTGCAGGGATTTAGGCCCGAAGGTCTACGAGGATCGGCGGTGTCGCCTGGCCCAGGACGAGCGCAACCAGCGGCTCCTGACCGGCGCGCCGAGCGTGCGGCCATGAACCCGGGGGTCGCCGATCGCTTCCTCAATGTCTTCAGCCGCTACATCGATTCCGGCTTCGGCTTGCTGGCCGGGGAGGTGGCTTATCTCGCCTCGACCCTGGTGGTGATCGACGTCACCCTCGCGGCGCTCTTCTGGACCTGGTCGAGCGGCGAAGAGGTACTCGCCCGGCTGATCAAGAAGACCCTCTATGTGGGGTTCTTCGCCTTCTTGCTCTCGAACTTCAACGGCCTCGCGCGGATCGTCTTTGAATCGTTCTCCGGCCTGGGCCTGAAGGCGGCGGGGGGCGCCATGTCGCCAGCCGAATTCCTGCGGCCGGGCCGCCTGGGACAGGCCGGCATCGACGCCGGCAACCCCATACTCGAGGCGGCGCAGCAGATGTCCGGCTTTCCCGAGGTGTTCGAAAACCTGCCGCACATCGTGGTTCTGATGCTCGCCTGGCTGGTGGTCATCGTCGCCTTCTTCGTCTTGGCGGTCCAACTCTTCGTGACCCTCATCGAATTCAAACTCACCACCCTGGCGGGTTTCGTTCTGGTGCCCTTCGGCCTGTTCGGGCGCACGGCCTTCCTTGCGGAGCGCGTGCTTGGCAACGTGATGGCGTCCGGCGTGAAGGTGCTGGTCCTGGCTGTGATCGTCGGTATCGGCTCGACTCTCTTCGATGAGTTCATCCAGGAGTTCGGCGGGGTCGCGCCATCCTTGGAAGAGGTTCTTTCGCTGGCGCTCGCCGCGCTCTGCCTGCTTGGCCTCGGCATCTTCGGCCCGTCGATCGCCGGCGGCCTGGTCTCGGGCGGACCGCAGCTCGGGGCCGGCTCCGCAGTCGGCGCCGGCCTTGCCGCGAGTGGTCTGGCGATCGCCGGCGCCATGGGTGGTCGGGCGATCCTGGGATCGGTCGCCGCGCTCGGCGCACGGCGGTCCAGCGGCCCCCCGAACGCCGGACCGTCAGGTTCGCAGGGGACGTCCGGCTCGACGCCCAAGGGCGAAGGGGAGGCGCCGGCGTGGGCCACGCGCCTCCAGCACCGTCAAGCGGCGGCCCACGCGGCATCCAGCGCGCTCCATGCCGTCCGTGGCGGGGACCACGGCGGTGGCGGCGCATCCGTCAGCCTTGGGGAGGATCGATCGTGAGTCATTTCCGTCGCGCGAGCGGTCGCTACGGCCAAACCCCTGTCGCGGAGACCCCCTATCAACGGGCTCAGCAGGTCTGGGACGATCGTATTGGCTCTTCGCGTGTCCAGGCCCGCAACTGGCGGCTCATGGCCTTCGCCAGCTGGGCGCTTTCAGTCGGCTTGGCCGCGGCCCTCGTCTGGCAAGGTGCTCGCGGCGCCGTCGTCCCGTGGGTCGTGGAGGTCGACCGGCACGGCGCGGCCGAGGCCGTGTCGCCCGCCGTGGCGGACTATCGCCCCACCGACCCGCAGATCGCCTGGCACTTGGCCCGGTTCATCGAGGAGGTCCGCTCCATCCCGGCCGACCCTGTCGTCGTCCGCCAGAACTGGCTGCGGGCCTATGACTACACGACCGATCGCGGGGCCTTGGCGCTCAGCGACTATGCGCGCGCCGATGATCCGTTCGCGAAGGTCGGCAGAGTGCAGGTCGCGGTCGACGTCTCCAGTGTGATCCGCGCCTCGCCGACGAGCTTCCGCATCACCTGGAGTGAGCGAACCTACGAGGACGGCGCGCTCGCACGCACGGAGCGCTGGTCGGCGATCGCGACCTTGGTCGTGCAGCCTCCGCGCAGCCTCGAACAACTGCGCAAGAACCCGCTCGGGCTGTTTGTACATGCGCTCGACTGGTCGAAGGAGATCGCGTGATGGGCCCTCTCATCGCGGCGGTTGTCTCCCTGGTTCTTGCGGCCGCGTCGGCCGCGCCGGAGCCCTTGAAGGCGGGCGGGGAGATGCCCGCAGAGCCGGCTGCGCGGCCGCCGGCTAACAATATACCGGCAGGATCCGGGCCGCTCGGCGCCGTTTCGCGCGCCAATGCGAAGGCCCGGATCGAACCGCGCCCCACGAGCTATGTGAACGCCGCCCAGGTCTACCTCTACTCGGACGGCGCGCTCTATCAGGTCTACACAGCGCCCGGGCAGATCACCGACATCGTGCTTCAGCCGGGAGAAGATCTGGCGCCCACCGGGCCGGTGGCGGCGGGCGACACCGTGCGTTGGATCATCGGCGATAGCGAGAGCGGCTCGGGTGCGGACCGGAAGGTGCATATCCTGGTGAAGCCGCTGCGGGCAGGACTGAGAACCAACCTGGTCATCAATACCAATCGGCGAACCTACCACCTTGAGCTCCAGTCCGCGACCAAGGTTTACATGCCCGCCGTCGCCTGGCGGTATCCCGCCGACGAGGCCAAGGCCGCCGCCGCCGTTGTCCAGGTCCGCCAGCCTGCCATTACGCCGCCCGCGCCGGCTCCAGAGTATTTCTTCGGGTATCGCCTGACCGGGCGCGCGCCGTGGAAGCCCTTGAGGGTCTTCGACGATGGTCGTCGGACCTTCATCGAGTTTCCGCCCAGCGTGACCCAGGGCGAGATGCCGCCGCTGTTCGTGATCGGTCCCGGAAAGTCGGACGAACTGGTGAACTACCGCGTGCAAGGACGCCGGATCATCGTCGAACGGCTGTTCGAGGCCGCCGAACTCCGCCTAGGCGATAGCCGTCGCCCCCAACGCGTCCGCATTGTCCGAGACGGGGGAGGGCGGCGATGACCCCGCGGGAGACCAAGGCGCCCGAACCCCTGCGACTTCGCGCCCGGCGTCCGACGGTTATGCGACTGTCGCGCCGTGCTGTGATTGTCATGATCGCGGCAGGGGCCATCGCCGTCGTCGGGGCGCTCGCCTACGCCCTGACGACCTCACGCGCCCCCCGCGAGGTGGCGCCGGTCTACAATGTCGGTGGCCAACCGCCTGAGAAGGTTCGCGCCCTACCGGTCGACTATCGCACGCGGTTGGGGCCGCCTCTGCCCGGCGATCTTGGACGGCCGCTGCTCGCCGCCGGCGTTTCGCCGCCGCCCATCGGCGAAGGGGCGGTCTCGACGCTCCCGGAGGCGCTGCCGCCCCCGCCGGCGGCCGGGCCAAGGTCAACGTCCGATCAAGCCGCCGCGCGAGGCAGCGGCCTCTTTGTGGCCGGCGCACAGGTTCGCCACGCGACTGTGGCGGCGATGGCGCCAAGCTCGAGGGCGGCCGAGGCGCCTCCGCCGGGGACGCCCCAGCGGAGCGAAGATCGCAGCACCAGCCCCGAGCGCCTTCGCTCCCCGGCGTCCCCGTTCGTCGTGCAGACGGGCGCAGTGATCCCCGCGGCGCTGGTCACCGGCGTCCGGTCCGACTTGCCCGGGCAAGTGATCGGTCAGATCACTCAGAACGTCTATGACACGCCGAGCGGCCGCCACCTGCTGATCCCGCAGGGCGCAAAGGTCGTAGGACGCTATGACAGCCGGATCGCCAATGGCCAGCGGCGGGTCTTGCTCGCCTGGACGCGCCTGATCCTCCCCAATGGCCGCTCCCTCCAGCTCGACGATCTCCCAGGCGCCGATCCGGCGGGCTACTCGGGCCTGGAGGACAGGGTGGACAGGCACTGGTCCCACCTCTTCGCTATGGCGGCCCTCTCCACCGTGCTCGGGGTTGGCGCGGAGCTTGGCGCCGATGACGACGACCACGCGGTGATCCGCGCCTTTCGGCGCGGCGCCAGCGACACCTTCAACGACGTGGGTCGCCAGACCGTCGGGAAGGGGCTCGATCTTGCGCCGACCTTGACTGTGCGGCCAGGCGCGCCGGTCCGCGTTATCGTCACCCGCGATCTTATCCTCGAGCCCTATGAGAGCCCCTTGCCATGACTGAAAAGCTGAAGCTGTCCTCGCTTGAGGACGATACGCCTGTGAAGCTCAACCTCGAGCTACCGGCCAGCGTTCATCGCGATCTCGTCGCCTATGGCGAAGC
Source organism: Phenylobacterium sp. (assembly GCA_018001015.1). GTDB lineage: Bacteria > Pseudomonadota > Alphaproteobacteria > Caulobacterales > Caulobacteraceae > Phenylobacterium. The sequence goes on along the minus strand of JAGNIV010000001.1, from coordinate 380,849 downwards.
CATGACGTCCTCGGGACATCGACCCATCGAACCGGCCAAGCTCGCTGGGGCGATGCTGGCCAGGTTCATGAGCACGGACCGCGCCTTCGCTAAGCTTCGAAGAGCCAAGCCCTAGAGGCGGTCGATGGCGAAGCGTCATCAATCGACGACAGCGGTCTTGCGGCGACGCGGATCCTTGATGGTCATCAGGGCCAGGAAGGCGGCCACCAGAAGACCGATCGAGGCGCCGAAGACAAAGTCGTAGCCGAACGCATCGGCCAGGGCGCCGCCGACCAGCGGGCCAAGGGTCGCTGTTATGCCCTCCGCCGTGGTGGAGAGACCGATCCGCATCGGCAAGTCGTCACGGTCGCCGAATTCCAGCACCATCGTCATCGCCGCCATCATGTAGCCGGCCTGTGCGGCGCCCAGTCCCGCAAAGGCGAGTAGGATCGCAGGCAGGGTGGGCACGGTCATCAGTAGCGCTGTCGAGGCGATCCAGAGCAGGATCGTGAACAGCAGGACCAATCTGTATCCAGAGCGATCGCCCAGGTAACCCCAGACCAGGTTGGAGATCGTGTCGGCGCCCAGGAAGGCCAGCGTCAGAAGGCCCAGCATTGCGCCATCGAGGTTCACCTGCTGACCGGCAAAAAGAATGTAGAACGGCGCGGCGACGCGCGCCGATGTGGCCAGCATCTGTACGATCATGAAGACGCCGAACGCAGGATCCTCAGCGATGAGGCGAGGGCTGTCTTTCAGGCGGTCTAGAAATTTCGCCTGACTCCGGATCGTTGGCGGATCCGGTTCGCGGAGCAGAAGCTGCAAGACCCAAAGGCCCGCGCTGGTCAGGACGAAAGCCAGCACGAAGGTTGTGGAATAGCCGTTACCGAAGGCGTTGGTGCCGATGAGGTACTTTCCCGCAAGATAAGCCATCACCGCTGCGATCAATCCACCGGTCGCGTTGCGCCAGGCCTGCAATCGGCCGCGCCGGCTGATCGGGATGACTTTCGAAATCAAGATCGAGAAGGCCACACGCTGGGCGCCCATGAACACGCCGAACAGGAAGATGAAGACCAGCAGGGCGATCACCAGGGGTTCGCCCTTCATGAACCAGCCGACCAGAGCCATGCCGAGGATCGCCAGGCGGCCGAGCCCTCCAAACCACATCGCCGCAGGCATCACCCGAGAGCGATGCTCGATCTGGGTGCTGGCGAAGATCGGCGAGATGATGTTGCCGACCTGCTGCAGGGCGAGCGCCAGGCCGACGATCGAGTTCGAGCCGGAGACCTGATGGAGATAGGCGGGCAGGAAGGTCGGCGCGTTGATCAGACGGAACCCCGTCATGCCGAGCATGCCGTGAGCGAAGTTGCCCACGTAGTTGCGCCTCAGATTGTCCCAGATGAACTTTTCATAGGCCGCCTCGCGGGCGACCAAGTCGTCATCGGCGGCCACCAACTCGGCGTCCTCGATCTCTTCATCAACATGCATGGTCATCGCGGCGTCTCGTCGGACATCGGGGTCGGGAACTGTGACGAGGGCATTTTGGCCTTCCGAAAGCACGAGACCCTCGGCGGCGACTGCACGACGAGGGCGGAGAGAAACTAGATCCCCGGCATAGGCGCGGCGGAGTTGCAGGTAGCGGGCCGGCGGCGCTGAGCAGCGCCGCCGGCCGCACTTAGTCAGTAGCCTTGGATCTTCGCGTAGCGGTCGCGATGATAGGACTGCGAGCCGAAGGTGGCTTCGCAGGCCCGGGCGCGCTTCAGGTAGAAGCCCGCGTCGTGGGCGTCGGTCATGCCGATGCCGCCGTGCATCTGGACCATTTCGTTCGACACCAGGTGGAAGGTGTCGCCCATCTTGGCCTTGGCGAGGCTGACCAGTTCCGGGACGTCCGGGCTGTCGGCGTCGATCGCCTGCAGGGCGGCTTCCACCACCGAGCGGGCCAGTTCCAGGTCGGTGAACATCTTGGCCGCGCGGTGCTGCAGGGCCTGGAAGGAGCCGATCACCTGGCCGAACTGAACGCGGACCTTGAGGTAGTCGAGGGTGGTCTCGAAGGCCTGGACGGCGGCGCCGAGCATTTCGGCGCTGATCGCCGCGCGGGCGCGGTCGAGGGTCTTCTCCAGGACGTCCCAGCCCTTGCCTTCTTCGCCCAGCAGGGCCTCGGCGCCCACTTCCACGCCGTCGAACTTGATGTTCGCGGCGCCGCGGCTGTCGGCCAGGGCCAGGCGGGTCTTGACGAGGCCCTGGGCGTCGCCCGGCACCAGGAACAGGCTGACGCCGTCCTTGTCGCCTGGAGCGCCCGAGGTGCGGGCGGAGACCACCAGCAGGCCCGCGCCGTAGCCTTCGATCACGTAGGTCTTGGCGCCGGTCAGCTTGTAGCCCGAGCCGGACTTTTCGGCCTTCAGGGCGACCTTTTCCGGCGCGTGGTGCGCGCCTTCGTCGACGGCGAGAGCGCCGACAACTTCACCGGCGGCAATCTTCGGCAGCCACTCGTTCTTCTGAGCGTCGCTGCCGCCCAGCGCGAGCGCCGAAGCAGCGCCCACGGCCGAGGCGGTCAGCGGGGAGGCGGTGAGCGTGCGGCCCAGCTCCTCGAGGATCAGGCCGATGGAGAGGTAGCCGAATTGCGAGCCACCGAAGTCTTCCGGCACGACCACGCCGGCCCAGCCCATTTCCGCCATCTCGTTCCAGGCGGCGGTGTCATAGCCGAGCTCGGCGCCCGAATCCCGCATCTTGCGGAAGGCGGTGACCGGGCTCTTGTCCTGCACCCAGCTTTTCGCCGCGTCGCGGAGCATGCTCTGTTCTTCATTCAGAACGGCCAAATTCCAACTCCTTGGGAGACTGTGCACGCCAACTGGGGCGCAAAAGAAAAAGCGCCCGACCTGGTCGGTCGGGCGCTGACGCGAACTAGAAGTTCTTGGTGACCGAGATCCCGTAGAGGCGGGGATCAAGCAGGCTCAAGGTGCGGGCGGAGCCAAGGTTTTCGTCGCCGATCTCATAGCCGACGATGGTGTCCTTCCCGAGCGCGTTCTTGACGTAGACCTGCACGGTCAGGTCCAGTTCCGGCTTGGCGAAGATCAGCGAGGCGTTGAGGTTTTCCCAGCTGCGAAGACCATCGAAGTCCGCGTTGTTGAAGCGGGCTTGCGACTTCGATTGGCGATAGTAGTCGCCGCGCACCGTGGCGTTCCAACCGGACGGAAGGTCCCACTTGTACTGGGCGCCGAGCGCGACGGTCCAATGCGGCGCGTTCGGAAGTTGGTTGCCCTTGAGGTTCTGGAACACCCCCTCGCCATTCCCATTCGAGAACCGGTTGACGTCGGCTCCGTAGGTGAAGACCTGCGAGACGACGCTGTCGACCGTCGCCGTGGGTACGCCGGCGGTGGTTAGGCGGGTGCGCAGAGCCGCAGGACCACCGCAGCCCAACGCGTTGAGCGCCGCCGGTCCTGCGGGCAGGGCCAGCAGGCTGGCGATGCCTTGAGCATTGTAGATGCAGCCGCCTTGGGTAGAGTTGCCGTAGACATAGGCGGTGTTGCCTTGGGTGCGGTCGAAGCTGTCGACCACGACGCCGCTGTCGATGCGGGTGTCGAGATAGCCGATGTTGGCGTTCAAGCGCAGACCGCCGAACGGCTGCCAGATGCTTTCCAGTTCTACGCCCTTGATCGTCGCGTCGATGTTCTCGTTGTAAGCCACCCGGTTCACCGGACGCGCGATCTGGTAGCCCTTATACTTGTAGTAGAAGCCCGTGAGGTTGAGCAGCAACTGCCCATCCATGAAGACGTTCTTGGTGCCCACTTCGAAGGCGTTCACGAACTCGGGCTGATAGCTCGCCGAGAGGCCCAGATCGGTGGCGCGGGCGCCGTTGAAGCCGCCGCCCTTATAGCCCCGCGAATACGACCCATAGATCAGGGTCTTGTCGGTGAAGCTCAGGACGGGCGACCAGTCGAGGTTGAACTTGCCGGTGACCTCGTTGAATTCGACCTCTTGGACGGGAGTGAAGACCGGACCGCGACCCGCGGTGAAGAGGGTGCTCTGTGAGCCGACCTGCTTCTTGGAGTCGCTCGTATAGCGCAGGCCCAAAGTGGCCCGCAGCGTGTCGGTCGGGCTCCAATAGGCTTCGCCGAACGCGGCTTTGGACTCCAGCTCATAGTCCGTCAGAGCGATATAGTACTGGTGGCCGGTGTAGTCGGGGTCGCGCAGCGGATCGACATAGATGCCGGGGTTGACGACTCTTGCGGCAGCCGAGAGCGCCGTCGTGTTCACGTAGGTGATGTCGTGCTGCTTGTACTTCACATAGATGCCGCCGGCGTTGAAGTTAAACGGCCCGTCGAAGCTCGACTGGATGCGAAGTTCCTGGCTAAACTGCGTGTTGTGCCCGTTCCGACCTTGCTCGCTGATCAGGCGATCCACGGTCCCGAACTGCGGGTCATTGACGGTGCCGGCCGGGGCAAGCGGCGAAATCGGGAACGGAACCGACGAGTAGCCGCCCGTCGAGTCGCCGCGCGCGAAGAGCTCGACTTCCGTGTAGCTGGTCAGCGAGGTCACCTTCAGGCCTTCAGCGAAGCTCCAGTCGGCGTTGAGCTCCCACGTTTCGGATCTCGGCCGATAGATCGGCGACCCAACGGCTTCGATCTCGCGCAGGTCGCGCGACACCGTCTTGCCGCGGAAGGAGTCCACAGGCTGGAGGCCGACTTGCCGCGCAATGATGCCGGAGAAGGCCGACAGTTGGTTGGTGGTGCCATAGGAGGAGTTTGCGTAGACCGAGGTGCCCAGGCAGCCTTGGGTCAAGGAGGCTTGAGCCACGCCGGTGGCCACGCCGCCCACCGAGGTCAGGCCGACGTCCTTGTCGCAAAGCTGCTTGCGCCCGCCGCGGGTGTCGTCTTCCGAGAAGCTGTCATACATCAGGAAGGCGTTGAAATTCTCGCTCGGCTCGAACCCCAAGGTGATCCGCGATGCGAAGATCTTCCGCCCGTCGATATCGTTCCCGGTGAGGGTGTTCTTCGTGTAGCCGTCCCGCTGCAGGCCAAGGCCGGCGACGCGGAGGTTGAACATGTCGCCCAACGGCAGGTTCACAAAGGCGGTGTAGCGGCGGCTGCTGTAGTTCCCGACATCGACACCCACCTGGGCGCTGAACTGGTCGTTCGGCTTGTTGGTGATGACGTTGACGACGCCGCCGGTGGCGTTGCGGCCGTAGAGCGTGCCCTGAGGGCCGCGCAGCACTTCCACGCGCTCGACGTCGAAGAAGTCGGCTTCGGCGATGAAGTTGAAGGTGAGGGGGGCGTTGTTCAGGTGGATCCCGACCCCGTCGTCACCACCGACCGCACTCAGCTGCGAGCCAATGCCGCGGATCTGGAAGTTGGTGCGCGTATTGCGGCGCTGGAACGAGACGTTCGGAACCGACTGCACCAAGTCGCGCGCGCCATCAATGCCCTGGGCCTTCATGGCGTTCTGCGAAAACGCCGACACCGCGATCGGGACGTCCTGCATGGACTCTTCGCGCTTTTGCGCGGTGACGATCAGCTCGTCGACGATCGAGCTTTCCTGAGCCTGCGGCGTGGGCTCCTGCGCCCAGACCGGTGAGGTCAAAACCAGCGACATCGCGGCGCCGGCGAACAAGTAGATCTTCATCGTAGTCCCCTCCCTGGCTCCTTGGATCTCAGGAGCAGTTCGCTCGTCCCTTAGTGGGACCGTTGAGAGCGAAGGAGGGACCTCGAACGACGTTCGAAAAGCACTTTCCGCAGCGTGAAAATCGTCAGAAGAGCAAAGGGTACAGGTTGATTGATTGCTTCAACATCTGTGTAGGCGCCTAGGATTGTACTTGTTGCAGTGCGGCGAAGAGCGGACGAAACCCCTGGCGTCGCGCGTGCGGGCGGCGGCGCACGCCTTTGTCCACCCCGTCTAGGGCGCAGGCTGCAAGACTGCGTCCAAGGCGGCCGCGGCCGAGGCGATAAACACCTCCCGTTCCTCCCCAATCAGCGGACGGTCGCGGATGAGTCGTTCGACGAGGAAGCCGATGTAAACGGCGGCCAGGACGCGGGCGCGGACCGGTGCGCACTCGCCGCCAAGCCAATCACGGATCGGAGCCAGAAAGCGCTCCTGCATCGCCAGATTCAGCAGCGGCGCCGTCGTCGGCGACGTCGCCGCGCGCAGCAGGAACTTAAAACGGAGTGTTCGATCCTCATCGACGTGTGTGTCGTCCGCCATCATCGTGGCGATGTCTCGGGAGAACGTCTCCCTGTTCCAGTCGCGCGCGGCGTTTCCACTGAACGAGTCGTTCAGCGCTGCTGCAAACAGCGCCTCCTTGCCGCCGAAATAGCGTTTGATCAGCGAAACGTCCGCGCCGGCCTCGGTGGCGATATCCCGCAACGCCGCACACTCGTAGCCAAGCCTGGCGAAATGGATCTTGGCGGCGCCGAGGATCGCCAAACGCGTGGCCTCGGCGTCGCGTTTGCGCGGCGCCGAGGGAGCAGTGCGAAGTGTCGCCGATTCACCCATCAGGAGTTGTGGCCCTAAACTCGCCGCGGAATGACGACGTGCATCGTTTCATAGCCCTTCACGAAGGACGAGTAGGTCCGAGTGGGTTCTCCAACCATTCGAATCTCGGGGAAGCGCTTCAAGATCTCCTCCCAGATGATGGTCAATTGCAGTTCGGCGACTCGGTTGCCGACACAGCGGTGAACGCCGAAGCCGAAGCTCATGTGTTGGCGGGGACGCTCGCGATCGATGATATAGTCGTTGGGATTGTCGACCACGGTCTCGTCACGGTTGCCCGAGACGTACCACATCACAACCTTCTCACCCTTCTTGATGAGTTTTCCGCCGACTTCGGCGTCGCGCAGGGCGACGCGGCTCATGTGCGCAAGCGGGGTCTGCCAGCGGATCGTCTCCGAGACCATCGAGGTGACTAGACCCGGATTGGCGCGAAGTTTCGCGTACTGGTCCGGATTCTTGTTCAGCGCGTAAATGCTGCCGGAGATGGTGTTCCGCGTGGTGTCGTTGCCGCCGATAATCAGGAGGACGACCGTGCCATGATACTCGTCCATGGAGATGCCTCGCGTCGAGTCGTTGTGCGCGAGCATGGAGATGAGGTCGATCCCCGGTTCGCCGTTCACCCGCTCGTTCCAGAGTTCGGTGAAGGCGCCAAAGCAGGCCTCAGCCGCCTCAGCCTTGTGCTGCCAACTCTCAACGGGACCGTGACCCGGCAGGTTGGTGAACATGTCCGACCAATGGGTCAGTTCGCGACGACGCTCGAACGGGTAGCCGAACAGGGTCGCCAGGGTCATGGCGGTCAGTTCCTTGGAAACCAGATCCACCCAGTCGAACTCTTCGCCGATCGGTAGGGAGTCGAGGATCTGTCCAGCGCGCTCTCTGACGAGCGGCGCCATGTTGTGCAGGTTCGAAGGCGCCACCGTCGGACTCACCGCCTTCCGACGCATGCTGTGCTCGGGCTCGTCCATGGTGATGAATCCAGCGCCGCGGCGCTGGCGCTTGCCGACCACACGCTCCTGTTCGGCCACCGCTTCCAGGTTCTGCAACGAGATACCTTCCGCCGACGAGAAGGTCTCGTTGTCGCTGTCGACCTGCAGAATGTCGTTCCAACGGGTGATCGACCAGTAGGGACCGAACTCGCTTCGCGGCGTGAAGTGAACGGGATCCTCCCGCCGCAAACGCTCGAAATAGGGCCAGAAGCTGTTGGTCTGGAAACGATCAGCGCGGGCCGGATTGATCTCGTCGAGCGGGACTGTATTGGCGTCGGCTTCGACTTCAGATCCCAACGCAGGATCGACTTTCACGGCGATATTCATGGTCTGCTCCCTTGTTTTGCCGCCCGGCGATCAGCGCAGCACTGCTGCTGACGCGTTAGCTTGGCGATCTTCTTCCCGCCACGCTCTGCCCAAATCGGAGCTATGTCAACCGCGGTTGACATAGCGAGTCTGCGGGGCGTCGGCGTGCGGCGAGCACGCCGACACCGACCGCTGTGGGCGTGTTGGCGCCGCTGGCCTAGGGCCGCACGATGCATTGCAGAGGTGAGGAATCGGCGCCTCGGCGCCGGATCGAGCGAGTGGAATAATTTCTGCGATTGGCCCTTTTCGAACGCCGTTTCACTCCCTTCAACGAGGGAAAGCGTAGAGAAATTGGGGAGTGCGCAATGCCGAAGATTACCTACCGCGCCCATGATGGCGCCGAGTTTCAGGTCGACACCGATCTGGGCGTGACCGTCATGGAAGGCGCTGTTCGCAACAGCGTGCCCGGGATCGACGGCGACTGTGGCGGCGCCTGCGCGTGCGCCACCTGCCACGTCTATGTCGACGAGCCCTGGTTGAGCCGGCTCGAGCCGCAGTCCGACATGGAACGCAGCATGCTGGAGTTTGCCGAGAACGTGCATCCGAACTCGCGCCTCGGCTGTCAGATCAAGATGCGCGCCGATCTCGACGGGCTGGTGGTGAGCATGCCGGAAAGCCAGCACTAGGCGACGCGTGCGCCTCTCCGGACCCATCCGGCGGGCTTTGCAACGCCGAAGCCCACTGGGGGCGGAAGGCCCGCGTCTTCAGTCGGCCGGCCCTCCAGGACGGATGGGCCCGAACCAATGCCAGCAAGCAGGATCTCAATGACCACATCAGCCTATATCGCGGGCGCTTTCGAGCACCCGACGCGCAAGGCGACCGACCTTGCGGTCGGGCGCCTTTACGCGGAATGCATCGCCGGGGCGTTGGCCGACGCGGGTTTGGAACACAAGGACATCGACGGCTTCTTCTGCGCCGGCGACGCGCCGGGCGGCCTGCTGACGATGGTCGACTATCTTGGACTGAAACCCCGTCACCTCGACTCCACGGACTTCGGCGGATCGAGCTACATCGCGCTTGTCAGCCATGCGGCTCAGGCGATCGCGGCGGGCAAATGCGACATCGCGCTGATCACCCTTGCCGGGCGACCGCGCACCGAGGCGGGACCCATGCCGTTTGGCGCGCCATCGGCGCCGCCGCGGCCGTGGGAACCGCCGGTGAACACCAGACTGGTGGATCTCTACGCCATGTGCGCGCAGCGGCACATGTACGAGTTCGGCACGACCAGCGAACAGCTGGCTTGGGTGAAGGTGGCGGCGTCCCACCACGCGCAGCACAACCCCAACGCCATGCTCCGCCAGTTGGTCACCGTCGAGGATGTGCTCCAATCCCCGATGGTCTCCGACCCACTACACCGGCTCGACTGCTGCGTGGTGTCCGATGGCGGCGGCGCCGTGATCGTCACGCGACCTGAGATCGCCAAGAAACTTGGCCGGCCCCTCGTGCGGGTGAAGGGCGCCGGCGAGGCGATGAAAGGCCAGAACGGCGGCGATGTCGACCTGACCTATTCCGGCGGCGTCGCGTCGGGCCCGATCGCGTTCGACCAGGCAGGGGTCCGTCCGTCCGACATCCAATACGCCTCGATCTACGACAGCTTCACGATCACCGTCTTGATGCAATTGGAAGACCTGGGCTTCTGCGAAAAGGGGCAGGGCGGTCGCTTCGTCGCGGACGGGAATCTGATTTCCGGTGTGGGCAAGCTTCCGGTCAACACCGACGGCGGTGGCCTCTGCAACAACCATCCTGCCAACCGCGGCGGCATGACCAAGGTGATCGAGGCCGTCCGGCAACTGCGCGGAGAGGCCCACCCCGCTGTTCAGGTGAAGGACTGCGCCCTGGCCCTTGCGCATGGAACTGGCGGCTGGCTCGGCAGCCGGCACGGCAGTGCAACCTTGATCCTCGAACGGGAGTAGATCGATGTCGATTGATGCGGCGCTGAGCCAAAACCATCCGGAGATCGTTCCGTTTTCCGCCGCGGCGGCGGAGGGACGGTTCACGATGCCAACCTGTCGCGCCTGTGCGCGGGCCCACTGGTATCCCCGCGCCTTCTGTCCGTTCTGCTTCTCCTTCGACGTCGAATGGGTCGAGGCCTCCGGCGATGGAGAGATCTATTCCTTCTGCAACCCGGCGCCAGCGCCTGGCACGAACGTGATCGCCTATGTGCGGGTGAAGGAGGGGCCAATTCTGCTGACCCATCTGCTGGATGCTGATCCAGCCAGCATCCAAATCGGGGGCGCGGTCCGTGTCTCGCTGCAGGCAGCGAAGGACGGCCAGTACTTCCCGGCGTTCAAGCTCGCTTGAGCGCCTCTGCAAGGCGCGCCAATGCAAACTGCAAGGTGTCATTCGCGGGACCCTCGGAGGCTGGGGTGATGGCGGATGACGAGTGGATCAGCGCCGAAGCGGCCTGCCAGCGTCTGGGGGTAAGACCCCAGACGCTCTATGCCTATGTCAGCCGCAACCCTGTGCAGGTCCGCGCCGACCCGTCCGACCCGCGACGCAGCCTGTACCATGTCGCCGACATCGCGGTGCTAGCGAAGCGCAAGACCCGCAGCCGGCGGGTCGCCGACGTCGCAGCTCTGGCGATCGCTTGGGGCGAACCGGTGCTCGAAAGCGCTATCACCACAGTGGCGCATGGACGGCTCTTCTATCGCGGGCGCGACGCAGTTCTATTGGCCGAAACCGAGACCCTCGAGTCGGTGGCGAGGTTGCTTCGTGGCGAGCCGGACGACCACATCCCAGGCGATCCGCCGGTGCTGTCGGCTTCTTGGGGTGCTGACGATAACGCTCGGGTGAGGGTCCTCAGAACCCTCGCCCTTCGCGCGGCGATGGATCTCCCGCTTCAAGGGCGCGCATCGCGCGCGCTGGACACCGAAGCGGCGCAACTGCTGCATAGCGTTGCGGACGCCATTGCAGGCGCCCCCGGGACCGACCTCATTCATCGGCGCCTCGCCCGCGGCTGGGGGCAGGATCCAGACGGCCCTGCGGCGGATCTGACTCGCCGTCTGCTCGTGCTCACCGCCGACCACGAACTCAATCCCTCAGCCTTTGCAGCGCGCGTCACCGCCTCCACGGGGGCGTCCCTTGCAGCCTGCGCAACAGCTGGGCTCACCACCCTGTCAGGGCCGCGTCATGGCGGGGCGTTCGTCGCGGTAGACGCGTTTGTCGAGGAGGCGGCGCGGCTCGGCGGACCTGAGGCGATTTCGCGGCGCTTGCGCGACGACCTTTCGCTGCCAGGCTTCGGGCACAAGCTCTACCCTGAAGGCGACCCTCGCGCCGCAGCAGTGCTTCACAGGATCCCAGACGCCCAGTCATTTCTCGACCTGGCGGAGATGGTGGAAGATATCGCGGGCCTGAGACCAACCATCGATTTTGCTCTGGTCGCCGCCTGCAGATCGATGAACCTGCCGACTGACGCGCCCTTCCAGATCTTCACGGCCGCCCGCTGCGCCGGCTGGATCGCACACGCGATCGAGCAGGCGCAGGGAGATTCGGTGATCAGGCCGCGAGCGCGATACTCCGGGCCCGCCCTCGACGCGCGCTGATCTCCGGGGCTTCCCCCTAGAGCGCGGCCAGGCCAATCCGCATGACCTCGACCATTCCCGCCGCGTCCGACGCGATCTGGGCGGCGTCGTCGGGGTCGGGGCGGGCGATGCCGCCCACAGCGGTCAGGTTGAGGAACCTCAGCCTCTCGACATCGAACGGCCGGATGATGTGCTCGGCCTGGCCTTCGGCGAAGAGCTGGCTGGTCGATTCCACCATCTGCTTCATCCGCCGCCTGACGAGGTCGGGGGCGATACGCTCGCGGACATCGTCCGTGAACGCGTAGCGCATAGGCTCCAAGATGCCGCCCAGGCGGATGGTCGTCGACGTGCGAAGCAAGGCGACCACACGCTCCATCGGCGTACACGGCAACTCCCGGGCGGCTTGCCGCAGGAACCGGTTGATCCGGTCTGCGCGTGCGAAGCACTCTTCAACCAAGGTCGCCTTGTCGCCGACGTATCTGTACAGCCTGGGTTTGGTGGTGCCGAGCACGCGCGCCAGTTCGTCGAGTGAGGTGGTGTCGACTCCGCTGGCGTTGAACATCCGGCTGGCGCACGAGAGGATCGACTCGCGCTTCATTTCGTAGAGCGCAGCTTGATCGAATCCATCGGTCGTGCTGACGACCAGGGGCGAGAGATCGATGGTGGGGGGATCGATCGCGGCGTGGCGGTCGGCCGCCCAACCTGTGTTGAGCAAGGTGTTCAGCAGATCAGCCGCGTCGGCGCGTTCGTCGGGGCCCATGCTGAGCCCACGCCGCGTGCCCAGCGGCACCCAGTAGACGATGCTGAGAATGGTGCGGGCGACAAGCGCGGGGTCACAGGGGCGAAACGTCCGGGCGTCGACACCGTCGGCGATGACAGCGGCAAGGCGCCCTTCGATCCCTCGATAGAGTGTCGTCACCTCGGCGCGGGCGTCTGGACGCAAGAGCCCGTACTCGTTCAGCGCCGCGATCTCGGCGCGCTTGCCATCGAGCGCGGTGCTGACGAAAGCGCGCAAGATGTCTGACGGGTCACGTTGCGACATCGCTTCGTCGAGGCGTTCGCCGAGCAGAATGCAGGAGCGGCGATAGACCTGGCTCAGCAGGTCTTCGAAGTCCTTCACATAGTGATAGAGGGCGTTCCGGGTGAAGCCGAGACTGCCGGCGAGGTCCGCCAGCGTCCTTTGAGACATGCCGCGAGCGTTCAACTGACGGGCCGCGACATCGAGCAGTTGGTCATGCCGTGTCGATGTAGAGGCGTCGGTGACTGGTGGAGAACGTGTCATGTCCTGGCCAGGATGTGGCGCCTTGCGGCCGACGTTTGCGGCTCGACGCGCCCGCGGGCACGACCGAGGAACCTGGCGCCAGGGCGTCCCGCCGAAGCGAGACACCCGGCGATCAGGTGATCAGTACGTGTGGCGGTTGCTATCGGGGAGACCGAGAATCCGCTTGGAGATGATGTTGTTTTGGACCTCGGTGGAGCCGCCCGCGATGGCGTGCGCCTTCACGCCCAGATAGTTGCGGCCGGCCGCAAGCTCGGCCTCGCTGAAAGCGTCGCCCTCCCAGCCGACGCCACCTTGACCCATGGCTTCGACCATCATCTCCGCAGACTCCGTCACGAGCTTCGCAGAGACATTCTTCAGGATCGACGTGGTGGTGCTCGGGCCGTTCGCGGTCTTCCCTTCGTCGGCGATCCGCCGAAGGGTCAGGGCGTAGGCGTGAGCGTCGACGTTGTTGTGGATCAAGCGAGTTCGGAAATCGGCGTCAGCCAGACGTCCGTCTGCATCGAGCCCGAAATACGCCTTGGCGACTTCGACAAGCTTGGCTGGATCGACGCGGGAGGGACCACCCGAACCGCCGGAGAGACCGTTGCGCTCGTGCTGGAGGAGCCGCTTGCCGACGGTCCATCCTCCATTGACGGGTCCGACGAGATTTTCCTTCGGCACCTGCACGTCTGTGAAGAACGTCTCGCAGAAGGGTGACACACCCGAAATCAACTTGATGGGACGGGTCTCGACGCCAGGTGTGCGCATATCGATCAACACGAAGCTGATGCCCTCGTGCTTCTTCGTTGCGTCGGTGCGCACCAGGCAGAAGCACCAGTCCGACCAATGGGCGCCCGAAGTCCAAATCTTCTGTCCATTGACTAGGAAGTGGTCACCCTTGTCTTCGGCGCGTGTCTGCAAGCTGGCCAGATCGGATCCTGCGCCAGGCTCGGAATAGCCCTGACACCAACGCAGCTCACCGCGGGCGATCGGCGGGATGTGTTGGAGCTTCTGGGCTTCGGTGCCGTACTCAAGCAGGGTCGGGCCGAACATCATCACGCCCATGCCGCCGATCGGATTCCAAGCGCCGATCGCCGACATTTCCTCTCGCAGGACCTGGGACTGCTTGAACGAGAGTCCGCCGCCGCCATAGGCGACGGGCCAGGTCGGGACTCCCCAACCACGATCGGCGACGCGTTGCTTCCAAAGCGCCGCATCGCCTTCCCAGACCACCGGGGCCTCGCTGCCCGCATCGTTGCGCCCCTTGAGCGACGGCGGAAAGTTTTCGGCGAGCCAGCTTCGCGCTTCCGCGCGGAAGGCGTCTAGGTCTGCTGTCGAAAGGTTGCTCATCGCTATCTCCGGAGAAGGGCTGCAGCGCCGCGGCGCTCAGTCTGCAAATGCGGTCCATCAGGATCGCGTCCACCAAGGGCGCGGACGCCGCATCCAACACGCGTTGGGGCGACGTCGAGGTTCAGTTAGTCCCGCCATGGAGGTCCACGCAGCCTCCGTGGCGGGACAGCGTCAGGCTAAGCGGACTTGGAGGTTCGCTCCTCGAGGTCTTGGAAGAAGACTTCGCCAGCGTGGTCGGCCACGTCCTGCGCGGTGTACGGCCGATTAGGGTTGAAGCCGTCCGTCTGCATCATGCGGATCTCGCGCACGCCGCGGGACGAGACGCCCAGCACCTTGCCGGTGTGATCGGCCGCGAGGTCGGAGGCCATGTAGAGCACGCCGGGCGCGACGTTCTCCGGCAGGGCCATGGGATCGGGCTCGCGATCCCGCTGGCTCGGGAGATCGGACGTCATCCGGGTATAGGCGCCGGGCGCCAGGCCCATGACGCGGATGCCGTACTTGCGCCCTTCGATCGAGAGCACGCGCATGAAGCCGTAGATGCCGGCCTTGGCCGCCCCGTAGTTCGACTGGCCGAAGTTGCCGTAGAGGCCCGAGGTCGAGGACGTCATGATGATCGTCCCCGGCTTGCCGTTGTCCTTCAGCCACTTCCACACCGGCATGGTGCAGCAATAGGTGCCCTTCAGGTGGACCTTCACCACCAGGTCCCAGTCCTGCTCGCTGGTGTTGGCGAAGCTCTTGTCCCGCAGGATGCCGGCGTTGCAGACCAGGATGTCCACCTGGCCGAAATTATCCAGGGCGGTCTTCAGGATGTTCTCGCCGCCGGCCATAGTGGAGACGTCGTCCCCGTTGGCGACGGCCTTGCCGCCGGCGGCTGTGATTGCATCCACCACCTTCTGGGCCGCCGAGGTGTCAGAGCCCGAGCCGTCGCGCGGCCCGCCAAGGTCGTTGACGACGACCGCTGCGCCTTCTTTCGCGAACAGCTTCGCATAAGCTTCGCCAAGACCATTGCCCGCGCCAGTGATGATGGCGACCTTCCCGTCAAGAAGACCCATGTCCGTTTAGCTCCCTAATGTTTCTGGCAAGTCCCTGGTCAGCTTGGCCCCGGTGGCCGCCTCAGGTTCGCTGCCTTGAGGATGTAAATTACGAGAACGTGGCAGGGCAATACCAAGTCGTAAAATCAATTGCGTTGCAAATCCGGTGGCGACCCGCAACCTTAGATCGCCACCTCCTTCATCGATACGGAGAGGTCGACAAGTTTCGCCTTGTCGACCGCGCGGCGGTTCCCGATCAGGGTCTTGCCCATCATGAACTCCGCCGGCGCGTTGATCGCCTCGACCGCTTGGACCTGTCCTCCGTGAAGGTGGAACACGGCGAACTTTGCGGTCTTCGGATCTCCTCGGATCAGGATCTCGTCGACGTCGAACGGATAGCCAGCGATCTGTAGCTTGAGGTCGTATTGATCCGACCACTGCCACGGGACTTCCATCTGGGGCGTAGGGCGTCCGATGATGTCCGCGGCCGCTTGCTTGGCTTGCTCCAACGCATTCGGGACGCTCTCGAGTCGAAACATGCGGTCATAGATCGGCAGCGGCCGATGCGTGACGTCGCCGATGGCGTAGATATTCGGATCGGACGTCCGAGCGGCGAGGTCGACCACAATTCCGCGCGTGCAGTTCAAACCCGCCTCGACGGCGAGTTCGTCATTCGGCGCAGCCCCAATTCCAACCACGACCGCGTCGCAAGCCAAGACTTGGCCGTTGGACAAAACCACGTCGGTAACGTGCCCATGCTCGCCCTGAAATGCGGTGACGCCACAGCCAAGTTCGAACCGCACCCCCTTCGCCTCATGATAGTCGGAGAAGAACTCGGAGAGGGCGGGGCAGGCGACACGCGCCAAGACGCGCGTCTCGCGTTCGATGATGACGACCTCTGCCCCCAGGGCGCGGCCGGAGGCGGCGACTTCCAGTCCGATGTAACCGCCGCCGATCACCGCCAGCGTCTTGCCGGGGCCGAGCGCCGCCTTCAGCGCCTCGGCGTCAGCCGCGGTGCGCAGGGACAATACGCCCGCGAGATTCGACCCCGCGATCGGTAGCGGCAACGCCCGCGCGCCGGTCGCCAGGATCAAGACGTCGTAGGGGATCACCCAACCATCCGCACAGTCGACCAATTGGTCGGCGCGGTGGATCCGCACAGCGCGCGTGTTCGGATGAAACTGGATGTCGTTGTCGGCGTAGAAAGACAGGGGCCGGAGGGCCAGGCTCTCTGCATCGGCTTCGCCCTTCAGCCAGGCCTTGGACAGAGGAGGACGTTGGTAGGGCGGGATGGGCTCATCGCCGACGAGGGAAATCGTGCCTTCGTGTCCGTACTGGCGGAGCAGCGCCGCGCAGGCGCCCCCCGCATGGCCAGCGCCAAGGATGACGATGCGAGCCGACGGACTGAAAGACATGAAGGACTCCCCCAAGACGGACCCAAATCGAGGCGCCGTTCAGTTCGGGGGCAGGATTGCGCCTCGAACCACGATCACGACGCCTGCATGGCTCAACTCAAGCCGTGGGACTCAAATTACGAATGGGTACTGATATCCAACGTATTCGTAAAATCAATCGGCATGCCGTCATCGCCCTGTTCGTGAATTTTGCGCAGCGCGTGCGCGCGCGAGCCGATCTCGCCTCGGGCGGGGTAGCCACCAAGCTGCAATGACGGTTAGATTGAGAGCAACGCCTGTTCGACGCCAATTCTGGGTTCGAACCGAGGCCTAGCCACGCAGATATGACTGAAAATACGCAAGCTCTTCGACGGGCCCCTAAAGCCAGAGCGCGACGCGAAGAGGTGCTTGATGAAGCCTCTCGCCTGCTGAACGCGCACGGCGTTTCTCAATCCACCTTGCAGGATCTTGCCGGTGAGCTGGGGGTCACGCGCAACGCGCTCTACTACTACTTTGTCGATCTCGAAGATCTGATCTTCCAGACCTATGAGCGCTCCTGCGAGCTTTTGGCGGCTCGGTTGGCCGCGGCCTTTGATGAAGGGGGCGGGAGGTTGGACGTGGTGAAGAGCTTCATTTCACGATGTTTGGACCCCGCTCAGCCGCAACTCGCGGCGTTGAACGAGTACGGGCTGCTCAGCGACGCTCATCACGCTGTGGTGCTGAGGCGATACGACGACACCGTCGCCAAGCTTGCAGGATTGCTTGAGGAGGGGGCGCGATCAGGTGAGCTGCGCCCCTGCCATGCGCAGACTGTTGCGAGAACAATCATCAGCCTCGTTCACTGGATTCCGTTGCCAAGCGCCTGGACGGCGACATCAGCGGAGGACCGCCCGCGGGTGGTGAAGGCGCTCCTGGATCTGATCGCCAATGGCGGGGCGGCCGACCGGGACCAAGCCTGCGATCCGGCCCCCGTGGACCTGTCGCCGCTGCTGGTGCGTGCAAGCGATGGGTTCGATCAGGACGCCATCGCCAAGGTCAAGCGCGAGACGATCCTCAATATGGCGTCTCGGATGTTCACCTGCCGCGGCGTCGATTCGACGTCCCTGGATGAGATCGCGACAACGCTCGGCACGACCAAGGCGCGGCTCTACAAGTATGTCGGAGATAAGCAGACGCTCGTCGCCGAATGCTTTGCTCGAGCCGACCGCATCTACGGGTACATCATGACGTGCGCCCTGGAGCAGGGGGCGACCGCACAGGAACAGATCGTCGGGCTCCTACGAAGCAACGCCATGGCGCAGCAGCACAAGGAATTGCAACCACTTCGCTACGGCAGCGCCGTAGGAGCCCTCCCGGCGAGCGAGCAGGTGCGCGCGGCGGAGCGCCTTCGGCGGCGCAATCAAGAATACACCGCCCTCTACCGTGCGGCGAAGCACGAGCGTTCCATGAGGGACATCGATTTGGAACTCTTCAAGCAGATTACGCCCGGCGCGGCGGCATGGCTCTGGAAGGACTTCGCAAAGCAAACCCATGACGACTTCGCGCTCGTCGCAGCCGAAACAACCGACGTCCTCCGGCTGGGACTTCGCGCCATCTAGGCGAAACTTGGTTCCGCAAGGCCCTCCTGGAAGCGCCAAGCACGCCTATGTCTTGGCGGGGACCTAACCGATCCAAACCTCAATAGTCGACGCCGAGCGCAAATCGGCCATCGCAGCGACACCGGCTTGATTTTACGTTTCGGTTTGATAGCATCACGGCATCGTAACTGCGTGGCGTGTGGTTGCATCTCGATTCGAGGATCTGTGTCGGCGTCCCGGTTCGCGCTTCGCAAAGCAGCGTGCCGACGCCTGACCCGCTGAGGTGATGATGAGCCTGTTCGAGACCTTCGACCTTGCCGGTCTGCAGCTGCCGAACCGCATCGTCATGGCGCCGATGACCCGGTCGCGAGCGCCGACTGAGGTCGCTGACGATCTGACGGCGATCTACTACCAACAGCGAGCGACGGCTGGGTTGATCATCAGCGAGGGGGCGCCGATCTCGCGCGAAGCTGTCGGATACGCGTTCTTGCCCGGACTCTACACCGAGCGGCAGATCGAAGGCTGGCGAGGGGTGACGTCCGCCGTCCACGATGCGGGGGGGCGCATTTACGCCCAGATCTGGCATGTCGGTCGCGTCTCCCACGTCTCCCTGCAGGATGGCCAGCAGCCTCCTGTCAGTTCCACTGATCGGCCTGCAGAGGGGCCGCGCACGTTCGCTTATGCGTGGCGGGACGACGGCAGCGTCGGCTTCGTGGCTCCCAGCGTGCCGAGGGCCCTCACCACCGAGGAGATTGCTCGGGTCGTCGCCGACTACGCGCACGCTGCCAAACAAGCGATCCGCGCCGGGTTCGACGGCGTTGAGATACACGGCGCTCACGGGTACCTGATCGAACAGTTTCTCAATCCGACGATCAATGATCGGACTGACCAGTACGGGGGCTCGCTCGAAGCGCGCCGACGCTTTGCCTTGGAGGTCGTGGACGCCGTCGCCGGTGAAGTAGGGCCTGAGCGAGTCGGCATCCGGCTCTCGCCCTTGGCGCAACTGCTCGGCGCGCCTGCCTATGCGGACAACGAAGCGACCTACTTCGAGCTGTTTGCGGAACTCTCGAAGCGGAGGATCGGCTATCTCCACCTCAGCGACACCGGCGCCCGCGCGGGATCGCCAGTGATGACTGACGCGCTGCTGCGCCGAGTCCGCGAGGTCTTCTCAGGCGCCGTCGTGCTGGCGGGCAGCCTCGATGCGGAAAAGGCCGATCGGCTGTTGGCGGCCGGCCTGATCGATCTCGCGGCCTTTGGTCAGCCCTTCATCGCCAATCCAGACCTCGTCGAGCGCATTGCTATCGGCGCCAAGTGGGCGGTTCCGGATACGGCCACCTACTACGGCGGCCGGGCGGCCGGTTACATCGACTACCCGTCCTACGCGGCTTCAAGCGAGGACGCGGTCGCATCGCCAATCACATGAGCTGACTGCGGCGCGTCGGAGGGCGCGGCCGGACATCGAAACTTATCCCCAATCCGCCGCCAGAGCGGACATGCGTGGAGGACAATGAATATGGCCGATTTCGGCTCGACTGAACTGGATGGCTTCCGCCTGGAAACTCGCGGCTGGCTCCAACAGAACTTTCCGACCTCTCTGGTGGGGCGGTCGGACCTTGCGGCTCTTGAAAACTCGGCGCCGGTGGAAGGTGACTTCAAGCTCTGGAAGGACCGCATGGCCGACAAGGGTTGGGGCGTGCCGACCTGGCCTGTCGCCTATGGCGGAGGGGGGCTGAGCGCAGCGCAGCTCAAGATTCTTCGTGAAGAGATGGCGGCGATCGGCGCATGGAATCCGATCGTGGGCATGGGCATCATGATGTTCGGACCGACCCTGCTTGAGTACGGCACCGACGCTCAGAAGCAGCAGCACATCCCGCCGATCGCCCGTGGCGAGCTGCGTTGGTGTCAGGGCTATTCCGAGCCGGGCGCCGGGTCCGATCTGGCCAGCCTGCAAACGCGCGCCGAAGACAAGGGCGACCACTTCCTGATCAATGGACAGAAGATCTGGACCTCCGGCGCGCAGTGGTCGGACTGGTGTTTCTGCCTGGTGCGCACCGACGCGACGAAGAAGCACGAGGGCATCAGCTTCGTGCTGATCGACATGCGCACGCCCGGCGTCGAGACCCGCCCCATCAAGCTAATCGCCGGGTCCTCGCCCTTCTGCGAGACGTTCTTCACCGATGTGAAGGTCCCCAAGGAGAACCTCGTCGGTCCGTTGAATGGCGGTTGGACCGTGGGCAAGCGCCTGCTTGAGCACGAACGCAACAGCCTGTCAGGCGGCACCGACGGGCCGCCGCGCGTTGATCCTGCCGATCTAACGCGCGCCGCCAAGGCCTATATCGGCGTCGGCGCCGATGGCCGTCTGGTGAACTCCGACTTCCGCACTCGCATGGTGCAAAACCAAATGGACGCCCACGCCTATGCGCTGACGCTCCAGCGGTCGGCGGCGGCGGAGCGATCTGACCGCGGGCCGAGCGCGGCAGTTTCGATCATGAAGCTCGCAGCCTCGAAGCTGCATACCGACACCGCCGAACTCATCGTCGAAGCGATGGGGACGCAGGGGCTTGGCTGGGAAGGGGAGAGCTTCTCGGCGGAGGAGATCGCCGCAGGGCGGCAGTACCTGCGGATCAAGTCGTCAACGATCGCGGGCGGGTCGACTGAAGTTCAAAACAACATCATCTCCAAGCGAGTGCTCGGGTTGCCGGATCCGACTTCAAAGTAGCTGCGCAGCGTCGCGACCAGAAGGACTTCAGTCCTTAGTAAAACATCATAAGCCGGCGGCGAGAGTCCGGCATCTAGAGAAGAGGGAACTCATGGTTACTGTGCTGGAACGCGACGGTCTTTTGGAGCGTCTGACAGCCGCCGCCGCCACCGGGATGACGCCCGCGGTCTGGGCGTCGATCCAGCCGGACAAGGTTTCCGTTTACGACCCCAATGGACGCTCGCACACCTTTGCGCAGATCAACGCCAATGCGAACCGGCTGGCGCGTCTCTTCCGACAGCATGGCCTGAAGGCGGGCGAGGCCGTCGCGCTGGTGTGCTCAAACCGCCACGAGTTCGTCGAGGTTCTGGCCGCTGCGCACCGGACGGGCGCCCGCATCACCCCGGTCAACTGGCACCTGACGACCGACGAGATCGCCTACATCGTGCGCGATTGCGAAGCGAAGGTCCTGATCGGCGACGCGCGGGTCGGCGGGTTGGCGGCCGTAGCCGACGCATGTCCAGACCTGGCCTTGAAGCTCGTGGTCGGTGGATCGGTCGCGGGCTTCCAGGACTATGAGACGGCGATCGCGAAGCTCGACGGAACGGACATCGACGACCCCGTCCTGGGCACGCAGATGATGTACACGTCGGGGACGACGGGCCGCCCAAAGGGCGTCTACCGCGCCAACCCGCCAGCTCCCCAGGTCCAACCCGCGCGGGGCGACTATGACTATCGCACCGATGTCCAGTTGGGCGCTGGCCCCGCCTATCACGCCGCGCCGCTGTCCTTCGACGTCCGGGCCGCGATGACCGCGGGCGTCCCGCTGCATTTCATCGACAAGTGGGATTCCGAACTGGTGCTGCGCACCATCGCCGAGCAGAAGGTCACCCACCTCCACCTGGTCCCGATCATGTTCCAGCGTTTGCTGGCGCTCCCCGATGAGATCAAGGCCAAGTACGATGTCAGCCATGTGAAGTTCATCATCCACGGCGCTGCGCCGTGCCCTCCCGAAGTCAAGCAGGCGATGATCGACTGGTTCGGCCCAGTCCTCGTCGAGTACTACGCGGGCTCGGAAGGCGGCGCGGGCTTCTTCATTACCTCCGAGGAATGGCTGCAGAAGCCGGGAAGCGTCGGTAAGCGGCCCGCTCTTCTGGGGTCGAAAATTCTCGATGAGCAGGGCGTCGAGCTTCCGACCGGTCAGTCTGGCGGCATCTACCACCAACTTCCCCCCGGCGGCGGCTTCACCTACTTCAAGGACGAGGCCAAGACCAACGCCAACCGCTTCGGCGATTACTTCACCATGGGCGATGTCGGCTACTTCGACGAGGACGGCTATCTGTTCCTCACTGGCCGCAACGCCGAGACGATCATCTCCGGCGGGGTGAATATCTATCCACAGGAAGTGGACAACGAGCTCATTAAGCATAAGGCCGTGGCTGATTCCTCGACGGTCGGTGTGCCGCACGACGAGTGGGGCGAACAGGTGAAGGCGGTGATCCTGCTGAAGCCCGGCCATACGCCGTCCGACGCCCTGGCGCAGGAAATCCTCGATTTCGGGCGGAAGACTCTCGCCGCCTACAAGGTGCCCCGCAGCCTGGACTTCGTCACCGAACTCCCACGAAGCGCGGCGGGAAAAATCCAACGCAACAAGGTCCGAGCCCCCTACTGGGAAGGCCGGACGCGCCAGATCTAGAGCTGGCTGTCGTGCTTCAGGCGCTCTTCATCACGCTCCGGACGAACTCGGTGGTCGATGGCGGCTCTCCGGAGAGGGGGCCGTCCGCTCCATGGGATCGGGCCTTTCGTGCGCCAGGAGACCGCGATGCCGCGTGCTAAGGGGCAATGCGATCCATTGAAGACCGAGGCCATACTCGACGCGGCGGCACGCCAGATCAGGGTGTGCGGCGCGATGGGCTCGATCGATGAGATCGCCAGGCAAGCAGGGGTGTCGAAGCAGACGATCTATAACCAGTTTGGCTCTCGGTCAGAGCTCCTGAAGACGCTGCTGCGCCACGACGTAAACGATGCGGGCGTGCTGCTGGCGAGGTCGTGCGGCGATGCCGCCGCGACACTAGCGCTCACCGCGCTGGCGAAGCGCCTATTGCAGTTTCCGCTCCACTTCGTCTGGGATCGATCAACTCCGGCGGCGACCGCCTTGTGCGCCGATGGGCGAAGCCAAGCGTCGAGGGGGAGCGACCTCGACCCGTGCAATTTGCGCCAGACCGTTTCCAGATTTCTGGCCTGCGAGACCCACGCGGGACGCCTGAATTGTTCCGATCCGGAACTCGCCGCAGGGCTGTTCATCGGAATGATCTCGGGCTGCCTGGCTGCCGACCCGCGGAAAGTCGCCGGGTCCGAGACACCGGCCACCGACATCGATGGGATCGCGGAGGAGGTCGCATTCCGCTTTGTGCGGGCCTTTGAGCCTGACCGCGCGGACGACCGGTTGCCCGAACGATCAATGCAAGATGGGCATTCGATGACCCAGCCTGTGCGGGCGCGTGCTGGCCTTAGCTGTAGCCCTCAAATCCGTGAAAGCGCCGTAAGGCGCCGACAATAATAGAGAAAACCGGCCGCCAAAGAGCGGCCTCAGGCTGAGGCCTGTGTGTGGGAGGTAAAAATGTTCGAACTCTGTGCCGTGCGGACCTTCAGCTGCCGAGGCGCGCGCTAATGTCGTCGACGCCGTCCAAGCCCTCCCTATCGATGCTTCGCGCGCTGACCTTCTCAGCGACGAGTCTTCCGATCTCGGCGTTGACCATCGCCATGGCGGTCTATCTCCCGCGACATTTCGCGAGTCACCTGGGAATCAGTCTCGCCCTCGTTGGGACCGCCTTCTTCATCGTCCGTACGATCGATATCCCCGTCGACGGGATCTTCGGCTGGGCGATGGACAAGACCCGCACACGGCTCGGGCGCTATCGGCTTTGGACGATCCTGGGCGCCCCCGTGCTCATGGCCGGCACCTACGCCTTGTTCTTCGCACCCGACGGCGTCGGGCTCGTCTACCTGGTCGCGTGGCTGCTCGTCCTCTACTGCGGCAACTCCATGCTCGATCTCTCGCATCGCGCCTGGGCCTCCACCCTGGCTCCGCGATACGATGATCGATCGCGCCTGTTCGGCGTGTTGATCGCGGTCGGCGTGCTCGGTTCGGCCAGCGTGATCGCGATCCCGATCATCAATGAAGCACGTGGCGTCGCCGACGCGGGCAACGTCTCCATGATGGGCTGGTTCATTCTCGCTCTCACTCCCGTCGCGATCACGCTGGTGGTGCTGACGACGCCTGAACGCATCGCGCCTTCTGTTCCCGGACATGAATTCAAACTGCGAGACTATGGGGCGCTCATCATGCGGCCGACGTTCCTGCGGTTGATCCTTGCCGACCTGTTCCTTTCCTTCGGGCCAGGCTGGATGTCAGCGATCTACCTATTCTACTTCACCGACTGCCGCGGTTTCACCACCGGCCAGGCCAGCATACTCCTGGCGACCTACATCCTTGCCGGGATCATCGGCGCGCCTGCGATCGCACGCATCGCCATCCGGCTGTCGAAACATCGAACCGTCATGATGACGACGACCGGCTACTCGCTGACCCTCGTGACCTTCACCTTCATTCCACACGGCAGCCTGCCGTTTGGCATGGCCGCGCTGTTCGTCGCCGGGGTCTTCGCTTCCGGCTTCAACCTTCTGACCCGGGCCATGACCGCCGACATCGCGGACGAGGTGCGGCTGGAGCAGGGCAGAGAACGGGCGGGCCTGCTCTATGCGATGACCACCATGACGACGAAGATCGCCGGGGCGGTGTCAATCGGGGCCACCTTCTGGGTCTTGGCCCTCGTTGGTTACCAAGCCGAAGAAGGAGCCGTGAACACGCCGGCGGCCATCCGAAACCTCGAACTGGTCTACATCATCGGCCCTGTGGCCTGCGTAATGATCGGTGGTCTCTGCATGGTCGGTTACAAGCTGGGCGCGGAGCGGCACGCCGAGATCCGCCGCCAACTGGACGAGCGCGATGCGCTCTACGACGAACACCCGATCATCGAGGCCGTGACCCAGGAGGCTGCAGTCCGCACTGAGCCGGGCCGCGCCTGATGAACGCCTCACCAAATCTCACGGACCTCCAAGCCGTCGGCTCCCGGCGCATTCCGAGGACAATTCAATGAGAGCAGCGTCAGCAGTCCTAAGCTGCGACATCAAGTCGAGGTTCAAGCACGCCGCCCACGAGGTGCACGGCGTGAAGGCACGGGCGCTCTCGGCGGCGGCCTACATTCTCGCGACCGATGGCGTGGAGGAGATGAACCTCCGGGCGATCGCCGAACACGGCGGCATTGGGATCGCCTCCATCTATCATTACTTCGATGGGAAGGAGGCGATCCTGCTGGCGTTGTCGTTGATCGGCTTCGAAGACCTGCGCCGCGAGCTGTTGCGTGGCCAGGGCGCCCCCAACCTGGAGTCCCCCATGCGCGGCGGTGGACGCGCGTTCCTGGCGTTTGTGGAACGACACCCCCAACTGATCTCGCTCATGTTCAGCGATCGGATGCTGTCGCGACACGAGGAACTGCGCGACGCGGAGTATCGCGCCTTCCAGGCCTATGAGACCGCAGTTCGCGCGGATGTACGCATACCGCAAGATCATCACGAAGACGCCGCCTATGCCATCTGGGCCCTTGGCCGGGGCATGGCGGCGATGTCCGCCTCCTATCCGGGCGGACGACTGCCGCCAGTGCTCGCAGAGCGTTTGAACAGGGGCGCGGCGTTCCTAATCGAGAGAGATGAGGATCGAGGAGCGCTTAAGGGCTAGGCGCGTCGGTGGTTCTTTCCCGATCCAGGGACATCCTGGCCCAGGGCGGTTGTTTTAGGCCCTGTCGGACGCCCCGCCCTCAGCGGCAAAAAGGCGGGCAGCCCCGATCAGAAGCTGCCCGCCGAGTTCGGTTTGGGAAGGCCGCGCCAACCATGGCGCGCGCAGCAATCCCGATCCTTCGAACACGATTTGAGAAGTGGAATCGCAGCCGAAAAGCGGCCGGTGTTTTTCCAATTGTAGAATGGCGTTCGAACGCCTGAACTTGCCGATGAGGCGAAAACTAGACGTCCCGCGACCCTCGCATCTGGGGGCGGGAAGGCGTCGCTTCGCCATAGGCCCTTCGAACTCGGCTTGCCGAGTTTTGTGGAGTGGTCAGACGGAGCCGACAAGGCTCGGGGTGGGGAGAGACGAGTGGCGGATCATGTTGAAGCTCGGCGCTTGGGCCGCCATTCGCCTCGCGCAGTTCCGGCCGCCCGCTCCAGGTCAGCTCACACAAACAGTTAGAAACGAAGCCCGGTTGGCCGGGCGTCCGGAGGATACGCGATGAAAGCTGCTGTATTTCGTGAAGTGGGTAAGCCGCTCCAGGTCGAAGACGTTCAGATCAACAAGCCGGGCCCGCACGAGGTGCTGATCCGAACCGCCGCGGCGGGCCTTTGCCACTCCGACCTGCACTTCATCGAAGGGTCCTATCCCACCATCTTGCCGGCGGTGCTCGGCCATGAGAGCGCCGGCGTCGTTGAGGCCGTCGGCTCGGAAGTGCGTACCGTCCAGGTGGGCGACCACGTGATCACATGCCTGTCAGCCTACTGCGGTCACTGTGAATCCTGCCTTACCGGCCACCTGTCGCTTTGCGTGTCGCCGGACACCAAGCGCCGGCCCGATGAAGAGCCGCGGCTGTCGTCGGCCACTGGACCGATGGCGCAGTATCTCAACCTCTCGTCCTTCGCCGAGCAGATGCTGATCCACGAGCATGCCTGCGTCGCAATCCGCAAAGATATGCCGCTCGACCGCGCCGCCCTGATCGGTTGCTCGGTAATGACCGGTGTCGGAGCGGCGATGCACACCTCGAAGGTTCGGCCAGGCGAGACAGTCGCCGTGATCGGGCTCGGCGGTGTCGGCCTTGCCGCCGTGAACGGCGCGGCCATCGCCGGTGCGGGGAGAGTCATCGCCATCGACATGGTGGCGTCGAAAAGCAATCTGGCGAAGGCTTTCGGAGCGACCGACTTCATCGATGCGTCGCAGACCGACGCCGTGAAGGAAGTTCTTGAGATGACCAAGGGCGGTGTCCATCACTCCTTCGAGGCCATCGGCTTGTCGAAGACCGCCGAGCAAGCGTTCAACATGCTTCGGCGCGGCGGCACGGCCAACATCATCGGCATGATCGCCCCTGGGCAGATGGTGTCATTGATGGGGGCTGCGTTCCTTGGCGAGAAGCGGATTCAGGGTTCGATGATGGGCTCCAACCGCTTCCCGGTGGACATGCCGCGGCTGGTCGACTTCTACATGTCGGGCAGGCTGAAGCTGGACGAGATGATCTCCCAGCGTATCAAGCTAGACCAGGTCAACGAAGGTTTCGCCGACATGAAAAAGGGCGAACTTGCCCGCTCGGTGATCGTCTTCGACTGATCCCGGTCCGCCTTCCGCCCTCAACGACAACCAATCTCGAAAGGCGCCTGAGATGCGCGAGTACCTGCAGTTCTATATCGACGGGAAGTGGGTCGACCCCACCGAAGCCAAGACGCTCGACGTCATCAACCCCGCCACCGAGGAAGTCGCCGGCAAGATCTCGCTGGGCAACGCCACCGACGTGGACAAGGCCGTGAAGGCCGCTCGCAAGGCCTTCGCCACCTGGTCGCAGACCAGCCGCGAAGAGCGCCTGGACGTGCTGAACCGCATCCTCGCCGAGTACCAGAAGCGCTTCGGAGACCTGGCCACCGCGGTGACCGAGGAAATGGGCGCTCCGGCTTCCCTGGCCCAGCGGGCTCAGGTGCCGGTGGGCATGGGCCACCTGGCCACCGCCGTGGAAGTGCTGAAGAACTTCAAGTTCGAGGAAGATCGTGGCCCGACCATGATCGTGAAGGAGCCGATCGGCGTCTGCGGGTTCATCACCCCCTGGAACTGGCCGCTGAACCAGATCGTCTGCAAGGTGGCGCCGGCCATCGCGACCGGTTGCACCATGGTGCTGAAGCCGTCGGAAGTGGCGCCGTTCTCGGGCCACATCTTCGCTGAGATCATGCATGCGGCCGGCGTGCCGGCGGGCGTGTTCAACCTGGTGCACGGCGACGGCGTCGGCGTGGGCGTGCCGCTCTCCAGCCACCCGGACGTGGACATGGTGTCGTTCACCGGCTCCACCCGCGCCGGCATCGAGGTGGCCAAGAACGCCGCCGCGACCGTCAAGCGCGTGGCCCAGGAACTGGGCGGCAAGAGCCCGAACATCGTTGTCGACGACGAGGCCTTCGCCAAGGGCGTGGGCCGCGGCGTGGCCAGCATGATGACCAACTCCGGCCAGTCCTGTAACGCCCCCACCCGCATGCTGGTCCCGACCAAGCGCATGGACGAGGCGATCGCGGTGGCCAAGGAAACCGCCAGCCAGATCACGGTCGGTGACCCGAACGGCAACAGCCAGCTCGGCCCGGTGGTCTCCGAGGTGCAGTTCAACAAGATCCAGAAGCTGATCCAGGCCGGCATCGACGAAGGCGCCACCCTGGTCATCGGCGGCGTGGGTCGTCCGGACGGCCTGGACAAGGGCTACTATGTGAAGCCCACCGTCTTCGCCAACGTCACCAGCGAGATGACCATCGCCAAGGAAGAGATCTTCGGCCCAGTGCTGTCGATCCTCGGTTATGAGAGCGTCGAGCAGGCCATCGATATCGGTAACGACACCGAGTACGGCCTGGCCGCCTACGTGCAGGCCGCGGATCTGAACGAGGCCCGCAAGATCGCGTCCAAGCTGCGCGCGGGCCAGGTGTCCATCAACGGCGGCGGCGGCGACATGATGGCTCCGTTTGGCGGCTACAAGATGAGCGGCAACGGGCGCGAGTGGGGCGACTACGCGTTCCACGAGTTCCTGGAGACCAAGGCTGTGCTCGGCTACGCGCCGAAGGTCGCCGCGGAATAAGAAGACGGCTGGGGCGGGTGGTTTCGACCACCCGCCAATCCTGTCGAGCCGACGGAGGAACTGCATGGACGTCGCCATTCGTGACATGTTGGATCGTCAGGCCGTCGCCGCCGCGTCGCAGCCGCGCCCGGTGGCCGGGACAATCCCGCCCGAGCAAATGCGCGCGGGCTATCGCGCCCAGCGCCAGGGCGTGAACCTCTCCGCCCCAAAGGATGTGCGAGCTTTCGACCTGCAGGTCGCCGGGGGGGCGGATCTGATCCCGGCGCGTCTCTATGTCCCCGAAGGATGCGCCGACCCGTCTGCAGCGCTGATCTATTTCCACGGTGGAGGTTTCGTCGTCGGCGATCTCGAAAGCCATGACGGGCATTGCCGCCGGCTGGCGAGCTATGCGGGGCTTCGTGTTCTTGCGGTGGACTATCGCCTGGCGCCTGAGCACCCGTTCCCCGCTGCCCATGACGATGCCCTCGCCGCGACGGTCTGGGCGTTTGATCATGCCGACGAGATCGGCGTGGATCCGACGAAAATCGCGATCGGCGGGTGTTCGGCAGGCGGTAATCTCGCGGCCTCTGTCGCCCTAGATCTGAGAGATGACGCTGATCGGCGTCTCGCCTTCCAGCTCCTACTCTATCCGGTGACCTGGCCGGCCTCGGAGACGGCCTCGCGGCGAGACCTGGACGGCCCGGTGCTCACCAAGGCAGGTTTGGCCTGGTTCGAGGAGGTGCTTGCCGCCAAAAGCCATCCAGACGCTGCGCGCACCTACCTCCATCTTCAGGATCGCCTCATTGGCGCGCCGCAGGCCCTGGTCGTGACGGCGGGATATGATCCCCTGAAGGATGAGGGGGAGGCTTACGTCGAGCGCCTGGTCGCGGACGGGGTTGTTGCAGAGCATCTCGCCTTTCCCGAGCTCATTCACGACTTCTATCTGCTTGGCGACGTCTCTCCTGCGGTGGAGGCGGCGGCTCAGGAGACTGCGGCTCGCTTGCGAGCCGCCTTGGCTTGATCAGCCCGAAAGTGGACGCGCTCGCCTGCGAACAGGACGAGCGCGCCCTAGCCGTGAAAAATAGAAGTAATAAAATGCGCGAACAGATGGGTGCTGTCCGCTGTTCAATGAAAGAAGCGCGTGGAAACGGTCGCGCGAGTAGAATTCAAGCGGTTCGAACGTAGTTCGAAAACGGAAATGTCACCATTCTGTGGGGATGTTCCG
Organism: Phenylobacterium sp.; assembly: GCA_018001015.1. GTDB lineage: Bacteria > Pseudomonadota > Alphaproteobacteria > Caulobacterales > Caulobacteraceae > Phenylobacterium. The sequence continues at coordinate 351,086 of JAGNIV010000001.1, read as the reverse complement.
TTCGAACCTGATATCGGAAAGTCTCTGCTTAGGCCTGTGGCTAGATTATCGCGGCATATTTGAAAGCTCGCCCTATTCGAACGGTGTTCCAACCCTAACCCTCATCCGAAACCCAATGGGAGCGGGATATGGGCAACAGGCTGGCGGGTAAGGTCGCTGTCATCACGGGCGGAGCCTCCGGGATCGGGCTCGGCGCCGTCGAACTCTTTGTGGCGGAGGGCGCAGATGTCATCGTGGCCGACATTCAGGACGACAAGGCGGCCAAGCTTGAGGAGCGCTTTCGCGACAAGCTCCTCTACACCCACTGCGATGTAACGAGCGAGGCCGATCTCGCCCGGGTCATGACCCTCGCGCGGGACGCCTTCGGCGGCCTCGACATCCTTTTCAACAACGCTGGGGTTTCCGATGGCATGCGGTCGCTGGCGACGATAGACGCCGAGCAGTGGAGTTGGATTTTCGATCTTTTGGTGAGGGGGCCTGCTCTCGGCATGAAGCATGCGATCCCCTTCATGCGCGCGCGAGGGGGAGGCTCGATCATCAATACGGCGTCCGTTGCCGGTCTCCAGGCAGGGTTCGGTCCGATCGCCTATTCGAGTGCGAAGGCCAGCGTAATTCACATGAGCCGGCTCGCCGCTGCTCAGCTTTCTCCGCAAGGCATCCGTGTGAACGCCATTTGCCCGGGCCTGACGGCGACCTCGATTTTCGGGACATCTCGCGGCCTTTCACGGGCGGTCGCAGATCAGATGGCCGACATGCTCGCCCACAGCGGTGGCGCTGTGCAGCCGATCGGGCGACCAGGCCTTCCAAGCGACATAGCGGAGGCCGCGCTTTACCTGGCGTCTGACGCTGCGGCGTTCGTGACGGGCGTTCACCTTGTCGTCGATGGCGGCATCACCATCGGCGCTCGCCACAGCTGGGATCCCGACGTCCGCTCGCCGTTCCAGGACCTGCTGGAACCTCAGCAGTCACCTGAGCCCGCGCGGGCCGACGGGATGGCGTGAGACCGACCGCTCGCCGCTCGCTCCACGCGCCAGAATGAGGCAACCTTCCGGCATAGACCGTACGGCGCGGTACCAGATGCGGTACGGCAGCATCCTCGCCGCCGCCAGCAAGGTGTTCGCGCGCAAGGGACAGGACGACTTCAGCCTCGCAGCCGTCGCTCGGGAGATGAAGCTGCATCCTGTCAGCCTGACCTATTACTTCAACAAGAAGGAGGACCTGCTGACGGCGGTGTTGCTGGACGCCGTGGAGCGCTACGAGGAACTCCTGTCGATTGCGCAGGGGGCGCCAACGCCACCAGAGCGTCTGCGCAAGTTCATCGAGGCCTTCTTCATTGCGCGCAGGCGGATCGCTGAGCGCGGTCTGCCACCCCTTCTAGACCTCACAGAATTTCCTGAGCGCGCAGAGGGGCAGGCTGATGTCGCGCAGTCTTCGCGACAGCGCGCGGCCGACCATCTCGCGGCGCTCCTGGGAGATGCCGAGTGGCCTTGGATGTCCGCGCCGCGGCGAGCGTTGCTGTCCGAGCTTACGATTGGACTGCTCGCCTGGAGCGATGCTTGGCTTTGGCAATATGACCCGGAAGACTACCCAAGGGCCGCGGCCGGACTCGCCGATCTGATGCTGAATGGCCTGTCGACCGAACCCTTCTCGTTTCCCGAAGGCCAATTTGCGGACCACCCGCCCGGCGATACGCGCGATCAACTGCTGGCGGCCGCGACGGGATTGATCAACCAAGTAGGCCTGCGCGGCGCATCGGTCGATAAGATCCCCGCCCGGGTCGGCCTGACCAAGGGGTCCCTCTATCATCACCTGGACAGCAAGGACGAAATCATGGCGGCCTGCGCCGAGCGGACCTTGGACCAGGTGAAGGATGCAAATCTGAAGGCCTCAAACTTGATCGACGGCATCGAGCGCGTCGCCATGGCCATGACGACTTTGGCTAGCCGCCAAGCCAAGACTGGGGGTGAAGCACTCCTGGCGCCTGGAACGATCTGGGGAGAGGAGGGCGCTTCTGCACACCGTTCGCGCCGTGTGCACTTGCTGCGGGCGGTTCGGTCGATGTCGGATGTCCTCCTGGAGGGAATGCGCGATGGATCAATCCGCCAAGTGGACCCCAATCTGGCCGGTCACTACCTGCTAAGCGTAGCCGCGCTCGCCAGGCACGCATCCCGGTCAATCAAGACGTCCGAGCTTGGCGATGACTATTTGCGTCCGGCTCTGCAAGGCTTCTTCATCGACTAGCGCCTACCGAAGGATGCTCCGCCGTTCTAACGGGTGAGCGCCAAAACGGTCGAAATCCGGTTGCGGTTTACGCCCCAGGCGCGGCGGAGGGAGGAGGCCCGATGGCTTAGATCAGGGCATCCGCCGGGACGCCCCAATGCGCACGAAGTTGGCGGATATGGTCGAGCGAAAGCGACCGCTTGCCTCTCAGGATTTCTGAGGCTCTCGGCGCGCCGACGATGGCGGCTAGATCGGACTGGGTCTTCCCCTTGGTTTCCATGATCTGGACCAAGGCCTTCGCAGGATCCTGCGGCTCGACCGGATAGTGATCCTCCTCGTACTTCGCCAACAGCAGGCCGAGGACTTCAAACCGATAGGCAGCTTCCGTGTCGGGCTCGGGCTCCTGGTCGAAATAGCTCTCGAACTCGCGGAGGGCCGCATCGTAATCGGCCTCGCTGCGAAGCGGGCGCAGGGTAGTGTCCAAACTCATGCTGGCCTCCTTAAGCCATGCGTTCACTAGATCGACGCGGCGTCGATACGATCGTACTCGGCGTGGGTGCCCACAAACTTCACGAGCACTTGCTTGAAGCGGTAAGACACGCGGACAACGACCCGATAGTTATTCCCGCCGACGTCGAACACGACGCGATTATCAGCCAAGAAATCAGCGGAGCCGAAGCTCTCCCTCACATCCTGGGGCGTCGACCACTGCGCAGCTCGTGTGAGCCTGTACCATGTCGTCAAAGGTCCCCTGGCGTTGGGGTGGCGATTCCAAAACGCCTGCAGCGTCCGCAAGGCGACCACATTCATGTTCAAATCACCTCTAGCGCTTCCCAATTTGGGAAGCAAGACAAATTTCCCATTTCGGGAAGAGCCTAGCCCTGGGCTGCGTATCTCGGCACGAGGTCGTGCAGCGCTTCGGGACGGATGTGGGTGTAGCGCCGCAACATCTTCCAATCCTTGTGCCCGGTGACGAGCGCGACCTGTTGAATCTGAAATCCCGCCTCGAAGAGCCGGCTGGTGCCTTCGTGTCGAAGGTCGTGGAAGTGCAGATCCTGGATGTCCAGTTCCTGGCAACTGCGCGTGAACCTGCTGCTGATCGAGCGGTGATTGAACGGGAAGATCCGGTCATCATCGTTCGTGCGGAGGGAGCGTTGCTCCTCGATCAGGCCCATCGCGTCATAGCCCGAGATGGAGAGTAGGGGGATGCGCTGGTCGTTCCCCTTCTTCTGGCGCGGATCCTTGCGGTCGCGGATCATCAGCATCTTGGTGCGCGTATTGAGATCGCTCCAGGTGACGCGGCAGATTTCCTCCTGACGCATCGCCGTGGCGATCGCGAACTTGACGATCCGGCTCATCGGCATGGTGATGCGGTCATTGGCGTCGAAGTAGGCGATCAGAGCCGCAAGCTCTTCCTCCGTGGGCCGCCGATCGCGTTCGTTGCTCTTGCCCACCAGCCCGAGGCGCGTGAGCGCGACCCTCGCCAGATCGACGGGCTCCACCGCCACCGGCAGGCCATGAACCGCGGCGGCGTGGGTCAGGACCAGGCGAACGACCCCGATGTCCATGCCCACCGTCACTGGGCCGGCGCCTGCTGCGGCCCTCGTCCGGCCGAACTGGATGAGCCGTTCGCGCCCAACCTCCACGAGCTTTAGTTTGCCGAGACTGCGTTTCAGCATCCTGAGCGTCGCGTGCTTGGTGCGCCCAGGCGCGCGTCCCACCTCCGACATATCGTCAATATGGAGGTCGATGAGCTCGCCGAAGGTGCGGATGCGGGCGATGCGAGCATCGAGAGGCGTCTCGCCGCGATCGATCTGCCGCTCGGCGTCCAACGCCCAGCCTTTCGCATCCGCGTGGCGGACAAACGTCTCGCTCAGGGACTGGCCCTTGCGTCGAACCTGCGCGCGCCAGGCGCCGGATTTCTGTTTGCGGATGGAGGCCATTTTGGGGTGCGAATCCGGTGCAGTGAGTTGGCGAAAGGTGGCGAAATCCGTCGTAAAATGGCGTAGAACCGCGGGTCCATCGGCTGTCCTAACACCTTAAGTTATATGGAAAAAAAGAAGCAATTTCAAGCGCATAGACTGTCTTGTGCACCGATGATGGACTGGACGGACCGCCATTGCCGGGCGTTCCACCGGGTGCTGACGCGGGAGAGCCTGCTCTACACCGAGATGGTGACGACGGGGGCGGTCCTGCACGGCGACCGCGAGCGGCTGCTGGGATTTGACGACGTGGAACATCCCGTCGCCCTGCAACTGGGGGGCTCGGAGCCCGCGGATCTGGCCGCGGCGGCCAGGATCGGCGCGGACCTCGGCTATGATGAGATCAACCTCAATGTCGGCTGTCCCTCGGACCGGGTGCAGAGCGGCCGGTTCGGCGCCTGCCTGATGCGCGAGCCCGCGCTGGTGGCCGAAGGGATGGCCGCCATCCGAGCCGCCGTCTCGATCCCGGCCACCGTCAAGTGCCGCATCGGGGTGGATGACCAGGAGCCGGAGGAAAGCCTGTTCACCCTGGTGGACCTCTGCGCCCAGGCCGGCGTCACCACCTTCATCGTCCATGCGCGCAAGGCCTGGCTGAAGGGCCTGTCACCGAAGGAGAACCGCGACGTGCCGCCGCTGGACTATCCCCTGGTTCACCGGCTGAAGCGCGAGCGGCCGGGGCTGAACATCGAGATCAATGGCGGCATTGGTTCGTTGGACGAGGCCGAGGATCAGCTGGCCCACACCGATGGGGTGATGCTGGGCCGGGCGGCCTATCATACGCCGGGTATCCTGGGGCAGGCCGACCGCCGCATCTTCGGCGCGGAGGCCGACGTCGATCCCTTCGAGGCCGTCGAACTCTACAAGCCCTATATCGCGCGGCAGTTGGAGCGTGGCGCGCACCTGGCCGGGATCACCCGTCACATGCTGGGCCTGTTTCACGGCGCGCCGGGCGCGCGCACCTGGCGGCGGATTCTGACGGTGGAAAGCGTGAAACCGGGCGCCGATCTCAGCGTCGTGGACGCGGCGCTCGCGGCCGTGTCAGGGCTGAAGGATCAGCGCGGTGCGGGTGGCCTGGAAGCTGGAGAGGCGGCCTAGATAGGTCATGCCCAGCAGGGAGGCGTCGAGCCCCTTGTCCAGCACCAGGGCGTCGACGTCGGCCAGCTTGGCGCCGGCCACCGAGACCGAGGCCAGCTTGACGGCGGCGGCCCTGGCCTCGCCGTTGGCGGTCATGACCTTGTAGGCATAGTTCAGCTTGGCGGGGTCGAAGCCCAGGCGCTGGGCGTCGGCGGCGGTGAGCGCCACGGCGCTGGCCCCGGTGTCCACCAGGAAGCGGACGCTGGCGCCGTTGACGTCGCCCTGCGCCCAGTAGTGCCCGTCGCTGGCCTTGGCGATGGAGGCCGCGCCGCCCTCGGCGGCGGCGGGCCGTTGTTCTGGAACGAAGTTGGCCACGGCCGCGCGCAGGCCGTCCGACCGCGTGGTCGGATCCAGGCTGACGACGGCCTGGGCCGCGCCCACCGCCGATACGGCTCCGATCAGGGCCATGGCGGCCAACTTGATCATACTCGACACCCTCGCCACCCCGGCGCTGCCCGGCCGTTCTCGGCCTTGTTGAACGGGCAGGTTACGGCGACGGGGGTTTGCAACCGGTGAACGGGACCTGGCTTAGCTGAACATCGCCAGTTTTTCGGGGCGGATGCGCTCCCGGCGGGTGGGCAGCTCGGTCATGATCCGGGCCCGGTCCTCCTCCGACAGCTTCTGCCAGGCGGCCACCTCGGTCAGCTCCCGGTAGCAGCCCATGCAGAGGCCGGTTTCACCGTCGATGACGCAGACCTTGATGCAGGGGGTCTTGATCGGGGCGGGGGGGCGAAGCGGCAGGTCACTCATGAGGGGATAGCGTAGGTCACGGTGGCCTGGGCCGCTAGCCTGTCCGGGCTCTCTGTCCAGAGTTTCACGTCGCAGACGGCGATGCGGCGACCCAGGCGCAGGAAGCTCGCCTCGGCATGCAGGTCGCCGGGGACCGCGCCGCGCAGGAAGTTCATCACCAGGGAACTGGTGACCGCCATCAGCTGATCGCCGATATGGGCCAGGATCAGCGCATAGGCTGCGGTGTCGGCCAGGCTCATCAGGTTGGGGCCGGAGATCACGCCGCCGGGACGCAGCATGCCGCCGCCATAGGCCCGCACGATGTGGGTGCGGCCGGGGGCCAGCGCCGTCACCTGGGGCAGGGCCTCGGGGTGTGCATCGGGGAAGGCGCGCGCCATCAGGGCATTCACACCGGCGACATCGAGCTGGAGATCGGGCTGGGCCATATCAATGTTCTGCCGAACCGAGCGTAACATTACAAGATGTTTATGTTAGGAAAGTAACGAAGTTCGATGATTAAGGATTGGTAAGGTTCGAATACTCAATGTTGCTGCGAATTCATTTGAAGCACCGGGGGCGTGAGAGCAGGTTCGCGCCATCGTTGTTCGAGGGAAAGACACCATGCGTATCGCCGCTATCACGCTCGCCGCCGCCGCCACCCTGATGGCCGCCGGTTCCGCCCTGGCCGCCACCCAGGGCACCGATGTGGACTTCATCAAGGCCAGCCGCTGCCGCGGCATCGCCACCTCGGCCGCCGCCGACACCGCCGACCTGGACGCCTGGCTGAAGAGCGCCAGCAAGACCCGCTCCATGGCCGTCATGGACAAGGCCTCGGTGGCCGAGGACGCCGGCCGCCGCGAAGCCAAGACCACCAACGCCGAACGCAAGGCCCGCCTGGCCAACGAACTCAGCGGACCCTGCCAAGCCTTCAAGGGCTAGTCTCTCGAACCGCCCTTGCTGGAGCGCGCCGGCCCCCCAGAGTCGGCGCGCTCTTTTCTTTGGTCCCCGGAGGTTCCGGACTTGCGCGGACTCGACGGGAACCCGACCTAGGCGCAGGCTTTCTTGCAGGCGTATTCAGCGGGGTTCCGGTCGGTCGATGAGCGTATTGAAACCCGGTGACACAGCCTGGCGGGTCGCTCGGGCCAATCGCGCCGCCTTCCTGATCGACACCGAGGCCTACTACACGGCCGTCTTTGAGGCGCTGCGCAAGGCCAAGCGCTCGGTGTTGCTGCTGGGCTGGGCCTTCGATCCCCGCACGCGCCTGTTCCCGGACGGGCAGGAAACCCCCGATGACGCCGACGAGGCCGGCCGGATCCTGGTCGAGCTGTCTCAAGCCCGCCCGGACCTGGACATTCGCGTGCTGATCTGGAAGTCGGCGCTTCCGATCGCCGCCAGCCAGCAATTTTTCCCTCACAGGGCCCGCAAGTGGTTCGAGCGCACGGGGGTGAAGTTCCGCCTCGACGACGCCGTGCCGCTTGGCGCCTGCCATCATCAGAAGCTCTTGGTGGTGGACGACAAGCTGGCCATCTGCGCCAGCGGCGACCTCTGCGTGGATCGCTGGGACACCCCGGGGCACCGCGACCACGAACCTCGCCGGATCATGCCCGACCAGGAATGTCATGCGCCCCGCCACGAGGTGATGCTGATGGTGGACGGACCGGTGGCCAAGGACCTTGGTGACCTGGCCCGTGAGCGCTGGCGCCGGGCCACCCTGGAGGTCGTGCCGCCGCCGCCGGAGCTGGACACCGATCCTTGGCCCGCCCATGTGCCGGCCCATCTGCTGGACATGGAGGTCGGCATCGCCCGGACCATGCCTGCCTGGCGCCATGAGCCTCAGGTTGAGGAGATCCGGCGGCTGACCCACGCCTCGATCCAAGCCGCCAGGGACGTTATCTATCTGGAGAACCAGTACTTCACCTCGCCGCTGATCGCCGAGGCCCTGGCCGCTCGTCTGGCCGAGCCGGACGGCCCTGAGATCGTGCTGATTTCCACAGGCGCCAGTCCCAGCTGGTTTGACCAGCTCACCATGGACCGCGCGCGCTCCAACATGCTGTGGCGCCTGCGCGCCTCCGATGTGTTCGGACGTTTCAGGGCCTATTTTCCGATCACGCCGGCGGGCACGAAGATCATCGTGCATTCCAAGAGCACGATCATCGACGACACCCTCGCCCGGGTCGGTTCGGCCAATCTGAACAACCGCTCCGGCGGCTTCGACACCGAACTGGAACTGGCCATCGAGGCCACGACCGATCGGTCGCGGCTGAACATCAAGGCCTTCCGAGACCGGTCCATCGGGCATTTCCTCGGCTATACGGGTGACGCCGTGGCCAAGGCGCAGCAGGAGCGTGGCGGCCTGATCGCCGGGATCGACGCCCTAAACCGAGAGGGGCGGCTGTCACCGATCCTGCCCATGAAGATGACCGCCTTCGGGGAATTCGTCGCCGCTTACCACCTGGGCGACCCGGTGAACGTCAGCGACTCCTGGCGGCCCGGCCGCCGCCATGACCGGCTCTACGCCGAGGCGAGGGCCTTGGGCCAGGTGGGTCTGCTCGCGCCGCGCGACGAGAAAGGCTAGCTCAGGAAATCTCGAAGTCCATGACCAGCGGCAGGTGATCCGACGCCGCGCGTGTCAGCGGGTTGAAGGGCGCCGAAAGGTCCGTCACCTGGATTTCCGGGCTGACGAACAGGTGGTCGATCCGCACCACCGGCAGGGCCGATGGGAAGGTCGAGGTCGGCTTCTTGATGGGCGTCAACCGGCGTGCGCCCTGCAGCCGGCCGATCAGGGTCCGATAGACGACCGAGGTCGGGCTGGCGTTGAAGTCACCCAGCAGGATCGTCGGGCCCACGCATTTCGGATGCTCCAGCCAGGCCGGGCCGGCCAGGCAGGCAGCCTGCAGTTGCTGTTCCCTAGGCACCAGGCCGAGGTGTGTGTTGATGATTTGCACCTGCTTGCCGTCGATCTCCACGCAGATCCACAGGGCGCCGCGGGGCTCCAGCTGTGGGATTCGGCCATAGCCGGGGAGGGGCCCGACCTGGACCAGGTGCTCAGGGTAGGTGGTGAGGATGGCGTCGCCGTAGAGCTCCTCCTCGACCTCCATGGCCGCGTGGAAGTGGACCGCCATCTTCAGGCGCTGGGCGATCTCATGGGCCTGGTCCACCATGCCGGTGCGCATCCGACCGACATCCAGTTCCTGCAGGGCGACGATGTCGGGCTGCAGGCTGGCGATGACATCGGCGATGCGGCCCACGTCCAGGCGGCGGTCGGTGCCGACGCAACGGTGTACGTTGTAGGTGAGGATGCGCGGCATAGAGTCCGTCTGATGCGCGTCCCGGCCCTGGGACGCAAGATCGGGAACGGCTGGCGTGTGGCGAAGGTTCGCGCCATGAGGGGCGAAATCGGGAGAGCCTGGGGATGATCTGGATCGCAGCGGCCGCGGCCGCGACAAGCGTGATGGCCGGCCAGGGGGTTGCGACCGTCCAGTGCCGGGTCGCCGCGGGCCAGGGCCTGCGCGACTGCGTGGTGCTGTCGGAGACGCCGAAGGGCGCCAATGTCGGCGCCTTCGCGCTGAAGCTCGCCAAGGGTTTCCATCCCCAGCCGGGGGACCGGCGGATCAAGGACGGCAAGATCGTCATCCAGATGAAGTTCAAGCTGCCTTGACGGACGGCCCCGGCCGCCGGGAGATAGCGCCCATGCAACACGACTTCATCCGTGGCCTGCCCAAGGCCGAGCTCCACCTGCATATCGAGGGCAGCCTGGAACCCGAGCAGATGTTCGAGTTCGCGCGCCGCAACCGTATCGCTCTGCCCTTCAAGAGCGTGGAGGCGGTGCGGGCCGCCTACGCCTTCTCCAACCTGCAGGACTTTCTGGACATCTATTACCAGGGCGCCGGCGTGCTGCAGACCGAGGAGGACTTCCGCGATCTGGCCATGGCCTACTTCCGGCGCGCCGCGGCCGACGGGACGGTGCACGCCGAGATATTCTTCGATCCCCAGACCCACACCGAACGCGGCATTCCCTTCGCCGTGGCCGCCGACGGCCTGCTGGCCGGGATGGCGCAGGCGCAGCGGGAGCTGGGGGTGACCTCCAAGCTGATCCTCAGCTACCTGCGCCACCTCTCGGAGGAAGACGCCTTCAAGACCCTGCGCGAGGCCGAGCCCTATCTGGACCGCATCGTGGGGGTGGGGCTGGATTCCTCGGAGCTGGGCCATCCGCCCAACAAGTTCGCCCGCGTGTTCAAGGCCTCTCGGGAACGGGGGTTGAAGCTCTCGGCCCATGCAGGCGAGGAGGGGCCGCCGGAATATGTCTGGGAGGCGCTGGACGGCCTGGCCGTCGACCGCATCGACCACGGCAACCGCTCGCTGGAGGACGCTGTCCTGGTGAAGCGGTTGGTGGCGGACGGCATGACGCTGACGGTCTGCCCACTGTCGAACCTGAAGCTCTGTGTGGTGGACGATCTTGCGAACCACACGCTGAAGCGCATGTTGGACCTGGGCCTGAAGGCCACCATCAACTCCGACGACCCGGCCTATTTCGGCGGCTATATCGGCGAGAACTGGACGGCGACGACGGCCGCCCTGGGCTTGAGCCGCGACGAGCTGGCGACGCTCGCTCGCAACAGCTTCACAGGGTCGTTCCTTGCGCCGGCGGAAATCGCGTCCAGGGTGGCGGAGGTGGACGCCTACATGGCCGGAAACTGACGACCCCCAGGGGTTTTTGTTGACGCTAACGTCAACGTCATCTTCCCAAGCCGAAGGCGTTTGCCTATGGTCCGGCCGCACGCAATACGCTGTAAGCGGAAGCGCCAGGGAGCCCTGTCATGAACCTCGATTTCTCGGCCGAAGATAACGCCTTCCGCGCGGAGGCCCGCGCCTTCCTCGCCGATAACTACCCCAAGGCCCTGCGCGACAAGCAGGAGCGGGGCGAAACCCTGGGCAAGGAGGATTACCTCTCCTGGCACCGCATCCTGGCCAAGAAGGGCTGGTCGGCGCCGTCGTGGCCCAAGGAGTGGGGCGGGACCGACTGGACCCCCACCCAGAAGTACATCTGGTCTGAGGAACAGGCCCGCGCCGACACCCTGGGCATCCTGCCGTTCGGCGTCGCGATGCTGGCGCCCGTGATCTACACCTTCGGGACCGAGGAGCAGAAAGCCAAGTTCCTGCCCGATATCCGTGACGGCAAGATCTGGTGGTGCCAGGGCTATTCCGAGCCGGGTGCCGGCTCCGACCTCGCCTCCTTGAAGACCCGCGCCGAGCGCGTGACCGAGGACGGCAAGGAATACTACATCGTCAACGGCCAGAAGACGTGGACGACGCTCGGTCAGCACGCCGACTGGGGCTTCTTCCTGGTCCGCACCGATCCCGACTCCAAGCCGCAGGCCGGCATCAGCTTCCTGCTGATCGACATGAAGACGCCGGGCATCACCGTGCGTCCGATCATCACCCTGGAGGGCGGCCACGAGGTCAACGATGTCTTCCTGGATAATGTGAAGGTGCCGGTGGAGAACCGCGTCTTCCACGAGAACCAGGGCTGGACCTGCGCCAAGGCGCTGCTGGCCCACGAGCGCTCCGGCATCGCCGGGGTGGCGCGTTCCAAGCGTGGCCTGGAGCGGGTCCGTGAGATGGCCTCGACCGAGTTGGCCGACGCCGGCGGCGCCCTGCTGGCCGACCCCTTCTTCAAGCGCAAGGTCGCCGAGTTGGAGATCGACCTGACCGCGCTGGAGTTCACCGAACTGCGGACCCTGGCCGGCGAGAGCAGCGGCAAGGGCCCGGGGACCGAAAGCTCGATCCTGAAGATCAAGGGCACCGAGATCCAGCAGCGTCTGCAGGAACTGGCCCTGGAAGCCGCCGGCCACTACGGCGCGCCGTTCCTGGGGGAGGGCGGCCACAACTCCGGCGTCGGTCCCCTGCATTCGATCGATACGGCCGGGGACTACTTCAACGGCCGCAAGACCTCGATCTACGGCGGCTCCAACGAGATCCAACGCAACATCATCGCCAAGATGGTGCTGGGGCTCTAGGGCGCCAGCGCCACAGAACACGGATAGCTGCGGTAGGACGCCCGCGGCTTAACCCCTCTCCGCAACGGGAGGGGCTTTAGGAGGACGAACGATGGACTTCAGCTTCACCGACGAACAGTCGATGCTGCGCGACACGGTCGCCAGCTACCTCGCCGACAACTACAGCTTCGATCAGCGCCGCGCGGCGCTCAAGGCCGAACCCGGCTGGCGGCCGCAGGTCTGGAAGGCCTTCGCCGACGAACTCGGCATCCTGGGCGCGGCTTTCTCGGAAGAGCAGGGCGGCCTGGGCGGCGGCTCCACCGACAACATGGTGATCATGGAGGAACTGGGTAAGGCGCTGGTGGTCGAGCCCTACCTGCCCACCGTGGTGATCGGCGGCGGCTTCCTGAAACACGGCAAGCCGGCCGGCGCCGACGACCTGATCGGCAAGATCATCGCCGGCGAGGCCATCATCGCCTTCGCCTATGCCGAGCCGCAGGGCCGCTATACCTGGAGCGACCTGAAGACCACGGCCAAGAAGGACGGCGCGGGTTACGTGCTCAACGGTCACAAGGCCGTCGTCATCGGCGCCCCCTACGCCACCCACCTGATCGTCACCGCGCGCACCGGCGGCGGCCAGCGCGAGGCCCAGGGCGTCTCGGTGTTCATCGTGCCCAAGGACGCCAAGGGCGTAACGACGCGGGACTATCCCACCGTCGACGGCTTCCGCGCCTCGGAGGTTTATTTCGAGAATGTCTCGGTCGCCGCGGACGCCATGATCGGCCCCGAGGGCCAGGCCCTGCCTCTGGTGGAGCGCGTCATGGACGAGGCCGTGGCCGCGACCTGCGCCGAGGCCTGCGGCGTGCTGCGTCAGCTGCACGAGGGCACGGTGGAGTACGCCCGCCAGCGCAAACAGTTCGGCCAGCCGATCTCTAGCTTCCAGGTGCTGCAGCACCGGATGGTGGACATGTTCATCCAGCTCGAACAGTCGATCTCCATGACCTACATGGCCGACATCAAGCTGACCGAGAGCGACGTCGAGCGAGCCAAGGGCGTCTCGGCGGCCAAGGTGCAGATCGGCAAGGCCTGCAAGTTCGTCGGCCAAAACGCCATCCAGATCCATGGCGGCATGGGCATGACCGACGAGATGGCCATCGGCCACTATTTCAAGCGCGCCACCATGATCGAGGCGGCCTTCGGCTCCACCGACCACCATCTGGCCCGCTACGAAAATCTGTCGCTCGGCAAGGCGGCGTAAGGGTTTTCGCAGGCTGAGAGCGGTTCATCCGTAGGCGGATTTGCTCCGTAGACGGATGTTCCTCTTGCGTCATCGCCAGATCGGGCGGCAGCCTTGCCGCCTGATCTGGAGGATACGTCGTGACCGTCAGCAAAATGGACCACGCCCTGTTGTCCCTGGCCTTCCTGGGCAATCTCTCGGCGCCGGCCAAACGCAACCACGGCAAGCCGCCGCCCGAGGCCAAGTCCGCCAAGACCAAGCGGTAGACGCGACTTGCTTCCGGGCTTTGCCTGACGCCAAATCCTGTAGGTGACCCGGAGGGGCTGATGGGCAAGGACGCTCAGGTGCGTGCGCGGTTCGCCGACGGCGAGGATGCGGGCCGGCTGCAATACGAAGCGCCGAAGCTGCTGTTCCGGGGCGCGGCCCGCCGTGTGTTCGAGGGCGAGGCGCTGAAGGGTGTCCGCGCCGAGGCCGGCGATCTGGTCCTGGCCGACGGCTCGCGGTTCGCGCTCGGCGACAAGGCGGCGGCGAGCTGGGCTGACGCCATCCTCAATCCCAGGAGCCGTCTGGACAAGCTCGGCGTGAAGCCGGGCATGAAGGTCGCCGTGCTGAACGTCGCCGATGAGGTGCTTGCCGACGAGCTGACCGAGCGAGGCGCCGCGCCGGTCGCCGATCTCGCCGACCTCGACCTGTTGTTCTATGCCGCCGACAGCCTGGCCGATCTGGATCGCATCCCCGACCTGATCCCGGCCCTGACCGGCAAGGGCGCCCTATGGATCGTCTCGCGCAAGGGCAAGGCCGCGAACCTAAAGGACGTGGAGGTGATGGCGGCGGCCAGGGGCCACGGCCTGGTGGACACCAAGGTGGTCGGCTTCTCCGATACGCTCACGGCGCTGCGATTCACGCGGCGGCGCATCTAAGCGTGTCCCAGCTTCCCCCACGCCTGTGGGGGAAGTGTCACAAGGCTTGGCGTAGCCAAGACGCGTGACGATGGGGGTGAGAGTCTGGAAGGCCATGCGCTTCAGATACGCACCCCCATCGACCCTCCAGCCAAACGGCTGTCGGCCCACTTCCCCCACAAGCGGGGGAAGCAGGTTCCCAGCGTCGCAAAACCTCTCTAAGCCCGGCTCATGTCGTTCCGGGATTTCGCCCTGCTGGCCTTCGTCTGCGTCGTCTGGGCCGCCAACAATATCGTGTCCAAGTTCGTGGTGGCCCATCTGGGCGTGCCGCCGATGTTCTATGCCGCCGTGCGGTTCGCCGTGGTGCTGATCGCGGTCTTCCCCTGGCTGCTGCCGATGCCGCGTCCGCGCTGGCGGATGGTGGTGGTGGGCATCCTGATGGGGGCCGGCACCTTCGCCCTGGTGTTCATCGGCCTGCAGACCGCCAGCCCCTCGGCTGTGGCCATCGTCAGCCAGGTCGGCGTGCCGATCACCACCCTGCTGTCCTTCCTGATCCTCGGAGAGCGGCTGACCGGGCGCCGGGTCGTCGGCATGCTGTTGACCCTCACCGGCGTGCTGGCGGTGATGTGGGATCCGCACGGCTTCCAGATTTCCACCGGCCTGCTGTTCATCGTGGCCGCTTCGTTCCTTGGCGGGCTGGGGGCGGTGATGATGAAGCAGATGGAAGGGGTGAAGCCCCTGCGCCTGCAGGCCTGGGTCGGGCTGTCGTCCCTGCTGCCGATGGCCGCCCTGACGGCGGCCCTGGAGCCGGGGCAGGTGCAGGCGGGGATCGCCGCCGGCTGGCCCTTCGTGGCCGCGGCCCTGTTCTCGGGGCTGGTGGTCTCGGTCCTGGCCCACACCCTCTATTACAGCCTGATCCAGAAGTATGAGGCGAACCTGATCTCGCCCCTGACCCTGATGACGCCCCTGGCCACCATCGCCATGGGGGTGGTGTTCACCAATGACGTCTTCGACCTGCGGATGGCCTTTGGCACGGCGGTGGCCCTGGCGGGCGTGCTGGTGATCGCCCTGCGGCCCAGCCAGGCGATGGCTTTGCTGGTGGCCTTGCGCAATCGGTCGCAATAACCTTGACCGCATGACTCCGATCCCCGCGCCCTCGCCCAACTTCGATGTCCGCAAGAGCCCGCCGGACATGATCGTCCTGCACTATACCGGCATGCAGACCGGCGAGGCGGCCCTGGCGCGCCTGCGCGATCCCGAGGCCAAGGTCTCGTCCCACTACGTCGTGGAAGAGGACGGCCGGGTCTTCACCCTGGTGGCCGAGGAGCGGCGGGCCTGGCACGCGGGAGTTTCCTCCTGGAAGGGCGAGCGCGACATCAACGGCCGCTCGGTGGGCATCGAGATCGTCAATCCGGGCCACGAGTTCGGCTACCGCCCGTTCCCGGAGGCGCAGATCGCCGCGGTGATCGAGCTTGTGGCGGAGATCCGCACCCGCTGGACGATTGAGGATAGCTATATCGTCGGCCACTCCGACGTGGCGCCCGACCGCAAGCAGGACCCGGGCGAACTGTTCCCCTGGAAGCGGCTGGCGGAAGCCGGCCACGGCTATTGGGTCGAGGTCCCCGCCGCGCCCGGCCAGGCGATCGGTGAGGGCGAGGAGGGGGCCGCCGTCTTCGCTCTGCAGGCCGGCCTCACGCGGCTCGGTTTTGATTGCGCGCCATCGGGGACCTTCGACGCCCACACCACCGCCGTGGTCACCGCCTTCCAGCGTCATTGGCGGCCCGAGAAGGTGGACGGGATCGCCGACGGTGAGACCCGCGCCCGCCTGATCGCCCTGCTGCGGTTGGGCGCCTGATGCATCCCGCCTTGCCCTTCCGGGTGAGCGACGAGGCCATCCTGCTCGCCCACCTGGCGGAATTTCCCTTCGCCACCATCGCCGGCTCGGTGGACGGCCGGGCCATCATCGCCCACGCGCCGGTGGTCGCGCGGCGCGTGGAGGAGGGGCTGGCGCTCGACTTTCACCTGTCGCGGGGCGCCGCACTGGCCCCCGCGTTGGCGGCCGGCTTCCCCGCGGTGGCCGTCAGTCTGGCGACCGAGGCCTATGTCAGCCCCGACTGGTACGAGAACCGTGACAGCGTGCCGACCTGGAACTACGTCTCCGTCGAGGTCGAGGGGCCGGTCTCCGCCCTGGACGAGGCCGGGACCATCGCCTTGCTTGACGATCTGTCGGCCCTGGAGGAGGCGCGTCTCCTGCCCAAGAAACCCTGGACTCGCGACAAGATGAGCCCCGGCAAGTTCGAGGGCCTGCTGCGGGGCATCGTCGGCATGCGCATGGCGGTCACCCGCCTTGAGGGAACCGCCAAGCTGTCGCAGAACAAGACGCAGGCTGACCGGGCCGGCGTCATGGCGGCGCTGGCCGATCACCCTATCGGGCGGCGGATGCGGGTTTCGGGATGAGCCTGGACCTCGCCACCTGCGTCCTGGAGGTGGGCGAATACCGGCTCGCGCCCTTGAATAGAGACGACGCCGACGGGCTTTTTGAGTTGTTTCGTGACCCTTTGGTGGCGGAATACATGGACATAGCGCCGCTTGAGAGCGTCGGCGAAGCCCATGACATCATCGCTTGGGGCATCGAACTGGCGGCCGGCGACGGCGGTGTGCGCTGGACCATCCGGCGGACCGACGCGCCCGATCTGATCGGCACGGTCGGCTTCAACAACCTGATCTTCGACCGCGCCCGACGCGGGGAGGTGGCCTATGACCTGCGCCGCGCCGAATGGGGGCGTGGGGTGATGAGCCAGATCCTGCCGCACGTGCTCTCGTTCGGCTTCAACGACCTCTCCCTCCGGCGCATTGAGGCCATGGTGACGATGGGCAATGCGAGGTCCTGCGCCTTGCTGGAGCGGCACGGCTTTTCCCTAGAAGGCACCCTGCGTGATCACGCCCACTGGAAGGGGCGCTACTGGGACCAGCTCATCTACGGGCGTCTGGCCGATTGACGAGGCCGGCGTCCCGGCCCATCAAGCCCGCGGACCAGATGGCTGGGCGGTCGCGCTTGCTTACGCAGGCGAGGAAAGTCCGGGCTCCACGACGACATGGCGGTGGGTAACGCCCACCGGGAGTGATCCTAGGGATAGCGCCACAGAGAGCAGACCTCCGGAGCTTCGGCGCCGGGAAGGGTGAAAGGGTGCGGTAAGAGCGCACCGCGGACCCAGCAATGGGGACGGCATGGCAAGCCCCGCCAGGAGCAAGACCGAATAGGGGTGTCGCGCCGGTTCGCCGGTAGGGCTGTCGTAGGCCCGAGACACCCGGGTAGGTTGCGAGAACCGTCCAGCGATGGACGGTCCAGAGGAATGATCGCCAATGCCCGTTCGCGGGCGGCACAGAACCCGGCTTACAGGCCGTCTGGTCCATCATTTTCAGACTGGCGTCGGTAGAGAAGAGGCGCGCCGCACAGCGCATGCGGGTGACGCCGTTGACTCGCAACCTATGCGACGTTCCGTCGCTATATTTAACGGGTTCTCTGTATGTTCTGTGGATTGTTTACGGCCGTTAACCATAATTGTCTGCGACATCTTTGAATCCACGCCAAATAGTCATTCAGAGGCATTGTCGCCCAATTGAGCCCGTGTTAACCCAGTTCTTGTCTGCTGAGCATTGCGGCCGTGTGATTTGCGGTCACGCCGGGTGGAACGAGGGCGGTCCGAGCGGGGGCCGGAGAAACTGGGGCGCGGCGGGATGTTCGTCTCGACGTTCGAGAAGCAGCTGGACGCAAAGCGGCGCATCGTTGTGCCGCAGGAATTCCGCGCTCTCGCCTCTGGCCCCTTCGACGGAATCATCTGCTTTCCTTCCATCGAAGCCGACTGCATCGAGGGTGGCGGAAA
Source organism: Phenylobacterium sp. (assembly GCA_018001015.1). Lineage (GTDB taxonomy): Bacteria > Pseudomonadota > Alphaproteobacteria > Caulobacterales > Caulobacteraceae > Phenylobacterium. The sequence continues at coordinate 333,005 of JAGNIV010000001.1, read as the reverse complement.
GACGCTGCTGGATCGCTACCTCGGCGTTATCGACGAAATGGATTTCGGCGACCCTCTGCGCTCGGCCCTGGAAACTTCGATCCTGGGCGGCATGGCCAAGATGAGCTTCGACACCGCCGGCCGCGTCACCCTTCCCGAGGGGCTGTGCGACATGTTCGGCCTCTCCGACTGGGTGGTGGTCGTGGGGCTCGGCGACCGGTTCCAGATCTGGGAGCGCGAGGCGTTCCAGGCGCATCGCGCCGCCCAGCGCGAGATCGCCCGCGATGGCCTCGCCGCGCTGCGCGCCGCCCAACGCGCCGCCCGCGCGGGAAGCGGCGTATGAGCGCCCCTCACGTCCCCGTCCTGATGACCGAGGTGATCGCGGCGCTGGCGCCTGGTCCCGGCCAGAAGATCGTCGATGGCACCTTCGGGGCCGGCGGCTATTCGCGGGCGCTGCTGGCCACCGGAGCGGAGGTCATCGCCTTCGACCGCGACCCCACCGCCCGCCGCTTCGCCGAGGGCCTTGGCGACAGGTTCCAGCTGATCGAGGCGTGCTTCTCGGAGATGGACGCGCGGCTGGGGGAGGGCTCCGTCGACGGGGTCGCCCTGGACCTCGGCGTCTCCTCCATGCAGCTGGACGAGGCCGACCGCGGCTTTTCCTTCATGCGCGACGGCCCCCTGGATATGCGCATGGGCGCCGAGGGGCGCACCGCCGCTGACCTGATCAACACCGCCGAGCCCGCCGAGCTGTCGCGCATTTTCTGGGTCTATGGCGAAGAGAAGAAGGCCCGCCGCATCGCCGGCGCCATCGCGCGCCGTCGCGAGGAGCAGCCCTTCGAGCGCACCTTGGAGTTCGCCGACTTCGTGGAGCGCGTGCTGGGCGGACGCCGCGGCGCCAAGGTCCACCCCGCCACCCGCACCTTCCAGGGGCTGCGCATCGCGGTGAACGACGAACTCTCCGAGCTGGAGGCCGGCCTCGCGTCCGCCGAGCGCGTACTGAAGCCGGGCGGTCGCCTGGCCGTCGTGACCTTCCACTCGCTGGAAGACCGCATCGTGAAGTCGTTCTTCACGCCGCGCGCCGGCATGACGCCCGCCGGTTCGCGGCACCTGCCGCCGGCCCAGGCCGGCGCGGCCCCGAGCTTCGAGTTGATCTTCAAGGGCGCCCGCGCGCCCTCCGACGCCGAGACCGCCGCCAATCCGCGCGCCCGGTCGGCCAAGCTTCGCGCTGCGATCCGCACCGAGGCGCCGGTCTGGAGGGAGGCCGCATGAGCCTGCTCGATCGCCGAGTCCGGGGCTTCCGCCTCGTCGATGTCGTGGCTCTGGCGCTGCTGATCGCGCTGGTCATGTCGGTCTATCTGGCCAAGACCATCGCCGGCCGCGAGCGGACGGAGATCGCCCTGGTGGAGCGTCAGATCGCCGCCGAGCATGACCGTATCCGCCTGCTGAAGGCCGAGGTCAGTCACCTCGAACAGCCCAACCGCATCGAGAAGCTCTCCACCGGCTATCTGGGGCTGGCGCCCATCGCCGCGTCGCGCGAGGTCACCCCCGAGGCCCTGCCCGAGATCGCCCGCCGGGAGCCCAAGTCTTGAGCCTGGTCCATCCCAACTTCCAGGCCCCCGGCTGGGGTTGGTTGAAGGCGCGGCTCTGGGGCCTGGAGCACGCCTTCGAGCGCGCCAAGGCGGCCGGCCGGGCCGAGGACGACACCCGGATCCGCATCTTCTTCGTGGCCGCCATGTTCGCCGCTGGGTTCGTTACCCTGGGGATCGGCGCCACGCGCATGGCTCTGTTCTCTTCCGTGGGGCATGGGAACGGCCTGAGCGCCCCGGTGGGGGCTGCCCGCGCCGACCTGACCGACCGCAACGGCGCCATGCTGGCCGCCGACCTCCTTCACTACGGCCTCTACGTCGATCCCCGTGAGATCTGGGACGCCGACGAGACGCGCGCGGCCCTGCGCCTGGCGATGCCGGGCCTGTCGTCGGCGCGCCTGGAGCGCGCCCTGCGCGGCGAGCGCCGCAGTTTTCTGGCGGGGGGGCTGACCCCGGAGGTTCGCCGCCGCATCCATGAGTTGGGTCTGCCCGGGGTGACCTTCGAGCCCGAGCAGCATCGTCTCTACCCGCTGGGAACCACGGCCGCCCACCTGATCGGCTTCGCCGACACCGGCGGCGTGGGCCTCTCCGGCGCCGAGCGGGCGCTGAACGACACCATCCGCCAGGGCGCGGCCAGCCATCAGGCGACCGCCCTGTCCATCGACATCCGGGTCCAGGCCGCTCTTGAGGATGAACTCTACAAGACCGCCGTGGCCCACCAGGCCAAGGACGCAGTGGGCATCATCACCAATGTCCATACGGGCGAGATCCTGGGCATCGCCTCCTATCCGACCTTCGACCCCAACCTGGCCGGCAAGGCCGGGCCCGAGCAACTGATCAATCACGCGGCGGCGTCGGTCTACGAGATGGGCTCGACCTTCAAGGTGTTCACTGTCGCCATGGGCCTGGATTCGGGCACGGCGACGCTGGCCTCCACCTTCGACGCCCGCCAGCCGGTGAAGATCGGCGGCCAGACGATCCACGACTACCACGCCGAGAACAAGATCATGTCGGTCGCCGACATCTTCATTCACTCGTCGAACATCGGCACCACCAAGCTCGCCCTGCAGGCCGGCGCGCCCACGGTGCAGAAGTACTTCAACGCCTTCGGCCTCACCCGCGCCACGCCGGTGGAGCTGGCGGAGAGCGCCAGGCCCATCCTGCCTCGGAACTGGAACGAGAACGATGTGGCCTCCACATCCTTTGGGCACGCGATCTCGGTCTCACCCCTGGCGGTCGCCGCCGGCATGGGGGCTATCCTGAACGGCGGCTCTTACGTGCCCCTGACCATCAAGCCGATGAAGCCCGGCGCCCGTCCCGAGGGGACCCGCGCGGTGTCGGAGGAGACGTCGCGGGCCATGCTGGACCTGATGCGGGTCAATGTCGTGCGCGGCACTGGCGGCAAGGCCAATGCGCCCGGGCTGCGGGTCGGCGGCAAGACCGGCTCGGCCAACAAGATCGTCGGCGGCCGTTACTCCGACAACGTCCTGGTCTCATCCTTCGCGGCGGTCTTCCCGGCCGATGGTCCGCTGGAGGCCGACCGCTATTTCGTATTGATCTTGATGGACGAACCCAAGGGCACGCCCGAGACCTACGGCTTCGCCACCGGCGGCTGGACCGCCGCGCCGCCGGCTGGCCGGGTGATCGACCGCATCGCGCCGTTCCTCGGCGTCGCCCGCCGGCCCGATCTGGTGACCGCCGCCCCGGCCAACGCCGTCGTGCCCATCGAGAGTGAACACTGATGGGCGTGCGTCTTTCTCAGCTGGTGGCCCGCGAGCTCACCATCGATCCGATGATCGAGGGGGTGACCGCCGACAGCCGCAAGGTGAAGCCCGGCTTCCTGTTCGCCGCCCTGCCGGGGACCAAGGCCGATGGCCTGGCCTTTGTGCCAAGCGCGGTCGCCGCCGGCGCCGCCGCGGTGATCGCGACCGCCGAGGCGCCTGGGGTCGATGTCCCCTTCGTAGTGACCCCCGACCCGCGCCGCGCCTACGCCCTGGCCGCCGCCGCCTTCTGGAAGGATCAGCCCGCCACCGTCGTCGCGGTGACCGGAACCAACGGCAAGACCTCGGTCGCCGGCTTCTGCCGCCAGATCTTCAACGCCGGCGGCCATCGCGCCGCCAGCATGGGCACGCTGGGCGTCTACGCCACCGGCCCAGGCGGCTTCGAGACGCAACTGACTCCGCCGGGCCTCACCACCCCTGACGCCGCCGACGTCGCCGAACTGATGAGCCGGCTGGTGGAGGAGGGCGTCACGCACCTGGCCCTCGAAGCCTCGTCGCACGGCGTCGATCAGCGGCGCCTGGATGGGGCGCGGATCACGGCCGCCGGCTTCCTGAACCTGACCCAGGACCATCTCGACTATCACCTGACGATGGACGCCTATCGCGACGCCAAGCTTCGGCTGTTCACCGACCTGCTGCCGCGCGGTGGGACGGCTGTGCTCAACGCCGACTCCGACGCCTATGACGCCTTCGCCGCCGCCGCGGTGACCAACGGCCAGAGCGTCATGTCGGTGGGCGAGGCGGGGCAGGGCCTGACGCTGGTCGCCCGTACCCCGACCCTTGAAGGCCAGCGTCTGACCATCCGGGCCGAGGGCCAGACCTATGAGGTGAACCTGCCCCTGCTGGGCGGCTATCAGGCCTCCAACGCCCTGGTGGCGGCGGGGCTGTGCATCGCGGCGGGCGAGCCGGCGGCGGTCGTCATGAAGGCGCTGGAGGCCCTGGAGGGCGCTCCCGGCAGGCTGCAGCTGATCGGGGCCGGTCCCCGGGGCGGCGTGGCCTATGTCGATTACGCCCATACGCCGGACGGGCTGGAGACGATCCTCAATGCGCTGCGCCCCCACGTCGAGGGCAAGCTGATCGTGGTGTTCGGAGCCGGCGGGGACCGCGACCGCACCAAGCGTCCGCTGATGGGCGGCATCGCGGCCAGGCTCGCTGACGTCGCCATCGTCACCGATGACAATCCCCGCAGCGAGGACCCCGCCGCCATCCGCGCTGAGGTGATGACCGGGACCACGGGCATGCGGGAGATCGGCGACCGCCGTGCGGCGATCCGCGCGGGTGTGGCCCTGCTCGAAGCCGGCGACGTCCTGGTGGTGGCCGGCAAGGGCCACGAGCCGGGCCAGACCGTGGCCGGCATCGTGCATCCCTTCAACGACGTCATCGAGACTGAGCAGGCCCTGCGAGGCAAGCCATGAGCCTGTGGACCGCGGACGAGATCGCCCGGGCGACCGGCGGCCAGGTGGTCGGCGACTTCGCCGTCGACGGCGTCTCCATCGACACCCGCTCCATCGAGACCGGCGACCTCTTCGTGGCGCTGGCAGGCGTGCGCGACGGCCATGAGTTCGTGGCCCCGGCGCTCGCCAAGGGCGCGACGGGCGCCCTGGTCAGCCAGCCGGTCGAGGGACCCCACGTCCTGGTGGACGACACCTTCAAGGCTTTGGAAAAACTCGGAGAATTCGCCCGGACTCGCGCGCCTCAGGTGCGCCGCGGGGCCGTCACCGGATCGGTGGGCAAGACCAGCGTGACCCAGGCGGTGCGCGCCGGCCTGATACTGGCGGGCCGGGCCCACTCCTCGGTGAAGAGCTACAACAACCACATCGGCGTGCCCTTGACGCTCGCCCGCATGCCCCGCGACACCGAGCGGGCGGTCTTCGAGATCGGCATGAACCACGCCGATGAGATCACGCCGCTGTCGCGCTTCGTTCGGCCCCACGCGGTGGCGATCACCACGGTGGGCGCGGTCCATGTGGAGAACTTCCCCGACGGCGAGATCGGGGTTGCCCGCGCCAAGGCCGAAATCTTCGACGGCGTCGAGCCGGGCGGCGTCGCCATCCTCAACGCCGACAACGCCTGGTTCGACCTGCTGAGCGAGGCGGCGGCCAAGGCCGGCGCCAAGGTGCTGAGCTTCGGGGCCGGCGAGGCCTGCGACGCCCGCCTGATCGACTTCCAGCCCCAGGCCGACCATGCCGTGGTCCAGGCCCGCCTGCACGGCAAGGCGCTGGACTTCCCGATCCTGCAGAAGGGCTTCCACTGGGGCCCCAACAGCATGGCCGTGCTGCTGATGCTGGAGGCCCTGGATGTGTCGCTGGGCGACAGCCTGGCGGCGCTGGGTGCTTTCGAGCCGCTGGAAGGGCGGGGCGCGGAGAGGACCATTCACCTGCCGGCCGGCGCCTTCACCCTGATCGACGAGAGCTACAACGCCAATCCGATCTCCATGACCGCGGCCTTCAAGAGTCTGGGCGCGCGCAAGGGATCGGGGCGGCGGATCGTCGCGCTGACCGACATGCTGGAGCTTGGTGAAGGCGGCGCCGGATACCATGCCGGCCTGGCCCAACCCCTGGCTGAGGCCGGCATCGACCTGGTGTTCTGCGCCGGACCTTTGATGAAATCCCTCTGGGACGCCCTTCCGCCGACTCGGCGGGGCGGGTACGCCGAGTCTGCGGCGCAGCTGGCGCCGCAGGTCACCCGGGCCGCAGAGCCTGGGGATCTGGTGATGGTCAAGGGGTCCAACGGCTCGAAGGCGGGCGCGGTGACAGCCGCGCTGGTCGCCCTCGATGCGCGTTCAGGGAAGGCGGGCTGATGCTCTACTGGCTCTACGAGCAGATGTCGGCCGGCGGGCACATTCCCGTCCTCAACCTCCTGAAATACCTCACCTTCCGCACTGGCATGGCCCTGTTCACGGCCCAGATCGTCGTGGTCCTGATGGGTTCGCGCTTCATCCGCTGGATGCAGGCCAAGCAGGGCAAGGGCCAGCCGATCCGCGCCGACGGCATCGCCCGTCACGTGGTGGAGAAAGCCGGCACCCCCACCATGGGCGGGGTGATGATCCTGGCCGGCCTGCTGGTGGGAACCCTGCTGTGGTCGGACCTGTCCAACGTCTATGTCTGGGCGGTGATCCTGGTCACCGTGGGCTACGGAATCCTCGGCTTCACCGACGACTACGCAAAGGTCACCAAGCAGACCACCGACGGGATATCGGGCCGGGTTCGCCTGGTGCTGGAGGCGCTGATCGCCCTGGCCGCCGTCGCCCTGATCGTCATCTATGGCGGCCGCCCGCCGGAGTCGCCGGAACTGGCCACATCGGTGGCCTTCCCGATCTTCAAGGGCCTGCTGTTGGACATGGGCTGGTTCTACCTGGCCTTCGGGGCCTTCATCATCGTCGGCGCGGCCAACGCCGTGAACTTCACCGATGGCCTGGACGGCCTGGCCACCGTGCCGGTGATGATCGCCGCGGCCGCCTTCGGCCTGATCAGCTACCTGGTCGGCAACTACGTCTTCGCCACGTACCTGCAGCTGCACTTCGTGCCCGGCGTGGGGGAGATCGGCGTGTTCTGCGGGGCGATGATCGGCGCCGGCCTCGGCTTCCTCTGGTACAACGCCCCCCCGGCCAAGATCTTCATGGGCGACACCGGTTCGCTGGCCCTCGGCGGCGCCCTCGGGACGGTCGCCGTGGCCACCAAGCATGAGATCGTCCTCGGCATCATCGGCGGTCTCTTCGTGCTGGAAACCCTGTCGGTGATGATCCAGGTCGCCTCGTTCAAGCTGACGGGCAAGCGGGTGTTCCGCATGGCCCCGATCCACCACCATTTCGAAAAGCTGGGCTGGTCGGAATCCACCGTGGTGATCCGGTTCTGGATCATCGCCGTGATGCTGGCCATCTTCGGCCTCGCCACCCTGAAGCTACGGTAGGGAGGGCGTGAGCAGGTCATGATCCCGGTCCGCGGCTTCGAAGGCAAGACGGTCGCCGTGTTCGGCCTGGCCCGCACAGGTCTGGCCGCCGCGCGCGCCCTGGCGGCCGGCGGCGCCCAGGTGGCGCTGTGGGACGAGCGTCCCGAGGGCCGCGCCGCCGCCGAGGCCCAGGGCCTGCCCCTCGTTGACCTGACCACCGCCGACTGGACGCAGTTCGCCGCCCTGATGCTGTCGCCCGGCGTGCCGCTGACCCATCCGGAGCCGCACTGGACCGTCACCAAGGCCAAGGAATTCGGCGTCGAGATCGTCGGTGACATGGAGCTGTTCGCCCGCGCCGTGAACGCCGCGCCCGAGCACAAGCGCCCGAAGATCGTCGCCATCACCGGCACCAACGGCAAGTCCACCACCACCGCCCTGATCGGCCACATCTGCGCCTCGGCCGGCCGCGACACGCGTGTTGGAGGGAACATCGGCGTGGGAGTTCTGGACCTCGACGACATGCACGGCGGGGCCGTCTACGTCCTGGAGATGAGCTCCTACCAGCTCGACCTGACCAGCAGCCTTAAGCCCGACGTGGCCATCCTGCTCAACGTCTCCCCCGACCATCTGGAGCGTCACGGCGGCATGGAGGGCTATGTCGCCGCAAAGCGCCGCATCCTGCTGAACCAGGGCAAGGGCGACACCGCCGTCATCGGGGTGGACGATCCCTGGGGCCAGCGCATCTGCACCGAGGTCACCGCCGCCAACCGCCGCACCATCGTGCCGATCTCGGCGTCCAAGGCGATGGGCCGGGGCGTCTATGCCCTGCAGGGCCTGCTCTACGACGCCACCGGCGAGCGCGCGGTGGAGGTGGTCGACCTGCTGCGGGCCCGCTCGCTGCCGGGCCGGCACAACTGGCAGAATGCGGCGGCGGCCTATTCCGCCGCCCGCGGCCTGGGTATCTCCGCCGAGGAGGCCGCCGAGGGCCTGATGAGCTTCCCGGGCCTGGCGCACCGGATGGAGACCGTGGGCCAGGTGGGCCGCGTGCGCTTCGTCAACGACAGCAAGGCCACCAACACCGACGCCGCCCGCCAGGCGATGTCGAGCTATCCCAAGTTCTACTGGATCGCCGGTGGCCAGCCGAAGACCGGCGGCATTGACGCCCTGGTGGATCTGTTCCCCAGGATCGAGAAGGCCTACCTGATCGGGGAGGCCTCACAGGCCTTCGAGGAGACCTTGAAGGGCAAGGCCGCCACCGTCGCCTGCGGGACCATGGAAACCGCCGTGGCCAAGGCCTATGCCGACGCCGCCGCCAAGGGACAGGACGCCGTGGTGCTGCTGTCGCCGGCCTGCGCCTCCTTCGACCAGTTCGCCGACTTCGAGGCCCGGGGCGAGGCGTTCCGCGCCGCCGTCCAGGGCCTCACCGCGCCCGCCGCCAAGGGAGCCCGCGCATGATCGCGCCCTCGCGGCAGGCCCACGCCTTCGCCCGCAGCGACCGCACGCCGGTCGGGGTCTGGTGGTGGACCGTCGATCGCTGGATGCTGGGCGCCGTTGGCGTGCTGATCATCCTGGGCGTCCTGATGTCCTTCGCCGCCAGCCCCTCGGCCGCCGCGCGGATGAACATCGGCGACCCCTTCCACTTCGCGGTGCGCCAGTGCGTGTTTGCCGCCGGGGGCGCCGTGATCCTGATCTCCACCTCGATGCTCGACACCAAGGGCGTCCGGCGGGCGGCCTTCTTCATCTACATCGCCGCCATCCTGGTGATGATGATCCTGCCGTTCATCGGTCACAGCGCCAAGGGCGCGACCCGCTGGGTGGAGTTCGCAGGGTTCACCCTGCAGCCGTCGGAGTTCATGAAGCCGGCCCTGATCATCCTGGTCTCCTGGATGTTCGCCGAGGGCCAGAAGGGCCAGGGCGTGCCCGGCGTCAGCATCGCCTTCGGGCTCTACCTGCTGTCGGTGGGCCTGCTGCTGGTCCAGCCGGACGTCGGCCAGACCGTGCTGATCACCGTGGCCTTCGGCGCCGCCTTCTGGATGGCCGGGGTGCCGTTGTCCTGGGTGATGCTGCTGGGCGGCACCGCGCTCGCGGGCCTGTCCTCGACCTATTTCCTGTTCCCCCACGTGGCCAGCCGCGTCGACCGCTTCCTCAGTCCAGACCGGGCCGACACCCATCAGGTGGACCGGGCGGCCGAGGCCATCGCGGCGGGTGGCTTCTTCGGGCGCGGCCCGGGGGAGGGCGTCATGAAGCGCCACGTGCCCGACCTGCACACCGACTTCATCTATTCTGTGGCGGCCGAGGAGTACGGCCTGATCTTCTCACTGATGCTCATCGCCCTGTTCGGCTTCATCGTGATCCGTGGTCTCTACAAGGCCATGAAGCTGAGCGACCCGTTCCAGCAGGTGGCCGCCGCGGGCCTCTTCGTGCTGGTGGGCGAGCAGGTGTTCATCAATGTGGCGGTCAACCTCAACCTGATCCCCACCAAGGGCATGACCCTGCCGTTCATCTCCTACGGCGGCTCATCCATGCTGGCCATCTGCCTGACCCTGGGGCTCGCCCTGGCGCTGACGCGGCGACGGCCAGGGGCCTATTCCCAGGGCGAGGGCCTCGCCAAGTCCGCGGCCTTCGCCTAAAGCGCACCCATGCGCAAGATCGCCGTCGTCGCCGCCGGAGGCACCGGGGGACACCTCTTCCCCGCCCAGGCCCTTTCAGAGGCCCTGATCGCCCGTGGCTGGCGCATCGTGCTGGCCAGTGACGAGCGGGTCGCCGCCTTCGCCGAGAGCTTTCCGGCCGAGGAGCGCATCGGCCTGTCGGCGCGCACCTACCGGCCCCGCGACCCGGTCGGCATGGCGCTCGCCGGCCTTTCCATCCTGCGCGGCGTGATGCAGGCCCGCGCCGTCTTCCGGCGCATCAAGCCCGACGTGGTGGTGGGCTTTGGCGGTTATCCGTCGGTGCCGGGGCTGCTCGCCGGGATCACGCTCAACCTGCCCACGGTGATGCACGAGCAGAACTCGGTGATGGGCCGCGCCAACCGCCGCCTGGTCAGCCACGTGAAGGCCGTCGCCTGCGCCTTCCCCATGCTGCAGAAGGCGCCGCCCAAGGTCGCCCAGAGCGCCTTGGTGGTGGGCAATCCGGTGCGCCCCGAGATCCGCGCCCTGTTCGACCTGGAATACACCCCGCCCACCGCCGACGGCCCGATCCACCTGCTGATCACCGGCGGCAGCCAGGGCGCGCGCCTGCTGTCGGAGTTGATGCCGCTGGCGATCAGCGCCCTGCCCGAGGCCCTGCGCCTGCGCCTGAAGGTGCAGCAGCAGACCCGCGCCGAGAACATGGACCAGGCCCGAAAGGTCTATGCCGACGCCCTGGTGGAGGCCGAGATCGCCCCCTTCTTCCGCGACATGGCCGGTCGGCTGAAGTCCGCTCACCTGGTGGTCGGACGCGCCGGCGCCGGCACGGTCTGCGAGTTCGCCATCGCCGGCAAACCCGCCATCCTGGTGCCCCTGGCCATCGCGCTGGACGACGACCAGGGCCAGAACGCCCAGGTGATGGTGGACGCGCACGGCGCCCAGATGGCCCGCGAACACCAGCTGACGGTCGACTCCATGGCCAATGCGCTCGAAAAGCTGCTGACCAATCCCGACCGCCTGGCGCGCATGGCCGCCGGCGCCCGCTCCATCGCCAAGCCCGACGCCGCCGAGCGCCTGGCCGACCTGGTCGAGAAGACCGCAGCCGGGAAGTGAACCGATGAACCGCCGTCCCGTCCCTTTCCCCGTCGGCCCCGTGCACTTCATCGGCATCGGCGGGATCGGCATGAGCGGCATCGCCGAGATCATGCGGCGCATCGGCTACAGCGTGCAGGGCTCCGACGCCAAGGCCAGCGCCAACACCGAGCGGCTGGAGAAGCTGGGGATCAAGGTCTTCATCGGCCAGGGCGCGGCCAATATCGAGGGCGCCTCGGCCATCGTCTATTCCACGGCCATCAAGGCCGATAACCCCGAGATGCTGGCGGCCCGCGAACGCCGTCTGCCGCTGGTGCATCGCGGCGAGATGCTGGCCGAGCTGACGCGTCTTCAGTTTTCAGTCGCCGTGGGCGGCACGCACGGCAAGACCACCACCACCTCCCTGGTGGCCGCCCTGCTGGACGCCGGCGGCATGGACCCGACGGTGGTCAACGGCGGGATCATCAACGCCTACGGCACCAACGCCAAGGTGGGCGAGGGCGAGTGGATCGTGGTGGAGGCCGACGAGAGCGACGGCACCTTCCTGAAGCTGAAGTCCACCTGCGCCATCGTCACCAATATCGACCCCGAGCACCTGGACTTTTACGGCGACTTCAACGCGGTGAAGAAGGCCTTCCAGGACTTCGTGGAGGCCGTGCCCTTCTACGGCTTCGCCGCCGTCTGCACCGATCACCCGGACGTCCAGGCCATGGCCGCCAAGGTGGTGAACCGCCGCCTGATCGCCTACGGGACCAACCCTCAGGCCGAGGTCCGCGCCGAGAAGATCAGCATGGGCCCCGACGGCTCGCGCTTCGACGCGGTGATCGCGCCGCGCGACGCCGAGCCCATGCGCTGGCTCGACCTGCACCTGCCGATGGCCGGCCACCACAATGTCATGAACGCCCTGGGCGCCATCGCCATCGCCCGCGAACTCGGCGTCTCGGAGGCCGACATCCGCAAGGGCCTGACCACCTTCGGCGGGGTGGGACGCCGGTTCACCACGGTGGGCGAGGTGGGGGGCGTCCGCATCATCGACGATTACGGTCACCACCCGGTGGAGATCTCCGCGGTGCTGAAGGCGGCCCGCGCGGTCACCAACGGCCGGGTGATCGCCGTGGTGCAGCCGCACCGCTATTCGCGCCTGCACGACCTGTTCCCCGAGTTCTGTGGCTGCTTCAACGACGCCGACACCGTGATCGTCTCCGACGTCTACACGGCCGGCGAGAGCCCTATCGCCGGCGCTGACCGCGATGGCCTAGTGGAGGGCCTGCGCCGTTTCGGCCATCGCCGCGCCCTGGCCCTGGAGAGCCCGGCGGCCCTGGCGCAACTGGTGTCGCAGGAAGCCAGGCCCGGCGATCTGGTGGTCTGCCTGGGGGCCGGCGACATCACCAGCTGGGCCTACGCCCTGCCGGCCCAGCTTGAGGCCCTGGCCGCAAAGTGAGCTGGCGCGACAATCTCCCCAAGGTGCGCGGCAAACTGCTGCGCGACGAGCCGCTCGCGCCCTTCACCTGGTTCCGGGTCGGCGGCCCCGCCGACCTGCTGTTCCTGCCGCAGGACGAGGATGACCTGGCCGACTTCCTGCGCGGCCTGGACGCGGGCGTGCCGGTGACCGTGCTCGGGGTCGGCTCCAACACCCTGGTGCGCGACGGCGGGGTCGAGGGCGTCGTGATCCGCCTGGCCGGCCGCGCCTTCGGCAGGATCGAGCCGCGGGGCGACAACCGCATCTATGCCGGCGCCGCGGCCCTCGACGCCCTGGTGGCCCGCGAGGCGGCCAAGGCCGGGATCGCCGGACTGGAGTTTTATCGCGGCGTGCCGGGCTCCATCGGCGGGGCGGCGATGATGAACGCCGGCTGCTACGGCGCCGAGACCAAGGACGTGCTCGTCGAGGCCTATGCGGTGACGCGGGCCGGGGAGCGCAAGACCTTCTCCAACGCCGAGATGGGCTTCAGCTACCGCAAGTCAACCAAAGCGGCGGAGGGCGGGCTGATCTTCACCGGCGCCCTCTTTGAGGGAAAACCCGACGATCCGACCGCGGTCGAGGCCCGCATGGCCGAGATCACCGCGCGCCGCGAGACCACCCAGCCGATCCGCGAAAAGACCGGCGGCTCCACCTTCAAGAACCCGCCCGGCCACTCCTCCTGGAAGCTGGTGGACGAGGCCGGCTGGCGCGGCAAACCCTTTGGCGGGGCCATGTTCTCGCCCCTGCATTCGAACTTCCTGATCAATACCGGCGAGGCCACCGCCGCCGACCTGGAGGGCCTGGGCGAAGCCGTCCGCGCCGACGTGAAGGCCAAGACCGGGATCGAGCTGGAATGGGAAATCAAGCGCATCGGCCGCCCCTGATCCTGGTCAAGCACGGCCAGCCGGCCATCGTGCCGGAAGTCCCTCGCTCCCAGTGGTCGCTGTCCGACGAAGGACGGGTCTCGGCCGCGACCCTGGCCGGCAAGCTCGCTCGGTTTGAGCCACGCGCCCTATTCGCTAGTCCGGAGATAAAGGCCCACGATACCGCCCAAGCCATGGGCGATGTTCTCGGCCTGGCGGTGCGGACCGACGAGGACCTCGCCGAGCACCGCGCCGATCACAATCCCTTCGTTTCGGCCGCCGAGATCGAGGCTCTGATCGAGCGCGCGCTCCGCGACCCCGATCATCTGATCATGGGGGAGGAAACCGGCGCGGCGGCGCGCCAGCGCTTCGCGGCGGCCATGGAACGGGTAGCCGCTGCGGGCGAGGGGACCAAGGTGGTGGTCGCCCACGGCCGGGTCATCAGCCTTTGGCTGAGCGCCGAACTGCAACTTGACCCGGTCCCCTTCTGGCGTCGCCTCGCCTTCACCTCGGCGGCGGTGGTCACGGAGGAGGGCTTCGAGATCATCGATGGGTTGGGAACCTTGTAGGCGACCCGACCAACACGGCCAATGCCGGCGGGCGGGGGGACACATGTCGGCCGTCGTCGGTTGGCCCAAAGCCCCTGAATCCCTGCCAGACAAGGACTGGAGGCCTTCGTCGGTCCCGTAAACGCCTTGCCTCCATCCGGGCCGACCGACAAGCGCCCGGCTTGACTCTCCGCCCCACCTGTCGCACCGCCGAGGCATGAAAAACCTGCTGATCGCGGCCGCCTCTGTCGCCCTGCTTACCGCCCTCCCGGCCCAGGCCGCCGACCTCGCCGCCACCGCCGCGAGCCTGCGCGACAAGGCCCTGACCGACCCCACCGCCTGGACCGTCCTGGAGAGCCTGACCACCGAGGTCGGCGCCCGCCAGGTGGGCTCGCCGGCCATGACCCGGGCCAAGGACTGGAGCGTCGAGACCTTCAAGCGGCTGGGCTTTTCCAATGTGAAGGTTGAGAGCTTCGAGACCGGCGCCTGGTCGCGGGGGGCCGAGAGCGCCTCGGTGATCTCCCCCTGGCCGCAGCCCCTGCACATCCTGGGCCTCGGCGGCTCCTCGCCGACCCCGCCCGGAGGGCTGGAGGCGCAGATCGTGGTCTTCCCCACCTATGCCGACCTGCTGGCCCAGCCGGTGGGATCGCTCACCGGCAAGATCGCCGTGGTCACCCAGCCGATGACCCGCACCCAGGACGGTTCGGGCTACGGCGCCGTCAACGCCCAGCGCACCTCCGGCGCCGTCGAGGCCGCCAAGCGCGGGGCCGTGGGCTATCTGGTCCGCTCGCTCTCCACCGACGACACCCGACTGCCGCACACCGGCGGCGCGGCGCCCGCCGGCATCCCGGCCGCGGCCCTGTCCACCGTCGACGCCGAGCTGCTGGACCGCATGGCGGCCCGTGGCAAGCCGGTGACCGTGCGGCTGGACATGGCCTCCAGCTTCAATCCCAAGGCCCAGGCCTGGAACATCTCCGGCGAGATCGTCGGGCGCGAGAAGCCTGACGAGGTGCTGGTGATCGGCGGCCACCTGGACAGCTGGGACGTCGGCACCGGCGCCGTGGACGATGCGGCGGGCGTGGCCATCATGACCGGCGCGGCCAAGGTGATCGCCGGCCTCCCCAAGCGCCCGCGCCGGACGATCCGGGTGGTGATGTTCGGCTCCGAGGAGCAGGGCGGCAGCGGCACGGCCTACGCCACGGCTCACAAGGACGAAATCGGCAAGATCGTGCTGGTGGGCGAGAGCGACAGCGGGGCGGGCGCCATCTGGTCGGCCGACCTGCCCAAGGGCAGCCGCGCGACGCCGGAGATGGCGGCCTTCGCCAAGGCCGTCGCGCCCCTGAAGGTCATCGTCTCCCGCACCGACAGCCGCTCGGGCGGGGCCGACGTGGGGCCCATGGTGCGCCTCGGCGCTCCGGTCGTGGATCTGCGCCAGGACGCCAGCCGCTACTTCGACCTGCACCACGCCCAGGACGACACGCTCGACAAGGTCGATCCGAAGGAGCTGGCGCAGAACGTGGCGGTCTGGACGGCCTTCCTCTACACCGTCGCCGACACTGACATCGATTTCCGCAAGCTCGCCACGGAGGCCAAGTGAGCCAACCCCTTTCCGGCCGCCATGTGGCCCTGCTGCTGGGCGGCCTGTCCTCCGAACGTGACGTCAGCCTGGTCTCGGGCCGCGAGTGTGGCGACGCCCTGGAGCGCCTCGGCGCCAAGGTCACCCGCGTCGACGCCGGCCGTGACCTGGCCCAGGTGCTCAGCAAGCTGAAGCCCGACGTCTGCTTCAACGCCCTGCACGGGGAGTGGGGGGAGGACGGCTGCGTCCAGGGCGTGCTGGAGACCCTGAACCTGCCCTACACCCACTCCGGGGTGCTGGCCTCGGCCCTGGCCATGGACAAGGCCAAGTCCAAGGCGGTGCTGGCCGCCGCCGGGGTGACGGTGCCGGGCGGGGGGCTGTTCAACCGCTTCGAGGCCGCCGCCGAGCACGTGATGCCGCCACCTTATGTGGTGAAGCCCAACGCAGAGGGGTCCTCCGTGGGCGTCTTCATCGTCCTGGACGGCGCCAACCGGCCGCCGCAGGAGATCGTGGCGCCGGAATGGACCTATGGCGAAGAGGTGATGATCGAACCCTATGTGCGCGGCAAGGAGCTCGCCGTGGCCGTGATGGACGGCAAGGCCCTGACCGTCACCGACATTGTGCCCAAATCGGGCTTTTATGACTACGAGGCCAAGTATGGCGACGGGGGGTCGGAGCACATCCTACCGGCCCAGATTCCGTTGAAAACCCTGGAGAAAGCCATGGAGTTGGCCGAGCGCGCCCATGCTGCGCTTGGTTGTCGCGGGGTTACCCGATCTGATCTTCGTTATGACGACATTAACGACATTCTGGTCCTTCTAGAGGTCAACACCCAACCCGGCATGACGCCGACTTCGCTCGTCCCCGAGCAAGCGGCGCTGAAGGGCGTGGACTTTGACAACCTGGTGCTTTGGATCACGGAGGACGCTTATGCCCGCGGCGCTGCGGGGGGGATCGCGAGTATCGGCGAAACCCCGGGCTAGAAAGCCCGCTGGCTCCAAGTCTCGCTCCCAGGCTAAGGCGCCTGCGGGTTACGCCCCCGCGAAGCTGGGCGCCGCCCGCGGTGTCGGCCTTTCCCCGCAACATGCCCTGATGGGCGCCACCGGTGTCCTGGCCTTCGCGCTGATCGCCACGCTCGTCACGGGCGACCGCCCCCACAAGCTGTCGCAGTCCATCAGCAGTGGCGTGGGCGGCCAGTTCGCCCACCTCGGCTTCCGGCTGAAGGCCGTCCATGTCCAGGGCGCCTCGGCGATGGCCACCGCCGACATCCTGGCCGCCGCCGGGGTCTACAAGGATCAGCCGCTGCTGGGCCTGGATCTTGAGGTCCTGCGCCAGCGCATCGAGGCCGTGGGCTGGGTCAAGGAAGCCCGCATCGTGCGCCTGCTGCCCGACACGCTGGTGCTGGCGGTGGTGGAGCGCAAACAGCTCGCGGTCTGGCAGCACGGCGGCCAGAGCCACGTGATCGACGACCATGGCCGGATCATCCCCGAGGCCCGGTCCGACAAGTTTCCCACCCTGCCGCTGATCGTTGGCGAGGGGGCTAATGAATACGCCGCCCAGATCCTGCCGGAGGTGGCCGCGCGGCCCCGTCTGATGGAACGGATCGAGGCCCTGGTGCGGGTGGACAATCGCCGCTGGGACCTGCGGCTGAAGGACGGCTCGCTGGTGCAGTTGCCGGCGGTGGACGAAGACGGCGCCCTGATAAAACTGGAGCAGCTGGATCACAGCCAGCGCATCCTGGAACTGGGTTTCGAGCGGATCGATCTGCGTGATCCGAGCGTGGTGGCGGTGCGTCCGCGCGACGGGGCCCTTCCTGGGCAACTCGTCGCGAACGGCGTTTGAGGAAGAAGAGGGCAGATCAGTTGGCGACCCGTGTTGAGGACCGCAAGGAGAGCCGCGAGGGGCTGAAGGCCGCGCTTGGCCGCCAGCCGGTGATCGCCGCGGTGGACCTTGGCGCATCCAAGGTGAGCTGCTTCATCATGAAGCATGACGGCGTCCGACGCTCGGACCGCACCCTGACAGCGGCCGGTGTTGGCTATGTTCAGTCGCGCGGCGTGCGCGGAGGGGCCATCGTCAATCTCGATGAGGCCTCCGACGCCATCGCCCAGGCGGTGGAGCGGGCCGAGAACGTGGCCGGGGTCCAGGTGCAGAGCGTCACCGTCGCCACGGGCGGCGGCACGCTGACCAGCCACCGAATTTCCGGCCGCGTCACCCTTGGCGCGCGCGCCATCTCGGACCACGATCTGGTCCGCGCCATCCAGCAGGCCCTCACTCAGATCAAGCTGCCCGGCCGCCGCGCCGCCCATATCCTGCCGGTGGCGTGGGCCGTGGATAGCCAGGCGGGCATCCGTGATCCGCGCGCCATGTTCGGCCGCGTGTTGGCTGTTGAACTCCTGGTGGTCTCGGTGTCCGAGGCCGTCTTCCAGACGCTGGGCGCCTGCGTGGAGCGGGCGCACCTGCAATTCGACGGCGTGGTCGCCGCCCCCTTCGTCTCCGCCTTGGCCGCGCTGGAAGAAGACGAGATGGACCTGGGGGCCGTCTGCATCGACATGGGAGGCGGCTCGACCTCCGCCGCCGTGTTCGCGGGCGGCAGCCTGATTCACGTCGAGACCCTGCCGGTTGGCGGCAGCCACGTGACCGCCGACATCGCGCGCGGCCTCTCGACCTCCATCGCCGGCGCCGAGCGGATCAAGACCTTGCACGGCTCGGCCATCGCCTCCGCCAACGAGGACCGTGAGATGATCGAGGCGCCGCCGCGCGGCGACGATCCGGGCGCTGGCCCCGTGATCGCTCCGCGCTCGCTGCTGAAGGGCATCATCGCGCCGCGCGTCGAGGAAACCCTGGAACTGCTGCGCGACCGGCTAAAGGCTTCGGGCGCCCCGGTCGAACCGGGCGCTGGCCTGGTCCTGACCGGCGGCGCGAGTCAGCTGGCCGGGGTCCGGGAAGTGGCCGTGCGCGTCTTCGACCGCCCGGTGCGCCTGGGTCGTCCGCGCCGGGTGCCTCACCTGGCTGACGCCGCCTCCGGTCCCGCCTTCTGCGCGGCGGCGGGTGTTCTGCACCGACACGCCTTCGGACCCCGCGAGGCGGTCTCGGCCAAGGCCCTGGCCTCGGCCAAGCTGCGGCGCGAGCCGCTGGATCCGGGCGCCAACCCGGTCGCCAAGGCGGCCGCCTGGCTGCGCGAGAACCTCTAACCCACCGTCCGGACGGTTCGTCCACAGCTTCATGCTCAAGCTGAGATGGGTTCCACTTGAGCTTTTGACCTCAGGCCGACTCTTGATCGCCCGCCGACTCACATTCGACTCAGTTAAGTCGCCAACCTGGTCTTGAAATTTGATCAGCGGCTTGACGAAAGTTGTGAGTCAGGGTGTCGCAGTTCTGGCGCGGGAATCGCACCTAAGCCTTACGCGCCAACAAATTTTGCTTGGTTAGCGGCTCGACGGACCTCCGACTCGCCTTATGCAGTTAACCGCCAATTAACGATGGTGGGCGTTTCCTTAACGCCATCCGTCGAGGGAGCCTGGCGGGCGGGTCGCCTTGTCTCCCAGCATGACTGACGGAGGACGTAGAGGTCCCAATGGCTATTGCACTTTCCGCGCCGCGCGCGACCGAGTTGAAGCCGCGCATCGTTGTATTCGGCATCGGTGGGGCAGGCGGTAACGCCGTCAACAACATGATCGAAGCTGGGCTGGAGGGCGTCGAGTTCGTCGTCGCCAACACCGATGCTCAGCAGCTTTCCTTCTCCAAGACCGACCGGCGCATCCAGCTCGGGGTTCAGGTGACGCAGGGCCTCGGAGCCGGCGCCCATCCGGAAGTCGGCATGAGCGCCGCCGAGGAATCCATTCCCGAGATCGGTGAGCACCTGGACGGGGCTCACATGGTCTTCATCACCGCCGGCATGGGCGGGGGAACCGGCACCGGCGCCGCGCCGATCATCGCCAAGTGCGCCCGGGAGCGGGGCATCCTGACGGTGGGCGTGGTCACCAAGCCCTTCCACTTCGAGGGCCGTCACCGCATGCGCTTGGCGGACGCCGGCATCGCCGAGCTGCAGCGCTATGTCGACACGCTGATCGTTATTCCGAACCAGAACCTGTTCCGCGTCGCCAACGAGCGGACCACCTTCGCCGAAGCGTTCGGCATGGCCGACCAGGTCCTGCACTCCGGTGTTCGCTCCATCACCGACCTGATGGTGCTGCCCGGCCTGATCAATCTCGACTTCGCCGACGTCCGCACGGTCATGACCGAGATGGGCAAGGCGATGATGGGCACCGGCGAGGCGTCCGGTGAAGACCGCGCCCTGATGGCCGCCCAGAACGCCATCCAGAATCCGCTGCTGGACGAGGTTTCGCTCAAGGGCGCGAAGGCCGTGCTGGTGAACGTCACCGGCGGTCTCGACATGACCCTTCTGGAAGTCGACGAGGCGGCCAACGCCATCTCCGAACAGGTCGATCCCGAGGGTAACATCATCTTCGGCGCCGCCTTCGACCCCACTCTGGAGGGCATGATCCGGGTGTCCGTCGTGGCCACCGGCATGGACGGCGCCTCGATCGCCGCCATCGAGCCCAAGGTGGAGCGCCGCCCGCTGACCGCGCCGCCGCTGCGCGCCACAGAACAGGCGCACCAGCCCTATACGCCGCCGCCGAGCCCCGCGCCCGAGCCGGTTCGTTCGATCTACGCCACCCCGGCCGCCCAGGCTCCGGTTCAGCGCTACGAGGCCCCGGCCTACCGCGCTCCGGTCGCAGCCGCTCCGGCTCCGGCTCCGGCTCCCGCTCCCGCGCCGACCCCCGCTCCTCGCGCCAGCTTCGAAGAGGAACTGGAAGCGCAGGGTGATCTCTACGCCGCGGTTCCGACGCCTGCTCCGGCCCCCGAGCCGGTCCGTGTCGAGCCGCAGATCATCCAGGCCGCCGCGCCGCCGCCGTCCCAGCCCATGACCCGGATCGTCGATCCGTCCGTGGCGGAGGACGACGATGAGCCGCTGTTCGCTGACGCGGTCTTCGAGGATCGCCGCCCACAGCGTAGCGGCGGATTCCTCAGCCTGTTCGGCAGCCGTCCGCGCTATGACGCCCCGGCGCCGGCCGCCCGTCCCGCTGCCCGAGGGGGCGCGCAGCCCGCCGAGGCTCCGGCGCCGCAGGAACAGGCCGAGGGCCAGGAAGACCTGGAAATCCCTTCCTTCCTGCGCCGTCTCGCCAACTAGGGCGTCACGCCAGACCGATCTACGCGCAGGGCCGGGTTCACCCCCGGCCCTGTTGCGTTACGGGCGCCGGTTTCGCGCGTGAGGCGAGGGGCCCTACGCCTTGATTCCGCTAACAATTCCTGACGTCCCGACTCGAAACATTCGGAAACAGGACGTGTCTTGCGGCGCCGCAGCATAATCGTAAAAGGGCGACTGAGGCGTAGTCTGGCCACTCCCGGCCAGCATTGCGACTCGAGAGGGCTCCGGTCTTGGCCGCATCCGCGTTTCAACACACCCTGCAAGGCCCGGCGATCTTCGCCGGCGTCGGCGTGCACACCGGCGCCCATACCCGTGTCTCGGTGAGGCCCGCGCCCGCCAATACCGGCATCGTCTTCGTCCGCACCGATGTGACCGATCGCGACAATCGCGTGCCGGTCAGCGCCGAGGCGGTCTGCAAGACCCAATTGGGCACTGTGATCACCAACGCCGCCGACGTCACGGTCGCCACCATCGAGCACCTGATGGCCGCTCTGGTCATGCTGAACATCGACAATGCCGTCGTCGAGCTCGATGGCCCCGAGATGCCGATCATGGACGGCTCTTCGCTGCCCTTCGTCGAAATCCTCGACCGCGCCGGCCGCCGGGGGCAGGACGCCCCGCGCCGCTATATCGAGATCCTGGAGACCGTCGAGGTCGTGGAGGGGGACAAGCGCGCCACCCTGAGCCCCGCCGACGAATTCGAGGTCGCGTTCGAGATCGCCTTCGATTCCAAGGCCATTGGCCGTCAACGGGTCGACCTGCCGATGAACGAGCGCGCCTTCCGCGGCGAACTGGCCAACTGCCGGACCTTCGGCTTCCTGCACGAGGTCGAGGCCCTGCGCGCCATGGGCCTGGCCCGTGGCGGCTCCATGGAGAACGTCGTCGTCATCGAGGGCGACCGCATCCTCAACCCGGAGGGTCTGCGCCGTCCGGACGAGTTCGTGCGTCACAAGGCCTTGGACGCCATTGGCGACCTGTTCGTGCTGGGCGCGCCGATTCTTGGCCGCTTCGAGGGCGTGCTGGCCGGTCATGGCATCAACAACGCCGTGGTTCGCGCCTTGGTGGCCCAGCCCAGCGCCTGGCGCTATCGCAGCCTCGTGGACAATCTGGCCCAAGCCGTCTGAGCCGTTTCCGGCTCGCCTCTCTTTCGACAATCTCACGCTTTAGCTCGGCCTTCGTCGGGCGGTTCCCTGCGTCCTCGCCTCCCTTCCGTTTGCGCCCCGCCGAGCGTGGTGTAGAAGCGAGGACTCGCAGCGCGGGGGCGCGCATTTGGTCTGTTTGAGGTGACGGTGTCCTTGCTTCGCAATTCCTGGGGTCGCCCGGCGCTTGTCGCCTGCATCGTCGCCGTCGCCTTGGCCGGCTGCGCCGGCAAAGAAAAGCGGCCCAAGCTGGCCTATGAAGAGCGCCCGGTGGAGCTGCTCTACGCCACCGGCGCCGACCGGCTGGACCGTGGCCTCTGGAATCAGGCCGTTGACTATTTCCAGGAGGTCGAGCGTCAGCACCCCTATTCGGAGTGGTCGCGCCGGGCGATCCTGATGACCGCCTATGCCCACTACCAGGCCAACAACTATGCCGAGGCCATCGGCGACGCCGACCGCTTCATCTCGCTGTATCCGGGGAACCCGGCGGCGACCTACGCCCACTATCTGAAGGCCATCTGCTACTTTGAGCAGATCGTCGACGTGGGCCGCGACCAGGCCGCCACCGGCCAGGCGTTGGCGAACCTGCGCGAGGTCGTGCAACGCTATCCGCGCACCGAATACGCCGCTGACGCCCGTCTGAAGATCGACATGGTCAATGACCAGCTCGCCGGCAAGGAAATGACCATTGGGCGCTGGTACCTGCGTCAAGGCGACACGATCGCCGCACTGGGCCGCTTCCGCACGGTGATCGACCGCTATCAGACCACCAGCCACGCGCCGGAAGCTCTCTACCGCCTGGTGGAGACCTACCTGACCCTGGGGCTCGCCGAAGAGGCCAAGCGCAACGGTGCGGTGCTCGGCTTCAACTACCCGGGTGATTCCTGGTACGCCGACGCCTATGCCCTGCTGACCGACAAAGGCCTGCGTCCGTCGACCGAGCCGACCGGCAAGAGGGGCGGCCTGTTGCGGCATCTGCCGTTCCAAAAGGACAAGACCGCGACCATCAAGCCGCCTTCGACGCCGATTGAAGAACCTAAGGCGAACTGACCGCTTTCAGCGCGTCTGATTCCAGGCGATCTTCCCCGCCATGTTGATCGGACTTTGGATCCGCGACGTCGTGCTCATAGAGGCCCTGGACCTGTCCATCGGCCCGGGGCTGACGGCGCTTACTGGCGAGACCGGCGCAGGCAAGTCGATCATCCTCGACGCCCTCGGCCTGGCGACCGGCGCGCGCGCCGACGCGGGCCTGGTGCGGCAGGGTGCGACCCAGGCCATGGCCTCGGCCGTTTTCGCTCCGCCTCTGGATCACCCTGTCTGGGAACTGCTGGAGGAGAAGGGGCTGGCCTATGCCCGCGACGAGGACCTGGTCCTGCGCCGCACCCTGTCCGTCGACGGCCGCAGCCGGGCCTTCGTCAATGATCAGGCCACCAGCGTCGGCGTCCTGAAGGAGCTGGGCCAGCATCTGCTTGAGGTCCACGGTCAGCACGAGACCGTTGGCCTGCTGGACGCCCGCACCCATCGGCCGTTGCTGGACGCCTATGGCTCACTACGCCCGCTGGCGAAGGCCGTGGCCGATCGTTGGGCCGCCTGGCGTGACGCGCGGGCCAAGGCTGATGCGTTGCGCGAGGCTGTTGACCGCGCCGCCGCCGATGCCGAGGAACTGACCCTTCGGCTCACCGAACTGGACCGCCTCGCCCCGCAGGAGGGGGAGGAGACAGCGCTGGCCGAGGAGCGCGCCATCCTGGGCGCCGCCGAGAAGGCCATCACCGACATCAATGACGCGCGGGGCGCATTTGACGGCCTCAGCGCCAAGCTGGCCGCCGCCGTGCGCGCCGTCGAGCACGCCCGCGCCCGCGCCGTCCAGGCCGGAGCCGCCGAGGATGGACCGGCCGTCAGCCGGCTGACCGCCGCAAGCGCCGCCATCGACCGGGTGTTCGGCGAGGCCCAGGAAGCCGAGGCTGCCGTGGACGCCGCCGCCGAGGCCTTCGACTTCCGCCCCGACCGCCTGGAGAAGGCCGAGGAGCGACTGTTCGAGCTGCGCGGCATGGCCCGCAAGCTGCAGGTCTCTGTCGAGGAACTGCCGACCCTGCGGGTCCGCTTCGCCGAGCGGCTGCGGGCCATGGAGTCCAGCGAGGACGACCTGAAGGCCGCCGACGCCGCCGTGGCCCAGGCGCGCGCCGCCTACATGGCCGACGCCGAGAAGCTGTCGGCCGCCCGCCGCGCCGCCGGCGAGCGCCTGGCCGCCGCGGTCATGGCCGAACTGCCGCCCTTGAAACTGGACAAGGCCCGCTTCCGCGTCGCCGTCGAGGCCCTCGCCGAGGACCGCGCCGGGCCGACGGGGATCGACCGCGTCGCCTTCGAGATCGCCACCAATCCCGGCGCGCCGTTCGGCGACCTGGGGGCCATCGCATCGGGTGGCGAGCTGGCGCGTTTCGCCCTGGCGCTCAAGGCCGCCCTGGCCGGCCGCGCAGAGGGTGTGCAGCCGCTGATGATCTTCGACGAGGTGGACCAGGGGGTGGGCGGCGCCGTCGCCGACGCCGTGGGTCTGCGTCTGCGCCGCCTGGCCGCCGACGCCCAAGTGCTGGTGGTGACGCACAGCCCCCAGGTCGCCGCCCGCGCCGACGCCCATTGGCGGATCGCCAAGGCCGGGGACGGGGAGCGCCTGCGCACCGCCGTGGAGACCCTGTCGCCCGCCGACCGCGAGGAAGAGATCGCCCGCATGCTGGCCGGCGCCCAGATCACCGACGCGGCTCGCGCCGCCGCCCGAGCGCTCATGCATGCTTGAGGGCTTGAAACCCGTCGCTGAGCTCGACGAGAGCGAGGCCGTTGAGGAGCTGACGCGGCTCGCCGACGAGCTGACCGCCCACGATCTCGCCTATCACCAGCAGGACGCGCCGACGGTCTCGGACGCCGAGTACGACGCGCTGAAGCTGCGCAACCTGGAGATCGAGGCGCGGTTCCCGGAGCTGATCCGGGAGAACTCGCCGTCGCTTCGGGTCGGCGCGGCGCGGGCTGAGCAGTTCTCGCCGGTCGAGCACGGCGTGCCGATGCTGAGCCTCGATAACGCCTTCTCAGACGAGGAGGCCGTGGAGTTCGACGCCCGGGTTCGGCGCTTCCTGCGGGCCGACGCCGAGCCCATCGCCTATACCGCCGAGCCCAAGATCGATGGGCTGTCGGCCTCCCTGCGCTACGAGAATGGCGTCCTGGTTCAGGGGGCGACGCGGGGGGACGGGCGGGTCGGGGAGGACGTCACCCAGAACCTGAAGACCGTGGCCGACATTCCCCACCGGCTCAAGGGTTCGGGTTGGCCGGACGTCATCGAGGTGCGGGGCGAGGTCTATCTGGGCCATGACGGCTTCGCGGCCCTGAACGCGGCGGCGGAGGCCGCGGGCCAGAAGACCTATGCCAACCCGCGCAACGCGGCGGCGGGTTCGCTGCGGCAGATCGATCCGAGGATCACCGCGACCCGGCCCCTCAAGTTCTTTGCCTATGCCTGGGGGCTGATCAGCGAACCCTTCGCGCAGACCCAGTGGGAGGCGCTCGCCAGTCTGAAGGACTGGGGCTTCCAGACGACGCCACAGTCAAGTCGGTCGGTTGGTCCGGAGGGATTACTCGCCGCTTATCGGGCGATGGAGGCGGCCCGACCGACATTGGCCTACGACATCGACGGCGTGGTCTACAAGGTCGACCGGCTGGACTGGCAGTCGCGCCTGGGGTTCATCACGCGGACGCCGCGCTGGGCCATCGCGCGGAAGTTCCCGGCCGAGCGGGCGCGGACGGTGCTGGAGGCCATCGACCTGCAGGTGGGGCGGACGGGGGCGGTGACGCCGGTGGCGCGGCTGCGTCCGGTGACGGTGGGCGGCGTGGTGGTGGTCAACGCCACCCTGCACAATGCCGACGAGATCGCCCGCAAGGACCTTAGGGTCGGAGATACCATTATAATTCAACGGGCCGGAGACGTGATACCCCAGGTGGTGGAGGTCGTGACCGACCAGCCGCGCGGGCCCGAGCCCTTCGTCTACCCCACCCATTGCCCCTGTCCGCTGCACACGCCCCTGGCCCGGGAGACCACGGCCTCGGGGGCCGAGACGGTGGTGCGCCGCTGCACCGGGGAGTTCGCCTGTCCCTTCCAGCGCATCGAGCATCTGAGGCACTTCGTCAGCCGCCGGGCCTTCGACATCGAGGGCCTGGGGGAGAAGCAGCTGACCGCCTTCTATGAGCGTGGCTGGATGCGCGAGCCGGCCGACATCTTCCGACTGGCGAGGGACGAAGCCCGGCTGGAGGAACTGCGCGGCTCTGACGGTTATGGCGAGACCAGCATCGCCAAGCTGGTGGCCGGGATCGATGCGCGGCGGCATATCCCCTTGGATCGGTTCATCTTTGGCTTGGGAATCCGCCATATCGGCGAGACCACGTCCCTGGCCCTGGCGCGGCACTATGAGACGGTGGAGGCCTTCACGGCGGCCGGTATCGCCGCAGCCAACCAACAACCTGGTCCCGACTATCTCGCGTTCTCCACCCTCGACGGCATTGGCCCCACGGCCCTGGAGGCGATCATCGCCTGGGGCCGGAGCAAGCCGGAGGTTCTGATCCCCGCCCAGGCCTCGATGGACGAGCGGCTGCGGCTCTCGATCCCGAAGATCAACAGCCGGGCGCGGCAGGCCCTGGTGGAGCTGTTCGGCGACTGGGCCAGCTTCGACGCGGCGGTCACCAAGGCGGCGGGGCAGGGGCCCGGCGACGACTTCCTGGAACTGGCGACCGTGGACGCCGTGGGCGTGGTGGCGGCCCGGATGATCGCGGAGTTCTTCGGCGAGCCGCACAACCGCGACATGGTCGACAACCTGGCTGCGGAGCTACGGGAGGTGCAGGCGGTCGCCCGGCCCAAGACCGACACCGCGGTGGCCGGCAAGACCATCGTCTTCACCGGCGCCCTGGAGAAGATGACCCGCGACGAGGCCAAGGCCCAGGCCGAGGGGATGGGGGCCAAGGTCTCCGGCTCGGTCTCCAAGAAGACCGATTTGGTGGTGGCCGGCCCTGGCGCGGGCTCCAAGCTGAAAACCGCCACCGAACTGGGCATCGAGGTCATCACCGAAGACGAATGGCTGGCCCTGGTGGCGGGCTGATGCCCGACGCCCCGCCGAGCCTCGAAGACGAGCTGAAGATCGGCCTGCAGCGGCTGCGTGAGCACATGCTGAACCTGGCCGAACTGATCTTCGACCGGGTGGTGGTCAAGGCGCCGGAGAACGCCGAGGCCCTGCGGCTGGCCGGCATGACCAAGCACAAGCTTGGGGACAGCGTCACGGCGCTGGAGCGCCTGCACGCCGCCACCGCGCTCGCCCCGGAGGTCCAGATCGGCTGGTGGGACCTCTCGATCGTGCTGCGGGACGTGGGGGAGGGCGAGGCCGCCGCCCAGGCCCATGCGCGGGCGGTCAGCCTGCTGGGGACCGATCCGGGGGCCGTGGCCCTGCCGCCGCTGGCTCAGCTTTCGCTGTCCTCCGACCGCCTGGTGCATGGCTTCACCATGGTGGACTACCCCTATACCGCCACCGTCCGTTACGGCTCGGGCCGGCCATCGCATCCCGAACTCGCCGCCCAGATCGGCGCAGGGCGCGACCGTTACGCAACCTTCCTCGACGCGTTGGGAGAGATCCAGGGCGACTTCGCGCAGATTCCGCTGGGCGGAAACTACGAGGACCCGACGCCCTTCTGGCTGAACAGCTGGTTTCCGGCCCTGGACGCCATGGCGCTGACCCAGATGCTGCGGCGACACAATCCGCGGCGGTTCGTGGAGATCGGCTCGGGCCTCTCCACCAAGTTCGCCCGCCGCGCGGTGCAGACCTATGGCCTGCGCACCAAGCTGGCCTCCATCGACCCCGAGCCGCGCAGCGAGGTCGACAAGCTATGCGACCGGGTGATCCGCCAGCCGCTGGAGCGGGTGGACCTGGCGCTGTTCGCAGGCCTGGAGGCCGGCGACATCCTGTTCCTGGACTCCTCCCACCGCAGCTTCCAGGGCTCGGACGTCACGGTCTTCTTCCTGGAGATCCTGCCGCGTTTGAAGTCCGGCGTGATCGTCCACATCCACGACATCTACCTGCCCGACGATTATCTGAGCGGCCACCTGTGGCGGCTGTGGAACGAGCAGTACCTGCTGGCCACCGCCCTGCTGTTCGGCGGTGACCGCTTCGAGGTGCTGTTCCCCTGCTGGTTCATCGGCCGCGACCCGGCGCTCTCGGCCCAGGCCAAGCGGCTGCTGCAGAAGGGGCCGTTGGACCGCCTGGACCTCTATGGCGCGTCCTTCTGGATGCGGACCACCTAGACGGCCGCCGCGCCTAGCCGTCGTGGCTGACTGCGTCCGGGAGGCCCAGGATGCGCTTGGAGATGATGTTGTTCTGGATCTCGTAGGAACCGGCGAAGATCGTATTGGCCTTGCCCGACAGCCATTCGCGCACCACCGCCAGTTCATCCCCGTCGAAGGTCTCACCCTCCCAGCCCAGGCCT
This sequence comes from Phenylobacterium sp., assembly GCA_018001015.1. Classification (GTDB taxonomy): domain Bacteria; phylum Pseudomonadota; class Alphaproteobacteria; order Caulobacterales; family Caulobacteraceae; genus Phenylobacterium. The sequence goes on along the minus strand of JAGNIV010000001.1, from coordinate 304,760 downwards.
TGGCCGCCCATGGCCTCCACCAGGAGCTCGGCGCGCTCCTGCACCAGCAGGGACGAGACGTTCTTCAGGATCGAGGTCGCCGCTGTCGGCCCGCCGTTGCCAGCCTCCAGCGCCGCCCGCTTCTGGGTCAGGTCGAAGGCGCGCTTGTCCATGAGGTGGCGTGTCAGCCGCGCCCGCAGATCGGAGTCCGTCAGCCGACCGGCAGCATCCTTGCCCAAATAGTCTGCGACCACCTGCTCGATGGGCCGCTTCTCGGCGGCGCGGGCCGGGGCGTCCTCGCTGCGCTGGCGTTCGTACTGCAGCAGCCGCTTGCCCACCGTCCAGCCGCCGTTCAGCGGCCCGACCAGGTTTTCCTTCGGCACCCGCACATCGGTGAAGAAGGTCTCGCAGAAGGGCGAGCGGCCGGAGATCAGCTGGATCGGGCGGGCCTCCACGCCCGGCGAACGCATGTCGATCAGCAGGAACGAGATGCCGTCATGCTTGCGCGTCGGGTCGGTGCGCACCAGGCAGAAGCACCAGTCAGCGTACTGGGCGCCCGACGTCCACGTCTTTTGGCCGTTGACCAGGAAGTGATCGCCGCGGTCCTCGGCGCGGGTCTGCAGCGAGGCGAGGTCGGACCCGGCATTGGGCTCGGAATAGCCCTGGCACCAGCGGGACTCACCGGCGGTGATCTTCGGGATATGGGCCTGCTTCTGCGCTTCGGTTCCGTATTCCAGCAGGGTGGGGCCCAGCATCCGCACGCCCATGCCCCAGCCGATGGGGTTCCAGCCGCCGGCCGTGCGGATTTCCTCCCGTAGCACACGCGCTTCAGCCGCGGAAAGACCACCGCCTCCGTAGGCCTTGGGCCAGGTGGGCGTGCCCCAGCCCTTGGCGCAGAGGGCGGCTTTCCATCGGCGCGCGGCCTCGTTGTCGACATCAGGCTGCCCGGCCTGGGGGGCGCGGCCCGCCAGGGTCTTGGGGAAGTTGGCCGCCAGCCAGTCGCGGACCTCCTCGCGGAAGGCCTCAAGCGGATCGGAATTGGATGATTGAAGCGCCGACATCCTTTGCCTCCCGGCGCCGACATGGCGCAGGGGTTTGCATAGTTATTAGTGTGGTTGTCAGCAAGTCGCATGCGCGCCTATAGTTTCGGCGACCGTCCGGAGTGGCGGCGATCCGCATCATGGCGCCGCAGGTCTCGCGGCTGGTCGTGGTGGCGTCAAACCAGGGAGGCTGCATGGCCTATGCGACCGGGCGCGTGTTCCACGACGCCGACAGCCACGTCATGGAGCCGGCCGACTGGCTGGTTCCGTTCGCCGAGGGCGCCATGAAAGACCGGCTGCTGCGGCACGATCCGCCCTCCACCCGCCCGCCGGTGGAGATCCCCAAGGAAAAGATCATCGAGGGCCTGATCGGCGGCCCCAAGGGTAAGCTCGCCTATGGCGCCTATGATCCGGACGAGCGGATCCGCGCCCTGGAAGAACTGGGCTTCGCCAGCCAGCTGGTCTTCCCGACCTCCGCCTTGAGGCCCTTCCGGACCAGCAGCGAGGAAGACGTGGTCTATGCCGGCAGCCGCGCGGCCAACCGGGCCATGGCCGCCTTCTGCCGCGATCCCCGCCTGTTGGGTGTGGCCTATGTGCCTTTGGACAACCCCGCCCGCGCGCTTGAAGGGGCCCAGGAGGCGATCCGCCTCGGCTGCCGCGCCATCTGGACGCCCTCGACGCCGGCCGGCGACAAGTCACCCGGCCACCCCGACCTCGACCCCTTCTGGGCCCTGCTGGCGGCGAAGCGCATTCCCTTCGTCCTGCACATCGGCGCGGGGTCCCGCACCCTGCCTCAGGCCTATGTCGACAACGGCAAACCCAAGTCTCCCGACCTGCACGGCGGCGGCGAAAACCTGCGCTTCAAGGACTATGTGGCCCTGCCGCACTCGGCGGAGATGTTCCTCGGCGCCCTGATCTATGACGGCGTTTTCGACCGCCATCCCGAGCTGCGCGGCGGCGTCATCGAGTACGGCGCATATTGGGTGCCGGGTTTCCTGCGCCAGATGGACATGGGCGCGCGTTCGTTCGGCCGCACCGACCCCTATCTGCAGAAGCTGTCGGCCAAGCCTTCGGAGATCATCCGCCGCCACGTGAAGTTCACGCCCTTCCCCGGCGAGGACGCGGGCTACCTGATCCGTGACAGCGGCGCCGACCTCTACATGTTCTCCAGCGACTACCCGCACCCGGAGGGCACCAACGATCCTATCGCCCGCTTCGAGCGGACCTTCGAGGGGATTTCGGAAGCGGACCGCGACCTCTTCTATCGCGCCAATTTCGAGCAGATGATGTCCATGAGCATGGAAGGAGCCTTGCAATGAGCGACGCTATCGAACTGATGACCGGGGAATTCCGGGCTCCGCACAATGGTTTCCAAGCCGCCCCGGGATCCATCCACAATGACGAGGTCGCTTCCAAGCTCGGCTTCAAGGGCGGCACGGTTCCGGGCTCCGTCCACATGGACCAGTTCGCGCCGATGCTGATGGAACTCTATGGCCGCGCGTGGTTCGAGACCGGCGACATCTCCCTGCACTTCACCCAGGCCACGGTGGACAAGGAAGAGGTCCAGGCCGTGGTTCAGCCCGGCGAGCCACGCGCCCGCCTGCAGATGTTCAACCGGGCCGGCCAGCAGATCTGCGTCGGCACGGCCTCGCCCAAGGCCCGTGACGCGGGCTCCGAGATCGCCCGGCGGATGGCCGACCAGACCGACGCCGACCGCGCGCGCCTGCGCATCTATGCCGACATCCATGTGGGCGACACGACCGCCGACATCCCGATGCGCGTTGACCGCGCCTCTTACGACACGAGCCTCGGCCGGATCACCGAGCGTCTGGCGATGTACGACGCCGAGGGGGTGCTCTCGCCCGCCCACGCCATCCGCCTGGCGCACATGAGCCGCCCCTTCGTGCTGGCCAAGTCCAAGGCGCCCTATGTCGGCCTGTTCGGCGCCCTGGAGGTCCGATACCTCGCGGGGCCGCTCTTCGCCGACCGCGACTATGTGGGCCGGACCACCATGCTGAAGATCACCGAAAGTCCGAAGACCGAGAACGTCTGGTACGACGTTGATATCGCCGACAAGGCCACCGGCAAGGACGTCGCCAGCGTCACCTTCATGATCCGCGCGATGAAGCCCTCGTCACCCCTCTGGGCCGAGGGCTGAGGCCCTTCGCACGCCAAGAACAACATACAAGAAACGGAGACGTGGGGATGAGCGAAGCGGCCGAGCTTGAGAGCATCGACCTGAAGGCCCGGGTCGATGCGGCGGTGGACTCCGGCATGTGCATGGCCGTCTGGGCCGATCTCAAACCCGACAAGACGGCGGTCACCGAGAGCAGCGGACGCAGCCGCACCTTCGGCGAACTGAACGCCAACGCCAATCGCCTGGTCCGGCTCATGCGCGCCCACGGGCTGCAGGCCGGCGACTCGGTCGCCATCGTCTGCTCCAACCGGGTCGAGTTTCCCGAGGTGCTGTTCGCCACCCTGCGCGGCGGCTTCCGCATGACCCCGGTCAACTGGCACCTGAAGCCCGACGAGATCGCCTATGTGGTGGACAACTGCGAGGCCAAGGCGGTGTTCGCCGACACCCGTATCGCTGGAGTCGCCGAGGCCATGGCGGCCTGCCCGAACCTGAAGCTGAAGGTGGCCATCGGCGGCGATCTGCCGGGCTTCATCGCCTATGCCGAGATCGAGGCTCATTCCGGCGAGAACCTTACCGACCCGGTGCGCGGTTCGACCATGCTCTACAGCTCGGGAACCACGGGGCGGCCGAAGGGGGTCTACAAGCCCAACGCCCAGGCGGTCGGCGGCTTCGATCCCGTCTATGACCGCGAGGTCGACAAGCACATCTGCACGGGCCCTGCCTATCACGCCTCGCCCCTGGCCGGAGACATCCGCCGGGCGTTGAACAACGGCGTGCCCACGGTGTTGATGGACCGCTGGGACACCGAGGAGGTGTTGCGCATCATCCAGGACGAGAGGATCACCCGGGGCCATTTCGTGCCGATCATGTTCCAGCGGATGCTGGCCCTCCCGGAGGAGGTGCGCGCCAAATACGACCTCAGTTCCCTGAAGCGGATCACCCACGGCGCGGCGCCCTGTCCGCCGGAAGTGAAGCGCGCCATGATCGAATGGCTGGGGCCGGTGCTGTTTGAATACTATGCGGGGTCCGAGGGCGGGGTCGGCTTCACCGTCACCTCCGACGACTGGATGAAGCGCCCCGGCACCGTGGGTCGTCGGCCGCACAAGGACGCCGCGCGCATCCTGGACGAGAACGGCGAGGAGTGCCCGGTGGGCGTCCCCGGCGCCATCTATCTCAGCCTCAAGGACCAGGGCGGGTTCACCTATTACAAGGACGACGCCAAGACCGAGTCCAACCGTCGCGACGGTTATTTCACGATGGGTGACGTTGGCTACTTCGACGAGGACGACTGGCTGTTCCTGACCGGCCGCAGCGCCGAAACGATCATCGCCGGCGGGGTGAACATCTACCCTCAGGAGATCGACAACGAGCTGATCAAACATCCGGCGGTAGAGGACAGCTGCACGGTCGGCATCCCCCATGACGAATGGGGCGAGGAGGTCCGCGCGGTGATCCAACTGAAGGCCGGTTATGAACCGTCCGAGGCCCTGAAGCGCGAAATCCTCGACTACGCCGCCCAGGCGGTGGCCAAGTTCAAGATCCCGCGCAGCGTCGATTTCGTCACCGAGCTGCCGCGCAGTGAAGCGGGCAAGATCCAGCGCAACAAGGTCCGGGCGCCCTATTGGGAAGGCCGCGCCCGGGCGATCTGAGGCGGGCTCGGGACCTGCGGCGACCGCCGGCCCCACTGCATCTGTCCTGGCGTCAAGCCGACTGCATGTCGACGAAGGCCCGCACCTGGGGATGGTCGGTGCGGTCCAGGTCGGCCGCGGGGCCGCGCCAGACGATCTGGCCCTCGTGGAGCATGGCGATCTCATCGCCGATACGGCGGGCCGAGGCCAGGTCGTGGGTGATGGACAGGGTGGTGCAGCCCAGACGTTTCACCTGGTCGACGATGAGGTCGTTGATCACCGCGGCTGTGATGGGATCCAGGCCCGTGGTGGGTTCATCGAAGAACAGGATCTCCGGGTCGGCGGCGATAGCGCGGGCCAGGCCGACCCGCTTCTGCATGCCGCCGGACAGTTCGGAGGGGAACCGCTCGGCGATGTCAGGGTCGAGCTTGACCCGTTCGAGCGCCGCGAGCGCGCGGCGGCGCGCGGTCTTGCGCGGAACACCGTCGGCGTTGATCAGGCGGAAGGCGACGTTTTCCCAGACGCTGAGGCTGTCGAACAGCGCCGCGCCCTGGAACAGCACCCCGGCCTTGCCATAGAGCCGCCGCTGCAGGCGACCGCCGAGGCCGGGCAAGGCCTTGCCGTCCAACAGCAGCTTGCCGGCGTCGGGGCGGATAAGTCCCAAGGCCAGCTTGATCATCACCGACTTCCCCTGGCCCGAACCGCCGATGATCACCAGGGAGCACCCGGCGGGCACGGTGAGGTTCAGGCGGTTCAGCACGGGCTCCGCGCCGAACCGCTTGCTGACTCCGCGCCACTCCAGCTTGGGGGGCGGGCGGGTCATAGGCGGCTGAACCAGAAGGACATCAGGTAGTCGGAGGCGAAGATCAGCATGGCCGCGGCGACCACGGCATGGGTGCTGGCCCGGCCCACGCCGCGCGCGCCGCCGGAGGCGGTGTAGCCGTAGTAGCACCCCATCAGGGCGACGATGAACCCGAAGGCCGTCGCCTTGATCAGACCTGACACAACATCCCAGCCCTCAATGAAGTCCACGGTGTTGCGGACATAAACGGTGGCGTTGAAGTCGAGGAAGCGGGTGGCCACCAGCCAGCCCCCGGCGATGCCGATGGTGTCGGCCACGACGGTCAGCAGGGGCAGGGCGATGACCGCGGCCACCAGCCTGGGGACCACGAGATAGCGGAAGGGGTCGGTGGAGAGGGTCCGCATGGCGTCGATCTGCTCGGTCGCCCGCATGGCCCCGATCTCGGCGGCGATGGTGGCCGAGACGCGGCCGGCCAGCATCAGGGCGGCCAACACCGGCCCCAGCTCTCGCGTGATCCCCAGGGCGACGATCTGCGGCATGATCTGCTCGGCGTTGAAGCGACCGCCGCCGACATAGATGTTCAGCGCCAGGGCCGCCCCGGTGAAGACCGCCGTCAGGCCCACCACGGGAAGCGAGAAGAAGCCGATCGCCGAAAGCTGTCGCAGGAGCTGGCCGAAGAACCAGGGACCGGTCAGGAGCGCCGCCAGACCGCGCAGCGCAAACAGCGACACCGCCCCCACGGTGTTGAGGACGGCGAGCGCCACCTGCCCAATGGCCCGGACCAGCCTCATGCTGCGCACTCGTCCGGGACCATGTCAGTCCTCGTTCGCCGGATCGCCGGAAGGCTGCGGCCGCACCACCTGTCCGATCAGGCCAAACAGGTCGACGGCGCCCTGGGTGTTCTCGATCTCGCCGCCGGGCTTGAGATCCTCAGGCGAGCCGCCGGCCGCCACGGCGACATGCACGCCGCCCAACAGGCTGTCGCTGGTGATCTTCGCCGAGGAATCGGCCGGCAGCTTGATCTCGGGGTCGATGGCGAGATCGACCTGAGCCAGGTAGGTCTTGGGATCGAGGGAAACCCTGGAGACGGTGCCGATCTTGACGCCGGCGACACTGACCGTGGCTCCGGGCGCCAGGGAGCCCACGTCCCCGAAGCGGGCGCTGACCTCGTAGCCGCGCCGCACGCCCTCGAACCCGCCCACGCGCACCACGTAGATCAGGAAGGCCGCTGCGAGGGCGAGGACGACAAAGCCCATCAGGGTTTCGATCCATTGTCCGCGCACGATCAGAAGGTCTCCAGAGTCATCAAAAGGCAGGCTAGCGCGGCCTGGGGCCCACGCCGCGCTGCAGCTGCGTGATCAGGACATTGATGTCGCCGCCGGCGTTGTCGATGGTGGAGACAAAGTCCTGCTGCTGGGTGATGGCCAGCCAGACGCCCTTGATCTGCACATCCACGATCTTCCACGCCCCACCCGAGGCCAGCAGCCGCCAGGACGCCGCGGTGGGCGGCCCGCCCGCCGCCGACTGAATCACCGAACTGACCACCACGTCGTCGACGCGCCGCGCCACCGATCCGGTCGCGCGGACGCTCACCCCCCGGAACTCGGCGAGGCGGGCCTGGTAGACGTTCTCGGCATAGGCGCGGAAGGCCGCGGTGAACTGCGCCCGCTGAGCCGGGGTGATGGTGCGGCCGTACTTGCCGAGAACGAAGGTGGTGATGCGCGGAATGTCGGCGATCTCGCCAATGGCGCGCCGGAAGGCCGCGTCCCGCTGACCCGCGGTCAGCCCGCGGTCGGCGAGGAGGCTCAGCACCCGCTGGACCTGCGCCTCGACGAACTTCTCAGCATCGGGGCTTCGCGCGCCGCGCGTCGCGGCCGACTGGGCGTTGGCGGACGCGGCCAGGCCGAGAACGCCCGGCGCGGCGGCGAGTCCGAGCAGGATGGCGCGGCGTCGGTGGAGGCGGGTCATAGGTATCCTTCAGGGGAGGCTGGCAAGGCGGGCGGCGGCGGGTCGGCGACCGTGAGCCCGGGAGCGGCGTCTTCCGCGGCGGGCGGAGTTTGCGATCCCTCCGGCGCCCCTTCGGGGGGAAGGTCGAAGTCCGGCAGAGTTTCTATCTCGCCGGTGCTTTCCCGCACGGTGGCGTCGCGAAGCTGAACGTAGGCCGCGCGCGTGGCGGCATAGGGATCGGCGGAGTCGTTGGCCAAGGCCTCTAGGGCGCTGTCGGCGCCCGCCCGCCCGTCCAGGGCCGTGACCCCAAGGCGGCCCACCCCGAAATCGGAGCCTAGCCCGCCGGTGGCGAGGGACACCGGATCAGTGAGGACATCCACCACCCCGCCCACGCCGTCACGCAGATTGAGCGGTCCTACCAAGGGCAGGTAGAGATAGGGGCCCGGCCCCGCGCCATAGCGGCCCAGAGTCTGGCCGAAGTCGGAGCGGTGTTTCTCCAAGCCGGCGTGGGTGGCGACGTCGAACAGGCCCAACACGCCGACGGTGGAGTTCACCAGCAGCCGAGCCGTGGCCTTGACCGCGCGCTTGGGATGGCCCTGGAGCACGTCGTTGACCACCGTCGAGGGTTCCCGAAGGTTGCTGACCACATTGCCAAGTCCCCGGCGCAGGGGGCTCGGGGTGATCCGCATGTAGGCGCGGGTGACGGGCCTGACCAAAACTCGGTCCAGGAAGCCGTTGAACGCGTACGAGCGGCGATTGAACCTTCGCCAGGGATCCTTGGGCGCGGGGGCCTCGGGGGCCGCAGCGATGACGGGGGCGGGTTCCTCGGAGGTCTCGGTCCAGGCCGCCGAACCCATCCCGATGGTGGCGAAGAGGCCCAGGGCCAGAATTACCGGCGCCATCGCCCGAGGCGCAGATCCCGGGGCGTCAGCCCTGCCGGCCCCCACCGGCCTAGGCGATGTCATGGTCTGGAGAGCGGCTGGCGGCTGGCGGGCGTCCCGCTGGGGTCCAAGTTGATCCAAGCATTGGCGGTCAAGCCCCGCACGGCCGGCATAGATGAAGCAGGTGAAATCCGACGCCCCGCCTGCGGGTGCACCTCAGAATATTCCCCAGAATGAGTATTTCCGTTCATCGCCTCAAGCTCCCCGCCCCCATTGCACAGTAAGCAGGTCTCGAGGGGACGGGAAACAGTGTTCGCTCATGGGAAGAAGAGGCACGGCGAGTATCGCGCCCGGGGGGCCTTTTCCGAGCGGCTGGCGCCTCAGAGGGGCGCGCAGGCCTGGCCCATCCAGGTTCGCACGTCGGCGGGGACGCGAGGCCCGACCACGGCGAGGACGCGGGCGTGGTAGGCGTCCAGCTGGGCGCGTTCATCTGGGGTGAGAAGGTCGGTCACGATCAGCCGGCGGTCGATGGGGGCGAGGGTCAGGGTTTCGAAGCCCAGCATGGGACGTTCGCCGCCGGCGATGGAGGCGGCCTCTGTCACGTACTGCAGGTTCTCGATGCGGATGCCATAGGCGCCTTCCTTGTAGTAGCCGGGCTCGTTGGAGAGGATCATGCCGGGCTGCAGGGCCACGAAGTTGGGCAGCTTGGCAATCCTTTGCGGGCCCTCGTGGACGCCGAGATAGGACCCGACCCCATGGCCGGTGCCGTGGTCGTAGTCGAGGCCCCGAGCCCAGAGCGGGGCGCGGGCCAGGATGTCGAGGGCGGAGCCGGTGGTCCCGGCCGGGAAGCGGATGGCGGCGAGCGCCAGGTGGCCCTTGAGCACCAGGGTGAAGCGCTCTCGCATCTCCTGGCTGGGCTCGCCGATGGCGACGGTGCGGGTGACGTCGGTGGTGCCGTCCAGGTACTGGGCTCCGGAATCCACCAGCAGCAGGGAGCCTGAGACCGTCTGCTTGTTCAGCCGGATGGTGGGCCGATAGTGGACGATGGCGCCGTTGGAGGCTGCTCCGGCGATGGTGTCGAAGGAGAGGTCCTTCAGGGCTCCGGTTTCTTCGCGGAAGCCCTCCAGCTTCGTGACCACCTCAACTTCGTCGGGCAGGCTGGTTTGGGCCTCGGTGGCCAGCCAGTGGAGGAAGCGGGCGAGCGCGACGCCGTCGCGGGCGTGGGCCTCCGTCGTGCCGGCGATCTCCACCTTGTTCTTGGCCGCCCGGGGCAGGGCGCAGGGATCCTCAGCCCGCACGACCTCGGCGCCGGCGGCGGCCAGGGCCTCGAAGTACCAGGCCGAGGACAGGGCGGGGTCCACCAGGACGCGCTTGCCCTTCAGATCGGCCAGGGCGGTGGGCAGGTCGTCGGGGGTTTCCAGGGTCACCTGGTTGCCGAGCCAGGCCGGCAGGTCGGCGGTGACCTTGGCCGGGTCGAGGAACAGGCGCGCCGTGCCGTCCTTGTGGAGGATAGCCTGGGACAGGGGCAGGGGCGAGCGGATGACGTCGCCGCCGCGGACATTGAACAGCCAGGCGATGGAGGAGGGCGCCGTCAGCACCGTGGCGTCGGCGCCCTTGGCCGCCAGCGCCTTGCCGATGCGGGCGCGCTTGTCGGCGGAGTCCTCGCCGGAATGCTCCAGCGGCTGGGCCACCACCGGGGCGGTGGGCTGGGCGGGACGCTGGACGCCCCAGGCCTGGTCCAGGGGGTTGGCGGCGACGGGCTTCAACTCGGCCCCGGAACGGGCGGCGGCGGCCTTGAGGTGATGCAGGGCGTCGGGGCTGTGCAGGCGGGGATCGTAGCCGAGGACCTGGCCCTTGGTCGTGGCGGATTCGAGGTAGGCGGGGACGCCGCCCTCCACGAGGTCGCGGATCTCGAAGGTGGCCTCATCCACCTGGTCGCGGACCTGTAGAGTGTAGCGGCCATCGACGAAGACCGCGGCGCGGTCCTTGAGGATCACCGCCGCGCCGGCCGAGCCGGTGAAGCCAGTGGCCCAGGCCAGCCGGTCGTTGGCGGCGGGCAGATACTCGTTCTGGTGCTCGTCCTCGTGGGGCACGAGGAAGCCGTCCAGCCCTTGCGCAGCCATGGCCTGGCGGATCAGCGGGACATGGCGGGGGCCGAAGGAGCGGTCGGTGGTTTCTTCGAAGGTCTGGCGCATGGCTGGCATGTAAGCTGTTCGGCGCGGGGCCGCAAAGGGCCGAAGCTTGCGGATTGCAGCGAAGCGCGGCTACAAATGACCCATGGTTCGCGCCTTCGCCTCGGCTTGCAGCAATTCCAACGGTCCCAACGGGGTCGTTCGAGCGCGCTTGCCTTAAGCCTGCCGAACCTGACCCCGCCCATATCGGCCGGGGTCTGAATGACCAGTGAACCCGTCCGATCCTTTTCAAATCGGAGCGTTCCCATGATCACCCCACCCTGGCTTCCCATCGAGACCGAGCGATTGCTGCTGCGCGACTTCCGCGAGGCTGATTTCGATCCCATCCACGCCTACGCCACCGACCCTGAGGTGGTGCGCTACATGACGTGGGGGCCCAATACCCCGGAGGTGACCCGCGAGGTGCTGGACCGCAACCTTGAGCGCCAGAAGAGCTGGCCGCGCGAGGAGCTCAGTCTGGCGGTGGAGGTGAAGGCGACGGGTGCGATGATCGGAGTCATCAGCCTGCACGACGCCGCGACCGACAACAGCGCCTTCGGCTACTGCTATGCTCGCGAGGCCTGGGGGCGGGGCTATGGAACCGAGGCCGCTCGGGCCCTGGCGCGCATCGCGTTCACCCGGCTGGGTCACCATCGCATCTGGGCCACCTGCGACGCCCGCAACCATGGTTCCTACGCGATCATGGAGAAGGTGGGGATGCGCCGGGAAGGCCACCTGTTGCAGAACACCAAGGCCCATGACGGCTGGCGCGACAGCTATCTCTACGCCCTCCTGGCCGATGAGTGGCGGGCGGCCAGTTCATAATAATATCCGGGTATAATTGACGGAGGCGGGTCCGGTCGCTACAAGACCCGCCTCAAGTCGAGGACCCGTCATGGACAAGCAAAGCCGCCGCGATATCGCCCGGGCCTACAAGGAGCGGAAGGTTCCCGTAGGTATTTTCAGCCTGCGCTGCGCGCGGACCGGGGAGACCTGGATCGGCCTCAGCCGCAATCTGGACGGGGCGGCCAACTCGGCCCTGCTCGGCCTTCGCATGGGCTCGCATCGCAACAAGGCGATGCAGGCGGCGTGGACCGCGCACGGCGCGGACGCGTTCGTCTATGGGGTGCTGGAAACCCTTGAGGAAGACCTCAGTCCCGTCGGCAAGGAGGACTGGCTGAAGGCGCGCCTGCGACACTGGATCGCGGCCCTGGAAGGCCATTCCATCATCGCCTGAAGCTTGACCAGGGGATTTGGTTAATCGTCTCGCGGCAAGCTCCCGCGCTCAAGCGATCGGAGACCGCCCATGACCTGTTGTTCCAAGCATGCCAACTGGCCGCAGCTTTCCCGTCGCGGCGTCATGGGCGCCATCGCGCTGGGGGGCGGGGTCCTGCTCAACAGCAGCCTTAGGCCCGGCGTGTCACGGGCCTCCGGGCACGCCGAGGCCCTGCTGCTGACCTGCATGGACTATCGGCTGGTCAACGAGGTCGAGGCCTACATGACCAAGCGGGGCATGAGGGACAAGTACGACCACATGATCCTGGCCGGCGCCTCCCTGGGGGCGCTGAATGACAAGTACGCCGTCTGGAACGAGGTGTTCTGGACCCATATGGACCTGGCGGTGCAACTGCACGAAGTCCACCGCCTGATCGTAATCGATCACCGCGACTGCGGCGCCTACAAGTTGGTGCTGGGGGATGCGGCGGTGAAGGACGCCGAGACGGAATTCAAGAGCCATGTGAAGCAGCTCTACGCCCTCCGGTCCCAGGTCACGACGAAGCACCCCCATATGGAGGTGGAACTTGGGTTGATGGGGCTGGACGGGGCGGTCACACAGATCGTCTGACCGCCCCCGGTCCCGGACTATTGCTGCGGGGGCGCCGTTGCGGCGTCTTCAGCGGCGTCCTGGGCGCTGGCGGCGGCGGCGCGGGTCGCCTCGGCCGTGCGGTCGGCGGCATCGCGGGCGCTATCGGCGGCGGCCTGGGTCGCGCCGGCCATGCTGGAGGCGGCGTCGGCCGAGGCTTCGCTGGCGGCCTGGGCGGCGGACTGCGCCTGCGCGGTGGCGGTCTCCATCATCGCCTGGCTGCGGCCCGCTTCGGTGGCGGCCTGCAGGTCGGTCGAGGTGGCGTTGTTGTTGAACATGAAGACCAGGCCGACAATGGCCACCACGGCCACCAGGGCGGCGATCCACCATCCGGCATTCCCCGAGCCGCTGGAGGTCGGGGCAGCGCTGTACTCGGTGCGAACCGTGGCCGGCTGCTCGACGACGGTTTTTTCGATGTAGGGGTCGTTGGGATTGCTCATGGTGCGTCCTCAAAGTCGGCGGTGAAGACCACCGTCGAGGGCGAGAACGCCGATCTGCCTTGGCAGTTCCTAGCTGCGGCGGATCACCAAGGTGGCCCAGGCGTCGCGGTGGATGCGGCGGACCAGGGTGAAGCCCTTGGAGCGATAGGCCGCCAGGACCCGGCGTTCCTGAGTGCGCAGCAGGCCCGACAGGATGGCGACGCCGCCCGGCTTCAGAGCCAGCTTGATGTCGTGCGACAGGGCCACCAGCGGCGGGGCTAGGATGTTGGCGAACACCAGGTCGTAGGGCGCCTTCTCGCGCACCGAGGCGTGGCCTAGGCCTGAGGCGTGCAGGAAGCGCACCTTCGCCTTGTTGAGCGTGGCGTTCTCACCGGCGATACGGACCGAGGGCGCGTCGATGTCGGTGCCGACCGCGATCGGCGTGCATGTCCGGGCGGCGGCGATGGCCAGGACGCCCGTGCCCGCGCCGACGTCCAGCACGCGTTCGTAGCGGTGGGCCTTCAGCAGGTCATGATAGGCCTGTAGGCAGCCAACGGTGGTGCCGTGGTGGCCGGTGCCGAAGGCGGCGCCCGCCTCGATGCGGAGGTTCACGGCGTTGACCGGGGCGCGCCCCTTGTCGTGGGCGCCGTAGACGAAGAAGCGGCCGGCCCGCACCGGCGGCAGACCCGACAGCGCCATGGCCAGCCAGTCGGCGTCGGCCAGCTTCTCCACCAGCACCTTGAGCGGCGGATAGCCGGCCAGGGCGGCGGCGAAGTCGCGGCTCTCATCGTCGGAGGTGGGGAAGGCGTCGATGCGCCAGACGTCGCGGTCCTCGTCCTCCTCCAGGATGGAATAGGTCACGCCCTCCAGCATGGGATCGGCGTCGATCGCCTGGGCGGCGGCTTCGGCCACGGCGCGGGGGCCACGGGCGATGATCTGAACAGCGTCTGTCGTCATGCGCATCCGTCTAGAGGCGCGGACGCGGAAAGGCGAGCGGTTAGGCCGGCGGGGGCGCGGCTTCCCGCGGCGCCTCTTCCCGCGGCGGCGGCGCGTGGGCGGCTTGCAGGCCAGCCAGGATGTCACCGCCCATGGACGGATAGGAGGGCGGCGCGCTCTCAGACTCGTACTTCGCGGGGGCCAGTCGGACCGGCGGCTCCTCATGGACCACCCGCGCCGGCTCCGGCTCGAACTCGGGCTCAGCTTCAGCCATCTCCACCGGATGTTCGGGCTGGGTCCAGTCGGTTCCGATCACGTAATCGGGGACCTGGCCGCCATAGCTCGTCCAGCTGGCGGTCTGGTTGAAACCGGGGCCGAGCCGCTCACCACCCTGGCCCGCGACCAGTTGCGGGCCGTCCAGGTCGGTCATTTCGCGAATGTCGGGTTTCGAAACGCCGCCGATGGCCAGGCCCGCGAGGGTGGCGATGGCCATTCCAAAAAACACATGCCGCAGATCGCGCATCTCGACTCCCTCGCTGCCGACTATAGCGCGCGAAAGGGCGTCTGGTTCAGCGAAGGTGAGCCTGTGCCAAATCGAGGCGGGGCCAGGCCGCCGACTGGCGGCCTCGGATCGGAACTCGCCTGACAGGATGTATCGGCGCCCCGAAGTTTCATCCTCTGGGGAATGTGTCGGCCGGGCGGCTGGCCCCGCTCTTGCGCGGGCCTCAGGTGGACCTGCGTTCTCTACGCCGGTCCGTCTGAAGGAGACGATCATGACCCTTGAAGCCCTTGAGGCAGAGACCCCGGACCGGTTCTTCGATCACTGGGCGCCCATGCTGCTGCTCCATGCGGCCAATACCGTGGCCCTGGTGCTGCTGGTGCTGTTCTGGCCGGCCTTCGCTCTTCTGGACCGCCTGCCGGCGGCCAAGCCGAGAGCCGCCTAGGCGTTCTCCCGCGCCCGCGACGTGGCCCTCTCGATGAGATCGGCGATGCGTGGGATCAGCTGGTGCGGCAGGTCGTGGCCCATGCCGGGGATGGTGTGCAGCTCCGCCCCGGCGATGGAGGCCGCGGTATCCTGGCCGCCCTCAACCGGAACCAGGGGATCGGCCTCGCCGTGGATCACGACGGTGGGCGCGGTGATCTTGGCCAGCAGCGGACGGCGGTCGCCGCAGGCGACGACGGCGGCCATCTGGCGCGCGCGGCCGACCGGATAATAGGCGCGCCGCGCGTCGGCGCGGAGCCGCTCGATCTGAATTTCGTCGGGCGTCGGGTAGTCGGGGCTGCCGATCACCTTCGAACTCTCCAAACCGCTCCACACATGCTTGTCCATATCCACAGCCGGATCGATCCCCGGCTTGGTCAGCGCCGCCATGGCCTCGGGCTTGGCGGGCGGCAGGGCGGGATTGCCGGTGGTGGACATGATCGAGACCAGGGACAGGGTCCTCTCCGGATGGTTGGCCGCCACCAGCTGGGCGATCATGCCGCCCATGGACGCCCCGACGATGTGGGCGCGCTCAACCCCCAGGACCTCAAGCAGGCCGACGCTGTCGCGGGCCATGTCGTCGAGGTGATAGGGGACGTCCGGCTTCTGGCCGCTCATCAGGGCGGTGTAGATGGCGGTCATGTCCGGCTCGCCGTGTTCCTCGAACCGGTGCGACAGGCCGACGTCACGGTTGTCGTGGACGATGACCCGGTAGCCCCGATTGGTGAGCTCCCGGATGAACTGCGGCGACCAGCGGGTCATCTGGGCCCCGAAGCCCATGATCAGCAGCATCGCCTCACCCTTTTCGGGTCCGTAGACCGCGTATTCCAGGGGGATGCCGTTGGCGATGATCTGGGGCATGGGGCCCTCCCGAGGGTCGGAGTGATTGATGATCACTCTGCTTGCGAAGGTCCGGGTCCGCAAGGCCACCGAGAGATGCAACTCTTTGCCGCACGACCGGGCAAAGAGTTTAGCTTTCCCGGCGACTCAAAGGAGAGTCAAAGAGCGTTGATCGGCGTCTTGAGGACGCCTTCCGTCGCTGCCCGGACCCCGGCGAGAAGCGACCTGGAGAAGACACCATGCGATCGCCTGCCGACATGGACATCGTCCAGATCGACATCAGCACCAAGTGCCACCTGAAGTGTTCCAACTGCACCCGGCTGATCCCGCACCAGACCCAGCGGGCGGACATGGAGCTGGAGACCTTCGAGCGCGCCGTGCAGAGCATGGAGGGCTGGAACGGCCCCAACAAGCTGATCGGGATCATCGCAGGCGAGCCGACCCTGCACGCCAATTTCGAGCAGATCTCGCTGCGCTTCGCCGAGCTATGGGGCGGGGACAACACCAACAACGGCAAGTTCCCGATCAAGGACTTCAACGACTTCGCCAATCAGCGGCTGTTCGACCGTTCGAACGGCCGCGGCCTGTGGACCAGTCTCGGGGCGGGGTTCTACCGCAACTACGAGACCATCATGTCGGTCTACAGCCACTTCAACACCAACACCCACGAGTCCGCGGGCCAGCACCAGGCGCTGTTGATCACGCGGGCCGACTACATCGCCGCCACCGGGATCTCCGAGCTGCAGTGGGAGCAGAACCGCGACAACTGCTGGGTCCAGAAGCTCTGGTCGGCGACCATCAACGACAAGGGCGCCTATTTCTGCGAGGTGGCCGGGGCGATCGACCGGCTGTACTTCAACGGCAAGCACGCTTGGCCCGTCGAGCACGGCTGGTGGCAGCGCCAGCCCGGCGACTTCGGCGACCAGATCGAGCTCTGCAACTACTGCGCGCTCGCCCAGCCGGGCCCGTCGCAGCTCGATATCCTTGAGCGCGACATCATCAGCCCGCAGCATCGCGACATCCTGCGCAAGCTGGGCAGCCCGGCGATCAAGAAGCACAACTACGAGATCTTCGACGGCGAATTGCACAAGCAGAAGCGCGAGGTCGAGAGCCGCGACAACTATGTCGGGGACGGCGGGCAGGGGCGCCGGGTCGGTATCGGCCACAACTCCACCAAGCCGAAGAAGCTGTCCTGTGTGCTGGTCTCGGTGGGCTACGGCGACGCCCTGGCCCAGACCCTGCCGCGCAACATCGACCAGTTCGACGACATGATCGTGGTCACCACCTCCACCGACCTGCGCACCCAGGAAGTGGCCGCCGAGCATGGCGCGACCGTGGTGATCTCCGACCGTTGCTTCGACGATGACCACGCCTTCAACAAGGGCAAGATGCTCAATGACGGGCTGGCGGTGCTGAAGGAGCCGGACTGGATCGTCTTCACCGACGCAGACATCGCCGTGAACCCGCAGCTGCGCGACGTGGTCTTCGGCCATTCCTGGAATCCGGGCTGCCTCTATTTCACCGCGCGGCGCGACAACGCCCCGGTGGAGGGCCAGTTCGACAAGGTGAACCTTGAGCCCAACGGCTACTTCCAGCTGTTCCACGCCAGGGCCAAGGCGATCCGCGACACCTGGCCCAAGATCGTCAGCGAGGAGTTCTGCTCGGCCGGCAGCGTCGACACCTGGTTCTTCCAGCAGTGGGCGACCGCCAACTTGATCGGCATCACCGACATCGAGGTGGACCACATCTCCTCGACCTCGCTGGGCCTGAACTGGAACGGCGTCGATCCGCAGCCGGGCAAGTGGCGCCAGCTGGGCATCCTGACCACCAATGGCTTCTCGACATTCCTGGGCCTGGAGGCCATGCCGCCGGTGATCAAGCTGACCGACACCAAGTTCGGCCAGACCATCGTCATCGAAACCAAGGACCTGGAGAACTACGCCCGCATCATCCCGACGGGGCTCGAGTTCCTCGGTCGGGACCTGGGCAAGTGCCACATTCATGTGGCCTTCAAGGACGGCGGGGACCCGCCGGTGATCTCGACCCTGCCGCCAACAGTGGTGCGGGAGCCTGAGGTGGTTCCGGCCTAGTCCGGCTTCTCTTGCTGTGCGGTAGGCCCGCGAGGCGTGTGCCGGCTTATGTCTCAGGCTGATCACATAACCCGCTCTTCCCGGCCTTCGCCGGGACGAGCGGATTGGGCTTCACCCCCGCTCCACGAAGCTGTCGATCACCTTCTTCTCGCCGGCCTTGTCGAAGGCGACGGTGAGCTTGTTGCCGTCGACGCCCTTCACCTGGCCGTAGCCGAACTTCTGGTGGAAGACGCGGTCGCCGCGCTTGTAGTCGCTGGCCGCCGAGCTTTCGGCCACCAGGCGGCCTTCGCCCTCAATCACCTGTTGCCGGCCCGGATGGCTGCCCTGATAGCCGCGGGCCTGGGCGCGCTGCCAGCCGGGGGAGGAGTAGCCGGAGCCGAAGGCGGGCGTGGCGTCCCAGCTGCTGCCGTGCTGCTGCTGCATGCCGGGGCCGCCGCCGTAATAGCCGGTCTCTGATGACGCCTCGACATTGGCCAGCGGCAGTTCATCGACGAAGCGGCTGGGGAGCTGGCTGGTCCAGCGGCCATAGACCATGCGGTTGGCGACGAAGGAGATGCGCGCCTCCTCGCGGGCCCGGGTGATGCCGACGTAGCCGAGGCGGCGTTCCTCCTCGAGACCCTTCTCGCCGCTCTCGTCCATGCTGCGCTGGGAGGGGAAGACGCCTTCCTCCCAGCCGGGCAGGAAGACCAGGGGGAATTCCAGGCCCTTGGCGGCGTGCAGGGTCATGATCTGCACCGCGTCGGCCTGGGGCCCGCGATCCATGTCCATCACCAGGGAGACGTGCTCCAGATAGCCCTGGAGATCGTCGAAATTGCCCATCGACTGGACCAGCTCCTTCAGGTTCTCCAGCCGGGTCTGGGCGGTCGGCGTCTTGTCCAGCCGCAGGGTGTCGGTATAGCCGCTCTCCTCCAGCACCTGCTCGGTGAGCCGGGCATGGTGCAGACTCTCGGCCTGGGCCCGCCAGCGGTCGAGGTCGCGCAGGAAGTTGGCCAGCGCCGTGCGGGTGCGCGCCGCAAGCTCGTCGGTCAGCACCACTTCGCGGGCCGCGGCCATCACCGGCACGCCGTTCAGCCGGGCGATCTGCAACAGCTTCTGGACCGTGGTGTCGCCGATCCCGCGCTTGGGGGTGTTGACGATGCGCTCGAAGGCCAGGTCGTCGTCCGGCGACTGGATCAGCCGCAGATAGGCGTGGGCGTCGCGGATCTCGGCGCGCTCGAAGAACCGAGGCCCGCCCACCACAGTGTAGGGGATGGAGAGCAGCACGAACCGCTCCTCGAAGGCGCGCATCTGGAACGAGGCGCGGACCAGGATGGCCATGTCGCGGTACTTGCGAGGGTCCTTATCGGTGGAGCCTTTCTTTGCTCGCTCGATCTCGTCGGCGATCAGCCGGCTCTCGGCCTCGCCGTCCCAGACCCCGCGCACGATAACCTTTTCGCCGCCGTTCTGCTCGGTCCACAGGGTCTTGCCCAGCCGGCCCTTGTTGGCGGCGATCAGGCCCGAGGCGGCCGCCAGGATATGGCTGGTGGAGCGGTAGTTGCGCTCCAGGCGCACCACGGTGGCGCCGGGGAAATCGCGCTCGAAGCGCAGGATGTTGTCCACCTCCGCGCCGCGCCAGCCATAGATCGACTGGTCGTCGTCACCCACGCAGCAGACGTTCTGGCTGGCCTGGCCAAGCAGGCGCAGCCACAGGTACTGGGCGACGTTGGTGTCCTGGTACTCGTCCACCAGGATGTAGCGGAACCGGCGGTGGAACTCGGCGAGCACCTCCGGCTGGGTCATGAAGATGGTCAGGTTGTGCAGCAGCAGGTCGCCGAAGTCGCAGGCGTTCAGCACCCGCAGGCGCGCCTGATAGAGGCGGTAGAGGGCCTGGCCCTTGCCGGCGGCGAACTCCTTGCCCTCATTGGCGGGCAGGCGGTCGGGGGTCCAGCCGCGGTTCTTCCAGTGGTCGATCAGGCCGGCCAGGGTCTTGGGCGTCCAGCGCTTGGCATCGACATTCTCGGCCTCCAGCACCTGCTTGATCAGGCGCTCCTGGTCGTCGGTGTCGAGGATGGTGAAGTTCGACTTCAGTCCGACCAGCTCGGCGTGGCGGCGCAGCACCTGGGCGGCCACGGAGTGGAAGGTGCCCAACCAGCGCAGGCCCTCGGCCTCCGGCCCGATGATGGCGGTGATCCGCTCGCGCATCTCCCGCGCCGCCTTGTTGGTGAAGGTGACCACCAGCAATTCCCAGGGCTTGGCCTTGCCGGTGGCCAGGATGTGGGCCAGCCGCGTGGTCAGCACCCGGGTCTTGCCGGTGCCGGCGCCCGCCAGCACCAGAACCGGGCCCTCGGTGGCCTCTACGGCGGCCCGCTGCTCAGGGTTCAGCCCTTCCAGATAGTCGGGGCCGCGCACGCGCGCGAGATCGCTGATCCGCGGGGCGGGGAGGGGCGCATCTTCAAACGAGTCATAGGAGGACATTGGAACATATGTAGCACATCGGCCGGCTGACTTAAGGGCCTGCGCACCGTGATCTGGGCCCAAGGAACCGTGACCAGCGGGGTTCGTTGTCTTGCCGACTTTAAACCTGGGAGGCCGGTATGGCTGAGAATTCTGGAAATGGCGCGACCCCTGTCCTGGCCTTCATCGTGGGCGGCCTGCTGGTGGTCGTCGCGGTGATCGCCTTCATGATGTACTCGGGCGGCGGCCTTGGTCAGTCCAAGAGCGTGGACATCAACATCAAGGCGCCCGACATCTCCGCGCCCACCAAGCCCGCGGGCTAGCGCTTCGCGAAATTCAGCGCCGCCACCCGGCAGGCCGAGGCCAGCGGCCGTTCGCCGCGCGTCTCGTCAAGCCGCGCGATCAGGCCCGCGAGGCTCAGGGCCTGGTCCTGAGCCATCTCCTCCAGCACCGCCCAGAACTCGGGCTCAAGCGCCATGGAGGTGGCGTGGCCGGCGAGCAGGATCGAGCGTTTACGCAATCTGGGCATTTGCACCCTTAATCTCAGGTCTCATGGCGGCGAGGCAACAGTCTTCGGATCAGAGCGCGTCGTCGAAAAGGGGACTTGCCAAAAAGTGACGCCGGCGTCATCTTTAATCCGAACGTGGTTCAAGAGGTCCTGCCCATGACCGTCGCTGTCGTCGATCTGAAAACCGCCCCCCTGCCCAAGCCGAAACTGCAATGGCGGGCCGCCCTGCGCGCCCTGGGGCGTCTGCTGAACGACAAGGAAGACACCGGCCAGGTGTTCGAGATCATGCGGGCCCTGAACGGCACGGCGACCCGCGACTGCTATCTGAAGCTGATGACCACGGTGCAGGGCGGCAAGATCGCCTATCAGCGCGATGAACTGGCCGCCAAGCTGATGGATGACGCCTGGCTGGACGCCTTCGCCCCTGGGACCGTCGGGGCCGCCTATCGCGACTTCATTCGCACCGAGCAGCTGTCGGCCGAGGGGCTGGCCGAGATCAGCCGCATGGGCGACAACAAGGGCGTGGACCTGCAGCACCCCTATGCCTGGATGGGCCGCCGCACCCGCGACGTGCACGACATCTGGCACATCCTGTCGGGCTATCACCGCGACGGCCTTGGGGAGGCCTGCCTGGTGGCCTTCTCCTACGCTCAGACCAAGGGCCTGGGTTGGGCCCTGATCGGCCTCGGCGCGGCGGTGCGCAGCCGCGGGACCGGCCAGCCCTACGCCAAGGCGATCTGGCAAGGATACAAGCGCGGCAAGGCCGCCGTCTGGCTGTTGGGCGAGGACTATGACCGGCTGCTCAACGAGCCGCTGGAGGCCGCCCGCAGGCGCCTGAACATCACGCCCGCGACGCTGTACAATTCCATCCCGCAGGCGGCCCGTGACTGGACCCCTGAACAGATGGCGATGGCCGCCTAGCTCTTGCCCTCGGGGCTCGGCCGGGCGCATCCTTCCCCCAAACAAGGGATGGACGCCATGGAAGAGCCCAAGCGCGGACTTGGCGAGGCGATCGCGGCGCTGGGCCGCCTGCGCGCCACCGGCGACACCAAGCATGTGTTCGAAATCACCCGAGCCCTCAGCTCTCGAAAGCCGCCGGCCGGCTATGCCCGCCTGCTGACCACACCCCAGGGCGGCCGCATGGCCTATGAGCGGGTCGAGCTGTGCGAACGGTTCGGCGACGACGTCTGGCTGCGGAGCTTCGCGGCCGGCACGGTGGGGGCGGCCTACCGCGACTTCATCACCCGCAACAACATCTCCGCGGCGGGCCTGGCCGACGCCAGCGCGCGGGCGGCTGTGGGCCAGCCTGAGTACAGGCATCCCCATGCCTGGTACGGCCGCCGCAACCGCGACATCCACGATGTCTGGCATGTGCTGACTGGCTATGGGACCGACGGGTTGGGGGAGGGGTGCGTTGTGGCCTTCTCCTATGCGCAGACCGGCAGCCTGGGGCTGGCCTTCATCGCCCTGCACGTGGCGCGGTCGGGCAAGCAGGCTCGGCCCGATCTGCCGTTCTTCACCGCCGTCTGGCGCGCCTACCTGGTCGGACGCCGTGCGGCCTGGCTGCCGGGCGAGGACTATGAGCGTCTGTTCGCCGAACCCCTGGAGAGCGCCCGCGGCCGCCTGGGCATCAGCCCGCCGGACACCTACCGCCAGATCCTGCGGGCCTTCGCGCCACAGATGGCGGCGGCGGCCTAGAGCCGGATGGCTTCTCTCGAAGCCTGAATCCGGCTCTATAACTTTGAAATTAGATCACGATTCAACGCTCAGACATTTCCGCCCAAGCGCATCGTGATCTAGTCCTCGCGCTTGGCGCCGTCCAGCACGCGCACCACCTTTGCAGCCTCGGCCTTCTCGGCGGCCTTCTCGCCCTTGGTGCGGCCGAACTTGGCGCGGTTGGCCGCCGCCTGGGACTTGGCGTCCTGCTTGGCGCGGGCCTTCTTGGCCTTGTTGAAGTTGACGATGTCGTTCATCGGGCCGCCGACTCCCGAGGCTGGATGACCACGGTCGACTCCAGGTGCAGCGGCCGGTCCACGGGGATGGCGTAGGGCGCGCGGCCGGGGAAGACGCAGTTCTGCATCGAGAGTTCCCGGCGCAGAATCCAGCGGGTGATGGGCTGGCCCTGGGCCTTGCAGGCCAGGCCCACGGCCCAGGCCGGATAGGCGTTGGCGATGGGCCAGGCGAAGCCCATGGCGGGGCCGGCGGCCACCGCCTCGACCGCCGGCGTCACCGCCTCGCCGCGGGAGGCGAAGCTCAGCCGGTCGGGCTGGACCAGCCGCATGGAGAAGCCGCCGTAGCCCTTCACGTCGTCGCTGCCGCCGAGGCTCAGGCCCGGCGTGCGGGCGGTGATGGTGGTGTCGAACTCGATCCTTTGGCCTGCCGAGGTCGCGGGGCGGACGGTGACCCTGGTGATCTCGCGGGCGACGTAGATCAGTTCGGGCCTGGACGTGACGATCCAGTCGACGTCGACGGTGAGCACGCCCGATCCGTCCGGCTGGCCCTGAAATTTCGTGCCGCGCACGAAGAAGGTCAGGCCCTTCATGAACCAGCCGTCGGCCACCACCTCGTCGCCCAGGCGGACCTGATGCCAGGACCAGAACAGGCCGCGCTGGTGCAGATGGTCGGCGGGGCGGTCCTCCGTCAGCACCGCGCCGTCGGGGGCGTAGAGCGGATGGACGTAGTTCAGGCGGCCGGGCTCGGCGGGGTCGTTGGTCCTGGTCCGGTAGACCAGCACGGTGCGGCCGTTGTCGGTGAGGGTGACGCTGTCGGGGGCGAGCTTGGCGTCGATAGCCGCCTGTGCGGCTCCGGCGGTCGACAGCAGCGCGAGGGCGGCGAGGGCGGCGGCGAGCTTGATCATGGGCCCAGCCTAGCTTCACGGGGCGGGTCGCGCATCCGGTCTGTGGCCACGTGGGATTAAAACGGCGCCATGAAGCCGAGCCCTAGGCTTCCAGGTCTTGCTTCCGGAACGCCGCGTAGAGCGGAACGCCGAGGCCCTCGACGCGCGGTTCGCCATCGCCGCGCCAGAGGGTGCAGACCACGGCGGACAGCGCCGCCCCGGCGTCGGCCAGATGCACCGCTGCGTCGCGCACAGCGCCGCCGGTGGAGATCACGTCTTCGATCATCACCACGCGGCGGCCTTTGACCTCCGAGCCTTCCACGGCGAGGCAGGTGCCGTAGGTCTTGGCCTGTTTGCGCACGAAGACGCAGGGCAGGCCGGTGGCCAGCGAAATCGCCGTGGCGATCGGGACCCCGCCGAGTTCGACGCCCGCCAGGACCTCAGTGTCCGCCGGCAGCAGCGGGATCATGGCCTGGGCCACCCGCGCCAGCAGGGCAGGGTCGGCTTCGAACCGGTACTTGTCGAAATATTCCGACGCCACCGCGCCCGACCGCAGGACGAAGGAGCCCTGCAGCCGGGCGACGGCGTTGATATCGGTCGCGAGCGCGCGCCTGGCGTTCGCGTCCATGCCTATTTCAGCGAGCCGCAGAAGCGCTGGATGCGGCCGCAGGCATCCTCCAGCACGCTGTTGGCCGTGGCGTAGCTTATGCGGAAGTAGGGCGAGAGGCCGAAGGCCGCGCCAAACACCACCGAAACGCCCTCCTGCTCCAGCAGCTCGACGGCGAAGTCGGCGTCGCTGGTGATCACCTTGCCGCTGGGGGCGGTCTTGCCGATCAGCTTCTCCACCGACGGATAGACGTAGAAGGCGCCTTCCGGGGTCGGGCAGTGCAGGCCGCTGGCCTGGTTCAGCATGGAGACCACCAGGTCGCGGCGCTGTTCGAACAGCTTGGCGTTGGGCTTGATGAATTCCTGGGTGCCATTCAGGGCCTCGACCGCCGCCCATTGCGAAATGGAGGAGGGGTTGGAGGTGGTCTGGCTCATGACCTTGGCCATGGACTTGATCAGGGCCTCGGGACCAGCGGCGTAGCCGATCCGCCAGCCGGTCATGGCGTAGGCCTTGGAGACCCCGTTCATGGTCAGGGTGCGATCGTAGAGCGCCGGCTCGACCTGAGCGATGGTCCAGAACTGGAAGTCGCCGAACACCAGGTGCTCATACATGTCGTCGGTGAGGATCCAGACGTGCGGATGGCGCAGCAGCACGTCGGCGATCGCCCGCAGCTCGGCCTTGGTATAGGCCGCGCCCGAGGGGTTGGACGGCGAGTTCAGGAACACCCACTTGGTCTTCGGCGTGATGGCCGCTTCCAGGTCGGCGGGCTGCAGCTTGAAGCCGGTGGCGTCCGAGGTGGGCACGGCCTTGGGCGTGCCGCCGGCCAGCAGCACGATATCCCAGTAGCTGACCCAGTAGGGGGTCGGGATGATCACCTCGTCCCCGGGGTTCAGGGTCGCGATCATGGCGTTCCAGATCACCGGCTTGCCGCCGGGAGAGACGTTCACCTGGGACGTCTTGTAGGTCAGGCCGTTCTCGCGCTGGAACTTGCCGACGATGGCTTCCTTGAGCTCCACGATGCCGTCGACATTGGTATACTTGGTCTTGCCGTCGCGGATCGCCTTGATGGCGGCTTCCTTGATGTTTTCCGGCGTATCGAAGTCGGGCTCGCCCGCGGCCAGGGAAATCACATTCCGGCCCTGGGCTTTGAGTTCGCGGGCTTTCGCGTCCGCCGCCAGGGTGGCGGAGGGACTAACGCGGGACAGCGCGGCGGATTCAAGCGACATGGCGGGGAAACTCCCGGTCGAAGGGTTTAAGAGGAACGGGCCGGGGTGTAGCCGAAGGGGGAGGCAAGGCAAAGCCGCGAAGCGTCCGGAACAGCCATTCGCCGCCCCCGTTTGCCCAAAGGTCACAGGAAGCCCCATGAAACGCGCCGCCTTCGCCGTTCTCGCCGTCCTCTCCCTGGCCGCCTGCGGGCGCAAGGCCGAGGGGCCGCCGCCGCCGCCGCCGATTGGCGGGCCGCCCCCTGCGCCGCCCAAGCCCCTGCCGCTGCCGGCTTCATACATTGGCCGCTGGGCCGCCAGCGCCGAGCTCTGCGCCACCGGAGCCTGGGTGTTCGAGGCTGACAAGGTGTCTACCGCCGGCGAGGTAGGTTGCCAGTTCGGATCGGTCTCGCCGACCCCCACCGGCTACGTGATCAACGCCAGCTGCACGGCGCAGGCCCCGCCTCAGGCCAAGACCTTCACCCTGACCATGCTCCGCGGGACGCCGCCTGCCATGACCGTGGCCGGCGGGCCGTGGTCGGCGCCGGTGACCCTGCATCTCTGCGCCGGCTGACTTGACCCTTCGGCGGCGATAGGCGAGGGCAGGCCATGCGTCGCCTTTTCCGCTTCGTGACAGAGATGGACGCCCAGGCGTGGCGAACGCTGGCGGTGTCCTTCGTGCTGTTCGGGGGCGTGGGGATCGTCTTTCTGTTCGGGGCCCAGGTGCTGGGTTTCAACGGCGAAGCCACGATCGAGCAGTGGCTGGGAACCGCCACCGGACCCTGGGCCCTGCCGGCCGCGGTGGCCGCCTTCGCCCTCCTGGCCTTCATCGGCGTGCCGCAGTTCGTGCTGATCGCGGCCGCCGTGGTGGCGTTCGGCCCCTGGACCGGGTTCGCCTACAGCTGGATCGGCACCATGGTGTCGTCGCTGGTGGGCTTCTATCTGGGTCGGTTCGCCGGGGCCCGCGCGCTGCAGACGATCTCCGGCGAGAGCATGCAGCGGTTCATGGGCCTGGTGGGACGCAACGGCTTCCTGGCCAGCCTGATCGTGCGGCTGGTGCCCTCGGCGCCCTTCATCGTCGTCAACATGGCCGCCGGGGTCACGCCGATGCGGGTGCTTCAGTTCGCCGCCGGGACGGCCCTCGGCATCATCCCGAAGATCGCGCTCACCGCCTTCGCCGGCAATTCCATCGTCCAGGCGATGAAGGGCGGGAGCACCAAGCATATCATCTGGCTGGTGGCCGTCGCCGCCCTCTGGATCGCCATCGGCTGGTTCGCGCGGCGCTGGCTGAAATCGCGGGAAGCTGACAAGATGGTCGGCGAGGGTTTGGCTCGAATTCCGGAGGAGACATGAGCGTGCATGTGACCCTTGAGCTGACCGACGCCCAGAAGACCCGGTTGGACGATCTTGCCCGCCTTCGGGACGCCCCGGTCGAGACCCTCCTCATGGACGCCGTCGAACGTGTCCTGGATCACGACGCCTGGTTCCGTGGCGAGGTGCATAGGGGACTCGATGACCTTCGCGAAGGCCGCACGGTTTCCCATGAAGAGGTTCTGGCCGAGGGTCAGGCCCGCCGCGATATGCTCCAGGCCAGGAACACTGCACGTTGAAGGTCATCTGGGCGAGTAGCGCCCGAGATGACGTCAACAGCATCGTTCTCCACATCGCCGAGGACAACGTCGACGCAGCCCTGCGCATGGGAGACAGAATAGAATCTGCTGTCGGTCGTTTGGACTCGATCTCGTTGCGAACTCGTCGTGGACGCGTAGACGGCACGCGGGAGTTGGTCGTGACAGGAACACCCTATGTTGTCGTGCTGGCCATCACAGATGATGTGGTTGGTGTGGTGCGCGTCCTTCACGGCGCCCAGGCCTGGCCACCACAAGGGAGCTGATCATGCTGAAACTCTATTCCTTCCCCGGCACCATCAGCCTGGCGGTTCACATCGCCTTGGAAGAGGCCGGCGCCGAGTACGAGCTGGTGAAGGTCGACTTCCTGAAGGACGAGCAGCGGTCGCCGGAATATCTGGCGCTCAACCCCAAGAGCCGGGTGCCAGCCCTGGCGACCGAGCGGGGCGTGCTGACCGAGGCCCCCGCCCTGATGACCTATGTGGCCCAGAGCTTCCCCAGTGCGAACCTCGCGCCGCTGGACGACCCCTTCGCCATGGCCCAGGTCCAGGCCTTCAACACCTATCTCTGCAGCGCCGTCCACGTCTCCGCCGCCCACCGCCACCGCGGCTATCGCTGGGCCGACGACCCGGTCGCCATCGCCGACATGCGCCGCAAGGCGCCCCTGGCGGTGGCCGAGCATTTCAAGCTGATCGAGACGGAATACCTCGTCGGTCCCTGGGTGATGGGGGAGGCCTACACGATCTGCGATCCCTATCTTTTCACGCTCACCGGCTGGCTGCCGCGCGACGGGATCGACATGGCGCAATTTCCCAAGGTCGCCGAGCACTTCGCACGGATGGGAGAGCGGCCCGCTGTGAGGAAGGTTCTTGCGCAACTGGCCGCCTGAGGCCGGTCAGACGCAAGACTCTTGCGGTGAAGCCGCAGATTCTATAGATCGTATCCCCATGCACTCGCGCCTGCACAGCCAGCTTCTTCTTACGCTGGGGCTTAGCCGCCCCTGGGCGCCCCTGTAGGCTGCGCATCTTCGCGGCCGGGCGCTTAGGGGATGACCCCGACGCTCGAGCCTTCTAAAACACCCCCGCGAAGAATGAAGTGATCCCATGACCGTATCTCCCGCCGACCAGGCCCCGACCGCCAATGACATCGTTCGCAAGGAAAGCGATCGGGTCATCGTCTTCGACACCACCATGCGCGACGGCGAGCAGTCGCCCGGCGCGTCCATGTCGCTGGACGAAAAGCTGGAACTGGCCAAGATCCTCGAAGAGATGAGGGTCGATGTCATCGAGGCCGGCTTCCCCATCGCCTCCAACGGTGACTTCGAGGCCGTCCGCAAGATCTCCGAGATCGTCACCGAAAGCACCATCTGCGGTCTGGCCCGGGCCGGCATGGTGGACATCGAGCGCGCCGCCGAGGCGATCCGCCCGGCCAAGCGCGGCCGCATCCACACCTTCCTGTCCACCAGCCCCAGCCACCGCGACCACATCCTGCGCGCCAGCCAGGAAGACATCCTGGAGATGATCACCAAGTCGGTGACCCATGCCCGCAACCTGTGCGGCGACGTGGAATGGTCGGCCCAGGACGCCACCCGCACCGAGCAGGACTTCCTGCGCCGCTGTGTCGACGCCGCCATCAAGGCCGGCGCCGGCACCGTGAACCTGCCCGACACCGTGGGTTACTCTTACCCCAGCGAGTACGCCGACATCTTCCGCGACATCCTGGAGAACGTGGACGGAGCCGACCGCATCATCCTGTCCACCCACTGCCACAATGACCTGGGCCTGGCCGTCGCCAACAGCCTGGCCGGCGTGCAGGGCGGGGCGCGCCAGATCGAAGTGGCGATGAACGGCATCGGCGAGCGCGCCGGTAACGCGGCCCTGGAAGAGGTCGTCATGGCCCTGAAGGTGCGCGGCGACCGGCTGCCCTACTTCACCAATATCGAAACCCAGCACATCACCCGCGCCAGCCGCTACACGTCGGCGATCACGGGCTTCCCGGTGCAGTTCAACAAGGCGATCGTCGGCAAGAACGCCTTCGCCCACGAGAGCGGCATCCACCAGGACGGGATGCTGAAGGACCGCGGCACCTACGAGATCATGAGCCCCGAAACCGTCGGCCAGGGCGCCTCGAACCTGGTGATGGGCAAGCATGCCGGCCGGGCGGGCTTCCGCGAGAAGCTGAAGGAGCTGGGCTACGAGCTGGGCCAGAACGCCCTGAACGAGGCCTTCCAGCGCTTCAAGGACCTGGCCGACAAGAAGAAGCACGTCTTCGACGACGACATCATCGCCCTGGTGGATGACGCCCTGGCCAGTGGCGCCGACCGTATTCAGGTCAAGCACCTGCGCGTGGTGGCCGGCACCGAGGGCCCGCAGCAGGCCGAGCTGACCGTGACGGTCGACGGGGTCGAAAAGTCGGGCGCCGCCACCGGCGACGGTCCGGTGGACGCGGTGTTCAACGCAATCCACGAGGTCGTGCCCCACACCGCCATCCTGCGCCTGTTCCAGGTGCACGCGGTGACCGAAGGCACCGACGCCCAGGCTCAGGTCTCGGTGCGTCTGGAGGAGGATGGCCGTATCGCCACCGGCCAGGCCGCCGACACCGATACCCTGACGGCCTCGGCCAAGGCCTATATCAATGCGCTGAACAACCTCCTGGTCCGCAAGGAAAAGAGCGCGCCGGACGCCATCGCCAGCGGGTTCTAAGCCTGCTTCCCCCATTCATGGGGGATGTGGCCCGACGGCGATAGCTGGAGGGTCGATGGGGGTGCGAGACACTTACCCCCATCGTCTTTCGCTACGCTTCGCGTATCTCATGACACTTCCCCCACGAGGTGGGGGAAGCGGGAAACTCCCATGCTTTGGATATTACTGACGGCGGCCGCCGCGCCGCTGCAGGTGGCGCGCAACGCCTTGCAGCGCGGACTTGTGGGCGACGCCGGTCCCTGGGGGGCGACGCTGGTGCGCTTCCTGTTCGGCTTGCCGTTCTCGCTGCTGATCTTCGCCGTGGTGGCCTTCTTGACGCCAGGCGCCGAGCCCAACCTTTCGGCCCGGTTCGCCGTCGCCGTGGTCGCCGGCGCCATCGCCCAGGTCAGCGCCACGGCGGCCCTGTTGATGGCCATGCGTCATTCGGGGTTCGCCGTGGCGACCTTCATGCAGCAGGCCTCCCTTCCGATCGCGGCGGTCATGGGCTGGCTGCTGTTTGGCGACCACCTGGGGCCCATCCAGTGGCTGGGGCTGGTGGCCACCACGGTCGGTCTGTTGGTGCTGTCCTGGCCTCGGGGAGATGAGGCCCGGGCGGGAGCCCTGAGCGGCTCGCTGTTCGGCCTGGCCTCCGGCGTCGCCTTCGCGGTGGCGCTGAACGGCTACCGGCAGGCCGGCCTGGCGCTGGACGCCGACCATCCGATCTATTCGGCGACGGCGGCCCTGTGCGTCGCCCAGACCCTGCAGTCCATCGTGCTGAGCGCTATCCTGGCGGTGACCCGGCCTCAGGCCCTGCGTTCAGTGGCCGGGTCGTGGAAACAATCCCTGGGCGCGGGGTTCTTCGGCACGGCGGCCTCGGCCTTCTGGTTCTCGGCCCTGGCCCTGGCCCCCGCCGGCCAGGTGCGCGCCGTCGGGGTGATCGAGGGGCCCATCGCGGCGGCGGCGGGGCGGAGGCTATTCAAGGAAACGCTGACCCTGGTGCAGATCGCCGGCGGCGCGGCGACGGCGATCGGCGTGGTGATGACGGCCCTGGGCTGAGCTAGACTGCGGCATCCGCCGTCAGAGCGGGGAGGGAACCATGGACGTCGAGGCCCATATCCAGCAGCTGCACCGCGACGGCTATACGGTGATCGAGGACTTCTGCGACGCGGCCACCCTGGCGGCCATCCGCCGGGGGCTGGCGCCGCACATGAGCCAACATCGGGGCCGCAACGACTTCGAGGGCTTCGAGACCGAGCGGGTCTACACCCTGGTGGCGCGCGGCAAGGTGTTCGAGCGGGTGACCGAGGACCCGCGCGTCCTGGCCTTGCTCGACAGGTTCCTGCAGCCCGGCTACCTGCTTTCGGCCAGCCAGGCGATCTGCATCTATCCGGGGGAGAGCGCCCAGGCGGTCCATGCCGACGACGGCTTCTACCGGCAGAAGCGGCCCCGTCCGCCGATCTCCATGAGCGTGATCGCGGCGGTGGATGACTTCACCACTGAGAACGGTTGCACCGAACTGATCCCGGGCAGCCATCTATGGAGCGACGCGGAGGTGGCGGCGCTGAAGCCCGCTGACCTGCCGGGCCTGCTCAAGCCCATGGTCATGCCGGCCGGCGCGGCTATCGTCTTCCAGGCCACCCTGCTGCACCGGGGCGGCGCGAACCGCAGCCAGGCGCCCAGGCTGGCCTTCACCAACCAGTATTGCGAACCCTGGGGGCGGACCCAGGAGAACTTCTTCCTCGGCGTGCCGCAGGAACTCGTGAAGTCCATGTCGCCCCGTCTACAGCGCCTGCTGGGCTACGACATCTGGCCGCCCTTCATGGGCCATGTGACGGCGTCGCATCCGCTGAAGACCCTGGAGGCGGGTTACGTGCCGCCGGTGCTGGTGGATCGCGTTGTCGAGGAGTAGGCCTGGGCGATGCTTCGTCGCCTGATCGCGTTCCTCTGCCTGGCCTGGCTGGCCGCCGTCCCGGCCCTGGCCGCCGACAGGCCGGTGACGGTGTTCGCGGCGGCCTCTCTGAAAAATGCTCTGGACGAGGTCGGCGTGGCCTATGCCGCCAAGACCAGCGGGGCGGCGCGGTTCTCCTATGCCGGATCTTCGGCCATCGCCCGGCAGATCGAGCAGGGGGCGCCGGCGGACGTCTACATTTCCGCCGATAGCGACTGGATGGACTACCTGGCCGGCAAGAAGCTGATCGTGCCGGGCAGCCGCCGCGACCTGCTGACCAACCACTTGGCGCTGATCGCGCCCGCCGACGCCAAGGTGAGCCTGAAGATCGGGAAGGGCATGCGCCTGGCCCTGGCCCTGGGCGCGGGCCGTCTGGCGGTCGCCGGGCCAGACGTGCCGGCCGGCCGCTACGCCAAGGCCTCGCTCATCAAGCTGGGGGCCTGGAACAGCGTCTCGGGTAAGCTTGTCCAGGCCGAGAATGTCCGGGCCGCCCTGCAGTTCGTGGCCCGCGGTGAAGCCCCGCTGGGGATCGTCTACGACACCGACGCCAAGGTGGAGCCGAGGGTGAGGATCGTCGGCCTGTTCCCCGACGCCAGCCATCCGCCCATTGTCTATCCGGCGGCCCTGGTGGCGGGAGGCCGGAACCCGAGGGCGCAGGCCTTCCTGGCCTTCCTCAGGGGGCCGGAGGCGCGCGCGGTGTTCAGGAAGTACGGGTTCGTCGTGCTCCCGCGCCGCTGACCTACTGGGCCTCGAAGAACTCGTCGGGCCCCTCGACCTCAATCAGCTTGCCCCGGCGGATCTCCACGAACCGGGTCGCCGCCGCCCGCGTGAAATAGCGGTCGTGGGAGACGAACAGGCAGGCGACGTCGGAGGCTTCGAGCTGGGCCTCCAGGGCCTCCTGGCCCTCGATGTCCAGGTGGTTGGTGGGTTCGTCCAGCAGGTAGAGGTTGGGCTTGGCCAGCTGCATCTTGAGGAAGGTCAGACGCGCCCGCTCGCCATGACTGAGGTCGGCGATCGGCCCCTTGATGCGGTGATAGGGAAAGCCCGCCTTGGCCAGCAGGGCGTTGGCGTCCTTGGTGGTCGCCCCATCGACGGCCACCAGATAGTCCAGCAGGCTCGTCCTCAACGGCAGCTCGGCCATCTTCTGATCGAAATAGACCAGCCGGGCCTGCGGATTGAACCGCACCGCCGCCTGGCCGTCATAGTGCTCCTGGTCGGGGTCATAGGCGCGGGCGAGCGCGTTGAGCAGCATCGACTTGCCGGCCCCGTTGACGCCCAGGATGGCGATGCGGTCGCCGGCGGCCACGTTCAGCCGGTCGATGGTGAACAGCTTGCGGCTGCCGTCGGGGATGGTGACCGTATGACCCTGGACCCTCAGGGCGACCTTGGCGTCGATCTCGCCGTCGTGCAGCTCCAGGCGCCGTTCGCGGGCGACATAGCTTTCGGTGCGTTCGGTCTCGATGCGGTCGATGCGCTTCTCGGTGGCCTTGGCGCGCTTGTGGAAGGCGTCGTTCTTCACGCCCCAGACCCGGTAGCGGGCGGCCACTTTTTCCAGCCGCTCGATCTCTTTGCCCTCAAGCTGGCGGCGCACGGCGTCGGCGGCGTCGCGGTGCAGCAGCTGCTCGCGGGCCCTGCTGAAGGGCACGCCGAAGGAATGCGCGCCATCCGAGCGCAGGAAGATGGTCCGCGTCGTGGTCCGCTCCAGGAACTCCCGGTCGTGGCTGACGATCAGCATGGGCAGGCGGTCGTCGTCGGCCAGCCAGCCCTCCAGGGTGTTGATGTTGGAGAGGTCCAGGTGGTTGGTCGGTTCGTCGAGGATCAGCAGGTCGGGCTGCGCCAGCTTGGCCGCCGCGGCGATCAGCATCAGCCGCTGCCAGCCGCCGCTGAGCGAGCCGAAGGTCTGCTGGGCCGTCTCGTAGCTGACTCCGATCTCGTCCAGCAGGACATCGACCTTCCAGTCCTCGCCGCCGTCGGTGTGGGGCAGGGCGCTTTCGAGCACCTCGCGCACGGTCTTGTCGCCGAGGCCGGGCGGGACGTCCTGCGGCACGTAGCCGATCTTCAGGCCGCGCGACTTGATGATCTGGCCCTCGTCCAGCTCAAGTTCCCCCAGCAGGCACTTGAGCAAGGTGGACTTGCCCGCCCCGTTCTCGCCGACCAGGGCGGTTCGGGCGGCGTCGAGCTGCAGGGAGACGCTGTCGAAGACCCTGTTGGCTCCGTACAGGAAGCGAGCCTTCTCGACCCCAAGGACGGCCTGACCGGACATGTGAGCGCCCTCCGGCCGCAAGCTTCAGCAGATCAGGGTTCTAGTCCTCGCGAGGCTCGGAAGCTGTCACTCCGAAGCGACACAGGCCATTCATCTTGGCCCGCCGGACCGACGACCTGAGCCTGGCGCCCGATCCTTGTTGGCCCGGCCGCCGCCGACCGGGCAGCTTCACCAGAACGTGCGCAGGCGGTGGGGTGGGATGGTTTAGCAGCGGCTGTCATTAAGCCTTGAAATCAACCCATTGGCAGGGCACACGCATGGGGTCCTGCAAGCGGAGGCTAGAAGCGCTGGGCGGCCTGATTCGTTAGGACGCCGGGTGAAGCGGCTCAAGTCTTCGCAGACCCGCAGTCACCGTCTCCCACCCTCCAGGGCTCTGCATGATCTCGTCCCTCTTCGGCGCCATTTCCAACGACATCGCCATCGACCTCGGCACCGCCAACACCCTCATCTACATGAAGGGCAAGGGCATCGTGCTGAACGAGCCCTCGGTGGTGGCGTTGCGCAATGTCGGCGGCCGCAAGATCGTCCACGCCGTGGGCATAGAGGCCAAGCAGATGCTGGGCCGCACGCCGGGCCACATGGAGGCCATCCGCCCCATGCGCGACGGGGTCATCGCCGACTTCGAAGTCGCCGAGGAGATGATCAAGTACTTCATCCGCAAGGTTCACAACCGCAAGGGCTTCGTGAACCCCAAGGTCATCGTCTGCGTGCCGTCCGGGGCCACCGCCGTTGAGCGCCGGGCCATCAACGACAGCTGCCTGAACGCCGGCGGCCGTCGCGTCGGCCTGATCGACGAGCCGATGGCCGCGGCCATCGGCGCGGGCCTGCCGATCCACGAGCCCACCGGCTCCATGGTGGTCGACATCGGCGGCGGCACCACCGAGGTGGCGGTGCTCTCCCTGTCGGGCATCGTCTATTCGCGTTCCGTCCGGGTCGGTGGCGACAAGATGGACGAAGCGATCATCAGCTACATGCGTCGCAACCATAATCTGCTGATCGGTGAGACCACCGCCGAACGCATCAAGAAGGAAATCGGCACCGCCCGGGCCCCGGCCGACGGCGAGGGCCTGTCCATCGAGGTCAAGGGCCGCGACCTGATGCAGGGCGTGCCGCGCGAAGTCCGCATCAGCGAGAAGCAGGCGTCCGACTCCCTGGCCGAGCCGGTGGGTCAGATCGTCGAGGCGGTGAAGATGGCCCTGGAGGCCACGCCGCCGGAACTGGCCTCCGACATCGCCGACAAGGGCATCATGCTGACCGGCGGCGGGGCTCTGCTGCGCGGCCTGGACGCCGAGATCCGCGACCACACCGGCCTGCCGGTGACGGTGGCCGACGACCCGCTGTCCTGCGTGGCCCTTGGCTGCGGCAAGGTGCTCGAACATCCCAAGTGGATGAAGGGCGTGCTCGAATCAACGCTGGCGTAATACTTGCAGATCGGCGTGGGGAAACGGGGCGTCCCGTTACCCTGAGGACGGGCGGCTAGGTGGCTTTTCGAGAAAGTCCGTTTGGCGAATTGAAGGTGCCGCTGGCCTGGACGGCCGCGGTGGCCTTGATCGTGGCCGTCGTCGTGGCTGTCGCCCTGTTGATGTCCGACCGCCGAGAGACCTTCCAGTCTGAAGCCTATGGCGTGACCCGCCAGGTGGGCGACGCCGTCGCGGCCCCCGTGAGTGGCGCGCTCGCCGCGCCGGGCCGCTGGACGGGCCTTGGGATGGAGAGCCTCCGCGACTACCTGTTCGCGGTCTCCGAGAATCGCCGCCTGAAGGCCGAGCTTGAGGAAGCCCGTCAGTGGCGCGACGTGGCCATCGCCTTGCGCGACACCAACGACCGCTACAAGTCCTTGCTGGGCCTGAAGACCGAGCCGCCGATCCCGATGGTGGCGGCCCGCACGGTGACCGACAGCCGGGGTCCCTTCGCCAATACCCGCCTGGCCAACGCCGGGGTGGAGAAGAACATCCAGCCCGGCAATCCGGTGATGAGCGAGAGCGGCCTGGTGGGCCGCGTCATCGGGGTGACCCGGGGCGCCAGCCGCATCCTGCTGCTCACCGACATCGCCTCGCGCACCCCCGTGATGATCGACCGGACCAATGCGCGGGCGATCCTGACCGGCGACGGCGGCCCCAATCCCAAGCTCGACTACCTGCGCGGCAAGGAACCGGTGAAGCAGGGCGACCGAGTGCTGACCTCTGGCGACGGCGGTGTCCTGCCGCGCGGCCTGCCCGTGGGCGTGGCGGTGAAGGGCCTGGACGGCCGCTGGCGGGTGATCCTGGCCTCCGACGCCGCTCCCATCGATTTCGTCCGCATCCTGCTGTTCCAGGACTTCTCGCAGTTGGAGAAGGCCCAGAGGGAAGAGCTGGACAGGATGCCGCCGCCGCCGCCCTCAGGGCCGGTCGAAGGCGTCGCCACGCCGCCGGGCGCCGCCGCCGTCGCGCCCAAGCCGCCGACGACCATCACGGCGACGACGGTGACGCCTCCCAAGCCTGCTGCGCCTAGAGCGGCGACGCCCAAGCCGAGACCCGTGACGCCCAAGCCCGCGGTCAGGCCGGCGGCCTCGGCCGCGGCCCCGGCGATTGCGCCGCCGCCTGCCGCGGCCGCCCCGGCGGAGGTGCCATTTTGAGCCTCTCAGCCGCCCGTCCTCTGGATCCGTGGCGCTGGCTTGGCTTCCCCATGCTCCAGTGCCTAGGTTGGACCCTGCTGTTTGGCATTCCGCTGCGGGTCTTCACGCTGCAACTGCCTGAGCCGGTGTTCTGCATGGTCCCGGCCTTCGCCTGGGCGGTGATCCGGCCTTCGATCATGGCCCCCTTCGGCGTGCTGCTGATGGGCCTGTTCCTCGATATCTTCTGGGGGGCGCCGGTGGGGCTATGGGCGTTGTCGCTACTGACCGCCTATGGCGTCGTTCTGCTCTGCCGCAACTGGATGGTGGGCCAGAGCCGACCGATGATGTGGGCTTGGTTCGCGGCGGCCTGCGCCATCGCCAGCCTGGCGGGCTTCCTGTTCACGCGTCTTGACGCGCGGGCGTCGCCGAGCCTGATTGCGGTGGCCTGGCAATTCCTCGCCACAATCCTGCTTTACCCCTTTGCACACCGGCTCATCGACAGGTTCGAGGATGCCGATGTTCGGTTCCGTTAGGACGTCGGGCGCATGAGCGAGCCCTCGATCTTCTTCACCGAGGTCAATGAGCGGCAGGGTGTGTTCCACCGCCGCGCCTTTCTCATGGGCGGCTTGTCGGGCCTGGGCCTGCTGGCGCTCACCGGACGCCTGGCCCACCTCCAGCTCCTGGAGGCCCAGCGCTACGAAAAGATGTCGGCTTCCAACCAGTTCAACTTCCGACTGGTGCCGCCGCCCCGCGGCCTGATCGTCGACCGCAACGGCGTGATTCTGGCCTCCAACCGCCCGAACTTCCGTCTTTTGGTGGCCAAGGACGGGAAGATGGATCCCGAGGGCACGGTCAAGACCCTGGCCCACTTCGTGCCCCTGGACGCCGAGCGCCAGGCCCGCCTGACCAAGGACCTGATCCGCGCGCCCAAACGCTCACCGGTGTCGGTGATGGAGGACATGAGCTGGGAACAGTTCTCCGCCATCAATGTCCGCGCCCCGGAGCTGCCGGGCGTCACCGCCGACATGGGGGAAGTCCGCGTCTATCCGCACGGCGGCGCCTTCGCCCACGTGATCGGCTACGTGGCCAAGGTGAACAAGGAAGATATCCAGCCCACCGGCCCCAATTCCGAGGCCATCATGCTGCACCCCGGCTTCCGGATCGGACGGCAGGGCGTGGAGAAGGCCTTCGACCTGCGACTGCGGGGCCGGCCCGGGGCGCAGAAGGTGGAGGTCGACGCCAACGGCCGCGAGGTCCGCCAGGACTCGGGCGGTGACATCGCCGCGACGCCAGGCGCTGAAATCCAGCTTTCCCTCGACGCCGACATCCAGACTCGCGCCCTTGAGGTGATGGGTGATGAGAGCGGGGCGGTGGTCATGCTCGACTGCCGCACGGGCGACGTGCTGTGCATGGCTTCGGCCCCCAGCTTCGACGCCAACCGCTTCGTGCGCGGCATGACGGGATCGGAATACCGCGCGCTGGCCAACTACGAGCGCAAGCCGCTGTTGGACAAGGCCATGTCGGGCCTCTACCCGCCGGGCTCCACCTTCAAGCCCACGGTCGCCCTGGCGGCGCTGGAGGCGGGTATCGATCCGGAAATCCGGGTCAACTGTTCAGGTGGCTGGTACTATGGCGGCCGCACCTGGCGCTGCTGGAAGCATGGCGGGCACGGCTCGCAGAACATGCACGACGCCATCAAGAACTCCTGCGACATCTATTTCTACCAGACCGCCCTGAAGGTCGGCCCCGACCCCATCGCCCGCGCGGCCCACGCGCTGGGCTTCGGTCAGGTCTTTGACCTGGGCATTCCGGGCCAGAAAAAGGGCATCGTCGGCTCTCGGGAATGGAAGCGGAAGGCGGTCAAGCGCGAGCCGGTCTGGCAGCCGGGGGACTCCGTCAGCTACGGGATCGGCCAGGGCTATGTGAACGTCAACGCCCTGCAGCTGGCGGTGATGACCGCGCGGCTGGCCAACGGGCGGAAGGCGTTGAACCCGCGTCTGGTCCGCTCGATCGGCGGCAAGGAGCTGCCCAGCGGGGCGGCCGTGCCGGACCTGCCGTTCCAGCAGGAACATGTCGACTATGTGCGCGGCGCCATGATCGCGGTGGCCAATGATGTCACCGGCACCGCCTATCGGCAGAGTCAGCTCGGGCTCGGGGACGTGATGATGGCCGGCAAGACCGGCACCGCGCAGGTCCGCAGCTATGACAACGTCGCCGACCGCAACTCGGCCAGCGTCCAGTGGAAGTTGAAGGACCACAACCTGTTCGTGGCCTTCGCGCCTTATGACGCGCCGCGCTATGCCCTGTCGGTCATCGTCGAGCACGGGGGGCTGGGCGGCGCCACGGCCGGCGCTCCGCGCGCCCGCGAGGTGATGCGCGTGGCTCTGTTGAAGGATCCGGAAATCCGCGCCCGCATCGAGAAGCCGTTGCCGATGCCCGAGCTTACCCCCGATGGCCTTGCCGAGGGGGCGGCGCCTGATGCGCCGACCGCCGGCGCGCCGCCGCCGGCTCCGCGCCCGCCGGAGGGACGCACATGAGCGTCAGCGCCCTGACCCGCCCGGGGGAACGCGACCGGCTGGTGGTCAAGTTCAGCGAGATCGACTGGCTGTTCTCGCTCGCCCTGTGCCTGATCGCCGGGGCGGGGGCCCTGATGATGTTCTCCATCGCCGGCTCATCCTGGGAGCCGTGGGCCGGGGCGCACCTGCTGCGTTTCGGCATCATGTTCGTGGTCATGGTGGCCCTGGCCATGGTGGACCTGCGGGTCTGGTTCGCCATCGCCTATCCGATCTACGGCATAGGCCTGGTGCTGCTGGTGCTGGTGGAGGTGATCGGCGACGTTCGCATGGGCGCGCAACGCTGGTTGGACCTCGGGCCTCTAGGCAGTTTCCAGCCGTCGGAGGTGATGAAACTGGGGATCGTTCTGGGCCTGGCGCGCTTCTACCACTCCATTTCCGCTGACGATGCCCGCTTCTCCTGGTGGCTGCTCGTCCCGATTCTGATGATCGCGGCGCCCGTCGTCCTGGTGGCCCACCAGCCTGACCTGGGCACCGCCATGCTGATCCTGATGACCGGGGTCGCCGTGGTGGTGCTGGCCGGCCTCGACTGGCGGGTGATCGCCACGGGGCTCGCCGCCGCGGCGATCTCCGTGCCGCCGATGGTGATGTTCGTGCTGCACGACTACCAGCGCAAACGCATCTTCACCTTCCTGGACCCCGAGAGCGATCCGTCCGGCTCGGGCTATCACATCCTGCAGTCGAAGATCGCGCTCGGCTCCGGCGGCTTCCTGGGCAAGGGCTATGGCCTGGGCTCTCAGAGCCAGCTCAACTTTCTTCCCGAGAAGCAGACCGACTTCATCTTCGCGACTCTGGCCGAGGAGTTCGGCTTCGTGGGCTGTTTCTCGGTGCTGTTCCTCTATGCCGTGGTGATCTTCATGGCCCTGCGCACCGCCGCGCTCGCCCACTCGCACTTCGGACGCCTGTCAGCGGCCGGGGTGACGGCGACCTTCGCGCTCTATGTGATGATCAATGGCGGCATGGTCATGGGCCTGGCGCCGGTGGTGGGCGTGCCGATGCCGATGCTGTCCTACGGCGGCACCGTCATGGCGACCGTGATGATCGGCTTTGGCCTGGTCCAGGCCGTCCGCGTCCACCGCTACTCGGAAGTCACCAGCGGCAAGGGCAGCTTCCTCTAGGGAGTTTCCACTGTCCAAGGCGAGTGGTAGCGACGCCCTGTCAGCAGGTAGGCCGTATCAATCCAGTGTCACCGTAATGCTGGCGGCTCGGCAGCTAACAGCGAACCATTCGGTTGTGACCCGATAGCAGCCGTCGTCGCCGGCGAGCTCTATGCCACCCATGTCGAGCGACCCGTCCGGATCGGTTACGAGCAGCGGTCGCCCGGGAACCCATTCCGTAATTGCTACGGGGTCCAGAAGAATCTCTCCCTCCCGGTAGCAATGCTGTTCTCCCACCTGCGGGGGACAGTACCTGGGATGATCACTAGTCAGGGCGAAGAGGACGCGGAGTCGTATCGTCTGGCCGCTGACTTGCGCACCGAGGAAGTAGCTATCCTCAAGATGGAGGCCGAGATCCTCCAGCAGCCGACTTTCCATCGCAGATGCGTACCCGTGCTAGACCGAGAAGGCTTGGTCTGTCGCGCGCACCAGCCCGTCAACGATGCCGGGCTCCGTCGAGGCGTGACCGGCGTCCCAGACCACCTCCAAACGCGCCTCGGGCCAGGCGGTCTTCAGGTTCCAGGCGCTTTCCATCGGGGTGACCACGTCGAAGCGGCCCTGGACGATCCAGCCGGGGATGCCGCGGATCTTGCCGATGTTCTTCAGGATCCAGCCGTCCTCGCTGAAGAAGCCCTTGTTGGCGAAGAAGTGGCACTCGATCCGTGCAAACGCGATGGCGAAGTCGATCTCGTTGAACTTCGAGGGTCGGGCTTCCGGGCCGCGGATGGAGATGGTGTCGCCCTCCCACTGGCTCCAGGCCGCGGCGGCCTCGGCCTGGACGCGGCGGTCGGTGTGGGTCAGGCGGCGGTGATAGGCGGTGACCAGGTCGCCGCGCTCGGCCTCCGGGATCGGGGCCAGGAACTTCTGCCAGGCGTCGGGGAACAGGAAGCTCGCCCCGTCCTGATAGAACCAGCGCAGTTCGCGCTGGGTCAGCAGGAAGACCCCGCGCAGCACCAGGGCCTCGACCCGCTGCGGGTGGGTGATGGCGTAGGCGAGCGCCAGGGTGGACCCCCAGGAACCGCCGAACACCGTCCACTTCTCGACGCCCAGATGGATGCGCAGCCGCTCGATGTCGTCGATCAGCGACCAGGTGGTGTTGTCGTCCAGGCTGGCGTTGGGCCGAGACTTGCCGCAGCCGCGCTGGTCGAACAGCACCATCTTCCACTTCGACGGGTTGAAGAACCGCCGCATGGTGGGGTTGATCGCCCCGCCGGGGCCGCCGTGCAGGATCACACAGGGCTTGCCCTCCGGATTGCCGCACACCTCGTAAAAGATCTCGTGCTCTCCGCCGGTGGGCATCCACCCATAGGTGAAGGGCTCGCTCTCCGGGAACAGGCCGCGCCGGTTCGTGGAGGAGGAGAGGGCGGGCGGCGGGGTGTTGCGTTCCATCATCCCTATCTAACGCGGGAAGCGGCGATCCATCCAGCCGAGGATGAGGTCATTGACCTCTTTGGGCTTTTCTTGCTGCGTCCAGTGCCCGGAATCCTTCACCAGCACCTTCTCCAGGTCGCCGATCACCTCTTCCATGCCGTCGGCCATGGCGGGCGAGAGTACGACGTCCTTCTCGGCCATGATCATCAGGCAGGGAATGCCGTCGACGCGAGTCGGCAGGTCGGCGGAGCGTTCCCAATTTCGGGTGAAGTTCCGATACCAGTTGATCCCGCCGGTAAAGCCGGTGGCATCGAAGGTCTCCACGAAGGCGGCAAGTTCGTCGGCGTTCAGCAGCTGGTTGGCGGTGTCAGACTTGTCCCAGGCGTTCAGCAGGTCGCCGAAGGCGAAGGTCGACTGGCCCTCCGGCGCGGCCGAGGACATATCGAGGCCGGCCCCCGCGTCCATGGGGATCGAGTCGGGCTTGCGCATGAAGAAGCGCATGGTCTTGTCGGCGTCGGCGCCCAGGACCGCGTCGGCGACGCCCGGCTTCTGGAACCAGACGATGTACATGTCCTCGCCGAACGCCATGCGCATGGCGGCGATCGGATCGAAGGGCGACCTGCGCATGAAGGGGGTGTTCAGGCCGATGACCCCGGCGCAGCGGTCGGGATGCATCAGCGGCATCTGCCAGACGATGATGCCACCCCAGTCGTGTCCGCAGAAGATCGCCTTGTCGATCTTCAGGTGATCCATCAGGCCCACCAGGTCGCCGGTGAGGTGCTCCATGTCGTAGTCGGTGACCGCTTCGGGTCGCGAGGTCAGGCCGTAGCCGCGCTGATCGGGGGCGATGGCCCAGCGCCCGGCGGCCTCGCAGGCGGCCAGCTGGTGGCGCCAGGAGAAGGCCAGCTCCGGGAAGCCGTGGCAGAAGATGATCGGCACGCCCTGTCCGCGGGGGCCGACCTCATAATAGGCCATGTCGATGCCGTTGACGGCGGCGTGCTGCACGGGCGGCATCTGGCGGGAGAGGGCGGCGGACATAGGCGGTTCCTTGAGCGTTTTCCCATGATGCAGGCCTTCCGGTCGGGAAACGCAAGCCTTCCCACCCGGCCGAACCGCGCTAGAACCGGATCATGAGCGATCCCCGCGCGCCCTACGTCCCGGTGAAGACCCCCTGGGGCCTGGTGATCCTGCTGGGATCGCTGACCGCCTTCGCGCCCATGTCCATCGACATGTATCTTTCCAGCCTGCCGGCGATTGGTGCGGACCTGGGCGCCAGCCCCGCTCAGACCCAGGGAACGCTGGCGGCCTTCTTCGCGGGCATGGCCATCGGCCAGTTCATCTACGGGCCCGCCTCCGATCGCTTCGGCCGGCGTCCGCCCATTGTGGTGGGGGTGGCCATCTACATCCTGGCCTCCATCGCCTGCGCCCTGGCCTCGTCGCCGGAGATGCTGATCGGCGCGCGGTTCATCCAGGCCCTGGGCGGTTGCGCCGGCGGGGTGGTGGCGCGCGCCGTCGTCCGCGACCGCTTCAATCACACCGAGACGGCGCGGATGCTGTCGCTGATGACCCTGATCATGGGGCTGGCCCCGATCCTGGCGCCCCTGCTGGGGGCGGCCCTGCTGGTGGCGGGGGGCTGGCGGCTGAACTTCTGGTTCCTGGCCGCCTTTGGCCTGGTGGTCGGCGGCGCGTCCCTGTGGCGGATGAAGGAGTCGCGCTCGGCCGAGACCCTGGCCCAGGCGATGTCGGAGAGCCCGTTCGGCGCTTACCTCGCCTTGCTGAAACAGCCGCGCCTGGTCGGCTACGCCCTGGCCGGCGCCCTGAACGGGGCGACCCTGTTCACCTACATCTCGGCCTCACCGCAGCTGCTGATGGGGACATACGGCGTGTCACCGACCCAGTTCCCGTGGCTTTTTGGCCTGAACGCCGCGGCCGTCATCGGATCGAGCCAGATCAACCGCTACGCACTGCGCCGGGCGACCCCCGACGAGGTGCTCAGCCGCGCGAGCCTGGCCTCGGTCGCCGCCGGAGCCCTGCTGGCGATCGCCGCCGTCACCGGGATCGGCGGGCCCTGGACGGTGCTGCCCATGCTCTTCATCCTGCTGGGGACCTATGGCTTCATGCAGGGCAACACCATGGCCGGCGCCCTGAACGTCGATATCCGCCGGGCGGGCTCGGTCTCGGCCCTGATGGGCGGCGCCTCGTTCGGCGTCGGCGCCCTGGCCTCGGGCCTGACCGGCGTCCTGCACGACGGCACGGCGCGGCCGATGGCGCTGACCATGTTCATCGCCCTGATCGGATCGGCGCTGGCGCTGCGGTGGCTGGCTCTGCCCAAGAAGGGCGACGTCTAATATTGCCCGTCTGTATCTTATAGGATACGATTGTGATCGAAGTTCGCGAGACAGAGGCCTATGCCGCCTGGTTTGACGCGCTTCGGGATGCGCAGGCCCGCGCACGGATACTGATCCGAATCCGCCGCCTGTCCTTGGGCAATCCGGGCGACGTAAAGCCTGTGGGCTCCGGAGTGAGCGAGATGCGGATCGATTATGGTCCGGGCTACCGCGTCTA
Source organism: Phenylobacterium sp. (assembly GCA_018001015.1). GTDB lineage: Bacteria > Pseudomonadota > Alphaproteobacteria > Caulobacterales > Caulobacteraceae > Phenylobacterium. The sequence continues at coordinate 260,682 of JAGNIV010000001.1, read as the reverse complement.
TTTCGTTCGCCGAGGCGACACCTTGGCGATCCTGCTGGCGGGCGGTGACAAGCGGACGCAAAGCAGGGACATCGCCGCGGCGATCGCTCTGGCGTTGCGGCTCTAGGAGCAGATGATGGCGAAGACCGAAACCGTGACGACCCGTGTCTGGGACCCCGTCGAGCATCTGAGGACCGAGGCTGATGTGGCCGCCTATCTGCAGGCCTCGCTGGACGAAGGCGACACCGGCCTGATCATGGCGGCGCTCGGCGACATCGCCCGTGCCCGTGGCATGTCGGAGGTAGCCCGCGCCGCTGGGCTTGGCCGCGAGAGCCTCTACAAGGCGCTCTCCAAGGACGGCAATCCAGAGTTCGCCACCGTGCTGAAGGTGGTGCAGGCCCTGGGGCTGAAGCTGACGGCGACCACAGCCTAGGTCGTGTACTTGTGAGATCGAAGTCGGTGTGGGTGTGGGACAGAGGCGCGCTTCGCCTCTTCCGGCTAGCGGACTGTCGGAATGACCGCCCACCGTGGATTGCGGATGTTGGCGACTCTATGCTGACGATATGAGCACGCTACAAAAACAACTGTGCAACTGGCCAAGGGCAGCGGTGGTCCACTTTCTGAGCGGACTCATCCATGACCTGACGGTCCGCAGCCGGTACTTTTATGATGAACCCGATAGTCATCGCCAGATGGTGGGAACTAACGAAGCCATTCATAGGATCGCCGGTCACCTTCTATACCTGCAAGACGCACGTATGGGTATGACGGCTGGGCGAGCAGAAGGCATTGCGGAGGCAGCAACTTTACTGTCCCCGGAGCAAGTGGAGAGGTTGATACAGCGGCTTCCCACTTAGGCCCGGAAGGTCCTCTTCGGGTCGAACCCGGTCATTAGCTCTCTGTCTAGCAGCGGACCCTGGCCAGACCTATGAGGCTAGGCTCTAGGCAGTATCGACATTCCACCAGATTGCCTCCCGCCCCCTTGCGGGCCGGGGGCGGGGTAGGCTCCGAATCCGGAGCAAAAAAAGCCCGGCACGAACTCGGCAGGACTTGGCGCTCACACCCCACCCCTCCCGGCAAGAGGACTTGCGAGCGGCTGGCCGCTGCATGTCGAATTGACCTAGGACCTCGCCCGGCTCCAGGCCAGCGCCGCCCAACCTCCCATGAAGGCCAGGCCGCCCAGCGGGGTGATAGCTCCTAACCCGCGGGGCGCGCCGAGGCTCATGGCCCACAGCGAGCCGGAGAACAGCACCAGGCCCGCCAGGAACAGCGGCGGCGCCAGGGCCGCGCCCCGGCCCGACCTCTGAGCGGCGGCGAACACCGCCAACACATGGACGAAGCCGTAGAGCGCGCCGGTCTTCAGCCACTCCTGGGCCTTCGGATCGGTGATCCCGTGGGCGGCGAAGGCGCCGAAGCCCACGCAGAGCAGACCGCCTATGGCGGCCAGACGAAACCAGGGACCCATCAGCCCCAGACCTCCGGGCGGCGGCCCTTCCAGGGCGCTTCCTTCTCAAGCTGCGCGGCCAGGCGGAAGAGGGTGGCCTCGTCGGCGTAGCGGGCGCTGAACATCATGCCGATCGGCAGGCCGTTGGAATCCATCTCCAGCGGCAGGGAGATCGAGGGTTGGCCGGAGAAGTTCATCGGTGGGGTGAAGGGGAAGACTTGGCCCTGGCGGCGGTTGACCTCCTTGGGCTCCAGGTTGACGGGGTCTATGAAGCCCACCTCCGGCACCGGGGTCCCCAGGACCGGGCAGAGATAGACGTCCCAGTCCTCGAAGAAGGCCAGGGTGAAGCGGTTGAGCATCCGCAGGTCCTGCAGAGCGCGGAAGGCCTGGGCGCCGGTCACCCGGCGGCCGCCCTTCAACGAGGCCCAGGTCAGGGGCTCAAGCTCGTCCTGTTCCGGCTCACGACCGATCTCGTCGATCAGCCGCTCCATGCCGCCGGCGAAGTTGGCGCCGCTCACCGGACCGCGCGCGGCGTAGAGGGCGCGGTAGTCGATGCCCAGGCCCTTCTCCACGACCTCGTGGCCGAGGCCTTTCAGCAGGGTCGCCGTGCGTTCCAGCGCGGCCTGGATCTCCGGATCGATGGGCCGGCCGTTGGCGGTCTCGCTGGACCAGGCGATCCGCAGCTTGCCGGGCGAGGTCTCGATCTCCTCCGCATAGGGCCGCGCCTTGGCGGGCAGGGCGTAGGGAGACCCCGGCTCGGGAAGGCCGGTCTGGTCGAGCATGACGGCGCTGTCGCGCACGGTGCGGGTGACGACGTGATCGACCACGAAGCCGGCGGCATAGTCATAGGCGTCTGGCAGGTTGGGCACCCGGTCGCGGTTGACCTTCAATCCCACCAGGCCGCAGCAGGCCGCCGGAATGCGGATCGAGCCCAGGCCGTCGCTGGCATGGGCCATGGGCACGATGCCGGCCGCCACCGCCGAGGCCGCGCCGCCCGAGGAGCCGCCGGAGATGTGGGCGGGATTCCAGGGATTGCGGCAGGGGCCGAGCAGGGCGCTCTCCGTCGTCCCGGTGATCCCATATTCGGGGGTGTTGGTCTTGCCCAGGGGGATGACGCCCGACTGGCGGTAGCGGCGGGTCAGACCACCGTCCTCGGTGTCGACGATGTGGCGGGCGAAGCGGCTGCCCGAGGTGCGCGGCCAGCCGGCCACCGGCATGCCCAGGTCCTTGATCAGGAACGGCACGCCCTTGAACGGGCCGTCGGGCAGGGGACCCTTGGCGCGCTCGCGGGCCTCGTCATAGGCGGAGTGGACCACCGCGTTCAGCGCGCCGTTGTGCCGCTCGATCCGGTCAATGGCGGCGTCCACCAGCTCCAGGGGCGTGACCTCGCCCTTGGCCACCATCTGGCCCAGGGCCACGCCGTCGTGTTCGGAATAGTCGCTGATCGGCATGGTCTAACCTTGGCTGGCGGGCATGAGGAAGCTCATCTTGGCGACCGGTTCGAGGCCCGGCGCCTGGCGCTTCAGGACGTCGAAGGCGGCTTCGGCGGCGTTGAGGGCGGAGTCGATGTCGCCCTCCGTCATCGCCGCGCACATGAACATGTTGTGCCAAGGATGGACGTAGACGCCCCGGCTCAGCATCTCGCTGGACCAGCAGAAGCCCTTGCGCAGGTCAGGGTCGTCGTCGAACAGGAACAGCGGCATCTGCACCGGGCCCGAGACCCGGAAGCCGAAGCCCGCCGCGCCGGCGCGTTCCCGCAGCCCGTTGGCCAGCCGGTCGCCGAGGATCTGCAGGCGCTCCAGATAGTCGGTGTCGCGCACCAGCCGCAGGGTTTCGAGCGCGGCGGCCATCGGCGCGGCCTGGAACCAGAAGGAGCCCGTGACATAGATCTGCGAGGCGGCTTTCCTGGCCTTGTCGGCGCCCAGCATCATCGAGATCGGGTGGCCGTTGGCCAGGCACTTGCCCCAGGTGGAGAGGTCCGGTTGCACGCCGATCCGCGACCAGGAGAGGTCCCGCGACAGCCGCAGGCCCGCCCGCACCTCATCGACGATCAGCAGGGCGCCGGTGCGGTCGCAAATCTCGCGCGCCTTGCGGGCATAGGCCAGGTCGGGATCGGCCTGCTCGATGAAGGCGTCGTGCTTGAAGGGGGCGGCGAAGATGCCGGCCAGGTCCTCGCCTGCCTGGGCGGCGGCGGCCTCCAGGCTGGCGACGTCATTGTAGTCGCAGAAAATCTGGTGGGCCTGGTCGCTGGGAACCGTGCCTGCCGGACGATTGACGCACCACGTCGCCGCGCCGTGGTAGGCGCCCTTGGCCCGGATGATGGTCTTTCGCCGCGTGTGCTGGCGGGCGGTGGAGAGCGCCATGGAGGTGGCGTCCGTGCCGTTCTTGCAGAAGATCGCCCAGTCGGCGTGGGTGACCAGGGCGGTCATCTCCTCCGCTAACCGCACCATCAGTTCGGTAGGCCCGGTCAGGGTGTCGCCGAGGCCGAGCTGGCGGACATAGGCCGCGTCGATCTCGGGGTTGGCGTAGCCGAACAGGTTGGGGCCATAGGCGCACATGAAGTCGAGGTAGCGATGGCCGTCGACGTCCCAGAGGTGGGCGCCTTCACCGCGTGCGAAGAACTGCGGATAGTCGTCGGGCAGCAAACCCACCGACTGGTGACCGTACATCCCGCCGGGGATCACGGCGGCGGCGCGTTCGCGCAGGGCGCGGTCTCGGCTGTCAGCTCGGCTCATGCTCGTCCCCTGTCCTTCGCCAATTGCCATGGCTTGAGATGACCTTACGCTCCGCAGGGGCCTCGGCAACCGGGAGCGGACGATGAAGGCGATGATCTTGGGTCTGCTGGCCGCAATGGCGGCGACGGGCGCGCAGGCGGCGAGCAAGAGCTTCCAGGACTGGACGGTGGTCTGCGACAATACCCGCGACTGCTCGACCTTCGGCTTCTCGGAGGACAGCTTCGAGGATCGTCCCTTCCTTCACCTGCGGCGCCCGGCCGACGCCAACGCCGCGCCGGTGATCCGGCTGGTCCTGGTGGGGGCGGACAAGCCCGCGACGGCCTGGGCCGTGAAGGTGGACGGGCGGCCCGTCTCCGGCGTGGCGCCGGAGGCCGAGGGCGACGCCGACGTGGTGTTGACGGGGGCCCAGGCCACGGCGTTGTTGGCCGCCATCCGCAACGGCCAGCGCCTGAGCCTGGCGCCCGGCCGCGGCGATATCCTGCTGACCGGCGTCTCGGCCGCCCTGCGTTGGATGGACGATCAGCAGCATCGAGCGGGCACGGTCACCGCCCTGGTGGCCAAGGGGCCTAGGCCTGCCTCGGCCGTACCGCCACCGCCGCCGGTTCCCCTGGTCCGCCCTGGACCGGCCATGTCCCAGGCCAACCTGCCAGAGAAGCTCTGGCCAGGGATGCGCGCCAAACTCGGGGAGGATTGCGACGCCTCGCTGAGCGCCGAGGATTACGATCCGATCATTGCGCGGCTGTCGCCCGGCGTGATCCTCTATGGCGAGCTCTGCTACCGGGGCGCCTACAACGAGATCTACGGCTTCCTGCTCGCCGACGAGAGGGGTGGATACATGCGCCTCGCCCAGATCCCCAACCTCGACGGGTCGGCCACCCATCTGCTGATGAATGTCGGCTTCGATCCGGAAACCCAGACCCTCAGCAATTTCGAGAAGGGCCGGGGCATCGCCGATTGCGGCGGCGTTTACGCCTGGGTCTGGGATGGCAAGGCCTTCCAGATCAGCGACCAGCTCGAGATGCCAGCCTGCCGCGGGCTGGGCGCCGAGGAATGGCCGCAGCTGTTCCGTTCGCGGCCGAAGTAGGCGTCAGAACAACCCCATCAGGGTCGCGAAGAAGGCCACGATCGCCGCGATGATCGCCTTGGACAGCACGCCCAGCACGACGATGCTCACCGCCGCCATCACCCAGCCGATGATCGCCGCATAGCCGTCCCGCTCCGCCGTGCCGATGGCGAAGGCGGCGATGGCGAAGGAGGGCAGCATGTTGCCGAAGGGGATCGGCAGGAAGACGATGATGGAGAGCGAGAAGCAGATCGCCCCCATCAGCCGGTCGGCGAAGCGGTTGTACATGAAGGTCAGGCGCGGCTTCAGCCGGCGCTCCAGCCGCTCCAGGTGCGGCATCAGCTTTTCCGACAGGTTGCGGAAGTCGGACATGCTCATGGTCCGCGCCAGCAAGGCCTTGGGCAGCCACAGGGTGCGGCGCCCCAGCATCCACTGGGCGGTGATGAAGGCCAGGGGCGCGCCAAGGATGGCGGAGACTCCGGGGGGCATGGGCAGGACCAGGGGGGCGGCGAAGACGAACATCAGGGCCCCGAAGGCGCGGTCGCCGAAGGTCTCCAGGATGTCGGCGACCGACACCTTGCGAGTCTTGCGCTGCCCGATCAGGACGAGCAGTTCGGAGACACTGGCGGCATGGGCTTTGTCGGTCATCGCGACCCTGGCGCTACCATGCTTGCGCGTTGCAGCGGAAGGCCTCGTGCGATCACTTCGCACTACCGATTGCGCCAGGACGAAATCGCGCTCCGACTCGGGCTAGCAAGCATGACAATGTCTAGTCCGGTGCGCCTTGGTCTGTTCTACGGAGCCATCTTCATCGGGGGTGGCGCGGCCACGCCCTATATTCCGGTCTGGTTCGACCATCGGGGCCTGAGCGGCGCGGAGATCGGCCTGATCCTCTCGGCTCCGCTGCTGGCGCGCACCGTCACCGCGCCGCTGTTGGCGATGTGGGCCGACAGCTTCTCCCTGCGCCGCACGCCCCTGATCCTGATGGGGCTGGCCCTGGCGGCCGGCTACGCCCTGATGGCGGCGCCGCTGGGCTTCGCCTGGTGGTTCGGCCTGTGGTTCATCGCCTCGACCATGTACGCGACGCTGGGGCCCCTGACCGACGTGGTGGTCCTGGCGAGGTCCCAGAAGGACGGGTTCAACTATGGCTGGCCGCGGGGCATCGGCTCGGTGGCCTTCATTGTCGCCAACATCGGCATGGGCCTGATCCTGGCGCGAGGCTCGCCGGAGCTGGTGCTGGTCTGGATCACGGTGTCGGGCCTGCTGGTGGCCTTCGGCGCGCGCTACTGGCTCCCGCCGGACCCCGTGCGGGTCGGCGGCGGCGCGGCCGCGCTGGCCGAGCGCATGGCGGGCCTGCGAGAGCTGTTCCGCGACAGGGACTTCATGCTGGTGGTGATCTCCGCCGGCCTGATCCAGTCGGCCCACGCCTTCTACTATTCGTTCTCCACCCTGGCCTGGCGCGACCAGGGCATACCCGAGGCCATGACCGGGCTGCTGTGGGGGATTGGGGTCGCCGTCGAGGTCGTCTTCCTGTGGTTCATGGAGCCATGGCGCCGGCGGTTCGGGGCGCGCAACCTGCTGGTGCTGGGCGGCGTGGCCGCCGTGGTGCGGTGGGGCGCTCTCGCGCTCTCGCCGCCGCTGTGGATCGTGTTCCCGATTCAGGCCCTGCACACCTTCACCTTTGCGGCGACCTTCATCGCCTCCCTGCAGCTGGTGGACCGGCTGTCCAAGCCCAGCAACGCATCGGCGGCCCAGACCATAAACTCAGCGCTGTCAGGCGGCGTGCTGAGTGGGGTGGCGACCATCGTTTCCGGGGCGCTGTTCGACCGCATCGGGGCCCACGGCTACTTCGTCATGGCCGCCATGTCGCTGGCGGGGCTGGCCGGCGCGGTCAGGCTGTACGGTGTTCGGCGGCTGGACGGCTGACCTCGCCACCCCGGCGGCGCAAAGCGGCCCGCCTTACGCCACGACAGGGTTGCGGGCGGCTTCCAGGGGGCGACTATGGCCTCAAAGCAGAAACGGGAGGAACGCGGTGCGCGCGCTGGAAGTGACGGCCCCCTGGGGCGCCGACCAGATCCGGGTCGTCGAAAGGACCGACCCGACGCCGGGGCCGGGTCAGGTCCTGGTGCGCATGAGGGCGGTGTCGCTGAACTATCGCGACATGCTGATGGTCAACGGCATGTATAGTCGCGGGTCAGGCCAAGCCGGGACGATCACCCCGTTTTCCGACGGCTGTGGCGTGGTGGAGGCCATTGGGGCCGGTGTCACACGGGTGGCTGTGGGCGACCGGATCGCCACCCTGTTCTTCCAGAACTGGCAATCGGGCCGCCCGACCCTGGAGAAGCTGTCCTCGTCTCTGGGGTTTCCGATCCCCGGAGCGGGCTCGGAACTACAGTTGTTCAGCCAGGACGGGGTTTCCAAGGTCCCGGCCTACCTCACGGACCAGCAGGTGGCGACCTTGCCCTGCGCGGCGCTGACCGCCTGGCGCGGCCTGTTCGAGGACGCGCGCCTGGAGCCAGGCGACACGGTCGTGCTGCAGGGGACCGGCGGCGTCTCGATCTTCGGCTTGCAGTTCGCCCATGCGGCGGGCTACCGGACCTTCATCACCTCGTCCTCTGACGAGAAACTGGCGCGGGCAAAGGGCCTCGGCGCCGATCACCTGCACAATTACAGAGCTGATCCCGAATGGGCCAAGGCGGTGCGCGCGGCGACCGGCGGGGTGGGCGCCGACTTCATCATGGAGGTCGGGGGCGGCGGCACCATCCAGCAGAGCCTGCGGGCCATCCGCATCAACGGCCACATCGCCGTCATCGGCGTCGTCGCCGGGGCGGGGGAGGGGCTCAACCCAGGCGCCCTGATCGGCAATTCGGCGCGGCTGCAGGGCCTGTCGGTAGGCTCGCGGGAGATGTTCGAGGCCATGTGCCGGGCCCTGGAGTTGCACCGCATCCAGCCGGTGGTCGACAAGGTGTTCCCGTTCACCGAGGTCGCCGCGGCCTTCGCCGCCATGGCCGCCGGCGAGCATTTCGGCAAGATCGTTCTCACCTTCTAGAGCAGGTTCAGGTGGAGTGAACTCGGTCCACCTGAACCTGCCCTAGTCTCTAATTTTGGCGCGCGTCGGATGCTAAACCGGTGTCCACCTTAGCTGACGCGCTTTGCAGGAGGCGTCCATGCGTACCAAAGGCATCAATCACCTGGCCCTGGTCTGCCGCGACATGGGGGAGACGGTCAGGTTCTATCGCGACGTGCTGGGCATGCCGCTGATCAAGACCATCGCTCTGCCAGACGGCGGTCAGCACTTCTTCTTCGACTGCGGGGGCGGCGCGAGCGTGGCCTTCTTCTGGTGGCCGGAGGTCCCGGCCGCCGCGCCGGGCGTCGCCTCGGTGGCCAAGTTCCCGCAGAGCCCGAAGTCGGCCGTCGGCTCCATGAACCACGTGGCCTTCGACATGGACTCAGGCGACCTGCAGGACAGCATCAAGCGGCTGCAGGCGGCCGGCGTCGAGGTCCTGCCGATGGTGGTCAATCATGACGACAGCGCCGCCGGCGTCGCCGCCGAATTGCATCCGGGGGTCTTCGTGCGCTCCGTCTATTTCACCGATCCCAATGGGATCATGTTGGAGTTCGCGGCCTGGACGAAGGGCTTCGGGCCGCAGGATGTGGCGCACGAGCCGGCCGGCGCGGCGGTGGAAGCCTGATGCCCCGCCTGAAGCCGGTCAGCCGCGCCGAGGCCACCTCCGAGGTGGTCACAAAGACCTACGACCTGTTGTTCGGCGACCGGGACCCCGTCGCCGAGCCGGGCACCGCAACCGGGACGACCGGCGACTGGTGGACGGTGTTCGCCAACAGCCCCGATATCCTGCGGCACGCCAACCAAGGCTTCGCCCTCTATCGCACCCCGGACCGCAAGCTGGACCCGGTGCTGCGTGAGCTGGCCCAGACCCGTGCCGGCTGGGCCCGCGGCAGCCAGTTCGTCTTCTCCCAGCACTGCAAGTCGCTGCGCGGCCTGAAGGTGTCGGAGGAACGGATCGCGGCGGTCCCCAACTGGCAGGTGGCCGATTGCTACGACGCCAGGGAGCGGGCGGTCCTGGCCTATGCCGACTGCCTGGTGCTGCAGGGGGGGCGCACCCCGGACGGGGTGTTCGCGGCGCTGCGGACCTTCCTCGACGACGAGCAGATCCTGGAGCTGACCTACATCACCGCGCTCTACGACATGCACGCGGTGATGAGCCGCGCCCTGCGGCTGGAGTTCGACGATCGCGACGACCCGATCGTCGAGGTCGCCCCGCCCGAAGGTTTCAGTGCGCGTGACTTCCTCGATACAGGGCGTCGTCCTGATTGAGATTTGCACGTTCTAGATGGTATTCGTAGGTCTTCGGTCGCCAAGTTTCAGGGGTCGATTAAGTCTATTTTGAGTCTTCGAGGCGATGTTGTTGTCACCGACTGGTTGTGACGTCGTTCGGAGGTTCCCTTGGAGTTGCATCACGACCTGACCCAGGCGACCGCATCCAAGGTCGTGAGCCTGGCGCCTCAGCTTGTCGAGCGCCTGCTCTCCGGGCAGGGGGCCCCGATACGGCGTATCGAGCAGGCCCTGCGGCCCTACCACCTGCAGGTCTCGCCGCGCCCGGACGCCCTGGCCTTGACCGGCGACGATCTCGCCGTGACCCTGGCCGCAGCGATCCTGGAGAAGATTGTCGAGCTACTGCGCACGGAGGGCGGCCACGAGGGCCTGGTGGAGGAAGCGATCGCCGCCGCCATCGGTCATGCCCTCAAGTTCGACTTGGCCTATAGGCTCAAGGGGATCAGCCAGGCGGTTCGACCGATGTCGCTAAGCCAGGTGGGGTTCATGAACACCCTGCTGTCTTCAGAGCGCGCCCTGATATTCGGCGTGGGGCCGACCGGCACCGGCAAGACCCACCTGGCCATAGCCGCGGGGCTCAGCCTGCTGGCCGAGGGGCGGATCAAGCACCTGGTGATGACGCGCCCGCGGGTGATGCTGGAGGGCGAGGTCATGACGGCCGCCCTGCGGGCCGAGACCGCCTATGATGAACAACTGACCCCCATCGAGGACGAACTTCGCCAGCTCATCGGCCACGACGAGATCCATCAACTGACCGAGCGGGGCATGATCGAGGTCATGCCGCTGGGGCGGATGCGCGGACGGACCTTCAACGACAGCATGCTGCTGGTGGACGAGGCCCAGAACATGACGGTGGGCAAGATGCGGATGGCCGCCACCCGCATCGGCCGGAATGGGCGGCTGGTGGTGACCGGCGATCCGGACCAGATCGACCTGCCGGGTGGCGAAGAAGTGTCGGGCCTGAACCACCTGCTCAAGCTGGTGGCCGGGACCGACCTGGCGGCCGTGCACCGCTTCGAGACCTACCAGATCATTCGCAACCCGGTGGTGGCCCGGCTGGAGGCGCTCTATTCCCAGGCCGCCCAGGGCGCGGAGTTGCGGGCCGCCGCCTGAGCCGCCGCTAGATCGAGTAGTCGAGCTCGCCTTCCAGCCATGCCGTGATTTGCTCGGCGGCCTCAGTGGGGGAGGTCTTGGTGGTGTCGATGCGGATCTCGGGGGCTTCTGGGGCCTCATAAGGGCTGTCGATGCCGGTGAAGTTCTTGAGCTCCCCGGCGCGGGCCTTCTTGTAGAGGCCCTTGACGTCGCGGGCTTCGGCGACGGCGAGTGGGGTGTCGATATAGACCTCGACGAAATCCCCCTCCGCCTGGAGGTCACGGGCCAGCCGGCGTTCGGCGCGGAACGGTGAGATGAAGCTGACCAGCACGATGAGGCCGGCGTCCACCATCAGCCTGGAGACCTCGGCGACGCGGCGGATGTTCTCGACGCGGTCCTCGTCGGTGAAGCCCAGGTCGCGGTTGAGGCCGTGGCGGACATTGTCGCCGTCGAGGATGTAGGTATGGCGGCCGTTGGCGTGGAGCTTCTTCTCCACCAGGTTGGCGATGGTGGACTTACCTGAACCCGACAGGCCGGTGAGCCAGACGACGCGGCCGCGCTGGCCTTTCAGCGCCGCCCGGGCCGCCTTGTCCACGTCTAGGGCCTGCCAGTGGACGTTCTGGCTGCGGCGCAGGGCGAAGTGGATCATGCCGGCCGCGACGGTGCGGTTGGAGATCCGGTCGATGAGGATGAAGCCGCCGAGGTCGCGGTTCTCGGCATAGGGGTCGAAGGCGATGGCGGCGTCGAGGCTGAGGTTGCAGACGCCGATCTCGTTGAGCTCAAGCCGCTTGGCGGCCAGGTGCTCCATGGTGTTGACGTTGACCTTGTACTTGGGCTCGGTGATGGAGGCGCCGACCGTGCGGGCGCCGATCTTCAGCAGATAGGGGCGGCCCGGCAGCATGGCCTCGTCGTCCATCCAGACCAGGGTGGCCTCGAACTGGTCGGCCACCGGCGGCGGGCTGCCGGCGATGGAGATGACGTCGCCACGGCTGATGTCGATCTCGGTGGCCAGCGTCAGGGTCACCGACTGGCCGGCCACGGCCTGGGGCAGATCGCCGTTGAAGGTGACGATGCGCTCGACAGTGCTCTCGCGGCCGGAGGGCAGGGCCTTGATCCTGTCGCCGGGCTTGATGACGCCGGTGGAGATCAGGCCCGAGAAGCCGCGGAAGTCGAGGTTGGGGCGGTTGACCCACTGCACCGGCATGCGGAAGGGGCGGCTCTGCAGGTCGTCCTCGACCGGCAGGGTCTCCAGCAGGTGCATCAGCGGCGGGCCGTCGTACCAGGGGGCGGCCTCGCTGTGCTCGGTGATGTTGTCGCCCTTCAGCGCCGACATCGGGATGGCGGTGAAGTCGGTGATGCCGATCTGGGCGGCGAAGTCGCGGTACTCAGCCAGGATGGTGTCGTAGGTGTCCTGGCTCCAGCCGACGAGATCCATCTTGTTGATGGCCAGGATCACATGGCGGATGCCCAGCAGGGACACGAGATAGGAGTGGCGCCGGGTCTGGGTCAGCACGCCGCGGCGGGCGTCGATCAGGATCACCGCGGCGTCGGCGGTCGAGGCGCCGGTGACCATGTTGCGGGTGTACTGCTCGTGGCCGGGGGTGTCGGCGACGATGAACTTGCGCTTGTCGGTGGAGAAGAACCGGTAGGCGACGTCGATGGTGATGCCCTGCTCGCGCTCGGCGGCCAGGCCGTCCACCAGCAGGGCGAAGTCGATGTCGCCCCCCTGCGTGCCGACCCGCTTGGAGTCGGCCTCCAGGGCGGCCATCTGGTCGTCCAGGATCATCTTGGAGTCGTAGAGCAGCCGGCCGATCAGGGTCGACTTGCCGTCGTCCACCGAGCCGCAGGTGATGAAACGCAGCAGGCTCTTGTGCTCGTGGGCCTGCAGATAGGCGTCGATGTCGTCGGCGATGAGGCTGGACTGATGGGTCCCGGCGGCTTGGGCGGTCATCAGAAGTATCCCTCTTGCTTCTTCTTCTCCATCGAGGCGGCCTGGTCGTGGTCGATGGCCCGGCCCTGGCGCTCGCTGGTGGTGGTGAGCAACATCTCCTGGATGATCTGGGGCAGGGTGGCCGCGGTGCTCTCCACCGCGCCGGTCAGCGGGTAGCAGCCCAGGGTGCGGAACCGCACCGACTTCATCATCGGGGTCTCGCCGGGGCGCAGGGGCATGCGGTCGTCATCGACCATGATCAGCATGCCGTCGCGCTCCACCACCGGCCGCACCTGGGAGAAGTACAGGGGCACGATGGGGATGCTCTCCAGGTGGATGTATTGCCAGATGTCCAGCTCGGTCCAGTTGGAGATCGGGAACGCGCGGAAGTTCTCGCCGGTGGCCTTGCGGGTGTTGTAGAGGCGCCAGAGCTCGGGGCGCTGGTTCTTGGGGTCCCAGCGGTGCTGGGCCGAGCGGAAGGACAGCACGCGCTCCTTGGCGCGGCTCTTCTCCTCGTCGCGCCGGCCGCCGCCGAAGGCCGCGTCGAAGCCGTACTTGTCGAGCGCCTGCTTCAGGCCCTCGGTCTTCCACATGTCGGTGTGCAGGCTGCCGTGGTCGAAGGGGTTGATGCCGCGCTCGACGCACTCGGGGTTCTGGTGGACCAGCAGGTCAGCGCCCAGCTCGGCGGCCATCCGCGCGCGCATCTCGTACATCGCCTGGAACTTCCAGGTCGTATCGACGTGCAGCAGCGGGAAGGGCAGCTTGGAGGGGAAGAACGCCTTCTGCGCCAGGCGCAGCATCACGGCGGAATCCTTGCCCACCGAATAGAGCATCACCGGGTTCTCACACTCGGCCACCACCTCCCGGAAGATGTGGATGCTCTCGGCCTCCAGGCGCTGGAGGTGGGTGAGCGTGGCCGGACTGATCTCCGGTTTGGATGCGAGAGCGGCGACCACCATCAGGAAACCTTGCAGTTCAACATCGGCCAGACCTTGGCCAGGCGGGTGACTTACGAGAGCCCCGCCCGGGTTACGACAGAGAATTCCTGACAGCGTGTCGAGGAAAGGGCCACCGTCTTCGGCGTCCGAAAACCGCCACTTGCCGGGTGGCCGTGTCCGAAAACCGCGAGACTTCGTCCCGTCCACGGCAGACTATCAGGTCATGGATATGAACGACGACGCCTGTTACCGCGCTTTCTCGATGCGAGACGCCCGTTTCGACGGCCGCATCTTCGGCGCGGTGAAGACCACCGGCATCTACTGCCGTCCGGTCTGCCCCGCCCGCACCCCCAAGCGCGAGAACATCGCCTTCTATCCCTCCGCGGCCGCCGCGCAAGACGCCGGGTTCCGGCCCTGCCTGCGCTGCCGGCCGGAGACCTCGCCGGACCTCGGATCCTGGAAGGGCACCTCCAACACCGTCTCCCGGGCGCTCTCCCTGATCGAGCAGGGGGCGCTGGACGAGGGCGATGTCGACGGTCTGGCCGAGCGGCTCGGGGTCGGCGAGCGTCAGTTGCGCCGGCTGTTCCGCCAGCACCTGGGCGCCTCGCCGGTGGCCGTCGCCCAGACCCGCCGGGTGCTGTTGGCCAAGCAACTGATCCACCAGACCCGCCTGCCGATGGCCGAGGTGGCCATGGCCTCGGGCTTCGGCAGCGTGCGGCGGTTCAACGAGACCTTTCAGCAGCTGTTTGACCGCCCGCCCGGCGCCCTGCGGCGCTCCGGTGGGGCCGATGTCGCCGCCGGCGATGGCGCCGGGACCACGATCCGGCTGCCCTACCGCGCGCCCTATGACTGGGGCGCCATGCTGGCCTTCTGGACCCTGCGCGCCATTCCCGGCGTCGAGACCGTGGTCGGCCGGCGCTATGCCCGGCTGCTGCAGGTGGGCGACGCCCACGGCCTGGTGATCGTGGGGCAGGGGAGCGGCGACTGGCTGGAGGTCACCCTGCGTTTCCCGAAGGTCCAGGCCTGGCCCGCCGTCATCGCCAAGCTACGCCGGGTCTTCGACCTGGCCGCTGACCCGGCCCTGATCAACGGCCACCTCTCAGAGGATCCGGAACTGGCCGCCCTGGTGGCCCGGCGGCCGGGTCTGCGCGCGCCCGGCGCCTGGGATGGCTTCGAGCTCGCGGTCCGCGCGGTGCTGGGCCAGCAGATCTCCGTGGTGGCGGCCCGCAACCTGGCCGGCAGGATCACGGCGGCCTATGGCTCTCCGGTCCAGGATGAGGCCGCCAATACCCTGGGCCTCACTCACCTGTTCCCGACGCCGGAGCAACTGGCCCAGGCCGATGTGGAGACCCTTGGCATGCCGAGGGTTCGGGGGCGGTCCCTGGTCTCCCTCGCCGAGGCCGCCGCCGCCGATCCCGACCTGTTCGGCGTCAAGCGCAGCCTGGAGGCGGCCGTGGCCCAACTGCGCGCCTTGCCGGGCATCGGCGAGTGGACCGCGCAGTACATCGCCATGCGGGCCCTGCGGGAGCCCGACGCCTTCCCCCACGCCGATCTCGGCCTGCTGCGGGCCCTGGAGGATGAGGCCGGACATAGGCCGACTCCCGCCGAACTGCTGACCCGCGCCGAATGCTGGCGCCCCTGGCGGGCCTATGCCGCCTCCCATCTCTGGGCGTCCGACGCGGCGCTCGATCCCAAGATCACCAAGGACAAGACCCATGACCAAGTCGCTGCCTGACGCCCTGATCCTCGACCGCGTGGAGACCCCGGTCGGCGTGGCCCTGATCGTCGTGGATGAGGCGGGCGTCCTGCGCGCCTTCGACTTCGACGACTACGAGCCGCGCATGCGCCGGCTGATGGGACGCCACTATCCGGGCGTCGAGCTGGCCCCGGGCCGAGCGCCGGACAAGATGCGCAACGCCGTGGCCCGCTACTTCGAGGGCGACTTCGACGCCTTTGACGGGGTCACCTGGGCCACCAATGGCACGGCCTTCCAGCGCCAGGTTTGGGAGGCTCTGTGCACCATCCCAGCCGGCGAGACGCTGAGCTACAAGGGCCTGGCCGAGCGGATCGGCAGACCCAGCGCCGTGCGCGCCGTGGGCCTCGCCAACGGCTCCAACCCCGTGGCCGTCGTCGTGCCCTGCCACCGGGTGATCGGCGCCAATGGCAGCCTGACCGGCTACGGCGGCGGCCTGCCGCGCAAGAAGTGGTTGCTCGCCCACGAAGGCGCGGCCTTCAAGGACCTGGCGGCGGCCTAGGCTCGTCGAGAACCCACTACGTCATCCCGGCCACAGCGAAGCGGAGAGCCGGGACCTAGGGGCCCAGCCTGCGGCCCCTGGATCCCGGCTCGGCCTGGCGGCCGTCCGGGATGACGGAAGTTATTCCACTGAGGGGAGGGCGCCCGCACGCCCATCACCCCAAACCAAGGTCTCGCGCACGATCCGCCCAGCGCTCCCGTTACATAACGAAAAATTCACGTTACATGGCGTCGCGCCGTCGCGGCGCTTGTCCTATACCGATGATCGACGGAATCGCATCGGGCTCGGGGAGGTGTTCCAATGCAGACATTGACCGAAATCGTTGCCGCCGTGGTGGTCCATTCCTCCGCCGTCGCCTACTCGCATTTCGGGGTCGCCATTGAGGCGCCGAAGATCGAGCATCCCGCGCCCGCCGAACGCACCATCGCCCGCACCGCCGCGCCCAGGCCCGCTGCGGTGAAGGTCCTGGATCGTGTGCAGAAGGCGTCTGACTGCCCCACCCAGAAGGCCCAGGTCGTCAAAACCTGACACCCCATTCTGGGACTCCGCGACAATCGGTCCCCACCGGGCGTGATTCCGTCCAATGACGCTTTCCGCGCGCTCGGTTCGCCGGTAATCCTTTCCGTTGGGGCGAGAGTTGTGGGCGGCGCAGGTTCGCGCCGGCCCGGTCGCAGGGGCGCTTGAGACAGGCCGCGAATGAAGATCAAGAAGCGGCATCCGCCGGTAGACTTCCAAAGCCTGACCGACGAGGACGCCACCCAGCGCCTGGGCGCCGCCGCGCCTGAGGCGAGCCCTGACCTTGACCTGGCCGCCGCCGTGCCTCCGATCGCCCCGCCGGAGGCTGAGCCGCAGGGCTCCGCGCCGCTGTCGCCGATCCCACCGGCCGCCGACCTCGCCCCCGCCAACGTGCAGATTCCGGCGCCGCGTCCCGAGACCGCGCCGGCCAGGTCGATCCGCGCCGATCTCCCGTCGCCCTGGCCTGTCTATCTGGCCGCCCTGGTGGTCTCGGTCCTGTGGGCCCTGGCGCCCATCGCCTTTGCTTTCGGCTATCGTCGGGCTGTGTCGCCCTTTGACTTCGACCCCTTCGCGATCACCGTGCTCGCGGCCATGGCCGTTGGGCCGGCCGCCTTCGTCTGGATCGCGGCCTACATGATCCGCCAGGGCCAGAAGCTAGGCGCCGAGGCCCGCCGCGCCAAGCAGCTGGCCGATGAGATGGTCAGCCCCGCCATGTCCGCCGGCGCGCGGGCCAGCGATGTGGTCCAGGCGGTGCGCGAGGAGATCGTGCGGGCCGGAACCGCCGCCGACGAGGCCCGCGAGACCCTACTGGCCCTGCGCCAGGCCCTGGCGTCAGAAAGTGAGCGCCTGATCGAGGCCACCTCCACCAGCGCTCGCACCGCCGGCGAACTAACCGGCGTGCTGGGCCAGGAGCGCACCCAGATGCTGAGCCTGACCCAGGCCCTGGACGCCCAGGCGGGCGCCGTGGCCGACGCGATCACCAAACAGGCCCGCATGGTGGCCGAGGCGTCCGATCTCGCCGAGACTCAGCTTCGCGAGGCCGAGGCCGCGCTCGCCGCCCGCGCCGCCGACCTGGCCGCCGCGGCCGGGGAGGCCAGCGACGCCGCCCGCACCGCCGGAGAGGACCTGACGCGCCACATCTCCCGCCTGGAGACCGCCGGGGTCGGCGTCAGCGACCAGATCCGGGGCGTCGAGCAGGGCCTGACCGAACAGCGCGCCGGCCTCGTCACCGTGGCCCACGCCCTGCGCGCCGACCAGGAGGCGTTCGGAGCCCAGTCGGAGACCCACGCCGCCCAGCTTTCGGAGTTCATCACCCAGGCCAGGCTTTCCACCGCCGAGATGGGCGATCGCGCCGTCAAGGGCGGCGAGGCCCTGCGCGAACTGATCGCCGAGGCCGCTGAGCAGTTCCGCGAACTGGCGGAATCGGCCAAGGCCGAGCGTGACGAGTTCGGCCAGTCGACCCTGCATTCCATGGAGGCGGTCTCCCAAGCCGCCGCCGAGGAGCGCCGCAAGCTTGAGGAACAGACCCGCGCCTCGATCGAGGGGCTGGGGCAGGCCGCCGAGGAGACCCGCAAGGCCGCCGAGGCCCATGCCGTCACCGCCCGTGAGCAGGTGGACCAGCTTTCCGAGGCCGCCTTCAGCGCCGGCCAGAAGGCCAACCAGGTGTTCGAGCAACGCCTGGCCGAGGCCCGCGACCTGATCGAACGCTCGGCCCAGATGGTTGAACAGGCCGGGGCCGCCACCGCGCGCAAGCTGGAGGAGGGGGCCGTCGCCGCCCGTTCCACCCTCGACGAACTGGCCGGGATGATGGCCGACATCGAGGCTCGGGCCACCCGGCTGCCCGCCGCCGCCCGGGGGCAGGCCGAGGAAGTGCGCCAGGCCGTGGCCGACAGCATCGACGACCTGATGGAACAGGCGCGGCGCACCTCTGACGAGACCCAGGCCATCGACGCCGCCTTCCAGGAGCGCGTGCGCCGCAACTACGAGATGCTCAGCGAGGCCGTCCGGCTGATGGGCACGGTGGCCGGGGGCGCCGGCAGCCTGGCCCCGCCCCAGCCCGCCCAGATGCGTGAGCGTATCGCCAAGCCGTCGCCCCCGCGCTCAAGCCGTCGCCACGAACCCGAGCCGGAGACGCTGTTCGCCGATATCGAGGACGATGAGGACGACGAGGCCCTGGAGCTGACCTCGCCGGTCGAGCCCGAGCCCCCCACTCGTCGGTCCCGCGCACCCGAGCCGCCGCCGCAGCCCGAGCTGCCGCCCAGGCGGCGTCTGCGCCTGACGCCGACCGCGACGGACGAAGAGTTCTCCAATGTCTTCGAGCAGGCCGCCGGCCGTCCGCCGGCCGCGCCTGAGCCTGCGCCGGCCGCCGAGGACGCCGAGGAGTGGACGTGGAAGGACCTGCTGTCCTCCATCGACGAGGGCGGTCCGGCCCGCAAGCCTGGCCTGGAACAGGTGCTGGCCGCCGAGGTCGCGGCGATGGGCATTGATCCCAGCGCCCTGCTCCCGAGAGGCCGCATCGACGAGATCGGCGCCGCCATCCAGGTGGAGGACGTCGACGGCGCCCGCGAGGTGGTTCGCAAGCTGGCGCCCGCCGCCACCCGTCGCCTGGCGCGCCGCCTGTTCACCGACGAAACCCTGCGCCGCCAGGTGGTGACCTATCTCAACGGCTTCCAGGACATGCTGGATGACGCCGCGGCCCGCGATCCGCAGGGCTTCGCGGTCGGGCAACTCCTGGCCAGCGACGCCGGCCGCACCTACCTGCTGTTCGACGCAGCGGCGGGGGATCTGGTCTAGGCCTTTTCCCTCTTCCCTTGCGGGGTCGCTCCGCTCGCAGGACCACAACACCGTCATCCCGGCTCGCCTATCGGCGTCCGGGATGACGTGACGGGTATTTCGGCGAGGTCAGCGAGCCAACACCCCCTAGGAGGGGGCGTCTGGCGCTACAAAATAACCGCCGAGCCGTTCACCGAGACCATCAGCATCGAGCCGTTGGGTCCCACGGTGTTGTAGTCGAGGTCGACGCCGACGATGGCGTTGGCGCCTAGAGCGCGGGCCTCGGCCTCCAGGTTCTTCAGCGCGTCGGCGCGGGCCTGGGCCAAAACGCGCTCATAGCCCTTTGAGCGGCCGCCGATGAAGTCGCGGATCGCGTTCATCAGGTCCAGCACCACATTGGCCCCCAGGATCGCCTGGGAGGACACCATGCCCAGGTGCTGACGCACGGGGCGGCCCTCGATGAAGTGGGTGGTGACGATCAGCAGGGGCGGGTCGTTCTTGGCCATGGCTCAGATATAGGGTGAATCCGGCGCCATCGCGAGGCGCCCTCCCGCCAAAGGCGCAAAGGTCGCCCTTGGTTTAGCCTGTCGGGCGAAAAGACCCTCGGCGGGCTTTGAGGCGGCCCCTGGTTGGGTCAGAGTGAATCCTGTCCAGCCCCTAGGAGCGGTGAATGCTTTTCGCGCAGTCGCATATCGACCTGCACAACATCCGCAACAGCATCGAGCGGACGAAGAAGCTTTCCGACAACGTCGTGGGGATCGGGCCGTTCGGCGTGGGTCTGGACGGCCTGCTGACCTGGATTCCCGGCGCCGGCGCCATCTACAGCCTGGCGGCCGGCGCCATCATGATCTTCGACGGGGTGCGGGCGCGGGCCGAGCCGACGGTCCTGCTGCAGATGTTCGCCATCATCGCCATCGACACCCTGGTGGGCGAGGTGCCGGTGGCCGGCAAGATCGCCGACATCCTGTTCACCGGCCACAAGTGGTCGGCCGACATGCTGCTCAAGCACATGGAAGACACCATCTACTTTGAAGGCACGCGAAAAGACGCCGCCAATAGCCCGGAATACAAGGATGTTCTGTCGCGCATCCGTTCGGGTAAGGAAAAGCGCCGGGTCGTGTTCCTGGGCTAGGTGCAGCTTTAGCTTGAGGAGCGCGTTGAGGCCGAATGGCTGTTTCCAGAGATCGAGCTCACCAATCCTGGCGCGCCGCCGAGCGCGTGAAGGGCCTGTCGGACCGCCTGATCGGGATCGGGCCGTTCGGCATCGGCCTCGACGGGGTCCTGGCCTGGGTGCCTGGGCTGGGGACCGCCTATAGCCTGGGGGCCGGTGGCCTGCTGATCCTGTCGGGTATCACCGGCGGCGCCTCGCTCGCCACGCTTTTGCGGATGGGCGCCTATCTGGCGGCCGACTCCGTATCGTCCACCGTGCCCGTCGCGGGCTGGGCCGTCGACACCCTGTTCCCCGCCCACCTGATGGCGGCCAAGGCTCTCCAGAAAGACATTGAGAAGCGCCACGGCCCGGCCGAGATGCCGCTCGGCTGGGGCGGGAAGAAACCCGTCCGAGCCGGCAAGCTCAAGGCGCCGCGGCGCTGAGGCCCGCCAAGCCTGCCCGGGTGACCTTCGGACCTGGCCGGCCTTGATCTGGCGCAAGGTCTGACCGACGCTAAAATGGCGCTATCGCGCCGACGTCGCACAGGAGGCGGACCGACATGCAGGCTCCGCCGCCACAGTTCACGGGCGCGTTCACCCCCAAGCTCGCCACGATCCTGGCCGAGGGCTATGGGCTGAAGGACGTGCGGGCCGATGCGGTGGCGGGCCTGACGGTGGCGATCGTCGCCTTGCCGCTCTCCATGGGCATCGCCATCGCCTCGGGAGTCTCGCCGGATCGGGGCCTGTACAGCGCTATCGTCGGCGGGTTCCTCGTCTCGGCCCTGGGCGGCAGCCGGTTCCAGATCGGCGGGCCGGCCGGCGCCTTCATCGTCCTGGTGGCGGCCACGGCGGCTCGGCATGGGATCGATGGCCTGATCCTGGCGACCTTCCTGTCGGGCCTGATGCTGAACCTGGGCGGCCTGGTCCGCCTGGGCTCGCTGATCCGCTATGTGCCCCACGCCGTGACCGTGGGGTTCACCACCGCCATCGCCGTGATCATCACCGCCAGCCAACTTAAGGACCTACTGGGCCTGCGGCTCGCCGGGCCGGAGCCCGGAGAATTGGCGCCCAAGCTCCTGGCGCTGGGTCAGGCCTTGCCGACCACCAGCCCCGCGGCCCTGGGGGTCGGCGTCGCCTGCATCGCCGCGGCGTTCGCCCTGCGCCGTTGGCGGCCGACCTGGCCAGCCCTGCTGATCGGGGTGGTTATGGCCACACTGGCGGCGGTGCTGCTGCAGCTGGATGTCGAGACCATCGGCAGCCGGTTCGGCGGCATTCCCAGCGGCCTGCCCATGCCCCACCTGCCGGAGGTGACCCTGGCCAAGGTCATGGCGGTCTTGCCCGCCGCGGCGGCCTTCACGCTGCTTGGGGGGATCGAGAGCCTGCTTTCCGCCACCGTCGCCGATGGCATGAGCGGCCGTCGGCACCGCTCCAACATCGAGCTGGTGGCTCAGGGCGTGGCCAATATGGGCGCGGCGCTGTTTGGCGGGATCAGCGTCACCGGCACCATCGCGCGCACCGCCACCAACGTCCGCGCGGGCGCCAAGGGGCCGGTGGCGGGCATGCTGCACAGCCTGTTCCTGCTGGCCTTCATGATGCTGGCCGCGCCGCTGGCGGCCTATGTCCCGCTGGCGGCCCTGGCCGGTATGCTGGTGGTGGTGGGTTGGAACATGGCCGAGCGGGTGGAGTTCGCCAGGCTCGTGCGGCTGTCGTGGCGAACGGCGGCGGTGGTGCTGGCGACCTTCGGCCTGACCCTGGCGCGCGATCTGATCACCGGCATCTCGGCCGGCTGCATCCTGGCGACGCTGTTCGCCGTCGAGGGGCGGCTCAGGACGCGGCGAGCCTGACGTTCTTGGGGTAGATACGCTCGCCGGTCAGGGCGGTGTCCAGCAGCAGCTGGGTCGGATTGCGCATCTCGCGGGGCGGGGCCGAGCCCACCGCCCACTTGATGTTGCGGGTGACGCCGGAGACGTAGGTCTCGGTGTGCAGCTGGGCGGTGCCGCTGACCACGCCGATGGGCTGGCCGGCGGCGACCGTATCACCGACCTTCAGGCCCTTTGCCGACAGGCTGGAGGCGCGGACCTCGCCGTAGAGGGCCACATAATCCTTGTGCTGGATGAGGATGGCGTAGGTCTTCTCGCCACCCACCGAGGCCGCGCGGGCCAGGAAGGGGTAGAAGTTGACGATCCTGCCGCCCTCCATCGCCACTACCGTGTCGCCCTCGGCGGCGGTCAGGTCGACGCCGACATGACGGCGGGTCTGGGGCTTTGAAGGGTCGGCGGGGCGGCGGGTGTCGAAGCTGCGCAGCGGCGCGCCCTGGACCTTGCCGTCGAAGAGGTGGGCCGGCGCCACGGTAGCCTGAGACAGACTGGTGACCACCGGCCAGTAGCGGTGGGACACGGTGCTGGTCGCCATCGGAACCGGCCGGGCCTGCGGGATCGGCGCGGCCAGGGTGCGTTCGCGCACGGGCGCCGTGGCGCTGGCGACCTGCGTCAGGGCGAGGGCGCTGAGGCCTGCAACGGCTAGCGCAAGTGTTCGGATCACGGCGTTTCCCTCGACTTCGCAAGAACCATCACCGAAATGGGTTTTGCGCGCAACCCGCCTGCGGCGAGAGGTCGCCGCCAGCTAAGCCTTGTCCAGCTGGGCGTATCCCAGCTGTTCGTTGAGCCGGTCCAGCACCTCGATGGCGGCCTCGGGCACCACCGTGCCGGGGGTGAATATCGCCGCGACGCCGGCTTCCCGCAGGGCGTCGAAGTCCTCGGGGGGGATCACGCCTCCCACCACCACCAGGATGTCGGCGCGGCCCAGCTTGGCCAGTTCGTCCTTCAGTTCCGGCACCAGGGTGAGGTGGCCCGCCGCCAGGGAACTGGCGCCTACCACGTGCGCGCCATCGGCCACAGCCTTGGCGGCCGCCTCGGCCGGGGTCTGGAACAGGTTGCCGATGTCGACCTCGAAGCCCAGGTCGGCGAAGCCCGAGGCGATCACCTTTTGCCCGCGGTCGTGGCCGTCCTGGCCCATCTTGGCCACCAGGATGCGGGGCTTGCGGCCATCGGCCTGGGTGAAGGCGTCGGTCATCGCCCTGGCCTTGTCGCTGGCGGGCGTCGCGCCGGCCTCGCGCAGGTAGACTCCGGTCACCGCGAAGGCCTCGGCGGAGTGGCGTTTGAAGGCGTGCTCAAGGGCCAGGCTGATCTCGCCCACCGTGGCCTTGGCCCGCGCCGCGTTGACCGACAGCTCCAGCAGGTTGGCGGTCCCACGCGCGCCCTCGGTGAGCGCGGTGAGGGCGGCCTCGACGGCGGCCGGGTCCCGCTCGGCCTTCAGGCGGGCCAGCTTCTCCAGCTGGCGCTCGCGGACGGCGGAGTTGTCCACCTTGAGCATCGGAATGACTTCGGCGATGTCGGAGCGGTAGCGGTTCACGCCCACCACGCTTTGGCGACCGCTGTCGATTCGGGCCTGGGTGCGGGCGCTGGCTTCCTCGATCCGCCGCTTGGGCAGGCCGTCCTCGATGGCCTTGGCCATGCCCCCCAGGGCCTCGACCTCGGCGATGTGCTCCATGGCCCGGGCGGCGAGATCCGCCGTCAGGCGCTCGACGTAGTAGCTGCCGCCCCACGGGTCCACGACACGGGTCTGGCCGCTCTCCAGCTGCAGGAACAATTGGGTGTTGCGGGCGATGCGGGCGGAGAAATCCGTCGGCAGGGCAAGGGCTTCGTCCAGGGAGTTGGTGTGCAGGCTTTGTGTCTGACCCCCGACGGCGGCCATGGCCTCGATGAGGGTGCGGGGCACGTTGTTGTAGACATCCGAGGCCGCCAGGCTCCAGCCGCTGGTCTGGGTATGGGCGCGCAGGGAGAGCGAGCGGGAGTCCTTGGGGTCGAACTCCTCCTTCATCAGCTTGGCCCACAGCAGGCGCCCGGCGCGCTGCTTGGCGATCTCCATGAAGGCGTTCATGCCGGCGTTCCAGAAGAACGACAGGCGCGGCGCGAACTGGTCGACGCTCATGCCGGCGGCGACGCCGGCGCGGACATATTCGATGCCGTCGGCCAGGGTGTAGGCCAGCTCCAGGTCCAGCGTCGCTCCGGCCTCCTGGATATGATAGCCGCTGATCGAGATCGAATTGAACTTCGGCATTTCGCGCGAAGTGTATGAAAAGATGTCCGAAATGATCCGCATCGAAGGTGAGGGCGGATAGATGTAGGTGTTCCGGACCAGGAACTCCTTGAGGATGTCGTTCTGGATGGTGCCCGACAGCTTGTCGTGGCTAACGCCCTGTTCCTCGGCGGCGACGATGTAGAGAGCCAGGACCGGCAGGACCGCGCCGTTCATGGTCATCGACACGCTCATCTTGTCGAGCGGGATGCCGTCGAACAGGGTCCGCATGTCCAGGATGGAGTCGATGGCGACGCCCGCCATGCCGACATCGCCCTTCACACGGGGGTGGTCGGAGTCGTAGCCGCGGTGGGTGGCCAGGTCGAAGGCGATGGAGAGGCCCATCTGACCGGCGGCCAGGTTGCGGCGGTAGAAGGCGTTGGAGTCCTCGGCCGTGGAGAAGCCCGCATACTGGCGGATGGTCCACGGGTTGGTCAGGTACATGGTCGGGTAGGGACCGCGCACGAAGGGCGCCAGGCCCGGATAGCCGGCCAGCTCGTCCAGGCCGGCGATGTCGGCGGCGCCGTAGGCCGACTTCACCGCGATGCCTTCAGGCGTCTCCCAGGCCGGCGAGGCGGGGACAGGGGCGGCGGCGACGTGATCGTCGAAGGTCAGGGTGGAGAAGTCAGGGAAGTTGCTCATGCCTTCACCTCATAGGGTTCGGCCAGACGGATAGGGTTCAGGGCCGGGCAATGACTGTCGGGGCCGGGCAGGCGTGGCGAAGGAGCCTCGACCGCCTTAGGCGTGGCGCGCACCACGTCCACCGGCGCCTGGTCGGGCTGCGGGAAGGCGGTGACGCCGACGATCTTCAGGGGACCGGCGGCGAGGCGAGCCTCGCGCACCCTGGCGGTCTCGGTGGCGATAACGCCATCAGCGAGGGCGGCGATCAGCCCACCCTTGGCCTCGATGGCCTGGAAGGCGGACCAGGCGGCTCGCGCGATCTCGTCGGTCAGCGCCTCGACATAGCCCGACCCCGCGCCCGGATCGGCGACGCGGCCCAGGTGGGCCTCTTCCATCAGGACGAGCTGGGCGTTCCGGCTCTGGCGGCGGGCGAAGGCGGTGGGCAGGCCAAGCGCGTCGGTGAAGCTGCCAAGCACCACCGCGTCGGCCCCGCCGATGCTGGCGCCCACCGCAGAGGCGGTCAGGCGCAGCATGTTGGTCCAGGGATCGTGGGCGGCCAGCATGCGGTGCGAGGAGCGGGCCTCGATGCGCGGGGCGGCGCAGACCCCACAGGCGGCCGTCACCCGCGACCACACGGCGCGCGCGGCGCGCAGCTTGGCCAGGGTGGCGAAGTAGTCGGCGTCCGCGGAGAGACCAAGAACGATCTTCGCGAACGCTTCCTGAATAGCCAGGCCGGCGCGGACCAGGGCCTTGGCGTAGGTCAGGGCTGCGGCGATGGCGAAGGCCAGTTCGCCGGCCTCGCCGCCGCCGGCCTCATGGACCACCTGGCCTGAGGCCAGGAACAGACCGGCGTCCGGATAGGAATTGGCCATGCGGCGCGCGACGGTGGCGGCCGAGATCAGGTGGCTCTCGATGGGGCCGGGGCTCTCGCCCGCGCGAGCGAAGGCGCTGAGCGGGTCGAGGTGGAAGAAGAGCTTGGCGGCCGGCGAACCTTTGGCCGCGGCGGCCAGCCAGTCGGCCGCCTGGGGGCCCAGGAACCCGGCGTCGAGGGCCACCGGGGCCAGTTCCAGCATGACTCCGTTCAGCACGCGCTCCAGGCCCTGAGCCGAACCGACGGCGACGCCAGTCTGGCCGGTGGGGTCGATGCGGATCAGGGCCGAGGCCGCACCGCCCTCCAGGTCGGTCATCAGGTCGGTGTTGGCCTGGGCGGCGTCGGGATGGGTGACCCGGCCGCGGATGTCCCAGGGCCGGTCGGCGTCGAA
Organism: Phenylobacterium sp.; assembly: GCA_018001015.1. Taxonomy (GTDB): domain Bacteria; phylum Pseudomonadota; class Alphaproteobacteria; order Caulobacterales; family Caulobacteraceae; genus Phenylobacterium. The sequence continues at coordinate 234,435 of JAGNIV010000001.1, read as the reverse complement.
GGGACGCAGGGTGAAGGCCGGCGCCTGGTCAGACCCCTCATACAGGGGCGCGATGGGCAGGCCCTCGGCGGTCTGGCGCTGGAGGCTCTCGAAGGGTGCGTCCTTCAGGGTCTTCTCCACCAGGGCGCGCCAATCGGCGGCGCTGGTGGGGGGAAAGGCGGCGGTGAGAGTGGCGGGATCAGTCATCGCGGCCCAGATGTGCTCCCGGCGCGCCCCTCGTCAAGTTCACGCGGGGGCAGGCGGAGAGACCGGCTTGCACGATCCCGCGTCTTGGTTATACGTTGTAAAAATAAGATTCAAACGCATTACCAGAGGAAACTTCCCCATGGCCCTGCCGCCCATTCTCTCCGAGCGTCTGCGTATTCCGGTGATCGCCTCGCCGCTGTTCATCATCTCCGGCCCTGAGCTGGTGATCGCCCAGTGCAAGGCCGGCATCGTCGGCTCGTTCCCCGCCTTGAACGCGCGCCCGGTGAGCCAGTTGGACGAGTGGTTGGCTCAGATCACCGAGGAACTGGCCGACTGGGACCGCAAGAACCCCGACCGCTTGTCGGCGCCCTTCGCCGTGAACCAGATCGTCCACAAGTCCAACAACCGGCTTGAGGAAGACGTGGAGCTGGCGGTGAAGTACCGCGTGCCGATCACCATCACCTCGCTGGGCGCGCAGCAGTCGGTCAATGACGCGATCCATTCCTACGGCGGCATAGTCCTGCACGACGTCATCAACGCCAAGTTCGCCCGCAAGGCCGTGGAAAAGGGCGCTGACGGCCTGATCCCGGTGGCGGCCGGGGCCGGCGGCCATGCGGGCGGGCTGTCGCCCTTCGCCCTGATCCAGGAGCTGCGCGAGTGGTTCGACGGTCCCATCGCGCTGTCAGGCGCCATCGCCAACGGCCGCGCCATCCTGGGCGCCCAGGCCATGGGCGCGGACCTCGCCTATATCGGCTCGGCCTTCATCGCCACGGAAGAGGCCCGCGCCGTCCAGGGCTACAAGGACATGATCGTCGAGAGCAGCGGGGAGGACATCGTCTATTCCAGCCTGTTCACCGGGGTGCACGGCAACTATCTGCGTCCGTCCATCGCCCGCGCCGGCCTCGATCCCGACAACCTGCCCCATGGAGATCCGTCGAAGATGAACTTCGGCTCCGGCGGCAACACCGAAGCCAAGGCCTGGAAGGACATCTGGGGCTGCGGCCAGGGCATCGGCGCGGTGAAGTCCATCCCCACCGCCGGCGAACTGGTGGATCGCCTGGCCGCCGAGTACGAGCAGGCCAAGGCGGAACTCGCCGCCAAGACCTCGCTGACAAGCGGCAAGGTGCTGATGGCGGCCGAATAGCCAAGCTCAGGCTTGAATTCGCTCGCCAATGAGTTGCATTCTTCCTGAGGGATCAGGGGGAATGCAATGGCGAACGTGCGCGTCTACTTCGCGACCAACAGAGACTTGCTTCCAGGCAAACGGGCCGGAGTGTTCGGCAAGACGTTCAATCCCGATGGCGTCGCGGCCCTGAGGTTCGGCCATGCGGACTTCGCCGGCGCCGCGGCGCCCAAGGTCGAGGTCTATCCGGAAAAGATCGAGGCGGGGGAGGCGGTGGTCCTGGGGAGCGAACGCTTCCTGAAGAGCCTGCACGGCGTGATGGCCAACGGCGCCACCGACACCCTGATCTTCATTCACGGCTTCAATGTCAGCTTCATGGGCGCCCTGGCGGCCGGCGCCGACCTCGCGCGTCAGGTGACCGTGGAGGGGCGCCCCCTGAATGTCGTGGTGTTCAGCTGGCCCTCGGACGGCTCGGTTGTCCCGCTGATGGCCTATTACAGCGATCGTGAGGACGCCCGCGCCACCGGGCCGGCCGTCGCGCGCGCCTTCCTGAAGTTGCGGGACTTCGTGAAGGACCAGCTCAAGCCCGAGGAGTACTGCCAGCGCCGCCTCCACCTCCTGGCTCACAGCATGGGCTGCTACACGCTGCGCCAGGGCCTGCAGGCCATTCTGGCCAAGGAACCGCGCAGCCTGACCCGCATGTTCGACCAGATCCTGCTCGCCGCGCCGGATGAGGATGACGACGCCTTCGAACGCGAGGACAAGTTGAAGGCCCTGCCCAGCCTGGGACGGCAGGTGACCGTCTATCACAACCCCTTCGACCGCGCCCTGCTGGTCTCCGACACCACCAAGACCAATCCGGACCGCCTGGGCTCGGACGGGCCGCGCCTGATCGATGTGCTGCCGAAGAAGGTGGTGGTCGTGGATTGCCGCAGCATCGCGGCCGGGGCGGATGACCTGTCGCGGCACAGCTACTACATCAACAGCCGGGCGGTCTCCGTCGACATCGCCAGGGTGATGGCGGGGCAGGAGCCGGAGGGCTTTCCCAATCGCGAATATCTCACCACGCGCCGTGCCTGGCGGCTGGTGGGGGAATTGGCCGGCGAGGTCGTTTAGCTGCCGGTCGAGGTGTATTTCGACACCCCGAAGCGCCAGGCCAGAAACGCGAGCGCCAGGAAGAGAAAGCCCGCGGCAGGCGCGAGCGGCAGGAACCAGTCCGGCGCGCCCAGGGGATCGCTGCGGCCCAGGATCGCCAGGACCGGGAAGTAGGCGACGCAGGCCAGGGGCACGATGAAGATCAGGAAGGTGCGGAACCAGCGGGCGTAGAGGCTCAATGGGAACTGACCAGCATAGACCCCGCCATAGGTGAGCGCATTGACCGCCTCGAGGCTCTCGACGGTCCAGAAGGCCATGACCGCCTGGAGGACGAAGAGGGCGCTGAAGAAGGCGATGCCGCCGGCGATGGTCCAAAGCGCCAGCAGGACGGCCTGGGGCGTCCAGACGAAGCCCAGCATCCCCGTCGCGATGGCCAGGATGATCGACGCCTGGAAGAAGCGCCCGAAGCGGCTGATCCGGAAATCGTGTCCCACCAGTTGCAGGGCCGCCGAACGCGGTCGCAGCAGCAGGCGGTCAAAGGCGCCGGTGCGCACGAAGTCGGATCCGAACACGTCGAAGCCGCGGGTCAGGAAGTCAGCGAAGGAAAAGCTGATGCCGATCAGGGCGTAGAAGAACATCACCTCGCCGAACGCCCAGCCCTTCACCGCCCCGAACCGGTCGAAGAGGGCCCAGATCGAGACGATCTCGATGGCGGTGGAGCCCAACTGGCCCAGGGTCAGCATGATGGCCGAGGCCGGGTACTGCATCTGGCTGCGCATGGAGGCTGCGAAGTAGCGGCCGAGGAGGGCGAGGGCGTTCATCGGCCTAGCCTCCTTGGACTTCGAGGCGGGCCATGACCCGGGCGAGCCAGAACCGACCCAGGACCACGAAGAGCACGGTCCAGAACACCTGAAGCCCGATGCCGGCCCAGGCCATCTGGCCGGTGAGATTGCCAAAATAGATGCGGTTGGGGATGTCCAGGGTCCCCGCGAAGGGCTGGACGAACAGGGCGATGCGCACGGGGTCGGGATAGAGGGCCAGCGGCAGCAGGTTGCCGGTGAAGACGATCACCAGCGGCTGCATCAGAATGTTGACGCCCCGGGCGTTCAGGGTCGCCACCACGACGATGTTGATCAGCATGATGATCGAACAGGCCAGCGCGATGGCCAGGGTCTCGGAGAGCGCGAACAAGAGGGCCGCAGGCAGGCTGGCGGGCGGCTGCCAGGCCCATTGGCCCTGGCCGATCAGCGGCAGGATGATCCCGGCGGCCAGGATCATCAGGGCCACGCGGGGGACCAGGCGGGCGGTCATCCAGCCGGCGGCGCGGACGTACCACAGGGCGTAGGGATCGACCGGCCGCAGACGGTCATAGCTGATGGCCCCGGTCCGCACACCGTCGGCGATCTCCGGATCCCCAACCCACGGCATCACCGCCAGCAGCCCCTGGGCCAGCCAGGTGTAGGTCACGGCCTGGGACAGGGTGATGGGGCTGGCTGCGGCGGCGTCAGGGGCGCCGAGATAGAAGGCGGCCAGGACCATCACATGGACGGCCCCGAACCAGCACTGGGTGAAGAAGCCGGCCAGGGCCGCGGCCCGGTACTGCATCATCAGCAGGAAGCGCGAGCTGAAGGCCGCGGCATAGGGGCGAAGCGCGTCCACGGATCACGCCTCGTTCGCGCCGTGCAGGTCGTAGAACCTGGCGATCACTTCCTCGATGGCCGGTTGCTCGACATGGATGTCCTCCACCGCGTGGCGGGCGGTGATGGCGGCGATCAGGGCCGGCGCGCTGGTGATCTGAGGATTGAAGGCCAACTCCAGGGCGCGACCGTCACGGTTGCGGACCTCGACGCCCGGCAGGTCGAGGACGGGCGCGGCCCCGGCGAAGTCCACGAACAGGCGCCGCTCGGCCAGGACATTGGCGCGAAGGGCCTCGAAAGGACTGTCGGCCAGCACCCGGCCATGGCCGATGACGATCACCCGCTGGGCCAGGGCCTCGATGTCATGCATGTCGTGGGTGGTGAGCAGGACGGTGACGCCGCGCTCCTGGTTCAGCTTCTTGACGAATTCGCGGACCGCCAGCTTGGAGGGGGCGTCCAGGCCGATGGTGGGTTCGTCGAGGAACAGGATGGAGGGCTCGTGCAGCAGGGCCGCGGCGATCTCGGCGCGCATGCGCTGGCCAAGCGAGAGCTGACGCACCGGCTGGTCCAGCAGCTTCTCCAGCCGCAGCATGGCCACCAGCTCGTCGCGGGTGGTCCTATAGCGCTGTGGATCTACTCGATAAATGTCCCGCAGCAGGTCGAAGCCGTCGATCACCGGCAGGTCCCACCAGAGCTGGGTGCGCTGGCCGAACACCACGCCGATGCGGGCGACGTGCTTGATGCGGTCGGCATAGGGAACCAGGCCCTCGATCTCCACGCGGCCGCCATCCGGGCGCAGGATGCCCGACAGGATCTTGATGGTGGTCGACTTGCCGGCGCCGTTGGGCCCGATGAAGCCCAGCAGCTCGCCGCGCTCCAAGGAGAAGCTGACGTCCTTCAGCGCCTCCACCGTGCGCCAGCGGCGGCGCACGAGTCCGCGCACGGCCCCGAACATGCCGGGGTCGCGTTCGGCCACGCGATAGGTCTTCGCCAGGTCCTGAACCAGGATCTGGGGCATGGGGGGCCGCCTTCGATTTCAAAGAAGAGGCCGGACGCTATGGGCGCGCATTACCCGCGTCAATGGCGCCGCTTTTGGTTTTTCGGCGCCCGCGTCAGAATGGCTGAGCCTCAAAGAAAGCTCGCCGATGACGTTCACCAAAAAGCTGCGTGATCCGATCATGCGCGGCGACATCACCTGCAGCGTGCGCATCTGGCAGAGCCCTCGGGTGAAGGTCGGGGGACGCTATCGGCTGGGGGAGGGCGCGGTTGTCGTCACGTCTCTTCGGCAGATCGAACTCACTGATATCACGCCACAATTGGCGCGAGACTCAGGGTTCGCAGGCGTCGTCGACCTGCTCAAGACCGCCAGGCACGGTGCGGGGGACAAGGTGTACCTGGTGGGCTTCGAGTATCGGCCGGACACTCGATTTTGAACGCCGGAACCGCCGATTTCCCCCCAGCTCCAAATATTGCGAGCTTGCGTCTTTGGCCGTCCTCTGCCACTGCGGATTCACTAACTTTGATAGGGACGACAATGGCGACTGGTACTGTGAAGTGGTTCAACGGAACCAAGGGTTATGGCTTCATCGCTCCTGAGGGCGGTGGCGGCGACGTTTTCGTCCATATCTCGGCGGTTGAACGCGCGGGCCTCGGCGGACTGAACGAAGGTGACAAGGTCAGCTTCGAAGTCGAGCGTGACCGCAAGAGCGGCAAGGATTCCGCGGCTCAGCTGCAAATCCTCTAGTTCTTGAAGGCGAGGCCGCCGGCTTCCGGCGCGCCCCGCCTCTTGATCTATTCTGATCTGATCCACCGGGCCTTGGCGCCGGTGCTTTGTTGCGTTCCGACGCCAGCTACCGCGGCGCGCCCTTGGCGGTGTCGCGGCGGGCCCTTTGCAGCTCCGGTCCTTCGGGACCGTCGAGAGCGTCCCTGGCCTCATGGGCCCTCTCCTCGACAGGCCCCGTCTTCACGAATTTCGCCTCCGCCTCTCGGAAGCGCCGCGCGGCGTCGCCTTGATTTTTGCCCATGGGCTTTGCTCCCCTGGTCATGACCAGGGGAACCCGGCGCGCTAGAGCCTTTTAGGGTCAGATGAAATCATCTGACCCGAGGCTCTAAACTCAAAGACGTAGAGCGGGCCGGCCGGGTTAACCGGGTTCCACGTAACCCTGGCGCGCTCTAGAGAATGTCGCCGCCGGCCGCCGCCGCGGTGGTGCCGTCGCGCTCATAGGCCTTGATGACGTTGCGGCCGACGGTCCAGCGATGCACCTCGTCGGGCCCGTCCACCAGCCGCTGCGAGCGGATGTGGGTGTACCAGGCGGCCAGCGGGGTGTCGGTGGAATAGCCCAGGGCGCCGTGCAGCTGGATGGCGGTGTCCACCACCTTGTGGACCATGTGGGCCAGGAACACCTTGGCCATGGAGTTCTCCTGGCGCAGGTCCATGCCCTTTTCGGCCTTGTAGGCGATGTGGATCAGCATCAGCCGGGCCATGTAGAGCTCGCTGGCGCAGTCGGCGAGCATCCATTGCACACCCTGGCGCTCCGACAGCTTCTTGCCGAAGGTCTCGCGCTGGGTGACGTGGGCGGTGGCCATGTCCAGCGCGCGCTGGGCCATGGCGACGTTGTGCATGCCGTGCCGCAGGCGGCCGTAGGCGAGACGGTGCTGGCCCATGTTGAAGCCCTGGCCCTCGCCCCCCAGCAGGTTCTCGGCCGGGATCACCAGGTCCTTGATCTCGATCTCGGAGTGGCCGCCGCCCATGATCTCGGTCAGCGGGCCGTGAACGGCCATGGTGCCGATGTCGCGCTTGATGATGTAGCCTGGGTTGGGAAGCTCGACGATGAAGGTGGAATAGCGCTGGTGGCGCGGGGCGTCGGGGTCGGTCATGGCCATGACCACAGCCATGTCGGCGGCGCTGGCCGCCGAGGAGAACCACTTCTCGCCGTTGAGGATGTAGTTCTCGTTGCCGTCCTTCACGGCGCGGGTCTGCATGCCGGTGGCGTCGGCGCCGGCCGCCTTCTCGGTCATCGAGTAGCAGACGCGCTTCTCGCCGTTCAGCAGCGGCTTGAGGTACTTCTCCTTCTGGAACTCGGTGCCGTGGGCCAGCAGGGTCAGCATGGTGGCGTCATCCGGCCCCTGGCTGTTCATCGAGAGCGCGCCAAGGTGGCTCTCGCCGAGCTCCATCTGCACCAGGGCGTTGGCCAGGGGGCCCAGGCCCATGCCGCCGTATTCCTTGGGGATGAAGGGTAGCCACAGGCCCTGGGCGCGGGCCTTGGCCCGCAGTTCGGCCAGGACGGTCTTGAAGGACTCCTGGTCCACCAGGCGCTTCTCGGCCGGCTTGCACTCGTCATGCACCCATTGGCGAACCTTCAGGCGGATGGCCTTGGCTTCCGCCGGAATCTCGAAGTCGATGGACATGGTCGCTCTCCGCCCTGTTGTGATTTTGGATTGGGCGCGAGGGTCGGCCGATCATGGGCAGGGCGCAAGCTTGACCAAGCGTCAGGCGAGGCGCTGTACCAGCTCTTCCTGGCTCGCGACGAACCGGACATGGCGACCGGGGCGGGCGGAATGGGATGGGGGGCCGAATGGTCGCGCTTTGCCGCGCGCCGCCCTATATGCGGCCCGGGCCCGCGGTGGGCCGACCGCTTCCCAAGGAATACCCATGTCCATTTCCATGCATCAGGCCTCCGCCGGCGCCTTTGTTCGTGGCCTGAAGGTCCTGTCCCATCTGCTGGAAAAGGGTGCGGCCCACGCGGCGGAGACGGGGATCGATCCCTCCGAGCTGATCGAGGCGCGGCTGGCGCCCGACATGCTGGCCCTGGCCGCCCAGGTGCAGCGGGTGAGCGACACCGCCAAGCTATCTGGCGAGCGGCTCAGCGGCGTGGCCGCGCCGAAGATGGAGGACAACGAGACCACCTTCCCGCAGCTGCAGGCGCGGATCGCCAAGACGATCGCATATCTGGAAGGCCTGCCGAAGGCCGAGGTGGACGCCGGCGAAGACCGCACCATCGTCATGAACTTCGGCACGGCCAAGCCGGAGTTCAGCGGCCCGGACTACCTGTTCGGCTTCGCCCTGCCGAACTTCTATTTCCACCTGGTCACCGCCCACGACATCCTGCGCCACAAGGGTGTGGCGGTGGGCAAACGCGACTATCTGGGTCCGATCGCGTAAGGCGTTCGGGGCGGCCCGCTTGTCGGCGGGCCGCCCAGCCCCTACAGCACGGAGCTTCACCGTGCAGAGGACCCCGCCATGAACGTTCGCGACGCCAATGGCGCCCTCCTGGCCGAAGGTGACTCCGTCACCCTGATCAAGGACCTGAAGGTCAAGGGGACCACGGTCACCCTGAAGCGCGGGACCCTGATCAAGAACATCCGCCTGACCGACGACGAAACCCAGATCGAGTGCCGCGCCGAGAAGGTGAAGGACCTCGTCCTGAAGACCGAGTTCGTGAAGAAGGCCTAGTCCCGGCTCGACAGACGGCTCACGGGCTTCGTCGCGGCCTTTAGGTGTTGGGCTCGGGGCTGACCCGCACCAGCAGCTTGCCGTCGTGGGCACCGGTGAACAACAGCTTCACGGCTTGCGCGGCGTTTTCCAGGCCATCGACCGTGTGGGCCTTCCACTTGATCTGGCCGGACGCCACCAGCGGGATCAGCTCAGCCATCGCCTCGGCCGCGCGGGGCAGGTAGTCGATGATGATGAAGCCCTTGATCAGCAGGCGGCGCATCAGCACCCGGGCGAAGTCCCTGGGGCCAGGGATCGGGCCGTCGATGTTGTAGGTGGAGATCATCCCGCACAGGGCGACGCGGCCGAAGTTGTTCATGCGGGCCAGGACGGCGTCCATGATCTCGCCGCCGACGTTCTCGAAATCCACATCAATGCCGTTCGGGGCATGGCGGTCGAGGGCGGCGCCGACATCCTCGTTGCGGTAGTCGATGGCGGCGTCGAAGCCGAGCTCCTGCGTGAGCCAGCGGCACTTCTCGGGACTGCCGGCGATGCCGATGACGCGGCAGCCCTTCAGCTTGGCGAGCTGGCCGACGATGGAGCCGACCGCGCCGGCGGCGGCGGAGACCACGACGGTCTCGCCCGGCTGCGGCTTGCCGATATCCATCAGGCCAAACCAGGCGGTGAGGCCGGTGGCGCCCAGGACGCTCATATAGGCGGTGAGGGGGACGCCCGGAATCTGCAGGCTGGGGCGGGCCATGGCGGCGGGGAGGACGGTGTAGTCCTGCCAGCCGCCGAGGCCAGGATTGACGATCTGGCCGACCTGGAGGTCCGGGCTCCTGGACTGTTCGACGACGCCGATGACGCCGCCGCGCATCACGTCGCCGATCTCGACGGGGGGCAGGTACTGGTCCTGGTCGCTCATCCAGATGCGGTTGGTGGGGTCCAGCGACAGGTAGATCGTGCGGACCAGAACCTCGCCGTCCTTGAGCTCCGGCGTCTGGGTTTCGATCAGTTCGAGGTCTTCCGGGCCGATCTCCCCGGTCGGACGGCGGCGCAGGATCCACTGGCGGTTGGTCGGCATCGGACATCTCCCTTGTTCGTTGGGGAGACGATGGCGACCGCACGCCGGGGAAGTCGAGGGGGCTTAATGCCGGGTCGCGCGACGGTCGCCTGAACCGGTGTCCACTTCAGGCTGTCGCGCTCACGCCCGATCGCGGCCGTTCATCTCGTCCCCGGCGTCCTTGGGCAGGGGGATGAAGAACAGGATCGAGATGAAGGTGATGGCCCCGATGATCACGAAGGCGGGCGCGATGGTGGCCGCCGTCATCTGGGTCTGGCCCTGGGCGACCATCAGCGTATGCAGCAGCAGGGCGGCCAGGCCGATGCCGATGGACTGCACCAGTTGCTGGGCCATGGAGGAGGTGGTGGATGCGCGGCTCATCTGCTGCTGCTCGATCTCGGCATAGGCCAGGCCGTTGAGGCTGGTGAACTGCAGGGAGCGGAAGAAGCCGCCGATGGCCAGGACGGCCAGCATGATCCAGTGCGGGGTGGAGGGCTTGAAAAGACCGTAGGCCATGAAGCTGCCGCCGACGATGACAGCGTTGACCAGCAGCACGGTGCGGAAGCCGTAGCGGCGCAGGATCGGCGGGGCGGTGGTCTTCATGACCAGGGCGCCGGCGGCGCTGATGAAGGTCATCAGGCCCGCCTGGAAGGCCGAGAGGCCAAAGCCGATCTGCAGCAGCATGGCCAGCAGGAAAGGGGTGGCTCCCATGGCCACCCGCATGAAGGCGCCGCCGATCACCGAGGCGCGGAAGGTCACCAGCCGGAAGATCGACAGGTCGATGATGGCGTGCGGATTGCCCTTGGCGTGGAACCGGTAGGCCACCAGGGCGGCGATGCTGACCAGGAACAACGCGGCGACCACGCCCGGGGGCAGGGCGTCGCGGCCGATGTTCTCAAAGCCGAAGATCAGGCCGGCCAGCCCCAGGCCGGTGAGCAGGATGCCGATCCCGTCGATGGGGGAGACCTCCTGTTCCTTGACGTTGGGCACATAGGCCCGGACCAGCAGGACGCCGGCGACCGCGATCGGCAAGTTCATGAAGAAGATCCAGCGCCAGTCGAAGAAGGTGACGATGGCGCCGCCGACCACGGGGCCGATCACCGGCCCCAGTAGGGCGGGCATGGTGAGGACCGACATGGCGCCCACCAGTTCGCTCTTGGGCGTCGTTCGCAAGAGGACCAGGCGGCCGACGGGGCCCATCATGGCGCCGGCCATGCCCTGGAAGATGCGGGCGACGACCAGCTGGTTGAGGTCCTGGGCGAAGCCGCAGGCGGCGGAGGACAGGGCGAACAGCACCATGGCGATCATGAAGATGCGCTTGGCCCCGAACTTGTCGGCGACCCAGCCGCTGATCGGCAGGAAGACCGCCGAGGCCAGCAGGAACATGGTGATGGCCAGGTTCAGCCGCAGCGGGTCCTCGTCCAGGGCCTTGGCCATGGTGGGCAGGGCGTTGGAGATCACCGTGGCGTTGAGGGTCTGCATCAGCATGGCCGAGCCGATGATGGCCGGGATCATCCAGCCGCGGGTGGTGGGGGTGGAGGGCGGCGGCGCGGCGCGGCCTTCAACGGGCCCCTCGATCTCGCTCATGCCTCAAGGCTCAGCAGTTGCAGGAGGGGGCCGGCGGCGGCGTCGAGCTGGCGGCGCGCGTCCACGGGCAGCTGGGCCAGACGGGCGGCGAGCCAATCGTTGCGGCGGCGGCGAATTTCGTCGAGCTGCACCTGGCCGGCGGGGGTGACGGCGAGGCCCGAGCGGCGGCCGTCGGTGGCGCTGTCGGCGCGGGCGATCCAGCCGGCCGCCTCCAGCCGCTTGATGTGGCCGCTCATGGTGGGCCGCGACAGCTGTTCACTGTCGGCCAGGTCGCAGACGCCCACCCCCGGGCTACGGGCGATCTGGGTCAGGAGCAGGGCGTCGAGGGCCGAGACGCCGGCCTTCTGGGCCTCCTGGCGCAGGCGGCGTGAGACCCGAAGCAGGGCGGGCCGCAGGGTCTCGGCCAGGGCGACCGGGTCGTCGGTGAGGGTGGACATGGCGGCCCGCATGGATAGTTAGGTTGGCGAACTACCTATAATCCGGGGGCTGAGGGGTCAAGGCGCCGTTAGCTCAGATCTCGAACCGCCCGGCGCGCGGCGCGGACGCCGGCGATCAGGCCCAGGGTCTGGCGGCGCAGGTCGCGGGCGATGGCCTCGCAGGTCTCGCGCTCATCCTGAAAGCCGCGGGCGGCGGCTTCGCGGGCGCGTTCGCCGCCGGCATGGAGGTCCCGCGCCGCTGCCTGGACCTGAGCCACCGCACCGACGAACCGGCCCTGGGCGCTGCCGCGCCACCGGCGTCGGGCGGCGAGTTTGGCACGGGCGGCGGTCAGGCGTTCTGGCTCCGTGCGCGGCGGCGGGCAGGGTGGGGGCGCCATGCCCGACCAGGCGACGCCGGCGGCGCGGCGGGCCTCCCGCGCGCGCCAGACCATCCGGGCCTGATCCCCGGCGCGCTCGGCGATCAGCAGGTCGATGAGATCGGGATCGTGCGTTTCCATCGAGAAAATGTATAAAACATACATTTATTCGCCAAGGCGAATCTGAGATTTCTGACCGAGGCGAACCACCTGAAGGCGAGCTAGCCGCGGATGATGATCCGCCGGGCCTGGTAGGGCGGGATGATGGCGGTGATGTGGGCGGCCCAGCGCAGGCGGGCGTCGTGACGGGTGGGGCCGGCCAGGCTCTCCAGGTCGAAACGGCCCGGCTCGCTGCCGCGCAGCAGGCGCTTGACCAGCACCTCGTCGGTGTCGGTCTCCACCACGACGACGTGACCCAGCATGTCGGGGGTGGGCGGCGTCCTTTGGTCTTCAAAATAAATCAGCGCACCGTCGTCGGCGAGGCCGCGCATGGAGTGGCCGGAGACCTGGACGGCGACGGCGTTTTCCGTTCCCCCAGGCGGGATCGGGGCCAGATCGTCGGCCTCCTGGCCGGTGGCGAAGAGGATGGTTCCCTCGGGGTTGGCGCCCACCCTGCCGATCACCTTGACCAGGCCCGGACCGGCGCCCGGCCGCATGGCGCCCGAGGCGTCATACAGCCACTCCGGGCGGACCTCGAAGGCCGCGGCGTACTCCTTGGCCTTGCGGTAGGAGAAGGCGGCGTTGCCGTTCTCGTTGGAGGCGTAGGTGTTGCGGTTCCAGCCGAAGGCCTCGGCCGCCGCGGCGGCGGTCTCGAAGCCCTTTTCGGTGCGCGCGACGCGCAGGCGTTGGAAGCGTTCGTCCATGGCCTGAAACCTACAGTGGAAAGTCTGTACAGAAAATACAGATTCATCTTGCCCGTTCCCTGTATGTTCCGTACAGTCTGCGAATGCAACGGGAAAACGCCATGCCAAGGCCCGCCGACGGGCAAGATTACGCGGCCCTACGTCAAAGTGGGACGTCGCCGCTCCGCGCCAGGACCCAGCTGGGCCTGGAGGACTGGCGGGCCAGGCGGCTTGAGAAGCTGTTCCAGGCGCGGACGTCGCGGGGGCGGGGCGACAGCCAGCTGCCGAAGTTCGCGCGGCACGACGCCCATGTGGCCGCCGTGCTGGCGGCGGGCGGGTTCTGGGCCTTCTCCGAGCGCCGGATCGGGCGCGATGGCGTGGCGGTCTGCCTGCCGATGATCGCGCCCCCCAAGGGCTGAAGCCCCTTCACCACATCATTTGGGAGTTTCCGCGCATGAGCCGTACGGCCCATCTGGCGCGCCTGGAGCGCGAGCGTCTGCTGATCCTGGAGCGGCGGGGCCGGGCCCGCGCCGAGGCCCTGGCGGTCACACAGGGGATCGCCGAGACGGTGGCCCTGTCGCAGGCGCGCGGGGCGGCCATGGAGGCGCCGGCCACGCCGCGCAAGCCGCATCGGCGGCAGGCCGGGCTGGAATGGCTGGCCCGGCAGGGGCGGCTGAACGACCAGCAGAAGCAGGCGGGCGAACGTTACGGGACCTATTACCGGCGGGCGGAGGCCGGGATGGCGCTCGGCTCGAGCCTGGACATCAAGCACGGCGACAATCCGCAGGGGACGCCGCTGACCGAGGTGCTGGCCCAGGCCGAGGCGCGGATGGCGGCGGCGGCCAAGCTCGCCCTCTATCGGCGCAAGCTGCACCAGCATCCGACCCTGCTGGCCGCCTGCGACCTGGTCTGCGGCCAGGAGTTGACCCCCCGGGAGGCGGCCCGCACCGACCGCGAGGCCGGGCGGCTGGAGGCGGTGCTGGAGGTGGCCCTGGACCTGCTGGCGCAGGAGGGCGCCGCACAGGGGTCGTGACACGCGCCGTGACTCCGGTGACTGTCGGGGCTGGGCAGGAAAACCAAGGAGACCGGCGTGGGCGATCAGGATGTGTTGTTGGTGGAACGTCGCGGCGAAACCGACTGGGTGACGCTGAACCGGCCCGATCGGCTGAACGCCCTGAACCAGCCGCTATCGGACGCCCTGCTGGCCTATTTCGAGTCCCGGCGGCGCGACACCGAGTGTCGCGTCATCGTGCTGGCCGGGGCGGGGCGGGGGTTCTCCTCCGGCGCGGACCTGAAGGCCGGCGGCCAGCCCGACCGGCTGCGCGACGGACCCAACGGCGACTGGATGCTGCGTGACACGCTGAAGGCCATGCGCGCCTGCCCGCAGCCGATCATCGCCCTGGTGCACGGGGCGGCGGCCGGCGGCGGCCTGGCCATCGCTCTGGCCGCTGACGTCATCGTGGCCGGCGCCAGCGCGGCCTTCCATCCGGCCTTCATCAAGATCGGGCTGTCGGGCTCGGAGCTGGCGGTGAGCTGGCGGCTGCAGCGGACCATGGGGATTTCCCGCACCCGCGAGATGCTGCTGACCGGCGAGCCGATGGACGCGCAGGAGGCCCATCGCGTGGGCCTGGTCTCCAAGGTGATCCCCGACGAGGGGCTGGCGGCCGAGGGCGAGCGGCTGGCGGGCGCCATGCTGAAGGCCGGCCCCGACGCCCTGCGGATCTCCAAGCGGACGTTTGATGCGACCCTGGAGGGCATGAGCTTTGAGAGCGCGCTGGAGATCGAGGAGCGCGGGCAGATCCAGATGATCCGCGGGCGCACGGCGGCGGTGGCGATGCCGAAGGGCTAGAGGCAATCCCCGTCCTTCTCCCCTTGTGGGAGAAGGTGGCCGGTCGGAGACCGGTCGGATGAGAGGTCGCTCTCCGGTCTTAGGATAAAGCGCGTCATCCCGGGCGACCTGTAGGGGAGACCCGGGACCCAGGGGGATTGATCGCGGCCCCTGGGTGACGGCTTCGCGCCGCCGCTTCGCGGTCCCAGCTCTCCGCTTCGCTGCGACCGGGATGACGGAGTGGGTTTGCCGGATAGGGCTATCGACCCCTCATCCGACCCTGCTCCGCAGGGCCACCTTCTCCCGCAAGGGGAGAAGGGCAACCTAGATGCCGCGCCAGCGGTCGGGTCCATTTCGGTGACTCTGTATGAAATAGCTCAATCCCGTCTTCGAGGAATGCAGCGGACGCGCGGCGCACTGGCGGCGTTGAAGCCGCGGATCGGCGAGGGCCGGGGGACGGGTCTCGGCAGGCCCGGCGGCTAGAGGTCTCTAAGCCAATCCCAAATGAGATCGGGGCGGCGAACGTCGCTTAGGGCCTCGCGCCCCTCGGCGGCGTCGCGCAGGCGTCCGGGGGGCGCGCCAAAGCGGCGGCGGAAGGCGCGATTAAAGTTGGCGTCGGAGCGGAAGCCGTGCCGATAGCCGACCTCGCTGAGCGAAACCGCGCCGGCCTTGTCCTCCATGATCGTGCGGAAGGCGTGGTCCAGGCGCCGGGCCTGGACGAAGGCGCTGACGCCACCGAGTGGCTTGAACAACCGATAGAGCTTGGCGCGGGAGACGCCCAGTTCGGCCGCGACGCTGTCGGGCGAGAGGTCGGGGTCATCCAGCCGCGCGTCGATCAGGCTCCGCGCCCGCGCGATGCGGACCTTGTCAGCTGGCCGCGCGTCCTCCCAGGCGACGTCGGCCTGGGCGAAGATCACCCCTTGAACCAGGGCGCTCGCCGCAAGGGCCATCGGCCGCGCCTCGGCGGCGGTCAGATGGGGCAGGTTCTCCCAGAGGGCGTGCATGAACCCGGCCAGGAGCCGGGCGCTTGGGCTGTCTTCCGGCGCGACCAGACCATGGAGGTCGAAGCCTGCCGCCGGACCGAGCAACGCCCGCGGCAGCATCAGGTTAAGCGTGCGGAACGCGTCGGCGCGGAACTGGAACGGCCGCGACCAGTCAATCAGGCGCAGGACGCCCATTCTGCTATCCACCAGCCGCCCGTCGTAGTCGCCCTCCCACCGATTGCCGGGAAGGTCGAGAACCACCTGCACATTGTCGCCGCCGTCCGCCAGCAGATGGGCGGGAGACCGGTCGAACCGCTGCGCGACCCCCTCGCAACGGGAAAATATCGCCGCCTCGATGTGATAGCTGTCCATGCGATTGGAGAAGCTGGCGTCGGCCCCGGCAAGCTCAAGCGCGAAGATGCCTGCGCAGGCCTGCCGGTATTGCTCGGCGGCGTCGGCCTGCTCACGGGCGTCGAGAACCCATAGATCCCTCCGCACAGCCGACGACCTAGAGATGGCGATCCCCTTTGCTGCGAGCCTCGCGCCGGATGCCGTGACTGGGCGCTCCGCAGTCCAGCATACAGGCGTTCGCCGCCTTCAAGCCCGAGGTGATGCGAGTGTAACGCTGGGTCAAGATTCGTAGAACCCCAGGATAATGACTTCCCGTCTTTCGGAACACAGACTGTCCATCAAGTGCGTTCAAAGAAATATGGGGGATTGTTGCATGTCGAAGGCCGCGAGCACCACAACCAAGGCTGCGCAAAACGTGAAGGCGGGGCCACAGGCCGTGGCCGACGTCGCTTCAGGCGGCGAAAACCAGGTCATCACGATCGACGTCATGGCCAACGACGCCGGCGGCGGCGGCAAGGCGCTCTGGTCGTTGGACCAGACCAATCCGGGCGTCTACACCGCCCCGGGCACGGCGATGACCCTGGCGAGCGGCGCCACGGTGCGTTTTGAGGGCGGCAAGGTGGTCTACGACCCGGGCCAGGCCTTCGACCATCTTGGCCAGGGCGAGGTCGGCGCCGACAGCTTCACCTATGCCATCCGCATGGGGAACGGAGTGGTGAGCTACGCAACCGTCACCGTGACCCTCAACGGCGAGAGTGATGGCCCCGTCGACGAGTACCTCGTTGGCACTGAGGGTGACGACACCATCCATGGCATGGGCGGCCATGACCATATCAGCAGCGGTGGCGGCAACGACTATATCGATTTCGCCCATGGCGTC
The DNA here is from genome assembly GCA_018001015.1 of Phenylobacterium sp. Classification (GTDB taxonomy): domain Bacteria; phylum Pseudomonadota; class Alphaproteobacteria; order Caulobacterales; family Caulobacteraceae; genus Phenylobacterium. The sequence goes on along the minus strand of JAGNIV010000001.1, from coordinate 217,635 downwards.
GCCGACGGCGGTGCTGGCAATGACACCATCGTCGCGAGCGGCCCAGCCGGCGGGTTCTTTGTCGGCGTAACGCTCGAGGGCGGCGACGGCAATGATGTGCTCACCCTGGAAGGCGGCGCGGGGTTCATCGTGTTCGGGGATGTCTACGGCGGAGCCGGCGATGACGTGATCAATTTTGGCGGTGCGGGTGACCTCAATCCGCGATTGGCCCCTGGTTCCGGCGCCGACACGATCAACCTCAGCGCGACGGCGGCCACGGGCTCGGCCTCCATCCAGTTCGGCCCCGGTGAGTTTGGGGCGGGGGATGTGATCCAGGGGGTCGGTTCGGCGTCCGACTATCTCGACATCAGAACCGAAGGCGACGGCAATCTGACCGTCGCCGGCTCCAGCTGGACGTTCAACGGCGAAACCGTCAGCGTCGCCGGAATTGATCGGCTGGGGTTTTATACTGACCAGAATGGCGACTTCGCCATCAACAACAACTTCGACTTCTCCGCCGCCACCGGTCTCACCGAGATCGAGGTCCGGGCCGGCCGGGGCAGCGATCACTTCGTGGCCCCGACGTCCGGCGAGGCGGCGACCCGCTTCATTATCAACGAGGACACGACCGGCGACAGTTTCACCGGCGGCGGGGGCTTCGACCTCCTGACGATTATGGCGACAACGGGCTCGCCGCATGTCTTCCACATCAACGGCCCCGGTGGTGGTCTTGTCGGTGGGGTGCAGGTCGTTGGGGCCGACCGCATCGAAGCTTACCTTGGCGGCGCCGGTGGAGAGGTGATCGCCGCTGGCGACCTGACCGGAGTCGTGGCGGTAACGTTCGACGCCTATCCCTTCTTTACGGCGATGGTGGATTTTTCGGGTGTGACCGGTTCGGCCACCCTCGATTACCGGGCCGGAGGCTATGAGTCCGTTTTTACAGGCGAGAGCATTGTCATCGGCACCAAAAACGACGACGTCATCCGAACCGCGCGCGGCAACGACACCATCACGGGTGGCGCAGGCGACGATCGTATCGACCTGTCCAATGGGAACTTCAGAGGAGACTACGGCTCTGACAGGGTGGTGGTTGGGCCGGGAAGCGGACACGATCAGCTCTTCGGGTTCCGGCCCGGCGCCGGCCCTGGCCACGACGTGATCGACCTCTCCGCCTACGGCTTCAGCAGCCTGGCGCAGGTGCTGAACGCCGCAGAGGGCGATGGTGCATACGGAATCCGCATCCAACTCGATGGCGCCAACTCAATTACGGTCGCTGACATTAGTATGAATGAATTCACCGCCGACAACTTCGTGTTCATCTGAGTCAGCGGCCCTACCGGCGCCGGTCACAGGTCCGGCGCCGGTAGGGGAATGATGCGCGGCAGGCGCTGCCGATCAGCGGCCCATCACCTTGGCCCGCAGGCGGCGCATGCCGCCGAGCCAGCGGTCGTAGTCGGCGGTCTTGCGCTGCATGTAGGTCAGCACCTCGGGGTGCGGCAGGATCAGGAAGCGTTCGGCGGCCAGGCCCTCGACCACGTGGCCGGCGACTTCGTCGGGGGTCAGCACGCCGTCCAGGCTCTGGGGGGAGCCGGAGCCGCCGGCCCGCAGCATGGCGGTGTCGACGCCTTGCGGGCAGAGGATGGAGACCTTGATGCCCTGGTCGCCGTGGGTGATGGCGAGGCTTTCGGCGAGGCCGACGGCGGCGTGCTTGGTGGTCGAATAGACCGCGCCGCCGATCTGCGACAGCAGGCCCGCCGCTGAGACGGTGTTGAGCAGGTAGCCTTCGCCGCGGGCGATCATGCCGGGCAGGACGGCGCGGGCGGCGTGGACGTGGGCCATGACATTGACCCCCCAGGCGCGGGCCCAGACGGCGTCGGGGGAGGAGACCGCGTTCTCGCGGTCCGGATCGCCGTCGCCGACGCCGGCATTGGCGCAGAAGAGGTCGATGGCGCCGTGGGCGGCCTCGACGGCGGCCACCATGGCGGCGACCTGGGCGCCGTCGGACACGTCGACGGTATAGGCGGTCCCGCCGATCTCGGCGGCGACGGCTTTCGCGCCCTCGGCGTTGCGGTCGACGACGGCGACGTGGGCCGCGCCCTCGGCGGCGAAGCGTCGGGCGAGCGCCGCGCCGATCCCCTCGGCGGCGCCGGTCACGACAACGATCTTGCCCTTCACGTCCATGGCTTGGTCTCCGTCCCGCTGTGTCTTGTTGGCGGCAGGGGTAGGGCGGGGCGGGAGGCAAGGCAATGGGGGCGGTGACGCCAAGCCCACCGCTCGTCCCGGCGAAGGCCGGGATCCAGGTCGGAGGTCACAACCCGCGCGATGATCCTGAAGGCTGCTGATGAATCTGGGTCCCGGCCTTGACTGCTTCGCGCCGCCCTACGGGTCGCCGGGATGAGCGGATTTGAGAGGATCGTCAGGCCTCAAATGTTCCTATTTTGTTCTTGACGGCGTCGCGCAGTTTCGGCGGGGGAGCAGGGTCACCTCGCGGGCGGTGACGCCGAGCTTGGGGCGTCCGCGGCCCGGCTTGGGCGGCGAGTCGGTGGTGGAAAGCCGCGCCAGGACGTCTTCGGGCGAGCCTCGGAAATCCAGCTCCACCGTGCGGCCCGTGGCGTCGTCGAAGACCAGGATCGGCTCCTGAGCCTGGTCGTGCGCGGCCTTCGCGGCGACGGCGACCGCCTGAAGGGGACCGGTGGCCAGGCCCTGGTGGCCGGCGAAGGCGGTGAAGGTGGCGGGCTGGTCCATCCGGCGTCTCGTCGGCTCATGAATATTACCCGGATGTATATATGAGCGACGATCGCTCGCAACCTCAGGAATGATCGATGAAGACAATTCTCGTGGCCTTGGCGGCCGTGACGCTTTGCGGCTGTGCGGGGATGACGCCGCAACAGGGACTCAAGCTCGGCGTCGATCTCTATTGTGGGACGCTTTCCGAGGCCGGACGGCAGGCTATTCGCGATCAAGTGACGGGAGGAACAGCCGTGCTGGCCTGCAAGCCTGAAACGGCCCGACCTTGAGATCAGGCGCGAGCCGCAAAAACAAAGGGACGGAGCGCTGGTGCGTTCCGTCCCCTCCCTTGCACCGCAAGGGTTTTTAGTGGTGCCGTTGCAGGGATTCGAACCCTGGACCTCAGCCTTACCAAGGATGCGCTCTACCTCTGAGCTACAACGGCGAAAAGGCGAGGGCGGGCTATAGCCAACGTCGGGGGCCGCGTGAAGCCTTAAATGCGCGCGAAGACAACTTGACGGGCCGGACCGGTCGCCGCACCCCTTGCGACATGGACAAATCCGGCAAACCGAAGTCGGCGGAGCGTGAGGCGCAACTGGCCCAGGCCCTGCGCGCCAACCTGCGCCGCCGCAAGGCGCCCGACCGCCCGCCGCCGCCCGCGAAACCCGACGAGGATTAAGTCGCCGCGCGGCTTTCGTAAGATCGGCCTGACCGTTAGAAGAGCGAACGCCTGTCCGGATGAGCCGCCGTCGCCTCGGACAAACCAGGAAATTGAGATGAGCGACCTGCTTCACCTGCTGGCGGAAGACGCGGAGGACCTCGCGGTCATCTCGGCGGCCCTGCAGGACGCCGTGGCCAAGATCGGCGACATCGCGGTGGAGAGCCGCGCGCGTCGGGTGACGGTGGCCTTCAACCGCTATCGCTGGGAAGGCAAGGGCGGCGAGCGGGTGCGCTCGGCCCTGCAGATCGGCTCGGTGCTGGGGGTGCAGGCGCGCAATCTGCGGCGCGGCGCAAAGTCGGCGGTGATCGAGCTGCTGACCCTGGAGTTTGAGCCCGGCGAGGCGCCTGGCGGCATGATCACCCTGAGTTTCGCCGGTGGCGGCGACCTGCGGATCGCCGTGGAGTGCATCGACGCGGTGCTGGCCGATATCTCCGCGCCCTGGGCGACGCCGAGGACTCCCGCTCACGAAGCCTGACAAGGCGTAGCGCGGACGCGCTGGCGCCGCTAAAGAGCGCCCATGCGCCGTTTCCGTTTTTCCGATCCCAGCTTCGAGGCCGCCTTCGCCGCCTTTGTCGATGAACGTCGTGAGACGCCCGAGGAGGTCGACGTCCTCGTCCGCGACATTCTCCTGGCCGTCCGGGCCGAGGGGCTGGAGGCGGTGCTGCGCTTTGGCCGCCAATTCGACCGGGCCACTGTCAGCGCCGACAACATCCGGGTCACGGCGCAGGAGATCGACGAGGGCGCGGCGCAATGTTCGCCCGAGGTGCGCGAGGCCATCGCCTTCGCCGCCAGGCGCATCCGCACCTATCACGAGCGGCAGCGGCCCGCCGACCAGTGGTTCAAGGACGAGTCCGGGGTCGAACTGGGCTGGCGCTGGACGCCGCTGGAGGCCGTTGGAATCTATGTGCCCGGCGGCCGCGCCGCCTATCCCTCCACCGTGCTGATGAACGCCGTGCCGGCCGCCGCCGCCGGGGTGGAACGGATCGCCATGGTGACGCCGCCCGGCCGGCTGCAGCCTGCGGTGCTGGCGGCGGCCAAGGAAGCCGGGATCACCGAGATCTGGCGGGTCGGCGGGGCGCAGGCCGTCGCCGCCCTGGCCTATGGCGCGGGACCGATCCTGCCGGTGGACAAGATCGTGGGGCCGGGCAACGCCTTCGTCACGGCCGCCAAGCGCAGGGTCTATGGCACCGTGGGCATCGACGCCCTGGCCGGGCCTTCCGAGATCGTGGTGGTGTCGGACGCCGGCAGCCGGCCCGACTGGATCGCCGCCGACCTGCTGTCCCAGGCCGAACACGATCCGGCGGCGCAGTCGATCCTGATCACCGACGACGAGGCCTTCGCCGACGCCGTCGAGGCGCAGATCGCGCTGCAGCTGGGGAGCCTGGAGACTCGCGACGACGCGACGGTGTCGTTGCGCAACCACGGGGCGGTGATCATCGCGCCGCTGGAGGAGTCGCCGCGCCTGGTGAACCTGATCGCGCCCGAGCACGTCGAGTTCGCCCTGGACGCGCCGGAGGCTCTGGCCGACCGCGTGCGGCACGCCGGGGCCATCTTCCTGGGCCGGCATGCGCCGGAGGCGATCGGCGACTATGTGGCCGGCTCCAACCACGTCCTGCCCACCAGCCGGGCGGCGCGGTTCTCGTCAGGGCTGTCGCTGTACGACTTCATCAAGCGCACCTCGATCGTGAAGTGCGACGAGGCGGCGTTCGCGATCCTGGGACCGCCCACCGTGGCGCTGGCCGACGCCGAGGGGTTGCCCGCCCACGCCCGTTCGGCGGCGATACGGCTAGGTCAGGGCTAGGATTTAGACCGCGGCCGAAGCTGAACGGTAGCTAACAGGGGCGTCCGGGCGCCCGTTCAGGGTCGACCCTCTAGGGTGTGGTCATCGGAGCCGACGAGGCTTCGGACACATTCAAAGACGGAGACCACGCCATGCAAACCAATTCCAAGCTGATCCGCAGCGCGGCCGTTGCGACGATGGCCGCCGCTCTCACGCTCGGCGCCGCCTCGGGCGCCTCGGCCCAGACCCGCCTCAGCCCCGTGGTCGGCTGCGACGCGCCTGGCAACAAGCAGGTCGGCGGCGCGCTGATCGGCGCCCTGCTGGGGGCCGTGGCCGGTTCGAACCTGGCCAAGAACGACCGCGGCACGGGCACCGCCATCGGCGCGGTGGTCGGCGGCGCCACCGGCTCTTACGTCGGCTGCAAGATGCAGCGGACGGATCAGGCTCAGAACGCCTACGGCTACGGTCCGACCTATCAGCCTGCCCAGCCGGCCACCTACAGCCACTCAGGCTACCGTCTGTCGGGCGACATCTCTCCGGCCAGGTACGTGCGGGACGGTGGAACCTTCGCCGCCAGCAGCAATCTGAACCTGCGGGGCGCGCCGTCCACCTCGGGCCGCAAGGTGGGTTCGCTGCGCGCCGGTGAGCGCTTCCAGGCCCTGGCCCGGGTGCGCGGGACCGACTGGATCCTGGTGGGCCAGAACGGCGTCGGGGTCGGCTATGTCAGCGGCCGCTACGCCCAGCCCGTCGGCCACCAGTACGCGTCTTACGGCTACTAAGCCTTACCGAGGTTCCTTCCCGAACCGACTTCACCCGGCGCCCCCAGCGCCGGGTGATTTTTTATGACCCGCGATCGGGAGGATGACGTTAGGGGTTGGTTTGCAATAAACCTCGCTCATCAGTTCCTCCTTTCGACCGCCATGGCCGACGAAGACCGCAGCAAGCACCGCCTGAAGACCGTGGAGATCGACGAGGAATCCCTCGCCGCGGTTTCGCGCGACCAGGAGCAGGAGCGGCAGATCGCCATCTTCGATCTGCTGGAGGAGAACTATTTCCATCCCGAGGGCGCCGAGGGCGGTCCCTATGACCTGAAGATGGGGCTGGTGGAGAACCGCCTGGTCCTCGACGTGACCGGCCCGGATTACCAGCGGCGGCACATCCTTTCGCTGTCGCCGTTCCGGCCGTTGATCAAGGACTACTTCCTGATCTGCGAGAGCTATTATCAGGCGATCCGCAATTCGACGCCGTCGCAGATCGAGGCCTTGGACATGGGCCGGCGCGGCCTGCACAACGAGGCCTCAACCCTGTTGCGCACGCGGCTCAGCGGAAAGATCGAGACCGATCTCGACACCGCGCGGCGGCTCTTCACCCTGATGTGCGCCCTGCACTGGCGGGGCTAGGTTCGATGGCCGCTGACCCGTCCGCCCCGCCGTTGCCCGGCGCGGTGCTCTTCGCCTGCAATTTCAACCGTGTGCGCTCACCCATGGCCGAGGCGCTGATGAAGCGCGCCCTGGGCGATCGTGTCTATGTCGACAGCTGCGGTCTGAAGCGGGATGAGGCCGACGGGGCCGATCCCTTCGTCGAGGCGGTGATGGCCGAACTCAGCGTCGATCTGGCCAGCCATCAGCCCAAGACCTTCGACGACCTGGAGGATTCGTCCTTCGACCTGGTCATCTCGCTCACTCCGGAGTCGCAGCACCGCGCGGTGGAGATGACACGGGGAAGGGCGGCGGAGATCGAATACTGGCCGACCTTCGACCCCACCCTGGTGGAGGGCTCGCGAGAGGCGCGGCTGGCGGCCTATCGCGAGGTGCGCGACACGCTCGCCGCCCACATCGCCCAGCGGTTTCCGCGCTAGGCGCCTCCGAAGCGCTCCGTCAGCGGCGCAGACCATGTGTTTTCCGACCGTGCGGCGGGCTCCGCGTTATGATAGAGGCCTCTCCCACGGCTCGCGCCCCCCGATTCAGGCGTGGGCCGTTCGACTTTTATCGGCGTCTATTTGGAGCCTGCATGGCTAAAGAAGAACTTTTGGAGTTTCCGGGCACGGTCAGTGAAGTCCTGCCCAACGCGACCTTCCGCGTGAAGCTCGAGAATGATCACGAGATCATCGCTCACACCGCCGGCAAGATGCGCAAGAACCGCATCCGGGTTTCGGCCGGTGACAAGGTCCTGGTGGAGATGACCCCCTACGACCTGACCAAGGGCCGCATCACCTTCCGCGTCCGCTAGCGGGCGTTCGCTCCCGATGACGACGCCGCGCCTGGTGCTGGCCTCCGCGAGCCCCAGGCGGCTCGATCTTCTGGCTCAGATCGATCTCAAACCGGACGCCGTCGTGGCCGCCGAGATCGACGAAACCCCACTTCCCAACGAGACGCCGCGCCTGCTGGCGCTGCGGCTGGCCGTGGCCAAGGCGGCCAAGGTCGCCGCCGGGCAGCCGGACGCCTATGTGCTGGCCGCCGACACGGTGGTGGCGGTGGGCCGCCGCGTCCTGCCCAAGGTGGAGACCGAGGCGCAGGGCCGCGCCTGCCTGGAGCTGCTGTCGGGCCGGGCTCACAAGGTGCTGACCGCCGTGGCGCTGCAGGCGCCGGACGGCCGGGTCGCCAGCCGGCTGGTGGAGAGCCGCCTGCACGTCAAGCGTCTGACGCTGGCCGAGATCGCGGCCTATCTCGCCAGCGGCGAGGGGATCGGCAAGGCCGGTGGCTACGCCATCCAGGGCCGGGCCGGCGCCTTCGTGATGTCGCTGCAGGGCTCCTATCCCGCCGTGGTCGGCCTGCCGCTCTACGAGACGCTGAACCTGCTGACCGGCTTGGGATACGTGCGGCCATGAGCGTGAGGAAGCTCTACCTGGACCGCGGAATCGGCGAGACCCGCGGGGTCGTCACGCTGGACGGCGCGCCGGAACGCCTGCTGATCGCCCGCGACGGCGACGGCCCGCTGACCCAACTGGGCGCGCGGCTGGTGGGCCGGGTGCGTAAGGTGGAGCCGGCCTTCGCCTCGGCCTTCATCGACCTCGGCGGCGTCGAGGCCCTGATGAGCTTCAAGCCGGACGCCCGCCCCGTCGAGGGCCAGGCGATCGAGGTGGAGATCCGCAGCGAGCCCCGCGACGGCAAGCTGGCCACCGTGCGCCTGATCGGCCCGGCGGAGGGCAAGCCGCGCCTGCTGGCCGCCGCGCCGGACATCGCCGAGCAACTCACCTTCTTCGCCCGCGACACCACGATCATCGAGGGCCGCGAGGCGCGCGCCATGGCTGACGCCGCCGAGGCCGAGGCCCTGGAGACCTTCCATCCGCTGCCCGGCGGCGGCGACCTGGCCATCGAGCCGACCCGCGCCCTGGTGGCCATCGACGTCGATGTGGGGGAGCGCAAGGGCCAGGACGTCAAGCGCGTCACCCGGCAGGCCAATCACACGGCCCTGGCCGAATCCGCCCGTCTGCTGCGGCTGAAGGGCCTGGGCGGCATCGTGGTCATCGACCTGGTGGGGCGCGGCCATGACGGCAACGCCCTGCTGACGGCCGCCCGCACCGCCTTCGCCCCCGACAATCCCGGCGTCGCCATCGGCCCGGTGGGCCGCTTCGGCACCATGGAGATGACCGTGCCGCGCCGGGGCCGCGCCATCCGCGATATCCTGGGCGACGGGGCAGGGGGGCTTTCGGACCTGACCCTGGCCCTGCGCCTGATCCGCCGCCTGGAGGCCGCCGCCGCCAGCGATCCGGGCGGACGGCTGGTGGCCACCTGCGCGCCCTCGGTGGCCAAGGCGGCCAAGCCCCATGCCGAGACTCTCGCCTCGCGCATCGGCGCCCGGTTCGTCATCGAGACCAACCCCGACGGGCCCCGCGACCGGCTGGACGTGCGATGACCGCCGCCCCCTGTCCCATCTGCAAGAAGCCCGGCTCGGTGGAGTACCGGCCCTTCTGCTCGCGCCGCTGTTCCGACGTGGACCTGCAGCGCTGGCTGGTGGGGAGCTATGCGATTCCGGTGGAGGAGGACGAGGCCGACAGCCTCCACGACGAGGATGACGGGAATTGATGCTCCTCGCTGGACACCGCCCCGACCCTCTTTTATAGACGCGGCTCCCGCGAAGGCGGGGCACGGAGCGTGACAGCCTGAAGTGGATACCGGTTCAGGCGACCGTCGCGCTCCAACTAAGAATTCCGAGCCTTTTTCATTGAAGAAGGCTCCGGGCCTGGGTAGCTCAGTTGGTAGAGCAGTGGATTGAAAATCCACGTGTCGGTGGTTCGAATCCGCCCCCAGGCACCACTTCCCTCAGAACATCATTACGCACCCCTTGGGGCCTCGTAGGCCTTGAAGATGCCGCCGCATCGTCCCAGAGGTCTCTCCAGGAGACCTGACGATCATGGACGACGACTTCCGCAAGGCCGCGCTGGACTATCACCGCCTTCCCCGGCCGGGGAAGCTGTCGGTGGAGCCTACCAAGCGGATGGACACCCAGCGTGATCTGGCGCTGGCCTATTCGCCCGGCGTGGCCGCGGCCTGCGAGGCGATCGTCGCCGATCCGGCCGCCGCCGACGACTATACCGCGCGCGCCAACCTGGTGGCGGTGATCTCCAACGGCACGGCGGTCCTGGGCCTGGGCAATATCGGCCCGCTGGCCAGCAAGCCGGTGATGGAGGGCAAGGCGGTGCTCTTCAAGAAGTTCGCCGGCATCGACGTCTTCGACCTTGAGGTCGACGCGCTGGACCCTGACCGCTTCGTCGACATCGTCGCCTCGCTGGAGCCCACCTTCGGGGGCATCAACCTGGAGGACATCAAGGCGCCGGAGTGCTTCGCCATCGAGCGCGCCCTGCGCCAGCGGATGAACATCCCGGTCTTCCACGACGACCAGCACGGCACCGCCATCGTCTGCGCCGCCGCCGTCCGCAACGCCCTGGTGCTGCAGGGTAAGACGCTCGCCGAGATCAAGCTGGTGACCTCCGGCGCCGGGGCCGCGGCGCTCGCCTGCGTCGACCTGCTGGTGGCGATGGGGCTGAAGCCCGAGAACATCACGCTCACCGACATCAAGGGCGTGGTCTATCAGGGCCGCGAGCCCGACATGCCGCCCAACATGGCCGCCTATGCGCGGGCGACCGACGCCCGGACCCTGCCGGAGGTGCTGTCGGGCGCCGACGTGTTCCTGGGGCTGTCGGCGCCCCGGGTGTTCAAGGCCGAGTGGCTGCCCCTGCTGGCGCCCAATCCGCTGATCCTGGCCATGGCCAATCCCGAGCCGGAGATCCTGCCCGAGCTGGTGGCCGCCGCCCGGCCCGACGCCATCGTCGCCACGGGCCGCAGCGACTATCCCAACCAGGTCAACAACGTCCTCTGCTTCCCCTTCGTGTTTCGGGGCGCCCTGGATGTCGGGGCCAGTGAGATCAATGAGGCCATGAAACTGGCCGCCGTCGAGGCCATCGCCTCACTCGCGCGCGCCGAGGCGTCGGAAGTGGTGGCCGCCGCCTATGGCGGGGCCGCGCCGCTGTTCGGGCGCGAGTACATCATCCCCAAGCCCTTCGACCCGCGCCTGATCCTGCAGATCGCGCCGGCCGTGGCCAGGGCGGCCATGGAGACCGGGGTCGCGCGGCGGCCCATCGCCGACTTCGCCGCCTACCGCACCCAGCTGGAGCGCTTCGTCTACCGCTCGGGCCAGCTGATGCGGCCGATCTTCGACGCCGCCCGCAAGGCCACCAAGAAGGTCGCCTATGCCGAGGGCGAGGACGACCGTGTCCTGCGCGCCGTGCAGACGGTGGTGGACGAGGGGCTGGCGCGGCCCGTCCTGGTGGGCCGCCGCGAGGTGATCCTGGCGCGCATCGCCGCACTGGGCCTGCGCATGAAGCTCGACACCCACATCGAGATCCTCGACCCCAACCAGGACCACGAGATCTTCGCGCCCCTGACCGCCCGCTATCAGAGCCTGGTCAGCCGTAGGGGCGCGCCGCCGGCCGCCGCCGCGCGCCGGGTCGAGCGCCGTCCCACCGTCACCGCCGCCATGCTGCTGGAAAGCGGCCAGGTCGACGCCGCGCTCTGCGGCGGGTCGGGAGACTGGTGGCAGCACATGACCTACGTCATGCCGATCATCGCGCGCCGGCCGGGCGTCGATCGCATTCACGCGCTGTCGGCCCTGATCACCCGGGAGGGCGTGCTGTTCATCTGCGACACGCATATGAACCCCGATCCCACCGCCGAGCAGATCGCCGAGATGACTCTGTTGGCCGCCGACACGGTGCGCGGCTTCGGTCTCGAGCCCAAGGCGGCGCTGCTCTCCCATTCCAGCTTCGGGGCGTCCAATTCCCCCAGCGCGCGGAAGATGCGTCAGGCCCTGGCCCTGCTGCGCGTCCAGGCGCCGGAGCTGGAGGTGGACGGCGAGATGCACGCCGACGCCGCCCTGCTGGAGTATCAGCGCAACCGGCTGGTCAGCGATTCCCGGCTGAAGGGCGCGGCCAACCTGCTGGTCATGCCCAACCTGGACGCGGCCAATATCAGCCTGACGCTTCTCCAGGCCTCGACCAACGCTCTGCTGGTCGGGCCGATGCTGCTGGGCATGTCCAAGCCGGTCCACGTCCTGCCCCCCAGCGTCACCGCCCGGGGGATCGTCAACCTCACGGCGCTCGCCGTCGTGGAGGCCAGCACCGGCCGGATGCCCTAGCCAAGATTCCGGTTGCCCCGGAGAACGGGGTGATCTGTACTCGCTGCGAGGCTACCGCCCCAAGGAGAGACCCATGCGCCGACCCTTCATGACCATCGAGACGGGAATGACCCTTCAAGAGGACATGGGGCGGAATGCGTACGTTGAACTTGGGAATCCTGGCGCATGTCGACGCCGGTAAGACGAGCCTGACAGAACGGCTGCTCTACGGCGCCGGCGTCATCGACGAGATCGGCAGCGTCGACGGCGGAAACACCCAGACCGACTCGCTCGATCAGGAGCGGCGGCGCGGCATCACCATCAAGGCCGCGGTGGCGTCCTTCGTGATGGGCGATGTGGCGGTCAATCTGATCGACACCCCCGGCCACCCGGATTTCATCGCCGAGGTGGAGCGGGTGCTGAGCGTCCTGGACGGCGCGGTGCTGGTGGTCTCGGCCGTGGAGGGCGTCCAGGCCCAGACCCGGGTGCTGATGCGAACCCTGCAAAGGCTGCGCATCCCCACCCTGATCTTCATCAACAAGATCGACCGGCGCGGCGCGGACCCCGACCGGGTGCTGCGGGGCATAGCCGAACGCCTGACCCCAGCCATCGTGCCCATGGGGCTGGCGCAGGGGGCCGGCGAACGAGACGCGGCCTTCGCGCCTTTCGGCCCCTCCGACGCCGAGCGTCTGTCCGATCGCCTGGCCGGGCAGGACGACACGCTGCTGGCGGCCTATCTGGAGGGGGACGGCCTGTCCTACGGGCGGCTTCGCAAGGCTTTGAAGCGTCAGACGCGTCAGGGAAGGGCGCATCCGGTCTTCCTGGGCTCGGCCATCACCGGCGCCGGCGTGGACGATCTGATGGCCGCGATCATCACCCTGCTGCCCGCCACCGAGGGGGACGCCGAGGCGCCGGTCTCCGGCACGGTGTTCAAGGTGGAGCGCGGTCCGGCCGGGGAGAAGATCGCCTATGCCCGCCTGTTCTCCGGCGCGCTGCATGTGCGCGATCGGCTGGCGTTCGGCCAGGGTGGCAGCGCCAAGCTCACCAGCCTCCAGGTCTTCGACCGGGGGCCGGCCGTCCCCCGGGACACCGCCGTCGCCGGGCAGATCGCCAAGCTGTGGGGTCTGGCCGGCATCCAGATCGGCGACGCCATCGGCGCCCCACGAGCGGATGGGCCCCGTCACCACTTCGCTCCGCCCACCCTGGAGACGGTGATCTATTCGCGCCGTCCCGAGGACCGGCGCGCGCTTCATGCCGCCCTCATCCAGCTCGCCGAGCAGGATCCTCTGATCAACCTGCGTCAGGATGATGAGCGCCAGGAGATCTTCGTCTCTCTCTATGGCGAGGTGCAGAAGGAGGTGATCGGCGAGACCCTGGCTCAAGACTACGGAGTCGAGGCGGCGTTCCGCGAGACCCGTATGATCTGCGTGGAGCGGCCGGTCGGCGTGGGAACCGCCATCGAGCAGGCCCCCTATCCCTTCATCGCCACCATCGGCCTGCGGGTCGAGCCGGCGCCGCTGGACAGCGGGGTGGCGTTCCAGCTTGAGGTCGAGTTCGGCTCCTTGCCGCTCTCGTTCCACAAGGCGGTGGAGGAGAGCGTGCGCGAGACCCTGGGCCAGGGCCTTCACGGCTGGCGGGTGACCGACTGCAAGGTGACCATGACCCACGGCATCCGCTACCGGGACTGGGCCACCAGCACGCCCTCCGAGCATCGCAACCTCACGCCCCTGGTGCTGATGGCCGCCTTGAAGCGGGCTGGCGTCCAGGTCTGCGAGCCGGTCCACCGGTTCGGCCTGGAGCTCCCCGCCGACCTGCTGGGGCCCATACTTCCGGTCCTGGCCAGGCTGGGCGCCTCGGCGGGGGTGCCAGAGATGCGTGGGGGCGCCTGCTGGCTGGAGGGTGACATATCCGCCGCCCGGATCCACGACCTGCAACAGCAGTTGCCGGGCCTGACGCGCGGGGAGGGGGTACTGACGGCCGCCTTCGATCACTACCGGCCTGTCCGCGGCGAGATCCCGACCCGGCCGCGCACCGACAACAACCCCCTCAATCGAAAGGATTACCTCACGCGGGTGGCGCGGCGGGGGTGAATATGAGGCGGCGCCTGCTCGGAACGGCGGCGTCGCCGGACATCTCAAGGCGCCAAATCGAAATCGCTTGAGAGATGTTATGATATAACATAGTGGACTCCGGAATTGCTTCCAGGGGTTCCCGCATGCGCGCCAAAACGCTTCTCCTCGCCGCCGTCGGCATGTCTGCTCTCTGTGCCGGTCAGGCCCTGGCCGACGATGCCGGCGCCCCCACGGTTTCGGAGCTGGTGGTCACCGGCGCGCCCTATGCCGTCTCCCTCGACAGCGCCACCACCCACATCAACATCATCACCCAGGAACATCTGGCCACCGCGGCGCCGGTGGGGATCGGCGACCTGCTGAACGGCATGCCGGGCATACGCTCCACCGCCTACAGCCCCGGCGCCAGCCGCCCGATCATCCGCGGCCTGTCGGGCCCGCGGGTCATGATCCTGCAGAACGGGGTCGGCCTGGTGGACGCCAGCTCCCTGTCCCCCGACCACGCGGTAGCCTCCGATCCGGGCGAGGCGTCACGGATCGAGATCCTGCGCGGCCCTTCGACCCTGGCCCATGGCGGCTCGGCCATCGGCGGGGTGGTCAACATGCTCGACGAGCGCGTGCCCTCGACGCCGGCCAGCGGCGGCGCCGACGGCCATGTCGGCGCCTCCTATGGTTCGGTGGACGACAGCTATTCGGTCTCCGCCGGCCTGAAGGCGGGGAAGGGCCCCTGGGTCGTGGCCCTGGACGCCGTCCGTCGTGAGAGCGGGGACTACGACGCCCCGGTCAATCCGGTCTCTTCCAGGTATGAGGCCGCCAACGGCGTCACGGCGCTGGCCGACCGCGTGGTCCGCAACACGGCCGTGGATCTGACCGCCTATGGGGCCGGCCTCTCCTACGTCGGGGCCGCCGGATACATCGGCGCGTCGGTCAAGCGCACCGAGACCAGCTATGGCGTGCCGTTCGCGCAGATCGTTCAGGTCGGCCCGCCGCCCGAAGAGGGGCCGGTCTTCATTGACCTCAAGCAGACCCGCTACGACCTGCGAGGCGAAACGGCGCTGGATCTGGGCCCCTTCGACAAGGCCCGTGTCTCCGTGGGCTATGCCGATTACGAGCACCAGGAGATCGCGGTCGACGGCGGCGCGGTCGGAACCACTTTCCTGTCCAAGGGCGCCGAGGGCCGCCTTGAACTGGTTCAGCGTGAACATGATGGCTGGAAGGGCGCGGTGGGCGTCCAGATCCTGGGGCGCGACTTCGAGGCGCTCGGCGGCGAGGCCTTCATTCCTCCGGTCGAGATCAGCGAGGTGGGCGCCTTCGTCCTCCAGCGCCTCGACCGTGACGGCTGGGGCGTGGAGGGCGGTCTGCGGATCGACACCCGCACCCTGGACGCCAAGCTGACCGGTCGCCCCACCAGCGACGCCGCCGCCGGTTATGGGGTCAACTGGGCCGCGGCTGCGGGCAAGCAGGACTTCACCAACGCCTCGGTCTCGGTCTCGGTGTTCTGGCGGCCGGCCAGCGACTGGTTCCTGGGCCTCAGCCTGGCCCACAACGCCCGCGCCCCCACCGAGTTCGAGCTCTTCGCCGACGGGCCGCACGGCGGCACGGGGTCCTATGAGATCGGCGACCCAACCCTGGACGCCGAGCAGGTCACGTCCCTGGAGGCGACGCTCCGCTGGACCGGCGCCAACGGCAAGATCGAGGCTCACATCTACAGCGCCGACTACACGGGCTTCATCGACGAGGCGCGGACCGGCGACCTGGTGGACGACGCCGGGGTTCTCGACCCCGCCGGCGAACTGCCGGTGGTGCGCTTCATCCAGTCCGACGCCCGGTTCTACGGCGGCGAGTTGGAGGGGACCTACGATGTCTGGCGCCACGGCGACGGCGTCCTGGCCCTCGAGGGCTCATACGACTACGTCCATGGCCAGACCGACGCCGGGCCGCCCGCGCGCATCCCGCCTTATTCGGTGACTGGACGCGTCGTGTGGACTGCGCCCCGCCTGGAGGGCCAGGTGGAGGTCCGCTACGTCGCCGAGCAGGATCGCCTCAGCGCCTTCGAGCTAACGACGGACGCCTATACCTTGCTGAGCGCCCGGGTCTCGTACCGCCCGCTGGCCGATCAGGACGTCAAGGTCTTCCTCGACGGCCGCAACCTGACCAACGAGCAGGCGCGCGAACACACCTCCTTCCTGAAGGACATCGCCCCCCTGCCGGGGCGCACGGTTCGCGCGGGCGTCACCTACAGCTTCTAGACTGGCGGCCTCCTGTCCCGGACGGGCAGGGGGCCTTCGCCACCTCTCCATGGCCGCCCGCAGCTTCGGCGGCCTCGACTGTGGCCGCGACGCCATGTCCGGCGAGTTCCGCCGCCGAGTCGGACGTCGGCGCCTTGACGCCCGAGCCCCACTCTCCCATTTGCCGCCTTGTACCGCGACCTGACCGAAAATCAGGCGTGAGGGCCTCCGGGCTGTTCGGCGACCGTGTTATTTCAAGACCGGCGTTCCGTCGAAAATGCTGCATTGCAGCGTAGAAATTCCCTCGCTAGTAGAAAAACGATCAGGAATACTTGCTGATCACGTTGTGCGGTGCAGCAATACCGTATCTCCCAATGCACCTGTATGGTTGAGCTTGGCGGTAAGGGCCCTTGACGCTTGGAAAAGGGGTTGCCAAAGCACCCCTGCCGCACGTCTAACATAGCGGTAAGACTTCAACTTCCCCTCGGGGCAGGCGAGGTCGCTCCCGCCTCCGGAACACGACCGTCGCCAGCTGGCGACACGGGTTACGGGTCGGGCGCAGCGATAGCGGCTCCGTCGTTCCTCTCGTGGTTACGCGAGGGACTGCGGGCAATTTCAATTGGGGTGGAGACGCTCTCGCGCGACGACCCTCGGTCCAAACGTGCTAGACCAATCAGGAACTGGCGACAGATGCTCGACAACAAACGAACGACTCCTTTCATCGCTCTCTTCGGCGCCTTGGTGCTGATGACGAGCGCGCCGGCGTTCGCGCAGGATGCCGCCGCACCGGCCGCACCTGCCGCTGACGCCGCCGCTCCCGCTGCAACTCCGGCTGACGCCGCTCCCGCGGCTCCCGCCGCTGAAGCCGCTCCCGCCGAAGAAGCCGCCCCGCCCCAAATGGAACACGCTGGCAAGCTCAGCGTCATCCAAATGGCCATGGACGCCGGCGCGGTCGTCAAGGTGGTCATGATCGGCCTGGTGCTCTGCTCCATCTTCTCGTGGACCCTGCTGGTCACCAAGCTGCTTGAGTATGGCTCCCTGAACCGCCAAACGGACCGCTTCCTCGAAGCCTTCCGCAGCGCCAAGACCATCAACGACATGGGCCGCATCGGCATGTCAGACGAATTCGAAGGCAACCCGCTGGCCGATATGGCCGCCGCGGCCGCCCAAGAAGTCGAACTGTCGCGCCAAGCCGGTCTGGCCGTTTCCGGTGCTCACCGTGACGCGGTGCTCCACCGCGCCGAGAACGCCGTCGCCGCCGTCCAGGCGTCGCTCGGTGGTCGTCTCTCCAGCGGCATGCAGTTCCTGGCCTCGGTCGGTTCGTCCGGTCCGTTCATCGGCCTGTTCGGCACCGTCTACGGGATCATGACCTCCTTCATCGGGATCGCGAACACCAACACCACCAACCTGGCCGTCGTCGCCCCCGGCATCGCCGAGGCGCTGCTCGCCACTGGTATCGGCCTGTTCGCCGCCATCCCGTCGGTTATCTTCTACAACTACTTCCAGACCCGCATCTCCGCTTACGGTGCGCGTACGGAAGGGTTCGTGGCTGAGCTGATGAACGGCATCTCCCGGCACCTCGACAAAGGGGCCTAAGCACCATGGGCGCCAAACTCTCAGGTTCTGGGGGTGGCAGGTACGCCGTGGATGCGAACAGCGAGATCAATGTGACGCCCTTCGTGGACGTCATGCTGGTCCTCCTGATCATCTTCATGGTGGCGGCACCCATGGCCGCCGTAACGGTGAAGGTCGCACTTCCCGACGCGGTGGCTCCGCCGTCTACCAACCCTCCCAAGCCGGTCTACATATCCATCCAGGAATCCGGTCGTCTCTTCATTGGGGACGTTCCCTCTGAAATCGCGACCCTGGGTGACGACCTGCGGAAGAATATCGGCAACAAGCGTAACCCGGAGAAAGAGCGGATCTTCATCCGCGCCGACAAAGGGGTCCTCTACGGGGACTTCATGGGCGTGATGAACCAGCTCCAGGACAACGGGTTTTACAGCGTGGCGCTGATCGGCGAAGATAAGTAGGGGCGGAGCATGGCTGAAGACATCACCCACCCCGGGCACAACCCCTTCGATGCGCCTCGCAAGAAGCGCAACAACGGGGTGACCGCCGCCATCATCGGCTCCGTCGTCGTCCACGGTGTGGTCGGCGTCTACCTCTGGAAGGCCAAGTTCCAGTCGGAGTTCAAGGAATACTCGGACGAAGTGACGGACGTGGCGATCATCAAGCCCGCCCCGCCGCCGCCTCCGCCGCCGCCTCCGCCGCCGAACACGCCGCCGCCGCCGCCGCCGAAGCTGCAACCGCGGCCTCCGGTGAACGTGCCGTCTGACATGCCGACGATCCCCCCTCTGCCGGTTCCGCCGGTCGAGAAGCGGATCGAGGAACCGAAGCCCCCGGCTCCGGCTCCCGTGGCGCCTCCGCGCCCCTCGGTCATCAGCAACCCTGACTGGTCGCGTCGTCCCAACGCCGAAGATCTGGCCCGGTACTTCCCGGACCGGGCTCAGCGCATGAACGTCGAAGGCCGCGCGACGATCAGTTGCACGGTCACCGCCAGGGGCACGCTCGAGGGCTGCTCGGTGGTTTCGGAAGATCCGCCGGACTACGGCTTCGGTGACTCCACCTTGAAGGCTTCCAAGCTCTTCAAGATGAAGCCGAAGACTCTGGACGGCGCCCCCATTGAAGGCGGTACGGTTCGTATCCCCCTTCGTTGGGTCCTTCCCAAGGGCTGAGCCTCTAAGCTCCCCTGCAAAATAGAATTGGCCCCGGAGGTTCGCCTCCGGGGCTTTTTCTTTGCGCTATGCTGGCGGCATGGCGACGCGGGATCTGAGCGGGGCGGGGGGCGGAGACCGGCGGGGTGACCTGCTGTTCATGGGCCTCTTCATGCTCTGCGCCGCCGGGGTGATCGTCGTCGATATCTTCAGTGTCCTGCACGACCGCGCCCGCTTCGGACAGCCTGTCGCCTGGTGGGAGCCGACCGTCTGGGAGGTGTCCAGCGGTCTGGTCCTGGCGGTCCTGTTGCCGGGGATGCTGTGGCTCATCCAGCGCTGGCCCCCGCGCCTTGGGCGGCCCTTCACCTGGATCGCGGTCCACATCGCCTGCGGCCTGGCCTTCTCCCTGATCCATGTTGTCGCCATGGGCCTGCTGCGCAGCGCCGCCTACGGCCTGGTCGGCGGCGTCTATCATGCCCTCGGGCCGCTGGCGGACTGGCCCTATGAGCTGCGCAAGGACCTGCTGATCTATGCCGGCGCCCTGGTCACCTACCCCCTCTGGCGGCAGTTCCGCGCCCGCCAGATCCCGCCGGCGTCGCAGGCCGACGTCCTGGAGGTGCGCGACGGCGCCCGGCGGGTCTTCCTGCCGGTCGGGGACATCCGCTGGGTGGAGGCGGCCGGCAACTATGTCGAACTGCATACCGGAGAGGGCGCCGTCCTGCACCGCGCCTCCCTGGCCCAGATGGAGCGACGGCTGGCCGGCTTCGTCCGTGTCCACCGTTCGCGCCTGGTCAGCCGCGCCGCCATCGCCGAGGTGGAGACCAAATCCTCCGGCGATTTCAACCTCCGGCTCACCTCTGGCGAGACCCTGGCCGGGAGCCGCCGATTTCGCGCCGGCCTGCTGTCGCGCGCGCTTGATCCGGCTGCCGCGCCCGACTAGAACACGCCTTCGCGATGCGCCGCCTTAGCTCAGTTGGTTAGAGCGCCGGTTTGTGGAACCGGAGGTCCTCAGTTCAAGCCTGAGAGGCGGTGCCATCGCTTTCCCGTCCTGCTGACGGTGTTCCCCCTCGTTCACATCTGACGTTCGCGCTCTGTTCGCATTGCGGCGAATCATGTCTGCTTGGCTCAGGGGGAGACGACATGGAATCGCCGCTGCACGACTGGCATATCGAGGCGCGCGAATACGCCCGCCAGGAAGACCGCCGCGGCCGCCGCCATGCCTATGAGACCATCGTCCCGGCGCGGACCGCCCTGGTGGTGATCGACATGGTTCCGTTCTTCCTGAACGAGCTGCCCTATACCCGCGGAATCGTCCCCAACATCAGCCGCATCGCCGACGCCCTGCGCGCGGCCGGCGGGACGGTGGCCTGGGTCCTGCCCACCAACAGCGCGCCGACGGCCGCCTCCACCGAATTCTATGGCGAGAAGGTCGCCGCCATGTATGCGGCCAGTGGTGGCGAGGGCAGCCTGGCCGAACGGCTCTGGCATGAGTTTACGGTGCACGAGGGCGATGTCCTGGCCGAGAAGTCCGCCACCAGCGCATTCTTTCACGGCCGCTCCACCCTGCCGCCCCAGCTGGAGGCGCGTGGTGTCGACACCGTTCTGGTCACCGGAACCCTGACCAATATCTGCTGTGAATCCACGGCCCGCGACGCCAGCACCCTGGGCCTGCGGGTGATCATGGTGGCCGACGCCAACGCCGCGCGCCGCGACCAGGACCACAACGCCACGCTCTACAACGTCTACCGCAGCTTCGGCGACGTCCGGCCCACCGACGAGGTGCTGGCCCTGATCGGGGGCGGCGCCGCCTGGGAAGGGTGAAGGCGCTTTCACTTGCGCGCAGCAAAAAGGGAGGCCCCGTGCGGGACCTCCCTTCCTGTACGCAGACTGGAGTTCTGGTCGGGGCTTAGCGGAAGAGGCTGAGCAGGCCCGACGAAGAGCTGTTGGCGATCGACAGCGCCTGCACGCCAAGCTGTTGCTTGGTCTGCAGCGAGGTCAGTCGCGCGCTTTCCTTGGCCAGGTCGGCGTCGACGAGGTTGCCCACCCCGGCGTCGATCGAGTCTTGCAGCTTGCCGACGAAGGTCAGGTGGGCGCCGAGCGACTTGGAGCCCGTACCCATCTTCGAGAGGGCTGTCGAGACGGTGGAGATGGCGGTGCCGACCGTGGCGATCATGGCTTCGGCCGCGGCTTGGGTCGAAATCGACGCGCCGCCCAGGCCGATGCCGGCCAGGGACAGGTCTTGGGCCTGAACGGTGATCTTGGAAGTGCCATCGTCGTTGGCCAGGGCGGCGATGGTGGTGCCGCCGGCGTCGATCATGTTCACGCCGTTGAAGGTGGCGTTTGCCACCGACTTGGAGATCTGGTCGCGCAGAGCGTTGAAGTCATCGCTCAGAGCGGTCCGCGAGGCGGTGTCGAGGCTGGTGTCGGAGGCGGCCAAGGCCTTTTCCTTCATTTGCAGAAGCAGATCGGAGACGGCTTCCCCGCCGGCGATGGCGACATCCACGGTCGACTGCGAGCGCTGCAGGGAGTCCTTGACGGCGTTCAGGGAGCCGGAGGTGGCGCGTTGGTTCTGGGCGATGGCCCAGATGGCGCCGTTGTCCTTCGCCGAAGCGATCTTCTTGCCGGTGTTGATGCGGTTTTGGACCGTCATCAGCTCGGAGCTGGTCTGGTTTAGGTTCTGAAGGGCGACCATCGCCCCGATGTTGGTATTGACGCTATTCGGCATCTAAAAAACCCCACTTTTAGGTTTCGTTCACCGTTTTGGTGACCGCAAGCATTTTTGCTCTGTGACCTTTGTAGAAGGGCAGGGTTCTTGAATCGTTACGTGAAGCTTTCCGAGTTATGAATCGCGGGAATACTCAAGCCGTTCCTTAATCGTGATTCACCAAGAGTCATAACGAACGGCCACAAGAGTCTAAGGGGGCGCCGCCGCGCGGACCTATGACTCTTGGGGGATTCGGCCTGACTCTGTGGCGTTGGGCGCCTGCGGCGCTGTTAAGCACGTCAGACACAGAGCGCCCTGCATTTTATCGCACCCGCCCGCGAAATTTCTTCATTGAGCCGGGTGGAAGGCCCGAAATAGCGGCCGGATGATGCTCACGGGCTGTCCTCAGGGCCTCTGAGGTTCCCAGCCGCGGGGTCAGCCGCCGGCCGGGCCAGCAGGGCGCGGTCGAATTCGGCGAGCATGGTGCGAGCTTTCGCCCCCGCATGCAGGTTGCCCCGACGGCGCCCTCGCGCGGGCGCGCGCGCGGAGCTAGGGTGCGCTGATGGCCCCGTCTGAGAAGGGCCGCTTGCCCGAGGACGCGTAATTCCATGAAGGTCGAACGGCTTGCCCCCGTCGTCACCAGCCTGCTGCCCAGCAACCACCCCTATCTCAACGGGGCCTGGACCCCGCTGCATGAGGAGGTCAACGCCACCGACCTGGAGGTGACCTTCGGCGCCATCCCCACCGACCTCGACGGCGTCTATCTGCGCAACACCGAGAACCAGGTGCAGCAACCGCTGGGTCGCTTCCATCCCTTCGACGGCGACGGGATGATCCATCAGATCGACTTCAAGGACGGCCAGGCCAGTTACCGCAACCGTTTCGTGCGCACCCGCGGCTTCGAAGCCGAGCAGGAAGCCGGCGCCTCCCTGTGGGGCGGCCTCGCCGACCCCGTGCAATTGGCCAAGCGTCCCGGCTGGGGCGCCCACGGCTTTCTGAAGGACAGCTCCTCAACCGATATCGTCGTTCACGCCGGCAAGGCGCTGTCGACCTTCTACCAGTGCGGAGAGGGCTACCGCCTCGATCCGCTGACCTTGGAGCAGGAGGGCCTGGAGAGCTGGGTGCCCATCGACGGCATCAGCGCCCATCCCAAGGTGGACGAGGCCACGGGGGAGTTGATGTTCTTCAACTACTCCAAGCACGCCCCCTACATGCACTATGGCGTGGTCGGCCCCGACAACCGGCTGAAGACCTATATGCCGATCCCGCTGCCGGGCCCGCGGCTGCCGCACGACATGGCCTTCACCACCAACTACTCGATCCTCAACGACCTGCCGGTGTTCTGGGACGCCAAGCTGCTGGAGCGGAACATCCACGCGGTGCGGCTGCACGAGGGCATCCCCTCGCGCTTCGCCATCGTCCCGCGCCACGGTGGTGAGATCCGCTGGTTCGAGGCCGCGCCGACCTATGTCCTGCACTGGCTGAACGCCTATGAGGAGGGCGACGAGATCGTCCTCGACGGCTACTTCCAGGAAGATCCGACGCCCGAGCCCAACAAGGACGCGCCGCCCGGCTTCGAGCACATGATGGCCTATCTCGACGAGAGCCGGTTCAAGCCCAAGCTGCACCGCTGGCGCTTCAACCTGGTCACCGGCGAGACCACCGAGGGCCATCTCGACGACCGCATCCTGGAATTCGGCATGATCAACGCCCGCTATGCCGGGCGGAAATACCGGTACGCCTATTCGACCGTCGCCGAGGTCGGCTGGTTCCTGTTCCGGGGCTTCGTGAAGCACGACCTGAAGACCGGCCAGAGCAGTGAATTCATGCTGCCCGAGGGCGTCTATGCCAGCGAGGCGCCCTTCTGCCCGCGCGTGGGCGCGGTGGACGAGGATGACGGTTATCTGGTCAGCTTCCTCATCGACGAGACCGCCGGGACGTCGGAGTGCATCCTGATCGACGCCAAGGACCTGGCCGCCGGCCCGGTCTGCCGCATCCGCCTGCCGCACAAGATCTGCAGCGGCACCCACTCGGTGTGGGCGCCGCGGGACATGCTGGGGTCTTAAAATCCGCTCATTCCAGGCGGAAACCGAAGGCCAACTTCCCGTGCCGACAAAGCATCAGCAGCAAGCAATTCAGCTCTACGCCGAGCTAATGAGCGAGGCGAAGGTGCGTATGCAATGGATTGCATACGCAGTCGATGGAAAGACCGGGTTGGATAGCAGGCTGGTACGCGAGTTCTCTTACCTCCAGCTTCGCCTCATCTGCGAGCTGATTGCCCTAGGCTGTTTGGCTGCCCATGGCGACGTAACCTCGAGTACGAAAATCCGAAAAATGTACGCTGCAGATCAGATATGCGCGGAGTTGGAGAAGCTTCACCCGAATTTCTATCCGAAGCCGCACAATCAGATCAGGACTGGGCCTAACCGTTCTCATTTTGAAGATGTCGCAGAACCATACCTTACCCGGGATGATCTAAAGACACTGTATGCAAAGACTGGCGGCGTACTCCACAAAGGAAATATGAAGAACATCCTTTCAGGAAACGCTCCTTCTGAGAAGAAATTTTCCGAAATTGTTGAATGGCATCGCAAGATCGTGCGACTTCTATCAATTCATAGGCTTTCGTTGTTTGATGGTGACACGCATTTTATATGCCTGTTGCAAGATTCAAACACCAAGGGCGTCCGGGTGGTGATTGCTAACAAGGTCGAAGACCTGGGCGATGGATTGGACGAATTGAAAGTCGGCTAAGCGCTCAGATCAGCCCAAGTTCGGCACCGCGCCTAACCCACGACCTTCTTCGGCGGCATCGGAATGAAGCCCGAGGTGCGCGCCACATAGGCCTCGTAGTCCGGCCGCTTGCGGCGCATGCGGCCCTCGACGGTGGGCACGCCGCTCCATTTGGTGAGCAGGAAGGTGATCAGCACGGGGCCGACGATGCTGAGCGCGCCCACCAGGCCGGTGTCGGCGGCGATCAGATAAAGGCCCCACCAGGCGCAGGCGTCGCCGAAATAGTTGGGGTGGCGGGTGTAGCGCCACAGGCCGGTGTCCAGCACCTTGCCGTTGTTGGCCGGATTGGCCTTGAATTTCATCAGCTGCCAGTCGCCGAGGCTCTCGAAGGCGATGCCGATGACGGCCAGCGTCAGGCCGGCCCAGGCGATCGGCCCCAGGTCGGTGGTGGCGTGGACCTGGCCGAGCTGCACGGGCAGGCAGACGACGAACTGCAGGGGCATCTGCAGGGCGAAGACCAGCAGCAGGGAGGCCTTGGGATAGCCCCAACCGCGCTCCAGCTTGGCCTTGCCCATCATGGTGGCGTAGCGGCGATCGGCGCCATGCTTGCGCCAGCGCCATAGCAGATAGATCCCCAGGCGCAGGCCCCAGACCGCGCACAGCAGGGTCAGCAGGGCGGCGTGCGGCCCGCGCCCGCCGGTGATGGCGTAGCTGGTCAGGGCCATCACAACCATGCCCAGGGGCCACCAGCTGTCGATGAAGCTCGGGTCCTGGATGCGGATCGAATAGAGCCACAGCCCGATGAAGAGGGCGATGGAGACCCCGGCGTTCAGCACGAGCAGTTGGGTGATATCCATGTCGTTTCTCTGCCTAAAGGGCGGGGCGGGCGATGAGGTCGTCCAGCCAGGCGCTGCGAGGCTGGCCGGCCTTCTGGTCTTCGATGACGCCCACATCGACATAGTCGCGCCAGCTGCGGATCAGGTCGCCATCGAATTCGATGACGGCGGCATAGGGTGCGGCGACCAGGGCGCCGTCCTTGGCGACGTACTCATCGACGCCCTCCACGAACAGCCGATCACCGGTCTCGGCGTAATCGAACAGCCGCCAGCGCACCTCACTGATCTGGTCCTTGAACCGCTCAAGGAACTTTCGGGCCTTGGCCTTCCCCCTCAGGGGCGGCGCGATGGCGGCGGCGTAGTGCCAGACCACGTCCTCCGTCATATGGGCCAGCACGGCCTCCACGTCGCCGCGGGTCCAGTCGGCGATCAGGGCCTTCATCACCTGTAGTTTGGCGCTCACAGGCCCACGACCAGGCTGACCGTGGTCGTCGTGGAGCCGCCGATGTTCAGGGTCTGGACGGTCTTGGCGCCCTCCACCTGATAGTCGCCGGCCTTGCCCGTCACCTGCTTGTAGGCGTCCAGGGTCATGCGGATACCCGTGGCGCCCACCGGGTGTCCGCCGCCGATGAGGCCCCCGGAGGGATTGATCGGCAGCCGCCCGCCGATCTCGATGGAGCCGTCCTCCACCGCCTTCCAGGCTTCGCCCGGCGCGGTCAGGCCCAGGTGCTCGATGGCCATGTACTCGGTGGTGGTGAAGCAGTCGTGGGTCTCGACGGCATGGATCTGGCTCAGGTCGTCGATCCCGGCCCGCGCGCGAGCCTCGTCGATGGCGCGCTTCACCTGCGGGAAGACGTAAGGCTGTCCTTCGCTGGCGCGCACCTTGCGGTCATAGCTGATCGGCGCTGATCGGTGCCCCCAGCCCTTGATCTGCGGCAGGCTCTCCAGGGGCAGGCCTCGTTTGTCGGCATAGGCCTTGGCGGCCTTTTCGGACGCCAGGAACACCACGGCCGAGCCGTCGGTCACCTGACCGCAGTCGTTCTTGCGGATCATCCCCTCGACGACCGGATTGGCCTCGTCGTCGTTGGTGAAGCTTTTGTCGTTGAAGGCCCAAGCCCGCGTCTGCGCATTGGGGTTCTTGCGGCCGTTGGCGAAGTTGATCTCGGCGATCCGCATCAGGTGTTCGTATTTCAGGCCCCAGCGACGGTCATATTCCTCGCCGAGGTCGGAGAAGGCCTTGGGCCAAAGATAGGTGGCGTCCTGGAACTCGTGCCCGGCCCAGGCCGCGGCGCCCAGGTTCTGGGCGGCCTGCTGGCCCGAGACGTTGCGCATCATCTCCAGGCCCACGACGCAGGCGGTGTCGTAGCGGCCAGCCTCGATCTCGGCGGTGGCCGCCAGGATCGCCACGCTGCCCGAGGCGCAGGCCGCTTCGTGGCGAGAGGTCGGCATGCCGTCGAAGTCGGGATGCACCAGGCCGAAGAACCCGCCCAGCAGGCCCTGGCCGGCGAACAGGTCGCCGACGAAGTTGCCGACGTGGCCGGTATCGATGTCCTTGGGCTCCAGGTCGACCGCCGCCAGACCCTCGCCCACCACCTCGGCGAAGGCGTCGGCGAAGTCCATCTGCTGACGCGCCCAGTTCTTGGAGAAGTCGCTCTGCCAGCCGCCCAGGATATAGACCATCTGCTCAAGTCCTCTTGTGACGCCCTGCGACCATCGTTGGTCAGCAGGCGCGTCCTCGTGATTGCTGTCAACGCGAAGCCGGAAGGCTCCGCAGGTAGTCCCGGACCAGGGCGACGCCGTCCTCATCCACAAGCGAGCGGCCGAGCTCGGGCATCATCACCCCGGGCTCCACCGAGTTCATCCGGTGCAGCAGGATCGACGTCTCCGGCCGCCCTGGATCGATATCGAATTCCAGGCCGCCCGAGCCCCGGCCCGCCGCCACCGGCCGCCGCAAGATCCCCTGCTTGGCCGGGTCCTCTTCCTCCAGGTTGAGGAACAGGCCGGAGTTGCTGGCCATGCCCAGCGGGTTGTGACAATGGCCGCAATTGGCGTCGAGATAGGCCCGGGCGCGGTCCGACAAAGGCGCCTTGGTGTCGGTCCAGACCGCCGTGCGCGGCGCGGCCCCGGGCGCGGGCGCGCCGCTCAGCAGGCCGGCCTTGGTCCAGTGGGCGAGCTGGTTTTCCGAACCCGAGGAATAGGTGAGATCGCCATTCAGATTGCGGGCGCTGGGCCCGATCGGGGACAGTTCGCCGGACAGGGAGTGGCACTCCTTGCACTGGTTGGCGTTGGGAACTGCGTAGTCGATGGTCAGGGGCTTGCCCGCCCGATCGATCACCGAGACCGGCAGCCGAACCCCGCCACGCTTCAGCACCGCTTGGCTCTGGGCGTCGTTCCAGACATAGGTCAGCGCCACCCAACCCTGGGCCTTGCGGATCAGCAGGCGGGTTTCGATGAGCTTCAGCCGGGCGGCCGGTTTCCGAAGGTCGGCCGGGTAGGCGAAGGTCTTCACCAGGGTCGCCCCCACGGGAAAGGCGAAGGCGCCGGTCGGGGTATAGGTGGCCTTGGTCCCCGGCGGCAGGAAGACGAACCGCGACTTCTCGGCATAGTCGCTGAACAGCGGGGTGTTCAGGGCATAGGGGGTCAGGGCCGGGTTGGGCGTGCGCGCGCCCGCGTCGGTGAACAGGCCATAGGCGTCCAGGCTCGGCGCCGGCGTCTCGGCGAGCAGGGCCGCCAGATTCACCGGCGGTGCGGGCCGGGCGGCCCCCAGCGAGAGGGCCGCGAACAGCAGGACGGCCCACCGCCTCATGCGACAGGCTTGTCCTGGCTGGCGGGCAGCACCACGGGCGGCGGCTCGGCCAGGCCGGGCGAGCCCAGGGTCGCGCTGACCGAGGGCCTGGCGGTCTCAAGGGCGCCGGGCGCGGTCAGGTTGAGGTTCAGCACCGGGCCGTCCTTCAGGTAGAGACGCGGGACCGGTCCTGGCGTCGCATAGGCCGTCACCCCGTCCCACATCACCGGCGGCGCCGACCCACCCATGGCGCTGGCCAGTTCCTTGCCGCCGGGCAGGGCCGGCAGCCAGCCGTTGCGGCCGATCCTGTTGTCGCGCACCACGATGTCGCGGGGCAGGGGGTTGTAGGCCTTGTCGTCGAAGCTGCGGCTGAAGCTGATCAGCATCACCGCGCTGGTCTGGTTGCCGCTGATGGCGTTGTCGAACACGTGCACATCGCGATTGGCCATCAGCATCACCCCGACGCCCACGGGCACGCTGGCGACGATGTTGCCCTTGGGCGCGAAGTTGGCGGTGTCGTTGTCCACCACCTGGTTGCGGAAGATGCGCGTCGAGTGGCCGCCCATCACCGGCAGGCCGGGCAGGTCGAACACCAGGATGCCGCCGGTGTTGTGGGTGGCGACATTGTCGAAGACGTCGGCGTTGGTGGAGTTCTCGATCTCGATGCCGGCGACGTTGAACTCCGCCCGGCTGTTGCGGACGATGATGTTCTTCGACTGGCCGACATAGATGCCGGCGTCGGACGCCCCGCGCACGGTGACCTTGTCGATCAGCACATTGGTGGAGGAGACCGGATAGACGCCATAGGCGCCGTTGGTCTCCTTGGGGCCGCCGGTCCATTCGACCGTGACGCTGACGAAGCTGATGCGGTCGGCGCCCTTGGACTTGAGGCCGTCACCCTTGGTGTCCTGCACCGTCAGGTCGCGCACCGTGACGCCGTCCGACGTGATCAGCAGGCCCTCGCCCGCGCCCTTCTGGCCGGCGAAGGACAGCACCGTCTTGTCCTGGCCGGCGCCGGTCACCGTGACGTTGTCGATGTCGAGGGACAGGCCGTCCGTGAAGCTGAACTTGCCGGCGTCCAGGGCCACGGTGTCGCCGGGCTTGGCGTCCAGCAGGGCGGTCTGCAGCCGCTCCTGGGCGTCGGCGCCGGGCGCGACCCGGAGCGTCGCCGCCTGGGCGGACGACGCGAGGGCGCCGGCGAACACCCAGGCGAGCATGAACTGATTTGAAGCGGCCATCGACGTCCTCCACCCGTGGCGCTCTTGCGGCGCCGTTCCATGATACGGACCATGGGGTAAAGAGGACGCCTTGTCAGGCCTGACCTAAGGTCAGTTGGCGAAGGTTATCGCGCGTCGGCCGCGCCCCAACTGTAGACGCAGCGGTCCAGGCCGATGGCGATCTCCAGCACCAAAACGGCGACCTCGCGCACCTCACCGCCCTTGGTGGGGAAGCGGGCGGCCTGGGGGAAGTCGGTGCGCCGCGAGATGGAGCAGACCTCCATCCACTTGTCGCCATTGTCGACCTCCACATCCATGGTGGTCTGAGAGTAGGCCGGCAGGCGGTCGGACGGCACGATGCGGGTCGGCAGCCGCACCATGGCCTCGATCATCGCGCGCACCGGCTCCAGGCTGGCGGCGTGGTAGTCGTTGGCGGTGTCGGCGGTGAAGGCGCACTGGAACTCCATCTGCCAGAACTCCTTCAGCCGCATGTGCTTGGTGACCTGGTCCTGCTCGCGGCGGAACGACTTCCCCGCCTGCCAGACGCAGAGGGGCAGCTTCACCCGCGCGTGGCTGTTCAGCAGGTGGGTCATGTAGGCGTAGGTCGAGGGGGTGGTCTCGGGCCTCAGCACCAGTTGCAGGTCATTCTCGCCGATCCGCTCGACGAAGAAGATGTCCTCGGGCCCATAGGCGCCCGACACCAGCTCGCGGGGCGTCAGTTGCGGCGCCTCCACCCGGCGGATGTCCCAGGCGGGATTTGCGGCGGTCAGGAAGGCCGAGACCTCGGCGGCGAAGTGGGCCTGCATCATCTCGCGCAGGCGGATCTCACGGTCGGTCCAGTGGACCAACCCATTGGATTGGTAGAGGGAAAGCACGGCGGCTCCTCCGATCAGATGTTGGGAATGTCAGGCGGTGCTTTACGTCCCCGGAGCGCCGGGGAACGGCTCACGCCGGGTCCCGCGGTCTATCCGGAGACGCGCAGACCTCGGCCGCCGCGGGCGCTCAGCACGCTCCGCAGGTCGGTGTTCGCAACAATGGTCGTCGAGGTGGCCATGGCCCCGCCTTAGCGACGGGGCCTCCGCCGGTCAATCAGTAGGTGTGGATGTTGGTGTCGGGCAGGCCCAGGATCCGCTTGGAGATGATGTTGTTCTGGATCTCGTAGGACCCGCCCGCGATCGTCCCGGACTTCACCCGCAGGAAGGCTCGCGCGGCCGCCAACTCCTCGGCGCTGAACTCATCTCCGGCCCAGGCCAGGCCGTTATAGCCCATGGCCTCCACCACCATCTCGGCGTGGTTCACATTGATGCTCGACGACGCGTTCTTCATGATCGAGGTCGCGGCGCTGGGCCCGTTCTGATTACGCGCCTCCATCGCCACCCGAGCGTTGGTGAGCTGATAGGCCCGCGCGTTCATGTCCTGCTCGATCAGCCGGGTGCGGAAGTCGCGGTCGGCCAGCTTACCGTGCTCGTCCAACCCGATGTATTTCTTGGCGATTTCGCGCAGCGCCGCCGGATTGCTCCGCGCCGGCGCCCCGCCGCCCCCCGACAGGCCGTTGCGCTCATGCTGCAGCAGCCGCTTGCCGACCGTCCAGCCGCCGTTGAGCGGCCCCACCAGGTTCTCCTTAGGCACCTTCACATCGGTGAAGAAGGTCTCGCAGAACGGCGACGACCCCGAGATCAGCAGGATCGGCCGCGGCTCCACGCCCGGCGTCTTCATGTCGATCAGCAGGAAGCTGATCCCCTCATGCTTCTTGCTGGGATCGGTGCGGGTCAGGCAGAAGCACCAGTCGGCGTACTGGGCGCCAGAAGTCCAAATTTTTGAACCATTTACGAGGAAATGATCACCCATATCCTGAGCTTTGGTCTGCAGGCTGGCAAGGTCCGATCCGGAGCCCGGCTCCGAATAGCCCTGGCACCAGCGCAGCTCGCCGCGGACGATGGGGGGGATGTGGCGCTGCTTCTGTTCCTCGGTGCCGTATTCCAACAGGGTGGGGCCGAACATCATCACCCCCATGCCGCCGATGGGGTTCCAGGCGCCGACCGCGGCCATCTCCTCGCGCAGCACCCGGGCCTCGGAACTGTTCAGGCCGCCGCCGCCATATTCCGCCGGCCAGGTGGGAACTCCCCAGCCCTTGGCGCCCATGCGCTCTTTCCAGAGCTTGTAGTCGCCCTCGACGGGGACCGGCGCTTCGGCGGCGGCGATGTCGCTGCGGCTCTTCAAAGAGGGGGGGAAGTTCTCCGCCAGCCAGGTCTTGGCCTGGGCGCGGAAGGCGTCGAGATCGGCGCCGCCAAAATCAGCCATGGTCGGATTCCCTAATGTCATTTGCGCCGACGTGATCGAGCCCGCCCGCTTATGGCGACATGAGACTGCCGCCACGGCAGGCTGTCAACGGCGAGTCAGGGCCGCGTGACCTCATCCACGGCCTCAAGCCAGTGACGAACCGGAGCCGTGGAGTCGGACGACAGGTGCATCCAGCAGCCGATATTGGCGGTGTAGATGGCGGCCGGCTGGTGGGCGTTGAGGTTGGCCAGCTTGGCGGCCTTCAGCTTGCCCGCCATCTCCGGCTGCAGCAGCGAATAGGCGCCGGCCGAGCCGCAGCAGATGTGCGCGTCGGCCACCGGCTGGGGTTCGTAGCCCAGGCGGCGCAACAGGGCCCCGATCTGGCCGGTGAGGCGCAGGCCGTGCTGCAGGGTGCAGGGTTCGTGGACCGCGATCCGGGGTTCGGCCGGCGCGCGGCGCGCGGCGAGGTCGGCTGCCGACAGCAGCTGGATCGGATCGCGCACCAGGGAGGCCACCACGCGGGCCTTCTCGGCATAGGCCGGGTCGTCGCGCAGGACGTCGGGATAGTCCTTGATGAAGGCCGCGCAGCCGCTGGAGTTGACGACGACCGCCTCGGCGCCCGCCTCGATGTCGGGCCACCAGGCGTCGATATTGGCCCGAGCGGCGGCGGCGCCTTCGTGCGGCGCGTCGAGGTGGAAACTGACGGCTCCGCAACAGCCGGCGCGGGGCGCTTCGACGAGGCTCACCCCCAGGCGGTCGAAGACCCGGGCGGTCACGGCGTTGAAGTGCGGGGCGGCGGCGGCCTGGGCGCAGCCGGTAAGCATCAACATCCGCCGGACGTGGTGCGGGGCGGGACGCAGGCCAGGGGCGATACGCGGCGTGACCTTGGCTTTCAGCGCCTTGGGCAGCAGCGGCCGCACAAGCCGGCCCGCGGTGAGCGCCGCACCCAGCAGGGTCGCCGAGCGGGTCACCCTGCGGATCGCCGCCCGCGCCAGCCGCTCGGTCCAGGGGCGGCCGACCTGTTCCACCACGGCCTCGCGGCCGATGTCGTAGAGCCGGTGGTATTGGACACCGGAGGGGCAGGTGGTCTCGCAGGCGCGGCAGCTCAGGCAGCGGTCCAGGTGCCTCAGCGTCGTCTGGCTGACCGGCTGGCCCTCCAGCGCCTGCTTCAGCAGGTAGATGCGGCCGCGCGGCCCATCCAGCTCGTCGCCGGTGATCTGGTAGGTGGGGCAGGTGGCGTTGCACATGCCGCAGTGAACGCAGGCGCGCAGGGCCTGGGCCGCGATCTCACCCCCGGTCGTGCCGGACAGGGAACCCTGGATGACCGTCTTCATCTAGAGGCCCTCATACATGGCGCCGGGATTGAAGATCCCCGCCGGATCCAGCGCCGCCTTCACCCGCCGGTGCAGGTTGAAGACACCCGGCGCAAGCGGCTGGAAAACCTCGCCCTTCGGCGCCTGGCCTCGGAACAGGGTGGCGTGGCCGCCGAGCCGCCCGGCCCGGTCCCAGACTGTTGGATCGACGGCGTCGGCGGTGAGCCAGCGCTGGCCGCCGGCCCAGTCCCAGGCCGTGGTCTCGAAGCCTTCGGCGGAACCGGTCGGCGGCAGGGACACGCGCCACAGCACAGGCGCCTCGAACACGGGGTGGGTCATGTGGCGGATGGCGTCCCAGGTCTCCAGCGGCTCGTCCTCGCCGCCCAGTTCGGCCCGCGACGCCGCGACGCCAGCTTCTCCGCCAGAGAGCCGCAGGTGCAGCCGTGCCCCATCGTGGAAGGCGCCCGACAGCGGCAGGGGGCGGCCCATCAGGCCGCTGACCCAGGTCCGAGCCGCCTCGCCGGGCGTCTCGAAGACCAGGGCGCGCTCGGCTCGCGGCCGGGGCGTCACGCGCAGCGAGACCTCCAGGATTGGCCCGAAACCGCCGAGCGAGCCGGCCATCAGCCGGAAGGCGTCGAAGCCGGCGACGTTCTTGAACACCGTGCCGCCGAACCGCAGCACCTCGCCCTGGGGGTTCATCAGCCGGGCGCCCAGCACAAAGTCACGCAGCGGACCTGCGAAGGGTCGGCGCGGCCCCGACAGCCCCGTCGCCACCGCGCCGCCAAGCGTGCCGGCGGCCCCGAACACCGGCGGTTCGAAGGCCAGCATCTGGTTCTCGCCGGCCAGCAGGGCCTCGATCTCTGACACCGGTGTCCCGGCCCGCGCGGTGATCACCAGTTCGCTGGGGTCGTAGTCCACCACGCCCCTGTGCGCGGCCAGCGACAGCGCTCGCCCCTCGACCTTGCGGCCGTAGAAGGCCCGCGTCCCGCCGCCCTCCAGGCGCAGCGGTCCCCCGGCGCGGACGCGCTCGGCCAGGGCCTCGGTGATGTCCTCAGAACCGGGGGAGGTGTGCAAACGGCAGTTCCCCATGGTGGATGTGCATCGCTCCGAACTCGGCGCAGCGGGCCAGGGTCGGGATCGCCTTGCCGGGATTGAGCAGGCCCTTGGGATCGAAGGCGGCCTTCAGGGCGTGGAAGGCGTCGATCTCGGCGGCGCTGAACTGCACGCACATCTGGTTGATCTTCTCGCGGCCGACCCCGTGCTCGCCGGTGATGGTGCCGCCCACCGAGACGCAGAGCTCCAGGATGGCGCCGCCCAGGGCCTCGGCGGCCTCCTGGTCGCCCTCCTTGGCCGCGTCATAGAGGATCAGGGGGTGCAGGTTGCCGTCGCCGGCGTGGAAGACATTGGCCACCGCCAGGCCATGGACCTCCGACAGCCGGGTGATCTCGGTGAGCACATTGGGCAGCGCCCGCCTCGGGATGGTGCCGTCCATGCAGTAATAGTCCGGCGCGATCCGCCCCACGGCTGGAAAGGCGCCCTTGCGCCCGGCCCAGAAGCGCTTGCGCTCATCCTCGTCGCGGGCCTGCCGCACCTCCGTCGCGCCGCAGGACGACAGCAGGGCCGAGACCCGGGCGATCTCCTCGGTCACGTCGGGGCCGGCGCCGTCCAACTCGCACAGCAGGATGGCCGCGGCGTCCTTGGGATAGCCCGCCAGGGCGAAGTCCTCGGCGGCGCGCAGGGCGGGGCCGTCCATCATCTCCAGGCCGGCGGGCACGATCCCCTCGGCCATGATCTCGGCGACGGCCTGGGCGGCCACCTCCACATTGTCGAAGGCGGCCAGCAGCACCTGTGTCGTGTCGGGCAGGGGCGTCAGCTTGACGGTGATCTCGGTGACCACCCCCAGCAGGCCCTCCGACCCGGTCATCAGGGCCATCAGGTCGAAGCCCGGCGCGTCATAGGCGTCGGAGCCCAGGTGCAGCACCTCGCCCTCCAGGGTCACCATCTCCAGCTTCAGCAGGTTGTGCACCGTCAGGCCGTACTTCAGGCAGTGCACCCCGCCGGCGTTCTCCGCGACATTGCCGCCGATGGAGCAGGCGATCTGGGAGGAGGGGTCGGGGGCGTAGAACAGGCCCAGGTGCGCCACGGCCTCGGAGATCGCCAGGTTGCGCACGCCGGGCTGGACCCGGGCGGTGCGGGCCTGGCGGTCGATGCTAAGAATCCGGCTGAACTTGGCCAGGCTCAGCAGCACGCAGCCGGGATAGGGCAGGGCGCCGCCGGACAGCCCGGTGCCCGCGCCGCGCGCCACCACCGGCGCGCCGAGTTCGGAACAGACCCGCAGGATCGCCTGCACCTGGGCCGTCGTCTCCGGCAGGGCCACGACGGCGGGGAGGGAGCGATAGGCGGCCAGGCCGTCGGTCTCGTAGGGCCGCAGGGCCTCCAGCTGAGTCTTCAGGTTTTCAGGCGGCAACAGCGGCTTCAGCGCCGCGATCAGGCGCGCGGGATCGACGGGCGGGAAATCGGCGTCGAGGCGGGCGTCGAACTGATCGAGCATCACCCTTCTTGGTCCGGGCGCGGCGGGGGCGTCAATCACTTGGAGCGCCGCGATCAGAAAGACCTCGCGGGTCGCGCCGCCCGCGCTAGAAAGGTCGCAACAAACAAGGATGGGAGACGACCATGGATCTGCAACTCAAGGGCAAGACGGCGGTGGTCACCGGCGCGACGCGGGGCATCGGCCGGGCGATCGCCGACCTGTTCGCCGAGGAGGGCGCCAATGTCGCCATCTGCGCCCGCAACGCCGACCAGGTGGCCGAGGCTGTCGCGGCCCTGCAGGCCAAGGGCGTCGAGGCCTGGGGCGAGGTGGTCGACATCGCCGACGGCCCGGCCCTGAAGGCCTTCGTCACCAAGGCCGGCGAGACCCTGGGCGGCATCGACATCCTGGTCTCCAACGCCAGCGCCCTGGTTCAGGGCGCCCGCGAGAGCGACTGGAAGGCGATGTTCGACATCGACCTGATGGGCGCGGTCAATGCCTTCGAGGCCGCCAAGCCGTTCCTGGAGAAGGCCGCCGAGGCCAAGGGCGACGCCTGCATGGTCATCACCTCGTCGGTGTCGGCGGCGGAGGCCTCCAGCGCCTCGGCCTACGGCGCCATGAAGGCCGCCCAGATCCACTACGCCAAGGGCCTGGCCAAGGAGGGCGCCGCCAAGCACGTGCGCTGCAACGTCGTCTCGCCGGGCACGGTATTCTTCGAGGGCGGGGTCTGGGGCAATGTGAAGGCGGGCATGCCGGCCTTCTTCGACCAGATGATCAAGCGCAACCCGACGGGCCGCATGGCGACCCCGGAGGAGGTGGCCGCGGCCACGGTCTTCCTGGCCAGCCCGCGCTCGGCCTTCACCACCGGCATCAACATGCTGGTGGACGGCGCCATCAGCGCCCGCGTGAACTTCTAGGACCAAGCCCTTGGCCTACGACTATTTCTCGATGACCTTGGGTCGTGAGCGTACGGCCCAGAAGGCGCTCTCCGATCACCTGCGCGGAGCGATGGGTTCGGAATTGGTGGCGGTGTTCGCGCCGGTGCTCGGCTTTGCCTCCAACACCGCCCTGGTGCTGGTGAAGGGCGAGGGCGGAGCTGGCGCCGCCGGCTCCGCGCCTGGCGTCCTCGCCTCCGAACACCATAGCCTGACCCCCACCCTTCGGCCGATGGACGACGCCCCGCCCTTGGCGGGCGGCATCTATGTCCACAACTGGTTCACGATCGACGGCGATGCGGTAGACGAGTTCGTCGGCCTGTCGGGCGAGGCCTGGCCCGACTTCGAGACCCGCTTCGAGGCGAAGATTTTCGGCCTGTTCCTGGCCGCCGAAAGCGCCGCCGACCGGGCCGACGGCGCGCGCCGCCTGCTGCTGATGACCCGCTATCGCGATCTTGGAGAGTGGCAGACCTCGCGGGATCCGACCTCGGCGGCGATGCAGGTCTTCGCCCGCCGCCGCCAGCTCACCCGGGTGTCGCTCGCCCGTGCCTGCCAGCTCATTTCCTGAGGACGCCATGATCGAACAGACACTCGATATCCCCACCCCGCACGGCGCGACCACCACCTTCATCGTCCACCCGGAGCGCAATGGCCCGCACCCGGTGATCCTGTTCTACATGGACGCGCCGGCCATCCGCGAGGAGCTGCGCGACATGGCCCGGCGGCTGGCCAGCTGCGGCTACTATGTGGTCCTGCCCAACCTCTACTATCGGGCCGGCGTCCTGGAGCTGGCTGGGTTCGCCACCGAGGAGGAGCGCAAGACGATGTTCGACCTGATGGGGTCCATCAACATCGACCTGATCATGAGCGACACCAAGGCGCTGCTGGCCCACATCGACAGCGACCCGGCCGCCGGCAAGGGGCCGATGGGCGCGGTGGGCTACTGCATGAGCGGCCAGTACGCCATCAACGCCGCGGCCTACTATCCGGACAAGGTCAAGGCGGCGGCCTCGATCTACGGCGTCTCCCTGGTCACCGACGCCCACGACAGCCCCCACCTGGCCGCCCAGAAGGTCCAGGGCGAGGTCTATTTCGCCTGCGCCGAGATCGACCCCTATGCGCCGCTGGAGATGGTGGAGGCCCTGGCGCAGTCGGTGACCGCCAACCAGGTCAAGGGCGAGGTGGAGATCTATCCCGGCGTCCACCACGGCTTCGCCTTCCCGCAGCGCGCCGCCTACGACAAGCCCGCCGCCGAGCGCCACTGGGAGCGTCTGCTGGCTCTGTTCAAGCGCAACCTCTAGCCACGAAAAAGGGCGGCGCCGTCACCGGCGCCGCCCCCAATCTTTGTTCCTGATCCGCCGCTTAGAAGCGGTACTGCAGCTCCACGCCGTAGGTGCGCGGGAAGTTCAGCTTCTCAGTCCGGCGTTGGTTGCCGCTGGAGGACGGCGAGCCGATGGTTGAGCTCTGGATGGCCACCTCGTCGGTCACGTTCTTGACGTAGCCGATGATGGTGTAGCGATCGTCGGAGTCCTTCCACAGGGCCCGGATGTCCGCCACCGTGTTGGAGGGCGAAGTGTAGCCGTCCTGGGCGAAGATCGTGACCTGCTGGTCGCCGGTATAGGTGGCCGTGGCGCCGAGCGTCAGGCTGCCGGCGTCGAAGTCGAAGGTGTAGTTGGCGCCCAGGTTGAACTTGTTCTCGGGCGTCAGGGGCAGGTGATTGCCCACCAGGGTCTGCGGACGGCTGCCGTTGGGCAGGACCACGCCGGTGGGACGTGCGCCGGCCTTCAGAGCCTTCGCATCGGCCGTATCGACGAAGCAGCAACCGGTTTGCAGTTCGGTGTTCAGATAGGCGTAGCTACCGAAGATCGAGAGGTTTTCGATCGGCGCCCACTGCGCTTCAAGTTCCAGGCCCCAGTTGATGGAGTCGAGGTTCAGGAACTGCGTGCCCGTCGAGCCGGTCGTGGAATTCAGGACCACGGTGAGCGGAGCCTGGAAGCCCTTGTAGTCGGCGTAGAAGATCGACGAGTTCACCTGAACGCGACCACCGAAGGTCTTTTTCAGGCCGATCTCGTAGTTGTCCACGTACTCCGGGTCGGCATAGGGGGACGGCGAGAGACCATTGGACGCGATCCAGCCCCCGGACTTGTAGCCGCGGCTGTAGCGGGCATAGCCGTTGGTGTCGGAGTCCGGCTGCCACTGCAGGCCAATCGTTCCGGACCAGGCCTGATAGTCGGCGGCCATGTTGCGGCTGAGGCCGCCGGTCGCGACCTGGGTCAGGTTGGTATAGAGCGGGTTGGCCGCGCAGCTGGCGATGGTGGGGCCGCCGCAGACCACGAAGGTGGTGAAGTCGACAGCGATATCGCCGGCGGCGACCAGCGGCACGCCGCCCGACCGCAGGACGGTCGTGGTGGTCGGGCTGCGCGAGACATAGCGGGCGAAGTCCGTGCCGGTCTTGTCGTCGGTCGTGTAGCGCAGGCCGGCCTGGAGGGTCAGGGTGTCGGACAGCTTGTACTCGATCTGAGCGAAGGCGGCGTAGGAGTCGACCGTCAGGGTGCCGTCAACCAGCAGATAGTTGCCGTTCGGGTTGGGCGCCGCGGCGCCGCCAGTGGCCAGGTTGATCGGGTTCTGAACGGTCGGATCGCCGAGGACGCGCAGGCCCTGCGGCTGCGAGTACTCCTGGTGGTACTGATAGATGCCGCCGATCCAGGACAGAGGGCCGTCGCTGTTGGAGGACAGGTTGATCTCGTTCGACCACCACTTTTGCTTCTCCTGGTAGAAGAAGCGCTCGCGCGGCGAAACGTTGCTGGCGGTGTAGGCGCCGAACGGCGTGACCGAGGAGACGTTGAACAGGCCCGACCGCGACGAGCGGTCCTCGTCGCCATTGGTGTTGTAGACATAGGCCTGGTAGCCCGCGATGTACTTCAGGGACGCCCAGCCGAGATCCCAGGTCATGTCGAAGTTCAGGCGGTGGTGATCGGAGAGCTTGCCCTCCATCGTGTCGTTCATCGCGATGGTGTAGGGATCGGCGGTCGAGGGATTGACGCCGGCGAAGCCCAGGGTCGGGTTGTAGTAAAGGGCTGAGTTGCCCAGGCCGACGACCGAGGTGGTGTCGTAGGGGCTGACCACGGCCTCGTGGATGTTGCCCACGCCGTAGCTGTCGTCCCAGTCGATCTTCCGGTAGCTGAGGCGGGCGGTGATGTTCTCGCCGAGGTCGGCTTCGATCTGGGCGTCGATCAGATAGCGCTTCACGGCGCTGGTGTCGCCGCCGGGGCCCCGGTTGTGGATGTAGCCCTCTTCGCGGCGTTCAAGCGAACCGCCGAGCGAGTAGCGCAGGCCGTCGGTGATCGGACCGCGCAGCAGGGCCTGGGTCGTCCAGGTCCCGTAGTTGCCGACCGAGGCGCGAACTTCGCCGTTGAAGGTGTCCGTGGGGCGCTTGGAGATGATGTTCATCGCGCCGCCGATGGAGTTGCGGCCGTAGAGCGTGCCCTGCGGACCACGCAGGATTTCCGTCCGCTCGATGAACAGCGAGGGGGTCGAGGCGTCCGACATCGAGTTGGAGAAGATGCCGTCCGAATACAGCGCCACCGACGGGTCGGTGCCGATGGAGTTGGTCAGGCGCCCGAACCCGCGGATCGAGATCCGGTCATTGTTGGTGTAGGCCATGCTGGGGCTGACGCGCGCCAGATCCTCGACGCTGGTCACGCCCAGCAGGTCGCGCTTTTCACTGGTGTAGGCGGTGATCGCCACCGGCACGTCCTGCAGGCTGGCTTCACGCTTTTCAGCGGTGACCACCAGTTCCTCGATCATGACCGGTGCGGCGCCCGCTTGCGCCATGGCCGAACCGGCCGAAGCCAGAGCGACGGCGGAGACGCCGGCAACCAGCGCGCTCCGCATAAGCAGAGAATTCCTCATCCTAGTACCTCCCAACGCGTCCGGAGCTCTTGTACGGCTCTCGGCGGCAATACTTGCAGATAGCAGACTCGAACGACGTTCGGATAGAGATCAATTTCTGTTTAAATTCAATGTCGCAATTGACCTTGGGTAATGGTCGTACCCGCTGTGAGGTGAAAATTGAGCATATTATTGCGCGTCGATGTCAATAAAACGCCGTTACACCAAATCTCACCTTCGCAACGCTTTCCGAACTCCGAACCGCGTTATGTGAACAAGATTCCAAGCGCCGAAGATGGGGGACGGTTTTGAACCGCCAGGCGCCTGACAGCAAAACGCCGCCCCCCGAGCCGGGGAGCGGCGTTGTTATTACGCAATACTGTCAATCGTCGCGGGCGATCAGTAGCGGGTGGGGATGACCACCTTCATGCTCTCGTAGCCCTTCACGAAGCTGGAATAGACGCGCTTCGGTTCGCCCACGACCTGGATGTGGGGGAAGCGGGCGAGTATCTCTTCCCAGATGATCTTCAGCTGCAGCTCGGCCAGGCGGTTGCCCACGCAGCGGTGGATGCCGAAGCCGAACGAGATGTGCTGGCGGGGACGCTCA
Organism: Phenylobacterium sp.; assembly: GCA_018001015.1. Taxonomy (GTDB): domain Bacteria; phylum Pseudomonadota; class Alphaproteobacteria; order Caulobacterales; family Caulobacteraceae; genus Phenylobacterium. The sequence goes on along the minus strand of JAGNIV010000001.1, from coordinate 176,974 downwards.
CGGTCGATGATGTAGGCGTTGGGGTTCTCGATCACCTCATCGTCGCGGTTGCCCGAGACGTACCACATCACGACCTTGTCGCCGGCCTTGATGGTCTTGCCGCCAAGGTCGAAATCGCGCGTCGCGATCCGGCGCATGTGGGCCAGCGGCGTCTGCCAGCGGATGGTCTCCGACACCATGGACGGGATCAGCGACGGGTTCTCGCGCAGCTTCTGGTACTGGTCGGGGTTCTGGTTCAGCGCCAGGACCGAGCCGCTGATGGTGTTGCGCGTGGTGTCGTTGCCGCCGACGGTCAGCAGCACGATGTTGCCGAAGTACTCGCGGGGCGACATGTCCCGGGTCGCCTCTCCGTGGGCCAGCATGGAGATCAGGTCGCCGGCCGGGGGGGCGTTGACCCGCTGGTTCCACAGGTTGGTGAAGTAGGCGTGGTACTCGACGAAGATCTCCATCTTCTGCTCGATGGTGTCGATCAGGCCCTGGCCCGGCGCCGCGGTCACCACGTCGGACCAGTAGGTCAGCTTGCGGCGGTCTTCCTGCGGCATGTCGAACAGGGTCGCCAGGGTCATGGCGGTCAGTTCCATGGAGACCTTGTCGACCCAGTCGAATTCCTCGCCGATCGGCAGACTGTCGAGGATCTTGGCGGCTCGCTCGCGGATCAGCGGCTCAAGGATGGCCAGGTTGTGGGGTGAGACCACCGGGCTGACCGTCTTGCGCTGCACGTCGTGCTTGGGCGGGTCCATGGCGATGAACATCGGCAGGGGGCCTTCGCCGGCGGTCTGATTGGCGATGGTGATGCCGCCTTCGGAGGAGAAGGCCTCGTGGTTGGTGTCCACGGTCATGATGTCGTTGTACTTGGTGATCGACCAGTACGGTCCGAACTCATGCTCGGCGGTGTAGTGGACCGGGTCTTCCTTGCGCAGGCGCTCGAAGAGGGCCCAGTGCGCGTCCTGGCGGAAAAGTTCCGGCTGGGCCGGATCCAGCAGTTCCAGCGGCGTGGCGTAGGCCTTGGCGCGCGCGTCGCTGTTGAGGTCGATTGATCCGTCGCTCATGTCCGTTCCTCCGGTTGCCTAGCCCATTGGAGGAAAATGACGCAGGCGTCAACTTGAGAAGGCGCCGCCGCGTCACACGGCCTCGTGAGCGCCCCGGCGCCTAGACCTTGGCGGGCGCAAGCTTCGGCGAGAGCAGGTGAACCGACAGCAGGGCGGCGAAGTAGATGCAGCCGCAGACCGCGAAGATCGGCCCGTAGCCGCCGGCGTGCTCCAGCACCTGACCCACGGACTTGGCCATCACCATGCCGCCGATCCCCCCCAGCATCCCGCCGATGCCGATGACGGAGCCGACGGCGCTGCGCGGGAAGACGTCCCCGGGCAGGGTGTAGAGGTTGGCCGAGAAGGCCTGGTGCGCGGCGGCCACCAGGCCGACGACGGCGGTGGCCAGCCACAGGTCGTGGATCTGGTTGATGAAGAAGTAGGGCAGGGTGGCGACCGCGCAGATCAGCATGGTGATCTTGCGCGAGAAATTCAGGCTGCGGCCTGCCTTCATCAGGCGCGAGGACATCCAGCCGCCGCCGACGCTGCCGATGTCGGAGATCAGATAGACCGCCGCCAGCACCAGGCCGAAGGTCGTGACGTTCAGGTCGAAGGTCTTCTTGAAATAGTCGGGCAGCCAGAACAGCAGCATCCACCAGACCGGATCGATCAGGAACTTGCCCAGCGCATAGGCCCAGGTCTCGCGCTTGGTCGCCACCTTCAGCCAGCTGACCTTCTGGTCGGAGTCCTCGGGATCGGAGCGGATGTGGGCGAGCTCGGCGGCGTTGACCTTGGGCTCCTGCTCGGGCGACCGGTACATGACCAGCCAGGCCACGATCCACAGCAGGCCGATGACGCCGGTGATGATGAAGGCCGCCCGCCAGCCGTAGGCCAGCATGATCATGGGGGCGACCAGGGGGGTGATCACCGCCCCGATATTGGCCCCGGCGTTGAAGATGCCGGTGGCGAAGGCCCGCTCCTTCTTGGGGAACCACTCGGTGACGGCCTTCACCCCGCCGGGGAAGTTGCCGCCTTCGCCGACCCCGAGCAGGACCCGGACCAGGAAGAACTGGTTCAGCGTGCTGGCGCCGGCATGGGCGATATGGGCCAGCTGCCAGATGATGAAGGCCGAGGCGTAACCGATCTTGGCCCCCACCCGGTCCACGAAGGCCCCGAACAGCAGGTAGGAGACGGCGTAGGCCGCCTGGAAATAGAAGACGATGTCGGCGTAGTCGGTCTCGCTCCAGCCCATCTCGTCGGACATGAAGGGCTTGAGCACCCCCAGCATCTGCCGGTCGACATAGTTGATCACCACGGCGGTGAAGAGCAGGGCGCAGATCACCCAGCGGCGGCGCGTCATCTTGCCGTCCGCCATGGCGGCGGGCCCGGTGTCGGTAGTGGTGGTCATGGACAAAACGCCCTTTTGTTTCTTCGCCTTGACGACATCTCTTGAACGTCCGCGCCGTCGCCGAGCGCGGAAGTTTGTCTCGTCACTCTCCGGGCTGCGCGCGGAAGGCGCGGCAGGCGATCTCGCCATCGCCGTCGAAGCGCACCGCGCCGCTCTGGCCTGCCACGATGTCATGGATGCCGGCCGCGGCGCCTGTGCAGATGTACATGCCCGCCTTCAGCGGCCGGCCCCGCCGGGCGGTGTTCTCGGCCAGGAAGCGGATGGATTCCACCGGGCCGCCGGGCAGCACGAAAGCCCCGCCCTGGCCCATCACCTGACCCGCGATCACCGTCTCGCAGCGCAGGTCCTCGATGCGGCGGCTGCGCCAGTCGGCGATCTCGGCGCCCACCATCAGGCCGGCGTTGTTGCCGAAGTCGGAGACCACCACGGTGGGGCCCAGGATATTGATGCTGGCCAGCGGGCTGCCGGCCGGCTCCATGCCGATGTGCAGGGCGCCGATCAGCGCGTCCGCCTCTTCGGTTGTCCAGCTTAGCTTGTCAGCCGGGGCGTCGAAGGCGATGCGGGCCACATATTCGGCCTCCACAGCGGCGAACCCGCCCTCGAAGACCGGGAAGGGCGTCACCTCGCCGGGCTTCACATGCCACAGCGACTTGGCGAAGACCGGGCCGCAGATGCGGTTGCTCCGCAGGCGTTCCTCATGCTCCGGCGGCACCCGTCCGACCTTCCAGCCGACCACCTCGTCGGGCCAGAGTTTCAGCGCCGCGTCCTGGACGCGGTAACCGGTGGCGAGATCGCTCGGCACGGGGCCGGGATAGTCGGGGAGGGCGGTCGCCGAACGCCGGGCGCGGACGAACCGCGCCGCCACGTCGTCGATGGGAAAGCCATCGGCCATGCTTGCCGCCGGAACGCTCACGCGAAATCGCCTCCCCACCCGCTCGCCCTCGAAAGGCGCTGTTGTCTCTAGAGGAAACCGGTGTCATTTTCAAATCAAGTCCCAAATTCGCAATTTCGAGGGACATCAGGGAGAGCTTCCATGGGCATCCGCCTCGCCGCCGCCGTGCTGTTTTCGATCCTGCTGGCCGGTGGCGCGGTCCAGGCCGCCGAGCCGCTGGCGTTCCCGGGCGCGCAGGGCTGGGCGGCGAGCACGCCGGGCGGGCGCGGGGGGCGGATCATCAGGGTCACCACCCTGGCGAGTGAGGGGCCCGGCTCCTTGCGCGAGGCGGTGGAGGCCAAGGGGCCGCGCATCGTGGTCTTCGAGGTGGGCGGGGTGATCGACCTGGACCGCAAGACGCTGCGGATCAGCGAGCCCTTCCTGACCATCGCCGGCCAGACCGCGCCGTCACCGGGGATCACCCTGATCCGCGGCGGCATGGACGTCTCGGCCCATGACGTCGTCATGCAGCACATCCGGGTCCGCCCCGGCGAGGCCGGCCAGCCCAAGAAGAGCGGCTGGGACGAGGACGGCTTCTCCACGGTCAGCGGGGCCTACAACATCATCGTCGACCACTGCACCTTCACCTGGGCCACCGACGAGAACCTGTCGGTCTCGGGCCTGCGGTTCGTGGGCCAGACGCCGGACGACTGGCGGGCGGCGACCTCGCACCGGATCACCTATTCCAACAACATCATCGCCGAGAGCCTGGCCTATTCGACCCACGCAAAGATCGAGCACTCCAAGGGCAGCCTGATCCACGACAACGCCAGCGACCTGCTGATCGTCGGCAACCTCTACGCCCACAACTATGAGCGCAACGCCCTGTTCAAGGGCGGAGTGCGGGCGGTGATGGCCAACAACCTGATCTACAATCCGGGCCAGCGGGCGCTGCACTACAACCTGCAGGCCAATGAGTGGGGCGACCACCCCTATCAGACCGGCCAGATCTCCGCCGTCGGCAACGTCCTGCGGGCCGGCATCTCCACCCCCGACCAACTGGCGTTCTTCGAGCTGGGGGGCGATGGGGATGTCGCCTACCACGCCCGCGATAACATCGCCGTCGACCGCATCGGCCGCCCCCTGCCGATGCTGGGCCGCTACACCACCAGCCGGGCCCGGATCATCGAGACCCGGACGCCGCCGACCTGGCCGCCGGGCTTCACGCCGATGGCCGCCGCCGATGTGCAGAAGTCGGTGCTGATGAACGTCGGCGCCCGCCCCTGGGACCGGGACTTCGACGACGTCCGGCTGCTGGCCGACGTCGCCGAGGGACGCGGCACGATCATCGATTCCGAGCAGGCCCTGCACGGCTACCCCGTCCAGAAGCCCACCGCGCGGCCCTTCAATGAAGCCGATTGGAACCTGGCGGACATGACCCCCAAGCGGCCCGAGGTGCTGGACTCCGGCGCCAAGGCCAAGGGGACCTAGAGCCGCCCCGGCGCCACCCCCGGTGGAAGATCTGTCGGCCGCCGCGGAGGGGCCTAACCGCTGTTTCGCCACCCCCGGCAGCCCCACGACAGCTCGCTTGGCGCGGGCCCGACACGCAGGCTAGAACAGCGAGACATTAGAGGACATTTCCCCCGTGGCGGCACGCGACCCAGGCTCCGACAAGACCAAGCGGCACACCATCAACGACGTCGCCCGCCTGGCCGGGGTGTCGAAGAAGACCGTCAGCCGGGTCATCAACGAGAGCCCCTTCGTCAAGGAGGAGACCCGCAAGGCGGTGCTCGCCATCATGCGCGAGACCGGCTACGTCCCCGACCCCCAGGCCCGCGGCCTGGCCTTCCGCCGCTCCTTCCTGGTGGGGCTGATCTACGACAACCCCAACCCCCAGCACACCATCAGCCACCAGCAGGGCCTGCTGGACGCCATGGCCGGCTCGGGCTTCGAGCTGGTGGTCCGCCCGGTGGACCGCAACTCCCCCAAGCTGCTGGCCGAGATGCGCGACTTCGTGGAGCGCCAGAAGCTGTTCGCCGTGGTCCTGCCCTCGCCGGTCTCGGAGGACGAGAAGCTGGCCGCCCTGCTGCGCGAGCTGGACGTCCCCTATGTGCGCATCGGCTCCGTCGCCCTGGACGAACCCGACCGCATGCTGGTCAGCCACGATGGCCGCGGCGCGGCCCAAGCCGCCCGCCACCTGGCCGACCTCGGCCACACCCGCATCGCCCTGATCAGCGGCCCCCCCACCTTCCGCAGCTCCATCGAGCGCAAGAAGGGGTTCGAGGCGGGGCTGGCCGAGGCCGGCCTGACGCTGGCCCCCGACCTCGCCAAGATCGGCGCCTACACCTATGAGAGCGGCGTCAACGCCGCCCTGGAGCTCTTCGCCCTGGAGGCCCGCCCCACGGCCATCTTCTGCCTCAACGACGAGATGGCCACCGGCGTCTACACCGCCGCCCGCGAGATGGGTCTGCGCATCCCCGAGGACGTCTCGGTGGTGGGCTACGACGACGCCCCCATCGCCGTGCGCCTCTGGCCGCCGATGACCTCTGTGCGCTTGCCGCTGCGGGACATGGGCCGGATGGCCGGCGAGATGCTGGTGCCCAACGCCCTGCGGGAGAAGCGGGCGGACGCGCATGAGGTGCAGCCGCAGCTGGTGGTGCGGGGGTCGACGGGGAAGGCGGGGTAGGGGGGGTGCCTACCCTCCGCCTCATCCTCGCCGACCAGCTCTCCACCCGCCTCGCCGTCGTCGCCGAGGCCGATAAGAGCGCCGACATCTTCCTGATGGCCGAGGTCATGGCCGAGGCGTCGTACGTCAACCACCACGTCAAGAAGATCGCCTTCCTGTTCTCCGCCATGCGCCACTATGCGGCGGCGCTGCGGGCGGCGGGGTACCGGGTTCGGTATGTGGCGCTGGAGGATGCGGGCAACAGTCAGAGCCTGGAGGGCGAGATCCTGCGGGCGGTGGGCGAGCTGGCGCCGTCGCGGGTGGTGGTGACGGAGCCGGGGGAATGGCGGTTGCGCGACGGGTTCGAGGCGCTGCGGCTGGCTTTGCCTGTGGACCTGGAGATCCTGCCCGACACGCGGTTCCTGTGCTCGCACGATGAGTTCGCGGCCTGGGCCGGCGACCGGCGCGAGCTGCGGATGGAGTACTTCTACCGCGACATGCGGCGGCGCCACGATGTGCTGATGGAGCCGGGTGGCAAGCCGGCCGGCGGTCGCTGGAACTATGACGCGGATAACCGCAAACCGCCCAAGGCGGGCCTGAAGTCACCGCCCCGCCTGAGCTTCAAGAAGGATGAGATCACCCGCGAGGTGCTGGACCTGGTGCGGCGGCGGTTCCCGGAGGGCTATGGCCGGCTGGAGCCGTTCCACTTCGCGGTGACCCGGCGCCAGGCGCTGGCCGAGCTGGACCACTTCATCGCCCACATCCTGCCGGGGTTCGGGGACTATCAGGACGCCATGGTCAAGGGCGAGCCCTGGCTGCGCCATTCCCTGCTGGCGGCCTATATCAACGCCGGCCTGCTCTATCCGCTGGAGGTCTGCCGCAAGGCCGAGGCCGCCTTCCGGGCGGGGCGCGCGCCGCTGAACGCCGCCGAGGGCTTCATCCGCCAGATCCTGGGATGGCGGGAATATGTGCGCGGCGTCTACTGGCGGTTCATGCCGGGCTATCTGGAGCAGAACGCGCTCGCCGCCCACGAGCCGCTGCCCTGGTTCTACTGGACCGGCGAGACGCAGATGGCCTGCGTGCGCGAGGCCCTGGCCCACACCTACGACCATGCCTATTCGCACCACATCCAGCGGCTGATGATCACCGGCAACTTCGCCCTGCTGGCGGGCCTCGCGCCCAAGGCGGTGCACGAGTGGTACCTGGCCGTCTATGCCGACGCCTATGAGTGGGTCGAGGCGCCCAACACCCTGGGCATGGCCCTGCACGCCGACGGCGGTCTGCTGGCCTCCAAGCCCTACGCCGCCAGCGGCGCCTATATCCGCAAGATGAGCAATTTCTGCCAGGGCTGCGCCTATGACCCCACCGTGGCGGTGGGCGACCGGGCCTGCCCGTTCAACGCCCTCTACTGGGACTTCATGGCCCGCCACCGCGAGCGGTTCAGCCGCAACGCCCGCATGCCCTATGTCTACGCCACCTGGGACAGGATGGGGCCTGAGCGGCAGACGGCGCTGCGCGGCCAGGCGCAGAAGCATCTGACCGCCATGCGCGAGGGGACGCTGTGAAGCGCGTCGCCAAGGCCGACCTGCCCACCAAGCTCTGCCCGGTCTGCGGGCGGCCTTTCACCTGGCGCAAGAAGTGGGCCAAGGTCTGGGACGAGGTCCGCTACTGCTCCGACGCGTGCCGTCGCGGGCGGGCCGTCTGAGGAGACCCCGGTTACTCCGCGAGGAACGCCTCGGTCTCGGCCATGAACTCCTCCAGCTTGTCGTGGTGGACCCAGTGGCCGGCGCCTTCGAAGTTCACCAGGCGGGCGTTCTGGAAGTTCGCGATGCGGCCGTCGAGGACGGGGTCCGACGCCCAGGACTCGGCGCCGCGGACCAGCAGGACCGGGGCGGTGATCTGGCGCCAGAGGTGGTGCTGGTCGGCATGGGAGAGGCTGCCAACCCCCCAGCGGGTGTGGTTGTCGAACTTCCACGACCAGGTGTCGTCCTCGTTCTGGTGGGCGCCGTAGACCGTCAGGTGGCGGGCCTGTTCGGGGCTGAGGTGGGGGTTCTCGTGGGCCATGCGGGCGGTGGCCTCCTCCAGGCTGGCGTAGCGGCGGGGCGCGCGGCCGGAGTTCTCGCGGCGATCCTTGACGGCGTCGCGCAGGCGCTGGTCGATGCTGCGGGCGGCCTGTTCGGCGATCACCTTCGGCGAGGGGCCCAGGCCCTCGATGGCGATGACTTTGCTGACCGTCTCGGGGAAGGTTCCGCAGTAGTTCAGCGCGATCCCGGCGCCCAGGGAGTGGGCGATGATGGTCACTGGCGCGATCCGCGTCTGATGCACCAGCTGGGCGATGTCGTAGAGATAGGCGGCCTGGTCATAGCCGCCGCCGATCGCCCACGCGCTGTCGCCGTGGCCGCGCAGATCGGGCGCGATGATGTGGTAGCGGTCGGCCAGGCGCCGCGCCACCCAGTCCCAGTTGCGGCAGTGGTCGCGGCCGCCGTGGATCAGCAGCAGGGGCGGGGCGTCCGGATTGCCCCAGTCGACATAGTGCAGGCGCAGGCGCTGCGAGAAATAGAAGTGGGAGGTGGGACCTTCCATGGGGGAATCTCCGCCGCTCAAGGGGGCGCGACCCTTAGCACCGCCGCGCGGCGCTGGACATCGCGGGCGAACTCTGGCGCCTAGCCGGGCCGGCGGAGACCGGCCGTGCGATGGGGATTGAGACGTGAACAGGATCGAAGCGCTGGCGCAGCTGACCGGCGAGGGCTTGCCCTATGAGCTGGTGGAGATCGAGGCCCTGGGGCGCCGGGTGCGGGCCTTCGCGAATGCGCCGGTCAACCTGCGGGCCCTGTTCGAGGCCGGGCGCAGCGACCTGCCGTTCATCGTCTATGAGGACGAGCGGCTGAGCTTCGAGCAGGCCTGGGCGCTGTCGCAGCGGCTGGCGGCGGCCATGGTCGCCGACTACGGCGTGGAGAAGGGCGACCGGGTCGCGATCTCCATGCGCAACTATCCGGAATGGATCCTCGGCTTCATGGCGGCCACCTCGATCGGGGCGATCGCGGTGGCGATGAACGCGCTCTGGCAGCCGCACGAGATGGAATACGGGCTCAAGGACAGCGGCGCCAAGCTGCTGCTGGCCGACCAGGAGCGGCTGGACCGGCTGGCGGCCTGCGAGGCGCAGCCTGCGGGCCTGTCGGTGATCGCGGTGCGGGCGACCAAGCCGCTGGCGCCCGGCGTCCGCAGCTATGACGAGGTGATGGCCGGCGCGGGCGCGGCGCCGCCGACGCGCGAGGTGGCGCCCGACGACGACGCCATCATGCTCTACACCTCCGGCTCGACGGGGCATCCCAAGGGGGCGGTCTCCACCCACCGCAACATCATGAGCGCCCTTATGTCCTGGGAGCTGGACGCCCAGGCGGGCATGCTGGCCGGGTTCGCGCCGGTGGTGGGCGGGCCGCAGCCGGCGGCGCTGCTGTCGATCCCGTTGTTCCATGTCTCGGGTCTGCATGTCAGCCTGCTGCAGAGCTTCCGCGCTCAGCGCAGGCTGGTCTGCATGTACAAGTGGGACCCGGCCCAGGCCGTGGAGATCATCGAACGCGAGAAGATCACCGGCTTCAACGGGCCCCCGGCGGTGACCGGTGACCTGGTGGAGATCGCAAGGCGCGAGGGCCGCGACTTGAGTTCGCTGGTCGCCGTGGGCGGCGGCGGGGCGAGCCGCGCGCCGGAACAGGTCCGCGCTATCGACAAGGCCTTCCCCAACGCCGCGCCCAACACCGGCTGGGGAATGACCGAGACCAACGCCATCGGGACCAGCATCGCCGGCGCCGACTATCTGGAGCACCCGGCCAGCTCGGGGCGGGTGTCCGGCGTGCTGGATATCCGCATCGTCGACGAGGACGGGGTCGCGCAGCCGGCGAATACGCGCGGCGAGCTGCAGATTCGCGGCGCCTCGATCATGCGCGGCTACTGGAACCGCCCCGACGCCAACGCCGAGACCTTCGTGGACGGCTGGATGCGCACCGGCGACGTGGCCTATGTGGACGAGGACGGCTTTGTCTACATCGTCGACCGCATCAAGGACCTGGTGATCCGCGGCGGCGAGAACATCGGCTGCGGGGCGGTGGAAGCCGCGCTCCTGGAACATCCCGACGTGCTGGAGGTCAGCGTCTACGGCGTGCCCGATGCGCGCCTGGGCGAGGAGGTGGGCGCGACGATCTACGCGCGCGCGCCGATCGACGAGGACGAGCTGCGGGCCTTCCTGGCGCCGCGCCTGGCCCGCTTCGAAATCCCCCGCTACGTCCACTTCGCCGGCGAACCCCTGCCGCGCATCGCCTCGGGCAAGATCCTCAAGCGCCAGCTGCGCGACGAGGCGGCGGCGCGCTGGGGGTGAAGCGGGCGAGGTCCTGTCCTAGCACCAGCTGGCCTGGGTAGCGGTGGGCGCCCGCAGCAACTCCTGGATATTGGCCTCGAGGATCCGGAAGCCGACATTGCCGTACAGCTTCTGGCGGCCATCGTTGAGCACGAAGCTGGGGCTGCCCTGGATGCGCATGGCCTCGGCGTCCTGGTGGTCGGAGGCCAGGGCCGCGAAGGCCCGGCCGTCGGCGATCAAGGCCTGGATGCGCGCGAGCTCCACGCCCAGCGAGGCTGCCACGTCGTCCTGGACGTCGCGGCGGCCGATGTCGCGGCCCTGCGCGAAGAAGGCATGGCGCAGGGCGCGCACGACGCTCTCGGCCAGACCGGGCGGGCTGCCGCCGGCCGCCTCGTCCAGCTGCACGGCCTTGAGGAACAGGTGGGCGCCCCAGGAGGACGCGGGTCGCACGGAGAGCCACAGGTCGGGGTTCAGGGCGATCTCGGGAAAGGCCGCTGCGGACTCGCGCAGGTGGGCGTTGAAGCCCGCATAGCCGCCCTTGTCGCCCCAGGCGGCGGGGATTTTCCGCGCGGTGTCGCCGAACACCGAGCAGAACCGATGCTCGAAGACCACCTGGTCGCCGAAGGCCTGCCGGACGGCGTCGATCCGCAGCTGGGCGATATAGGCCCAGACGCAGAGGACATCGGAAAAGTAGACGATGCGGACGGGGGCCACTGGGAATCTTTCTCGCTGGAGGGGCAGCTATAGCCCAGCCAAGGCGGCGGGGCATCGGCCGGCTGCTGCTGAAGGCCGCCTCCCAGGCCACGGGCTTTTCACGACCCTGGCGCAAGGGCGGCTCACCGGCTCGCCACGGCCTTCGCCAGCGCCAGGGGCAGGTAGAGGTCCAGCTGGTCCAGCACGGCTCTGTAGGCGGCCATGGGTTTGCCCCAGGCGTCGGGGATGGCGACCTCCTGGCCGGTGGCGTAGGCGGCCAGGGTGAAGGTCTTGGGCATTGCGTCCGGATAGAGGGCGACGACCTTCTCCACGTGGGTCGTGGTCATGGTGAGGATCAGGTCGGCGTGGGCGATGTCGGCGGCGGTCAGCATCCGGGCGCGATGGTTGGCGACGTCGAAGCCGCGGGCGGCCATCAAGGTCTGGGCGTTGGCCTCGGGCGCCTCGTCGAAGGGATCGACGTCGAGGCCCCGTGAGATGACGGCGATCGGCAGGGCGCGGCGGGTGGCGAGCGCCCGGGCCAGGGTCTCCGCCATCAGGCTGCGGCCGGTGTTGCCGGTGTCCACGAAGGCGATCTTCAGCGGCTCGGCTGCGCGGGCCCCAAGCGGCAGCGCGGCCAGCAGCGGCAGGACGAAGAGGCGGCGGCGGTCGAGCATGGGGCGATCCCGGTGAAGGCGCCCAGCATGGACTAGAGACGAGGCAGCCACATCCCCATCGCCACCAGCAGGACGCCCACGGCGGTCGCAAGGCTGAGAACGAGCAGAAGCGCGGCCATGGCGCCCTTGGCGCGCGCGCCGCCCCGGGCTCCGGCCGCGAGGTGGAGCTCCAGGACCCCCAAGGGCAGGAGCACATGGGCGAAGGCCAGGAAGATGTCGAAGGGGCCGTCGAAGGCCGCGGTGTGCCCCACCGGCCCCCGGTGGGCGGCGAACCACAGCATCATGCCCAGGCGGTAGAACCAGACCGCGTTGATCACCACGAACAGGCGCAGGGCCCAGCGGCGGTGGCGAACGAAGGCGCGCGCGCGGGCTGTGCGCCAGGCCTGGGCGGCGAAGGTCAGGACCAGGGCGGCGTTCAGCGCGTTGCCCATGGTCATGTAGATCCCCGCCACGGCCCCGCGCGTCAGGGCGATGAACAGGCCGCTGGTCGCCGCCACGACGGCGGCGACGAGGAACAGGCGTCCATTCCACCGGTGCAGCCGGGGCGCGCGGGCGCGGATCTGAGGAACCAGTTGCAGCACCCCGCCCAGGGTGACGATGAAGGCCAGGGCGAGGTGGGCGCCCAGGGCCAGGTTCCCCCTTATGTCGCCGTGCACATAGCCGTGGCCCTCGGGCAGCACCCGGTTCCACCGGCCAAGGTCGCCCCCCAGCAGGCCGACGCCATAGAGGGCGACGATATAGGCGCCAAACGCCCACAGACCCGCCAGGGCCACCGCGTACCAGAGCACGGCGGAGGCCCGCAGCAGCCGTTCGGCTTTCAGCGCGGTGGACATGCCTTTACTCTCCCGGCGGCGGCTTCCTTACGTGATCCTAGGGTGGCGCGCCGGAGCGTCGATGACCGCAGGACCCAGACTTGTGACCACAGGGATCAACCGTAACGCCCGGCCCACCGTCTCGGCGGGCTACGCCCAGGCGCTGCTGGACTTCGCGGTGTCGCTGGGGGCCGGGCGGGCCGAACTGCTGGTGCGGTCGGGGATTGCGGCCGACGCTCTGAGCGACCGGGACAACCGCGTGCCGCTGGCGAGCTATGTGGCCCTGATGCGGGCGGCCAAGGCGATCTGCGAGGCTCCCGATTTGGGCCTGCGGTTCGGGGCGGGGACGAACTTCGAGGAGGTGTCGCTGGTGGGGCTGATCTGCCGCGCCGCCGGGACCATGGGCGAGGCCCTGCAGCAGCTGAACCGCTACCGGCGGCTGATCGCCGAGGTGGACTTCGGCGGCGGGGAGCGGTTCCAACTGGTCCCCCGGGACGGCGAACTGTGGCTGGAGGACCGGCGGCCCGATCCGAACGCCTTCCCCGAGCTCACCGAGGAGACCTTCGCCCGCTTTGTCTGCGAGGTGGCGCGCAGCCACGGCGACGTCGCCTTCGTGACGGCGGTGGAGGTGACCCACGCCAGGCCGGACCACGCCGCCGCCTACGAGGCGGTGCTCAAGGCGCCGGTGGTGTTCGGGGCGGCGCGCAACGCCCTGCGGATCGAGCCGTCCTGGCTGTCGCTGCAGACCCACGGCGCAAATCGCTATGTGTTCGGCATCTTCAACGACCGGGCCGACGCCCTGCTGGCGCGGTTGGAGGCCACGCGCACCGTGCGCGGTGAGGTGGAACGGCTGCTGATGCCGCGCCTGCACCTGGGGGACGCGAGCATGGCGGCCGCCGCCGGCATGATGAACCTCAGCCGCCCGACTCTCTATCGCCGGCTGAAGGCCGAGGGGGTGAGTTTCGACCAGGTGCTGGACGAACTGCGCCGGGAGTTGGCCAAGACCTATCTGGCGCGGCTGTCGGTGAACGAGACGGCCTACCTGCTGGGCTTTTCCGACCGCAGCGCCTTCTCGCGGGCCTTCAAGCGGTGGACCGGCCAGGGACCGCGCGGCTGGAAGGACGCCTGACGCGGGCCTGAGCGCGGTTTCGGACTTCCGCGGCCCGTCATGGTGTTTCCGCTTGGAACCCCAGGCGTTTTCACCGATTGCAGGGCGACCGATCTGACGAGGGACTGACCGATGGCTTCCGGCCTTGCCGCGCTGCTGGACGACGTGGCGGCGATCGCCAAGATCGCGGCGGCCTCGGTGGACGACGTGGCCGGCGCGGCGGGCAAGGCCGGCTCCAAGGCCGTGGGCGTGGTGGTGGACGACGCGGCGGTGACGCCGGGCTACGCCATGGGCTTCACCCCGGACCGCGAACTGCCCATCGTCTGGAAGATCGCGCTGGGCTCCCTGCGCAACAAGTTCGTGTTCCTGCTGCCCGGCGCCCTGGCGCTCAGCGCCTTCGCGCCCTGGCTGGTGACGCCGCTGCTGATGGTCGGCGGGACCTACCTCGCCTTCGAGGCCAGCGAGAAGATCCTGGAGGCCCTGCTGCCGCACGACGCCGGCGAGGACCTGGACGAGCTGGCGCTCAGCTCCACCGATCTGGAGGATCAGAAGGTGGCCGGCGCCATCCGCACCGACCTGATCCTGTCGGCGGAGATCATGTTCATCGCCCTGGCCGATGTCGCCGAGCGCCCCTTCGCCGTCCAGGCCGCCGCCCTGGCGCTGGTGGGCCTGGCGATGACCGTCGGGGTCTACGGCGTGGTGGGCCTGTTGGTGAAGATGGACGACATCGGCCTGCACCTGGCCAATGGTCACACCCGCCTGGGCCGGGCGCTGGGACGCGGGATGGTGCGGGCCATGCCGAGCCTGCTGAGCGGCCTGGCCAGTATCGGCACGGCGGCCATGCTGTGGGTCGGCGGCGGCATCCTGGTCCACGGCCTCGAGCACTTCGGCTGGATGGCCATCCCCCATCTTGTGGAGGGCCTGTCGCACTGGGCGGGCGGCGTCCCCCGCGTCGGCGCCGTCACCGGCTGGCTGGCCTTCGCGGCCGGGTCAGCGGTGGTGGGCCTTGCAGTCGGCGCGGTGATCGTCGGCGTGGTCCACCTGGTGCAGAAACTCCGGGGCGGCGCGGGCCACTAGAGCCTGGGCTGCCGGACGCCCTCCTGCTGCAGGCGGTCGAGGTGCATGCGGATGTGGTTGGCCTGCGCCGGGGTGCTGGCCAGCGCGATGGCCTGGTTGAAGGCCTCTCGGGCCTCGTCGGACCGGCCCAACTTCAGCAGCAGCGCGCCCTTGGCCCCGAAGAAGTGGAAGTAGCCTCCCAGCCGGTTGGCCAGGGGCTCGATCATGTCCAGCGCCGCCTGCGGCCCCTGCACCTTGGAGACCGCCACGGCGCGGTTGAGGGTGATGACCGTTGAGGGGGTCATGATCTCCAGGGTCGCGTAGAGGTGGTCGATCTGGGCCCAGTCGGTGTCCTCGAACCGGGCGGCGCGGGCGTGCAGGGCGGCGATGGCGGCCTGGACCTGATAGGGGCCGGGGCGGCGGTGGCGCATGGCCTTGTCGATCAGGGCCAGGCCCTCGGCGATGTCGCGGGCGCTCCACAGCGCGCGGTCCTGGTCCTCCAGAAGTATGACCTCGCCGGCGGGGTCGAAGCGGGCGGCGGCGCGGGCGTGCTGCAGCAGCAGCAGGGCGGTGAGGCCCATGATCTCCGGCTCGGCCTGGAACAGGCGCAGCAGCAGCCGGGCCAGGCGGATGGCCTCCTCGCAGAGCGTGCCGCGGGCTGCGATCTCCGCGCCGCCGGCGGAATAGCCCTCGTTGAACAGCAGATAAACCATGGCCGCCACCGCCCCGAGCCGCTCGGAACGCTCGACGGGCCCCGGCGTCTCGAAGGGCACGTCGGCGCGGGCGATCCTGGCCTTGGCCCGGGTGATCCTCTGCTCCATGGCGCTCTCGCCCACCAGGAAGGCGCAGGCGATCTGCTTGACCGAGAGTCCTGAGACGATCCGCAGGGCGACGGCGATCTGTTGTGTGGGCGGCAGGTCGGGATGGCAGCAGATGAACAGCAGCCGCAGGATGTCGTCGCGGTAGTGGGCGCCGTCCAGCCGGTCGGCCATCGGGGTCTCGACGTCGTCGAGGTCGGAGATCAGGTCCTCGGGCGGCAGGGCGGTCTGCCTGGCCTGGCGGCGGACCTGGTCGATGGCGGCGTTGCGGCCCACCAGGATCAGCCAGGCGGCCGGATCGCGGGGCGGGCCGTTCTCCGGCCACGACTTCAGCGCCCGCAGGCAGGCGTTCTGAAAGGCCTCCTCGGCGGTGTCGAGGTCGCGGAAATAGCGCAGCAGGGCGCCGATGGCCTGGGGCCGGGCGGCGGTGATCGCCTGCTCGATCCAGGCCAGGTCGCTCATGCCACGTCGCCGCCCGGCAGGAACAGGCGGATCGGCCGGATCTCATAACCGCCGCCCGAGCCGGGATTGGCCTTGGTCAGGTCCTTGGCGGTTTCCAGGGCCTCCTCGAGGTCCTTGCACTCCACCACATAGAAGCCGAGCAGCTGCTCCTTGGTCTCCACGAAGGGGCCGTCGGTGATCAGGCCGCCATCGCGGTGCAGGCTGGTGGCCGCGGTGGTGGGCAGCAGGCGCAACGCCGGGCCGAGCCGGCCCTGGGCGTGCAGCTTCTGGTGGACCACGTCGAGGTCGGCCATGACCTTGTCGTCCTCCTCCTGGCTCCAGGAATAGACGATCTCTTCGGAGTTGTAGCAGAGGATGGCGTACAGCATCTGGGCGTCCCTGATCGAGGCTAGGACGCACGAGTATGCCCGCGCCCGACAGGGGCCGAAGAAAAAAGAGCGCGTCTAACGGGGCGGGGCCGCCAGGGCCGCGAAGGCGGAATAGAACACCTCGTCGGGGACCAGGTCCGGGGTCATGAACCGCTGGAACAGCAGGCCTTCGGTGAGCGCATGGATCACCACCACCAGGATCTCCGGGGGCATGGGGCTGTCGCCGTCCTTCAGGATGCCGGCGAGCCAGGCCGCGCCGCCGGCATAGCTCTCCCCGGTGATCTCGCGCACCTGGGCGCGGGCCTCTTCATGACGCAGCGTATGGGCCATGCCGCTGAGCCGGGCGGGGGCGGCGGGCTGCCGGACGGGGAGGGCGGCCAGGGTGGCCTCGGCGAAGGCGCGCAGGATCTGCGGGAAGCTGGCGCCCGGGGCGATCACCGGCTTGATGGGCGCCCAGTCGGTCTGGGCGATGGCCATGAACAGGTCCTGGCGGTTCTTGAAGTTGCCGTAGATCGCCCCGCTGGTCATGCCGGCGCGGCGGGCCACCTCCTCCATGGTGGTGGCCTCATAGCCCTTCTCGCGGGCCAGCTGGCGGGCGGCCTCCATCAGGGCGGCGCGGGTGCGGGCGCGCTTGTCGCCCTTGGGCCGGCGGCGGGTCTCCTCGGTCATGGGCGGAATCTAGGGCGTTGCCAATTAATAGGAAGTCTATTTTATAGATATCGTATTTTTTTGGAGTCGAGGTGCATGGACGCGATCGAGAAGGCGCTGGGGGCCGTGGTGGCGGCCGGGGAGTTGGCGGGGGCGGTCGGCCTGGTCTGGCGGGACGGGGCGGCGCGGGCCTATCCGGTGGGTTGGCGCGATATCGAGGCGGGCCTGCAGATGGCGCGGGACTCCATCTTCCGCATCGCCTCGATGTCCAAGCCCATCGTCTCGGCGGCGGCCATGACCATGCTGCAGGAGGGCCGCTTCGCGCTGGAGGACCCGATCTCCCGCGTGGCGCCGGAATTCTTGGCGATGCGGGTGCTGCGCGATCCGGATGGCGCGCTGGACGACACCACGCCCGCCGACCGCCAGATCACCTTCGAGGACCTGCTGACCCATCGGGCGGGCCTGACCCAGGCGGGGTTCCGCACCGGGCCCATCGACGCGGCGCATCGCGAGGCCCTGGGGCCGGACCTCGACAGTCCGCTGTCGCCCGACGCCTGGATCGCGGGCCTCGCCGCCCTGCCGCTGGTGGGGCAGCCCGGCGCGGCCTTCACCTATGGCCGGTCCACCGACCTGCTGGGCCTGCTGCTGGCCCGTATGGAAGGCGCGCCCCTGGAGGCGGTGCTGCGCCACCGGGTGTTCGAGCCCCTGGGCATGACCGACACCGGCTTTGCCGTGCCGGCGGACCAGCGCCATCGCCGGGCGGGACTCTACGGCTTCGACATGGCGGGCAAGCTGAAGAAGCTCGCCGCCCCGCCCGGCGATGTGGCCTTGCCCGAGCGGCCGGGCGACCTGGCGTTCGCCTCGGGCGGGGCAGGGCTGTGGTCGACCGTGGACGACTACCTGGCCTTCGCGCGGATGTTCGTGGACCCGTCCGTGAAGCTGCTCTCGCCGGAGACGCGCGCCCTGATGACCACCAACCGGCTGACCGACCACCAGCGGCTGGGGGCTGAGATGTTCGGCATGCCGACCTTCGGGACCGGATCCGGCTTCGGCCTCGGCGTCGCCGTCACCCTCGATCCCGCCACCGCCCCGGTCATGCGCGGCAAGGGCGGCGTGGGCACGGTGGCTTGGCCCGGCGCCTATGGCGGCTGGTGGCAGGCCGATCCCACCAACGGCTCGGTGGCCATCCTGCTGATGCACAACATGCTGGAGTTGGAACAACTAACCGCCGGCTATGGCCTGGGCGGCTACGGCGCGATCATGGAGTTCCACGCCCTGGCGACCGCCTAGACCCCTAGCCCTGCTCGAACTGGACCCGCCGGGTGGTGTTGGGGCCGAACATCACGGCGGTCAGGAACAGGAAGACGAACTCCGCCACCAGCAGCCGCCAGGCGCCGGTCTGCTCCGCCGCGCTGTAGGCCTCCAGCGCCTCGCGGCCGAAGTACAGCCAGGCGGCGCCCTCCACCACCAGGGCGGCCATCCCCCAGCCGACGGCGTCGAGCACCGCCTTGCCGGCCGTCCAGGCGGCCCGCAGCCGCAGGAACAGGGCGATCGCCCCCAGCCACCAGGGCGCCCACAGCCACCCGGCCAGCATCGCCGAAAGCGGCTCGGCCCGGTCGGGCAAGGCGGCGACCAGCGCGTTGATCAGCTCGCGTGGCGCCTGCGGCTGGAGCACCAGCGCCACATGCGGGACCGCATAGAGGGCGGCGAACACCAGGAAGAAGGGGGCCATCCAGATCGCCGGCCGCCCATGGACCTTGCGCCAGGCCTTCACCTCAGCCGCCGCCGCGGGGTCCGGACGGGCCTTGGCCGCCCGCCGGGGGGCCTTCTCGCGAGGCGCTTGGTCGGCGGGCTTTGCCCGGCGTGCGGCCAGCGCCGCCCGGGCCGCCCTGAGCCGGGCCCACAGCGTCGACAGCCCCGAGGGTTCGGGCCCGCTGACCGTCGGTTGGTTTCGTTCGCCGTCCATCCCTTCCCCCCGGAAGCCTCCCCGGCAGGATGGACCATTCACCGAACGACGTCACGTGAGTTGGAGCGAGTCCCTAGGGGTGCCAACCGCCCTGCTGATGCACAACATGCTGGAGCTGGGGCAGCTAACCACCGGCTACGGCCTGGGCGGCTTCAGCGCGATCATGTAGTTCCACGCGCTAGCGGCAGGGCAGGCTAGCGGTCAGGAGACGCATTGGCTTTTGGAGTGAACCCGGGAACCGCAAAACGCGGCAGTGCTCTCGATAGGCGATACTCTGACCACGCAGGCCGCAGCTCCCGCAGGTCATCGCCACGTTCCATTGTCGATCAGCAAGTAAGCGCTTGCTCAACGGCATGCTTCAATGAGCAAGGCTCAACCGACCGTACCCCACACACAATCACCAGCGTCTCCCCAAGGTTGTAGGTATAGCTACACGAGGTGAGGTAGTATTGCCACGCTGTCCGGTGAGAATGCGCCTTCGGCAAGGATGGCTGCCCATCAATGCGAATCCGAATGGACGGCGAATAGGCTCATGCCTGCTGATGGGATCGCTGCATTGGCGAGATCGACTCACGACCGAGCGCGCTAGATCAAGCTGCCTGGCTGGATCAACGTCGCGACATAGCCCGCGAGCGCTCTAAAGCTGGCGGTGACTTTTGACCAAGCTCGAGCTCTTCGAGCAAAAACGGCCCGGAGCGTGAGCTCCGGGCCGTCCTGTTGTCGTCCGTGGATCAGGTCGCTTAGGCGAACTGGCCCATGGTGTTGTGGACGCCGCCGGCCTTCAGGGCCGCTTCGCCGGCGAAGTACTCCTTGTGGTCGTCGCCGATATCGGAGCCCGACATGTTCTGGTGCTTCACGCAGGCGATCCCTTCGCGGATCTCCTTGCGCTGGACGTTCTTCACGTAGCCCAGCATGCCCTGCGAACCGAAGTATTCCTTGGCCAGGTTGTCCGTGGACAGGGCCGCGGTGTGGTAGGTCGGCAGGGTGATCAGGTGGTGGAAGATGCCCGCCCGCTTGGCGCCATCGGCCTGGAAGGTGCGGATGCGTTCGTCGGCTTCCACGGCCAGTTCGGTGGTGTCGTAGTCGACGCTCATCAGCTTGTCGCGGTCATAGGCCGAGACGTCCTTACCGGCCGCCTTGTAGGCGTCATAGACCTGCTGGCGGAAGTTCAAGGTCCAGTTGAAGGACGGGCTGTTGTTGTAGACCAGCTTGGCGTTGGGGATGACGGCGCGGACGCGGTCCATCATACCGGCGATCTGCTCGACGTGGGGCTTCTCGGTTTCGATCCACAGCAGGTCGGCGCCGTTCTGCAGCGAGGTGATCGAGTCGAGGACGCAGCGGTCCTCACCGGTGCCTTCGCGGAACTGGAACAGGTTCGAGGGCAGGCGCTTGGGACGCAGCAGCTTGCCGTCGCGGTTCAGGACCACGTCGCCGTTCTTCATGTCGGCCGGGGCGACTTCTTCGCAGTCGAGGAAGCTGTTGTACTGGTCGCCCAGGTCGCCCGGGGTGGTGGAGACGGCGATCTGCTTGGTCAGGCCGGCGCCGAGCGAGTCGGTGCGGGTGACGATGACGCCATCTTCAACGCCCAGCTCGAGGAAGGCGTAGCGGCAGGCGCGGACCTTCTGCAGGAAGTCCTCGTGCGGCACGGTGACCTTGCCGTCCTGGTGACCGCACTGCTTTTCGTCGGAGACCTGGTTTTCGATCTGCAGGGCGCAGGCGCCGGCTTCGATCATCTTCTTGGCCAGCAGGTAGGTGGCCTCGGCGTTGCCGAACCCGGCGTCGATGTCGGCGATCACCGGCACGACGTGGGTCTGGTAGTTGTCGACGGCGTCGATGATGGCCTTTTCCTTGGCCTTGTCGCCGGCCGCGCGGGCGGCGTCGAGGTCGCGGAACATGCCGCCCAGCTCACGGGCGTCGGCCTGGCGCAGGAAGGTGTAGAGCTCTTCGATCAGGGCCGGCACCGAGGTCTTCTCGTGCATCGACTGGTCGGGCAGCGGGCCGAACTCGGAGCGCAGGGCGGCGACCATCCAGCCCGACAGGTACAGGTAGCGGCGGTCGGTGTTGCCGAAGTGCTTCTTGATGGAGATCAGCTTCTGCTGGCCGATGAAGCCGTGCCAGCAGCCCAGGGACTGGGTGTACTGCGAGCTGTCGGCGTCATAGGCCGCCATGTCCTTGCGCATGATGCCGGCGGTGTAGCGGGCGATTTCCAGGCCGGTCTTGAAGCGGTTCTGGACGCGCATGCGGGCCACGGATTCGGCGTCGATCGCCTCCCACGGACCCTTTTTGGACGAGATGAGCTGGCCCATCTGAATGATATGATCTTGGTACGCCATGGTAGCCTCGATGCCAGGAGTGAAGTTGAGCGCTGCCTATCAGACCGCCTCGCGCCTTGGGGAGGGGCGGCGAGGTCTAGTTGTCAAACTTTACGCGAGCGAATTGTCATGATGTAATGTCATTACAACGGAGCTTGTAACTGACATGGCCGCCGAGCGACGCCTCTATGTGGGCCCCAGCCTGCGCCGCCTGCGCCGCGACCTTGGCCTCACCCAGGCCGACATGGCTCGCGACCTGGAGGTCTCGGCCTCCTATGTCGCCCTGCTGGAGCGCAATCACCGGCCGCTGTCGGCCGAGATGCTGCTGCGCCTGGCCCAGACCTACAAGCTCGACATGTCGGCCCTGGCCGGCAGCGGCGGGGCCGACGAGACCGCGCGGCTGCAGGCGGTGCTGAAGGACCCGATGTTCGCCGACATCGACCTGCCGGCCCTGGAGACCTCCGACCTGTCGGGCAATTTCCCCGGCATCACCGAGGCCCTGCTGCGGCTCTACACCACCTATCGCGAGGAGCAGCTGGCCTTGGCCGACCGGGGGGCGGAGGTGCATGAGGCCGGCGGGGAAGGGGGCGACGCCACCGACCCGGTGGCCGAGTCCCGCCGCTTCCTGGCCGCCCGGCGCAACAGCTTCCCCAGCCTGGACGACGCCGCCGAGCGGATCGCCCAGGGCGTGGCGGGGCAGGACAACCTGGTGGGCTACCTGAAGGCGCGGCACGGCCTGCGGGTTCGCCGCATGCCCTCGGCCGTCATGGTGGGGTCGATCCGCCGCCTGGACTGGCACCGCAAGGAGATCCTGCTGGACGACGGCCTGGATACCGCCAGCCAGATGTTCCAGCTGGCCCTGCAACTGGCCTATCTTGAGATGCGCGACGAGGTGGACGCGGTCCTTTCGGAAGGGACCTTCGCCGCCGAGAGCGGCGAGCGCCTGACCCGGCGGGCCCTGGCCAGCTATGCGGCGGCCGCCGTGATCATGCCCTATTCCGCCTTCGCCCGAGCGGTGGAGGCCAGGCGCTACGACGTCGAGGCCCTGGCCCGGCAGTTCGGCGCCAGCTTCGAACAGACCGCCCACCGGCTGACCACCCTGCAGAAGCCGGGGCAGGAGCGGGTGCCGTTCTTCTTCATCCGCGTCGATCCGGCCGGCAACGTCTCCAAGCGCCTGGACGGGGCGGGCTTCCCCTTCGCCCGGCACGGCGGCGGTTGTCCGCTGTGGTCGGTGCATCAGGTGTTCAAGACGCCGCGCGAGATCGTCACCCAGTGGCTGGAGCTGCCCGACGGCCAGCGGTTCTTCTCCATCGCCCGCACGGTGACGGCCGGCGGCGGGTCCTTCGGCAGCCCCCGGGTGGAGCGGGCCATCGCGCTGGGCTGCGCGGCGGAGCATGCGGGCAAGCTGGTCTACACCCAGGACCAGCCGGCCCAGGCCGCGACCCCCATCGGGGTGACCTGCCGCCTGTGCCACCGGACCGAATGCACGGCCCGTTCAGCGCCCCCCATCGGCCGCCAGATCCTGCCCGACGATATCCGCCGCACCAGCCTGCCGTTCGGCTTCTCAGACAGCTGAAACTTCAGGGTTGGCGAGAATTGGGGGCTTCAAAGTCGCGCGCTTCCGTGCAGTAAAGCGCCCGTTGAGTGGGGCGCGTCGCCGGTGCGGCGGGCCCTTGAACGCCCAATTCGAGAGCCCGGTACGCACATGGACATCAGCAGCACCCTGACCGTCGACGACATCCTGCACGCCTTCGTGGAGCAGGAACTGCTCACCGGGACCGGGGTAGACGCCGCCCGGTTCTGGGCCGCGCTGGAGTCCATCCTGGCCGACTTCACGCCGCGCAATGCCGAGCTGTTGGCGCGCCGCGACGCCTTGCAGGACCAGATCGACGCCTGGTGGAAGGCGCGCAAGGGCAAGGATTTCAGCGTCGCCGAGGAGATCGCCTTCCTGCGCGAGATCGGCTACCTGCTGCCCGAGCCCGCCCCCTTCGAGATCGCCACCGTCAACGTCGATCCGGAGATCGCCAAGGTCGCCGGGCCCCAGCTGGTGGTGCCGGTTTCGAACGGCCGGTTTGCGCTGAACGCCGCCAACGCCCGCTGGGGCAGCCTCTATGACGCCCTCTACGGCACCGACGCCCTGGAGCCGCCGACCGGGACCAAGGGCTATGATCCGGTGCGCGGGGGCAAGGTCGTGGCCTTCGCACGCGGCCTGCTGGACCGCGTCGCGCCCCTGGCCAAGGGCTCGCATTCCGATGCGGTCAGCTATGTCGTCACCGACAAGACGCTGGTGGTCAGCCTGAAGGACGGCTCGACCACGGGCCTGAAGGACGCGGGCCAGTTCGCCGGTTGGCGCGGGACCGCCGAGGCGCCCGAGGGCGTGCTGCTAGCCCACAACAGCCTGCACCTGGAAATCCAGATCGACCGGACCCACAACATCGGCAAGGACGACGCCGCGGGCGTCTCCGACGTGCTGGTGGAGGCCGCGCTCACCGCCATCCAGGACTGCGAGGACTCCGTCGCCGCCGTGGACGCGGAGGACAAGGCGGGCGTCTACCGCAACTGGCTGGGCCTGATGCGCGGCGACCTCTCGGCCAGCTTCATGAAGGGCGGCCAGACCGAGACCCGCCGCCTCGACGCCGACCGAACCTATGCCAGCGCCAAGGGCGGGGAGCTGACCCTGCGGGGCCGCAGCCTGATGCTGGTGCGCAATGTTGGCCACCACATGCTGACCGACATGGTCCGCTTCAACGGCCAGCCGGTGTTCGAGACCGTGGTGGACGCCCTGGTCACCGTCACCGCCGCCCTGCACGACATCAAGGGCGCGCGCCGCAACAGCCCGGCGGGCTCGGTCTATGTGGTGAAGCCCAAGATGCACGGGCCTGACGAGGTGGCCCTGGCCGTCCGCCTGTTCGACCTGGTGGAGGACGCGCTGGGTCTCGCCCGCAACACCGTCAAGCTGGGCATCATGGACGAGGAGCGCCGCACCAGCGCCAACCTGGCCGCCTGCATCCACGCCGCCCGCGAGCGGATCGTGTTCATCAACACCGGCTTCCTCGACCGCACCGGCGACGAGATCCACACCGCCATGGAAGCCGGCCCGGTGGTCCGCAAGGACGCCATCAAGGCCGAGGCCTGGCTGCCGGCCTATGAGAAGCGCAATGTCGAGATCGGCTTGGCCACCGGCTTCCCCGGCAAGGCCCAGATCGGCAAGGGCATGTGGGCCGCCCCCGACCAGATGCAGAACATGCTGGCTGCGAAGGTCGGCCACCCCAAGGCAGGCGCCAACACCGCCTGGGTGCCGTCGCCCACCGCCGCGGTGCTGCACGCCCTGCACTATCACGAGGTGGACGTGCCCGGCCTGCAGTCCACCATGGCGGCCGCCAAGTCCGTCACCGGCCTGGACGACCTGCTGACCCCGCCGCTGGCGCGCTCCAACTGGAACGCCGAGGACATCACCCAGGAGCTGGACAACAACGCCCAGGGCATCCTGGGCTACGTGGTCCGCTGGATCGACCAGGGCGTCGGCTGTTCCAAGGTGCCCGACATCCACGACGTGGGCCTGATGGAGGACCGCGCCACCCTGCGGATCTCCAGCCAGCACATCGCCAACTGGCTGCACCACGGCGTCTGCACCGAAGCCCAGGTCCGCGAGACCTTCGCCCGCATGGCCAAGGTGGTGGACGGCCAGAACGCCGGCGACGCCCTCTATCAGCCGATGGCCGGAAACCCCGACAGCGTGGCCTACCAGGCGGCGCTGGAGCTGGTGTTCGAGGGCCGCTCGCAGCCCAACGGCTATACCGAGCACATCCTCTCGCGCCGCCGCCGCGAGCGTAAGGCGCAGTTGGCCTAACGCCCTCCGTCATCCCGGACGCCGATAGGCGATCCGGGAGCCAGGGGCCGAGCGCGCCGCCCCTGGCTCCCGGCTCTCCGCTTGCGCTACGGCCGGGATGACGTGGTGTGCTCCCCCACCAAATCCACGACGATCGCCCGGCTCCTGGCCTGCTCGTCCTCGCTCGACCCGGGCAGCCCCGCCGCCACGATCAGCGCCTTCCAGATCGTCCAGCCTCTCCCCCGCGCCCAGGTTCCCTCATCCAGGGGCATGGCCTCGCGAAACGCGGCGCGCGCCTCTCCATGCAAGAGCGTCCAGGCGATGGCCAGGTCGCAGGCGGGGTCGCCGACGCCGAGGATGCCGAAGTCGATGACGGCGCTCAGCTTGCCTTCCCTCACCAGCAGGTTGCCCGCCGCCAAGTCGCCGTGCAGCCAGACCGGCGGGTTGCTCCAGTCGGCCGCCAGGGCCTGTTCCCAGATTTGCAGGGCCACAGCGCCGTCGATGCTGTCGCCCAGATCCTCGATCGCCTGGCGGGTCTGGTCGTCATAGGTGGCCAGCGGGCCGCCCCGGAAGAAGTTGTGCTGGCCGGCCTCGGGACCGTCGGTGACGTCGCGGGCCTGCAGCGCCCTCAGGAACCCCGCCAGGTCGCGGGCGAATTGCGGCAGGTCGGGAATGCGGTCCAGGCTTGCGGTCTCGCCCTCGATCCAGCGATAGATCGACCAGGGCCAGGGATAGCCTTCGCCCGGCTCCCCCAGGCCCACCGGCTGGGGGATCGGCAACGGCAGGTGAGGGGCCAGCCTCGGCAACCAGGCCTGCTCCTTCTCCACCTGGGCCACATAGGCCCGGTGGCTGGGCAGGCGCACGCTCATCTCATCGCCGAGATGGAAGGTGGTGTTGTTCTTGCCGCCGAACAGCACGGGCCGCACGGGCAGGTGGGCCCACCGCGGGAACTGCGCGGCCACCAGGCGGCGGACGAGGTCGGCGTCGAAGGCGATCCGCTTGGACTTGGGCTCGGTCATCGGCCGATGTTTCCACCCCCGGCCAGGCTTGGCGAGTGCGGCGGCTTGGGGGCTTCCTTTCCCCGCGCGGCATGTGTCTATGCTGCCACGCAACACTTCGAGGATTGGGTATGGCGAACGAACATTTCGACGTGGTGATCGTCGGCGCGGGCCTGTCTGGGATCGGCGCGGGCTATCACCTCCAGGCCAACTGCCCCGACCGCTCCTACGTGATCCTGGAGGGCCGCGACGCCATCGGCGGCACCTGGGATCTATTCCGATATCCAGGCATCCGCTCCGACAGCGACATGTTCACCCTGGGCTACGCCTTCAAGCCGTGGACGCAGGCCAAGGCCATCGCCG
The DNA here is from genome assembly GCA_018001015.1 of Phenylobacterium sp. Classification (GTDB taxonomy): domain Bacteria; phylum Pseudomonadota; class Alphaproteobacteria; order Caulobacterales; family Caulobacteraceae; genus Phenylobacterium. The sequence goes on along the minus strand of JAGNIV010000001.1, from coordinate 150,544 downwards.
ACGGCCCCTCGATCCTCAACTATGTCCGCGAGACCGCCCGCGAGCACGGCATCGACCAGCACATCCGGTTCAACACCCAGGTGAAGGGCGCCTCGTGGTCCACGGAGGACGCGGCCTGGACCGTCGAGGTGGAGAAGGACGGCAAGCGCAGCCAGGTCACCGCCAACTTCCTCTTCCTGTGCGGCGGCTACTATTCCTACGCGGGCGGCTACACCCCGGAGTTCCCGGGCGTGGCGACCTTCAAGGGCCAGCTGGTCCACCCCCAGAAGTGGACCCCGGACATCGACCACGCCGGCAAGCGTGTGGTGGTGATCGGCTCGGGCGCCACGGCCGTGACCCTGGTGCCGGAGATGGCCAAGACCGCCGCCCACGTCACCATTCTGCAGCGCTCGCCCACCTATGTCGTGGCAGCGCCGGGGGAGGACAAGGCCGCCAACTGGCTGCGCACCAAGCTGCCGGCCAAGCTCGCCTACGCCATCACCCGCTGGCGCAAGGTGATGTTCGGGATATTCTTCTACAATTATGCCCGCAAGCAGCCGGCCAAGGTGAAGGCCGGGATCATCGAGATGGTCCGCAAGCAGATGGGCCCCGACTACGACGTCGCCACCCACTTCACGCCCACCTACAATCCCTGGGATCAGCGCATCTGCCTGGTGCCGGACGCCGACCTGTTCACCGCGCTGAAGAGCGGCAAGGCCGAGGTGGTCACCGACCACATCGAGACCTTCACGCCGACCGGGATCAAGCTGAAGTCCGGCAAGCTGCTGGAGGCCGACATCGTGGTCTCGGCCACCGGCCTGGTGCTGCAGGCCATGAACGGCCTGAAGCTGACCGTCGACGGCCGCGTCATCGATCCGGGCAAGACCCTGTCCTACAAAGGGATGATGTATTCCGACGTGCCGAACCTGGCCTCGGCCTTCGGCTATACCAACGCGTCCTGGACGCTGAAGTGCGACCTGACGTGCGAGTACGTCTGTCGCCTGCTGAACCACATGAAGAGGACCGGCGATCGCCAGGTCACGCCGCGCAACGATGATCCCAATATCGGCGAGGTCCCGTGGCTCGACTTCTCCTCCGGCTACGTCCAGCGGGCCATGGCCAGCTTCCCCAAGCAGGGGACCAAGGCGCCTTGGAAACTGCACCAGAACTACGCGCTCGACCTGATGAACCTGCGCTTCACGAAGATCGAGGACGGGGTGCTGGCGTTCTCCAACAAGGCCGGCGCGAAGGCGCGGCGGCTGAAGGCGGCTTAGCTGTAGCTTCCCCCACTGGCGTGGGGGAAGGCGGCAGATCAGACCCCCAACTTCAGCAACAACATCGGCTCCCCGTCCTCGACGAACTCGCGCACCGGCATGAACCCCACCGCCTTCGAGCAGGCCAGCGCCGCGGTGTTGGCCAGCTCATGGGCGATATAGGCGGTGGTCTGCGCGAAGTGGGGCAGGGCGAGGCTCCGAACATAGGCGTCCAACATGGCGCGGCCCAGGCCCCGGCGTAGGAAGGCCGGCTCACCGATGTAGAGGTCCACGCTGATCCCCTCGGTCTCGCCGTCGGCGGCGTCGGGCCAGTCGCGATTGAGGTAGGCCTGCAGATAGCCGAAGTCGGCGCCGTCGCTTCGGGCGACATGGCAGATGATCGGCTGCTCGCCCTGGGCGCGGGGGCCGTACTTTGCGGCCACGTCCTCAAGCGTCATCGGGCTCTTCTGGACGAAGCGTCGGACGTGGGGCTGGGCTAGCCAGCTGGTCAGCAACGGAAAGTCGGCGGCCGCCAGCGGCCGGAAGGTGATCATGGCCTCAGCCGCGCCTCCAGCTCGGCATAGAGCCGGCGGATCGCCCAGGCGCGCTCGTCGAGATCCTTGAAGTCGGCCATCTTGCCCCGCCGGTGAGCGCGAAGCCTACCGCAAAGCTGCGCGATTCCGAACCTTGCTCCACGGAATGACACCGGTTACCTTGCGCTCAGGCGAGTGCTTGGCTGCCGCTCCGCGGGGTCAGCTACTCCCGCCGGGGCGCTATTGCCCCATAAGGACCGGATCATGTTCAAGAAGACCTTCCACGCGACCCATCCGGACATGATGAAGGGCGCCGGCAATGACGATCTGCGCGACCGCTATCTTGTGCAGGACCTGTTCGCCGCAGACACCGTCAGCCTGAACTACAGCCACAACGAACGCTTCGTGATCGGCGGCGCGGCGCCTGTCTCCAAGGCGGTGAAGCTGCCGGCCCAGAGCGAGCCCGCCTCGGCCGCCGGCCATCCGTTCCTGGAGCGGCGCGAACTGGGCGTGGTCAATGTGGGCGGGGCGGGCAAGATCACCGTCGACGGCCAGAGCTTCGACATGGCGCCCCGCGACGGGCTCTATATCCCGATGGGCGCGGTGGACGTGACCTTCGAGAGCATCGACGGCGCCAATCCGGCCAAGTTCTACCTGGCCTCGACGCCCGCCCATAAGGTCTGCAAGCTGCAGCACATCGCCATCAGCCAGGCCAATCCGCTTGAGCGGGGCGAGGCGGCGACGTCGAATGAGCGGACCATCTATCAGTACATCATCCCGGGCGTCTGCGAGTCCGCCCAGCTGCTGCTCGGCGTGACCTTCCTGAAGCCCGGCAGCGTGTGGAACACCATGCCGCCGCACCTGCACGACCGCCGCTCGGAGATCTATTTCTACTTCGATCTGGCCGGCGACAATAAGGTCTTCCACTTCATGGGCGAGCCTGAGGCCATGCGCCACATCGTGGTCAGCGCCGATGAGGCGGTGATCAGCCCGCCCTGGTCGATCCACATGGGGGCCGGGACCTCCAACTATGGGTTCATCTGGGCGATGGGCGGGGAGAACCTCGACTATACCGACATGAACGTCCTCGACATCTGCCAGCTGAAGTAGGGGCGATGTCTCCCTTCGATCTGACCGGCAAGGTGGCGATCGTCACCGGCGCCAACACCGGCCTCGGCCAGGCCATCGCCGAGGCTCTGGCGACCGCTGGCGCCGACATCGTGGCCGTGGGTCGCACCCCGCCTGTGGACACCCGCTTCGCCGTCGAGGCCCTGGGGCGTCGCTTCCATGACATCGCCGCCGATCTCTCCACGATGGAGCCGATCGCGCGGATCGTGGCCGAGACCGTCGAGCACTTCGGCGGGGTCGACATCCTGGTGAACAACGCTGGCATCATTCGCCGCAACGACGCCGCCCTCTTCACCGAGGACGACTGGGACGCGGTGATGGACGTCAACCTGAAGACCACCTTCTTCCTCACCCAGGCGGTGGGCCGGCGGATGATCGAGCAGGGCCGGGGCGGCAAGATCATCAACATCGCCTCGATGCTGTCCTACCAGGGCGGCATCCGGGTGCCGTCCTACGCGGCGAGCAAGAGCGGCCTGGCCGGGATCACCAAGGCGCTGGCCAACGAGTGGGCGGCCAAGGGGATCAACGTCAACGCCATCGCGCCCGGCTACTTCTCCACCAACAACACCACCGCCCTGCGGGCCGACGAGGACCGTTCGCGCGACATCCTGGCCCGCATCCCGGCCGGTCGCTGGGGCACACCCGCCGATATAGGCGGCGCGGCGGTCTTCCTCTCATCCTCGGCGGCCGACTATGTTCACGGGACCCTCCTGGCCGTGGACGGAGGCTGGCTCGCCCGCTGAAGATCACCTGTGGCGCGAGCCACCTAGTCGAGCTTCGCGCGTTGCCCCATAGCTGACAGGCAAAGGTGCGGACGAGCTTTGATGATTTTCGGGGGCGGCGACGCCATAGGGCCTCTGGGCGATGAGCCCAATGCGGCGCGGACGACGCGCCGCCAGCTTGGCGCGTGGGCCCTAGGCATGGGCCTGGCGGTTCCCACCATCGCCGCGGCGCAACTTATCAGTCGTCCGGCGGTCGATCCCCGCGTGCTGCAATCGGTCGCCACCGACCCGCGCCTGCGCCGCTTCTACGCCCTGCGCGGCTGGACCCCGGCCTGGACCGATGACCAGGCCAGGCAGTTCTCCCTGGCTCTGGACGACGCCATTCGCCACGGCCTGGATGGCGACGCCTTCCGGCCCGCGCCAGCCTATGACGCGGCCACGCGTGAGGCGGGCCTGACCCTCGCCGCCCTGACCTATGCCGACGCCCTGGCGCGCGGATTGGTGGACCCAACCAAGCTCTTCAAGCTGTTCACCCTGGAACGCCAGGTGGTGGACGTGGCGCCGGGCCTGTCCCAGGCTCTCGATCGCCGCGAACTGGGCGCCTGGCTGGGCGGCCTCGCGCCCCGCGACGCGGAGTACAAGGCCCTGTCGGCGGCCTATGTCGCGCTGCGGGCCCAGATCGGGCGGGCAGGGGGATCGGAGATTCCCGAGGGCGGGGCGATCCAGCCTGGCGGCCAGGACTACCGCGTGCCGTTGATCGCCCAGCGGCTCTACGACCTGGGTTACCTGACCGGGTCTCCCATGGCTTCCCAGACCCTGTCGGCGCCGGTCTCCGAAGCCCTGAAGCTGATCCAGGCGGAGAACGGCATGCAGCCGACCGGCCGCGTGGGCAACACCACCATCGCGGTTCTCAACGCCGGCCCCACCGACCACGCCCGGCAACTGGTGCTGAACCTGGAGCGCCGCCGCTGGCTGCGCCGGGAGGCGCCGGCCACCCGCATCGACGTCAATACGGCAGCGGCCTTCCTGACCTACTATCGCGACGGCACCCTGGACTGGTCGGCGCGGGCGGTGGTGGGCAGCGCCAATCGCGCCACACCCAGCCTGCAATCGGCCTTCAGCCAACTGGTGGTCAATCCGCCGTGGAACGTGCCGGCGAGCATCGCCCGGACGGAGATCCTGCCGCGCGGCGCGGCCTATATGCGCCGCCAGGGCGTGTACGTCACCAATGGCCGCGTGGTGCAGCGCGCCGGGCCGAACGCGGCCCTGGGCCTGGTGAAGTTCGACATGCAGAACCCCTACGCCATCTATCTGCACGACACGCCGTCCAAGGCCCTGTTCGCCCGCGCCGCTCGCCACCGCAGCCATGGCTGCGTCCGGGTGGAGAACGCGATCGAGTTCGCCCGCCATCTCGCGGAGCAGTACGGCGCGTCGGATCAGTTCGAGGCGGTGCTGGCGTCGGGCAAGACCGGGGTTGTGCCGCTGGCGGCCATCATCCCCGTGCGGCTGCTCTATCACACCGCCTTTGTCGACGATCAGGGCAAGGTGGTCTTCCGCTCCGACCCCTATGGCTGGGATATCACGCTCGCCACCGCCCTCGGCCTCGACAAGCCGCGCTCGACCCTGAACCCGGAAGAGGCCGCGCCCGATCCTGAGAGCGCACCGCTCGGCCCGTAGGGGTGGGGCGCGGTCGGCGCCGAACCCCTTTTCCAAGTCAGCTTGGTGTTTTCGACACAGTGCGTAGCTTTCGCGCAGCGCCCGCTCGCCTTTGAAGCGACCGGTATTGCGATTACGACAGAACCATGGCTATTCTCATTGCCACCGGTGTCAGAGACCCTTAACGGCTAATGACACCGGTGTCATAATGGGGAAACGCGGGGAGCGCCGGTTCGGCGCCCTCCACCTGACGGCCTCACGTCGCAGGTGGCTCCGCACAGGGAGGGACAGATGGTCCGCACTCGGTCTTGGACGAAAACGCGCGCGCTCTTGGGTGGCGCTTCGCTGGCGGCGCTGACCATGGCTGTCGCAGCACCGGCCTTCGCGCAGCAAACGGAGGTCGAGGAACTGGTGGTCACCGGCTTCCGGGGCAGCCTGCAGCAGGCCCTCGAACTGAAGCGTGGCAGCGCCACGGCCGGCGACACCATCCTGGCTGAGGACATCGGCAAGTTTCCGGACCTGAACCTGTCGGAATCCATTCAGCGGATTTCCGGGGTGGCCCTGGCCCGCGACGCCGGCGAGGGTCGCCAGATCTCCGTCCGTGGCCTGGGTCCGCAATTCACCCGCGTACGCATCAACGGCATGGAGGCCCTGACCACCGCCGGCGGCACGGACGCCTCGGGCGGCACCAACCGCGGCCGGTCCTTCGACTTCAACATCTTCGCCGCTGACCTGTTCAACTCGATCACGGTGCAGAAGACCTCTGCGGCCGAGACCGAGGAGGGCTCGCTGGGCGCCACGGTGGACCTGCGCACCGCGCGGCCGCTGGACTATGACGGCTTCAAGCTCGTGGCCTCGGCCCAGGCGAGCTACAACTCCCTGTCGGAGGACAGCTCGCCGCGCGCCGCCGGCATGATCTCCAACACCTGGGCCGATGGAACCTTCGGGGCCCTGCTCAGCGTGGCCTATTCCAAGCGCTCGCTGCTGGACATCGGCGCCTCCACGGTGCGCTGGGCGCCGGGCACCTCGTTCTCGCCGGGCTTCGACGCCCTGCCGAACGGCGCGGGCCTGCCCACCACCGTCAATCCGGCCGCCGCGGCCAACAACGCCGCCTACCACCCGCGCTTCCCGCGCTATGACCGCTATGACCAGGAGCAGGAGCGCCTGGGCGCCACCCTCGCCCTGCAGTGGAAGCCGACCGACGCCACCGAGCTGACCTTCGACTACCTCTACGCCAAGCTCGACGGCAGCCGCGAGGAGCAGTTCCTGGAGGCGCCGTCCTTCAGCGTCGGCGGCGCCTGCACCGCGGCCAACGTCAACACCTCCTGCGGCATCGCCGACACCAACGTGGTCTCCTCGACCATCACCAACGGGGTGATGACGGCCGGTACGTTCGACGACGTCGATCTGCGGGTCGAGGACCGCTACGACGAGCTGACCACCACCTTCAACCAGTACTCCCTGGACTTCAGCCATGCGTTCTCCGACACGCTGAAGATCCACGCCGTGGCCGGCCACTCGGAATCCGACCACCAGAACCCGGTCCAGACCACGATCATCTGGGACCAGTTCAACGTCGACGGCTACAAGTTCGACTATGGGCAAGGCCGCGCGCCGCTGCTGACCTACGGCAACGCCAACCTGACCAATCCCGGCGCCTGGACGCTCACCCAGGTGCGGATGCGGCCGCAGAGCGCGGTCAACACCTACGACACCGTGGCCTTCGACGGCGAGTGGAAGCCCAACGACATCCTGACCTTCAAGGGCGGCCTGTCGTGGAAGCAGTACGAGTTCGAGAGCACCGAACTGCGCCGCTCCATCGGCACCTCCACCAACCAGGAGACCGTGATCCCCGCGGGCGTGGCGGCGATCGCCACCTCGACCTACGCCAAGACCGTGACCCTGCCCACCGACGGGCTGGACGTTCCGGCCGGCAGCACCAGTTCCTGGATCTCGCCCAACTACTTCAGCGCGCTCACCCTGTTCCAGCTCAGCGACCCCACCGCCTTTGGCGGGGCCTGGCGCCTGGGCAAGGAGCCGTCGCTGTCCAACAACAACTCCGTGGGCGAAAAGGATAAGGGCGGCTTCGTTCAGGCCGACTGGGACACCGAGCTGGCCGGCATGCCGTTCCGCGGCAATATCGGGGTCCGCTATGTGAAGACCGAGCAGACCGCCTCGGGCTACACCTTCCTGGCCGGCGCCCCGGTGCCGATCACCGTGGACCGCAAGTACGACGACACCCTGCCGTCGTTGAACATGGTGATCGAGCCCATCAATAACTTCCTGGTCCGCTTCGGCGCGGCCCAGACCATGTCGCGGCCGAACCTGGGCAGCCTGACCCCCGGCGCCAGCGTCAGCGTCTCGGGCTCGTCGCGGACCGTGACCGCCGGCAACCCGAACCTCGATCCCTTCCGGGCCAAGGCCTACGACCTGTCCTTCGAGTGGTACTATCAACCCGAGGCCCTGCTGAGCGTCGCCTTCTTCAAGAAGGAGATCGACAGCTTCGTGCAGACGCTCTCCACCCAGACGGCGTTCACCGGCAATCCCTTCGGCCTGCCCGACAGCGTCGCCACCGCCGCCTGCGGGGCCACCGTCGGCTGCAGCCCGGCGGCCACCTGGAACTTCTCGACCCCGATCAACACCCCAGGCGGCGATCTCACCGGTTTCGAGGTCAGCTTCCAGCAGCCCTTCAGCTTCCTGCCGGGGCCGCTGGCGAACACCGGGATCATCGCCAACTACACCAGCGTGAAGTCGTCCATCGACTACTACGCGACGGTGGCCGGGGTGACGACCAAGGTGGCCACCAACGACCTGACCGGCCTGTCGCGCAAGGCCTACAACCTCACCCTCTACTATGAGGACGACAAGGTCAGCGCCCGCGTCTCGGCCAGCCACCGCGACAAGTACCTGACCCGGGTCCCCGGCCAGGAGGCCGGCATGGTCTATGACGGCACCAACGAGACCATGAACGTGGACGCCTCGTTCACCTACACCTGGAACGACCACCTGAAGTTCACCTTCGAAGGGGTGAACCTCACGGACGAGTTCCAGGACCAGTTCAACGGGGCCCAGGATCTGATGAACTTCTACCACCACACCGGCCGGGAATACCTGCTCGGCGTGCGCTACACCTACTAAGCCTAGATCCCCCGAGGAGAGACTTACGGCGCGCCGGTTTCCCGGCGCGCCGCTTTGTTTAGGGTAGGGCGGGGCGCTCGGTCCCTGCCAGCCTGGAGATGCCCGTGGCCCGTGCTGTTGTCTGTTTCGGCGAGGTTCTGGTCCGCCTGGCCGCGCCCGACAACGAACTGCTGCTGCAGTCGCCGACCCTGAAGGTCAGCTTCGGCGGGGCGGAGGCGAATGTGGCGGTGTCGCTCGCGCGCTTCGGCCACGCCGCCCGCATGCTCAGCGTGCTGCCTGACAACGGCCTGGGACATGCCGCGGTGGACGAACTGCGCCGCTATGGCGTGGACGCTTCCGGCGTCCGGTTCACACCCGGTCGGATGGGCCTCTATTTCCTGACTCCCGGCGCGGCGCAGCGGTCGTCCCAGGTGCTGTACGACCGGGCCGACAGCGCGTTCAGCCGCGGGGCCTCGGCCATCGACTGGGACGCCGCCCTGGTCGGCGCGGGCTGGCTGCACGTCTCGGGCGTGACCGCCGCCATCGGCCCAGACACCGCCAAGGCCGCCGTTGACGCGGTGCGGGCGGCCCGCCGACTGGGCCTGACCGTCTCCATGGACTGTAATTACCGCGCGACCCTGTGGCAGGCCTGGGACGGTGACGCCCCCGCCATCCTGGGGGAGATGCTGTCCCAGGCCGACCTGGTGTTCGGCGACCACCGCGACATCGCCCTCGTGCTGGGCGCGCCTTTCGAGATTGGCGGCGAGGCCGACGGTCTGCGCCGCTGGGCTGCCGACATGGCCTTCAAGGCCTGGCCCAACCTGCAGCGTCTGGCCTGCACGGACCGGGTGCAGCACACGGTGAACCATCACGAACTCGCCGGGTTCCTGATCTCCCGCGACGGCGCCTGGCGCACGGAGAGCCGGCCGCTGAACCCCATCATCGACCGCATCGGCGGCGGCGACGCCTTCGCCGCCGGGGTGATGCACGGCCTGCTGACCGGAATGGCGCCGGCCGACCTGCTGGAGTTCGCGGTGGCCGCCGCGGTCCTGAAGCACGCGACGCCCGGGGACTTCAACCTGGCGACCCTGGCCGATGTCGAGGCCGTGCGGTCGAGCGACAGCCTGGATGTCCGGCGCTAACCGGCGCGGATGACAGAAGATTAATCCTGGCGCGGCGCCCAAATCGCGGCGCCGGTGTATGAAGGCTCAAATGCTGTGAGCGCGCCGTGACGCGCCCGGTCCCTTGGGAGCCTCTCGATGACCAACCTGAAAACCCTGCTGCTGGCCGCCTGCGCGCCGCTGATCCTCGCAGCCTGCGCCACCACGGCGGCCGCACCGCCCACGCCGGTCCCTGCGCCCGTCGCCGAGGCGCCCAAGCCCAAGCCGGCCTACGGGACCTTCGGCTTCGACACCGCCGGCATGGACGCCTCGGTGAAGCCGGGCGACGACTTCTTCGGCTACGCCAACGGAACCTGGGTGAAGGCCACTGAGATTCCCGCCGACCGGTCCAGCTACAACACCTTCGCCGTTCTACGCGAGGCGGCCTCGCGGCGCACCGTCGAGCTGATCGAGGCGGCGGCCAAGACGCAGGGCCCGGTCGGGTCCGAGGCGCGGATGATCGGCGACTACTATGCCAGCTTCATGGACGAGGCGGCCGTCGAGGCGAAGGGGGCGACCCCGCTGGCGCCCGAACTGGCGCAGATCGCCGCGATCAAGACGCGCGGGGACCTGTCGGCGCAACTGGGCGGCTCGATCCGCGCCGACGTGGACATCATGAACGCCACCCGCGCCAAGACCGACCGAATCTTCGGTCTGTGGGTGGTGGAGAACCTGAACGACACCAGCCGCTACCTGCCCTACCTCATCCAGGGTGGGCTGGGCATGCCCGACCGCGCCTACTATCTCGACGCCGGCGCCAAGTATGTCGACCTGCGGGCCAAGTACAGGATCCACGTCGCCAATCAGCTGCGGCTGGCGGGGTTCAGCGACGTCGACGCCCGCGCGGCGCGCATCCTGGCCCTGGAGACCAAGATCGCGGCCACTCACTGGACCGCCTCCGACACCTTCGAGATCGCCAAGACCAACGTCCAATGGACCCGCGCCGAGCTTTCCCGGAAAGCGCCGGGCATGGACTGGGACGCCTTCCTGACCGCCGCCGGCCTGGCCGACCAGCCGCTGTTCGGCGCCTGGCAGTCGAGCGCCATCAGCGGCGAGGCCCGGCTGGTGGGCTCAGAGCCGCTGGCGGCCTGGAAAGACTACCTGGCCTTCCACGCCGTGGAGCGGGGTTCGCCCTACCTCTCCAAGGCGTTCGTCGATGAGAACTTCGCCTTCAACGGCACGGCGCTGTCGGGCACGCCACAGCAGTCGGCCCGCTGGAAGCGCGGCGTGGACGTCACCGGCGACGCGCTCGGCGAGGCGATCGGGAAACTCTATGTCGCCAAGTACTTCCCGCCGGAGTCGAAGGCCGAGGTGGAGGGCATGGTGAAGAACATCCTGGCCGCCTTTGGTCAGCGCATCGACCGGCTGGACTGGATGGACCCGGCCACCAAGGCCAAGGCCCACGAGAAGCTGGCCAACTTCCAGGTCGGGGTCGGCTATCCCGACAGATGGCGCGACTATTCGGGCCTGGATGTCGTGGCGGGGGACGCCTACGGCAACTGGCGACGGGGCGAGCTCTTCGAGTACCGCCGTAACCTGCGCAAGCTGGGTCAGCCCGTCGATCGGGGCGAGTGGTACATGACGCCGCAGACGGTCAATGCGCTGAACGCGCCGATGCAGAACTCCATCAGCTTCCCCGCGGCCATCCTGGCGCCGCCCTTCTTCGATCCGGCGGCTGATCCGGCGGTCAACTACGGCGCCATCGGGGGCGTGATCGGCCACGAGATCAGTCACGGTTTCGACGACGCCGGCGCCCTGTTCGACGCACGGGGCAATGTGAGAAACTGGTGGACCGACGCCGACATGGCCCACTTCAAGGCCTCGGCCAAGCAGCTCTCGGCCCAGTACGACGCCTATCGGCCGCTGCCGGACCTCGCGGTGAACGGCGACCTGACGCTGGGCGAGAATATCGCCGACCTGGCCGGGCTGGCCACGGCCTATGACGGCTATCACCTGTCGCTGAAGGGGGCCCCGGCGCCGGTTATCGACGGCGTCACCGCCGACCAGCGGATCTTCCTGGGCTGGGCTCAGAACTACCGGTCCAAGGCCCGCGAGGCCGCCCTGCGCCGCGCCCTGCTGACCGATGGGCATGCGCCCGGCGAGTACCGCGCCGACACGGTGCGCAATCTCGACGCCTGGTACGGCGCCTTCGACGTCAAGCCGGGGGAGAAGCTGTACCTGGCGCCGACTGACCGGGTGAAGATCTGGTAGGCGGCGCGCCCTTGCCCGAGGTCATCGCGATCGACGATCCCGCCGACCCTCGCGTCGCCGCCTATCGCGACGTGCGGGAGCGGGATCTGGTGGGCCGCGAAGGCCTGTTCGTGGCCGAGGGCGAGGTGGTGCTGAACGTGCTGGCGCGCTCGACCCTGTGCCGTCCGGTCTCCCTGATGATCGCCCGCAAGCGGGTGGCGGGCCTGGCCCATCTGATCGCCCAGATGCCGGCGGATGTGCCGGTCTATTCCGCCAGCCAAGAGGCGATGGACGCAGTGGTGGGGTTCCACATCCATCGCGGCATCCTGGCCCTGGGTCGTCGGCGGGCGCCGGAGAGCGCGGTGCGAATGTTGGCGGGCCTGGGGGAGGGGGCGCTGGTCCTGGCGCTGTCGGGGATCGCCAACCACGACAACATGGGTGGCCTGTTCCGTAACGCCGCGGCCTTCGGGGTGGATGGCGTGCTGCTCGACAGCGACTGCTGCGATCCGCTCTACCGCAAGGCCATCCGGGTGTCGGTGGGCGCGGTGCTGGCGACCCCCTTCGCGACCGCTCAGGGAGACCTGCTGGACACCCTGGGCGCGGCCGGATTCCAGACCGTGGCGCTGAGCCCGAAGGGAACCACGCGCCTCGTGGACCTCCGGCGTCCGTCAAAGACCGCCGTGCTGCTGGGGGCGGAGGGGCCGGGCCTCGCGGCGTCCGTGCTGGCGCGCGCCACGACGGTGGCCATTCCCATGGCCACCGGCTTTGACTCTCTGAACGTGGCGACGACCGGAGGAATCGTCCTGCACCACCTGGCCTTCGCGGCCGGGCGGGATTAACGCGCGCGTTTCGGGGCGGGCTCTTCGGTTTCTTCGATCAGCGACCGGGTCAGGTTCAGGATCGCCGTGCGCAGCGAGGGCTGCTGCACGCTGGCGAAAGCCTCAAGAAGCTGGACGGCGCCCGGCACGGCCAGTTTCTCGAACAGGCTCTCGTCACCCGTCGGGCGGTCGTTTTCGCCTACCAGCTCACCGACCGTGGTCTCCAGCTTTTCGGCGATGCGCACCAGCATCGAGGCCGAGGTGCGGTTGGCGCCGCGCTCGTACTTCTGGACCTGCTGGAAGCTGACGCCGAGGTGGTCGGCCAGGGTGGACTGTGAAATGCCCAGCCACTTGCGACGCACGCGAATGCGGTGGCCGACAGCGACGTCGATGGGGTCGGGCCCCGCGTCGTCAAGATTCTCGCTCACGGATATGTCCTTTTGGCGCGCACGCTCCAGTACGCAGTGTCTTTTCTGCACGCGTAAAAGCCGTATCGCCACCAATTTGTCGGCGCTAAGACATAGAGCCGCACTGCAGGGTTAAATTGCACCCTGGGAGGGTTTTTGAGCGCCTAAATTAGACCTTGGGGCATCCTAACAGACGAATTGTCCTCAATTCGGGTTTAGCGCGCACGAACGATCTCGAAGCGTGATACAAGTATAGATTGTATTTAGGCGTCTGGGGCGCGGCCTTCAAGGATGCCATGGATCTGATCGAGAACCGCGATGGCGACCTCCTCGCCCTCCGACTCCGAAATCTCGGCGGCCCGACGGACGATCACCGACAGGGTCGCCATGTCCCTGGGGCTGAGTAGGCTGGCCATCTCCAGCAGCTCGATGGTCTGGTCCTCCAGGTCCATCTCTGATGGATGCCGCAGTGGCGCGACCGGCGGGGAACTGGGCCGGATCTTGAAATCGGTCATGGCATGTTCGCCGCGGCGAACCGCGAGGCGTCCTCGAAGAAAAGCTCACGGGAGGTGGTCACGCGCGCCCCTGGGGCGAGGGCGGCCAGCGGCTTGAGCAGGATCTGGTGATTGGCGGGATCGCCTCCCACGGCGTCGTCCACAACCTCGACGGCCAGGTTGCGGTCGGCGGCGGCGAAGGCGGTGGCGAGCACGGTGTCGGCCATGCGGAAGCCGATCAGGACGAGCGGGCCGCCGAGAATCCGGGCGGTCTGGCTGAAAGCCGGGTTGGTGAAGGCCGAGGGGCCCTGGCGGATGAACACCGCCTCACTGGGCAGGGGTTCCAAGCCCTCGATGGGGCGGGGAGCCGCGCCCAGCCGCGCATGGACGTGTAGCACCGGCCAGCGGCGGCGACGCGCCTGTTCCAGCACCCTGCGGCAGGCCGCGACCGTGGCGGCCGCGTTCTCGGTGGCGAGGCGTTCGCGCTGGAGGTCCAAGCAGATCAGGGCCGACGCGTCGGGGGCGTAGTCTCTCACCGCGGCGTCCCGCCGGGATTGCTGGCGGCCCGCGCCGCGGACTTGTCGAGCACGCCAGGCTCGTTCCAGGCCCCTTCGGGGCGCAGCAGTTCGTAGGGATCGGAGTCGAGGGTCAGGGCGTCGTGCGGCGGCGTCCCCTCCACCACCATCTCCACATAGTCATGGTCGGAGACCACGAAGCCGTCGCGTCGCGGCCGGACGGAGGCGTTGAAGTATTGCTCCCAGAACGGGATCAGGCGGACCTGCCCATAGCCGAGGATCTTCCGGTAATTCTTCTTCTCGGCCAGCTTCTTGGCGGCCAGGATCAGCATCAAGGTGGCGCGGCCGCGGCGGAATTCCTTGCGCACGGCCACCCGCTCCACCTTGGCGAAGTCCGCGAACCAGCGGATGCGCAAGGTCCCGATCGGCTCCCCGTCGCGACGCAGGATCAGATGGGTGGCGCCGGCGAAGTCGTTGCCGTCGTATTCCTCGTCATAGGGGCAGGCCTGCTCGCCGATATAGACCAGGGCGCGCACCGCCATGGCTTGCATCAGGTCGGGCAGGGTGCGGCAGACGACGACCTCCAGCTGGCCCTCGTCGACCTCGGCGGGCGCCCTGGCCTCCAGGGGCATGCGGACATTGGCGTTCATCAGGCGACCTTCCGTTGGGCGGTCCAGGCGGGGCAGACCACCAGGCCTCCGGGACCCGGCGCAGGCCGGGCGCCCAAGCGCCCCAGCAGGGTGCGTTCGCCGCCCGGCGTCGCGGCGCGGCCATAGAGGGGGACGGTGTCGTAGATCTCGCGGTGGATGGCCAAGGCGGCGGCCATCACGACCGCCCGGCCCCGCCAGGTGACCCCGGCCATGCCCCAGCCATAGACCGCGATAACCGGGTCGTGCGGGCGGGCGGCTATCTCCAGGGGTGGGGAAATCCCATCTAGGACGCCAGCCGCCAGCGAGGGAGCGGCGGCTCGGGTGAGGGGGATGATGCAGAGCACGCCTGCCAATGCGCCATCGACGCCATGATAGGCGAAGGCCGCGCATCGGGTGCGGTCCTGGACCGCCTGCAGGGTCTCCACCGTGGCCACGGTGGGGCCGACGGTTCGGGATGCGATATCGCGGCCTTGAACAATCTCATCGCGCGTCGCCAGCGTCAGGCCCAGTCGCGCAAGGTGTTCGCGTGGCCGTCTCGTGTAATCGGCGGCGTTTGTCATCTTGCTCACCCGACTTGTGCGAAGCCACCTTTTGATAGAGCGTCAAATCATCTGCGTGCAGCCGCCAAGTTCGTATGGGGGCGCCACGATACGGGTTGGGCAGGATGGACAATCACGACGGCGGCCGCGCCGACTGGGACGACATCAAGACCTTCGTGGCCGCGGCCCAGGCCGGCAGCTTCGGCGCCGCGGCTCGCCGCCTGCGCACCAGCCAGCCCACCATCACCCGGCGCATCGACGACCTGGAAACCCGGCTGGGCGTGCGCCTGTTCGACCGGGGCCTGCGCGGCGTCAGCCTGACCCGGGCGGGAGAGCGCATCTATGACCGGGCGCTGTCCATGCACCGGGCGTCCGTGGATATCGAGCGCATGGCCCTGGAGGCCGACCGCCACGACAGCGGCGAGGTGACCATCGCCGCGCCGGAAGGAATCGGCGGCTTCCTGGTCGGGGTGAAGCTCGCGGATTTCATGAAGGAAAACCCCGGTATCCGCCTGGCGCTGGATTGCGGCTTCTATCCTGAGAATCCGGTGCCCGGTCACGTCGACCTGTCGATCCAGCTGACCTCACCCGGGGGACAGCCGGACGTGGCGTCCGTCGAACTGGCGACCCTGCACTACGCCCTGTTCGCCTCGCAGGACTACCTCGATACGTATGGGGCCCCCACGCGGTTGGAGGCTGCGGTCGGCCATCGCTTCATCGCGCACTCCGCCCAGGTCAGCGAGAAGGGCCAGTGGCACGCCAGGACGGGCGCCTTCATGGAGTTGGCCGCGCCGTCCCTGGTTGTGAACTCCTCGACCGCCATGCTCCACGCCATCGAGCGCGGGGCCGGGATCGGGCCGGTGCCCACGGCCATCCTGCGCCTGACCTCGAACCTGGTGATGCTGGACATCCCGCCGCTGGCCAGCGGAACCCTGTGGCTTTGCCACCATCGCGATGCCTTGAAGTCGCCGCGCGTCGCCCGTGTCGCGGAGTGGCTGGTTTCAATCTTCGACGCTCGCGAACGGCCCTGGTACCGTAAGGAGTTCATCCACCCCTCCGAGTTCGAGGGCTGGTCCTGGCCGGCGGCGAGCGCCAGCGCCTAAGTCCCCGGCGCGGCACGGAAACGCCCCCGCGAGGCGACATTTTGACGCTTCGTATAAAGTTGGCCTTAACCCAATCCTCCTAGCGTTTCCCTTGAAGAACGACCGGGAATTCGAGGGGTTCGGCGCATGTCAGGGATCGATTCGTCGGATTCCACCGCCGACTCCGGAGGCGGGCGACCGTTTGAACTCGACCTGAGTCAGGATGTCTGCGACCGCGCCACCCGCCTGGCGCGCACCCTGTTTGGCGCCGTTGAATCCCAGGTGGTGTTGGTCAAGGACGGGCGTACCTGGCGCAGCCGCGATCCCCACGGCACGTATGCCATAGCCACGAACGTTCAATGGAGCCTCGACACCGGCGAGTTCCTCTGGATTGAGGACGGCCGCGAAGACCCGCGCTCGGCGCAGATGGATGCGGTCACCGGCCCGCCCTATCTGCGGTTCTACGCGGCCGCGGTGATCCGCCTGGCGGACGGCTCGATCCCCGGGGTCATCTGCGTGATGGGCCAGGAGGTGCGTCCCTACGATTCCAGCCTCGCCAATCGGCTGACCGACCTGGCGGCCTTCATTGCCGACGAGTGGGACCGGGCCCAGGCCACCAAGGCCCGTGAACAGGGCCGCCGCGAGCGCGCCGCGCTCATGGACGGCTTCGCCGGCGTCGTCCGCGCCATGCCGGTCTCCCTCGTGATCACCGACAAGGCCCTCAACGTGGTGGGCTGCAGCCCGCGCTGGGCCGCGGAGGTCGGCCTGACCGTCCCTGAGGCCACCGGCCGTCCCATGATGGAACTGCGACCGGCGGTGTTCGAGCCCTGGCGCGAATTCTATGATCGCGTGCTGGCCGGCGAGACCATCACCTCCGATCGCGTGTCCTATCGCGACGACGACGGCCGCGTGCGCTGGATCTCCGTGGAGATGGCGCCCTGGCGAAACGCCGAGGGCGAGGTCGGCGGCGTGATCGCAGCCAGCCACGACATCAGCCACATGGTCGAGGCCATGGAGGCGACCGAGCGCTCGGAGCAACGCCTGACCCTGGCGATGGAAATCGCCGACATCCATGTCTACGAGATGGACTATCAGCGGCGTGAGCTGATCAAGGCCGGCGCCGAGGATACGTTCTTCAGCGAGCCGAAGACCTACGAAGAGCTCTATCGCGACATCTACGCGACCATCGACCCGCGCGATCGGCCGGCCGTCGAGGCGGCCTGGCGGCGGCATGTCGATGAGGGCGCGCCCTATCGTCCCGAGTACCGGCTGATCCGAGCCGACGACAAGGAGATCTGGACCTCGGGCGCCTGTCTCCTGGTGAACGACCGCGATGGCCGGCCGATCCGGTTGATCGGCGCCCTGCAGAACATCACCGAGCGCAAGGAAGCTGAACGCGCCCTGTTGCAGGCCAAGGAAGACGCCGAGATGGCCAACCGGGCCAAGTACACCTTCCTGGCCACCATGAGCCACGAGATCCGCACGCCCCTGAACGGCGTGCTGGGCATGGCCCAGGCCATGGCGGCTGACGACCTCAGTCCGTTGCAGCGTGATCGCCTCGACGTCGTGCGCCAGTCCGGCGAGACCCTGCTGCACATCCTCAACGACGTGCTCGACCTCTCCAAGATCGAGGCCGGCAAGCTGGAGTTGGAGGAGGCGGAGTTCGATATCAGCGACTTGGCCCGTGGAGCGCACGCCGCCTTTACCGCCATCGCCAACAAGAAGGGCCTGTCCTTCGACCTGGCCGTCGAGTCCGACGCTCGCGGCGTCTATGTGGGGGATTCAACCCGTGTGCGGCAAATCCTCTACAATCTGGTCTCCAATGCGCTGAAGTTCACCGAGAGCGGCGAGGTGCGGGTCCGTGTGGCGCGCACCGCCGACGGCCTGCGCCTGACCGTGGCCGATACCGGCATCGGTATCCCGCCCGAGCGGCTGGCCGGCCTGTTCCAGAAATTTGAGCAGGCCGACGCCTCCACCACCCGGCGCTATGGCGGCACGGGCCTGGGCCTGGCCATCTGCCGCGAGCTGGCCCAGTTGATGGGGGGCGCGATCCGGGCCGAGAGCGCGCCCGGCGAGGGTTCCACCTTCTCCGTCACCCTGCCGCTCACCAAGAGCTCGGCCACCCACGTCCTGCCCGCGCCGGACGCGGGCGTGGTGGAGGCCACCCCGATGGAGGTCGGCGCGCTACGCGTCCTGGCCGCGGAGGACAACACCGTCAACCAGCTGGTCCTCAAGACCCTGCTGCACCAGATCGGCGTTGATCCGGTGGTGGTGGCGAACGGCCAGCTGGCCGTCGAGGCCTGGGCGCGCGAGGACTGGGATGTCATCCTGATGGATATCCAGATGCCGGAGATGGACGGGCCCACCGCGACGGGGATCATCCGCGCCCGTGAGGCCGCCGAAGGCCGGGCGCGCACCCCGATCATCGCGCTCACCGCCAACGCCATGGCGCACCAGGTGGCCGAGTACATGGACGCGGGCATGGACGGTTTCGTCGCCAAGCCCATCGAGGTCGGGCGGCTGTTCGCGGCGCTTCAGGCCGTGCTGGAGGTCGAGGACGAAGTCGAAGGCGGCGCCTCGGTCGCGGCGTAGCTTGTGGCGTCTCCGCCCTTTCGGGAACACGTCATCCCGGCCGCAGCGAAGCGGAGAGCCGGGACCCAGGGGCCGCAATCAATCACCCTAGGTCCAGGGGCTCCCCACCGGGTCGCCCGGGATGACGGGGCGCCTTACGCCACCTCCACCGCGCGCATCACGTCATAGGCCTCGACATCGAACCGCTCCACGGCCCGCGCATAGGCTCGCGCGGTGTGGGGCCAGTTGTTGAGGATGCGGCCGTCGGCGGTCTTGTACCAGCTGGTGCAGCTTCCCGCCCACGGCGTGACCGCCAGGGCCTTCTGCAGGTCGGCGTTGTAGGCGTCGGCCACCTCCTGCTTGACCGATAGCGGGCCGGCCTCGCCGATGGCGTCGAGCGCCTGCAGCACATAGTCGGCCTGGGCCTCGATCATGAAAATGATGGAGTTGTGCCCCAGGTTGGTATTTGGCCCGTACAGCATGAAAAGGTTCGGGAATCCCGTGACCGACAGGCCCAGATAGGCCTCCGGCCCGTCGATCCAGACGTCGCTCAGCCGCAGGCCGCCAACGCCGGTGATACCGGTGTCGCCGACGAAGGAGCGGGTCTCGAAACCGGTGGCGTAGATCACCACATCGACCTCGTGCTCCCGGCCCTGGGCGTCCACCACGCCGCGCGGGGTCATGCGGGCGATGGCTTCGGTGACCAGTTCGACATTGGGGCGGGTGAGGGCGGGATAGAAGTCGTTGGAGATCAGCACGCGCTTGCAGCCGATCTCGTAGTCGGGGGTCAGCTTGGCGCGCAGCTCCGGGTTGGTGACCTGGGCGTGCAGGTGGGCGAGCGGGATCGGGACCTCCTCCACCGGCGCGGTCCCCGCGCGCTTGGCCTCGAGCCGGGCCTCGGCCATCTCGAAGATGTCGCCGCGAACCTTGGCCATGAAGCTGGGTTCGGCGCGGAAGCGGGCCTTCTCCTCGGCGGTGTAGGGCCGGTTCATGCGTGGCACGATCCAGTTGGGGGAGCGCTGGAAGAGGGTCAGTTGGCCGGCGACCTTGGCGACCTCCGGCACGAACTGCACCGCGCTGGCGCCATTGCCGATCACCGCCACCCGCTTGCCGGCCAGGTCGATGGAGGCGTCCCAATGCGCTGAGTGGAAGGCGGCGCCGGTGAAGTCGTCGCGGCCCGCGATGGCCGGAACCTTGGGCCGGTTGAGCTGGCCCCAGGCGGTGACGAAGGTCTCGGCAGTGACGCTCGAACCGTCGGCCAACCCGATCCGCCAGAGCGACTCGGCGTCGTCCCAGGCGGCCGAGGTCACTTCAGCATTGAACCTCAGGTGTTTGGAAAGCTGATGCTTTTCCACCACGTCCTCGATGTAGCCGAGAATGTCGGCCTGGGCGGAGAAGATCTCCGGCCAATCGGGATTGGGCTCAAAGGAATAGGAATAGAGGTGGCTGGGGATGTCGCAGCCGCTGCCGGGATAGACGTTCTCGCGCCAGGTGCCGCCGACCCCGCCCGCCTTCTCCAGGATGACGAAGGACGTCTCGCCCTTGGCCTGCAGCTTCAGTCCCATGCAGAGACCTGCGAAGCCCGCGCCCAAAATGGCGACCTTGAAGTCCGCGCCCATCTGTTTTCGTTTCCCGACCTGTCGTTAGGGAAAGGCTAGCGGCGCCGTCCTAGGTGATCAACGGTTAGTTCGTCGCGCGGCGCGGGCGGCCTGGAACTCGGCCATCGCCTTGGCCGGGGCGTCGGTGGTCCAGGCGCCCTCGAAGGCGTCGATGCCCGCCGCGATGGCATCCTTCATCGGCAGGTCCTCCCAGCGGCGGATCAGCGCCTTCTGCAGGCGCACGGCGGCGGGTTCGGCGGCCAGCAGGCTGGCGAGCCAGGCCTCCACCTGCGCGTCCAGGCCCTCGCCAGGGACGACGGCCTCCACCAGCCCCCAGGCCTCTGCTTCGGCGGCGCTGAAGGTCTCGCCCAGCAAAAGCATCTGGCGCGTCCGGCCCCAGCCCACCAGCGACGGGAGCAGGGCGGCCTCCACCACGGACGGGATGCCCAGCTTCACCTCGGGCATGCCGAACACCGCGCTGTCGGCGGCGACCCGCAGATCGCACG
The DNA here is from genome assembly GCA_018001015.1 of Phenylobacterium sp. Lineage (GTDB taxonomy): Bacteria > Pseudomonadota > Alphaproteobacteria > Caulobacterales > Caulobacteraceae > Phenylobacterium. The sequence continues at coordinate 129,626 of JAGNIV010000001.1, read as the reverse complement.
CCGCGGCCACCTCCATTCCCGCGCCCAGGGCATAGCCGTTGATCCGTCCGATCACCGGGACCGGCAGGTCGCGCAGCACCTCACAGCAGCGATGGACGCGGGTGATGAAGGCTCGCGCTGTCGCGGCGTCCAGGCCCGCCATCTCGTCTATGTCCGCTCCGCCGATGAAGGCGCGCTCGCCGGCCCCGGTCAGGACCACGGCGCGAAGGTGCTCGTCCTTGGCCAGCGCCCCGATCCGCGCGGCGAATTCCTTCATCAGGGCGCTGTTCAGGGTGTTCAGCTTGCCCGCGTTGTCCAGGGTGACATGGGCCACGCAGGCTCCGTCGGCCCGCGCCTCGATCTCGATCCGCACTTCCCCCGACATCGCCGTCCTCCTCCCAGAGCCGCTGCGTCAACCTGCGACGCGCATCGCGCCTCGACAACCACACGAAACGCGGTGAACAATGATCACCTACCCATGGGAGTCTGCATGCGCCGCCGTTTTGCCGACCTGCGCGACGGAAAGGGCCGCTGATGCCCTGGCCATCGGTGGGCGCGACCCGGCGCCGGGGCTATCACGTCGGCAACCTGCGCGCCCAGCTGCTGGACGAGGCCCGCGCCCTGCTGGAGAGCGGTGGGATCGGCAAGCTGAACCTGCGGGCCCTGGCCGCGCGCGCGGGGATCGCGCCGGGGTCAGTCTATCACCACTACACCTCGAAACAGGCCCTGCTGGCAGGGCTGGCGGCCGAGGCCTTCGGAGAGTTCGAGGCCGCCCTGAACGCCGCGGCGACGGCCGCCGCCGAGGCCCCGATCCGCGCCACCGCCCTGGCCTATTTCGGCTTCGCCCGCGCCCAGCCGGCGCTCTACAGCCTGATGTTCGACCCCGCCGCCCTGGCCGCTCCCGAGGTGGCCGCCGCCCGTGACCGCGCCTTCGCCGTCATCGAGGGCGCCATCGGCAATTCCCCCAACCAGCAGGAGCGCGACCCCGACCTGATCCACAAGGTGGCGCTGGCCGTCTGGGCCTGCAGCCACGGCGCGGCCTCGATGATGCTGGCCGATCCCACCGATACCGAGGGCGGGTTGATGGAGGACGTGATCCAGGGGCTGGAGGCGCTGTTCCGGCGGCGGTAGGGGCTCGGGGGCCCGAAGTCCAACTTGACGTTGAGCTGCGAGGCGCTGACAACTGCAGTTGTCGCGCGATGGCCGCGCGCCTGCTGATAGGAGACGCCATGGTTTCCCTAGCCCCCTTGGCCGCCTTCGGGCGGTGCGAAGCGGTGCGCCTGGACCTGGCGAGCTGATCCCAGTCCCCCGCGCCTCGACGCTCCACGCCGCCCTTCTCCTGAGCGCGGCCAGCTAACTCCTATCGGGACGCTGAGCGTCCCCTTCGAGGCAAGTATGACATCCGAAACTCAAGGCCCCGCCGATCGGGCCGATGCCGCCGTCGTGCAGGACTTTCTACGGTCCCGCGCACGGGGCGGTGCTCAGGTCGGTCCTTTCTCGATCCTGTTCTCACCAGGCGACCGCAGCCTGTTCGCAAACTACGCGGTGCCAGCGGACAACGCGCAGCCGAGCGCGGGGGAGATCATCGCCCTGGAGGAGGCCTTCCGAACCCGGAAGCGCCAGCCGCGGCTGGAATATGTTCCAGCCGCGGCCCCGGCAGTCGAGGCCGCCTTGCTGGAAGCCGGCTTCACCGTCGAGATGCGACCGCCGCTGATGACGCGGAGAGCTGACCCAGCGATCAAGGCTCCAAACCTGGAGGGCTTCGATCTCAGGTTGGTCGAGGCTCCCGAGCACCTGGCGCAGGCCGTGCGCGTCGCGGCCGCGGCGTTCGGAGGCGACGAGGCTGATGCGCAATGGCTGATGGGGGCCGTGGCGCGCGGCGGGTGCGTCCTCGTGGCCTATGACCTGGAGACCCAGGAACCCGCCGGAGTTGGAGCCTTCATCCGCCCGGCCGGCGGTGTGACGGAGGTGGTCGGGATCGGCGTGCTACCGGCTTTCCGCCGAAGAGGCCTGGCCCAGGCGATCACCTCGACCCTGGCGGACGCGGCATTCGACGGTGGCTGCTCGCTCGTCTTCCTGTCGGCTGCGGGTGAAGCACAGTCAGCGATCTACGCGCGGGCGGGATTCGTGCGGCAAGCCCCGATGCTCTTCATGTCGAAGCTGGGAGACTGATCGGGCGCCAGCCGTCCAGATTTACCTGGGGCGGCTGGCGACCCTCATATTGGCGTGGCGCGCGAGGGGGAGGAACTACGGTCTCGCAAAGGCACATCCGTGCGCGAAAGCCACACAGGTTGCGACTTTCGTTGCGCCCTGGTTGCGAATTCCGGAATCGCCCTCTACACATGCCGACGTTCCGCGAACGGGTTCGCGGGCTTTTCGATTTGAGACGATGACCAATCTGTTTGGCCAGATGCCGTGCGGCAATGAGCTCTACCGGGCTCTGACGCCGCTTACGTGCTCTCCGCCAGACCCATCGACCCTCTCAGAAATTGAAGCCCGCCATGTCCGCCGTCATCACCGTCAAGTCGCTCGCCAAGGCCTACCGCTACGCTAAGCGGCGCGGCGGCTTCTTCGAGGCCTTCTCCCCCGAGCACGTGACGGTCGAGGCCGTCGCCGGCGTCGATTTCGAGGTCGGCAAGGGCGAGCGGGTGGCCATCATCGGCCCCAATGGCGCGGGCAAGTCCACGACCCTGAAGATGCTCTCGGGCATCCTGGAGCCGTCCTCGGGCGAGGCGACGGTGCTGGGCCTGACGCCCTGGAAGCAGCGCAAGGCGCTGGCCTACAGGATCGGCGTGGTGTTCGGCCAACGCTCCCAGCTCTGGGGCGAACTGCCGGCCCGCGAGAGCTTCGCCCTGCTGCGCCACATCTACGACCAGGAGGCGGCCCCCTTCGCCAAGCGGCTGGGGGAGCTGACCGAACGCTTCGCCCTGGCCGAGCTGCTGGACCAGCCTGTCCACCGCATGTCGCTCGGCCAGCGGATGAGGTGCGAGATCACCGCCAGCCTGCTGCATGGGCCCAACCTGCTGTTCCTGGACGAGCCCACCATCGGCCTGGACGTCACCGCCAAGGCGGCGATCCGCGACTTCATCCGCGAGCATGCCCGCGACCACGGCCAGACCGTGCTGCTCACCAGCCATGACACGCGGGATATCGAGCTGGTCTGCGACCGGGTCATCGTCGTCAACCAGGGCCGCATCGTGGTGGACCAGCCCACCGACCAGCTGCGCCGCCGGTTCCTGGGCCGCAAGATCATCACCTTCCAGTCGGCGGGGCAGGGGGTGTCGCTGAATCTGCCCGGCGTGACGCGCCGCGCCTCCGAAGCCCACGCCACCATCCTGGAGGTGGACACCCGGCTCACCCGCGTCGAGCAGGTGATCGCCGCGGCCCTGGCCGATGGCGGCATCGAGGACGTCACCATCGAGGATCCGCCCATGGAGGAGGTGATCGCCGAGATCTACGCCTCGACCCATGCGGCGTGACCTGACCGCGGCCGCCGTCGCCCTGCGGATCGGGGCGGGCCAGGCCATGGCCGGCTGGACCGTGCTGGCCGGGCGCTGCCTGTTCTACGTCCTGATCATGACCGTGCTCTCGGCCCTATGGGACAAGGTGGCGGCCGAGCCGGCGCGCGGGGCCATCAGCCTGCCGGCCGGCGGTCTGGTGCTCTATGTCCTGGCGACGGAGTGGATCACGCTGGCCCTGCCTGCCGTCCACATGAAGTTCGAGGACGACATCCGCTCGGGCGGCTTGGAGCCCCATTTGCTGCGTCCCAAGTTCTATCTGCTGCAGAGCCTGGCCCAAAGCCTGGGCGGGACGCTGGTTCGGCTGGCCGTGCTGGGGGTGACGGCGGTGGTCTGGCTGGCGATGACCGGCCGCCAGGGGCCGCCCGCTGGCGCCTATCCCTATCTGTTCGTCCTGGGCGTCCTGGCGGTGACCGTGGGCATGTTGCTCTATGCGGTGGCGGGACTGTGCGCCTTCTGGACCCGGCGGATCCTGCCCGTGCAGTTGGTGATCCAGAAGCTGATGTTCCTGCTGGGCGGCCTCTTCGCCCCCATCACCCTCTATCCCGACTGGCTGCGGAAGCTGGCCGAGGCGACCCCCTTCGCCGCCCACCTCTATTGGGCCGGCGTCCAGGCGCTGGCGCCCTCGGGCGCGATGTTCCTGACGGCGGCGGCCTGGCAGGTGCTGTGGATCGTGCTGCTGTCCCTGCTGTGCCTGGTCCTGTGGCGCGCGGGCCTGGCCAAGGTGTTGCGGGAGGGCGGGGTATGATGCGCGCGATCGGCCTCTACGCCGCCCAGTCGAGGGCGGCGATCCGCACCTCCTTCTCCGACCGTGGCAACTTCGCCATCCAGGTGGGCGGGATGATCGTCAATGACATCTTCTTCCTGACCCTGTGGGTGCTGTTCTTCGCGGGCTTCCGCTCGATCGGCGGCTGGACGTTGCCAGACATGGCCCTGCTGTTTGGCCTGACCATGTCGGTGGTGGGCATTTCCGGTGTGTTCTTCGGCGGCTATCGCGACCTGGCCGCCACCCTGCTGCGCGGCGAGCTCGACGCCCTCCTGACCCAGCCCAAGGGCCTGATCTCGCGCCTGCTGGCCCGCGAGAGCATCGCCACCGCCTGGGGCGACCTGGCCGGGGCGGTGTTTGTCCTGGGGGTCTTCGCCAGGCTGCAGGTCGCCGATATCCCCGCCCTGTTGCTGGCCATCGCGGCCGGGACCACGGTCTATGTCAGCGCCGCCATCAGCTTCGCCAGCCTGGCCTTCTGGGCGGCGGGCGCCCGCAGCTTCGCCCGTGACCTCACTGACTTCACCCTGCTGTTCTCCAGCTATCCGGGCTCGATCTACCAGGGCGCGGTGAAGACGATCGCCTTCACGCTCCTGCCCGCCGGGTTCGTGGTCCTGGCGCCCATGGGGATGGTGCGCGACCCGGGCCTCCAGACCCTGGCCCTGGTGGTGTTCGGGGCGGTGGTCTACGCCGCCATCGCGGTCGGTTTGTTCCACCTCGGGGTCGCCCGCTACCGGCGCGGCGCTTCGCCTTCGCTGTGAGAAGGACTTGATTTCGAGGCCGAAGCCCGCTGGTTAGGCCCATGAACCGCAAGCCGAGGATCACGGTCGCGGGCGCGGGCGCGCTCGGTCTGACCACCGCGCTGGCCCTGGCCGACGCCGGGGCGCAGGTGGCGGTCTATGATCCGTCACCGGAGGGAACCAACGCCTCGGCCGTCGCGGCCGGCATGCTGGCCCCGGTGTTCGAAGCGGTGCTGGACGCCGCCGCCACGCCCCACTTCGACCTACTGCTGGCGGCCCGTGACCTCTGGCCGGCCCTGGAGGCGCGGATCGGGGTCACGATCGACCGCGCCGGCGCCCTGGCGGTGGGGGACCCGGCCTTCCTGGGTCGCGTCGACGCCGGGATCCGCAGGCTCGGCCTGCACCCGACCGAACTGCCGCGCCGCGCCCTGGAGGGGCTCGCGCCGGGCCTGTCTCCGGACTGGCGCGAAGGCCTGCTGACCCGCGAGGACTGGCGTATCGACGCCGCGGCGACCCTCGGGGCCCTGCGCGCGGCGGCCGAGAGCGCCGGCGTCACCTTTCATGCCCGCGCCGCCGACGGCTTCGAGGGCGGAGAGCGGCTGGTGATCGCCACCGGCATGGGCCGCGACCTCGGCGTGATCGCACCCTCGCTGGCGCGGCTTTCTCCGATCAAGGGCCACATCCTGCGCGTGGCGGGACCGGCCTATGGCGGCGGGGTGGTGCGGGGTGAGGGCGCCTATGTCACCGCCGACGCCGGAGGGCTGACCCTGGGCGCCACGATGCAGGCCGGCGTCGAGGACCTGGCCGTCGAGCCTGAGCGGGTCGCGCCCCTGATGGCCGCCGGGACCAGGCTCTTCCCGAGCCTGGCGGTTGGCCGGGCCACCCCCCAGACCGGCGTCCGGGCCGCCACGCCGGACGGCCTGCCCATGGTCGGGCGCGGCCGTCACCACGGCGTGCTGCTGGCCGTGGGTGCGCGGCGCAACGGCTGGCTGCTGGCGCCGTTGGTGGCGAAGATCATCGCCGCTTGCGTGACGGAGGGGGATGTCGGTCCCTATGCCGCCCGGCTCGATCCGGGGCGGTTCGACAACACCTAGGAAACTCACGATGAGCGCCTTCTGGCTGAGCGACCAACAGCAGGCGATCCGCGACAGCGTCGCCCGGGTCTGCGCCGACTTCGACGCCGAGTACTGGCGGCGCACCGATGACACCGGCGACTTCCCCGAGGCCTTTGTCGCCGCCATGGCCGCCGGCGGCTGGCTGGGGACGGCCATGCCCACGGAGCTAGGCGGGGCGGGCCTGGGCCTCACTGAGGCCGCCATCATGATGCAGGCGGTGGCGGAGTCCGGCGCGGGCTTCTCCGGCGCCAGCGCCATGCACCTGAATATCTTCGGCCCCATGCCGATCGCCAAGTTCGGGTCCGACGCCCTGAAAGCCAGCGCCATTCCCCGGCTGATCTCCGGCGAGGACAAGATCTGCATCGGCATCACCGAGCCGGACTCCGGCCTCGACACCACCAGCCTCACCACGCGGGCGGTGCGCACCAACGACGGCTATGTGATCTCCGGCCGCAAGGTGTGGACCACCATGGCCCAGCGGGCCAACAAGATGCTGATCATCGCCCGCACCACGCCCAAGGACCAGGTGCGCAAGGCGACAGAAGGCCTAAGCCTGTTCTACACCGACTTCGACCGCTCGAAGATCTCGGCCACGGTCATCCCGAAGATGGGCCGCAAGGCGGTGGAGTCCAACAGCGTCTTTATCGACAATTTGGAGGTCCCGGCCGGCGACCTGATCGGCGAGGAGGGGCGGGGGTTCTACTATCTGCTGGAGGGACTGAACCCCGAGCGCGTGTTGTTCGGCGCCGAGGCGGTGGGCCTGGGCCGCGCGGCCCTGGCCAAGGCCACGACCTACGCCAAGGAGCGGATCGTGTTCGGCCGGCCCATCGGACAGAACCAGGGCGTCGCCCATCCCCTGGCGCGGTCCTGGGCCGAGCTGGAGGCCGCCAACCTGATGGCCTTCAAGGCCGCGGCCCTCTACGACGCCGGCCGCGATTGTGGCGCGGAGGCCAACGCCGCCAAGTACCTGGGCGGGGAGGCGGGCTTCAACGCCTGCGAGGCCGCGGTCCTGGCCCATGGCGGCATGGGCTACGCCAAGGAATACGACGTCGAGCGCTACTTCCGCGAGGTGATGATCGCCCGTATCGCGCCGATCAGCCGCGAGATGGTGCTCAACTATATCGCCGAGCGGGTGCTGGGCCTGCCCAAGAGCTACTGAACTTTCCTCCCCCGTAAACGGGGGAGGAAAGAGGGCCTAGTCCCCCAGGCTGAACCGGATCGGGATGCGCACGATGGCGCCGTCCACAGGCTGGCCGTCGCGGGTCTGGGGGCTCATGCGGAAATAGGGGGCGAGCTTGAGGGCCGCCTGGCCAAAGCCGGCGTTGTCGGGACTTTCGGCCACCACCTGGCAGGCGCTGACGCCGCCGTCGCCCCCCCACCAGGCAGGCCAGGGTCGCGCCGCCCTCGATGTTCCGGCGCATGGCGCTGTCGGGATAGAACCGCGCGAACTCTCGAGCGCCAGGCTTGCGCAGCCAGGTCGGCGAGGTGATCACCGGCGGCGCCTGCGGGACCTCGATCACCTTGGTCGTTGTCTGAGCGATGGTTGTGGGCGGCGTGCTCTCGACCGCCTTGTCGGGGGTCTGGGTCGGCGGCGCGGCGAGGCTCAGATCCGGCCTGTTGATCGGAACCGGCGTTTCACGCAGGTGCAGCTCGGGCTTGGTCTGGGGGACCGGCTTGGTATCGGGCGTGTAGAGTTGCACGATGAACCCAGGGTCCTCGACCGGCGCGGGCTCGGTGGGCGGCGCCTGGAACCTCTGTACCGCCAGATAGCCCACCAGGGCCACGTGGGCGGCGATGGAGACTCCGATCGCCGCGGTCATGGCGCGGCGGGCCTGGCCCGCATGTCCGGCGGGGAACGGCTGTTGGACGATCATTGGCGACCTCCCTTTTGTTATCGTCACCGACATCAGGGTCGCGCGCGGATCGTGGCGGAGGCTTGACCTCAGGGAAGCTAAACCGTGGCCTAACGAAGGTCAGGTTGTGTCTTTGCAACCAAGCAACTGCGACGCTTCGTCGCAAGTATTCGCTGGTCACCAATTGGGGGAAGTGGAAACCATTAATGACGATGAAATCCCTTTGCTCTTAAGGTTATCTGGAATCCAGGGCCCGAATCAAAAATGTTCTCAAGAGCCGCCGAGCCGTTGCCGTCGAAAGAGCTGGCGGCCGTCTATCGTCCGGTGGTGCGCGGATACCTGATCGCGGCGGGGCTCTACTATGTGATTATCACCGCCAGCCATCCGTTCTACGAGACGGGGGCGGCGCTCGTGACCCTGGCGGGCTTGTCGGCCGTTTCGGCGGCGGTTTGCCTTGGCTGCCATCGGCTGCTGCGCAATCCCGCCTCGGCGCACCTGACCCTCGAGATGGCGGCTCTCGCCGCCAATGCGCTGATCCTGGCCAATGTCGTGGCCTATCTGTCGATCCACTTCGAAGCGCCAAAGCTGGTCTATTTCGTGATCATGGCCCTGGGGTTCGCCACCGTGGGGCCCAGCGTCCGCATCCTGGTTCCGTCGGTGATCCTGGCCCTGACCGCCCTGGTGTTCTTCGCCGGGCAGGCGGGTCCAGGCGTCGCCGGCCAATATGCCTTCGTCGGCCTGGCCGGGGCGTTCGGCGCCATCGGGCTCTCGACCATGACCCGCGGCGTGGTGATGCGCGAACTGCGCGCGCGCCTGGCCGCCGAGGCCCTGAACCGCCAGATCGAGCAGGAACTGGCCACGAACCAGGCCCTGCGCATCCAGGCGCAGGATCTGGCGCGGGCCGCCGACGCCGCCAACCGCAGCAAGACCGAGTTCCTGGCCACCATGAGCCATGAGCTGCGCACCCCGTTGAACGGCGTGCTGGGCATGGCCCAGGCGATGACCACCGATCCGTTGTCCAAGCCACAGCGCGCCCGCCTGGTGACAATCCAGGACTCCGGTCGCGCCCTGCTGGGGATCATCAACGACGTTCTCGACATCTCGAAGATCGAAGCCGGTCGGCTGGAGCTGTCGCCGACCGTGTTCAACATGGCCGGCTTCGCCGAGGATCTCGCGGCCCTCTATGGCGGGCTGGCCCAGGAGCGCGGCCTTGAGTTCCAACTGGAGACCACGCCGCAGGCCCGGGCTGGCGGCGCGGCGACGAGGTGCGCCTGCGCCAGGTGATCTCCAACCTGATCGCCAACGCGCTGAAGTTCACCGAGGCAGGCTCCGTCACCGTCCGGATCGACGCCGAGGGAGACCTGCTGAAGGTCAGCGTCACCGACACCGGCATGGGCATCGCGCCGGAACGCGCGCCGCAATTGTTCGAGAAGTTCGTGCAGGCCGACGCCTCGACCACCCGCCGGTTCGGGGGCACGGGCCTGGGCCTCTCCATCTGCCGCGAGATCCTGACGCTGATGGGCGGCGAGATCGGCTTCGTGAGCACTGTGGGGGAGGGCTCCTGCTTCAGCTTCATTACGCCGCTGTCCCTGGCCGAGACGCCCACCGTCCTGGCCCAGCCGGTCGCCGAGCCCAGCTTCGACGCCGCCCTGCGGATTCTGGTGGTCGATGACAATCCCACCAACCGCCTGGTGATCCGCACTCTGCTGGAGCAGCTCGGCATCGAGACTGTGACCGTCGACAGTGGCCACGCCGCCATCGACGCCTGGGAAGGCGAAACCTGGTCGGCTATCCTCATGGACATCCACATGCCCGGCATGGACGGGCTGGAGGCGACTCAGGAAATCCGCGCGCGCGAACGGAGGGGCGGCCGGGCCCATATTCCGATCATCGCCGTCACCGCCAGCGTCCTCTCTCACGAGACCGACGCCTATTTCGCCGCTGGCATGGACGACTTCGTCGCCAAGCCCATCGAGCTGCCCCGCCTGCTGACCATCCTGGAGGACTGCCTGAATCGAGCCGATCAGGGCGTCGCCGAGATCGCGGCGGGCTGAGCGCGCGCCTCCGCGGCGACATGGTTAGCGCGGCGTTAACCATGTCATGGCTAACCAGGGGTCATGGCGATCCAGGGTCTGAGGGGCGCGGTCGAAGCCGCCATCCAACGCGCGTCCAACGCGACGGGCGTTGACTTCACGTTCCTCATGAAGACCGCCAATCGCGAGAGCGGATATAACCCCCGCGCCAAGGCCTCCACCTCTTCGGCAGCCGGGCTCTTCCAGTTCGTCGAGCAGACCTGGCTTTCCACCCTCAAGCAGCATGGCTCCAAGTACGGCTATGCCCGCTACGCCGACCTGATCAGCAAGGGTTCGGACGGCCGCTATTCGGTGAACGGGGCCGAGGCGCGCAAGGCGGTGATGGACCTGCGGCTCGATCCGCACGCCGCCTCTCTGATGGCCGGCGAACTGGCCTCCGACCACGCCTCCTATCTGAAGGGCCGCACCGGCCGCACCCCGACGGCGGGTGAACTGTACGCCGCCCACTTCCTGGGACCCCAGGGGTCGGCCCGGCTGATCGAGGCGGCCAACACCCGCCCCGGCGCCCCGGCCGCCAGCCTGTTCCCCGACGCCGCCCAGGCCAACCGCTCGATCTTCTACCGCGACGGCCGTCCGGCCACGGTGGCCGAGGTCTATGCGAACCTCACCCGCACTGGCGGCGTGGGCGCGGCGACCTCCAACCGGCCCGCACCCGCTGACGACGGCTTCATCCAGTACGCCTCGGCCCGCCGGACCGAGCGGATGAAGGAGCAGGACGCCCTGGTGGACCTGATCCTGCGCGGCTCTCAGAGCCCGGACCGCGACGGCTCCAGCTCGCGCCTGACCGGCTCGATCTTCTCCAGCGAAATGCTGCGGGTGCTGTCAGACGCCCAGGACGGCAAGAGCTAGCCTCTTGCTTCCCCCGCTTGCGGGGGAAGTGGCCCGACAGCCCCTTGGCTGGAGGGTCGATGGGGGTGCGAATCTGAAGCGCAGGGGGTTTGAGACACTCACCCCCATCGTCACGCGTCTCGCTGCGCGAGCCTTGTGACACTTCCCCCACCTGCGTGGGGGAAGGGGAAGTTACCCAGCAGCCCCGCTCGCCATCATCGCGTCGATCTCGGCGTCGGAATAGCCGATCTCGCCCAGCACCACGCGGGTGTGTTCCCCGAGGCCCGGGGCGGCCGGCCGCTGGGTCGGGGGCACGCCCGGAAACTGGGCCGGCGCGTTGGGCGAGCGGTAGGTTCCGCCGTGGCCGTCCTCCACCGCGATCAGGGCGCCGGCGGCTTCGACCTGGGGGTCGGCGGCCACCTCCGCCGGTGTCTGAACGGGCGCCCAGACCAGATCGGCCTCGTCCAGCCGTCGGGCGATCTCGGTGAAGTCAAAGGCTCCGAAAGCCGCCTCGAACTCGGCGACCAGCTCACGGTTGTTGGCCTTACGCGCCTTGCCACCCTTGAACCGTTCATCCTCCAGCAGCTCAGGCCGCCCGCAGGCCTGGGCCAGGGCCGGCCAGTCGGAGCCGCCGCCGCGCGGGTTCAGAACGAACCAGTGCTCGTCGCGGCTCTTGTAGAAGTTGGCCAGGGGATCGAAGGGGTCGGTACGCGGGCGGTTCGACGCCAGCTTGCCGAACACCAGCTGCACCGCCAGGTCCGAACCCACCACATAGGTGCCCGTGGCCAGCAGCGAGGTGGCCACCAGCCGGCCCTCGCCGGTCTTCTCCCGCTCATAGAGCGCCGCCAGGATCGCCGAGGTGGTGGCCAGCGAGGTGGTGTGGTCGCCCACCCCGGTGCGCAGGATGAAGGGGTCTGAGCCCTTGGGCGCATGCATCCGGGCCACGCCGGCCCGCGACCAGAAGGCGGTGACGTCGAAGCCGGGCAGGTGGGCGTCGGGGCCCTCCAGGCCGTAGCCGGTGACCACGGCGTAGATCAGCCGGGGATTGGCTGCCCGCAGGGTCTGCTCATCCAGCTTGTATTTCCTGAGCGAGGCCGGCCGCACATTGGTCAGGAAGACGTCGGCCTCGGCGGCGAGGCGGGCGAGCGCGTCGCGCCCCTCCGGCTTGGCGATGTCGAGGACCACGGCGCGCTTGCCGCGGTTGTCCATGCCGAAGGTGGGATTGCCGGTCAGCTCGCTCTTGGCGTCGGCGAAGACGTGGCGCATCGGGTCGCCCTGCGGCCGCTCCACCTTGATCACCTCGGCGCCCCAGTCGGCCAGGATGCCCGCCGCCCCGGGCGCGGCGATATAGGAGGCGAATTCGACGACCTTCAGACCCTTGAGCAGCACGCGCGTTCCCCACCTGTTTTGTGGATCATACTGGGCGCCGAGCGCAATCCAACGAAGTGGTGGCCGGTTCGTCGGAAAATTGCGCGACCAAGCAAGAGTCGAACTCGTCCGATTTCATCGGATAGTTCGTCGTCCCTGCCTCAAGCGGTGAGGCGCGCGGGGGTTTCCCTGCGGGTCACGGCGACCGCATCGGCGACGGCGCGGGCGACAGCAGCCACGCTGACCGGTTTGCGCAGGACCGCGTCGGCGCCGGCGTCGGTGCATTCCCTGGCTTCCTCGGCGTCACCGCCGATCACCGCCACGATGGGAACCTGGGCGCCGGAGCCCTCCAGGCCACGCACGGCGGCGATGGTGGCGGGCCCATCCATGTTGGGCATGCGGCCATCGATCATCAGCAGGTCGAATTCGCAGATCCTGGCGAGTTCGAAGGCGCGGCGGCCGTCCACGGCGTGAACCACCTGGTGGCCCAGCTGCTCGATCACGGCGCGCAGCATGGCGGCGTTCAGGGCGTCATCCTCGGCGATCAGCACCTTCAGGGCGCGGCGCTCGGTGGGATCGGGGGCGATGACCTCCACGGCCTCGATCACGCGTTCGGCCACCGCCTGCGGGTCATAGGGCAGTTCCAGGCGGAAACAGGAGCCGACGCCGACGGCGCTGTGGGCGGTCAGGTCGCCCCCCATCAGCCGGGCGAGCTGGCGGGCCAGCGAGAGGCCAAGGCCGGCTCCGGACGTGCCGGCGCTGGTGCGCTCCACGCGGGCGAAGGGCTCGAAGGCGCGCTCCAGCTCGTCGGGGGTGAGGCCGGGACCGGTGTCAGCGATCTCCACGGCCAGGCGGCCGGCCGCGGTGATCTCGACGCGAGCCTCGACCCGGCCGCGGACCGAGAACTTCACGGCGTTGCCGATCAGGTTGGCGATGATCTGGCGGGCCCGGTGCGCGTCGGCCAGGGCTGCGCCGGCCTGGCCGTTCTCCAGCTCGGCGGGCACGTGCAGCGTCAGCTCCAGCCCCTTCATCGCGGCGTTGGGACGGTTCAGCAGCACCAGGTCGCGCAGCAGGGCGACAGGGTCGAAGGGGCGGGTGTCCACCGACAGGCGGCCGGCTTCGGCGGTCTCCGAATCCAGGGTGGTGTTCAGCACCGCGATCAGGTCGTTGGCGGCGTCCAGGGCGGCGGTGAGCTGCTCGCGCGACGGCGCCCCTCTGCCATTGCGGCCGGCGGCGGCGGCCAGCACGTGCGCCACGCCGGTCAGGCCGTTGCGGATCTCGTGGCTCAGGGTGGCCACCAGGTCCGACTTCGACTGGGCCAGCCGACGCGCCTCCTCGACCTTGCCCGCCCGGTCGGCGATCAGAATCTCGCGCTCGGCGGCCAGGGAGAACTGGCGGCGCAAAATACGATTGAGGATCAGGGCCAGCGCCATGGCCAGAGCGATGGCGCCCCAGGCGTTGCTGGCCAGGTCCTTGTCCTCGGGACGGGAGAACAGCGCGATCAGCGGACCGGCGGCGGCGGCGGGCCCCACGATCAGCAGGCTGGGCAACCAGGGGGAGGCGAAGAAGATGATCACCACGGAGGCGGCGAGCGCCGTCATCAGCAGAGGTTCGCGGGCGAGCCCCGCGCCGTCGGAGAAGGCGGCGATCTGCGCCACCGCCAGGGCCCAGATCAGGGCGGAGAGAATCTGGATGCGCCCCCGCTGGACGGTGTTGGCGGCGTTGTCGGGGTTCTTCAACCAGTTAACGACGCCATAGAAGGCGCCCCAGGCGCCGGCGAAAATCGCGAAGGTGCCGGTCATCCAGACGGCGTTGACCGCGTGGCTGCCGGCCCAGACATAGGCCGGCAGGCTGACGGCGAAGACCGCCAGCGCGTAGGGCAGGAGCGCCGTCTGGGCCTCCAAGGCCTGCTGTGTCGCCGATTGGCCGCCCCGCATGGGTTCGGCCGGCAGATCATCTGGGGTCGTGGCCATGGGGCGCCTCGGGGGAGATATCTCCACGCAAGGTAGTGGTTCAGGGTTGGCGCGAGGTTACTGGCCAGGGTTAATCCACAGCTTCCGCCAACCTCGCGCAGGCAACCGATCATTAAGCCTAACCAGCTACTATAATCGTGACGGACTCGGTGATTCCGGGGCGGGGACAGGTGCAGGTATGGCGACCACGCGGGCGGCGCTGACGGACGAGGATATTCGCACCCTGGTGAAGGGCGCGACGCCGGACGAGCGGGCCGTGGCGGCCCACAAGCTGTGCCGGAACATCGACCGCTACGAACTGACCGACGAGGAACGGGTCCAGGCGCAGGAAATCCTGCGCGTCATGGCCGCCGACGCCGGCGAGCTGGTGCGCCGCGCCCTGGCCGTCACCCTGAAGAACTCCACCATCGTCCCGCGGGACGTCGCCCTGCGCCTGGCCAAGGACGTTGAGAGCATCGCCCTGCCGATGCTGTCCTCGTCCCCGGTGTTCACCGATGAGGATCTGGCCGAGATCGTCCGCCTGGGCGGCCCGGTGCGCCAGGTCGTCATCGCGAAACGTCCCCGGGTCTCCCAGACCGTCACCAACGCCATCGTCGAATACGGCGTCGAGCGCGCGGTGGAGGCGGCCTGCGCCAACGACAACGCCGACTTCGCCGATCGGGCCCTGGCCAAGGTCATCGAACGTTTCGAAAAGTCCGAGCGTGTCCTGGCCGCCGTGGCCTATCGCGCGGCCCTGCCGATGGCGGTCACCGAGAAGCTGATCGACCTGGTGAGCGAGGAGGTCCGCGACCATCTGCTGAACCACCATGCGCTCTCGCCCGACCTGGCGCTCGAGATCGCCATGGGCGCCAAGGAGCGGGCCACCATCGACCTGGTGGACCAGGCCGGCCGCGCCCCCGACGTGAAGAGCTTCGTCAGCCACCTGCACAAGCATGAGCGGCTCTCCGCCTCCTTGCTCCTGAGGTCCCTGGCCCACGGCCACATGACCTTCTTTGAGTGGAGCCTGGCCGAACTGGCCAGCGTGCCGCACCACCGCACCTGGCTGATGATCCACGACGCCGGCCCGCTGGGCCTGCGCGCCATCTATGAGCGGGCAGGGCTGCCGGCCCGGCTGTTCCCGGCCTTCCGCGCCGGGGTGGACACCTTCCACTCCATGGAGTTCGACGGCGGCGCCAAGGACCGCGAGCGGTTCCAGGAACGCATGCTGCAACGCTTCCTCACCCAGCCGGCCAACGCCGCCCGCGAGGACGTGGAGTACTTACTGGAAAAGATGGACCGCATCTCCCACGAGGCGCGCAAGACCGTGCGGCTCGCCGAGACCGCCTAATAGCGGGCTTGCCTGCGGCGTCCGGGGCGCCCAAGCTGGGGCATGACCGATATCGCCCCCGACGCGGACATCAAGCCCGCCGCCACCATCCTGCTGCTGCGCGACGATCCCGCCTTCGAGGTGCTGATGGTCAAGCGGCATCACCAGATCGACTTCGCCTCCGGGGCCCTGGTGTTTCCGGGCGGCAAGTCCCACGCCGGCGATCATGACCCGGCCTGGGCCGACCACACCCTGGGCCACGCCGACTTCGACGCCGAGCAGCGGGGTTTGCGGATCGCCGCCATCCGCGAGGTGTTCGAGGAGGCGGGCATCCTGCTGGCCTCCCACACCGACGGCTCCCCCATGGGCGACCAGATCGCGCCCCTGAACGTGCGCCAGGCGGTGGACCGCGGCGAGATGGCCTTCCTCGATGTCGTGAAAGACCTCGACGCCAAGCTCGACCTGCACGCCCTGACCATCTTCGCCCGCTGGATCACCCCGCCCCTGACCCCCAAGCGCTTCGACACCTGGTTCTATGCCGCGCTGGCGCCCGCCGACCAGCTCGCCGCCTGCGACGGCCGCGAGACGGTGGACGCCGAGTGGATCGAGCCCGCGGAAGTGCTGCGCCTGGCCGACGCCGGTGAACGCAAGGTGATCTTCCCCACCCGCATGAACGTGCAACTGCTGGCCGAGGCCGGCAGCGCCGCCGACTGCGTGGCCCGCGCCCAGGCCCGCACCCTGGTCACTGTCCTGCCGAAGATCGAGGATCGTCCCGAGGGCCGCGTCCTGACCCTGCCGGCCGACGCCGGCTACGGGATCGTGGCCGAACCGTTGGCCAATGTGATGTAGCGCATCCGTCTATCCGGATAGCCCCTCACGTCATCCCGGGCGCAGCGATGCGGAGACCCGGGACCCAGGGGCGAGTGCAGTGCTGTGACCCCTGGGTCCCGGCTCTGCGGCCCTCGCGGGCCTTGGCCGGGATGACGGGAGTTGTTGTCTTGAGAGAGGAGCGTACCCCCTCATCCGACCGCTCTCGACCCCGCAAGGGGAGACGGACTCTGGCTCCTAAAGCCCGGTTTCGCGGACCTTGGATTCCAGGGCTTCGATCAGGATCTTACCCACAGGATGGTCATCGGTCTTGATGTCGTCGCGCACGGCCGCCTTGATGGCGTCGATGTGGGCGTCGATCAGGGCGATCGGCGCCTGCATGCGCTTTTCCTTGTCGTCGATCAGCCGGCACAGCGAGGCGCCGATGCGGGTGATCAGCGGGAACTCGTAGGTGGTCCCCAGGCCCTTCAGGTCGTGGGCGCGCAGGTAGAGGAATTCCATGGTCTCAGGCGTCATGCCCTCGGACTTCACGCGCTGTCGCGCGCCTTCGAGCTTGATGACCTCGTCGTTGAGCCACTGGGCGAAGTTGCCCGACAGGCTCTTCAGCGCCGCCTCGGCCTTAGCGATCGCGCCCGGATCGATGGCGCCGAACCGGCCCCCGACCTTCAGACGAAGGGTGTTCGGGACCTGGATCACCTGACCGGAATTCTCTTGGCTCACGACTCGGCTCCTGCACTTTCGTCCACAGAAACCTAGTTCGCAGGCGTTAACAACGCGTGAGGCGGGGGGTGCGACCATCGTGTCGCACCGGCTGGTCCTAGACTGAGAACTGCTCGGCGAGCATGCGCTCTTCCAGGCTGCGTCCGGCGTCGAACAGCATGTGCATGCTGATCTCGCGGTCCTCGGCGATGTGGACTTCCAGCACATCGCGAACCTCAAGATTGTCGGCGACGGCGCTGACCGGGCGCTTGTCGGCCTCCAGGATCTCGAAACTGACCTTGGCGGTGTGGGGCAGCAGGGCGCCGCGCCAGCGCCGGGGCCGGAAGGCGCTGATCGGCGTCAGCGCCAGGACCTTGGCGTCCAGCGGGATGATCGGCCCGTGGGCGGAGAGGTTGTAGGCCGTCGACCCCGCCGGGGTCGCCACCATGGCGCCGTCACAGGAGAGTTCGTTCAGTCGCACCTTGCCGTCGATGGAGATGCGCAGCTTGGCGGTCTGCCGGGTCTGGCGCAGCAGGGAAACCTCGTTGATCGCCAAGGCCTTGTGCGGCTTTCCGTAGATGTCGACAGCGGTCATGGTCAGGGGATGGATCACCGCCTTCTCGGCGGCGTTGATCCGCTCCAGCAGGCCGTCCTCGCTGTACTCGTTCATCAGGAAGCCGACCGATCCGCGGTTCATGCCGTAGATCGGCTTGTACCCGCCGCCCATCTGGTCGTGCAGGGTTTCCAGCATGAAGCCGTCGCCCCCCAGGGCCACGACCACCTGGGCCTCGCTCAGGGCGACGTCGCCATAGCGGGCGATCAGGTCCTGCCGGGCCTCCTGGGCCTCGGGGCGGTCGCTGGCCAGGAAGGCGAGGCGGGTCACGAAGGGCTGCGCCTTGAACATGGGGCGAGGTGCGCGGGAAACGCGGGTCTTGTCAAACCTTGCCGGCCGCCTGGCGGAAGGCGGCGTTGGCGATGTCCGGGGCGAAGGGGCCAAAGGCGCCGCCGGCGCGGCGTTCGCCCTCCTTGCCGCCGCCGGGCTTGCCGCCGTTGAGGTCGCGAACCAGGGCCAGGATGGTGGGGAAGACGCTGCGGTCGATGCCCACGGCGGCGCAGGCCAGGGCCAGCAGCTCCGGACGGTCGGAATCAACCGAGCGGCGCACATGTTCGGGATCGAAGCGCCCGAGCGTCGCCAGGCCGCCGATGAACAGGGACAGCTTCTGCTCGCGCAGGGCGCGCAGCAGATAGCCCGGACGCAGCTGGCCGGCGATGTCGAGCTTGGCCAGCAGCCGGCGCTCCATCTCTTCCTTCTCGCCTTCGCGCTGCCAGACTTCCGGCTGTTCGGGATGCTCGGAGACCACGCCGCCGTGGGCCTCGCGCACCGATTCGGCGATGGCGGCGTCCATGGCCTCGGGGTCGAGGCGGAAGCGGGCGGTGAGCGCGTGGCGCAGGGCCTGGCCGACCCAGACATAGAGTTCACGCGCCAGGTCGTCGGTCAGCCCGGGATGGTGCGCGCAGGGGGAGCGCAGCGATACGATCCGCCGCGAGGCCTGGACCAGGGCGGTCATTTCCGTGTGGCCGATCTGGGCGGCGAGGTTGCCGGCCAGGGCGGTCAGCACCGCGGGCTCGTTCTGCTGCAGGATGGCGGCGACGACAGGCGGGCCCAGCTTGGGGCGGCGCGCCACCTCGATCTGATGTTCGATGGTGGCCTCGGTCAGCAGGCGCACCAGGTCTGGATCCTGCAAAACGGGGCTGGACGAGATGATCGGCCGGGCGATCTCGATGTCGTCGAGGGCCAGCACATTGATCAGGGCGGCGGGCGCCCAGGCGGCGGTGGCCAGCTTCTCGGCCAGCCGCCTGCGGATGTCGCGCTCAGCCTCCACCACCAGGCTCATGAAGATCGAGGAGAGCAGGGCCTGGACCGGCGCAGAGCTCATCACCGCCTCCGCGCCTTCGCCGGCGTCGCACAGGTCGACGATGGCCAGCAGCAGGCGCTCGCGGTCCTGTACCGCGCGGCTCCTGGCGAGACCTAAGATCTCTTCGGTCTTGGCGGCTACGCTCAAACCCGTTTCCTTGCTGTGGAATCGTTCGGTCTGATTCTGCTCAGGACGGTATGAAAACATGGTTACAAGCTGGCGACCATGAATGTGGCGCGATGGCGCGGCTTGTTGAGTAGCGGGGGCGAAAATGGCCGAACCTTTGATCCTGGCCCTGGACCAGGGGACCACCTCCACCCGCGCCATTCTGTTCGACGCCCAGGGCCGCGCCCTGGCCCAGGCTGGCCGGCCTCTTGAGCAGTTCTATCCGCACGACGGCTGGGTGGAGCATGACGCGAACGAGATCTTCGCCACCAGCGTCGCGGTGATCGCCGAAGCCATCGCCCAGTCGGGCCGCCCCATCGAGGACGTCACCGCCATCGGCGTCACCAACCAGCGCGAGACGGTGGTGATCTGGGACAAGGCCACCGGCGAACCGATCCACCGCGCCATCGTCTGGCAGGACCGCCGCACGGCCGCCACCTGCGACCAGCTCCGCCGCGCCGGCCACGAGCCCCGCGTCACCGAGATCACCGGTCTGCTGCTGGACCCCTATTTCTCGGGGACCAAGATCGCCTGGCTGCTGGGAGACATCCCCGGCGCGCGGGCCAGGGCCCAGGCCGGCGAGCTGCTGGTGGGCACCATGGACTCCTGGGTCATCTGGAAGCTGACCGGTGGCAAGGTCCACGCCACCGACGCCACCAACGCCTCCCGCACCCTGCTGTTCGACATCAGGAAGCAGGCGTGGTCGGAGGAGATGCTGGACCTGTTGGACGTGCCGGCCTCCCTGCTGCCCGACGTCCGCGACTGCGCCGCCGACTATGGCGAGACCGACGCCGCCCTTTTGGGCCGCGCCATCCCGATCCGCGGGGTCGCCGGCGACCAGCAGGCCGCCCTGATGGGGCAGGGCTGCATCCGGCCCGGCGAGATGAAGGCCACCTACGGCACCGGCTGCTTCATGCTGATCAACACCGGCGAGACCGCGCCCCTGTCGCGCGCCAAGCTGCTGACCACCGTGGCGGCGCGGCTGAACGGCCGTACGACCTATGCCCTGGAGGGGTCGATCTTCATCGCCGGCGCGGCCCTGCAGTGGATCAATGAGGGCCTCAACGTCCCCGGCGGCGGCTCGGCCATCGAGGCCCTGGCCCAGACCGCCAAGCCCGACCACGGCGTGGTCATGGTCCCGGCCTTCACCGGCCTGGGCGCGCCCTGGTGGGACGCCGAGGCGCGCGGCGCCTTGTTTGGCCTGACCCGCGACACGACGCTCGCGGAAATCTCCCAGGCCGCCTTTGACGCCTGCGCCCTGCAGACGCGCGACCTGGTGGAGGCCATGCGCGCCGACGCGCCCACCGCCTTCGGCGCCGCCGTGGAGATCCGCATCGACGGCGGCATGTCGCGCTCCTCCTGGTTCAGCCAGCGCCTGGCCGACCTCACCGGCGTGCCGGTGGGCCGGGCGACCTACCAGGAGACCACCGCGCTCGGCGCGGCCCTGTTCGCCGGCCTGGGGGCAGGGGTCTACGCCACCGTCGAGGACGCCGCCGCCGCCCGCCCCGCCACCGAACGCCACGACCCCAAGCTGGACGGCCACGGCCGCGAAGCCGCCTATGCCCGCTGGCTCGACGCCGTGGCCCGCGTGCGGACGGAGGGTTAGGCGCCGCTCCGCGGCCTTGTGAACCAACTTGCCTTTCGGCTCACCCCCCGGCAAAAGGCGTTCATTCATCGGACCCGGCTCGCCGGGTGGCTCGGCCGGGCGCCTATCCCCCGGAAACTCAAGCGACACAGACAGACCTGACCCGCCCCCACTGAGGCGCGGGGTCGCTTGATCTCGATAAAGGTTTCCATGACATCGCTCGCCATCCTTCGGCGCGACTGGCTTTCCAACCCGCGCAGCGACCTGCTGGCCGGGACGGTCGTCGCCCTGGCGCTCATCCCGGAGGCGATCGCCTTCTCCATCATCGCCGGGGTCGATCCGGCGGTGGGCCTCTACGCCTCCTTCATCATCGCCGTCACCATCGCCTTCGTGGGTGGCCGCCCGGCCATGATCTCGGCGGCCACCGGGGCCATGGCCCTGCTGATGGGCGGCCTGGTCCGCGACCACGGCATCGAGTTCCTGTTCGCCGCCAGCCTGCTGACCGGCGTTTTCCAGGTAGTGGTGGGCCTGCTGAAGCTCGGACGTTATGTGAAGTACGTCTCGCGCTCGGTGATGACCGGCTTCGTCAACGCCCTGGCCGTCCTCATCTTCCTGGCCCAGATGCCCGAGCTGATCGGGGCCAACTGGCAGACCTGGGCCATGGTGGCCGGCGGGCTGGCGATCATCTACGGCTTCCCGCGGCTGACCAAGGCCGTGCCATCCCCCCTGGTGGCGATCGTCGTGCTGAGCGCGCTGGCCATCGCCCTGAAGATCGATGTCCGCACGGTGGGGGACATGGGCTCCATGCCCAACACCCTGCCGGTCTTCCATCTGCCGGCCGTGCCCCTGACCTGGGAGACCCTGCGGATCATCGCGCCGGTCTCGGCGACCCTGGCCTTCGTGGGCCTGCTGGAAAGCCTGCTGACCGCCAACATCATCGACGACATGACCGACACTCCCTCCGACAAGGACCGGGAAACCCGGGGGCAGGGGATCGCCAACATCCTTTCACCCCTGTTCGGCGGCATGGCCGGGTGCGCGATGATCGGCCAATCCATCATCAACGTGACCTCCGGCGGCCGAGGGAGGTTGTCCACGCTCTGGGCGGGCCTGTTCCTGCTGTTCCTGATCCTGGTGCTGCAGGATTGGGTCGCCAAGATCCCCATGGCCGCCCTGGTGGCGGTGATGATCATGGTCTCCGTCGGCACCTTTGACTGGGGCTCGATCCTGCGGCTGCGCAGTTCTCCCGCCGTCTCCTCCCTGGTGATGGTCGCCACCACGGTCACCGTCGTCGTGACCCACGACCTCTCCAAGGGCGTGATGCTAGGGGTGCTGCTCAGCGCCCTGCTGTTCGTGCGCAAGGTCTCCAAGGTGTTGGTGGTCGAGGAGGTCGAGGCCGGCGAGGAGGTGCGGCGCTACGTCGTTCGCGGCCACCTGTTCTTCGCCTCGGCCGACGTGCTCGGCGCGGAGTTCGAGTTCCATGGACATCCGAAGCGCGTCGAGATCGACATGAGCGACGCCCACCTCTGGGACCTGACGGCGGTCGCCGCGGTTGACCGCGTCGTCTTCCGCTACCGCCGCCAGGGCGCCGAGGTCGAGGTCCTGGGCATGAACCAGGCCAGCGCCACCCTGCTGGACCAGGTGGGTCGTCACGATAAGACCCACCTGCCCTCCGGCGCGGCGCACTGAAGTCCCGGATCTAGCCCAGGTGACGCTTCCAGAAGGCCAGCCAGCTGTCGCGCTCGTGCGTCGGGATCTCGACGTGGCGGCCGGGATTGATGTGCATGGTCTTCTCGGTTGAGCCGAAGGCGTTGAACAGGGCCAGGCCCTGCTCTCGGGTCATCAGCTCATCCTCCCACTGGAAGACGAACATCAGCGGGATCCGAATCGCCTCGGCGGCGGCCTTGTGGTCCTCCAGGCCGGGGAAGGCCCCGAAAAGGCCGAAGATGGCGGCGGTGACCCGCGGCTCTTCCGCCACGAAGGGCACGCCGAAGCGGGTGCCCATGGAGACGCCCCAATAGCCCACCGGCTGGCCGGCGCCGACGAAGTCCAGGGCCTGGGCGGCGTCCAGGGCGGCTTTCCATTCGGCGACGTGCTTGACCGCGACGCCGGCGTCACGCGTCGGCCGGGCCGCCGCCTGCGGGCGTTCGCCCTGCTGGGCCTTGCGGCCGGCCTCGGCGGCGGCGGCGCGGGCCTTCTCCGCCTGCTCGCGGGTGATCCGGTCGCCGTGGCCCGGCGCGTCGATGGCCAGGGTCGCATAGCCCAGCTTCTGCGCGTTGCTGATGGCGGCTGCGGTCAGGTTGGCGACCTTCTTGTGTTGCGAACCGCCGTGGCCCAGCAGGATCAGCGGGCGTGGGCCCGTCGCCCCCTCCGGCGCCCAGATGACGCCCGGCACGGTGTCGCCGTCCACGCTCAGCCGGAACTCGCGCCGGGTGACGCCGTCCTCGGTCTTCTCGCCGATGAATTCCATGGTGTTTTCCTCAAAGCAGGCGGCCGTCGTTGCGGGCCTCAGGTTGCGATCAGTTGGGCCAGCACGCCGGCCCGCGGCAGGGTCTCGATGTCGGCGACGGCGCGCACCACCTCTTTGGCCCGCGCGGCGCCCAGGGCGGGCGCCATAAGCTCCAGCGCCTTGGCCTCGACCTCGTTCGCGGACATCGGATGGGACGGGAAGCCGACGACATGGGGGACGTAGATCTCCCGCACCACGCCGTCCTTCAGGGTCACGATGATCCGGGCCGATTCCGTGCGCGGCTGGCCGGGCGGCGTCTCCTGGGCCGGGTCGTGGACCACGTCCACCCGGGCCATCAGGTCATGGACGACGGGGTCGCTCGCCATCCGCTCCAGGGACTGGGCCGAGACGAAGTCGAGCCTGCGGTCGATCAGCATGATGGCGGTCAGGTAGCGCAGGTTCAGGGCCGGCATGGCGGCGTCTCGGAACGCCTGCCAGCGCCCCGGCATCTCGATGCGCACGCTGTCCACCGCCGGGGCGTCGAGATCGGGCAACAGCTCCAGCAGGCCCTGCACCGCCGGCTGGGTCGGCCCGCCGACCGGATAGCGCTTGTAGGCGGTGTGGATCAGCTCGGTCCGCTCCCCCAGCCCTTCGATCAGGCCCGCCCGGTCGGCGTCCCCGCCGGTGAAGATCTTCGAGGCCATCCAGCCTTCCGGATGGTCCAGGCTGTCGCGGACCCCGGTGAACCCGGCCTCGGCCATCAGCGCGGCGTTGAGCCCGGCGCGCGCGCCCATCCCGGCGAAGACGAAGGACTTCTCCACATGCTCGACGTCCAGCAGCCATTGCCAGGACCCGCCGGCCTGCTGGGCGCAATAGGTGATCAGGTCGGGGATGCGGTCCTCCGCCAGTCCCAGGATCGAGGCCGCCGCCGCGCCCGCGCCGAACACCGGCCCGATCCCGTGATTGGCGATACCGGCGCGGCGCAGGTTGCCGACCCCCAGCGCCTTGGGGATCCGGCCAGCCAGCTCGTAGCCGGTGATCACGGCCCGCAGCACCGCCTCTCCGGAGAGACCTCGCTGCTCGGCCAGGGCCAGGGCGACGCTGACCACGGCGGGGCCGGGCTGCACGAAGGCCGAGGGGATGAAGTCGTTGATCTCCGCCCCGTGGGCGGCCATGGCGCTGGCGAAGGCTGCGTCGCCGAGGGCCGCGGTCGCGGTCGTGCCCAGGATCGTCGCCGCGCTGCGCCGGGCGTCGCCCGACTGGGCGATGGCGAAGTCGCGGGCCAGGCGCGCCGGGTCCAGGTCGCGGCAGGCGACAATGGAGGCCAGGGTGTCGAGGATGTGCAGCCGTCCGAGGCTTCGGAAACGCTCCGGGATCACCGCCGTCTGACTGCGGGCGATATAGGCGCTGAGCGCCGGCCCGACCTGGAGGGCGCTCACAGCCGTCCGACCTGTTCGGCCATGCTGGCGCAGGTGGAGAGCAGGTGCTCGATGATCTTGGCGCGTCCTTTCTCGTCCACCCGTTCGGCGGGCGCGGAGACCGAGATCGCCGCGGCCGCTTCCGACTCGCGGGTCATGATCGGGGCGGCGAAACCCACGACGCCCGGCTGGTAGCTGGCCATGGCGTAGCCCCGCTCCCGCACCTGCTCCAGTTCGGCGCTGACCGCCGCGACGTCCAGGCGGCGCTTGTCGCGCAGGCCGGCGGCGGTCCGCTCCAGAACCGCCTGGGCGTCGGCGGCGTGGGCCAGGATCGCCTTGCCCCCCGCCGTCAGCGGCGCGGGGACCCGGCTGCCGATGCGGGTGGTGAAGCGGATGGGGCGCGGGGAGATCATCTTGTCGAGGTAGAGCACGTCGTCGCCGGCCCGGATCACCAGGCTGACGGTTTCGCCGGTGACCCGCTGAAGTTCCTGCAGGAAGCCCGAGGCGGCCCGCTTGATCGGGTGCCCGGTGATGACGTCGGCGCCGAGTTCCCAGAGCTTCAGGGTGGCGGAATAGCAGCCCGTCTCGGCGTTCTGCTGAACGTAGCCGAGGCCGATCAGCCCCGCGAGGATGCGATGGACCGTGCTCTTCCGCAGGCCCAGGCGGAGCGTCAGGGCCGAAAGCCGCAGGGGCTCTGGCGAGCGGGTCAGGGCCTCCAGCACCGCGAAGGTGCGCGGCACGACGCCCTCGGTCGGCGAGGCGGGCTCCGCCGTCATGATGTGTGTCTCCCTCGGTTGACATGATCTGCCCTGGGGCCGACCATTCTGTCAATGGAACAACGTTCCACTGTACGGAACGATGCGGAACGGGAGCGGGCGATGGGTAGCGACGTGGCGGCGGACGACAGCGTCCGCGCGGGTCCCGTGGTGGAGACGGCGACAGGCAAGGTGCGCGGCGAGAAGTTCCGCGGCGTCTCGATCTTCCGCGGCATCCCCTATGGCGCGCCCACCGGCGGCGCCAACCGCTTCCGCCCGCCGCAACCCGTCGAGGCCTGGAGCGGCGTGCGGGAGGCCATCCTCTACGGTCAGACCGCCCCTCAGACCCGCAGCACCCTGTCGAACGGCGGCTATCCCGGCAACAAGCCGGAGATGGGCGAGGACTGCCTGGTCCTCAACGTCTGGACGCCGGGCGCCGACGAGGCTCGGCGGCCGGTCATGGTCTGGCTGCACGGCGGCGGTTTCGAGGCCGGCTCCGGCTCGTCGATCCTCTATGACGGGGTCAACCTGGCCTCGAAGGGCGACGTAGTCTGCGTCAGCCTGAACCATCGCATGAACGTCTTCGGCCACCTGATGTTGCAGGACGCGCTTGGGGATGACTTCGCCGGCTCCGCCAACGCCGGCTATCTCGACATCGTCGCCGGCCTGAAATGGGTGCGCGACAACATCGCCCGGTTCGGCGGCGATCCGGGCAATGTCACCATCTACGGCCAATCGGGCGGCGGCCGGAAGGTCAGCATCTCCATGGCGGCCAAGGCCGCCCAGGGCCTGTTCCATCGCGGCATCGTCCAGAGCGGCTCGCACCTGTGCCTGACCCCGCGCGACCGCGCCAACGAACAGCTGGACCGGCTGCTGGCCCTCCTTGGGATCGCCCGCGCCGACGCCCGCCGGCTGCAGGACCTGCCCTTCGTGGATCTGGTGAAGGCCAACCGAGCGCTGATGCGCGAGCACCCCTCCCGGTTCTCGCCCACCCTTGATGACGTGGTCTTCGACTCCCACCCCTGGGACCCGGCGGCGCCGGCCATTTCGGCCCAGATCCCGATGATGGTGGGCACCTGCCGCACCGAGCTGTCCAACCAGGTGGGCAGCGCTGATGAGAGCACCTTCAGCCTGGACGAGGCCGGTCTCGCCTCGCGCCTGACCGGCTACCTGCCGCAGGCTGACATCGCGGATGTGGTGGCCACCTTCCGCGCCGAGAGCCCGGGCGCCTCGCCGTCGGAGCTGTTCTTCAAGATCACCACGGCGCGCGGCTACTGGCGTGACAGCCTCATCCAGACCCAGCTGAAGGCCGCCCAGGGGGCCGCGCCGGTGTGGTCGTACCGGCTGATGTGGCGCACCCCGGTGGAGGGCGGGCGGCGGATCACCCCCCACTCCCTGGACCTGCCGTTCATGTTCGACAACGTCTCCAAGGCCCCGCACATGGTGGGGGAAGCCAGCGAGGAGACCGCGGCCATGGCCTATCAGATGAGCCAGGCCTGGCTGGCCTTCGCCCGCACCGGCGACCCCAACACAGCGGCCATCCCGTCGTGGCGCCCCTACGACCTGGACCGGCGCACGGTGATGCTCTTTGACACCGTCTCGCGCGCCGAGAGCGACCCCCATCGGGCGGAGCGCCTGGCGATGGACGGCTATCCCACCCAACAGCTCAAAGGCACGCTGCATCGTCAGCCGGCGCCCGTCCAAGGTTAGAGCGCGGAGAAAATCATGAGTGCCGACAACAAGCCTTCGCTCGCCGCCGGTGAGGCCAAACTGTTTCCCGTCGTGGAGACCGCGGAAGGAAAGGTGCGTGGGCTGAGGTCCGGGCGCATCGCGGTCTTCAAGGGCCTGCGCTACGGCGCTGACACCTCGGGCGCCAACCGGTTTCGGGCGCCCCAGCCCGTCCAACCCTGGGCGGGCGTCCGCGACGCCCTCGACTATGGGAACATCGCGCCACAGATCCCGGGGGACCGGCGGCATGTCTATGCCGGCCTGATCCTCAACGACGTGCAGCCCGGCGGCATGGGGGAGGACTGCCTGGTGCTGAACCTCTGGACGCCGGACCCCAGTCCCGCGGGCAAGAGGCCGGTGATCGTCCGGTTCCATGGCGGCGGCTTCTATGGCGGCTCCAGCAACAGTCCCGGCGGCGATGGCGAGATGCTGGCGCGCTTTGGGGACTGCGTCGTGGTGACCGTGAACCATCGCCTGAGCGCGCTGGGCTACCTCTATCTGGGCGAGGATGGGCCGTTCGCCGATTCCGGCGCGGTGGGCATGCAGGACCTGGTCGCCTCGTTGCAATGGGTGGCGCGAAACATCGAGGCCTTCGGCGGCGATCCGGCGCGCGTCCTGATCGTCGGTCAATCAGGGGGCGGGGCGAAGGTCAGCCACCTCCTGGGCATGCCGGTGGCCAAGGGCCTGTTCTCCAGCGCCGGTGTGATGAGCGGATCTCGCCTGACCGCCATGCCCCGCGATCAGGCGGCGAAGGCCGCCGATCAGCTGCTTCGCCGTCTCGGCCTGCGCGCCGATCAGATCGCCGAGCTCCAGGCCGTGCCCTTCTCCACCTTGCTGGCCGCTCAGGCCGACGTGGAGGCGGAGGACCGTTCGCGGGGCGAGGCGCCGCGATCCTTCGCGCCCGTTCTCGGCCAGGCCATCCCACACCATCCGTTCGCGCCGGGCGCGCCGGAAGAGTCCCGGGACATCCCCCTTGTCGTCTCGACGGCCCTGGATGAGCGGACCTATCGCGAGACCAACTTCGACATGGGGTGGGAGGAGGTCCGACAGAAGCTGGAGCGCCGCGTGGGCGCCGACGCCGACATGCTGCTGGCCGCCTATCGCGACGAGGACCCGCAGGCCACGGCCTTCCTCGTCAATGCGCGGATCAACTCGGACACCTCATTCCGGTTGGGCGCCGCCACCATGCTGGAGCGCCGGGTCGCCGCCGGCGGCGCGCCCACCTGGGCCTACCTGTGGGCGAGCCCCAGTCCGGCCTTTGGCGGCCGCTATGGCGCCGTGCACGGGATCGACGTCGCCTATTCGATGCACGACATCCGGTTTCCCCTGGCCGGTCCCACCGACGACAGCCTGCGGCTGGCCGACGAGATTGCGTCGGCATGGGTCGCCCTGGCCGCGACCGGCCGGCCGGACAATCCCCAGACCCCCGCCTGGGCGCCCTACGATCTGGCCAGGCGCGACACCCTGGTTTTCGGTCATCCCACCCAGTCGGTCAGCGATCCGCGCGGGTTCTTCCGCGCCTACTGGGAGAAGGACGCCGCCGGCCGCCGGGGGTAGCGTCAGGCCAGGCCGTAGAGCTCTTCCAGGTCTCTCAGGTACTGGGGGCGGTCGGTGAACAGCCGGGCCTCCAGGCCGCAGGCGAGGGCCGCCTCCACATTGGCTGCCTTGTCGTCGAAGAAGATCAGGTCCTCGCGGGGCAGGGGGATCTGCGCCAGCATCGCCTCGAAGAAGGCCGCCTGCGGCTTGGCGGCCCCCAGGCGGCAGGAGAGGAACAGGCCATCCAGCAATTGGCCGTAGCCCAGGGCGGTCTCCAGGTGCGCCGCCCAGAAGGCGTCCTGGTTGGAGCCGAGATAGCAGGCGATCCCCGCGGCTCGCAGCCGCCGCACATCCTCCAGCATGGCCGGGTCGGGGGTGACGTTCCCCTCCGCCCAACGCGCCAGGTAGGTCGCGGCGTCCTGCGGCCAGCCAGCCTCGGCCAGGGCCGTCCCACAGGCAGCGATGAAGGCGTCGACATCGGCCAGGGTCTCGGGCCCGGCGGTGCGATAGAACCCGCTGACGAAGTCGCGGTGCTGCCGGGCGCTCCACACCCAGTCCTGCGTCCCGAACGGCCCGGCATGCTGCAGCACGCCGTCGGCGTCGAAGATCACCCCGCTGAGTTTGCGCGCGCCCATGGCCTGAACCTCCACCGCGAACGTTCGCAGTTCAACCCCGGCTTGACGCTCGGGCCTTGCGGCGCGACCCTAAGAGCAACGATCACAAACGATCAGACGAGGGAGGCTGTCATGGCCGATGGTTCGCTTGCAGGCGCAAATTCGCTCAAGGGCAAGGTCAGCGCTGAGGAATGGGAGGCGCGGGTCGATCTCGCCGCCCTCTACCGCCTGGTGGCGCTCTACGGGTGGGACGACATGATCTACACCCATATCTCGGCGCGCATTCCGGGGCCTGATCACCATTTCCTGATCAATCCGTACGGCATGTACTTCGGCGAGATGACCGCCTCGTCCCTGGTGAAGATCGACCTGGACGGCAAGATTCTCCAGGAGACCCCGTACTTCATCAATCCGGCGGGCTTCACGATCCACTCGGCGATCCATGGCGCCCGCGAAGACGCCAAGTTCGTGATGCACCTGCACTCCGATGACGGCGTCGCGGTCGCGGCCCAGAAGGAAGGTCTGCTGCCGCTGTCGCAGCACGCCTGCATCGTCCTGCCCCGGCTGGCCTACCACGACTATGAGGGGATCGCCCTGAACCTCGACGAGCGCGAGCGCCTGGTCGCCGACATCGGCAATAAGACCCTGATGTTGCTGCGCAATCACGGCACGCTGTCGGTGGGCGAAAGCGCCGCCGACTGCTGGACCGGCATGTACTACCTCGAACGCGCCTGCCAGATGCAGATCAAGGCCCTGACTGCCGGTCGCGAGAATGTGCTGTTCGCCCCCGAGGCCGCCCAACTGGAGGTCAAGGGCCAGGTGATGCGCGGCATCGGCGGCAAGCTGGCCTGGCCGGGCGCCCTGCGCCGTCTGGACCGGGAACTGCCGGGCTACGACGCCTGATTCCAGTCAGGCCGGAAACGTCCCCGTCGGGGCGGTCTCGCAGAACAACAGTCTTTGGGCGTCGGGAGACCGGCGCCCTTTTTCTTGGCGCTAAGCGGTTGATTACAGGGCTCACCCCCGCCAATTACGGCGATCAGGCGGTCTGTCTGCGTCCTATTTCCGGCCAGACACGTAAAGCCATCGTTCTGTCACTGGACGAGTGTTCTTTTGAGGCCATAAGACCGCGCGACGAAGATCCCACTGGCCGCCCGCATTTTCGAGGCGACGGAGTCACCCCGCTTGTTACGACGCCACTTCTTCCTCGCCAGTGCGATTCTTGTGCTGATCCTCATGCTGGTCGCGGGGGCGTACAAGCTGACCGTGGGCAAGAAGCAGGGCCCCGGTGGTCCGCCCGGCGCCGCCGCGGCGCAGGGGCCCGGCGGTGGTCGGCCTGGCGGCGGCGGTCGGGGCGGCATGGGTGGCCCGGCGGACGTCGCCGTGGCGGTCGTCCAGTCCCGGCTCTTTACCGACACCATTGACGTCATCGGCGTGGCCAAGGGCCGCCAATCGGTCACCCTGACCGCGGCGGCGACCCAGCTCGTCGAGCGCGTGCGCTTCTCGCCGGGCCAATCGGTCGGACGGGGCGCGGTGCTGGTGGAGTTGAAGGCCACCGAACAGGACGCGGCTCTGGCTCAGGCCCAGGCCGGCCTGGTCCAGGCGCAGCGCGCCTATGACCGCTACAAGGCGCTCGGCCAGCAGGGCTTCGCCTCCAAGGCCATGATCGACCAGTACGAGGCCAGCTATCTCTCGGCCAAGGCCAATGTCGCCGCCGCCCAGGCCCGCCAGGGCGACCGGCTGATCCGCGCGCCCTTCGCCGGCGTCGTCGGCCTGTCCGACATCACTCCGGGCTCGTTGATCAATCCGGGCTCGGCCATCGTCACCCTGGACGACACCAGCGCTATCCGCGTCGATTTCCAGGTGCCCGACCGCTACATCGCCTCGGTCCGCCAGGGCCAGGCGGTCACCGCCCGCGTCGACGCCTATCCGGGTGAGCAGGTCACCGGCCGCATCGCCCTGCTGGACACCCGCATCGACGAAAACACCCGCGCGCTGACCGCGCGGGCCGAATTTCCCAACCCGGATCGCCGCCTCAAGCCGGGCATGATGATGCGCGTGGCGGTGTCCCAGGGGACCCGCCAGGGTCTGTCGGCCCCGGAATCCGCGGTTTCGGTTCAGGGCGACAACGCCTTCGTCTATGTGCTGACCAAGCAGGGTGACAAGACGGTGGCCGAGCAGCGCCCGGTGGTCACCGGCGTGCGCCAGGGCGGCTTCGTCGAGCTGAAGGATGGGGTCGCCGCCGGTGACCGCATCGTCGGTGACGGCCTCAACAAGATCCAGCCGAACCAGGCCGTCAAGCCGGTGGGCGCCGGTCGGCCGCAGGGAGTGGGCGGGGCCGCCCGCCGTCCCGCGCCGTGATGCTCTCCGACATCTCGGTCCGCCGCCCGGTGCTCGCCGCGGTGGCGGCGATCATTCTCTGCGTGGTGGGCGCGGCCTGCTTCGCCTCGCTGTCGGTGCGTGAGCTGCCCAGCGTCGATCCGCCCGTCGTCTCGGTCTCCACCACCTATCGCGGCGCCTCGGCCGAAGTCGTCGAGGAGCGGATCACTGAGCTGATCGAGCGACAGGTGGCCGGCATCCAAGGCATCGAACGGGTGAACTCGTCCTCGCGGGACGGCTCCTCACGGATCAGCGTGTCCTTCTCCCTCGACCGCGACCTCGACACGGCGGCCAACGACGTGCGCGACGCCGTCAGCCGGGTCACCTCGCAGCTTCCCGACCAGGCCGATCCGCCGCAGATCGCCAAGGCCAACGCCGACGGCGCGCCGATCATGTTCCTGGCCTTCTCGTCCACCAAGCTGAACCGGCTGCAGCTCTCCGACTACGCCAACCGCTACTTGGTGGAGCGGATCTCGACGATCCCCGGCGTCGCCCAGGTGAATCTCGGCGGCAGCCAGCTCTATTCGATGCGCATCTGGCTTGATCCCCAGGCCATGGCCTCGCGCGGCATCACCGTCGATGACGTCGAGAGCGCGCTGAACGCCCAGAACCTGGAACTTCCGGCCGGGGCGCTGGAAGCGCCCGCCAAGGACTTCACCATCCGCGTCGCCCGCGGCTACTCGACGGCGCAGCAGTTCAAGGAGCTGCCGGTGACCTCGGGAGCTCGCGGAGCGTCGGGCTCGGCCAGCGTGGCCGGCTCGGCTGGCGCGCTCGGCACAACGGCCGCGGCGGACGGCGCGGTCAGCGCCGCCGATCGGGGCCAGAACGCCTATGTGACCCGGTTGGGCGATATCGCGCGGATCGAGGAGGCGGCCGACGAGCGTCGCCGCACCTTCCGGTCCAACGGCCGCGACATGGTGGGTATCGCCATCACCCGTCAGTCACAGGCCAACGACCTTGAAATCTCCAAGGGCGTCGCCGACCAGCTGCCCGAGATCAACAAGTCGTTGCCGCCCGGCACCAAGCTGGAGATCGCCGTCGATTTCACGGTCTTCACCAAGCAGGCCATCCAGGAAGTCTGGATCACCATGGCGATCTCGCTGGCGCTCGTGGCCCTGGTCAACTTCGTCTTCCTGGGCACCTGGCGGGCGGCGATCATACCCTCGGTGGTCGCGCCAATCTGTATCCTCTCGACCTTTATCGTGCTCGCCCCGCTGGGCTTCACCATCAACCTGCTGACCCTGCTGGCCCTGGTGCTGGCCATCGGTCTGGTGGTGGACGACGCCATCGTCGTGGTGGAGAACATCCAGCGCCGGGTGGACGAGGGCGAGCCGCCCGTGGTGGCCGCCCAGCGCGGCGCGCGCCAGGTATTCTTTGCCGTCGTGGCCACGACCATCGTGCTGATCTCGGTGTTCGCGCCGCTGATGTTCCTGCCGGGCTATATCGGCAAGCTGTTCGTGGAGCTGGCCGTGGCCATCACCGCGGCGGTGGCCTTCTCCGCCCTGCTGGCGCTCAGCCTGTCGCCGATGCTGGCGTCGAAGCTGCTGCGCCCG
Source organism: Phenylobacterium sp. (assembly GCA_018001015.1). Classification (GTDB taxonomy): domain Bacteria; phylum Pseudomonadota; class Alphaproteobacteria; order Caulobacterales; family Caulobacteraceae; genus Phenylobacterium. The sequence continues at coordinate 96,468 of JAGNIV010000001.1, read as the reverse complement.
GCCCATGGCGAGGGCTTCATCGCCCGGCGCGTGGACGCCGGCATGACCAGGCTGCGCAACTCCTATCACGCCTCCCTGGACGCCATGTTGGGGCGCCGTGCGGCCTCGGTCTCGGCCGTGGCCCTGGTGGTGGTGCTGTCGGGCCTGGCCTTCGCGCTTTTCACCGTCCTGCCCCGCGAGCTGGTGCCCAATGAGGACCGCGGCCGGGTGGACATCAATATCCAGGGGCCGGAAGGCGCCGGCTACGACTACACGCTCCCGGCCGCCAAGCAGGTGGAGGCCCGCCTGGAGGCCCTGCTGAAGGACGGCACGATCACCCGCTACACCCTGGGTGTGCCACGCTTCGGCCAGAACCAGTTCAACACCGGCAACGCCAATGCGTCCCTGCGCGACGACGCCGCCCACAAGATCAGCTCCCAGGACCTGGCCGCCGAGCTCAACAAGGAATTCGCCAAGATCACCGCCATCCGCGCCATCGCCTCGGTCCGTCCGAGTCTGCAACGGGGCGGCGGTGGCCCGGGCGGCGGCGGGGGCAACGTCGACCTGATCGTGGTGGGCAACGAGTATGCCGAGATCGAGCGCCTCGTCCGGCCGCTGATGACCGCCGTCCAGGCCAATCCCGGCATGGCGCGTCCTCGCTTGGACTATGAGCCGACCTCGCCGCGTCTGCTGGTGGATCTGGACCGCGACAAGGCCGCGACCCTGGGGGTCTCGGCGCGGTCGGTGGGCCGCGCCCTGGAGACCATGTTCGGCTCGCGCAAGGTCACCACCTACATCAAGGATGGCCAGGAATACGACGTCATCCTGCAGACCGACCGCGCCAACCGCCAGAACGAGAACGACCTCGCCAACCTCTATGTGCGTACCGGCGCCGGGACGACCATCCCGCTGTCCTCGGTGGTCACCACCCACGTGCGCGGCGACACGCCGGACCGGTCCCGGGTCGACCGGCTGCGCGCCATCACCCTCAGCGTCCAGCTCAACCCCGGCTACACGGTCGGCGAAGCCGTGACCTTCCTGCAGGCCGAGGTCGCCAAGAACCCCGGCACGACGGTGAAATGGGGTGGCACGGCGCGCGACTATCTGGAGGCGGGCGGCGCCGTGGGCCTGGCCTTCGGCATGGCCCTGCTGCTGGTCTTCCTGGTCCTGGCCGCCCAGTTCGAGAGCTGGATCCACCCGGCGGTGATCATGCTGACCGTGCCGGTCGCCGTGCTGGGGGGCCTGTTCGGCCTGCTGGTGGCGGGATCCACAATCAATACCTACAGTCAGATCGGGCTGATAATCCTGGTGGGCATCGCCGCCAAGAACGGCATCCTGATCGTGGAGTTCGCCAACCAGCTCCGCGACGATGGCCTGTCGATCCGTGAGGCGGTCATCGAGAGCGCCTCCCTGCGCCTGCGGCCGATCATCATGACCTCGATCTCGGCGGCGGCGGGGGCCCTTCCGCTGATCTTCGAGGGCGGGGCCGGCGGCGAGAGCCGTAAGACTATCGGGGTGGTGATCTTCTTCGGGGCCATCTTCACGACCCTGCTGACGCTGTTCATCGTGCCGGTGTTCTACAACCTGCTGGCGCGCTTCACGAAGTCGCCGCTCGCCACCGCCCGCCGCATCGAGGCCTTCGAGGAGGCTGAACAAACCCGTGCCGCGAACGCGGCCGAGTAGGGCGCTGCCGCGGAATCTCCGCGCGGGTGCTCAATTCCGAGGGCGGCGGTCGCCCCGGGCCAGGGTCGCCGAGGGGAGTTCGCCGAACCGCTCCCGGTAGCGCTGTGCGAAGTGCCCCAGGCTGGCGAAGCCGCAGGCCAGGGCGATGTCGATCACCGAGGCGCCGGCCTCCGCCTCCAGCAACATGCGGTTGGCATGCCCCAGCCGCACCTCCCTCAGATAGGTCAGGGGCGAGACTCCCCGGTGGCGTTTGAACCGGGCGAACACGCTGCGCACGCTGACGCCGCAGGCCTCGGCGATGTCCTCCGCGCCGATCGGGCGCCGCCAGTTGGCCTGGATATAGTCCTCCAGCAGCGACACGCTGGTCCGCCCGGACTCCTTGGCCGAGGTCTGCAACAGGTCGCCGTCCAGGGTCTCGATCAGAAAGGCGCTGGTCAGCGCGTGAGACATCTCGATCGCCCAGGTGTCGAGATGGGCGCCTTCCGAGGCGAAGATCTGCCCCAGGGCGCGCGCGATGTGCCGCGTCCGGCTACGTCCGGCGCGGGGCAAGGGCTGCATGATCGAGAGCCGCAGGTCCCGCGGAAGGGCCTGGCCCGCCAGCGCCTCGGCCTTGCGGCGCAGGCTCTCTTCATCGAACTGGAGCACCATGTGCTGGTAGCCCTGGCTGTAGGAGGCCTCGAAGGGCGTTTCCGGCGGCAGGGTTCCTGCGTGATCCCCGTCGATCGCCATCCGCCGCCTCGACGACACGATCTCCCCGTGGCCGGAAAGGCAGACGAGCTGCCGATACCCCGCCATGGCCGGAAAGGCGATCTGCACCGGCGCATCGTACCGGCAATAATGCAGATGCACGCCGCCTACCTGTAGGCGGTTGGCGATCGCCAACAGGGGAACCTCGGCGTCATCGGTTCGACGGATCGTCGCCCGGTACCCCTCCATGAGCCTGGCCGACAAGGTGTCACGATCCCTGGCGCGGAAGATCGGGTGCGCGCCAAACAGCTGGACGTCGGCGGCGTGATCAGAATTCAGCACTCGATGTCCCTATATTGAGTATATGCTTAAAATCTGCGGTGCTTGAAGGGCGATGGATAGAGTTCCAGCCGCCCCAGGCTGCGGAATTCCACCACGATTCGGCACTGTCCTGCGCATACGGGAGACTTGCTGCGCGGGTGGAATTCACCAGAGCTTTACGTCGAACAACGACAATTAAGAGGTCGAGCGTAGGCGCGATTATGAGTCGTCGGGGCGCGGGCTACACTCAGAATTCCGCTCTTCGGTGAGCATTTTACTCTGGAGGCGCAATGTTCGGCATTCATCTCGGGTCTGGGGCGGGCGCCGCGGCCACCCTTGAGGCGCTCGGCCAAGCCCTGGCGATCATCGAGTTCGATCCCAAGGGTGTCGTGCTCACCGCAAACCGCAATTTCTGCGCCGCCCTCGGCTACGACCTGTCGGAGATCAAGGGCAAGCACCACAGCCTGTTCGTCGATCCGGCCTATGCCCGGAGCCCGGACTACGCCGCCTTCTGGGCCAAGCTGGGCCGGGGCGAGTTCGATGCGAGGGAATACAAGCGCATCGGCAAGGGGGGCGCGGAGGTCTGGATTCAGGCGTCCTACAACCCGGTCCGTGACGCCCGGGGCGTCGTCGCCAAGGTGGTGAAGGTCGCCACGGTGATCACCGCCGAAAAGCTGCGCAACGCCGAGTTCGAGGGCAAGATCGCCGCCATCTCGCGGTCCCAGGCAATCATCGAGTTCAACCTGGGCGGGGAGATCCTCGACGCCAATGAGAACTTCCTCAAGGCGCTCGGCTACACCCTGGCCGAGGTCAAGGGCCAGCATCACCGCATGTTCGTCGAGCCGGAGTCCGGCCGCTCGGCGGAGTACCAGGACTTCTGGCGCAAGCTGAACGACGGCGAGTTCGTCGCCGCCGAGTTCAAGCGGATTGGCAAGGGCGGGCGTGAGGTCTGGATCCAGGCCTCCTACAATCCGATCTTTGACCACGACGGCCGGGTCGTGAAGGTCGTCAAGTTCGCCACCGACATCACCGGGCGAGTCCAGGCCGTCGACGACATCGCCGTGGGCCTGGTGCAACTGGCCGACAACAACCTGACCCATCGCATAGACAGGCCGTCTGACCCGGCCTTCGAAAAACTCCGCAACGATTTCAACGCGGCGATGGGCACCCTGCAGGAGACGGTCCGCGCCGTGGCGGCGTCGACCGGCAGCGTGGGCGGCGGCGCCGACGAGATCGCCTCGGCCTCCGACGATCTGTCGCGCCGCACCGAACAGCAGGCCGCGAGCCTGGAGGAGACCGCGGCGGCGCTTGACGAGATCACCGCCACGGTGAGACGCAGCGCCGCGGGCGCGACCCAGGCCTCCACCGCCGCGTCGAGCGCCCGCGGAGACGCCGAACGCTCTGGTCAGGTTGTTCGCGAGGCGGTCGCCGCCATGGGGGAGATCGAGGCCTCCTCCAAGCAGATCACCCAGATCATCGGGGTGATCGACGAGATCGCCTTCCAGACCAACCTGCTGGCCCTGAACGCCGGCGTTGAAGCCGCCCGCGCCGGCGAGGCGGGCCGGGGGTTCGCCGTGGTGGCCTCCGAGGTGCGCGCGCTCGCCCAGCGCTCGGCCGACGCGGCCAAGGAGATCAAGACCCTGATCGCCACCTCCAGCGCCCAGGTGGCGCGCGGCGTGAAACTTGTGGACGAGACCGGAGAAGCGCTGAGCGGCATCGTCGGCAAGGTGGCCGAGATTGACGGCCTGATCATCGAGATCGCCCAGTCGTCCCAGGAACAGGCCACCGGCCTGGCCCAGGTCAATACCGCGGTCAACCAGATGGACCAGGTGACCCAGCAGAACGCCGCTATGGTGGAGCAGGCCACCGCCGCGGCCTCCAGCCTGCGCAGCGAGTCCCAGGAACTCACCCGCCTGATTGGCCGCTTCCAGACCGGGGAGACGGCCTACCGTCCCGACCGCCCGGAGACCGCCCAACCCGGCCGTCACGCCCCTGGCCGCAACCCCGTCGCGCAGCAGCAGGCTCGGGTCGCCGCCATGATGGGGGGTCGCAAGGCCGCGTCGGGCGGAGCGTCGGGTGGAGAGTGGGAGGAGTTCTGAGGGCGGGGCGGCGACCGGGCGCCCGCGCCCCGGCTCTGATCGCCGATTGAGATCCGCTGACCTTCAGGCCTCAAGCTCTGAAAAAGGCCTCCCCGCCGGAGCGGGGAGGAGGAGAGACTGTCATGGGATGGTTGCGCCGGCGACGACGGGGGCGTCGCGCCGGCGCTGATACGGCTCCAGCGGCGGAGCCATACCCCTAGTCCGCCGATCCCAGGGGGAGAAGGGCGGCGCCGATGCTTGAACAGCCCGACCCCATAATGGTGAGGCGCGCGGATATGCGCGTCAAGGTTGCCGAACCGTTCGCGCGCCTTTTCCGCGCGAACGGGTCGCGCCGCTTAGCAGGTCAGTGGGGCGTGTAGCCGGTCTCGACCTTCAGATAGGCGATCAGGTCGACGCGGTCCTTGGCGTCCTTGACGCCCAGGAAGCTCATCTTGGTGCCGGGCATGAAGGTCTTGGGGCTGGTCAGCCACTGGTCCAAGTGCTCGGCGTCCCAGGTGAAGGTCGCCGCCTTCACGACGTCGGAATACTTGTACCCCTCCGCGGACCCGGGCTTGCGGCCGAACATGCCGTAGAGGTTCGGACCGGTCATGTTGGCGCCGCCGGGCACGAGGGTGTGGCAGGACTTGCAGATCGCGAACACCTTCTTGCCGTTGGCTAGGTCTCCGCTGTTGTAGGGGGCGGGCAGGGCGGCCAGCAGGGCCTGCTTCTCGGCGTCGGTGGGCTCGGGAGCCGCGGCCGGCGCCGGGGCCGAGGCGGTCTCGCCGCTGCTGGATCCGCCGGACTTGCCGCAGGCCGACAGACCGATGACGGCGACAGTGGCGGCGAGCGTCAGGGCGAGACGGCGCATGGGAAATCCTCTCCAGGGCGAATGGCCGGCAAGCTACCCCAAGCGCCGCGGTTGGCAAGCGCTCAGCCCCGCTTGCGGCGCTCCTTCTGGATGATCTCGTCCAGGGCCTGCAGGAACCGCGACCGGTCATTGCGGTCGAAGGGCTTGGGGCCGCCCATGATGTCGCCGGTGGACCGCAGCTGCTCCATGAGGGCCCGCTGGGCGATGGCCGCGCCGATGGAGTTCTCGGTGAAGGGCTTGCCGTTGGGCGCCACCGCGTGGGCCCCCGCCGTCAGCACCCGCTCGGCCAGGGGGATGTCATTGGTGACCGCCACGTCGCCCGGCGCCACATGCTCGGCGATCCAGTCGTCGGCCACGTCGGGCCCGGCGTCGACGATCACCCGCTCGATCATCGAGGACCTGGGGATCATGATGAAGGCGTTGGACACCACCCAGGTCTTCAGTCCGTAGCGCTGGGCGACCTTGTAGATCTCGTCCTTCACCGGGCAGGCGTCGGCGTCGATGAAGATCTCGATGGGCTTGGCGATCATGGGGCCGTCACGAGAGCATGTCAGGCGCAAGTGGGAACCGGTTCGCCGCCCGGACATGCTCTAGGTTCAAGAAGATAGACCCCTTTTCATCGGCTCAGGTTGTTTCAACCTGATCCGGAAAGGGTCTAGCGCCATCGCCGGCCGAACGCCACCGCGCGACCGAGCACGGACCTATCGCAGGCCCGACCTACGGCTTGAGAGAGCGCCAGCTGGCCTTCAGGGCGTCGAAAGCCGGGTCGGTTTCGGTTTCCAGATTGTGCCGCTGGTTGATCTTGCAGCCGATCATGTCGTGGTTGCGCCACTTGGCCCGCACGATGAACACTTCCCCGTCGGGAACGTGCAGCACGGTCAGCGCCTTGGGCAGGGGCACCAGGGCCGGAATCTCCAGCTTCATCCCGCTGGCGCTGACGTCGCGCATGGTCGCGTCCCACCACGACCCCAGGGCCGGACCATAGAACACGCGCACCCGGTCACTGGTGGGCGCGCGAGGTTCAATACGACGATCAAGCCACTGAGCTTCAGACATGGTCCCTAGCCCTAAACCAAGGATGCTAAATTTTTCTAAGCTTCGCCTTTTCACCCCCTGACGCCCCGGATGAACCTGGGGTGGACGCTTCGGTCAATCGCGTCGTCATTCTCATCGCTGCTCACGACCATTGTTCGAATGACAGCGCCAACCTCATGAGGTAGCGACTGAGGGGCCTTCCCCGCCCGGTGGCGGGGGGCTCTCGAAATCCCTTATGCACCAAAGGAAAACGTGGTGCCGGATACAGGACTCGAACCCGTGACCTTCGGTTTACAAAACCGCTGCTCTACCAGCTGAGCTAATCCGGCGTCTGGTGGCCCGCTTGGGCCGGCCCTCCTTAGCCGTTCCCCCCGTCGCCGGGCAACCGCTTCCGGTCTTGACCTGAGTCAACGAGCGCCGCCCGCGCTCCGCCTAGCCTGTGGGTCTGGAGGTGACCCATGGCGGATCCTGAACTCGGTCCCGCGACATTCGGGCGCGAGGGCGCGACGATGACAGCCAGTCTGACGCGCTGGCTTGAGGCGTCTCCCGACGAGGTTTGGGCGGCGCTGTCCACGCCCGAGCGGCTGGTGCAGTGGCTGGCGCCGGGCAGCATCGACCTGCGGGTGGGCGGCGCGGTTCGGCTGGACTTCGGCGACAGCGGCATCGTGATCGACAGCACGGTGACGGCTCTGACGCCCCGTGAGCGGCTGGAATATTCCTGGAGCGGACCGTCCGACCCGCCCCGCCCCATCCGCTGGCGGCTTGAGCCTCGCGATGGCGGGGTCGAACTGACCCTGACCCTGATCCTGCCGCCGGATGACGATGTCGGACGCTCGGCCGCCGGCTGGGCGGCGCACCTGGAAATGCTGGCCTGCGCCCTGGCGGGCGCGCCCATCGCCTTCCCGTTTGAGCGGTTCAAGGCGACACGGGAATTCTATCGCGGCCAGGCCGGCTCTCACGCCAACGCCTGAGGGCCAGGGACAAGGCGCTCCCGACCGAGCCGGAAGCGTCGCGCTCTGACGCCGCGGGGGGAAAAAGACAAAGCCCCGGCGCTCCTGGATGGGAGCCCGGGGCCAGGGCGACGGCGTAAGTCGGGGGGGCGATTTGCCGTCGCCCCCCCATCAATTCGCGGACGCCAAGAGTGTTCCCAAGAAAAACGCCGCCCGCGTGAATTTCTTCATCGCGTCCCCCGGCGGCCCTGTGATCCTCTGAGGGAAACAGGGAGAGCGGCCATGAAGTTTGACGAGTATCGCCAGCACGACGCCGTGGGCCTGGCCGGACGGGTGGCCAAGGGCGAGGTCTCGGCTGGCGAGCTGCTGGAGACCGCGCTGGAACGCATGGCGCAGGTCAATCCGGCCCTGAACGCGGTCACCCTCGATCTGGCCGATTTCGGGCGCAAGCTGGCCGCGGCCAAGCCGTCCGGGCCGCTGGCCGGCGTGCCCTTCCTGCTGAAGGACCTGGGCGCCCTGCTGGAGGGCACGGTCACCTCCTCGGGCTCGGCCCTGCTGAAGGACAATGTGGCGGCCGCCGACAGCGCCCTCACCACGGCCTATCGCGAGGCGGGCCTGGTGATCTTCGGCAAGACCAACACGCCGGAGTTCGGCCTGATGCCGATCACCGAGAGCAGCTTCCTCGGCCCCTGCCGCAATCCCTGGGACGTCTCACGCACGCCGGGCGGCTCCTCGGGCGGGGCGGCCTCGGCGGTGGCGGCCGGCATCGTGCCCGCCGCCCACGCCAGTGACGGCGGCGGCTCGATCCGCACGCCGGCCTCGGCCTGCGGACTGTTCGGCATGAAGCCTTCCCGCGGCCGGGTCTCCTTTGCGCCCCTGGGGGAGGGGTGGGGCGGCGCCTCGATCCAGCATGCGGTGACCCGGTCGGTGCGCGACTCCGCCGTGCTGCTGGACATCGCCTGTCAGCCCCAGGTCGGCGATCCCTACTTCCTGCCCGCTCCGCCCAGGCCCTATGCCCAGGAGGTCGGCCGCGCGCCGGGCAGCCTGCGGATCGGCTTCACCACCGCGGCCCTGGCGTCGGGCGCCCTGGACCCCGAATGTGCCGCCGCGGTGCTGGAGGCCGCCAAGCTGTGCGCCGGCCTGGGCCACACGGTGGAGGAGGTGACCTTGCCGGGAAACCTGGCCGCCATGCAGCAGGCGGCGGGTGATGTCATCGCCGCCAGCGTCGCGGCCACGATCGACGCCGAGGCCGAGCGGCGCGGCCGCCCCGTCACCGAGGACGACGTCGAGATGCTGACCTGGGGCATGTACCGCCGGGGCGCCGGGGTCAGCGGTGCGAGCTACGTGCGGGGTCTGGCCGCTATCCACGCCTATGGTCGCGCGGTGGCCGCTCTGTTCGAGACCTATGACGTCGTGCTGCTCTCCACCCTGGGCAGCCCGGCCATCCCCATCGGCCATCTCACCGAGGACCTGCGCCGGTTCAGCGAGCGGCTGTTCGCCTTCATGCCCAACACCCAGGCCTTCAACAACACCGGCCAGCCGGCCATGACCGTGCCGCTCGCCTGGTCCAAGACCAACCTGCCCATCGGCCTGCAGTTCGTCGGCCGCATGGGGGACGAGGCGACTCTGTTCCGCCTGGCGGCCCAGCTTGAGGTGGCCAAACCCTGGTTTGATCGTGTCGCGCCGATCTAAAGCAAGATCAATATCTTATAGAATAAAGCTCATGTTTTTTATGAGCGATGGGAGGCGGGGAGAACAACTTCACCCGGCGCCCAAATCTGCGACACGCGCCCGCCGCTGCTGAACCAGGTAGACCCCGATCACCCCGGTGGCCACCAGGCCGATCAGCAGGGTCGAGACGGCGTTGATCTCCGGGCTGACCCCCAGCCGCACCTGGCTGTAGATCCGCATCGGCAGGGTGGTGGCGCCGGGGCCGGAGGTGAAGCTGGCGATCACCAGGTCGTCCAGGGACAGGGTGAAGGCCAGCATCCAGGCCGCCGCCACGGCCGGGGCGATATTGGGCAGGGTGACGGCGAAGAAGGCCTGGACCGGCGTGCAGCCCAGGTCGCGGGCGGCCTCCTCCAGCGCCTTGTCGAAGCTCACCAGGCGGGCCTGGATCACCACCGTGGCGTAGCAGAGGGTGACGGTGGCGTGGCTGACCGTCACCGTCCAGAACCCGCGCGGCAGGCCAACGGCCACGAACAGCAGCAGCAGGGACAGCCCCAGCACCACCTCCGGCATCACCAGCGGCGCGAAGACCATGCCCGAGAACAATAGCCGCCCCTTGAACCGCCCCGACCGCACCAGGGCCACCGCCGCCAGCACGCCGAGGACCGTGGCCAGGGTCGCCGAGATCAGGCCGACCCGCAGCGTCACCCCGATGGCGTCCAGCAACTGGTCGTCCTGCAGCAGGGCGCCGTACCACTTGGTCGAGAACCCGCCCCACACCGTCACCAGCCGACTGGCGTTGAAGGAGTAGATCACCAGCAGGATGATGGGCAGGTAGAGGAAGGCCAGGCCCGCCGCCACTGAGACCCGGTTGAAGGCCGAGGGAGCCTTCACTGCGCGGCCTCGATCATCTTCTGCTGCTGGCGCTGATAGAGCAGGATCGGGATGACAAGGGTCGCCAGCAGCACAATGGCCACGGCCGAGGCCGCCGGCCAGTCACGGTTGGCGAAGAACTCGGCCCAGATGGTCTTGCCCAGCATCAGGGTGCCCGAGCCCCCCAACAGGTCGGGGATCACGAACTCGCCGACCATGGGGATGAAGCAGAGGAGGGCGCCTGCCGCCACGCCGGGCAGGGACAGGGGAAAGGTCACCCGCCAGAAAGCCTGGCTCGGCGTGCAGCCGAGATCGGCGGCGGCCTCCAGCTGGCTCTGGTCCTGCTTCTCCAGCACCGCATAGAGCGGCAGCACCATGAAGGGCAGGTAGGCGTAGACCAGGCCGATATAGACCGCCGTATCGGTGTTGAGGAGGTTCAGCGGGCCCAGGCCAATCTGGGCCAGGGCGGCGTTCAGCAGGCCCTGCGGCTTCAGCACCGCGATCCAGGCATAGACCCGGATGAGGAAGCTAGTCCAGAACGGCAGGATCACCGCCATCAGCAGGGCCTGGCGCTGGGCGGGCGGGAACCGCGACATGCCGTAGGCGATAGGATAGCCGATGATCAGGAGCATGCCGGTGGCCACCGCGGCGAATCTCAGGCTCGACAGGTAGGAGGCGATATAGAGGCTGTCGCTGGTCAGCCGGGCATAGGTCTCGAAGTCCAGCGCCGCGAAAAACGCCCGCACCCCCTCGCTCCCGGCGCTCCAGTCGACCCGCGGCGCGTAGGGCGGCATGGCCAGGGCGGTGTCCGACAGCGACAACTTCGCCACCAGGAAGAACGGAAACAGGAAGAATACCCCCAGCCACAGGAAGGGGGCCAACGCCGCCAGACCGCCGCGGGGCTTGGCGCTCACCGGGTGAGCACCACGGCGGCGTCGGGCGCGAAGGTCAGCCAGACGGCGTCGTCACAGGCGATGGGCCGGGCCACCAGTCGCGAAGCGTTGGCCCGCGCGGCGCGGACCGTCCTTCCGCTCTCCAGTTCCACCACATAGGTGGTCCAGTCCCCGAGATAGCCGTAGTCGGCCACCTTTCCGGCCAGCCGGTTGGGCCCGTCCTTGGGCGGGTCGAGGTGGAGCTCTATTTTCTCGGGGCGTACGCCCAGCCAGGCGGTTGAGCCCACTGACACGGCGTCGTCCTCGAGGGCCTCGAACCCCGCCGGACAGTCGGCGGTGGCCATCTTCACCACCTTGCCGTCGGCGGCGGTCACCGCGCCCTCGAACAGGTTCACGTCGCCGATGAAGTCGGCCACGTAGCGGGAGTTCGGGGTCTCATAGACCTCGGCCGGCCGGCCGATCTGCACGATCTGGCCCTCGCGCATCACCGCGATGCGATCGGCGGTGACCATGGCCTCCTCCTGGTCGTGGGTGACGATCAGGAAGGTCATGCCCAGGCGCTGCTGCAGGGCGATCAGTTCGAACTGGGTTTCCTCGCGCAGCTTCTTGTCGAGGGCCGCCAGGGGTTCGTCCAGCAGCAGCATCTTCGGATTGGGGGCGATGGCGCGGGCCAGCGCCACCCGCTGCCGCTGCCCGCCGGAAAGCTGGTGCGGCTTGCGCCGGGCCAGGCCCTGCAGGCGCACGAGCGCCAGCATCTCCACCACACGGTCGGCGATCTGCCCCTTGGGCATGCCCTGCTGCTTGAGCCCGAACCCAATGTTCTGTTCCACCGAAAGGTGGGGGAACAGGGCGTAGGACTGGAACATCATGTTCACCGGCCGCCGGTGGGGCGGCATGCCGGCAAGGTCCTGACCGGCCAGTGTGATGCGTCCGGCGTCCGGGGTCTCGAATCCCGCGAGCAACCGCATCAGGGTGGTCTTGCCGCAGCCCGACGGGCCGAGCAGCGCGAAGAACTCGCTCTCGTAGATCGAGAGCGAGACGTTATTGACCGCCGTCTCGGCGCCGAACCGCTTAGACACGCCATCGAACCTGACCAGCGGCTGCAGGGTCGGGTCGGCCCAGGGCGCGAAGCTGGAGCGAACCGCGCCGATGTTGAGGCGCGGCCGCCGCGTCGTGGTCATTGTCCGGTCTGCACCCGGGTCCACTGCCGGTTCACGTCGCGCAACAGCGACTGTTCCTTGGCGGCGGTCACGAATAGGGTCAGCAGCTGGTCCGATGTCGGATAGACGTTCGGATTGTCCCGCACCGCCGGGTCCACCAGGGCGGTGGCCGCCTTGTTGGCGTTGGCGTACTCGGTGAACGTCGAGGCCCGCGCGATCACCTCCGGCCGCAGCATGTAGTCCAGGAACTTATAGGCCGCCGCGGCATTCGGCGCGTCCTTGGGAATGGTGAAGACATCGAACCAGACCTGGCTGCCTTCCTTGGGCACCACGTAGTCGAGATGGATCTTGTCGCCGGCTTCCACCGCGCGGGTCTTGGCCTGCAGCATGTCGCCGGAGTAGCCGATGGCGACACAGATATCGCCATTGGCCAGGGCCTCAATAGACTCCGAGGAATGGAACTTCCGGACATAGGGGCGGGCCTTCAGGAACATGTCCGTGGCCGCCTGATAGTCGGCCAGGTCCGTGGAATTGGGGTTCTTGCCCAGATAGTTCAGGCCCACGGCGTACATGTCCTCGGACGCGTCGAGCCAGTAGACCCCGCAGTCCTTCAGCTTGGCCAGGTTCTCCGGCTTGAACACGATGTCCCAGCTGTCGATGGCGACGCCGGGCAGGCGCTTTGCGATGGCGTCCTTGTTGTAGCCGATGCCGACGGTGCCCCACATGTAAGGCACGCTGTACTTCGCGCCCGGATCGAAGGGCTCCATATAGGCCATGATGTCGGGCCACAGGTTGGCCAGGCCGGTGAGTTTGGTCTTGTCCAGCGGCTGGATCGCGCCGGCGGCGACATAGCGGGGGACATTGTGGTTGGAGGGGACGACCAGGTCGTAGCCGGTATTGCCCTGCAGCATCTTGGTCTCAAGGACCTCATTGGAATCAAAGGTGTCTTAGACCACCTTGATCCCGGTCTCCTTGGTGAAGTCGGTGAGGATCGCCGGGTCGATATAGTCCGACCAGTTGTAGATGTGCAGAGTATCGGCGCCCTTGCCGCAGGCCGCCAGCGCCAAAGCGGTCACTCCGAGCGCGGCTGCGCTCAGCCGCTTCCTCCATGCCCTCATCGAAGTCTCCCCTTTGCGTCGCGCAAGGTTATAGGGCTGCGCACGTCCGCGTTAAGTGCGAAATCGATGCCTGTCCAAGCCGGAGCCCCCGCATGCCCCTGACCACGGCGGCCATCGCCCCGATCCTGCTGCTGATCGCCTCCAACGTCTTTATGACCTTCGCCTGGTACGGGCACCTGAAGGTGGAGCACAAGCCGATCTGGCTGCTGATCTTGGTGAGCTGGGGTATCGCCTTCTTCGAGTACTGCCTGGCGGTGCCGGCCAACCGGATCGGCCGGGGCGTCTATGATCCCATGGAGCTCAAGGCGATGCAGGAGGTCATCACCCTGGTGATCTTCGCCATCTTCTCGGTGACCTATTTGGGCGAACGCTTCACCCTGAACCACGGCGTCGGCTTCCTTTTGATCGCGACCGGCGCCTTCTTCGTGTTCAAGGGGCCCCTATGAGCCAGCTCGCGCAGATTGACCCCTTCCACGCCATCGGCATCAGCACGCTTGCGCACAAGCTGAAGGCCGAGGGCGCTTCGATCATCCACATGGAGTTCGGCCAGCCCTCGACCGGCGCGCCTCAGGCGGCCATCGCCGTGGCTCATGAGATGTTGGACGCCGATCGCGGCGGATACTGGGAAAGCGCGCCGCTGCGCGCCCGGATCGCCCGGCACTATCTGGAGACCTACGGCGTCACCGTCGCGCCGGAGCGGATCATTTTGACCTGCGGCGCCTCGCCGGCCCTGGTCCTGGCTCTGGCCTCGGTGTTCAACCCGGGAGACCGCATCGCCCTGGCGCGCCCCGGCTACGTCGCCTACCGCAATACGCTGAAGGCCCTGCACATGGAGCCGGTGGAGATCGCCTGCGGCGCTGAAAGCCGGTTCCAGCTAACCGCCGCGCACCTGGCGGCCCTCGATCCGGCGCCGGCCGGGGTGATCGTCGCCAGCCCGGCCAATCCCACCGGCACCATCATTGAGCCTGCCGAATTGGAGGCCATCGCTAAGGTCTGCCGGGAACGCGGCATCCGCATCGTCTCCGACGAAATCTATCATGGGCTCAGCTATGTCGGCCCGGCGCGGTCGATGCTGGAGTTCGAGCCCGACACCCTGGTGGTGAACAGCTTCTCCAAATATTTCAGCATGGTGGGGTGGCGTCTTGGCTGGCTTCTGGCGCCCGAGCGCGACCTGTCGCGGGCGCGGGCCTATGTCGGCAACCTGTTCCTCACCGCCCCGTCGCTCAGCCAGCACGTCGGCCTTGCGGCCATGGACGAGCGCGCGGAACTGGACGCCAATGTCGAGGTCTACCGCGCCAATCGCGACCTGCTGCTGGCGGCCCTGCCGAAGCTCGGCCTGACCCAGATCGCGCCGCCGGACGGCGCCTTCTACATCTACGCCGATATCGGCCACCTGACCCGCGACAGCCTGGCCTTCTGCAAGGACTTGCTGCGCGACACCGGTGTCGCCACCGCGCCGGGGCTCGACTTCGATCCCGTCGAGGGCGGCCACTTCATCCGCCTGAGCTTCGCGGTCTCCACGCCGCAGATTGAGGAGGCCATCGGCCGGCTAATCCCGTGGTTCGCGGCGCGGACCGCCAGCGCCTAGAACGAGCGCCATGCGCCGCAGCCGGGACGCCCCCAAGCGGCGAGAATCAGTTTCAACCTGAGGGATGGCTTCGCGCGATCTCTTTGATCTGCTGTCTCTCGATCGGCCGCTACAGGTGGCCGATATCGGCGCCGCCGACATCGGTGAGGCGCCCATCTACAAAGACATGGTCGATTCAGGCTTGGCCGAGCTGAACGCCTTCGACGCCGATCCGCGCCAGCACGCCGCGCTTCGCCAGCTCTACGGCGAGCGCGTCAGAATATTTCCCCAGGTGGTGGGCGACGGAGGTCCGGCGACGCTCTATCTGGCGGCCCCGCAGTCGGGCATGACCTCGCTCTTCCGGCCGTCGGCCGATCACCTTGCCTTCTTCAACGGCTTCGAGCGGCTGGGACAGGTCGAGCGTGAACAGGCCGTCAACACCACGCGGCTCGACGACATCGAAGGCCTGCCGAACCTCGACTTCGTGAAGATGGATATCCAGGGCGGCGAACTGGCCGCCTTGCGCCACGGAACCGCCAAGCTGGCGCGGTGCGCCATGGTCCAGCTCGAGGTCTCCTTCGTTCCGCTCTACGAGGGCCAGCCGTGCTTCGGAGAGGTCGATGTCTGGATGCGCGGGCAGGGCTTTATCCCGCACTGCTTCACCGGCCTGAAGAAGTGGTCGATCGCTCCAGTGCTGCGCGACGGCGACTTCCGAAGCCCCTTCAATCAGCTGCTTGAGGCCGACATCGTCTATGTCCGCGACCCCGTGCGGCCGGGCGGCCTGGATCCCGACCTGATGAAGGCTGTGGCCCTGCTCGCCCATCATGGCTTCTACAGCATCGATCTGGCCGGCCGGATGATCGCCCTGTTGGCGGCGCGCGGCGTGCTGCCGACCGACGCCTTCGAGCGCTACCTCGCCCTGGTCAACGCGGGAGCCTAGCTGTCGCGGGCGCTCCCGGGCATCAGGCCGAGGACCGCGCCCGCCACCAGATAGGCCAGGAGCTGGTAGCCCATGTTGATGATCACCAGGTTCGGCGCCAGGCCCATATAGATGTACTCGATGGCCATGGTGGTGAAGTTGAAGAAGAACCAAGCCGCCACCGCAGTCCCGATCCCGGCCAGGGAGTTCACCCCCAAGCGGGCGAAGACCCAGGCCAGGCCGAACACCAGGATCAGGGTGTTCACCACCCCCAGGCTCTGCGTCACGACCAAGTTGGACATGTCGGGGTCGCGGCCGATGGAGTCGCGGTAGGCGACGCTCCAGGCCTCACCGAGCACCGGCCCATACCAGAGGAAGCCCAGCACTTCCAACAGCACGACGGCGATGATCACGGCGATCCAATTGATGTTCTTGAACATTGTCTCTTCCCTTCAGCCGGCGCGGCTCTGACGGCCGTCTCCCATACCGACGTTATGCTGAAGCTTTCCGTTGGGAAAGGGCAGAGGCTCTTGCGCGGACGGCTTGGGAAAACCAGGTGGGGCGCCCTATAAGCCGCGCTTCCCGACGCTCCTCATTTCGAGTTCCGCCATGACCCGCATCCTCATCACCTCGGCCTTGCCCTACATCAACGGGATCAAGCACCTGGGGAACCTGGCGGGCTCCATGCTGCCGGCCGACGTCTATGCGCGGTTCCAGCGGGCAAGGGGGCGCGAGACGCTCTACATCTGCGCCACCGACGAGCATGGCACGCCGGCCGAGCTGGGCGCGGCTGTCCTGGGCCAGGATGTGCGGTCCTATTGCGACGACCAGCATCAGATTCAGCGCGACCTCTATGCCGGCTTCGGCATCAGCTTCGACCATTTCGGCCGCTCGTCCTCGCTCCAGAACCGCACCCTGACCCAGCGCTTCGCCCAGGGGCTGTGGGAAGCCGGCTTCATCGAGGGGCGGGTGACCAAGCAGGTCTATTCCAACGCCGACAAGCGCTTCCTGCCCGACCGCTACGTCGTCGGCACCTGCCCTCACTGTGGCTACAACGCCGCCCGCGGCGACCAGTGCGACAACTGCACCCGCCAACTGGACCCCGTTGACCTGATCCACCCGCGCTCCTCGGTGTCGGGCTCGGAAGACATCGAGATCCGCGACAGCCTGCACCTGTTCCTCAAGCAGACCGCCTTCGACGGCAAGCTGCGCGACTGGATCACCGACAAGAAGGGCAAATGGCCGGTCCTGGTCACCTCCACCGCGCTGAAGTGGCTCGACGAGGGCCTGCAGGATCGCGGCATCACCCGGGATCTGGAATGGGGCGTGCCGGTCAACGCCGCCGACTGGGGCCCCAACCCGGCCGGGGAGCGCCCCGATGTGGCAGGCCTGGCGGGCAAGGTCTTCTATGTCTGGTTCGACGCGCCCATCGAATACATCGGCGCGACCTGGGAATGGTCGGCGGCCAAGCCCGGCGCCGATCCGGCCAGCGAAACCGAGTACGAGAGCTGGTGGCGCGGCCCGGCGGCCGATGACGTCACCTATGTGGAGTTCATGGGCAAGGACAACGTGCCCTTCCACACCGTGGGCTTCCCCTGCACCCTGTTCGGCTCCAACGAGACGCGGGGCGCCGACGGTTCCTGGCGGCCCTCGTCCAATGCGCCCTGGAAGCTGGTGGATACGCTGAAGGGCTTCAACTGGCTGAACTATTACGGCGGCCGGTTCTCCACCACGCACCAGCGTGGGGTGTTCATCGACGCGGCCCTGGAGATCCTGCCGGCCGACTACTGGCGCTGGTGGATCGTGGCCAATGCGCCGGAGAGCAGCGACGCCATGTTCACCTGGGAGCAGTTCCAGGCCCAGGTGAACGCCGACCTCGCCGACGTGCTGGGCAACTTCGTCAACCGCATCCTGAAGTTCACCGAGACCCGCTTCGAGGGCGTGGTTCCGGAGGGCGGCTCGCCCGGCCCCCTGGAGGAGAAGCTCTATGCCGACATCGACGCGAAACTCGCCGAGCTGAACGAGCAGATGGAGGCCATCGACTTCCGCAAGGCGACGCAAGCCCTGCGGCAGCTGTGGGTGCTTGGCAACCAGTACCTGACCGAGGCCGCCCCCTGGACGGCGATCAAGACCGATCCCGCCCGTGCCGCGGTGGCGGTGCGCACCGGCCTGAACCTGGTGGCCCTGTTCGCCAAGGTGTCGGAGCCCTTCATCCCCTTCGCCGCCGAGAAGATCGCCGGCGGAGTAGGGGAGGCCTTCCCCGGCGCCTGGCCGACCGGCAATGGCGCGGCCGTGCTCGACATCCTGCCCGTGGGCCGCCCGGTGGCCGCGCCGGAGGTGCTGTTCAAGAAGATCGAGAACGACCAGGTCGCCGCCTGGCTGGAACGTTTCGGCGGGCCCGAGCCAGTCGAGGCTGACGCCTAGGCTCTGGCGAACCACCGCATCCGGTAGGCGTTCATGGCCGTCTCGCCGAGGCGGTCCAGCAGGCGGTAGTTGACGACGGCGCCCACCGGCGCGCCGATCACCGGGATCAGCTGGGCCAGCTTGGCCAGGTCGATATAGTCCCGGTACTCCTGCTGGAACCGCCGCCAGTCGAGGCTCTCCAGGCTGCCGGCGGCCATGACCTGGGCGCTGTCCCAGTCGGCCAGCGCGGCATAGGCCTCCGGTCGTCGGGACGCGCTGGAGAAGGCCAGGCTGAAGATCCGCAGGATGTAGAGCCGCTCGGCCAGGTCATCGCCGGAGTGGCCGTAGACGGCGGCAAGGTCGAACAGCAGCTTGATCTTCAGCCCAATCAGCACCGGGAAATCAGCCGCCGCCAGCAGGAATCCGCCGACGCCCGCCACCCCGCCCTCGGCCGCCGCGGTGGTGCGCCAGGCCATGATCTTGTCACGCGCCTGCGCCTCGCGGGCCCGCAGGGTGGCGCCCTGCACCGGCGGTGGGCTGGTGAAGTCGGCGCCGGTCAGGATCGCCCGGGTCATCTGCTCCATGGCCACGGTGATGACGCCGTGCACCTTCTCCGGGATCAGGTTGTTGATGCGGTCCTGCAGATTGCGTGTCGCCTTGTCGAAGGGCCCGGCGGGCTTGAGCACGCGCTCGCGCCAGGCCGCCATTTCGGCGCGGACCTGGGTGTCATAGGCGACGTCGGAAATCTCACTCATGGTCACCGATGTGGACGGCGTACCGCGAACCTGCAAGTCCGCGCGCGCCATACCCATCACTCGAAAACTGACCCGCCCGCGCGGAAAGGCCTCGCCTCCCGCCCTAACCCTCGCCATAAAGTCCGCTTTCAACGGCGCATGGACGCCGGTCATTCGTTTCGCGAGGAAACCCCATTGCGCAATCTGTTCAGCGTTGAAGGCAAGGTCGTTCTGGTCACCGGCGGCAGCCGCGGCATCGGCGAGATGATCGCCCGTGGCTACGTCGAGAACGGCGCGAAAGTCTACATCTCCTCGCGCAAGGCTGAGGTCTGCGACCGGGTGGCCGAGGAGCTGTCGGAGTACGGGACCTGCATCTCGCTGCCCTTCGACCTGGGCGGGATGGAGGGCATCTCCGGCCTGGCCGCCGCCATCGCCGAGCGGGAGGAAAAACTCCACGTCCTGGTCAACAACGCTGGCGCCACCTGGGGCGCCCCCATCGATGAGTTCCCGGAAAGCGGCTGGGACAAGGTGGTCGACCTCAACACCAAGTCGGTGTTCTTCCTGACCCAGAAGCTGCTGCCGCAACTTCGCGCCGCCGCCACCCACGAGGATCCGGCTCGGGTGATCAACATCGCCTCGGTGAACGGCATCGAGCCCCCCGGCCTGGAGACCTATTCCTATTCCACCTCCAAGGCGGGCTGCATCATGCTGACCCGCCACCTGGCCAAGCGCCTCGCGCCCGAGCACATCTGCGTCAACGCCATTGCGCCGGGGCCCTTCCCCAGCCACATGATGGCCGCGACCCTGGCCCGCGCCGGCGACGCCATCGCCAAGGGCAATCCGCGCGGCCGCATCGGCACCCCGGAAGACATCGCCGGGGTGGCGATCTTCCTGTCTTCGCGCGCCTCGGCCTACACCACGGGCACGACGGTTCCCTGCGACGGCGGCTCGGCCGAGTTCTAGTTCCAGCTATCGGTTGGCCGCCCGCCGGAACGGTCCTAAGGGATCGGGATGGCGGGCGGTTGGCTGATCGGCGTGATGGTGCAGGCTCCGGAGGAGAAGGCCTTCCTGCGCCACTACTACGCCGTGGGCTTCGATGACCGCGCCAAGGCCGAATGGACTGGCGTCGATCACGCCCTCAAGGCCGGCGTCGTCGCCTCCAGCCCCATCGACGGCCTTGAGCCCGTCCAGGCCATCGCCCAGGTCCCGGCCACGATGATGAAGACCCTGGGGCTCGCCGACGGTCAGGTCCGGGCGCTGGGCTGGCAGTATCCCCGCCGCTGGATCATTCCCCACCTGGCGGTCTAGCGAGAATCGCGCGCGCCGCCGCCGCGCCCGTGGCGAAGCAGGCCTGCAGCAGGTAGCCGCCGGTGGGCGCCTCCCAGTCCAGCATCTCGCCGGCCACGTAGACGCCGGGCCGCGCCTTCAGCATCAGCTGCTGATCCACCGCGTCGAGACGTACGCCGCCGGCTGTGGAGATGGCGCGCGCGATCCCCTGCAGGCCGGTGAGCCTCAGCGGCGCGCGCTTGATGGCGCCGGTCAGGTCGGCGGGCAGGGCGACCCCGTGGGTTTCTCGCAGCAGGTTGATTTCCAGCGGCGAGAGGTTGGCCGCCTTGCGCAGGAAGGTGGCCGCTGACTGGCCGCCGCGCGGGCGGTCCAGACGGGCGGCGAGCTGGGCGACGGACAGGTCGGGGCGCAGGTCGATCTCGATGGCGGTCGACCCCTCCGCCGCTACGGCGGCGCGGAGGTCGGCGGAGAGGGCGTAGATGGCCCCGCCCTCGATCCCGTAGCGCGCCACCACCGCCTCGCCGCGCACGGTCCGGCGGCCATGGGTGATGGCGGTGGCCTTCAAAGGCTGGCCCGCGAACCGCTCGCGGAACACCGGGCTCCAGTCCACCGTGAAGCCGCCGTTGGCCGGCTCGAAGGGGCTGAGCGCCACGCCCTGGCTTGTCAGCACCGGCGCCCAGGCGCCGTCCGAGCCAAGCCTGGCCCAGCTGGCGCCGCCCAGGGCCAGGACCGTGGCGGCGGGGCGGACGGCCTCGCCGTTCTCGAAGGCCAGCGCCCCGTCCGAGGTCCACCCTGTCCAGGTCATACGGGTTCTGAAGGTGACGCCCTGGGCGCTCAGCCGCGCCAGCCAGGCCCGCAGCAGGGGCGAGGCCTTGAGGCTCTCGGGAAACACCCGGCCGCTCGAGCCGACGAAGGTGGGCTGGCCCAAGTCCCGCGCCCAGGCGATCAGGTCGGCGGGGGTGAAGGCCTCCAGGATAGGCTTCAACGCCTTGCCCGCTGGCCCATAGCGCCCCAGGAAAGGTCGAAAGTCCTCGGAATGGGTGAGGTTCAGGCCGCCACGCCCGGCCATCAGGAACTTCCGTCCCAGGCTGGGCATACGCTCATAGACGGTGACGCGTCGTCCCGCCGCGCTCAGCACCTGCGCGGCCATCAGGCCCGCCGGTCCGCCGCCGATCACCGCAATCGTCTCGCTCATGGCAGGGGTTTAGACGAGGCTGCCCTCCGCGTCCGCAAACTGTCGCCTGGCGTGCGGCGAATGTGCGATGATGGGAGCCTAACGCAGGGGCCCCATCATGAAACCGCCGTCCAAGGACAACCCCCGCACCTATGCGCCGCCCACCCCTAAGGTCGCCCGCATGAAGCCCGGCAAGGTGCTGACCGCCGCGGAGAAGGCGGCGTTCCTGGCTTCGCGGCCCGATCTGAAGAAGTAGGGGGGAACCCCATTGCAGGAAAACCCCCGGGGGACATGGGTCGGGGACTTTCCTGCTCAGCGACTAGAGTGTTGGGGCTCGTCGCAAGACTCCCAACGCCAATGGCCCAGCTTGGTTCCGGGCATTGTGAACGGCCGGCGACGCGTCTTGTTCAGCGTCGGTTCAACCGCGCACCGCCATTGTCCAAATCAAGGCCGGACGTCATTTCCCGTCCCTCAACGCGACGCCCGGTCCCGCGGCGCGCCAGGCTCCCTCCCGGGCTTGGCGCGCCGTCCTGCGTTTGGCTGAGCTACGCCGCCACGGCTTGTGCTGTTAGGTCCGGTGCGGGAGAACACGGGCATGCTTGAGACGACGACCGCCTACGGGCTCAACCTGCTGACGCCCAGCGCCGACACGGGCGTCAGCAAGGCGCTCCGCGAGTTCGGCGAGTTCGCCAGGCCCGAGGTGGAGCTGATCGCCGAACTGGTGGGCGGCGGCGCCTATGTGGATGTTGGCGCGAACCTTGGCGCAATCGCCCTGCCTGTCGCCCGGTCGGGCGGGCGGGTCATCGCCATCGAGGCCAATCGCGGCCTGGCCGGCCTGCTGGCGACAAACGCCATCAACAACGGACTCTACAATGTGGAGGTTCACCACGCCGCCGTCGGTGAAACGCGGCGTCTCGCCAAGTTCCCGATGGTGCCGCTATCAGAGGTGACCAATCTTGGCATTTCCGGGTTCCACCTTGCGGGTCGTTACCCGGAGGAGGTGGTGCAGATGACCACCCTCGACGCCATCACGCCGCCAGACACCACGATCATCAAGATCGATGTCGAGGGCTATGAACGTCAGGTGATGCGGGGGGCGGAGGCGGTCCTGAGAGATATTCGCCCGGCCTGGATCGTGGAGTCCGGGAATGACACGCCGCAGAACCAGGCGGTCATGGAGGTGTTTCGCGCCGCCGGGTATCAACTCTGGTGGTTCCTGGCTCCGTTCGTCACCAGACAGACCAGCCGCTCGGGCGATCCTTCGATGTTGACCCGCGGCGACTTCAACATCGTCGCCATGCCTGATGGGCGCGAGCCGCCTTGGAAAATGCCTCTCGTCGAGGGACCGCCCCCGCGCCCGGTCGGCCCGGCAAATTATCCCTATCTCTCCCGTTTCGGATTTTAAGGCGGTCGGCCGCGATGGCCGTCAGCGGTTACTCGTCGGCCAGCCGCGCACAGATCCGCTCGCCCACGGCGGTGGTGAAGCGGCTGCCCCGGACGTGGGCGGAGCGCCTCAGTGCTTCCCGGGCTCGATATCGAGGAAGTCGGGCATGACGGCGTTGTAGCTCGGGATCTGGCCCAGGCGCTCCACGGCGTCGCGGTGGCCTTCCCACATCATGTGCAGGGCCACGTAGAGCACGATCACCAGGCCGACATAGCCGATCCAGCGATAGCGCTGCAGCAGGTTGGCGATCCAGCTGGCGGCCACGCCCATCAAGGCGACGGAGAAGATCAGGCCGAACACCAGGACCGAGGGATGTTCCCGCGCCGCGCCGGCCACCGCCAGCACATTGTCCAGGCTCATGGACAGGTCGGCGATCAGGATCTGCAGGAAGGCGGCCTTGAAGGTCTTGGCTTCGCGCACCGGCGGATTGTCGGAGATGGCCTCGGCCTGCGCGTGGGTCGCCTGCTCGCGCATCTCCCGCCACATCTTCCAGCAGACCCACAGTAGCAGGATGCCGCCGGCGAACAGCAGGCCGATGATGCCCAGCAGCTGGGTGGTGATGAGGGCGAAACCGATTCGCATGACCACGGCCGCAGCCAGGCCCCAGAGGATCACCTTGCGGCGCTGCTCGGCGGGCAGTCCGCCGGCGGCCAGGCCCACGGCCACGGCGTTGTCGCCCGCCAGGACCAGATCGATCATCATCACTTGCAGGAAGGCGGAGCCGGCGGCCAGGAAGTCTGGGGAGAAGATGTTTTCCATGGCTAGTTCGGTCCGGCGTGATGGGCCGCGACTTCGTCGGGCGTGATGGCGAGGGGGGCGGGGAGGGCCGCGTTATAGGCGCTGACCTCGCCCAGGTCGACGACGACGCTGCGGTGACCTTCCCAGATCATGTGCAGCGCGACGGAAAAGACGATCGCCAGGCCGACATAGCCCAGCCAGCGGAACCGATGCAGGAGTCTGGCGATCCAGGTCGCCGCCACGCCCATCAGGGTGATGGAGATCAGCAGGCCCACGATCAGCACCCGCGGATGCTGCCGGGCTGCCCCGGCGACGGCCAGGACATTGTCCAGGCTCATGGTCAGGTCGGCGATCAGGATCTGCAGAAGGGCGGCGCCCAAGGTCTTGGCCTTGGCCGTCTGTTCTGTGTGGGCGCCGGACGCGCGCCCTGTGGCTGCCTCAGGGGCCAGGTCGCCGTCGGCGGAAGCCTCGCGGCCCTGCTCGGCGAGTTCGAGCCACATCTTCCAGCAGACCCAGAGCAGCAGGAAGCCGCCGGCCAGCAAGAGCCCGACGACGTTCAGCAGTTGGACGGTGACCAGGGCGAAGCCGATCAGCATCACCACCGCGCCGGCCAGGCCCAGAATAATGGCCTTGCGACGCTGCTTCTCCGGCAGGCCGGCGGCGGAAAGCCCGACCGCGACGGCGTTATCGCCGGCCAGGGCCAGATCGATCATCACCACTTGGAAAAAGGCGGCGATCGCGCCGGCGGCGGGCAGATGCGGAACGGCGAGAACCATGCCCCCTCAATGCCGCGAGCCGTCGCGGAGGGCAAGACGGGGTTCTCCCTCCCCGGACAGGGGAGGGAGGGCGACCCTAGTGAGCGTGCTCGGGCTCTTTGTGGTGATCGTCATGAGCGGCGTGCCCATGGTCGGAGCCATGGCCGTGGTCGTCATGGGCGACGGCGTGAGTTTCGGCATGGCTGTCGTGCGCCGCGTGACCGTGGTCATCATGGGCGGCGTGACTGTCATGGCCATGGTCGTCGTGCGCGGCGGCGTGGCCGTGGTCTGAACCATGACCGTGGTCGGCCGCGTGACCGTGGTCGTCATGGGCGACGGCGTGAGTTTCGGCATGGCTGTCGTGCGCCGCGTGACCGTGGTCATCATGGGCGGCATGACTGTCATGGCCGTGGTGGTCGTGCGCGGCGGCGTGGCCATGGTCGTCATGCGCCGCATGAGCATCGTGCGCGTCATGGCCGTGGCTGTCGCCATGGCCTTCGTCATGGTGGTGGGAGGCGACGGCGCCGGCCACCGCCGCACCCGCCGCCGCGGCGGCCAGGGGGGCGGCGACGCCGTGATGGTGCTCCTCCGGCTCCGGATGCGAGGTCGCTCCGTAGTCGGTCATGGTGCGGAACTTCCGGCGACGCTCGGCGCGACGACGGCTTTCCCCGGCGCCGCGGGCCAGCGCGATCAGCAGGGCGAGCGCGGCGAGGACCAGGGCCCCGGCCACCACCTTGTTGGAGGGCACGCGGCCGACGCCGGGCACCGCGACGTCCTTCATGCCGGGGATGGTCAGCTTGCTGAGCAGGCTCTGGAAGCTGAAGCCCTTCTTCTTCGCGGGCGCCTCCGGCATCACGGCGGCGAGCGCCTGTTCGATGCTGGCCAGTGAGAAGGTCATCGGCGGCTTCACGCCGGCGAGGCTGGCGTCAACTTCGGCCTTCAGGGGGCCACGTTCACCGGCGCCCGGCTTTACCTGCCAGTTGAAGGCGGCGGCTTCACCGGACTTCAGCTTAGCGGTTTGCGGACCGTTCGGCGTGATTTCATAACCGCTCCCCGACAGGGTGGCGGTGACTTCGGATTTCTTGGCGGCCTTGGTGAGACCGAGCTTGGCGGCTTCACGCTGGATGGTCGCCAGCAGGGTCTGGGGCAGGCTCAGGCTGACTTGGCCCGCTTGCCCCTTGGTGACGGTGTCCGGCACCGTGAGTTTGGAGCCCGACGCCACCTCACCGCCCACCGCGGCCTGCAACTGGGCGAGCTTGGGATCGGTGGGAACCGGCAGACCGGTGGCCGGGAAGCTGGGCTGGGGCGCCTGCGCCAAGACCGGCGCGGGCTTCGGCGCGGGCGCCGGCTTGGCCTGTTCGATGGCTTTGGGCGCCGCGGCGATCACAGGCTTGGCGACGGGCGGCAGCGGCTTGGCGGCCACGACCGCGGGCTTGGCGGCGGGTTTCGCGACCATGGCCGGACGAGCCGCGGGCCGGGCCGGGGCGTAATGGGCTTGAGCATCCGGGCGGCGCGCGCGCGGCGGCGTCGAGACGTAGGCTCGCGGTGCGTAGCGGTTGCCGTAAACCAGCCGGCGTTCGCGGGTCGACATGTCCTCAGGGTTCGGCACCGGCCGCATGGCGGTGACCAGCACGCCATCGGCGCGGCGGTAGGAGACGAGGCGATCACCATGACTCGAAGGGGCGCGATAGGCCGAGCCCTGAGCACCCTGCTGGCCGGCGGGACCACCCGCCAGACCGCTGTCGTCGTAACGCGCACCCGGCGCTGCGCCCATCAGTTCCGGGGGCGGGGCCTGAGTATAGGCGTCCGGAGGGGGGGCGACCTCGTGTGAATTGGGTCCGCTGCACGCCGCCAGCGCCAAAAGCGCCGCCGTGGCCGCACCACGCAACATCCACTTGGTCATCGTAATCGCCATTGGGGCCCCCATCCCATGCCGAGATCAGAACCGTACACTGGTCCTAAACCTTAACAGTTGCGCAACAAATCACGCTCCGGAGAGGAAAGCAAAAGCCTGAATCGTGTAACGGGTATCCGATTCCCCTCAGGGGCGAGTGCGACTAGCCTCGTAGAGCGCCACCGCGGCCGCGGCCGAGACGTTCAAGCTCTCAAAGCCGCCGGGCATCGCGATCTTGCCCAGCGCATCACAATGTTCGGCGACGAGACGGCGCAGACCGTCACCCTCGGAGCCGAGAACCAGCACGGTCGGGCCCCCATCAAGGGCCTGCTCCAGGGTCTGGGGCGCCGCGCCGTC
This sequence comes from Phenylobacterium sp., assembly GCA_018001015.1. GTDB lineage: Bacteria > Pseudomonadota > Alphaproteobacteria > Caulobacterales > Caulobacteraceae > Phenylobacterium. The sequence continues at coordinate 69,883 of JAGNIV010000001.1, read as the reverse complement.
CAGGCCCACCGCGCGCCAACCAAGATCGGTCAGGTTCTCCAGAGCTCGCGACAGGTTCACCACGTGGGCTGTGGGAATCTGGTCCACGGCGCCGGCGGCGGCCTTGGCCAGCGCGCCGGTCAGCTTGGGGGCATGCCGATCCTGCAGGATGACGCCGCTGGCGCCAAAGGCCGCGGCTGAGCGCAGGATGGCGCCGACGTTCTGGGGGTCGGTCACCTGGTCCAGCATCAGAATCACCGCGCCGCGCCTGGCCTCGAACTCTTCCAGGGCCACCGAATCCAGCAGGGCTACCTGCAGGGCCAGGCCCTGGTGCACCGCGCCGCTGGGGAGGTTGTGGCTGATGACGCCGTTCTCGACGATCTCCAGGGCCGGGTTCTTGCCGAATCGGCTGGTGAGTTCCTTGGCGCGATCAGGGGTGGCCAGCAGGCGGTCGGCTGGCTCGCGGGCCGGATTGGCCAGGGCGGCGCTCACCGCGTGCCAGCCCCAGAGCCAATCGTCGGACACGGCTTCCCGGCGTCCAGACCCCCGTCCGCGCGGCCCGTTTTTAGAACCCTTCCAGGGCGCGTTGCGTTCGCTGTGTGACGACACTATAAGGCGCTCTCCAAATCGGGGACCGGACTGGTTTTCCGCTGCTCGCGCCCGGCTTTAACACCGGTCGCACCGATCAGCGGTAGGTTTTGTTCGGCCTTCGGTGAGGCTCCGAGCGCGCTGGGGGAATGTCCCGAGTGGCAAAGGGGGGGGACTGTAAATCCCCTGGCGTACGCCTTCGTAGGTTCGAGTCCTACTTCCCCCACCACGCGCCGGAGCGACACTGTCTATGGAGGCTCGCTTCACGAGCACCCACCTCGGCGGGTATAGCACAATGGTAGTGCAGCAGCCTTCCAAGCTGAATACGCGGGTTCGATTCCCGCTACCCGCTCCATCTCTCAAACGCCCGTAGGATCCCATGGCCAAGGAAAAGTTCGAACGCAATAAGCCGCACTGCAACATCGGCACGATTGGTCACGTTGACCATGGGAAGACGACGCTGACGGCTGCGATCACGATGACGCTGGCGAAGGCTGGTGGTGCGAAGGCGATGGCCTATGCGGACATCGACGCGGCGCCGGAAGAGAAGGCGCGTGGGATCACGATCAACACCGCGCACGTGGAATATGAGACGGCCAACCGTCACTACGCCCACGTCGACTGCCCTGGCCACGCCGACTATGTGAAGAACATGATCACGGGCGCGGCGCAGATGGACGGCGCGATCCTGGTGGTGTCGGCCGCTGATGGTCCGATGCCGCAGACCCGCGAGCACATCCTGCTGGCCCGTCAGGTCGGCGTGCCGGCCCTGGTGGTCTACATGAACAAGGTCGACCTGGTGGACGACGCCGAGCTTCTGGAGCTGGTGGAGATGGAGGTGCGCGAGCTGCTTTCGTCGTACCAGTTCCCGGGCGACGACATCCCGATCACCATGGGTTCGGCCAAGGTGGCCATCGACGGCGGCGATCCGAAGATCGGTGAGCAGTCGATCCTGGCGCTGATGCAGACGGTGGATGACTACATCCCGCAGCCGGAGCGTCCGGTGGACCTTCCGTTCCTGATGCCGGTGGAAGACGTCTTCTCGATCTCGGGCCGCGGCACGGTTGTGACCGGCCGGATCGAAAAGGGCGTCGTGAAGGTCGGCGAGGAAGTCGAGATCGTCGGTATCCGCCCTGTGCAGAAGACCATCTGCACGGGCGTGGAAATGTTCCGCAAGCTGCTGGACCAGGGTCAAGCCGGCGACAACGTGGGCGTGCTGCTGCGCGGCACCAAGCGTGAAGACGTCGAGCGTGGTCAGGTTCTCTGCAAGCCGGGCTCGATCACCCCGCACACCAAGTTCGTGGCCGAGGCCTATATCCTGACCAAGGAAGAGGGCGGCCGTCACACCCCGTTCTTCACCAACTACCGTCCTCAGTTCTACTTCCGGACCACCGACGTGACCGGGATCATCAAGCTGAAGGAAGGCGTGGAAATGATCATGCCGGGCGACAACGCCGAGCTGGACGTGGAACTGATCACCCCGATCGCCATGGACCAGGGCCTGCGCTTCGCCATCCGCGAAGGCGGCCGCACCGTCGGCGCCGGCGTCGTGGCCAAGATCGTCGAGTAGACGCATACCTCCTTTCCTCCGCGGGGAAGGGAAACAACAGGAAGGCCTCCGGAGAGATCCGGAGGCCTTTTTGCTGCGCGGCTTTTGGAAAACACGTTCTTTACCGGTCCGGCTTAACGTTCGCGCCGAACGGGTGGGGAATGGATAGGGCGATGGCGCCGGACCTGAGCGTGCAGACCGGCCCGCCGGCGGACCTGAGCGTGGCGGCGCGCGACCTGTGGTCGGCGTTCCGCGCGGCGGATCCGGCGTTCCACAGCCCCTATTTCGATCTCCGTTATGTGCTGGCGGCCGGGGAGGCCGCGCCGGAAGCGCAGGTGGCGGTGATCCGCAGGCGCGGCGAGATCGTCGGGTTTCTGCCCTTCCAGCGCCGGGGCCGGCTGATCCAGCCCATCGCGGCGCCGCTCACCGACTATCATGGCCTGCTGAGCGCCCCGGGCGTCGCCGTCGATCTGGCTGCCGTGGTGGCGCTGCTCGGCGCCCGGCGATTCCGATTCAGCGGCCTGGTGGGCGCCGCCGTGGCGGGCGCCCGGCTCTCATCGCGGCCGGCCATGGTCGCCGATCTCTCGAACGGCTTCGAGGCCTATGCGGCTCGCCGTCCGGCCGACTTCTTCAAGGACAAGCGCCGGCGGGCGCGACGCCTCGCCGAGATCAGCGGGCCCCTCGACTTCACCTTCGACGCCGATGGCGAAGGGGTGTTGGATATGATCTTTCGCCTGAAACGCGCCCAGATGCGGCGTACCGGCCAGCACGACATTTTCGCCAGTCCCTGGACCACGCCGTTTCTACGCCGGGTCTCCACCCTTTCCACCGACGACTTCGGCCTGCGGTTCGCCACCTTGCGGGCCGGATCGCGGATCGTGGCCGCCGAGGTGGGGTTAAGGTCGGGCAGCGCCTACCACCTGTGGTTCCCAGTCTACGACCCGGAATTCGCGCGTTATTCCCCTGGCGCCCTGATGACCCTGGAGACCTTGAGGGCGGCGCCCGATCAGGGGATCGCCACTGTCGACTTTGGGCCCGCGGGAGAGGCCTACAAGCGCGACTTCGCCGAACCTGGCCTCGCGGTGCGGGAGGGTGACATCACCGTGGGCGGACTGGTTGAGGCCGCCCGCGCCGCGACCGGCGTCATCCTTGCCGGCGCGCCAGGCTTGCGCGGGGCGGTCAGCGAGGTCGGGCGGCGTCTCGACCGGCGCTGGGACAGGATCACCGCCTGCGAACCGCGAATGGAGGGGCGTGCGATCGCCGTCTCCCAAACCCTTGGCGACCTCGGTCGCCGCCATCCCAAAACCTCCATCGGTCTAGGCGTCGGCATGGGCCTGGGTCTGGGTTTGCTAGGACTCGCCGCCGACTAGGCTGGGTCGGGTGGCCCTGGTTCCGGTTCACCGGTCGACGGATTGGTCAGAGTCTTGGTGTTGCGACTCGAATCCTTGCCACGCGCGGGCTCCGTGGCCGGACGGGGCGGGGAGGCTGGCTTCATGTCCTCGTCTCGGGTCTTGGCGGCGTTGGGATCGCGGTCAGGCATGGGTTTTCCTAGAGTGGCGGGTCATCGCGGAAACGCAGGCGACAACTGGTTCGATCCGCGCCCGCGACTATTGCTTGGGGGGACGGCCACTGCTAAACGACCCGGCTCTAGCAATGGTCACGCGCCGGAAGCCTTTCCGGCGCGCTGTTCATTGTCCGGAGGCTGCCCTTGCCAGGGGGTGGTTCGTAGGAGTGTAGCTCAGCTGGTAGAGCATCGGTCTCCAAAACCGAGGGTCGTGGGTTCGAGTCCCTCCGCTCCTGCCAACCAATTTACTTACGTCCAAGGGCGCGGAAGTCCGCCGCCCGTATGAGAGAGTGTCGAGCGCCTATATGGCCAGGAAACCAGGTTCAACGCCGCAAGCGATGAAGAACCGCGCCGCCAAGACGGCTGCGGCGATCGCGCCTGCTTCGGCCCTGGCGCAGGCCGCGCCGAAGAAGAAGACCAGTCCGGGCCAGTTCTTCCGGGAGGTCCGCGCCGAGGCCCGCAAGATCACCTGGACGACCCGCAAGGAGACCTGGATCACCTCGGTGATGGTCGGGATCATGGTGGTGCTGGCCGCCGCATTCTTCTCGCTGGTGGACTTCATCCTGACCAACGGCATGGCCGCCCTCCTCAAGCTCGCCAACGCGGGATAGTCGAAATGAACGCTGAAGCCCCCGAAGCCGCTGTCGCCGCCAATCCCCGCCACAAGTGGTACATTGTCCACGCCTACTCGAACTTCGAGGGCAAGGTGAAGGACTCGATCCTGGAGCAGGCCAAGTCCCAGGGACTGGAGGAGAACTTCTCCGAGGTCCTGGTGCCGACTGAGGCCGCCACCGAGATCCGCCGTGGCCGCAAGATCGACGTCCAGCGCAAGTTCTTCCCGGGCTACGTCCTGGTGAAGATGGAACTGACCGACGAGGCCTATCACCTCATCAAGAACACGCCGAAGGTCACCGGTTTCCTGGGCAGCCAGAACAAGCCGCAACCGGTCTCGGAAAAGGAAGTCGCCCGGATCATCGGCGCCATCGAAGAAGGCGTCGAGCGGCCCAAGCCCACGATCCAGTTCGAGATCGGGGAACAGGTTCGCGTCACCGACGGTCCGTTCGCCAGCTTCAACGGCTCGGTGGAGCAGGTTGACGAGGAACGCGCCCGCCTGCGCGTGACGGTGTCCATCTTCGGCCGCGCCACGCCGGTCGAGCTCGAATACAGCCAGGTCGAAAAGACGACCTGATCCTGCGATGGCAGATCAGGTCCGGTTTCGCCTCCTCCACGACAACGCTCCGCCGGTCCATGACACGGGCGAGCCCTATCTGTTCGGCCTGCAGACCACGAAGCAGGAGATCATCCCCGGCCAAGAGCTCGCTGGCGGCGGGATGGCGTTCGACTTCGAACTGACCGTGAAGTCCGGACGTGATCCGGAGCAGCCGGCCTTCTATGGCCCCCTGGCTTCCGGCCCGGTCGGCGATCGCTTCGTCTATCTGGCCTGGAAGGCCACGGAGCGCCCTGGCTACATCAATCGGTTGAAGGCGCGCCTTCAGGCGATCACCTGGGATCAGGTTCGGGACGCCCAGCTCCTGAACAAGGTCTTCGAGGCCAGCATGGCCGGGCGGATGCCGCACGACACTCAGCCAATCCCGTGGCGCCTGGTCTGAGGCCCGCGGTTGCGGTTCGGCCCCCTAGCTGCTAAAGCCGCCCGCTTCGCCACATCGGGCTTTCCGGGTGGCGGCTTCAAATCCGTGGGAGGGGAGGGCCAAGTCTAGCCCCGAACCACGGCTCAACAGACCGGATGCCGGTCATCGAGGAGAAACATGGCCAAGAAAATTCTGGGCTATATCAAGCTGCAGGTGCCCGCGGGCTCCGCAACACCTTCGCCGCCCATCGGGCCGGCGCTGGGTCAGCGCGGCGTCAACATCATGGGCTTCTGCAAGGAGTTCAACGCCCGTACCGAGAAGGAAGTCAAAGGCACGCCCCTGCCGACGGTGATCACCGTCTACCAGGACAAGTCCTTCACCTTCATCACCAAGACCCCGCCCGCGACCCACTTCATCAAGGAAGCGCTCGGCCTGAAGTCGGGCTCCAAGGCGCCTGGCCGCGACACGGCCGGCTCGATCAGCCGCACCCAGCTGCGTGACATCGCCGAGAAGAAGATGAAGGACCTCAACGCCAACGACGTTGAGTCCGCCGCCAAGATCATCGAGGGCTCCGCCCGCTCGATGGGTCTTTCGATCGTGGAGGCCTAAGACATGGCTAAGCAAGCCAAGCGCATCCAGGCCTGGACCGGCGACCGCCTCGCCAACCACGCCGTCACCGACGCCGTCAAACTGGTGAAGGCCAACGCCACCGCCAAGTTCGACGAAAGCATCGAAATCGCCGTCAACCTGGGCGTCGACCCGCGCCACGCCGACCAACAGGTCCGCGGCGTGGTCAACCTGCCCTCCGGCACCGGCCGCGACGTTCGCGTCGCCGTCATCGCCAAGGACGCCAAGGCCGCTGAGGCCACCGCGGCCGGCGCCGACATCGTCGGCGGCGAAGAGCTGGTGGAACGCATCCAGGGCGGCTTCATGGAGTTCGACCGCGTGATCGCCACGCCGGACATGATGGCCCTCGTCGGCCGTCTGGGTAAGGTGCTGGGCCCCCGCGGCCTGATGCCGAACCCGCGCGTCGGCACGGTGACCCCCAACGTCGGCCAGGCCGTGAAGGACGCCAAGGGCGGCGCCATCGAGTTCCGCACCGAGAAGACCGGGATCATCCACGCCGGCATCGGCAAGGCGAGCTTCACCGAAGACGCCCTGCTGGCCAACGTGCGCGCCCTGGTCGACGCCCTGAACAAGGCCAAGCCCTCGGGCGCCAAGGGCATCTACATCAAGCGTATCAGCCTCTCGTCCACCATGGGCCCGGGCTTCAAGGTCGACACCAACTCCGTCGGCGTCTGAACCGGTTGAGCTGACTGAACTTCGGCGGGCGGGTCCTTCACGGGACCCGCCCGTTTTCGTTTGGCCGCGCCATCCCTGGCCAACGACCCCGCGCGCCCTGGGGCTTTTCCGCCCAAGGTTTGACGTGGACGCGCGGCTCGTGTAGAGCCCGCCCTCTAAAGTTTCGCCTCTCCGACAGGGGAGGTGGGCTCGAGACCTTCGGGTCTCGATCCTGTCCATGAACTGCGGGGTCGCCGGGGTCACCGGTGACCGTAACGCGAGGAAGAGCCCTTCCTCAGCCGCGGGGAGACGGGAAGATGACGGCCTCATCGACCATTCGCTTCGAATGGGCGCGCAGGCTGCGGCTTCTCTCGGACAGGCTGATCGGCCGCGTGGGGTTCCCCGCGCAACGATCATCTATGCGGCCGCCGGAATCGTCCGGTGGCTGGACCTGAGTATGGAGACCGCAATGGACCGCGCTCAAAAGCAGGTGACGATCGAGACGCTCAAGGGCGTCTTCGCCGACGCCGGCGCCGTGGTCGTGACCCACAACCTGGGTCTGACCGTTGCGGAAATGACCGATCTGCGTGGCCGCCTCCGCAAGGAAGGCGCCCACCTGAGAGTGGTGAAGAACACCCTGGCTCAAAAGGCTCTGGACGGTTCGGTTGGCGAGGCGGGCGACGCCCTCTTCACCGGCCCTGTCGCCATCGCCTATGCGCCGGACCCTGTCTCCGCCGCCAAGGTCGCGACCCAGTACGCCAAGGAGAACGACAAGTTCACCATCATTGGCGGCCTCATGGGTGAAGAGGTGCTGGACAAGTCGGCTGTGGCCAATCTCGCCACCCTGCCGTCCCTCGACCAGCTCCGCGGCAAGATCATCGGCCTTCTGCAAGCCCCCGCGACCAAGGTCGCCGGCGTTCTGCAGGCCCCGGCCGCTCAGCTTGCTCGCGTCATGTCGGCCTACGCCGCCAAAGACGCCGCCTGATCGTCATTTTCCCCGACAACACCCTCTCTCTAAGGATCTATCCAAATGTCGAAGCTTGAAAAACTGGTCGATGACCTGTCCGCCCTGACCGTCCTGGAAGCCTCCGAGCTGTCCAAGCTGCTGGAAGAAAAGTGGGGCGTCTCCGCCGCCGCTCCGGTGGCCGTGGCCGTCGCTGGCGGCGCCGCCGCTGCTCCGGTTGAAGCCGCTGAAGAGCAAACCGAGTTCACCGTTGTCCTGACCGCCGGTGGCGACAAGAAGATCAACGTGATCAAGGAAGTCCGCGGCGTCCGTCCGGACCTCGGCCTGAAGGAAGCCAAGGACCTGGTGGAAGGCGCTCCGCAGAACGTGGTCGAGAACGTGTCCAAGCAAGTCGCTGACGACATCGCCAAGAAGCTGACCGAAGCTGGCGCGACCGTCTCGGTGAAGTAAGACTGACGCGCGGTTCGCCGCGCATCTCGGACGGGCCCCGGAGAGCGATCTCCGGGGCCCGTTTGCGTTTGGGGCCCGCCCGGCTGAACGGCGGAGCGTGAACTAATTTGCGCGGAGGGCTTCACATCCTTTGCGAGAAAGCCTATCCTGGCTCCTTCGCAAAATACGATTCGTGTCACACGCGATTCTTTACGCGCGCCTATGTTCCGAGGCATGGCCCTACGCCCTCCGGCCATGCGAGGGAACGCCCCTGGCGATACAGGGGCTCCAGCGTCCGGCGTCCGAAAGGACGTTCGAGGGTGGACGCGGGATAAAAGACCTGACGCGGGGAAACCGTTCCGCGCGTCGCTCAAGGGAATAAAATGGCGCAATCCTTCACCGGTAAAAAGCGGATCCGACACTCTTTCGGCCGCATTCCTGAAGCCGTGCAGATGCCGAACCTGATCGAGGTTCAGCGCTCCTCCTACGAACAGTTCCTGCAGCGCGAGACTCGCGCCGGTGAGCGTCGCGACGAGGGCGTGGAGGCGGTGTTCAAGTCCGTCTTCCCGATCAAGGATTTCAACGAACGCGCGGTGCTCGAATACGTCACCTACGAGTTCGAAGAGCCGAAGTACGACGTCGAAGAGTGCGTCCAGCGCGACATGACCTATGCGGCGCCGCTGAAGGTCAAGCTTCGCCTGATCGTCTTCGAAACCGACGAAGAGACCGGCGCCCGCTCCGTGAAGGACATCAAGGAGCAGGACGTCTACATGGGCGATATCCCGCTCATGACCGAGAAGGGCACCTTCATCGTCAACGGCACGCAGCGGGTCATCGTCTCGCAGATGCACCGTTCGCCGGGCGTGTTCTTCGACCACGACAAGGGCAAGACGCACTCTTCGGGCAAGCTGCTGTTTGCGGCCCGGGTGATCCCCTATCGCGGCTCGTGGCTCGACTTCGAGTTCGACGCCAAGGACGTGGTGTTCGTTCGTATCGACCGTCGCCGCAAGCTGCCGGCCACCACCTTCCTGATGGCGCTGGGCATGGACGGTGAGGAGATCCTCTCCACCTTCTATGACACCGTGCCCTACGAGAAGCGCCTGGAGTCCAAGAAGGGCGCGGCCGGCTGGGCCACCCCCTACAAGCCCGAGCGCTGGCGCGGGACCAAGCCGGAGTACCCTCTGGTGGACGGCGAGACCGGCGAAGAGATCGCGCCCGCCGGCCAGAAGATCTCGGCCCGCAACGCCAAGAAGTTCGCCGACGCGGGCCTCACGACCCTGCTGCTGCCGCCGGAAGCCCTGGTGGGCCGCTACCTGGCGCGCGACCTGGTCAACTACGAGACCGGTGAAATCTACGCCGAAGCCGGCGACGAACTCGACCAGCCGCTGATCACGGCGCTGGAAGAGCAGGGCTTCACCACCCTGGACACTCTCGACATCGACGAAGTGACCATGGGCGCCTACATGCGCAACACCCTGCGGGTGGACAAGAACTCGGCCCGCGAGGACGCCCTGTTCGACATCTACCGCGTGATGCGTCCCGGTGAGCCGCCGACGGTGGAAGCCGCCGAGGCCATGTTCAAGTCGCTGTTCTTCGACGGCGAGCGCTACGACCTTTCGTCGGTCGGCCGCGTGAAGATGAACATCCGCCTGGAGCTCGATTGCCCCGACGACGTGCGCATCCTGCGCAAGGAAGACGTGCTGGCGGTCCTCAAGACCCTGGTGGGCCTGCGCGACGGTCGTGGCGAGATCGACGACATCGACAACCTCGGCAACCGCCGGGTGCGTTCGGTGGGCGAACTGCTGGAAAACCAGTACCGCGTCGGCCTGCTGCGCATGGAGCGCGCGATCAAGGAACGCATGTCCAGCGTCGATATCGACACGGTCATGCCGCACGACCTGATCAATGCGAAGCCGGCCGCCGCGGCCGTGCGCGAGTTCTTCGGATCCTCGCAGCTGTCGCAGTTCATGGACCAGACCAATCCGCTGTCGGAAATCACCCACAAGCGCCGTCTCTCGGCGCTCGGCCCGGGCGGTCTGACCCGGGAGCGCGCGGGCTTCGAAGTCCGCGACGTGCACCCGACCCACTACGGCCGCATCTGCCCCATTGAGACGCCGGAAGGCCCGAACATCGGCCTGATCAACTCGCTCGCCACCCACGCGGTGGTGAACAAGTACGGCTTCATCGAGAGCCCCTACCGCCGGATCAAGGACGGCAAGACGACCGACGAGGTCGTCTACATGTCGGCGATGGAAGAGGCCAAGCACGTCATCGCCCAGGCCAACATCACCCTGAAGGACGGCGTGATCGTCGAGGAACTGGTTGCCGGACGGGTCAATGGCGAGCCGGGCCTGCTGCCCCGCGACACCGTCGATCTGATGGACGTGTCCCCGAAGCAGGTGGTCTCCGTGGCCGCCTCGCTGATCCCGTTCCTGGAAAACGATGACGCCAACCGCGCCCTCATGGGCTCGAACATGCAGAAGCAGGCCGTGCCGCTCATCCAGTCGGATGCGCCCCTGGTCGGCACGGGCATGGAGGCCATCGTGGCCGTCGACTCCGGCGCCGTCGTGGTGGCCCGCCGCTCCGGCGTCGTCGAGCAGATCGACGGCACCCGGATCGTGATCCGCGCCACCGAAGAGAACGACCCGACCAAGGCCGGCGTCGACATCTACCGTCTGCAGAAGTTCCAGCGTTCCAACACCTCGACCTGCATCAACCAGCGTCCGCTGGTGCGCGTGGGTGATCGGGTCAACACCGGCGATGTCATCGCCGATGGCCCGTCAACCGACCTCGGTGAACTGGCCCTGGGCCGTAACACCCTCGTCGCGTTCATGCCCTGGAATGGCTACAACTTCGAAGACTCCATCCTGATCTCCGAGCGCATCGTGCGCGATGACGTCTTCACCTCGATCCACCTCGAGGAATTCGAAGTCATGGCCCGCGACACCAAGCTGGGTCCGGAAGAGATCACCCGCGACATTCCTAACGTCGGCGAGGAAGCCCTGCGCAACCTCGACGAAGCGGGCATCGTGGCGATCGGCGCCGAGGTCCTGCCGGGCGACATCCTGGTGGGCAAGGTCACGCCGAAGGGCGAAAGCCCGATGACGCCGGAAGAAAAGCTCCTGCGCGCCATCTTCGGTGAAAAGGCCTCCGACGTCCGCGACACCTCCCTGCGCCTGCCCCCGGGCGTCGCCGGGACCATCGTCGAGGTCCGCGTCTTCAACCGCCACGGCGTCGACAAGGACGAACGCGCCATGGCCATCGAGCGCGCCGAGATCGACCGCCTGGGCAAGGACCGCGACGACGAGTTCGGCATCCTGAACCGCAACATGACCTCGCGCCTGCGCGACCTGATTACCGGCAAGGTCGCCGTCTCGGGTCCCAAGGGTCTGGGCCGCGGCGAAGTCACCGCCGAGAAGCTGAGCGAGATCGCGCCGGGCCTCTGGTGGCAGATCGCCCTGGACGACGAAAAGGCCATGGGTGAGCTCGAGGCCATGCGCCGCCAGTTCGACGAGGCCCGCAAGCGTCTGGACCGCCGCTTCGAAGACAAGGTCGACAAGCTGCAGCGCGGGGACGAACTGCCCCCCGGCGTGATGAAGATGGTCAAGGTCTTCGTGGCCGTGAAGCGCAAGCTTCAGCCCGGCGACAAGATGGCCGGCCGTCACGGCAACAAGGGGGTCATCTCCAAGATCCTGCCGATCGAGGACATGCCCTACCTGGCCAACGGCCAGAACGTCGACATCGTGTTGAACCCGCTGGGCGTGCCCTCGCGCATGAACGTCGGTCAGATCTTCGAGACCCACCTGGGTTGGGCCGCGGCCGGCCTCGGTCGTCAGATCGCTGAACTGCTGGAAGCCTGGCAGAACGGCGGCCAGAAGAAGGCCCTCGTCGACCACCTGGTGAGCATCTACGGCAAGGATCAGGAACTCCCCGACACCGAGGAAGAACTGATCGAGCTATGTAAGAACCTGTCCAAGGGCGTGCCCTTCGCGACCCCGGTCTTCGACGGCGCCCACATCGACGATATCGAGAACCTTCTCGAAAAGGCGGGCCTTGCCCGTTCCGGCCAGTCCATCCTGTACGATGGCCAGACCGGCGAGCAGTTCAAGCGCCCGGTCACGGTCGGCTACATCTACATGCTGAAGCTGCACCACCTGGTGGACGACAAGATCCACGCCCGTTCCATCGGCCCCTACAGCCTCGTCACTCAGCAACCGCTGGGCGGCAAGGCCCAGTTCGGCGGCCAGCGGTTCGGGGAGATGGAGGTCTGGGCTCTGGAAGCCTACGGCGCGGCCTACACCCTGCAGGAAATGCTGACGGTGAAGTCCGACGACGTGGCCGGCCGGACCAAGGTCTACGAGTCCATCGTCCGCGGCGACGACACTTTCGAGGCCGGGATCCCGGAAAGCTTCAACGTGCTGGTCAAGGAAATGCGTTCCCTGGGCCTGAACGTCGAGCTCGAGAACGGCTAAGGCGCGCTTAGAGCCGCCATCGTCTATGCGAGGGGAGGGGCCCGTCAGCCCCTCCCATTTCGCCACTGAAATTGCTGACGAACTGGAATTCAAATGAACCAGGAAGTCCTGAATATCTTCAATCCGGTCCAGGCCGTTCCGACCTTCGACCGTATCCGCATCGCCCTGGCTTCGCCTGAGAAGATCCGCTCGTGGTCGTTCGGCGAGATCAAGAAGCCCGAGACCATCAACTACCGCACGTTCAAGCCGGAACGTGACGGCCTGTTCTGCGCGCGGATCTTCGGGCCCACCAAGGACTACGAGTGCCTGTGCGGCAAGTACAAGCGCATGAAGTACAAGGGCATCATCTGCGAGAAGTGCGGCGTTGAGGTCACCCTGGCCCGCGTTCGGCGCGAGCGGATGGGTCACATCGAGCTGGCCAGCCCGGTCGCCCACATCTGGTTCCTGAAGTCCCTGCCCAGCCGTATCTCGATGATGCTGGACATGGCCCTGAAGGACATCGAACGCGTTCTCTATTTCGAGCACTACATCGTCACCGAGCCGGGCCTGACCCCGCTGAAGCAGCACCAGCTGCTCTCGGAAGACGAGTACATGCGCTACCAGGAGGAATTCGGGGACGACAGCTTCACCGCCGAGATCGGCGCCGAAGCCGTCCAGGGCCTGCTGCGCGCCATCGACCTGCCCAAGGAAGCCGACCGGCTGCGTGAGGACCTCCTCACCACCACCTCGGAAATGAAGCTGAAGAAGACGTCCAAGCGTCTGAAGCTGATCGAGAGCTTCATCGAGAGCGGCAACAAGCCGGAATGGATGATCCTGTCGGTGGTCCCGGTGATCCCGCCGGAATTGCGCCCCCTGGTGCCGCTGGATGGTGGCCGCTTCGCCACCTCCGACCTGAACGACCTCTATCGTCGGGTGATCAACCGTAACAACCGCCTGAAGCGCCTGATCGAACTGCGCGCGCCTGACATCATCATCCGCAATGAAAAGCGGATGCTGCAGGAAGCCGTCGACGCCCTGTTCGACAACGGCCGTCGCGGTCGGGTCATCACCGGCGCCAACAAGCGTCCGCTGAAGTCGCTGGCCGACATGCTGAAGGGCAAGCAGGGCCGGTTCCGTCAGAACCTGCTGGGCAAGCGCGTCGACTATTCCGGCCGTTCGGTCATCGTCGTGGGCCCGGAACTGAAGCTGCACGAGTGCGGCCTGCCCAAGAAGATGGCGCTCGAACTCTTCAAGCCCTTCATCTACGCGCGCCTCGACGCCAAGGGCCTGTCTGGCACCGTGAAGCAGTCCAAGCGCATGGTGGAACGCGAGCAGCCCGCCGTCTGGGACATCCTGGACGAGGTGATCCGCGAGCATCCGGTTCTGCTGAACCGCGCGCCGACCCTTCACCGTCTGGGCATCCAGGCTTTCGAACCCAAGCTGATCGAGGGTAAGGCCATCCAGCTTCACCCGCTGGTCTGCGCGGCCTTCAACGCCGACTTCGACGGCGACCAGATGGCCGTCCACGTGCCGCTCTCACTGGAAGCTCAGCTGGAAGCGCGCGTGCTGATGATGAGCACGAACAACATCCTGTCGCCGGCCAACGGCCGTCCGATCATCGTGCCGTCGCAGGACATCGTGCTGGGGCTTTACTACCTGTCCCTGGCGCGGGAAGGCGAGCCGGGCGAGGGCAAGATCTTCGCCGACCTCGGCGAGATCGAAGCCGCGCTCGACCACGGCGTCGTGTCGCTGCACTCCAAGATCAAGGCCCGCCACAGCGAGATGAACGCTGACGGTGTGCTGGAGCGTAAGCTGATCGATACGACGCCGGGCCGGATGAAGATCTCGGCCCTGTTCCCGCATCACCCGGCGGTCGGCCACCGGCTTCTTGAGAAGAACCTCACCAAGAAGGAAATCGGCAATCTGATCGACATCGTCTACCGCCACTGCGGTCAGAAGGCGACGGTCATCTTCGCCGACCAGATCATGGGGCTGGGCTTCAAGGAAGCGGCCAAGGCCGGCATCTCCTTCGGCAAGGATGACATCATCATCCCCGAGCGGAAGAAGCCGATCGTCTCCCAGACGCGCAAGCTGGTGGAAGAGTACGAGCAGCAATACGCCGACGGCCTGATCACCAAGGGCGAGAAGTATAACAAGGTCGTCGACGCCTGGGCGAAAGCCACCGACCGCGTCGCCGACGAGATGATGGCCGAGATCTCGACCCAGCCGAAGGACGAGAACGGCCGCGAGCTGGAGATCAACTCGATCTTCATGATGGCCAACTCCGGCGCCCGCGGTTCGCAGGCCCAGATGAAGCAGCTCGGCGGGATGCGCGGCCTGATGGCCAAGCCGTCCGGCGAGATCATCGAAACGCCGATCATCTCGAACTTCAAGGAAGGCCTGACCGTCCAGGAGTACTTCAACTCCACCCACGGCGCCCGTAAGGGCCTGGCTGACACCGCCCTGAAGACCGCCAACTCCGGCTACCTGACCCGCCGTCTGGTGGACGTGGCGCAGGACTGCATCATCAACGAGGAAGACTGCGGCACCACGCGGGGCATCACCCTGCGCGCCGTGATCGAGGGCGGTGACGTCCTGGTCTCGCTGGGCCTGCGCATCCTGGGCCGCTCCACGGCCGAGGACATCAAGGATCCCGGCACCGGTGAGGTCATCGTTCCGGCCGACACCTACATGGACGAGAACATCTGCGACCTGATCGACGCCGCCGGCGTTCCCTCGGTGAAGGTGCGCTCGGTCCTGACCTGTGAGGCCGGCAATGGCGTCTGCGCGACCTGCTACGGCCGCGACCTGGCCCGCGGCACCCCGGTGAACATCGGTGAAGCGGTCGGCGTCATCGCCGCCCAGTCCATCGGCGAACCCGGCACCCAGCTGACGATGCGGACCTTCCACATCGGCGGCACCGCCCAGGTGGCCGAGCAGTCCTTCTACGAGAGCACCAACACCGGCACCGTGAAGCTGGCCGGGGGCAACACCGTCATCGCCCCCGACGGCGAGCTGATCTGTCTTTCCCGGAACCTGCAGATGAGCGTGCAGGTCGACGGCAAGGATCGCGAAACCTACAAGCCGCCGTACGGCGCGCGTCTGAAGGTCCGCGACGGCGAAAAGGTGAAGCGCGGCCAGCGTCTGGCCGAGTGGGACCCCTATTCGGTCCCGATCATCACCGAGGTCGGCGGCAAGATCCGCTTCGAGGACCTGGTGGAGAACTTCTCCGTCCGCGAAGAAGCCGACGAAGCCACCGGCATTTCCAATCGCGTGGTCATCGACTGGCGCACCTCGACCAAGGGGTCGGACCTGCGTCCGGCCATGGCGGTCCTGGACGCCGACGGCGCCTACATGCGCATCTCCAACGGCGGCGAGGCCCGTTACCTCCTGCCCGTCGGCGCGATTCTCTCCGTCGGCGACGGCGATGAGATCAAGCCGGGTGAAGTGATCGCGCGTATGTCGACCGAAGGCGCCAAGACCCGGGACATCACCGGCGGTCTGCCGCGTGTCGCCGAACTCTTCGAAGCCCGTCGTCCGAAGGACTGCGCGGTCATCGCCGAGATGGACGGCCGCGTCGAATTCGGCCGCGACTACAAGAACAAGCGCCGCATCAAGATCACCCCGGAAGATGGTGGCGAGGCGGTCGAGTTCCTGATCCCCAAGGGCAAACACATCGCCGTCCACGACGGTGACGTGATCCGCCGCGGTGAATACCTGATCGACGGCAACCCGGATCCGCACGACATCCTGCGCATCCTGGGCATTGAGGCGCTGGCCGAGTTCCTCGTGGACGAAATCCAGGAAGTCTACCGCCTGCAGGGCGTGCCGATTAACGACAAGCACATCGAGACGATCGTCCGTCAGATGCTGCAGAAGGGCGAGATCCTTGAGCCCGGCGACACCGGCCTGCTCAAGGGCGATCACCTGGATATGACAGACGTCAACGAGGAGAACGCCAAGGCGCAAGCCCGCGGCGGTCGCCCGGCGATCACCCAGCCGGTTCTGCTGGGCATCACCAAGGCGTCGTTGCAGACCCGCAGCTTCATCTCCGCCGCGTCGTTCCAGGAAACGACCCGGGTGCTGACCGAGGCTTCGGTGCAGGGCAAGACCGACACGCTCGAAGGTCTGAAGGAGAACGTGATCGTGGGCCGCCTGATCCCGGCGGGCACGGGCTCGTACCTGCGCAACCTGCAGCGCATCGCCACCAAGCGCGACGAGGCCCTCTCGGCCAGCCGCGAAGAGGCGATGGAGCCGCTGCCGGAAATCATCGCGGTGGACGCCGAGGCCGAGAAGGTCGAGGGCTAGACCCGCAAACAGTCCAGTCTGTGTGCGTAAGCGCGGCCCGGGAGCGATCCCGGGCCGTTTGCTTTGGCGGCCAGTGCGCGACGTCGCCGGCATTGTGATCCGTGACGAGGGCCGGCATGTGGCCTTCGGCTGCTGACCGACCAGATCCGCCCGAAGTTCGAGGCGCTTGGCGTGCTGCAGTTCGAAAGCCTCAAGCACAACGGTCAGATCGACTGGGCCACACTCGAGGCCCCCTCATACGTGGCGACGAGGTGATCGCCGCCTAGGCTCTGCCTCAAGAGAGGTGTGGCCCGGGTACGACCCTGGGCCGCCTTGCCTTGCCCACGGGAAGGTCAATGCGACGATACGCCTCATTAAGGATTGCCTGGGATGGTCCTCAGCAGTTCGAAATAGTGAATAGTATTCGTCAGGATGTCCTCAGTATGAGTATAGGAACCTTTCCTCGGCGCAGCCTCGCCGGCCAGCTCCTGACCCCGACCATCGCCATTGCTCTGCTCTTCACGGTGCTGATCGGTGGGTTCCTGGTCTATTGGCCATCTTCCATGGACAGGGCCAGCCGTGAGCGGGAAGAGGCCCTCGTCGCCAACGGCTTCACCGCGCGGGTCGCCGAACTTGAGGCCCTGATCAGCCCCAACGCCAACTGGGACGACGCAGTGCAGAACCTCGCAGTGGCCTATGCGCCCGACTGGGCCCGGGACAACGTGGGAGTATATTTCACCGACACCTCCGGTTTCCAGTTCGCCTACGTCCTCGACGCCGAGGGGCGGTCGATCTATGGCCGCCAGGACGGGGGCGACGCCGATCCGTCGCGGTTCTCCACCCTCGATCCTGCCAGCCGCGGCATCGTGGGTCAGGTGCGCGCCGCAGAGTTAGAGCGCGGCCCGCTGCGGACCACCGCAGGGGGCGGGGAAGCGATCTCCGCGCCGATCCAGGCCAGCACGATCGCGCTGGTCTCCGGCCAACCGACGGTGCTGACCGCCACCCTTGTGCAGCCTGACTTCGGCAAGGCGTTGCCGCCGGGCGACCGGGCCCCGATCATCGTCACGGGGCGGGCGCTCTCCGGCGACTTCCTCGGACGTTTTTCCAGCCGCTACCTGCTGACCGGCGCGCGGGTCGTTCCGGTCGAGAAGCGCCTAGAGGAGGGCCTGGCTCGGGCCGACCTCCGCGTCGGCCAAGACCGGGCCGTGGTGCGTATGGAGTGGCGGCCCAAGACCCCGGGCCATGATCTGCTCAGCCGGCTGCTGCCGCCGCTCAGCGCCCTGGCCTTGATGGTGGCGCTTGCGGTCGCGCTGGTGGCCCGGCGCCTGCGGCATCGCATTCTGGCGCCTCTGCGGGAAGCTACGGCGGCCCTCACCGATCTAGCCGAGGGGCGCCCCGTCGCCACGCCCCCGGGCCTCGACCGTACCGACGAGATCGGCGAGTTGTGCCGCGCCTTCGCCAGGCTCCACCTCGCAGGCCAAGAGGCTGATCAGCTCCGCCAGGAGGCTCAACGCGAACGGGAAGCCCGCGACGCCGGCAGCCAGGCCGACCAGGCTCAGCGCCAGGCCGTCCTGGACCAACAGCATCATGTGGTGGCCTCCCTGGCCGAGGGCCTGGAGCGGCTTAGCCGAGGCGAGCTCGGGTACCGCATCGGCACGCCCTTCGCCGGCGACTACGAGCGCCTCCGGACCATCTTCAACGCCGCCATGGCCGAACTAGGCCAGACGATCCAGGTGATCGGGGCGAGCGCCGAGCACATCCACTCCGGTGTGGACCAGGTCCGGCACGACGCGGAGGATCTCTCGCGGCGCACAGACCGGCAGGCTGACAGTCTGGATGAATCGGCTCGCGCTCTGGACCAGATCACCGCTGCCCTGCGACGGGCGGCCGATGGTGCGGCCGAGGCTCAGCGGGTGGTGACGGCGGCCAATGGCGACGCCGAGCAGGGCGGGGTCGTGGTCCGGCACACCGTCTCGGCCATGGCCAGGATCGCGGAATCCTCAAAGCAGATTGGTCAGATCATCGGGGTGATCGACGAGATCGCCTTCCAGACCAACCTGCTGGCCCTGAACGCGGGTGTCGAGGCCGCGCGCGCCGGCGAGGCGGGCCGTGGGTTCGCCGTGGTGGCCTCCGAGGTCCGGGCACTCGCCCAGCGCTCTGCCGACGCGGCCAAGGAGATCAAGGGGCTCATCGCGGAGTCAGGCGGGCACGTCGCCGAGGGGGTTACGCTTGCCGGGCAGAGTGGTGAGGCCCTTGAGCGGATCGTGACGCGGGTTGGGGACATCAACCGCGTCGTGGGAGAAATTCTCGCCAGCACTCGGCAGCAGGCGGGGGTCCTGCAGGGCGTGAACGTCGCGGTCAGCGAGATGGATCAGGTCACCCGGCAAAACGCGACGATGGTGCAGCAGACCCTGGCCACCACAGAGGTTTTGGCGGAGGAGGCGGCGCAGATGAACCGCAAGGTCGGGGAGTTCACGCTGGGCCGCCCCGCTCCGGGGCCGGCCCGCGACCTGCAGGACCGGCTGGCGCGGCGGTTTCCCAAGGTGGGCTGAGGCTGCTCAACAGGCGCCGCCGTCCCGCAGAGGCGGCGGCGCGCCAAGACCGGCTGGCATGCCAGTTTCTCCTGCGGGCTGAAGCCCCGGGGGCATACCCTCTCGATACTTCCGGCATGCCGCCTTGTGGGCGGCCGCCGCGTCGAACGCTCTTTGCTTGCCCGCGGGCATCCCTAGTGGCAGGGGAGCCACTTTATCCGCCTCCGCGCCCAACCGCTCAAGGCAGCCGTCTCGCTCCTCACGCGATAGGGTGGTGATGTTGGCGCAGCCCAACCCCCGGCGCAGGGCGGCGCTGAGGCCCGGGGTCAAGCTGGGCGGGGTTGGCGCCGGAGGCGTGGGCGGCAAGGCCTGCGGCGCGAACAGCGGCTCCACCGACAGATTGTCCGGTCTAAGGCGCGAGGGCCGCGGCCGAAGTTGCTGGCGGGACCGGGCCGCGACGCGGGGAACGACCACGCCTCGAGGCGCGATAGTCACTTCGAAGACTGGATCGGGTTCATAGGGGCGGGGGCGCGCAAGGTTAGTCCCGAGGATGACCAGGATGCCGGCATGGCCCAGGACGGACATGGCTACGAAGGTTCCCGACCGCCACCGCCCCGTCTTCCGCATGCCGCGCCCAGTGGATTCAACCTTCGCCATAGGGGGCGTGGCGCGCGGCGGTTTCATGTCCAAAAGCGGGCAGAGCCGCTCGCGAAGGTGGCTACGCGCGCAAACGTTGACGCCGGGGGGCTTGGCGAGTATGAACCGCGCTCCTTTCGAGGCCGGGGATTCGTCCCTTGCCCCGTTGAACGGCAAGTCCCGAAACGGACAGCCTGGCCCGCCGGAACGCGAACCACTGCGCGCCGGCGAGTTTTTGCGTTCAACGAGCCGGTTTCGAAACCTTGAACACGGACCCCAACTGAGGCGCCACGGCCCAACGGCACACGCCTCCAGAGCAGAGAATAGATGCCAACAGTCAATCAGCTCATCCGCAAGCCTCGGCAGAATAAGCCGGTGCGCAACAAGGTGCCGGCCCTCAAAGGCTGCCCTCAGCGCCGCGGCGTTTGCACCCGCGTCTACACGACGACCCCGAAGAAGCCGAACTCCGCGCTTCGTAAGGTCGCCAAGGTGCGTCTGACCACCGGCATCGAAGCGGTGTGCTACATCCCGGGCGAAGGCCACAATCTGCAGGAGCACTCCGTTGTGCTCATTCGCGGCGGCCGGGTTAAGGACCTTCCGGGCGTCCGCTACCACATCCTGCGCGGCGTGCTCGACACCCAAGGGGTCAAGGACCGCAAGCAGCGTCGTTCGCTCTACGGCGCCAAGCGTCCTAAGTAAGGAATAAGAAGAATGTCCCGCCGCCGTCGCGCCGAGAAACGTCAAGTTCTGCCGGACCCGAAGTTCGGAGACCTGACGGTCACCAAATTCATGAACTACGTCATGTACGAAGGCAAAAAAGCCGTCGCCGAGAATATCCTCTACGGCGCCTTCGACATCCTCGAAGCCAAGCGCAAGGACCAGGGTCCCCTGGAAACCTTCCACGCCGCGTTGGAAAACGTGGCCCCTGGCATCGAAGTCCGCTCCCGCCGGGTTGGCGGCGCCACCTATCAGGTGCCCGTCGAAGTGCGCCCCGACCGTCGGAAGGCTCTCGCCATCCGTTGGCTGGTGACCGCCGCCCGCAAGCGCGGCGAGAACACCATGACCGAGAAGCTGGCCGGCGAACTGCTGGACGCCTCCTCGAACCGGGGTTCGGCCGTGAAGAAGCGGGAAGACACCCACAAGATGGCCGAAGCCAACCGGGCCTTCTCGCACTACCGCTGGTAAGACAGCACGAACCATCCCTTTTCGGCGCGGGCGGTTTGAGTTAAACCGCCCGCGCCGTTCGTTCAGCCTATCCCGAACGCTTATTCCAGCAGAGCTTCCGCTATGGCCCGCGCCCACAAAATCCAAGACTACCGCAACTTCGGCATCATGGCCCACATCGATGCGGGCAAGACGACGACCACGGAGCGGATTCTCTATTACACCGGCAAGAGCCATAAGATCGGTGAAGTCCACGACGGCGCCGCCACCATGGACTGGATGGAGCAGGAGCAGGAGCGCGGCATCACGATCACGTCGGCCGCGACGACCGCCATCTGGAATGATCACCGCCTGAACATCATCGACACCCCCGGCCACGTGGACTTCACCATTGAAGTCGAACGCTCGCTGCGTGTGCTCGACGGCGCCGTCGCGGTGCTGGACGGCAACCAGGGCGTCGAGCCCCAGACCGAAACCGTCTGGCGCCAGGCCGACCGTTACAATGTTCCGCGCATCGTGTTCGTCAACAAGATGGACAAGATCGGCGCCGACTTCGACATGTGCCTGAAGACCATCCGCGAGCGGCTTGGCGTGAAGGCGGTTCCGATCCAGCTGCCGATCGGTTCGGAAGCCTCCCTGAAGGGCGTGGTCGACCTGGTCCGCATGAAGGCCGTGGTCTGGGACAATGACGGCCTGGGCGCGACCTATCGCGACGAGGAAATCCCGGCCGACATGCAGGCCAAGGCCGAAGAAGCCCGCCACTACCTCATCGAAAACGCCGTCGAGCTCGATGACGAGGCGATGGAAGCCTATCTGGGCGGCGAAGAGCCCTCGATCGAAGTCATCAAGAAGTGCCTGCGTAAGGCGGTTCTGACCGGCGCCTTCTATCCGATCCTCGCCGGCTCGGCCTTCAAGAACAAGGGCGTCCAGCCCCTGCTCGACGCCGTGGTCGACTACCTCCCGTCGCCGGTGGACATCCCCCCGACCCCTGGCATCGACTTCAAGACCGACGAGCCCGTGGTTCGTAAGGCCTCCGACGAAGAGCCGCTGTCCGTCCTGGCCTTCAAGATCATGGACGACCCCTTCGTGGGTTCGCTGACCTTCTGCCGCATCTATTCGGGCAAGCTCGAAACCGGCATGGGTCTGCTGAACTCCTCGCGCGACAAGAAGGAACGCGTCGGCCGCATGCTGCTGATGCACTCCAACAACCGCGAGGACATCAAGGAAGCCTTCGCCGGCGACATCGTCGCCCTGGCCGGCCTGAAGGACACCCGCACCGGGGACACCCTGTGCGATCCTCTGAAGTCGCCCGTCATTCTGGAAAAGATGGACTTCCCGGCGCCGGTCATCGAGATCGCCATCGAGCCGAAGTCCAAGGCCGACCAGGAAAAGCTGGGCGTCGCCCTGGCCAAGATGGTCGCCGAGGATCCGTCCTTCACCGTCTTCACCGACCAGGAGTCGGGCCAGACGGTCATGAAGGGCATGGGCGAGCTACACCTCGACATCAAGGTCGACATCCTGAAGCGCACCTACAAGGTGGAAGCCAACATCGGCGCGCCGCAGGTGGCCTATCGCGAGAGCCTCGGCCGCAAGGCCGACATCGACTACACCCACAAGAAGCAGACCGGCGGCACGGGCCAATTCGCCCGCGTGAAGATCGTGTTCGAGCCGGGCGAGCCCGGTTCAGGCTTCGTCTTCGAGAACACCATTGTCGGTGGCTCGATCCCCAAGGAATTCATCCCGGGGGTCCAGAAGGGTCTCGAGACCTCCAAGGAAAACGGCCTGCTGGCCGGCTTCCCGCTGATCGACTTCAAGGCCACCCTGTATGACGGCAACTACCACGACGTCGACTCCTCGGTCCTGGCCTTCGAAATCGCCGCCCGCGCCGCCTTCCGCGAACTTCGCGAAAAGGGTTCGCCCAAGCTGCTCGAGCCGGTGATGAAGGTCGAGGTTGTGACGCCTGACGAGTACATGGGCGATGTGATCGGCGACCTCAACAGCCGCCGGGGCCAGATCCAGGGCACCGAAACCCGCGGCAACGCCCAGGTGGTCACCGCCTTCGTGCCGCTGGCCAACATGTTCGGCTACATCAATACGCTGCGCTCGTTCTCACAAGGACGCGCCAACTTCTCCATGACCTACGACCACTACGAAACGGTGCCGCAAGCCGTCGCCGACGAAGTGATCAAGAAGTACGCCTAACCCCAACCCTAGTTTAGAGGACGAGCCCGGACAGGGCTGGAGCTTGAAATGGCTAAAGAAAAGTTTGAACGTAATAAGCCGCACTGCAACATCGGCACGATTGGTCACGTTGACCATGGCAAGACGACGCTGACGGCTGCGATTACGATGACGCTGGCGAAAGCTGGTGGTGCGAAGGCGATGGCCTATGCGGACATCGACGCGGCTCCGGAAGAGAAGGCGCGTGGGATCACGATCAACACCGCGCACGTGGAATATGAGACGGCCAACCGTCACTATGCCCACGTCGACTGCCCTGGCCACGCCGACTATGTGAAGAACATGATCACGGGCGCGGCGCAGATGGACGGCGCGATCCTGGTGGTGTCGGCCGCTGATGGTCCGATGCCGCAGACCCGCGAGCACATCCTGCTGGCCCGTCAGGTCGGCGTGCCGGCCCTGGTGGTCTACATGAACAAGGTCGACCTGGTGGACGACGCCGAGCTTCTGGAGCTGGTGGAGATGGAGGTGCGCGAGCTGCTTTCGTCGTACCAGTTCCCGGGCGACGACATCCCGATCACCATGGGTTCGGCCAAGGTGGCCATCGACGGCGGCGATCCGAAGATCGGTGAGCAGTCGATCCTGGCGCTGATGCAGACGGTGGATGACTACATCCCGCAGCCGGAGCGTCCGGTGGACCTTCCGTTCCTGATGCCGGTGGAAGACGTCTTCTCGATCTCGGGCCGCGGCACGGTTGTGACCGGCCGGATCGAAAAGGGCGTCGTGAAGGTCGGCGAGGAAGTCGAGATCGTCGGTATCCGCCCTGTGCAGAAGACCATCTGCACGGGCGTGGAAATGTTCCGCAAGCTGCTGGACCAGGGTCAAGCCGGCGACAACGTGGGCGTGCTGCTGCGCGGCACCAAGCGTGAAGACGTCGAGCGTGGTCAGGTTCTCTGCAAGCCGGGCTCGATCACCCCGCACACCAAGTTCGTGGCCGAGGCCTATATCCTGACCAAGGAAGAGGGCGGCCGTCACACCCCGTTCTTCACCAACTACCGTCCTCAGTTCTACTTCCGGACCACCGACGTGACCGGGATCATCAAGCTGAAGGAAGGCGTGGAAATGATCATGCCGGGCGACAACGCCGAGCTGGACGTGGAACTGATCACCCCGATCGCCATGGACCAGGGCCTGCGCTTCGCCATCCGCGAAGGCGGCCGCACCGTCGGCGCCGGCGTCGTGGCCAAGATCGTCGAGTAGGCCTCAAAGCCTAGACGACCTTCGACCCAAGATCAGGGCCGTCCGGGGAAACCCGGGCGGCCCATTCTTGTGGGCGGCTATCGCACCTGCCGCATGGAGGTGATGGCATAGGCCATGCCCACCTGGTTGAGGTCCGAAACGTCCCTGCGGAAGGTCTGGCAGCGGCCGCCGAAGTCCTTGTCCGTGCAGACTTCCCATTCACCGCGCTCGATCTTCAGGCTCAAGCCGCGATCATTGTACTGTTTGGGAAGGTTGGTGATTTCGCTGGTGGCCCGGAAGCCGGCGCCTGCGAACCCGATCCCGTCAAAGAGGGTGATGACGCCGCCGGTGGCTCTGGGGCGTTGATAGCCTCCACCGTTGTTCCCATAGCCGCCGCTGTTGTAACCGCCGCCCTGGTAGCCGCCGTTGCCGTAGCCGCCACCCTGGTAGCCGCCGCCCTGGTATCCACCGCCCTGGTAGCCACCGCCTTGGTAGCCTCCGTTCCCATAGCCGCCACCCTGCCAGCCGCCATTCCGCCCCCCCTTGAGGCAGGTGAGCTGACCGTCCTGGTTGGTGATCTCGCTGCGGCAGTCCTCGAACTCGAGGCTGGAGCCGCGATAGCGGCCACTCCGGTCACGGCATTCGGCGACCAGGATCGGCTCCACCGCGCCCACCACCCGCACCTTCTGGCAGCTCTGCCAGTAACTGCCCGGCGGCGGGGCGTTGTAACCCTGGGCCTGGGCGCCGCCCAGCGCCGCAACGCCCAAGGCGGCCGCGCCAACGCCTGCGGCCGACCCTACAATCCATGCCCTGATTTTCATTCTGCGCTCTCGATTGTGAAACGTCCCTGACGCCACCCTAGGGCTGAGCGAGCCCCACGAGAAGTCCAGGGTGGAGCTTGCGCCCTTGGCGCCCTTGACTTGCGCGCCCGGCTCGGGCCGCTTGCGGCAAAGGAGCGGGGCGAATGATCCGGAAATTCTGGGCTGCTGCGGCGATGGGCTTGGCCCTCGCGGCTCATGGCGCGCAGGCCGCGCCGGATGTGGCGAGGATGACCGGGGGCGAACTCATCGCCTTCACCCGGGCCATGCCCAAGGGCGGGGAACTGCACAACCACGTCTCCGGGGCGATCTTCGCCGAAACCCTGCTGGCCTGGGCTGTTGAGGACGGCCTGTGCATCAATGTGAAGACGCTTTCGTTCACGCCGCCCTGTCAGCCTGGAGAGGACCTGAAGCCCGCCAGCGCGATCAAGACCGACGAAATTCTGCGCGCCGCAATGATCGACAGCTTCTCGGTGCGCCACCCCGACTTCCTGGACCGCTCGGGGCACGATCAGTTCTTCGGGGCCTTTGGCCGCTTCGGCGGGGCGGGCGCCAGGCGCGACGGCGACATGCTGGCCAATGTGGCCGACAACCTGGCGCGGCAGAACACCTTCTACCTGGAGGCCATGGTGACGCCGCAGGGCTTCGCCAGCCGCGCCAAGGGCGCCCAGGTGGGCTGGAAGGGTGGAGATCTCGCAGCCCAGAAGGCCGCCAACAGCGCCGCGGGCCTGGAGGCCCTGGTCGCAGCCGCCATCGCCGAAACCGACGCCATGGAGACCCGCGCCCGCAGCTTGATGAAGTGCGACACGCCAGCCGCGTTGCCGGGTTGCCAGGTGACGGTGCGCTATCTGGTGCAGACCAGCCGCGTCGCCCCGCCGGAACAGACCTTCGCCCAGCTGCAGTTGGGGGTCGCCCTGGTGGCCGCCGACAAGCGATGGGTCGGCCTGCAGATGGTGGCGCCGGAGGATCATCCCCTGGCGATCACGCACTACAGCCTGCACATGCGGATGGTGGACTTCCTGACCGACCACGGCCGGACGGCCAAGGCCGCGCTGCACGCCGGGGAACTCACCATGGCCTACGCCACGCCCGAGGAGCTGCGCTACCACATCGCCGAGGCGGTGCGGGTGGCGGGCGCCCGGCGCATCGGCCATGGCGTGGATCTCCCGCTGGAGACCGACGCCGAAGGCCTGGCCGCCGAAATGGCCGCCAAGGGTATCCTGGTGGAGGTCAACCTCTCCTCCAATGACGCGATCCTGGGGGTGTCGGGCAAGGCCCACCCGTTCGCCTGGCTGCGGCGGCGCGGGGTTCCGGTGAGCCTCTCCACGGACGACGCCGGGATATTGCGGATCGATCTGTCGCACGAATATGCGCGCGCCGCCGGCGAGGGAGCGAGCTATGCCGACCTCAAGACCTCGGCGCGCAACGCGATCGCATTCTCCTTCCTGGCGGGGGAGGGGCTCTGGTCTGATCCAGGCGCCTATCGTCGCCCCTCCAAGGCCTGCGCCGGGCAAATCGGCAAGGCCGAGCCGAAGCCCGGCGCCTGCGCCAACCTCGTCGCCTCCAGCGACAAGGCCCGGGAACAGTGGCGGCATGAGCGGCTGCTCGCCGCCTTCGAGGCGGCCGCCAGATGACCCCTGTGTCATGACCTCGAATTAAGCTGATCGGGCCGCCGACCGCGTCTAGGTTCGCCTCAAGACTGCTCAACAAGAGGAAGAGATCGCCATGCGTTTTCTGACCGTCCTGACCACCGCGTCCGCCATGACCCTGATCGCCGGCGCCGCAAACGCGGCCTCTGTCGAGGTGAAGGACGCCGTGGCCCGGGTGGTGGTGATCCCGGAGAGCCGGCAAGACATCAAGGTCGAGTTCCTGACCACCAATCCCAGCCTGCCGCTTCAGGTTCGCAGCATGGGCGACAAGACCATTGTTGACGGCAACCTCGATCGGAAGATCAAGAACTGCCACGGCGGGGACGGCAAGGCGCGGGTCTATGTCGCCGGTATCGGCGACATCGCCTATGACGACATGCCCCAGATCGTGGTGCGGATGCCGAGGGACGCCAAGGTCGAGGCCGGCGGCGCGGTGTTCGGCTCGGTGGGCAAGACGGCCAGCCTGGAGCTCTCCAACGCCGGCTGCGGCGACTGGACGGTGGGCAATGTGGCCGGGAAGATGAGCATCAATGTCGCCGGCTCCGGCGACACCAATACCGGCGCCGCGGGCGAAGCGGTGCTGCGGGTGGCGGGGTCGGGCGATGTGCGGACCCAGGCGGTCAGCGGCGGGCTGGAGATCTCGGTGGCCGGCTCGGGCGACATCAACGTCACCTCGATCTCAGGCCCGCTAACCGTGAAGATCGCCGGCTCCGGCGACGTGAACATCCGCGGCGGCAAGGCCACCGAGGCCAACGTCTCCATCGCCGGTTCGGGCAATGTGGACTTCAGCGGGGTGGCCGGCAGCCTGAAGGCCAAGATCGCCGGCTCCGGTGATGTGCATGTAAAGTCGGTCACCGGCGAGGTTTCCAAGGCGGTCGTCGGGTCGGGTAATGTCAGTGTCGGCTAAGTTTAGGCGCCTCATGAAGTGGTTCCCGGAGGGTCGAGATTTACAGGCGTAAATTTATGTGACTTGATCCGGACATGAAGCTTTTCCTCAGTCTCATGACCGCTCTGGCCCTGCCGACCGTGGCCCTGGCGCGGCCGGTTCTCACCATCGAGGCGCCGGCGGCCCGGGTCATTGTCATCCCGGAAGCGCGGCGCGACATGGCGCTGGAGGCCGACACGCGCCTGGCCATCCATCCGGAGGCGGGCGACAGCGCCCGGGTGACCGGGGCCAGCTCGTGGTTCGAGCAGAAACTCCCCTGGCTGTTTGGCTATTCCTGCCAGGCCAACGGCGTCAGCCGCTGGGGCCAGACCATTCCGCTGAAGGATCTGCCCACCCTCAGGGTGCGGGTCCCCCTGGACGCCGAGATCGTCTCCAAGGGCGCGATCCATGGTCAGACAGGGCCGGGCAGGGCGCTGACGCTCTCGGCCTCGGGGTGCGGAACCTGGCGGCTGGGGGCGCTCTCCAGCGCCCTGACGGTCACCCAGGCGGGGCCGGGCCAGGTGATCGCCAGCCATGTGGACGGCAGGCTGGCCGCGACGGTGGACGGCGCCGGGCGCGTGGTCGTGGGGCAGGGGGTGGTCTCCAGCGCCACCCTGGTGATGAACGGCTCAGGCCGCATCGACGACCGCGGAACCGCCGGCGTCCTGCACGCCAAGATGAACGGCTCAGGCCACATCACGGTGCGTCTTCTGGCCGGACAGGCCAATGTCTCCTATGATGGGAACGGCGACGTGACGTGGGGCCGGCCCAAGGGCAGGAAGTTCTGCAGCGGCCTGTCCTGCTACTGAGACCGCCCCCCAAAACTTCCTGAACCGGGGCGGTTGCTGGCCTTGACGAGGCCGAGTCGCACACGTATAGACGCGCCTCCTGTTGGATCGGCTGTGCGCTTCGAAGTGATTTGAAGCGCAGACGCGGTTCGCGGAACGACCCGGCCGACCGAGAAATCGGGAAGCTGGGCGGGGCCCTCGCGGAAGTCTTTCGCGCGGGCCTATCTCGTTTTTAGCGGACTTACGCGTACGAGCGTCTCTCTTGAGGGGCGTTTGGGTTGGTCTTTGAAATGGTCAAAGTCACGCGGACGGACCTCGTCTGTAGGGGAAATTGAAGAGCGATATGGATCGTCAGAACATCCGCATCCGGCTCAAGGCCTTCGATCACCGCGTGCTGGATCATTCCACGCGCGAGATCGTCAATACGGCTAAGCGCACCGGCGCGACCGTGCGGGGGCCTATCCCCCTGCCGACGCACATCGAAAAATTCACCGTCAACCGCTCGCCGCACATCGACAAGAAGTCGCGCGAGCAGTTCGAAATCCGCACGCATAAGCGCGTGCTCGATATCGTCGACCCCACCCCGCAGACCGTGGACGCGCTCATGAAGCTCGACCTGTCCGCCGGCGTGGACGTCGAGATCAAGCTCTAGAGGGGATCGGTCGATGCGTACCGGCGTGATCGCCAAGAAACTGGGCATGGCGCGCTTCTTCGATGAAGCGGGAACCCATGTGCCGGTGACCGTCCTCAGCCTCGAAGGCTGTCAGGTCACCGCTCATCGGACCCAGGATAAAGACGGCTATGTCGCCCTCCAGCTCGGAGCCGGCGTCAAGAAGGCCAAGAACACCTCCAAGGCCATGCGTGGTCACTTCGCCAAGGGCGAAGTCGAGCCCAAGCACGAGCTGGCTGAGTTCCGCGTCACCGAGGACAACCTCATCGACGTCGGCGCCGAGTTCACCGCTGACCACTTCGTCCCCGGCCAAAAGGTCGATGTGACGGCCAAGACGGTCGGTAAGGGCTTCGCCGGCGCCATGAAGCGCTGGAACTTCGGCGGCATGCGCGCCACCCACGGGGTGTCGGTGTCTCACCGTGCGCACGGCTCCACCGGTCAACGTCAAGACCCGGGCAAGACCTTCAAGGGCAAGAAGATGGCTGGCCACCTTGGTCAGGAAACCGTCACCACCCTGAACGTCTCGGTCTGGCGCATCGACGTCGAACGCGGCCTGATCCTGATCAAGGGCGCGGTTCCTGGCACCGAGGGCACCTACGTAAAGATCCGCGACGCCATCAAGTCGGCCCGTCCGGCTGAAGCCCCGGTCCCCGGCGGCTTCCGCAAGGCTGGCCAGGTCGCTCCCGCCGCTGACGCGGCGCCGGTGGGAGAGGCCTCGGCCGAAGCCCCCGCAGCCGAGGGCGCAGAATAATGAAACTCGACGTCATCAAACTTGACGGCGCCAAGGGCGGTTCGATCGAACTGTCCGACGCCGTGTTCGGCATCGACGAGATCCGTGGGGACATCCTTCAGCGCATGGTCACTTGGCAGCTCGCCAAGCGCCGCGCCGGCACCCACAAGATCCAGGTCCGCAACGAGGTCTCTCGTACGGGCAAGAAGATGTACAAGCAGAAGGGCTCCGGCGGCGCTCGTCACGGTTCGCGCCGTGCGGCTCAGTTCGTCGGCGGCGCCAAGGCCCACGGTCCCGTGGTCCGCAGCCACGCCTTTGACCTGCCCAAGAAGTTCCGCGCCCTGGCCCTGCGCCATGCGCTGTCGTCCAAGGTGAAGACCGGCTCGCTGGTCGTCCTGGACGCCGCGGTGCTGACCGATCCGAAGACCGCCGCGCTTCGCGCCCAGTTCGACACCATGGGCCTGAAGAACGCGCTGATCATCGCCGGCGCCGAAGTGGACAACAACTTCGCCCTGGCCGCCCGCAACATTCCCAACGTGGATGTGCTGCCGAACGCCGGTCTGAATGTCTACGACGTGCTGCGTCGCCATACGCTGGTCCTGACCAAGGACGCGGTGGATGCGATCAACGCCCGCTTCGCCGAGAAGGAGGCCGCGTGATGGCTAATCCCGTCGCCCGCCACTACGACGCGATCCTGTCGCCCGTGATCACCGAGAAGGCCACCCTGCTCTCCGAGCAGAACAAGGTCGTATTCCGCGTGGCCAAGGACACGACGAAGGACGAAATCGCCGCCGCTGTCGAAGCGCTGTTCAAGGTCACGGTCACCAAGGTCAACACCTTGGTGGTCAAGGGCAAGACCAAGCGCTTCCGGGGCCGTCCGGGCCGTCGCTCGGACGTCAAGAAAGCCATCGTGACCCTGGCCGAAGGCCAGTCGATCGACATCACCACGGGGCTCTAAGCAGATGGCTCTGAAACATTACAATCCGACTTCGCCGGGCCGTCGCAGCCTGGTGCTGGTCGACAAGTCCGAGCTCCACAAGGGCGGCCCGGTCAAGTCCCTGGTTCAGGGTCTGACCAAGTCGGGCGGTCGTGGCGGCGGGGGCCGTATCGCTGTCCGCTTCCGCGGCGGCGGCGCCAAGCGCCTCTATCGGACCATCGATTTCAAGCGCCGCAAGTGGGACATGCCCGCGACCGTCGAGCGCCTGGAGTACGACCCCAACCGCACCGCCTGGATTGCGCTGATCAAGTATGAGGACGGCGAGCTGTCCTACATCCTGGCGCCGCAACGCCTGAAGGTGGGCGACCAGGTGATCGCCTCCGAAAAGGCCGACGTGAAGCCGGGCAACGCCATGCCGCTGCGTGGCATGCCCATCGGCACGATCATCCACAACATCGAGCTGAAGCCCCTCAAGGGCGGCCAGGTCGCCCGGTCCGCCGGCGCCTACGCCCAGCTGGTCGGCCGCGACGCCGGCTACGCCCAGGTCCGCCTGGGTTCGGGTGAGCTTCGGATGGTCCAGGACACCTGCATGGCCACGGTCGGCGCGGTGTCCAACCAGGATCACATGAACCAGGTGCTGGGTAAGGCCGGTCGCACGCGTCACATGGGCTTCCGCCCGCACGTTCGCGGCGTCGTCATGAACCCGGTCGATCACCCCCACGGCGGCGGCGAAGGCCGCACCTCGGGCGGTCGTCACCCGGTTACCCCGTGGGGCAAGCCGACCAAGGGCGCCCGGACCCGCACCAACAAGACGACGGATAAGTACATCATCCGTTCGCGCCACGCTCGGAAGGCTCGTTAATCCATGACCCGTTCCGTCTGGAAAGGTCCGTTCGTCGACGGATACCTGATCAAGAAGGCCGAAACCGCTCAGGGTTCGGGCCGCAAGGACGTGATCAAGACCTGGTCACGCCGCTCCACCATCATGCCGCAGTTCGTCGGCCTGACGTTTGGGGTTCACAACGGCCAGAAGCACGTCCCCGTGCTGATCAGCGAAGACATGGTTGGGATGAAACTCGGTGAGTTCGCCCCGACCCGGTACTTCCCCGGCCACGCCGCCGACAAGAAGGCGAAGAGGAAGTAGCATGTCCAAGCAAGCGAAACCGCGCCGCCTCCAAGGCATCGAAGCGATGGCCAAGGTCCGCACCCTGCGCACCTCGGCCCAGAAGCTGAACCTGGTCGCTCAGTCGATCCGCGGCCTCAAGGTGCAGCGGGCCCTTAACGAACTCGAGTTCAGCCCCAAGCGCATCGCTCAGGATGTCCGCAAGGCGCTCGCCTCGGCCATCTCGAACGCCGAGAATAACCACAACCTCGACATCGACTCCCTGATCGTCGCCGAGGCGTTCGTGGGCAAGAACCTGGTCATGAAGCGTTTCGCCGCCCGCGCCCGCGGTCGTGCGTCGCGCATTGAGAAGCCGTTCAGCGAGATCACCATCGTGGTCCGCGAACTGGGTGAGGCTGCCTGATGGGTCAGAAAGTAAATCCGGTCGGGCTTCGCCTCGGCATCAACCGTACCTGGGACAGCCGCTGGTTCGCCGACGGCCCGGAATACGGCAAGCTGCTGCACGAAGACATCAAGGTCCGTAAGATGCTGAAGAAGCGTCTCTATCAGGCCGGCGTCTCGCGCATCATCATCGAGCGTCCGCACAAGAAGTGCCGCATCACCATCTATGCCGCGCGCCCTGGCGTGATCATTGGCAAGAAGGGTGCGGACATCGACAAGCTCCGCAAGGACGTCAACACGATCACCGACGGTGAGGTTCACCTCAACATCGTCGAGATCCGCAAGCCCGAAACCGACGCGCAACTGGTGGCCGAGAACATCGCCCAGCAGCTGGAACGCCGGATCGCCTTCCGCCGCGCCATGAAGCGTTCGCTGCAAAGCGCGCTGCGTCTGGGCGCCAAGGGGATGCGCGTTGAAGTGGCCGGCCGCCTCGGCGGCGCGGAAATCGCGCGGACCGAGAGCTATCACGAAGGCCGCGTGCCGCGTCACACCCTGCGCGCGGACATCGACTACGGCGTCACCGAAGCCAAGACCACCTACGGCATCATCGGCGTGAAGGTCTGGGTCTTCAAAGGCGAAGTCCTCGATCATGACCCGATGGCCCTGGACAAGCGCCTGGCCACTGAATCCGGCCCGGCCGGCGAAGGTGGCGGACGTGACCGTTCGGGCGACCGTCCTGACCGTGGCCCGCGCCGTGACCGTCGCGACCAGGCCGGAGCGTAGGATCCAGAGCTATGCTGTCACCTAAGAAAACCAAGTACCGCAAGCAGTTCAAGGGCAAGATCCACGGGAACTCGAAGGGCGGCTTCACGCTGAACTTCGGCTCCTATGGTCTGAAGACCGTTGAACCCGAGCGGATCACCGCCCGCCAGATCGAAGCGGCCCGCCGCGCGATCACCCGTCAGATGAAGCGTCAGGGCCGGGTCTGGATCCGGATCTTCCCGGACGTTCCGGTCACCGACAAGCCCGCCGAAGTCCGGATGGGTAAGGGTAAAGGCGCCGTTGAGTACTGGGCCGCGCGCGTCGCGCCGGGCCGGATCATGTTTGAAATCGACGGCGTGCCCGACGATGTGGCTCGTGAAGCCCTGCGCCTCGGCGCGGCCAAGCTTCCCGTGAAGACCCGCATCGTCACGCGCATCGAAGCCCCCGTGGCGGAGGCCGCGTGATGAAGATTGATGACGTCCGGGGCATGACGCCCGACCAGCTCGCCGAGTCCCTGCTGAACCTGAAGAAAGAGCAGTTCAACCTGCGCTTCCAGGCCGCCACGGGTCAGGTCGAGAAGACTCACCGCTCCAACGAGGTCCGCAAGGACATCGCGCGGATCAAGACCATCCTGCGCGCCAAGCAGGCTGTGGCTTAAGGAGAACGACACATGCCCAAGCGAATTCTCGAAGGCGTCGTCGTCTCCGACAAGGGTGACAAGACGCTCGTGGTGAAGGTCGAACGGACCTTCCTGCATCCGGTGCTGAAGAAGACCGTCCGCCGGTCGAAGAAGTACCACGCCCATGACGAAGCCAACGTCTACAAGGCCGGCGAGATCGTCCGCATCATCGAATGCGCGCCGAAATCGAAAACCAAGACCTGGGAAGCGCTGCCTAAGGCCGCCGCTGTCCAGGGCTCGTAAGGAAGGTCTGATCCCATGATCCAGATGCAGACTAACCTCGAAGTCGCCGACAACTCCGGCGCGCGTCGTGTGATGTGCATCAAGGTGCTCGGCGGCGCTGGCCGTCGTTACGCCGGCGTGGGCGACAAGATCGTCGTCTCCGTCAAGGAAGCCATTCCGCGCGGCCGGGTGAAGAAGGGCGACGTCCTTCAAGCCATCGTCGTGCGCACGTCCTCGGCCATCAAGCGCAAGGACGGCTCGGTGATCCGGTTCGACAAGAACGCGGCCGTGATCGTGAACAAGCAAAGCGAGCCGATCGGCACGCGGATCTTCGGCCCGGTTCCCCGTGAACTGCGCGCCAAGAACCACATGAAGATCATCTCCCTCGCGCCTGAGGTGCTGTAATGGCCGCGAAGATCAAGAAGGGGGATCGCGTCGTGATCCTCGCCGGGAAGGACAAGGGCCGCCAAGGCGCCGTCCTGAAGGTGATGCCCAAGGAAGAGCGCGTCGTCGTGGAAGGCCTGAACCTGGTTCAGCGTCACACCCGTCCGACCCAGGCCGATCCCCAGGGCGGTATCAAGAGCAAGGAAGCCGCGCTGCACGTCTCGAACGTCGCCATCGTGGACTCCAAGGGCAAGCCGACCCGCGTCGGTTTCCGTGTCGATGGCGACAAGAAGGTCCGCGTCGCCAAGACGACCGGTGAGGTGATCAATGGCTGAGCAAGCTTACGAGCCGCGGCTGAAGTCCGAATATCGCCAGCGCATCCGCGCGGCGATGAAGGAACAGTTCGGCTATACCAACGAGATGCAGATCCCCAAGCTGGACAAGATCGTCCTGAACATGGGTATCGGCGAGGCCGTGGCCGACTCCAAGAAGGTCAACTCGGCCATCGCGGACCTGGCGGCGATCGCCGGTCAGAAGCCGATGCCGACCAAGGCTCGCAACTCCATCGCCGGCTTCAAGCTGCGTGAAGGCATGGTTGTCGGTGCGAAGGTCACCCTTCGCGCGGACCGCATGTACGAGTTCCTGGACCGCCTGATCACCATCGCTCTGCCGCGGGTGAAGGACTTCCGGGGCCTGAAGCCGACCTCGTTCGACGGTCGTGGCAACTACGCCATGGGTCTGAAGGAGCACATCGTGTTCCCGGAGATCAACTACGACCAGATCGATCAAATGTGGGGCATGGACATCATCGTCGCCACGACAGCGAAGACCGACGACGAAGCGCGCGCGCTTCTCAAGGAATTCCAATTCCCGTTCGTTCAAGCGTAACCGGCGGGAAGGAAAGAACAGATGGCTAAGAAAAGCGCCGTAAACCGCAACGAGATGGTCAAGAAGCTGGTGAAGCAATTCGCCGGCAAGCGCGAGGCGCTGAAGGCGATCGCGAACAATGAGAGCCTGCCCCTCGAAGAACGCTTCGAAGCTCGCCTCAAGCTTGCCGAACTGCCGCGCAACTCGTCCAAGACCCGCATCCGTAACCGGTGCGAGATCACGGGGCGTCCGCGGGCCTATTACCGCAAGCTGCGTATGAGCCGGATCGCCCTGCGCGATCTGGGATCGAATGGCCAGATTCCTGGCCTCGTGAAGTCGAGCTGGTGAGGAGGGTCTCATGGTGAACGACCCCGTTGGCGATATGATCGCCCGCATCAAGAACGCCGCGACCCGCGGCCGTTCGAAAGTCATGTGCCCGGCCTCGAAGATGCGCGCGCGCGTCCTCGATGTGCTGGCCGACGAAGGCTACATCCGCGGCTACCAACTTGTGCAGCAGCCCGGCGCCTTCCCGGAATTCGAAATCGAGCTGAAGTACTTCGACGGCCAGCCGGTCATCGTGGAAATTCGCCGCGTCTCGAAGCCTGGCCGTCGCGTCTATTCGTCGATCTCTGATCTGAAGCCCGTGAAGAACGGTCTTGGGATCTCGATCCTGTCGACGCCCAAGGGCGTCATGTCCGACACGGCCGCGCGTGACGCGAACGTGGGCGGCGAAGTCCTCTGCAGGGTCTACTAGAATGTCCCGTATCGGAAAGAAGGCGGTCGCCGTCCCCGCTGGGGTGACGGTCACCATCTCCGGTCAGACGGTCGAGGTGAAGGGGCCCAAGGGCCAACTCTCCTGGACCCTGCCCGAAGAAATC
This sequence comes from Phenylobacterium sp., assembly GCA_018001015.1. GTDB lineage: Bacteria > Pseudomonadota > Alphaproteobacteria > Caulobacterales > Caulobacteraceae > Phenylobacterium. Next base: position 33,638 of record JAGNIV010000001.1, on the reverse strand, counting down.
CTGGTCAAGCAGGAGGGCGGCGAGCTCAACCTGACCAAGGCGGTCGAGACCACCCGGGCGCAAGCCATGTGGGGCCTCTCGCGCACCCTGGTGAGCAACATGGTCGAAGGCGTGACCGCCGGCTTCGAGAAGACCCTCGAACTGGTGGGCGTTGGTTATCGCGCCGCGATGAAGGGCGACGCGCTCTCCATGCAGCTCGGTTTCAGCCACGACGTGGACGTGCCCCCGCCGAGCGGGATCACCTTCGCGGTGCCCAAGCAAACCGAAATCAAGATCAGCGGCATCGACAAGCAGGTCGTTGGCGAGATCGCCTCGAAGATCCGCGGGCTTCGGCCCCCCGAGCCCTACAAGGGCAAGGGCGTCCGCTATGCGGGCGAAGTGGTCCGTCGCAAGGAAGGCAAGAAGAAGTAGGTCATGGCTCTTACTCCTCGTGACACCGCCAAGCGCCGCGCCGAGCGCACGCGCATCCGCCTGCGTTCGCTGGCCAACGGCCGTCCGCGCCTGTCGGTCTTCCGCTCGTCCAAGCAGATTTACGCCCAGATCATCGATGATGCTCGCGGCGTGACCCTGGCCGCCGCGTCCTCGCTGGAAGGCGACGACAAGAAGACCAAGGGCTCGGACAAGGACGCCGCCGCCCGCGTCGGCGCCCTGGTCGCCCAGCGCGCCCTTGAAAAGGGCGTCAAGGACGTCGTCTTCGATCGCGGCGGCTACATTTATCACGGCCGGGTCAAGGCCCTCGCCGACGCCGCGCGCGAAGCCGGCCTGAACTTCTAGGGGTACGCAGATGGCTCGTGGAAACTCACAAGGCGGCGGCGACGGCAACCGTCGCGACCGCAACCGCGGCAACCCCGCTGAAGAACGCGCCGATTCCGACATCGTCGAGAAACTGGTGCACATCAACCGCGTCGCCGCGACCGTGAAGGGGGGGCGTCGTTTCTCGTTCGCCGCCCTGATGATCGTCGGCGACCAGAAGGGCCGCGTCGGCTTCGGTCACGGTAAGGCCCGTGAAGTGCCGGAAGCGATCCGCAAGGCGACCGAGGAAGCCAAGAAGACGATGATCCGCGTGCCGCTCCGCGAGAGCCGCACCCTGCACCACGACGGCAACGGCCGTTGGGGCGCCGGCAAGGTCATGGTCCGCTCGGCCCCTCCGGGCACCGGCGTCATCGCCGGCGGTCCGATGCGCGCCGTGCTCGAAACCCTGGGCGTCCAGGACGTGGTCGGCAAGTCGGTCGGTTCGTCCAACCCCTACAACATGGTGCGCGCGACCTTCGAGGCGCTGAAGGCTCAGTCTTCGCCCCGCCAGGTCGCCGCCAAGCGCGGCAAGAAGGTCGCTGACGTGATCGGCCGCCGCGCCGACGGCGCCAGCGCCGCCGGCGACGGAGAATAGATCCATGGCTACTGTCACTGTTCGTCAGACCGGCAGCCCGCTGCGGCGGACCAAGGACCAGCGCGCCACCCTGGTGGGCCTGGGCCTCAACAAGATGGGCCGTGTCTCCACCCTGGAAGACACCCCGTCGGTGCGCGGGATGATCGCCAAGGTCGCCCACATGCTTGAAGTGGTCGACACCAAGGCCTAATAGGCTTTCGTAACAAGACTTCGAAGGGCGGCGCTTGCGCCGCCCTTCTGACATTTCCATCAGCCGAGTCGGGCGAGCGCCCGGCGATTGATCTCCAAGGAGAGGCGTCACATGACCAAGCTCAATGAACTGAAGCCGCGCGAAGGCTCCACCAAGAACCGCATGCGCGTCGGCCGCGGTGAAGGTTCCGGCAAGGGCAAGACCGGCGGCCGCGGCGTCAAGGGCCAGAAGGCGCGCTCCGGCGTCGCCATCGCCGGCTTCGAAGGCGGCCAGATGCCGCTGCACATGCGCATGCCCAAGCGCGGGTTCAACAATCCCAACGCGCTGAAGTTCGCCGAGGTGAACTTCTGGCGTCTCGAGCAGGCGATCGCCGCCGGCAAGCTCGACGCCGGCAAGCCCATCGACGCGGCCGTGCTGATCGCCTCGGGCATCGTGCGCCGTGAACTCGACGGCGTCCGCCTGCTGGGCAAGGGCGAGTTGACCTCCAAGCTCGACATCACCGTCCATTCGGCCTCCGCCGCGGCCAAGGCCGCGGTCGAAAAGGCCGGCGGCAAGATCACGACGACGGCCCCGGCCGCCGCCGAATCGGCCGAAGCCTAAGGCTTGCGAGCCCTTTCCCCTCAGGTCGCCTGAGGGGATAAAAGGGGCTCGTTTTGGTGTGAGAGCGTGACGGGCGCCTGAACGGCATCCACTTCAGGCTGTCACGCTTTGGGTCCGTCCCTCCCCAAGCGGGGAGGGGGCGGCCACGCCAGATGACACCGCCGGTCGGACGCCCTATGTACGACCGGTCTTAAAGCTTCGGGGTACCCTATGGCTTCGGCCGCCGAACAGCTCGCCGCCAATATGAACTTCGGCGCCTTCGCCAAGGCGACGGAGCTCCATAAGCGCATCACCTTCACTATCATGGCGATGGTGGTCTACCGGCTGGGGACCTACATCCCGATCCCGGGCATCGACATCGCCGCCTTCGCGAGCGCCTTCGAGGGGCAGTCGCAGGGCATCCTGGGCATGTTCAACATGTTCTCGGGCGGCGCCGTGCAGCGGATGGCGATCTTCGCCCTGAACGTCGGCCCCTACATCTCGGCCTCGATCATCGTGCAGCTGCTGGGGACGGTCTATCCGCCCTGGGAAAAGCTGCGCAAGGAAGGCGGGGAGGCGGGCCGCAAGACCCTGAACCAGTACACCCGCTACCTGACCGTGCTGCTGGCGCTGCTGCAGTCCTTCGGGATCGCGGTCGGGCTGCAGAACAGCCAGGGCCTGGTGGACAATCCGGGCGTCTTCTTCCTGGTCTCCACGGTCGTGACCCTGACCGGCGGCACCCTGTTCCTGATGTGGCTGGGCGAGCAGATCACCAGCCGCGGGGTCGGTAACGGCGTCTCGCTGATCATCTTCGCCGGGATCGTGGCGGTGCTGCCGCGCGGCATCTTCCAGATGTTCTCCATGACCCGGACCGGCGCCCTGCCGGGCATCGCCCTGTTCCTGATCGCCTTCCTGGCCGTGGCCGTGGTGCTGGTCATCGTGTTCATGGAGCGGTCCCAGCGCCGGTTGCTGGTGCAGTATCCAAAGCGCCAGCAGGGCAACCGCATGTTCGGCGGCGACACCTCGTTCCTGCCGCTGAAGATCAACACCGCGGGCGTCATCCCGCCGATCTTCGCCTCGTCCCTGCTGCTGCTGCCGGCGACGGCGATGAGCTTCCTGGCCAACGCCGACCTGCCCAGCTACCTGCAGTGGATGCCCACCGTGGTGGGCCAGCTCCAGCATGGCCGCCCGGCCTTCATGGTGCTGTACGGCGCCCTCATCGTGTTCTTCTGCTTCTTCTACACCTCGGTCGTGTTCAACCCGGACGACACCGCGGAGAACCTGCGCAAGTACGGCGGCTTCCTGCCCGGTATCCGGCCCGGCAAGCGCACGGCGGAGTACCTGGACTTTGTCCTGACCCGCCTGACCGTCGTCGGCGCGGCCTATATCACCCTCGTCTGCCTGCTGCCGGAGGCGCTGATCGCCTTCTACAACGCGCCCTTCTATCTGGGCGGCACCTCGATCCTCATCGTGGTGAGCGTGACGATGGACACCGTGACCCAGATTCAGTCGCATCTTCTGGCCCACCAATATGAGGGCCTCATCAAGAAGTCGAAGCTGCGCGGCGGACGCGGGCGCTAAGGCCCGCGCCGTCAAATTGCGCCGGCCATGGGGATGGCCGGCGGGAGGGGACAATTTAAGTCATGAATTTGATTCTGTTCGGACCGCCGGCCGCCGGCAAGGGCACCCAGGCCAAGCGCCTGGTGGATGGCCGAAACATGGTCCAGCTTTCCACCGGCGACATGCTGCGCGCCGCCATCGCCTCGGGCTCGGAACTCGGCAAGCGGGTGGCGGGCGTGATGGAGCGCGGTGAACTGGTGACCGACGAGATCGTCATTGCGCTGATCGAGGAACGGCTGCCCGAGACCGAGGCCGCCGGCGGCGCGATCTTCGACGGCTTCCCGCGCACCATCGCCCAGGCCAAGGCCCTGGACGAGATGCTGGCCAAGCGCGGCAAGAAGATCGACCTGGTGATCCGCCTGAAGGTGGATGACGCGGCCCTGACCCAACGGATCGCCGGCCGCTTCGCCGAGTCCGGCCGCCCCGACGACAACCCGGAAAGCTTCAAGGTCCGCCTGGCGGCCTATAACGACAACACCGCGCCCCTGCTGCCCTACTACGAGGACCAGAAGAAGCTGGTGCAGGTGGACGGCATGGGGGCCATCGATGTGGTCGCCCTCGCCATCGACAAGGCCCTGGACGCCCCGCGCTAGGGGCATCAGACCCTGGACAGGGCCGACCTATCTCCGCTCGTCCCGGCGAAGGCCGGGATCCAGGTAAAGCCCACTCCACGCTGTGGGGCGGGTGCGGTTCCTGCGCCCCCCTTGTCGGCGCCCAGGATGTATCTGGGTCCCGGCCTTCGCCGGGATGAGCGGAAGGGGGCGTGTCGGCAGCGAATCTCCCGCAATTCTCCTCAAAATCGATTCGAAATGGCCGTCTGCGCCGGCCGATCGCGCATCCCCGACTTGTTTTCGCCGCGAAAGTCGATTGATCATGAGGTCAATCGCCCATCCCGGCGTCGGGGGAGGGCGCTGAGCGCGCGCAGGGCCCCAAAGAAGGGCATTTTCCCGCGCTTCCGGCATTGACGGAAACGCAACTGTCCCTATAACGGGCCGCTTCCGCGAAACGCGCGAGGGACGTGCCGTATCCCATCTTGGGTCGGGGCGTTGTTCGCGCTTCTCTGCGTGACCAGGAGAATACCCCAAGTGGCCCGCATCGCCGGCGTAAACATCCCGACTAACAAGCGCGTCATCATCGCGCTTCAGTACATCCATGGTATCGGCCAGGCGAAAGCCGCCGAGATCGTCCAGAAGGTTGGCATCGAAGACGCTCGTCGCGTCAACCAACTGACGGACGCCGAGGTGCTGCAGATCCGTGAAGCCATCGACCGTGACTATACGGTGGAAGGCGACCTGCGTCGCGAGACGGCGGTCAACATCAAGCGTCTGATGGACCTGGCCTGCTATCGCGGCCTGCGTCACCGTAAGGGCCTGCCGGTCCGCGGCCAGCGCACCCACACGAACGCTCGGACCCGCAAGGGCCCGGCCAAGCCGATCGCCGGCAAGAAGAAGTAAGAAAGCTAGTCGATGGCCAAGGAACCGGCGCGCGTTAAACGTCGCGAACGCAAGAACATCACCTCGGGCGTGGCGCACGTGAACGCCTCGTTCAACAACACCATGATCACCATCACCGACGCCCAGGGGAACACCATCTCCTGGTCTTCCGCCGGCACGATGGGGTTCAAGGGTTCCCGGAAGTCCACTCCCTATGCCGCCCAGATGGCGGCCGAGGACGCGGGCAAGAAGGCCGCCGAGCACGGCGTGAAGACCCTTGAAGTGAACGTTTCCGGTCCGGGTTCCGGCCGTGAATCGGCGCTTCGCGCGCTGCAGTCGGTGGGTATGACGATCACCACCATCCGCGACGTGACCCCGATTCCGCACAACGGTTGCCGCCCGCCTAAGCGTCGGCGCGTCTGAGTACCGAAGTACTGCTATCCCCCTTCGCCGGACCGCGTAAGCCGCGTCCGGCGATCCTGCGTTCGAGGGACACCTATCCGTGATCGAAAGAAACTGGAACGAGCTCATCCGTCCCGAAAAGCCGCTGATCGAGACCGGCGCCGACGCGAACCGCAAGGCGCGTCTGGTGGCCGAACCTCTCGAACGCGGCTTTGGCGTGACCCTGGGCAACAGCCTGCGCCGCGTTCTTCTATCCTCGCTGCAAGGCGCCGCTGTGACATCGGTGCAGATCGACGGCGTCGTGCATGAATTCTCCTCGCTGGAAGGCGTGCGGGAAGACGTGGTCGACATCGTGCTGAACATCAAGCAGCTGGCCCTGCGCATGCACGCCGAAGGCCCCAAGCGCATGACTCTGCGCGCCACCGGTCCCGGCACGGTGACCGCCGGTCAGATCGAAGCCGGGGCCGATATCGAGATCCTGAACCCCGACCACATCCTGTGCACCCTGGACGACGGCGCCCAGGTGCGCATGGAATTCACCGTGCACAACGGCAAGGGTTACGTCCCGGCCGACCAGAACCGTCCGGAAGACGCCCCCATCGGCCTGATCGCCGTGGACAGCCTCTACTCGCCGGTCAAGCGCGTCGCCTATCGCGTCGAGCCGACCCGTCAGGGCCAGAGCCTCGACTACGACAAGCTGATCATGGAAGTCGAAACCAACGGCGCCATCTCGCCGGTGGACGCGGTGGCCTATGCCGCCCGCATCCTGCAAGACCAGCTGCAGATCTTCATCACCTTCGAAGAGCCGAAGAAGAAGGTCGAAGGCGAGGCCAAGCCGGAACTGCCGTTCAACCCGGCGCTGCTGAAGAAGGTCGACGAGCTGGAACTGTCGGTCCGTTCGGCCAACTGCCTGAAGAACGACAACATCGTCTACATCGGCGACCTGATCCAGAAGACGGAGGCGGAAATGCTCCGCACCCCGAACTTCGGGCGCAAGTCGCTGAACGAGATCAAGGAAGTGCTCGCGGGCATGAACCTGCATCTCGGCATGGACGTGCCCAACTGGCCGCCGGAAAACATCGAAGAGCTGGCCAAGAAGTTCGAAGACCAGATGTAAGACTTCCCAGGGCCCGCTCGCGGGCCCTGGATCGCGCTGACCTTCCGGCCGCCTCGGCGGCTCGGGCCTGATGAAGCCGCAACCGCGGTGGAGGGCCCCGGCGCTTCGTGTTGACCCAGGCGGGAGCAGGCTGGGATTTGATTAGGCAAGGGCGGCCTTCCGGCAACCGGGAGCGTCCAGCGGACCAGACGGTCCAGGAGATATGAGATGCGCCACGGTAAAGCCCACCGCAAACTGGGTCGTACGTCCGCCCACCGCACCGCGATGTTCGCCAACATGGCGGCGAGCCTGATCAAGCACGAGCAGATCGTGACCACCCTGCCGAAGGCCAAGGAGCTTCGCCCCGTCGTCGAGAAGCTGGTGACGCTCGCCAAGCGCGGCGACCTGCATGCGCGCCGTCAGGCGATCAGCAAGGTCCGCGACGTCGAACAGGTCGGCAAGCTCTTCTCCGTCATCGGCCCGCGCTACAAGGCCCGCAACGGCGGCTATATCCGCGTCCTGAAGGCCGGCTTCCGCTACGGCGACAACGCCCCCCTGGCGGTGATCGAGTTCGTCGACCGCGACCCGTCGGAAAAGGGCAAGGACTCCGGCCCGGTGCAGGAATCCTCGTTCACCGAGGACTGAGCCTAGCAGCCATCCAGATTACAGAAGCCCCGGACAGCGATGTCCGGGGTTTTTGCGTTTCAAGCCCCCAGGCTCACGGTTAAGCTTCCCCGATCAGAAGGAGCGCTCATGCGGGCTTGGATTGTGGCGGCCGCGATGGCTTTCGCGGCCCATGGGGCGTGGGCCGCGCAGGCGCCGGTGGCCTATCGGCTGACGCCGGTCGTCGATCATGGGGCGCTGACCGCGCTCGCCGTCGAGATGCGGTTCTCCGGCGACGCCGATGGCGTGACCGACCTGGAACTGCCCAGTTCTTGGGCCGAGGGCGAGAAGCTCTGGCGTCTGATCTCAGGCCTGACGGTGGACGGGGCGCAGCTTGATCAAGGCGGCGAGGCCGTCCGCGTCCTGCGGCACCGGCCCCGCGCCCGGGTCACCGTGCGCTACGAGATCAAGGTGACCGGAGAGGCCGATCCTGGCCGCGACCACCTCAAGGGCGAGCCGGTCGTGCGGCCGGGCTGGTTCATGGCCCACGGGGAGGGCGTGTTCGCCGCCCCCGCCGGACGCCAGGGGGAGCCGGCGACCTTCGCCTGGGGCGCGCGGCCGAAGGACTGGACCCTGGTTTCGGACCTCGACCACCTGGCGGGCCGAACCGGCAAGGTGGCCGAGATCATCGACAGCGTGGTGGTGGGCGGGACCCAGGTGGCCCCCGTCGACACCACGGTGGACGCCGCCCCGCTGCGGGTGGCGGTGATCGGCAAGTGGCCGGCGACGCCGCAGGCCGTGGCCGACATGGCGGCCAAGATCATGACCGCCGAGAACGCCCTCTGGCGCGATACCGCCCGGCCGTTCCTGATCACCGTGACGCCGCTGGGCGGAGCGGAGGGGGGCGGCTATTCGTCCACGGGCACGGGGAAGGGGGACGCCTTCGCCGTCGAGGCCACCACCAATGTGGACCTGACCCAGAATCCGCACTTCCTGGCCCACGAGTACATGCACAGCTGGATCCCCAACCAGGTGGGCGGCCTGCCCCTGGAGGACGAGGCGCGGGACTACTGGTTCAGCGAGGGGTTCACGGATTTCTACGCGACCCGGGTTCTGCTCGCCTCGGGCATCTGGTCGCTGGAGGACTATGCCGCCCGCTATAACGAGGTCCTGACCCGCTACGACGGCTCAACGGCGCGGAACTTCACCGCCGACCAGGTCATGGCGGTGTTCTGGACCAACCAGGACGCACAGCAGTCGCCCTACGACCGAGGCCGGTTGCTGGCGCTCTCCTGGGACCGGGCGGTGCGGGACGCGAGCGGCGGGCGGCTGTCGCTGGATGAGGTGATGCGCCGCCAGCGGGATGCGGTCCGCGCGGGGATGAAGGGCTATGGGGCGGCCCTGTTCCCGGGAATGCTGCGCGCCGTCGCCCCCAGTCTGGATGCGGCGCCGCTGATTGAGCGCCATGTGATCCGGGGGGAGACCGTGCGACTCGAGCCCGGCGCATTCGGCGCCTGCCTGGCCCTGACCGACAAGCAGGTCGCCGTGTTCGACCGCGGCTTCGACGGGGCCAAGAGCGGACAGACCGGGATCATCAGCGGCGTCGATCCGGCGGGGCCGGCCTATGCGGCCGGCCTGCGAGACGGGATGAAGCGGTTGGGTCGGGAGGGGGGCAAGGAGGGCGACAGCCGCGTGCCAATCGGATACCGCGTGGCCGGGCCCGACGGCGCGCCGCGCCTGATCAGCTACCTGCCGGCGGGCAAGGCGACCTACGACCTGCAGGAGGTTTCCGTGCGGCCCGGCCTGAGCGGCGAGCAGCGCGCGGCCTGCGTGGCGGACCTCAGCGGACGCTGAGGTTTTGGCGGTGAGTCGTTACACCGCGGACCTAAGAGGTCCGATACGCCACCTGATCCTCCGCCTAGCCGCCGTCTTCTGGTTGATCGCCGCGCCGAGCCAGTCGCGGCGAGTGACGGCAAGCTGTCGGGGCTGAAGCGGGCGCTTGACAGGTAATTACGGAAATGTAGAAATATTCCGGAAACAAGAACATAACTCCGGGAGGCCGTCATGGGCCAAGCCGCCTTCAGTCCCACTGTCGTCTATCGTGATCCCAAGGCGGCGCTCGATTGGCTGGCCGGGGCCTTCGGCTTTGAGGTGAGCCTGCTGCTGACTGACGCCGAGGGAAATGTCGCCCATGCGGAGATGAGCTTCCACGACTGCCCCATCGGGGTGGCGGGCGAGTGGGAGGGCGCGCAGCTGGGCGGGGCGCGGATGCGTAGCCCTGCGTGCCTGGAGGGGCAGGGGACGCAGTTCATCTGGGTGGTCCTGGAGAGCGGGCTGGATCAGCACTGCGAAACCGCGCGCGCAGCCGGCGCGAAGATCACCGAGGAGCCCGCCGACCAGTTCTACGGCGCGCGGACCTATCGGGCCATGGACCCTGAGGGGCACGTCTGGAGTTTCCGGCAGGACCTGCGCAAGGTCCCGACCGCGCAGATGGAGGCCGCGACCGGCCTGACCTTCAAGGTGGGAGGCTGACATGCGCCCCACCATCAGCCCGGTCATCTGGTACCGCGACCCCCGGGCGGCGCTCGCTTGGCTGGAAAAGGCCTTCGGCTTTGAGACCACCCTGGTGGTGGACGACGGGCAGGGCGAGGTGATCCACTCCGAGACCGTCCTGGAGGGCGGGATGGTGATGGTGGTCGGCCCGCCGCGCGACAAAGCCGCCACGCCCATCGCCTTCGGCGGCCGGGCGACCCAGTCGATCCATGTCCAGCTCGCCGCGGGGCTCGACGCCCATTGCGAGCGGGCCCGGGCGGCCGGGGCGCGGATTCAGCGCGAGCCGGAAACCCAGGCCTATGGCGACCGGGTCTATACCTGCCTCGACCTTGAGGGCCATCCCTGGTCCTTCGGCCAGACCGTGGTGGTGCTCAGCCCAGACGAGCAGGCCAAGGCCACCGGCCACGACATCGCAACCTCACTGTAAGGAGCACACCATGGCGCGGATGAGTTCGGCCCTGTTCTACCAGGACCCCCGGGCGGCCATCGACTGGCTGCAGAAGGCCTTCGGCCTCGAACTGACTATGCTGCTGGAAGACGCCGACGGCGGTGTCGCCCACTCGCAGCTCACCTTTGGCGACAGCGTGGTGATGGTCGGCGCGGAGTGGACCCAGGATCACAAGAGCCCCAAGTCGATCGGCGGCAAGAACACCCAGACGGTCAGCATCCAGATCGACGACGATATCGACACCCACTGCGCGCGGGCCCGCGCCGCCGGCGCCGAGATCCATGCCGAGCCGGAGACCCAGTTCTACGGCGACCGCACCTATCGCTGCCGCGATCCCGAGGGGCACATCTGGAACGTGTCGCAGACCGTGGCGGCGGTGACCCGCGAGGAGGCCGAGGCGGCCAGCGGGCTGAAGATCACGGGCTGGGTCTGAGTTGGCCGCGCCTGCGCCCCTCGACCGCACCCTGGCGGCCCTGGCCGATCCCTACCGTCGCCAGGTGGTGGACCTGCTGAGCCAGAGGCCGCGTCAGGCCGGCGAGTTGGCCCGCGAGGTCGGCCTGCCGGGTCCCGCCATGAGTCGCCACCTGCGCACCCTGCGGGAAAGCGGCCTGGTGGAGGAATCCCATCCGCCCTTCGATGCGCGGGTGCGCATCTATGCCCTGAGGCCCGAACCCATGGTGCATCTGCTGCGCTGGCTGGAGGAGAGCGAACGGCTGTGGAGTGAACAGCTGATCGCCTTCAAGGCCCATGTCGAGAAAGCCCCGTGAGCGATCGTCTGCTCTTTGGGAGATGCTCCCCCTCTGGGGGAGCTGGCGCGAAGCGACTGAGGGGGACTTTGACTCTTGTTCTGGGGGCCACGAGGTCGACGACGTCGATCCCCCTCCGGCTCGCCGCTGCGCAGCGACCCACCTCCCCCACATCGGCCTGCGGCCTGGGGGAGGATCTGGGCCGCGCTTCCCCCAGGCGCTGGCGCCCACGCCGTTCCCCCGTGAACGGGGGAGGAAGGCGATGACCTCCAAGGTCTTCGTGGCGCTGCGGGTGAGGGCCACGCCCGAGCGGGCGTTCGCGGCCTTTGTCGGCGAGATCGGAATGTGGTGGAAACCGAACCAACTCTTCCAAACCACCCCGCGCGCGCCGGGCGTGCTGGCCTTCGAGCCCGGGGAGGGCGGCCGGCTGACCGAGACCCTGGCCGGAGGCAAGGTGTTCGAGATCGGGCGGATCACCGCCTGGGAGCCGCCGCACCGGCTGGAATTCTCCTGGCGGCAGGCCAACTTCCCGCTGGAGCTTAAGACCCAGGTCGAGGTGCGGTTCGAGGCCGTGGGCGACGAGACGCGGGTCAGTATCGAGCATCGTGGCTTCGATCAGGTCCCGAGGGAGAGCGCCGCGCGGCACGGTTTCCAGGACCGGGCGCTGCTGATGCGCTTGGCGGAATACTGGCAGGCGCAGCTAGCGGCCTTGCGGGACGCGGCGACCTGACCCGGTTGTGTGAGTTCCGGTTTTGTTTCAAAATGCGCGGCAGGGGGATTTCAGATCATGACGGACGGAACACCGACCACCGCCGGCCGCAAGGCCGCCTTCGGCTTCGTCTTCGCCTGCGCGCTGATGAACGCGGTGTCCTTCGGGATCATGATCCCGGTGCTGCCCAACCTGATCAAGAGCTTCACCGGCGGCGACACCGCGCAGGCCGCGCAGTGGAACGTGGTGTTCGGCTGCGTCTGGGGGATCATGCAGCTGTTCTGCGGGCCGATCCTGGGGATGCTGAGCGACCGCATCGGGCGGCGGCCGGTGCTGCTGATCTCGCTGTTCGGCCTGGCCGTCGACTTCATGTTCATGGCCTTCGCCCCCAACCTGGCCTGGCTGTTCGTGGGCCGGGTGCTCAACGGGCTGACGGCGGCCAGCTTCTCCACCGCCAACGCCTATGTGGCCGACGTGACGCCGCCGCAGGACCGGGCCAAGGCCTTCGGCTGGATGGGCTCGGCCTTCTCCTTCGGTTTCCTGGTTGGGCCGGCCCTGGGCGGCTTCCTGGCGGAGTTCGACCTGCGGCTGCCGTTCCTGGTGGCCGGCGGCCTGACGGCGATCAACTGGCTCTATGGCTATTTCGTGCTGCCGGAATCCCTGCCGGTGGAAAAGCGCACCAGCCGCTTTGACTGGAAGCGGGCCAATCCGGTGGGGTCGCTGACCTTCCTGCGCGCGCACGGCGACCTGCTGGGCCTGGCCGGCGTCGGGTTCCTGTTCCAGCTCGCCCACACCGTGCTGCCGTCGATCTTCGTGCTCTATTCCGGCTATCGCTATGGCTGGAGCCCCGGGATCATCGGCCTGACCATGATGGCGACCGGCCTGCTGGGGGTGGGGGTGCAGACCCTGCTGGTGGGGCCCGTGGTCGCCCGGATCGGAGAGCGTGGGGCGCTGCTGCTGGGGGCGGCCGGCGGGGCGGCGGGCTTCGCGCTCTACGGCTTCGCGCCCACGGGCTGGTTCTATATCGCCTCGGCGCCGGTGTTCGCGCTGCTGAACTTCATGCAGCCGGGCCTTCAGGGGCTGATGACCCGCCGGGTCGGTCCCACACACCAGGGCCAGCTGCAGGGCGCCAACCAGAGCCTGCAGGGGATCGCCTCGGTGCTGGGTCCGCTCATGTTCGGCACGATCTTCGCCTGGTCGATCCGCCACGACGCGACCCTGCATGCGCCGGGCCTGGCCATCTATCTTGCGGCCTTCCTGCTGTTGCTGGCGCTCGCCCTGGGGGTCAGGGTCGCCCACGCCCCGGCGCCGGCGCCCGCGGCGGCTTGACGGAACGCGTTACGTCTCTACCGTAAGGCGATCATGACGATGACGCGGACAGAGACGATGAGGGCCTAGGCGGCGCCGGCCGCTGGCCGGAGCCTTGCCTCGCGACCGTCTTTCCCCGACCGCTCCGGCGGCCGGCGCTTCGAGATATCTCATGACCCCGCCAGCCGACCCCAGCCCTCCTTCGGGGGCGTCCGCCTCATCTGCCGTCCGCAAGGCCGGCCTACCGTTCATCGCCATCACCATCTGCCTGGACGTGGTCAGCCACACCATGGTGTTCCCGGTCCTGCCCCGGCTGGTGGAGGAGATGGTGGGGGGCGAGGTCTCCTCCGCCGCCCGCTGGGTGGGGGTGCTGGTGGCCGCCTGGTCGGTGGCGCAGTTCTTCGCCGCCCCGGTGATCGGCATGCTGAGCGACCGGTTCGGACGCCGACCGGTGATCCTGATCTCGATCTTCGGCCTTTCCGTCGATCTCGCCATCATGGCCCTGGCTCCGACGTTGGTCTGGCTGCTGCTGGGGCGGGTGCTGTGCGGGCTGACGGCGGGGGCGCAGGGGGCCGCCATGGCCTATGTGGCCGACATCACCCCGCAGGAAGATCGCGCCAAGAGCTATGGGTGGCTGAACGCCGCGGCCTGGACCGGGGTGATCCTGGGGCCAGCCCTCGGCGGCGTGATGGGCGCCTGGGATCCGCGCGCGCCGTTCTGGGCGGCGGCGGCGGTGGCCCTGGCCAACGGAGTCTACGGCCTGATGGTGTTGCCGGAGTCGCTGCCCAAGGACCGCCGGGCGCCGATGCGCTGGGCCAACGCCAATCCGGTGGGGTCGCTCAGCCTGGTGTTCTCTCGGCCCGGCCTGCCGATGCTGGCGTTGATCCTGCTGCTGTTGTGGTTCGCCATGCACGCCATGAACAGTGTCTTCGTCCTCTACACGGCCTACCGCTACCAGTGGGACCCGATGGCCCTGGGGATCTTCTGCAGCGCGCTGGGGGCGGTGAACATCTTGGTCACCAGCCAGCTCACTGGCCGGTCGGTGAAGTGGTTGGGGGAGCGCAAGGTGCTGATCGGCGGCCTGGCCCTGCAGGTCGTCGGTTTCACCGCCGTGGGGCTGTCGCCGACGGGCCTCTGGTTCTGGATCGCCAACCTGCCCATGGCGCTGTCCAACATCGCCGGCCCCGCCCTGCAGGCCATGATGACCGCCAAGGTCGAACCCGATGAGCAGGGGCGGCTGCAGGGGGCGATGATGGGGGTGGGCAGCCTGACCGGACTGTTCGGTCCCATCGCCTTCACCCAGGTCTTCGCTCTCGCCGTCGCGGCGGGGAGGGGGCCTGGCTGGTCGGGCCTGACCATCCTGGCCGGGGCGGCCCTGACCCTGGTGGCCTGGGGCCTGTCGGTGGCCTATGGCCGCGACGTGCCGGCCCAGGCCAAGACCGAGTGAGCTTGCCAAGCGGGGCGGGGGCGCTAGGCTGACCCCATGAGCGTATTCGAGAAGACCAGGGCCTAGGACCCGCGCGCAGGCCCACCAGCCTCAGGCGCCGCAGTCCTCGCAACCGGCTAATGCCGGGCCCTTTGTCATGCCGGCAGGCGCCGGAACCTCGAGACCTCCATGCCCCATCGCACCCGCCGCGCGGCGTTGATCTTTGTCGCGATCACCATCTTCCTCGACTATTCCGCCCAATCCATCTCCTTCCCCGTCCTGCCCCGACTGGCCCAGGAGCTGGTGGGGGGCGATCCGGCCACCGCCGCCCGCTGGGTCGGGTTCCTGGAGGTGGGCTGGGCCATTCCGCAGTTCCTCGCCGCGCCGTTCCTGGGAATGCTGAGCGACCGCTTCGGACGCCGGCCGGTGATCCTGATCTCGGTGTTCGGAGTGGGCGCCGAGCTGGTGATGGGGGCGCTGGCGCCCACCGTCGGCTGGCTGATGGCGGCGCGCATTCTCTGCGGCCTGACCTGCGGCGCCCAGGCCGCGGCCATGGCCTATGTGGCGGATGTCACGCCGCCGGAGGAGCGCACCAAGGCCTATGGCTGGATGACGGCGGCCCTGTGGAGTGGGATCATCATGGGCCCCGCCATCGGCGGACTGCTGGCCATGAACGACATCCGCGCGCCGTTCTGGGCCGCGGCCGCCGTGGCCTTCATCGGCGGGATCTACGGGATCTTCGTGCTGCCTGAGTCCTTGCCCAAGGAGAAGCGGGCGCCGATCGTCTGGGCCAAGGCCAACCCGTGGGGGGCGTGGACTTGCTGGTCCAGCGCAAGGGCCTGCTGGTTCTTGGGATCGCGCTGCTGCTGGTGTGGCTGGCCTTCCAGGCCAAGGACAACCTGCTGGTCCTCTACACGGCCCACCGCTACGGCTGGAGCCCGCTGGACTTCGGGATCTTCTGCAGCGCGCTCGCGGTGGCCAGCATCGCGGTGCAGACCGGCCTGACCGGACGGATCGCCAAGGCCCTGGGGGACAAACGCACGGTGGTGCTGGGCCTGGCCTTGGAGGTCATCGGTTTCTTCGCCGTGGGGCTCGCTCCCACCGGGGTCTGGTTCTGGATCGCCAACCTGCCCATCGTGCTGGGCAGCATGTCGACGCCGGCCCTGCAGTCGCTGATGAGCGCCAAGGTCGGGGACGAGGAGCAGGGGCGGCTGCAGGGGGCCATGGGCTCCATCGTCAGCCTGACCAGCATCACCGCGCCGATCGCTGTGACCCAGGTGTTCGCCGCGACCCTGACCTGGGGGCCGGCCTGGTCGGGCCTGACCATCCTGATCGGGGGCGCGTTGAGCCTGGTGGCCTGGATACTTGTCCTGGCTTTCGCGAGGCCTGTTTCCCCCGAGCAGAAGTCAGCCTAGATGCGTGCCATCATTGCGCCTGAAACCTCGTCAGAGTCCGGCGACGTTTCCCCGCTCGGAGAGCCCATGCGAGCCCATCGCGTCCTGATCCCCATCCTGGCCCTGCTGGCCGCCTGTTCCGACCCCTCGGCCAAGTCCAAGGCGCAGATACCGCCCCTGGTGCAGCCCACCCGGGCGGCGCCCGGCGACTCCATGACCATGAAGATGTCCTTCGCCCCGGTGGTGAAGCGGGCGGCGCCGGCGGTGGTGAACATCTCCTCCAAGCGCCTGGTCCGTCAGCAGTCCGATCCGTTCTGGCAGATGTTCGGCATGGGGGCGCCGCGCGAGCGCGTCGAGGGGTCCCTGGGATCGGGCGTCATCGTCCGCAGCGACGGGGTGATCATCACCAACAACCACGTGGTGCAGGGCGGCCAGGAGATCACCGTGGCCCTGGCCGACCGCCGCGAATTCCCCGCCAAGCTGCTGCTGGCCGACCCGCGCACCGACCTGGCGGTGCTGAAGATCGACGTGGGCTCCGAGCGCCTGCCGGTCCTGCCCATCGACGATACCGGCGAGGCCCAGGTGGGCGACCTGGTGCTGGCCATCGGCGACCCCTTCGGCGTCGGCCAGACGGTGACCAACGGCATTATCTCGGCCCTGAACCGCAGCACCGATCCCAACGGCGACACGGCCAACGCCTATATCCAGACCGACGCGGCGATCAATCCGGGCAATTCCGGCGGCGCCCTGGTGGACATGGACGGCGACCTGATCGGGGTGAACAGCTTCATCCTGTCACGCTCGGGCACTTCGTCAGGGGTCGGCTTCGCCATCCCCGGCGCGATGGTCAAGCGGATCGTCGAGACGGCGGCCGGTGGCGGCCAGGTGGTGGTGCGCCCCTGGCTGGGCGCGCGGACCCAGCCGGTGACCGGCGACATCGCCCACAGCCTGGGCATGACGATTCCCTCCGGCGCCCTGGTGGCCGACATCTGGCCGGGCGGCCCGGCCGCCCGCGCGGGCCTGAAGCCGCAGGACGTGATCCTGTCGGTGGACGGCAAGCCGGTGGCTGATCCGGCCGGGGTGAGCTACGCGCTCGGCTCCAGCCGTCCCGGCGAGACCCTGAAGCTGGGTGTGTTGCGCGACGGCGCCAACCTGACCCTGAACCTGAAGGCCGAGGCGCCGCCGGCGACGCCGGCTAAGGACGAGCGCGTGATCGCCGGCCGCAATCCCTTCGACGGGGCGACGGTGGTCAACCTGTCGCCGGCGGTGGCCGATGAGCTGGGTCTCGATCCCTTCCTGGGCAAGGGCGTGCTGGTGACCAAGCTGGGCCGGGGCTTCGCCATGAACGCCGGCCTGCGTCCGGGCGATATCGTCCGCAAGGTCAATGGCCGCGACATCGGTTCGGTCCGCGACCTGGTGGGGGTGGTGAGCAGCAACGGCGGCCAGTGGCAGGTCACCATCGTCCGCGCCGGCCAGGAGATCACGGCCAACTTCCGGACTTAGGACGGGCTTCTCCCTCCCCATCGGCGGGAGGGAGGGCTATATCCCTGACATGGCCGACCTCTTCGAAGCCGCGGGTCTGACGCCGCATGCTCCCTCGCCGCTGGCGGACCGTCTGCGTCCGCAGAAGCTGGACGAGGTGGTGGGGCAGGATCACCTGCTGGGGCCAGAGGGGCCGATCCGGCGGATGGCGGAGGCCAAGCGGCTGTCGTCGATGATCCTCTGGGGCCCGCCCGGCACCGGCAAGACCACCATCGCCCGGCTGCTGGCCAAGGAGGCGGGGTACGAGTTCCAGCAGCTGTCGGCGGTGTTCTCCGGGGTCGCGGACCTGAAGAAGGCCTTCGAACAGGCCAAGATGCGGCGCTCGGCCGGTCAATCGACCCTATTGTTCGTCGATGAGATCCACCGCTTCAACCGCGCCCAGCAGGATGGCTTCCTGCCCTTCGTCGAGGAGGGGATCGTCACCCTGGTGGGGGCGACGACGGAGAATCCGTCGTTTGAGCTGAACGGCGCGCTGTTGTCGCGCTCGCAGGTCTATGTGCTGAAGCGCCTGGACGACGAGGCGCTGGGGACCCTGCTGGACAAGGCCGAGGCGCACGAGGGCAAGACCCTGCCGCTTGAGGTCGAGGCCCGTGACGCCCTGGTGGCTCTGGCCGACGGCGACGGCCGCTACCTGCTGACCCTGGCCGAGACCCTGTTCAACATCGGCACGGCCAAGCCCTTGTCGATCAAGGCGCTGGGGGAGATTCTTCAGAAGCGAAGCCCGGCCTACGACAAGGACCG
The DNA here is from genome assembly GCA_018001015.1 of Phenylobacterium sp. Classification (GTDB taxonomy): domain Bacteria; phylum Pseudomonadota; class Alphaproteobacteria; order Caulobacterales; family Caulobacteraceae; genus Phenylobacterium. The sequence goes on along the minus strand of JAGNIV010000001.1, from coordinate 15,461 downwards.
GGAGGAGCACTACAACCTCATCTCGGCCCTGCATAAGTCGATCCGGGGGTCTGATCCGGACGCGGCGCTGTACTGGCTGGCCCGCATGCTGACCGGGGGCGAGGACCCGCTGTTCATCGCGCGCCGGCTGATCCGGGCGGCCATGGAGGACATCGGCGAGGCCGACCCCATGTCCCTGGTCATGGCCAACGCCGCCAAGGACACCTACGACTTCCTGGGCTCGCCGGAGGGCGACCTGGCCCTGGCGCAGCTGGTGGTCCACCTGGCCGCGGCGCCCAAGTCCAACGCGGTCTATGTGGCCTACAAGGCCGCGATCCGCTCGGCCAAGGAGACCGGCTCGCTGATGCCGCCGGCCCATATCCGCAACGCGCCCACCAAGCTGATGAAGGACCTCGGCTACGGCAAGGGCTACGCCTATGACCACGACACCGAGGAAGGCTTCTCGGGCCAGAACTATTTCCCGGAAGGAATGCCGCGACAGAGCTTCTACCAACCCAAGGCCCAGGGGTCGGAGGCGCGGATCAAGGAGCGGCTGGAACGCTGGGCGGCGCTCCGTGCCGAGCGCGAGGGCAAGTGAGGTCTCCGCCGAAGGCCAAGGCCGAAGCCAAGCCCGTGGCGCTGAGCCCCGACGAGATCGCCCTGGTCCGCAGCCTGGTGATCTATGAGGACCCGCACATCCTGGCGCTGAACAAGCCGGCGGGACTGTCCAGCCAGGGCGGGCGGGGGCAGGTGCATACGCTGGACGAGATGCTGTGGGCCTTCGCCAAGCCGGGCAAGGCGCGGCCCCGGCTGATCCACCGCCTGGACCGCGACACCTCGGGCGTGATCCTGACCGCCAAGACCAAGCCCGCCGCTGGCTTCCTCGGCAAGGCGATGATGGGGCGCCGCTTCTCCAAGACCTACCGCGCCATCGTGACGCCTGGCGCCCCTGACCCCACCGGCGGGACCATCGAGGTTCCGCTGCGCCGTGACGAGGCGGGCCGCGAGGCCTTCATGCGGGTCTGCCCGCCCGATCACCCCGACGCCGAGACGGCCAAGACGCGGTACAAGACCCTGTCGTCCAACGCCTTCGCGGCCCTGCTGGAGCTGTCACCGGACACCGGCCGGATGCACCAGCTGCGGGTGCATCTGGCCTCCATCGGCCGGCCGATCTCGGGGGATGCGCGCTATGGCGGGGCGCTGGCGGTGGGCGGTCAGCCCGTGCCGCGCCTGATGTTGCATGCCGGCGCGCTGTCCTTCCCGCACCCGGACGGCGGGACCCAGCGCATCGAGGCGCCGACGCCCCCGGACATGGCCAGGCTGCTGGCCGCCATCGGTCTCGACGAAGCCGTGCCGGAACGCGCGCCCGGCTAGGCCGTTGTCTCGCCAAGCTTCGGAAGTCCTTCGACTTTCGCAAGAGACCGCGAGACCGCCCGATGAAACGCCTGCTGCTCACCGTCGCCCTCTGCGCCGGGCTCTCCGCCTGCGCCAGCGCGCCCACCGTCTATACCGCCGCCAATGGGCCGGAGGCCGTGGGCTTCTCGTCCTATCGGATCGAGCCTGGCCGATATCGGGTCACCTTCCGCGGCGGACCGGGCGGATCGCCCGAGCAGGTGGCCGACTACGCCCTGCTGCGGGCCGCCGACATCGCCCTGGCCGACGGCTATGACTGGTTCCGGGTCTCCGACCGGTCGATGCGCCAGGTGGGATCGAACAATGGCCCGCGGGTGTCGCTGGGCACCGGGGGCGGCAGCTATGGCCGGGGCGGCGGAGTCGGGATCGGCCTGGGAACCAGCTTCGATCTCGGCGGCGGGCCGGCCCTGACCCAGACCCTTGAGGTGGTGATGGGCAAGGGCGAGAAGCCGCCCGGCGCGGATGTCTATGACGCACGGGGCCTGCGCAGCGCGCTAGGGCCGAGGGCCTAGAGCATTTTCCGATAAGTGTGAAACGGTTATCGGATCGAAAAATGCTCTAACTTTTTGAATTAGAGCCCTTTTCGTCCGCTCTGATTGATTCAATCAGAGCGGAAAGGGCTCTAGCGCAACCAGCTTCCCCCACCTTCGTGGGGGGAAGAAGGATGGATCACGCTGCTGGCTGCGCTAACGACGGGGCCGTGCGCGCCACCTTGAGCGAGGCGTGGGTGAAGCCCGCGACCGCGGCGACGTCCAGATAGCCCCGCGAGGGTAGGCCGTGGATCATCAGCACCGGGGCGCGGCCGCGCGCCTGGGCGGCCAGGTTCAGCATGTGGCTGGCGATCTGACTGTCCGTACCGGCCAGATCGACGATGGCGACGGTCAAACCCTGTAGCCGCGCGCCCTTGACCGGGCCCACGGCGTCGCGCCCAGGCTGCAGACGCACGAGGACACCCTTGCACAGCTGGCCGACCAGGCCGGTGACTTCCAGCAGGCGGGCCTCCGGGGTGCCCCGATCCACATCGATCAGTTCCACCATGATCCCGGTCTTCACGCGCCGCGGCGGCAGGCCCTCGACGCCGATCAGGGCCTGACGACCCTTACGGGTGGACAGGGTGCGGAAGGATAGCGGCAGGATCAGCGGCGTCTGCGGCTTGTCCTCGGCGCCCGCGAACAGGGCGGCGTAGTCCAGCGAGGCGCGGTCGATGAAGGCGATGTCGTCGTCCGACAGCTTGGCGAAGGCCCGCGCCGGGACGGCCCGTCCGCTGGAGATGTGGGTGACGGTGGGCTCGATCCGCAGGGCGGCGGTCACCTTGTGGCGCAGGCTGACGGCGTCTTCGAGGCTGAAGTCGATGCGCAGGTTCTGGCCCGACGCCGTGACGAAGGAGATCGGGTTGCGACGCCGCTCCTCGGCAGGATCAACGGCCTCATAGGCCGAGACGACGATTTCCTCGGGCGGGGCGGGCGTGTGGCCGGCGACGCGCGCCGGTTCGATATCCGAGCAGGCCAGTTCATCGCCGTGGATGGCGCTGACGGCGCGGACCTTCATGTCGGCGAAATCGGCCACCCCCAGGAAGAACAGCAGGGCTTCTTCCAGGATCTTCAAGCTGAGCGCCTGGGCGGCGACGCCATTCTCGGAGGTCACGGCCACCAGGAAGTCGGTCTCGCCGATGCGGTGCCGGATGTCCTGATAGGCCAAGTGTTCGTCGAACTTCTTGCCGAGATAGGCCCAGACCGCGTCGCGCTTGCGGGGCCAGCGCTCACCGGACCGCTTGCGGATGGCGTTGACGCTGATCACCGTCACACAGCCGCGCTCCACAAGATCGGTGCCGGCCAGGCGCTCAAGCGCCGCCGCCGCGCCGCCGGCGGTGATACGCTCGATGCTGCTGGACTCGCCGGACGACACGGGTGGCGACCAAATCCTCAAAACGGGTAGGCATCATCAGTCCGGACCACTTAACCAGGCGTTGCACTGGTCCAGCCGCGCCTCGACGGCGCGGTCGGAGCGTCGCATAAGGGCGCGATGGACAAGGTGCTTCTCGTGGCCCTCGGCGGGGCGACCGGCGCGGTGGCGCGCTATGGGCTGGGAATTCAGGCCCTGCGGCTGTTCGGGCCCGGCTGGCCCCATGGCACGTTCATCGCCAACCTGCTGGGCGGCCTGTTGATGGGCTTGCTGGCGGGGTTCCTGGCCTTCAGGGGCGGGGCGGATCAGGAGAGGCTGCGCCTGCTGCTTGGGGTTGGCCTGCTGGGCGGTTTCACCACCTTCTCGGCCTTCTCGCTGGAGACCGCCCTGATGATCGAGCGACGCGCCTATGGGACCGCGGCAGGCTATGCGGGGGGCTCGGTGCTGCTCTCGGTGACGGCGTTGTTCGTGGGCCTGATGCTGGCGCGGCGGGTGTTCTCGTGAAGGAGGTCCGCACCCTGTTCGTGGACGCCGGCGAGGATGGCGTTCGCCTGGACCGCTGGTTCAAGCGCCGCTGGCCCCACCTCAACCATATCCAAATTCAAAAGCTGACCCGTTCAGGCCAGATCCGCGTCGATGGCGGCCGGGTCAAGCCGGACACCCGGCTGACGGGCGGGGCGCAGGTGCGGGTGCCGCCGCTACCAGAGCCGCCGGAGCCCGGCGAACGGGCCGATCAGGGCATCGACGCCCGCGAGGCGGCCTATGCCAAGAGCCTGGTGCTCTACGAGGACGACGAGGTGCTGGTGCTGAACAAGCCCGCCGGCCTGGCCGTCCAGGGCGGCACCAAGACCCACAAGCATATCGACCGGCTGCTCAGCGCCTGGGGGGAGGGGCTGGAGCGGCCGCGCCTGGTCCACCGGCTGGACCGCGACACGTCCGGCGTGCTGGTGCTGGGCAAGAGCCCTGGCGCGGCGGCGAAGCTGGCCGGAGCGTTTGCGCGGCGCAAGGCGCAGAAGACCTATTGGGCCTTGGTCATCGGCTTCCCTAAGCCGGGGGAGGGCGTGCTGGAGCTGCCGCTGGTGAAGAAGGGCGTCGGCGACCGCGAGATGGTGGTCCCGGCCCAGCCCAAGGAGCCGGGCGCGGAGCCTGCGGAAACCGAGTTCATCACCATCAGCCGAGCGGGGCCGCGCGCCGCCTGGATGGCGCTTCGGCCGCATACGGGCCGGACCCACCAGCTTCGCGCCCACATGCTGGCCATGGGGCACCCGATTCTGGGGGACCCGAAGTACAACACGCCCGAGTCCAAGGTGCTGTCAGGGCCGCTGAAGCTGCAACTGCACGCGCGGCGCCTGAGCCTGCCCCATCCCTCAAGCGGCACATTGGTGCTCGAGGCGCCGTTGAGCCCAGAGATGAAGGAGGGCTTCGCTCGCTTCGGCTTCGACGAGCATGAGGCCGATCCCGAGCCGTTCCGGCGGGGCCGGAAGTAGACCGAGGCGCCGCGCTAAGCGGCCTCGCGGTCGCCGCAATCGAGGCACGCTCAGGCCGTCACCTGATTCCGGAGAGACCTGATGAGCCATCCTGCCCTGACGTCCGGCCGCGCGGCGGTGGTGGTGGGCGCGGCCAGCGGCATTGGCCTGGCCGCCGCCAAACGGTTCGCCGGGCTGGGGATGAAGGTCTGCCTCGCCGACCAGAACGCCGAGGGCCTGGAGGCCGCCGTGAAGGCCGTGGCGGCGACCTCGCAGACGCCCGCCGAGGTGTTCGGCGTGCCCACCGACGTCTCGGACGCCGATGCCGTCAACCGCCTCCGGGACGCGGCCTATGAGCGGTTCGGCGAGGTGGCGGTGCTGATGAACAATGCCGGTATCGGCGGCGGCGGCGGCGCGTGGGAGCATTCGGACCGCTGGCGACGGCTGCTAGAAACCAACCTCTGGGGCGTGATCAACGGTCTGCAGGCCTTCACCAGCCTGATGCTGGACCAGGCGACGCCCTGCGCCATCATCAATACCGGGTCCAAGCAGGGGATCACCAACCCGCCCGGAGACGTGGCCTACAACACCAGCAAGGCCGCGGTGAAGGCCCTGACCGAGGGCCTGGCCCACCAGCTTCGCAATGTCGAAGGCGGGCAGGTGAGCGCCCATCTGCTGATTCCGGGTTACACCTTCACCGGCATGACGGCCCGCTCGCCAGAGAAGCCGCCCGGCGCCTGGAGCGCCGAACAGGTGGTGGACTTCATGATCGAGGCGATGGGGAAGGGGGACTTCTACATCCTCTGCCCCGACAACGACGTGACCCGCGAGATCGACGAAAAGCGCATGCGATGGGCCGCCGACGACCTGATCCTGAATCGTCCGGCGCTCTCGCGGTGGGATCCCGCGTACAAGGCCGCCTTCGAGACTTTCATGGCGTCGAAGCGTGGGGCAGGCTAAGCCCCGACGCCGGACCGTTGCGATGGCCACGCTGCCGCTATAGGTTCCGCCGCTCTATTCCCCTTGCGCCTTTCGTGCGGAGTTTCCCTACGTGGTTGATGTCTTTGAAGAGGTCGAGGAGCAGCTCCGCACCGACCGCTACAAGGCGCTTGCGCTGAAAGCCCTGCCCTGGGTCGGCGCCGTCCTGGCCGCCGCCCTGGTGATCGCCCTGGCGATCTGGGGCTACGACTCCTACCAGACCAAGACGACCTCCAAGGCCTCGGAGCAATATGCCCAGGCGCTGGAAGCCTTCGGCGCGGGCCGTCCTGACGAGGCTGATCGGCTGTTCGCCGAGGTCGCGAAGTCGGGTTCCAAGGCCTACAAGGCGCTGGCCTTGCAGCATCAGGGCGGGATCAAGATCGCGGCCGGCAAGGTTCCAGAGGCGGTGACGTACTTCGACCAGGCCGCTGAGGCCGCGCCGAACGACATCATCGGTGACGCCGCCCGCCTCAAATCCGCCTTCGCCCTGCTCGACACGGCTCCTTACAAGGACCTGGAGACGCGCCTGACGCCGATGACCAAGGAAGGCCGCCCCTATCGCACCGAGGCGCGCGAGGCGCTGGCCTTCGCCAAGATCATGCACGGCGACCTGGCCGGCGCGCGGGGCGACTTCGTGGTCATCTCGCTGATCGCCGACGCCTCGGAAGCGGCGCGCAATCGCGCCAAGGCGGCCATGGACCTGATCGACTCCGGCTCGGCCAAGAATGTCGCCGCCGCCGCGCGCGCCGCGGCGACCCTTTCGCCCACGCTTCTCCAACCGGGGGCCGCCGCCGGCCCTTCCGCTCCGACGCAACAAACCCCGGACGCCCAATGACGCTTCGCAGCCGCACCGGTCTCGCCCTGCTCCTGACGGCCGCCCTGGCCGCGAGCGGGTGCTCGACGATGAGCCGCCTCAATCCCTTCCCCAAGAAGGACGTCCCCGGCGAGGTCGCCAGCGAGGGCGAACGCATTCCGATCATCGCCTTCGATCAGAAGGTGGAGGCCGCCGAGGGCCTGAAGGGCGCCGACTTCTTCCTGCCCGATCCGGTCGCGGTCAGTGAATGGACCATGCCCGGCGGCACCCTGGAGAACGCTGTCGGCCACGTCGCCGCCGGCGGGAGTCTCTCGATCGCCTGGAAGCGCGGTTTCGGCCAGGGGTCCGGCCGCGGCGCCCACGTCACCGCCCCGCCGGTGGCCGCCAATGGCAAGATCTATGTCATGGACGGCGAGGCCACGGTCTCGGCCCTGGACGGTCAGACCGGAGCCGAGGTGTGGAAGGTCAATCTGCGGCCCGACTCCAAGCGCGACAAGGAAGCCTTCGGCGGCGGGATCGCCATCGCCGACGGCAAGCTCTATGTCGCCTCGGGCTATCGCTTCATCGCCCAGCTGAACGCCGACACCGGCGCCGTCGGCTGGAAGGTCGCCACCGAGCAACCGATCCACGCGGCCCCCACCGTCGCGGGCGGACGCCTGTTCGTGGTGGCGGTGGACAACACCCTGCTGAGCTACAACACCGCCGACGGGACCGCGAGCTGGACCTATCAGGCCCTCTCGGAGTCCTCCCGCATCCTGGGCGCCTCCAGCCCCGCCGTCTCCGGCGACACCGTGGTGGCGGCCTTCGGCTCGGGTGAGCTGGTGGCCCTGCGCGCCGCCAACGGCAACGACCTGTGGAACGAGGCCCTGTCGCGGGCCAGCCGCAACAACGCCCTATCCGAGATCCGCGACATTCCCGGCCGCCCGGTCATCTTCCAGGGCGACGTCTTCGCGGTCAGCCATTCCGGCGTGTTCGCCGCCACCGACCTGCGCACCGGCCAGGCCCGCTGGAGCCTGCCGATCACCGGCATCACCACCCCCTGGCCCTCCGGCGACGTGGTCTATGTGGTGGACAAGTCGGGTCAGGTGATCTGCGTGGCCCGCGAGGGCGGCCAGATCTACTGGATCCGCGACCTGGGCGAAGGGCGCGGCAAGGCCAAGGGCGGCCTGATGGGCATCAGCCTGGGCAAGAAGAAGTATGTCTCCAAGCCGATCTGGTCGAGCCCGATCCTGGCCTCCGGCAAGGTGATCACCGCCTCCAACCAGGGTGAGCTGGTGGCGCTGAACGCCAAGACCGGCGCGGTGGAAAAGACCATGAACCTCGGTTCCGGCGTGCTGCTGGGCCCGATCTCCATCAACAACACCATCTATATCGCGACCGATGAGGCCCAACTCATCGCGCTGCGATAGACCCAGAGAAAAGACCAGGACCCCATGCCGCTCAGGCTTGCGATCGTAGGGCGTCCTAACGTCGGCAAATCCACCCTGTTCAACCGGCTGGCGGGCAAGAAGCTCGCCATTGTCGATGACCGGCCAGGCGTCACCCGCGACCGACGCTTCGGCGCGGGGCGGATCGGCGACATCGAGCTGGAGCTGATCGACACCGCGGGCTTCGAGGACGTCACCGACGAGAGCCTGGAGGCGCGGATGCGCGCCCAGACCGAACTGGCCATCGACGAGGCGGACGTCGCCCTGTTCGTGGTGGACTCCCGCGACGGCATCACCCCGATGGACCGGGTGTTCGGCGAGATCCTGCGCCGCCGGGACAAGCCCGTGCTGCTGCTGGCCAACAAGGCCGAGGGCAAGCGCGGCGACGACGGCATCAACGACGCCTTCAGCCTGGGCCTGGGGGAGCCGATCCCGATCTCCGCCGAGCATGGCGAGGGCATGGCCGACCTGTACCAGGCCATCGCGCCCTATGCGGTGGAGTACGAGTTCGAGGACGGCGACGCCGCCCTCAAGCCGGTGCAGATCGCCATCGTCGGCCGCCCCAATGCGGGCAAGTCGACCCTGGTGAACAAGCTGATCGGCGAGGACCGCCTGCTGACCGGCCCCGAGGCCGGGATCACCCGCGACGCCATCCCCGTCGACTGGACCTGGGACGACCGCGCCATCCGCCTGGTGGACACCGCCGGACTGCGCCGTAAGGCCCGCGTCGAGGAGAAGCTGGAGAAGCTGTCGGGCCAGGATTCTATCCGCGCCATCACCTATGCCGAGGTGGTGATCCTGGTGATGGACGCCACCCACCCCTTCGAGGTCCAGGACCTTCAGATCGCCGACCTGGTCGAGCGGGAGGGCCGGGGCCTGGTCTTCTGCCTGGCCAAGTGGGACCTGGTGGAGGATCAGCGCGCGACCCTGGCGATGTTCAACGAGGAGGCCGGCCGTCTGCTGCCGCAACTGCGCGGGACGCCGGTGGTGGCGTTGTCAGCCGAGACCGGGCGTGGCCTCGACAAGCTGATGCCCGCGGTCTTCAAGGTGCATGGCGACTGGTCGACCAAGGTCAAGACTCGGGATCTGAACGACTGGCTGTCGATGGCCACCCAGCGCCATCCGCCCCCCTCGGTGGGCGGGCGCCGGATCAAGCCGAAGTACATGGCCCAGACCAAGGCGCGGCCGCCGACCTTCGTGCTGTTCGCCAGCCGGGCCGACCAACTGCCCGATCACTATCGCCGCTATCTGATCAACTCCCTGCGCGAGAGCTTTGACCTGCCGGGCGTGCCGATGCGGCTGACGGTCAAGTCCAACAAGAACCCCTTCGCCGAGGGGGAGGCCAAGAGCGGCCCGACCGGCGGCTTCGCGGCCAGAGCGGCGGCCAAAGCCGTGGGCGGACCAACGACGGGCATGCGCGCGAAGACCAAGGCGGCGGCCTCGGCCAAGGCCAAGGCGGGCGCTGAGGCCAAGCCGAAACGGTCCTACGTGGCCAAGCCCAAGGCGGTGGGGAACCCCAAGGGGCGCACTCAGAAGCTGGCCCGTCCGGGCGTCAAGCCGAAGCGGGCGAGCCGGACTTCAGCTTCCAGTCCGAAAACAAAACGCTAGATTTCGGCTGGCCCAGGTCGGCCTGGGCCAGTTCGACGATCATCGGACCGATCTCCGACGGATGGGGCAGGTCCATGGGATCCTCGCCGGGCATGGCCTCGGCGCGCATCTTGGTGCGCATGGCGCCCGGATCGATCAGGGCGGCGCGGACGGTGGTGTTCTCCAACTCGTCGGCCCAGGTCTGCACCAGATGCTCCATGGCCGCCTTGGAGACCCCGTAAGCCCCCCAGAAGGCCTTGGGGCGCTGCACCCGACCCGTGGAGATGAAGAGGGCCCGGCCGGCTTCCGAGGCGCGCAGGAGGCGCTCGGTGGAGCGGATCAGCCGGAAGGTGGCGGTGAGGTTGGTGGTCAGCACCTTGTCGAACAGCGCCGGTTCAATATGGCTGACCGGGGTGATGGCGCCCAGGATGGCGGCGGCGTGGACCAGGATGTCCAGGCGCCCGTGCCGCTCGTGAATCGCCAGGCCCAGCTGATCCAGCCCCTCGACCTGGGAGATGTCCATCGGGACCAGGGTCGCCGGATGCCCGGTGGCGGCGCGGATCTCGTCGTCCAGCTCTTCCAGGCCGCCCGTGGTGCGAGCCACGGCGATCACATGGGCGCCGGCCTTGGCCAGGGCGAGAGCAGAGGCCCGGCCGATGCCGCGCGAGGCGCCGGTGACGAGGGCGATCTTGCCGGCGAGGGGGAGGTTCGTATCAGTCATGGCGGGGCTTCTAGCTGGTCTGGGGCTCTGTGTCCGCCCGCTTTGCGTAGGCGTTGGCGATGACCGCGCAGGCCATCAACTGGATCTGGTGGAAGACCATGATCGGCAGCAGGATCAGGCCGAGTTGCGCGCCGGGGAACAGCACACCGGCCATGGGCACGCCGCTGGCCAGGCTCTTCTTGGAGCCGCAGAAAACGATGGTGATCTCGTCCTCCTTGTTGAACTTCAAGGACCGCGCCGCAAACAGGGTGATCAGCAGCACGGCGGCCAGCAGGACGCAGCAGAGGATCAGCAGGCGGGCCAGATCCAGGGCGCTGACCTTGGTCCAGATGCCCTCCACCACGGCCTCGGAGAAGGCGGAATAGACCACCAGCAGGATGGAGCCGCGATCCACATAGCCGACCATCTTCGAGCGCCGCGCGATCCACGGCCCAACCCAGGGGCGAAGCAGCTGGCCGGCGATGAAGGGCAGCAGCAGCTGCAGGATGATGGTTTGCGCCGAGTGCAGGGAGAAGCCGCCCTGGGTCTGCATCAGGATCGCCGCCAGGACCGGCGTCACCGCGATGCCCAGCAGGTTCGAGGCGGTGGCCGAGGCGACCGTGGCGGCCACGTTGCCCCGGGCGATGGCGGTGAAGCCGATCGAGGACTGGATGGTGGACGGCAGGCAGCCCAGGAAGATCAGGCCGGGCGCGAGGGCCGCGGGCGTTATGGCGCCGGGGAGGGCGGCCAGGCCCAGGCAAAGGACCGGGAACATCACGAAGGTGGCGGCCAGGACCAGCAGGTGCAGCCGCCAGTGGGTGACCCCCTTGATCACCGCCTCGCGCGACAGCTTGGCGCCGTGCAGGAAGAAGACCAGCGCGATGGCGATCTGGGTGGCGAGGCCAAAGGCCGGGGCCGCCGCGCCGCGCGCGGGCAGGAGGGAGGCCAGCGCCACCATGCTGATGATCAGGATGATGTACCAGTCGGGCTTCAGGCGGCTGATCCAGCCGCCGGTCTTCTCTCCGCTCACGCGTCGACCAGGAACGACAGTTGGCGCTCGGAGCTCTCGTTGCGGCCCTCGGCGATCTCGCGGTCCAGCAGGCGGGTCGGGTAGTCGCCGGTGAAGTAGTGGTCGGTGAACTGCGGCTCGTCGGGATTACGCGGGGCCGATTCCATCGCCCAGTAGAGGCCATCGACGGAGAGGTAGCCCATGGAATCGACCTCGAGGATCTTGGCGATCTCTTCCACCGAATGGTTGGCGGCCAGCAGCTTGTCGCGGTCGGGCATGTCGATGCCGTAGTAGTCGGGCCACATGATCGGCGGCGAGGCCGAACGCAGGTGGACCTCGGCGGCGCCGGCCTCGCGCACCATGCGAGCGACGCGGACGGAGTTGGTGCCGCGCACGATCGAGTCGTCGATCAGCATCACCCGCTTGCCGGCCAGGACCGAGCGGTTGGGGGACAGCTTCATGCGCACGCCGGTTTCCCTCGCCCCCTGGGTCGGCTGGATGAAGGTGCGGCCGACATAGTGATTGCGGATGATGCCCATCTCGAAGGGCACCCCGACTTCCTGAGCATAGCCCAGGGCCGCGGGGACGCCGGAGTCGGGCACCGGGACGATGACGTCCACCGGCACGTGGCTCTCCATGGCCAGCTTGCGGCCCATGCGCTTGCGCACCTCATAGACCGAGCGGCCGTTCACGACGGAGTCGGGGCGGGCGAAATAGACGTATTCGAAGATGCAGGGCCGGGCCTTGGCGGCCGGGAAGGGGCGCAGGGACTCGATGCCATCGTGGTCGATGATCACCATCTCGCCGTGCTCGATGTCACGGACGAAGGTGGCGCCGATCATGTCCAAAGCGCAGGTCTCGGACGCGAGCACGGCCTTGCCGTCCAGGTCGCCGAGCACCAGGGGACGGATGCCGAGGGGATCGCGGACCCCGATCAGCTTCTTGTTGGAGAGCGCCACCAGGGCGTAGCCGCCCTCGATGCGCGACAGGGCGTCGATGAACTTGTCCACCAGGCGCGCACGCCGCGAGCGGGCGATGAGGTGGAGGATCACCTCGGAGTCCGAGGTGGACTGGAAGATCGCTCCCTCGGCCACCAGTTGCTGGCGAAGGGTCAGGAAGTTGGTGAGGTTGCCGTTGTGGGCGATGGCCAGGCCGCCCGCCTCGAGGTCGGCGAACATGGGCTGGACGTTGCGGATGAAGGACCCGCCGGCGGTGGAGTAGCGGGTGTGGCCGATGGCCGACTGGCCTGGCAGGCGGTCCATGAGGTCGCCGCCGGCGAAGGCGTCGCCGACATGGCCCATATGGCGTTCCGTGTGGAACCCGAGGCCGTCGAAGCTGGCGATGCCGCAGGCTTCCTGGCCGCGATGCTGGAGGGCGTGAAGACCGAGCGCCGTGATGGCCGAGGCGTCGTCGGTGTCGAAGACTCCGAACACGCCGCACTCCAGGCGGGGCGTATCGTCATCGGGATCGCGGGGAGCCTGTCGCCATCGATCCGGTGACTGGGTCATCGGGATTTCTCCACTAGATCATCGATACTGCCGCGATCGCGGGCGTCATAGCCGCGACCGTCGCCAGAGTCACGCGGGGCGTTCGCGGAACCTTCACGAACGGCGTCGGAAACCGCCGGCTTCAGTTTGCTGGCCATGTCCAGACCGCGCGGCGCGAAGGCCTTGAGAATTTGTCCCGCCGCCGTGGTCATCGGATAGAAGACCGCGCCGGTCATCCACCTGGGCCTGAGTTCCACTGGGGTTGCGGCGTTGAAGGCCAGGTTGAAGGCCCCAAGGACCACAAAGGCGCGGATCAGGCCAAAGCCCAGGCCGACCGTGCGGTCCAGCAGACCCAGGATCTCGGTTTCCTGGATGCGCCGGGCAAGGCCTGCGCCCGTAAGCCGCAGGACGCCGTAGATCAGGATGAAGGTGGCGAGGACCGCCCCGGCGGTGCCGGCCCAGTCCGGATCGATCATGGCCCGGCCCATGGGGCCGGTGACCTTCAGGGACATCACGGCCACGATGGCGGCGATCAGGAAGGAGAGGACGGCCACCATCTCGCGGGCGGCGCCTTGATAGAACCCCACCCCCGCCGAGGCCAGGAGGATGGAGAGCACGACGATGTCGAACCAGGGCAAAACGTCTAATCCCAATCGCCGTCGCCGATACGGCGGATGGCGTCACCCAGGCGGGCCACGCCGGTCATCTTCAGCGGGCCGCCGTCCACGTCGGCGGGTCCGAAAGCCCTTTTGAAGCCGAGTTTCGCGGCTTCTTTCAGACGTGAATCCATGCGGCTGACATGGCGCACATCACCCGACAGGCTGACCTCGCCGAACACCACGCAGTCCTGGGGCAGGGCCACGTCGAGGGCCGAGGAGGCCAGGGCTGCCGCCGCCGCCAGGTCGGCCGCCGGCTCACTGATGCGCAGGCCGCCGGCGACGTTCAGATAGACGTCGCGATTGCCGAGGCCCAGGCCGCAGCGGGCCTCCAGCACCGCCAGCACCATGGCCAGACGGCCGGTGTCCCAGCCGACCACGGCGCGTCGGGGTGTGCCGTAGGCCGACGGCGCCACCAGGGCTTGGAACTCCACCAGGACGGGGCGAGAGCCTTCGATGCCGGCGAACACCGCCGCGCCGGCCGCGCGCTCGCCGGAGGTGTCGAGGAACAGCGCCGAGGGGTTCTTCACCTCCGCCAGGCCGCCGTCGCCCATCTCGAAGACGCCGATCTCATCGGTGGCGCCGAACCGGTTCTTGACCCCGCGCAGGATGCGGAACGGGTAGCCACGCTCCCCCTCGAAGGCGAGGACGGCGTCCACCATGTGCTCGATCACCCGGGGACCGGCGATGGTCCCCTCCTTGGTGACATGGCCCACCAGGATGATGGCGACGCCCTGCTTCTTGGCCAGGCGCACCAGTTCGCCGGTGGCGGCGCGGACCTGGGTGACCGAGCCGGGCCCCGCCTCATGGGCGTCGCTCCACATGGTCTGGATGGAATCGATGATCACCAGGTCGAATTTCTCGCGCTTCAGCCCCTCGACGATCTCGCGCAGGGAGGTCTCGGCGGCCAGGCGGACCGGCGCGTCGGCCAGGCCCATGCGCTGGGCGCGACTGCGGACCTGTTCCACGGCCTCCTCGCCCGAGATGTAGGCGCACTTGGCGCCTCGCCGGGCCGCGAAGGCCGCCACCTGCAGCAGCAGGGTGGACTTGCCCACCCCGGGGTCGCCGCCCAGCAGGATGGCCGAGCCGGGCACCACGCCGCCGCCGCAGACCCGGTCAAATTCGGCGACGCCGGTCTGGATGCGGGGCGGGGCGGGCGTGTGTTCCTCCAGCCCCTGGAAGGGCAGGCCCTTGCCGCGCGTACTGCCGCGCGTGGGGGCGAGCGCGCCGGGGGGGCGGCTCTGCACCTCCTCCACCAGGGCGTTCCAGGCCAGACAGGCCGGGCACTGACCCGCCCATTTGGTCTGGGTGGCGCCGCAGGTCTGGCAAACATAGGTGGCGCCGTCGCGGGCCATGAGGTCTCCTGATTCGGGGTCGAGCCTGAGACTACTCCGAAACGTCTTGCTGGGGCGGTGGAACGGGGGCTGGCTAGAGGCGTTGGGGCTGCTCATATGGGGGCGGACACAAGATGTGGAAGGCCGGGAGCTGGGCATGAGCATCGTGGAGCCGGGATCGCTTGGGGCGCGGCTGACCGCGAGGGTCCGGGCGATCCTCACCGCCCCGGCGGCGACCTGGGACGAGATCGAGCGCGAGCCCGCCAGCCAGGCAGGCCTCTATCTCACCTATGTCATGCCGCTGGCCGCGATCGGACCGGTCGCCGGGTTCATCGGCGCGGTGGTGTTTGGCAATCCCAAGGACGGAGTGTCGTTCCGGCCGCCGGTGTTGAGCGCGCTCGGAGCCGGCGTCGCGGCCTATCTGACCACCCTGGCGGGGGTCTTCCTGCTGGCGGTGGTGATCAATGCCTTCGCGCCGTCGTTCGGGGCGACGCGCGACCGGGTCCAGGCTCTGAAGGTGGCGGCCTATTCAGGGACGGCGGCGTGGCTGGCGGGGATATTCCTGGTGTTCCCGCCCCTCGGAGCCCTGGCCTACCTGGCCGGCGTCTACAGCCTCTACCTGCTGTATCTGGGCCTGCCCAAGCTGATGAAATCCGCGCCCGGCAAGACGGCGGCCTATGTGGTGCTGGCCGTGGGCGCCGCGATCCTC
>JAGNIV010000060.1 GCA_018001015.1 Phenylobacterium sp. | reverse complement strand
GTGTTGGTGTTGGGCAGGTTCTCCGACAGGACGATGCGGTTTTCCAGATCGATCTGGTAGGCGTCGACCGTCAGCTCAAAGGCGCCGGCGCGATAGACCACGCCCAGGGAGTAGTTGACCGAGGTTTCCGGCTCCAGCGGCTTGGCGCCCAGGGCGCGGGCCACCGGGCTGGACACCGGGAAGGTGCCCACCTCGATCAGCTGGAAGGTTGTACCCACCAGCACGTTGTTGGTGGAAGTGTAGGTGAAGTACTGCTGCTGCAGGGCCGGGGCCTTGAAGCCGGTGGAGACCGCGCCGCGCAGGGCGAACGCGTCGTTGAAGTCGTAGCGCAGGGCGAGCTTGCCCGTGCCCTTGCCGCCGAAGTCGGAATAGTCCTCGTAGCGGCCGGCGACGTCGAAGCCGAACTTCTCGGTCAGCTTGCCTTCGAGGTCGACATAGACCGCGTAGTTGTGGCGCGAGACGTCCACCTCGTTGGCGGGACGGAAGCCCGGGAAGCCTTGCGAGACGCCGGCCTTGGTGGGGTCGGGGCCGACCGTATAGGAGGACGGCTCGCCCGCGCCGATCCCGAAGGACTCGTCGCGATACTCAAGACCGCCGGCCACGTTGAGCGGCTCGACCAGGCCCACGTCGAAGGTGCGCGAGAGGTTCAGGTCGACGATCCACTGGCTGTATTCCAGCGAGCCGGCCTTGAAGGTGTGCGGCGAGGCCGCGCCGTAGGAGGCGTTGATCGAGTTGACCACCGTGTAGTCCAGCTCGTTCTTGCCGTAGTTGGCCGACAGGTCGACGTTCCAACCGGCCGCTTCGCCCTTGATCCCACCCTGGACGGTGATGTCCTTGATCTCGGTTTCGATCTGCGGAAGGAAGCCGCCCGGATAGACCGCCGCCACGTTGTTGGCGTTGTTGTAGGCGCGCGCGGTGGCCGCGGCGTTGGTGTCGCGGTGCTGGTAGCCGGCGAAGCCATAGACCGACCAGGTGTCGTTCAGCGGCAGGCCGGCATTGGCGAAGACCGTGTAGCTCTCCACCTTCGGATCGCCGTAGCGGCCGATGATGCGGCCGGGGTTGTAGAGCGGCAGGGCGACGCGGTCGGCATAGTCGGAACGGTTGGTGGCGTTGCGCTTCACGTACTCGCCCGACACCGTCAGGAAGCCGCCATCGCCAAGGCCAAAGCCCTGCCAGGCTGCGAAGGACTGGGTGACGCCATCCTTGGCGTCGCGCTTGCCGCGCGCGGTGCGCACGGTGGTGTTGTAGACGCCGTAGGTGTAGGTGGCGCCGCCGCCTGAGGCGGCCTCGCGCAGGCGGATGTTCATGACACCGGCGATGGCGTCGGCGCCGTACTGGGCCGAGGCGCCGTCGCGCAGGACCTCGACGCGGTCGACGGTGACGGTGGGGATGGTGTTGAGGTCGAAGGCCGTCGAACCGCGGCCGATAGAGCCGTTCACCGCCACCAGAGCCGAGACGTGGCCGCGCATGCCGTTGACGAGCACCAGGGTCTGGTCAGGCGCCAGGCCGCGCAAGGTGGCCGGACGCACGTGGTCGGTGCCGTCGGTGATGGCCGGGCGCGGGAAGTCCAGGGCCGGGGTCAGGTTGGCCAGCGCCTGGGCCAGTTCGGTCGACGCGCCCTGGCGGCTGATGGCCTCGGCGCCGATGACATCGACGGGGGCCAGGGTGTCGAGCCGCGAGCGGCCGATGGTGCGGGTGCCGGTGACCACCAGCTCTTCGACATTGGCCTCACCGGAGGCGGAAACCGAGGTTTGGGCGGTGGCGGCGCCGGCCCAGATGGCGGCGGCGGAGGCAGCAGCGAAAAGCAGAGAGCGGTGGCGCATTTGGAAACCCCAAGTTCATCCGGACAAACCGAATAGTTGTCGGGCTTCTAGTCCCTCTCACTGCGGGTTGGGGGCGTATTTTTGCAACAAATGTCAGAATCATTTCGCAGTTGCGATACAGTCAAGCTTCCGTGACGCGACAGCCTTTCGGACGGGTCGGCGGAAAGCTTGTCTGGCCCTGATGGGCTAGGATCTCGGATCGATTGAAGCCAGGTCGCCAGACATCAGTGGCTGCGGCGACGATTACTCTGCGGCCTTCTGGCCGGGGACTTCGGCTGTGGGATCTTTCAGGACGTCCTGTCGGTAGAGCATGGTCACCACGGTCAGGATGACCAGGGCAAGGGGCGTGGCGAACAGCACGCCCAGGGGTCCAAATAGGCCCCCCAGCCCCACGACGGCGAAAATGCCGAGCACCACCGGAAGCGCGGCGAGGTTCTTCTGGACCAGCGGCGTGATCAGGTTGGCCTCCAGCTGCGAGACCCCGATATAGAGCGCCAGAGTCAGGAAAAACATCTGCGCGCCCCCCGTCGCCCCCATGATCAGGGCCGGCGCCGCTGAGGCGATCGGCCCCACGATGGGGACGAACTGGGCAAGGCCGGTGAACAGCCCCAAGGCCAGGGGCGCGGGCACACCGATCATCCACAGCCCAAGGCCGACGAGCGTGCCGACCAACACCATGGAGACCAGCTGGGCGCGCAACCAGCCTTTCAGGGCCGCGCCACAGGCGTCCATCACCTCTCGCAGGCGGTCGCGAGCCGACATCGGGGCCAGGGCCAATACCCCTTCGCGGGCGGTCTTGGGCTCGACGGCCAGGAAAATTCCCGCCACCAGAACCAGGACCAGGGTGGTCACGCCCGACACGAACGACATCGCCATCCGCGGCGCCAACGCCAAGGCCCGCGTCGCCTCCGACCCCAGCGACTTCAGTTGCGCCACGATTTCACCGGCGAAGGGTGAGGCCTCCAGGCGGGCCTGGAGAATTTCCCACTTGGCCGGCAACACCGCGGCCAGCTCTTGAACCTGGGCGGCGATGCGTTGGCCAAAAAGAGCCGCGACGCCGACGACAACGCCCAGCACCGCGAGCACCGCGACCGCGACGGCCAGACCATTGTGGAATTTCAGGCGATGGACCAGCGGGTCGGCGATGCCCCGCAGGATCACGGCGACAAGGACCGATCCGAAGATCAGCATCCAGAGGTTGGCCAGCTTCACTGCGCCCAGCGCCAGCAGGCAGACCGCCACGAACACGGCTGCGGCCTGCGCCAAGCGGGCCATCGAGATCGGCGTGCTCATTTCGGACAATCACGGAGGGACATGAGTCTAAGCCTGGGGGCTGCGCGTCTTTGCACAACAAGCCCGCGCTTGGCCTGCGGTTCCGCGCGCCGCCTTCACCAGGGCCTGCCCGAGGCCCGCCCAGCGCGCGACGACCGCGAGGCCACGAGGCTCATAGGCGCGCGCGCCCGGCGTCGGACGCGCGCCCTGCCCTACCACCAGTAAGGACGGACTCCATAGGCGCTGTAGTAGGTATGAAACGCCTCGCGGGTCTGGGTGTCGTCCCACCCGCTGAGTTCGGAGACGTCGAGCTTCGGAGCCAGCTTCAAGAACTCTTCGGTGATGGGGACGACGTAGCCGCCCAGATCGGTGTCGTACTCCAGCACAGACCACGGCAGCGGCTGGTGCTTGTCGCCCAGCCCCATGAAGCCGCCGAAACTGAGGATGGCGTAGGCCACCTTGCCCGTCCCCTTGTCGATGGCGATGTCCTCGATCTTGCCAATTCTTTCCTTGGCCTGGTTGAAGACGTCGGCGCCGTTGACGCGCTGCGCGGGGATCAGGGGATGAGCCACCCGCTCGCTTGCGCTTTGCGCCCGCGTGTCGCGTTGAGATTCAGCCGTCATTTGATCGGTCATGATCACTCCTTTTGCTGTGGATGCGAGCAAAGACGTTCGAGACGCGCTCAAAAATCGCCTTCGGCATTCGCTGCCTTAGGAAACGCTCAGACGGTTGCGCCGTTTCCCGACAGCGCACACTTGCGCGTGAACCGCCTTTGTCGGTCTTCAGAGACGCCATGATCTGAATTCAACTGCCAGATAAGGCGGAGTGGCGCTCTAAAGGCTCTACGCCGATGGGGTATTCGGCCTCACCTCCATCCGTCGCCGGACCCGGCCGCGGTCCAAGGCCGTCAGTCCGCCGGAAGCGATGAACGCGCCCTTGGGGGCATGGTTCGTCTCGCCAGCACGCTGAGCGTGCCGTCGGGTTCCAGAATGACCGCCAGGACGTCGTCGCAGTCGGCGACGCCCGCCTTCCGGATCGCCGCCAGAACGTCGTCGCGGGCCAGCCGCTCGGCCTTCATGGCCGCCTCCAGGAACCTCCCCTGACGAAAGACGAAAACCGGCTCAGACTTGATCCAGCTTCGCAGCGGCCGCCAACGGGCCGAGAGCCAGGAAATCGCGAACTGAAGCCCCACCAAAAGCGCGACCCCGGCGATGCCTTCCAGCAGCGGGGTCGATCTGCTCAGCAGGATCGTGGCCAGACTGGAGCCGAGCGCCACGGTGACCACGAAGTCAAAGGCGCTCAACTTCGACAGGGTTCGCTTGCCCGATAGGCGCAGGATCGCAATCAGCCCGCCATAGGCCAAGACGCCGGTCAGGGTGAGACGCAGGATATCCTGCCAGCTCGTTAGGATCATACCGCCCGTCCTCAATCCAAGAGGCGCAGGTCCAAACCGGCTGCGCTTGCCGGGGGCGCTGGTCGCCAGCGCCGTTCGACGGAACGGATAGGTCGGCCAGTCGAGCCCTTGGGCGCCTGCGCAATTTTGTGATCAGGGCATTGGGGTCACGATGACGGGCGCCTCTGTTTGGAGGCGCTCGAAGTGATGTCCCGCGGCTAGACCGTTGCGCGCAGGACTTCGATCGGCAGCAGCATCGTGCGAACGCCGAGCGGCGGCGCGGCGATGAAGCCGAGTCGCTGGTAGAAGATGGCCGCTTCGTCATCAATGGCGTGGGCGATAACGCCGCGAGCTCCGGCGATGTCTGAAGCCGCCGCACACCGCCGCAGGGCGTCGACC
>JAGNIV010000020.1 GCA_018001015.1 Phenylobacterium sp. | reverse complement strand
GGCCGGAAAGCCCGCAAAGGTCGCCCTCGTCGCCATCGCCAGAAAGATCGTCGTCGCCGCAAACAGCATCATCAAGGCCAACCAACCCTGGCAGAAGACCCCTTGACCCAACACAGTCGCCGGATCGATCTTGCAGATCGTCCGGGATGACGGGGTAGGGGCTCCCTAGCCCCTGGCCTTGTCCATCAGGCCGGCGAAGCGCTCGAACAGATAGAGGCTGTCGGTGGGGCCGGGCGAGGCTTCCGGGTGGTGCTGGACGGAGAACACCGGGCGGCCTTCCAGTTCCAGGCCGGCGTTGGTGCCGTCGAACAGCGAGACGTGGCTCTCCTTGACCGGGGCGGGCAGGGTGTCGCGGTCGACGGTGAAGCCGTGGTTCATGGAGACGATCTCCACCTTGCCGGTGGTGAGGTCCTTGACCGGATGGTTGGCGCCATGGTGGCCCTGGTCCATCTTCACGGTCTGGGCGCCGAGCGCGAGCGCCATCATCTGGTGGCCCAGGCAGATGCCGAACACCGGGACGCCGCTCTCCACCAGCTTGCGGATCTCCGGCACCGCATAGGCGCCAGTGGCCGCCGGGTCGCCGGGGCCGTTGGACAGCAGCACGCCGTCCGGCTTGCGGGCCAGCACCTCATCGGCGGGGGTGGAGGCCGGCACTACGGTGACGCGGGCGCCGATGGAGACCAGGGAGCGCAGGATGTTGCGCTTCACCCCATAGTCCATGACCACGACCTCGTACTTCGGCGTCGCGGCCGGCTTGGCGTAGCCCTCGGGCCACGAATAGAGACCCTCTTCAAACACGAAGGGCTGCAGGCACGAGGCCTCCTTGGCCAGGTCCAGGCCCACGATGCCGCCCCATTCGCGGGCCGTCGCCCGCAGGGCGTCGAGGTCGAACTTGCCGTCGGGGGCGTGGGCGATGACGCCGTTGGGCATGCCCTTCTCGCGGATCGCCAGGGTGAGGGCCCGGGTGTCGATGCCGGCCAGGCCGACGACGCCGCGCCGGGTCATCCAGCCGGCCAGGTCGCTATCGGCGCGCCAGTTGGCCGGTGCGGTGGGCACGTCGCGGAAGATCGCGCCGCGGGCCGCCGTGGCCGCCCCGCCCGACATCTGCTCCAGGTCTTCCACATTGGTCCCGACATTGCCCATGTGCGGGAAGGTGAAGGCGACGATCTGGGCCATGTAGGAGGGGTCGGTCAGGATCTCCTGATAGCCGGTCATGGCGGTGTTGAAGCACACCTCGCCCACCGCCTCGCCGGCCGCGCCGACCCCGATACCCTGGAAGACGGTCCCATCGGCGAGGACGAGAACCCCGGTGACGCCAGGCAGCAGCTCGCTCATGTTCCGGGGCTCCATCTTGTCGCAAAAGGGTGGGCGTCGCAGCCCGCCCGGCATAGCGTATGCGCCGGGTAAACGGGCGCGTAGGTAGTCAGTTCACGCCCTTGGGTCAATGAGTCGGAGCCACGCCATGACCGCGCATATCGATCCCGACCGTCAGGCCTGGGAGATCTTCAAGGGGCTGCCGAAGGACGAGCCGATCCAGATGCTGAACCTGGTGCGGGTCAAGCCGCTGGCCGAGTACCCGGAAGGACACCCCGATCACGGCAAGGGGCTGACCGGGCTGGAAGCCTACCGCGCCTATGGCCGAACCACCGCGCCGATCTTCGCGCGCCTGGGCGGCCGCCAGATCTGGGCCGGCAAGCCGCAGGTGATGGTGACGGGCCCACAGGACGAGTCCTGGGACCTGGCCTTCATCGCCGAATACCCCAGTTCAGACGCCTTCATCGCCATGGTCCGCGATCCCGACTACCGCGAGTTCGTCCAGCACCGCACGGCCGCCGTCGAAGACTCCCGCCTGCTGCGGCTGTCACCGCTGGCGCCCGGCGAGGGCTTCGGCGAATAGGTCCGAAAACGAGGGAAGTATGTCATTGCGGACGCGCGGCGGTTCTGGCGCCTTGGGCGCCTGCCGATAGAGGAGGCCCCGATGCTCGCCCTGCGCCCCAACTGTGAATGCTGCGACCGTGACCTGGCCCCCGACAGCCCCGACGCCCGCATCTGCACCTTCGAATGCACCTTCTGCGCTGAGTGTGTGGAGACGAAGTTGGGCGGGGCTTGTCCGAACTGCGGCGGGAACTTCAGTGTGCGGCCCATCCGGCCGGGGGCGTTGCTGGCGAAGTACCCGGCCTCGACGGAGCGGGTGGTGAAGGCGCACGCGGGGTGTGCGGCTTAGGCGGTGGGTTTGCCCGTCGGCCGCCCAATCTCGGCGGGCTGACATTGCCCTGACCTCTCAGCTTGACCTAAGGTGACCATCGTTTCCGAATAGCGGAATTCTGTTCCATTGGGCGGAACGCATGGTTGGCATCGGGTAGGAGCAGAGATCAATGAAAGCGGCAGTTTACGAGCGCGGCGGGCCGCCGAGTGTGTTGCGCTATGTGGACATCGCCGACCCGACGCCGAAGGCCGGCGAGATCCTGATCCGCAACGAGGCGATCAGCATCGAGGGCGGGGACGTCACCAACCGCGCCTATGCGCCGGCGACCGCGCAGGGCCATGTTGTAGGCTATCAGTCGGCCGGCGAGGTGCTGTGGGTCGGGCCCGAGGCCGGAGATTTCGCGGTGGGCGACAAGGTCGCCGTGACGGGGACCCACGGCTCCCATGCCGAACTGCGGGCGGTCAGCGGGCGGACGGCGTGGAAGGTTCCGCCGGGCCTGGACATGGCGGTGGCCTCGACGATTCCGATCCCCTTCGGCACGGCCGACAACTGCCTGCTGCACTATGGCGGACTGGAGGCCGGTGACACCGCCTTCATCCAGTCCGGGGCCGGGGGCGTCGGCATGGCGGCGATCCAGATCGCCAAGCGCGCGGGCGCGCGGGTGATCGCCACCGCCTCGTCCGACGAACGCCTGGCCCCGCTGTATGAGCTGGGGCTGGACTTCGGGATCAACTCATCGACCGCCGACGTGGTGGCCGAGGTGATGCGGCTGACCGAGAAGAAGGGGTGCGACGTCACCCTGGACGGCAATGGCGGCCGCTCGCTGCAGCAGTGCATCGCGGTCCTGGGCTGGAAGGGCAAGGCCACCTTCATCGGGGTGACCGCGCGGGAGGACATGACCATGGATGTCCGCTCGCTGATGGCCGGCAACCGGTCGCTGATCGGGCTGGGCCTCGGGCTGGAAATGGGCACGAGCCGCGTGCGCAAGATGGTCGAGCACTACATGCAGGCCGTGGCGGCCGGAGAGTTCCAGGTGCACATCGACCGCAGTTTCCCGCTCGCGCAGGCGGCGGAGGCTCACGCCTTCATCGAGAGCCGGCAGGCGGTGGGTCGGGTGCTGCTAATCCCCTGAGGATAGGGGGGCGGTGGAGCCCGCCCGCCTACGACCCCGCGAGCCGCCGCGTCATGGCGTCGAGTGAGGGCCAGGGTGGGCCCTGGCGTAGGGTGCTGATGAACGCCCGGCCCCATCGCGGGCCGTCCGGGAACTCGTCGGCGGCGTCCCAGCGCCAGGCGGCGAGCATGGCGAGAACCAGGGCTCGGCAATTGCTGAGCAGGGCCTGATCGACGCCTGGGTAGTGCAGGGCGATGTCTTCGGGCGCGTGGGCCAGGTCGAATTCGACCGAGCCACGGCAACAGGTTTCAAGGTCGATGAACAGCGGCCCGTGCCGGGTGCTGAGCAGGTTGCCGGGGTGCGGTTCGCCGTGCAGCAGTTGCTCCGGCGCGCCGTGGTCGGTGATGGTTTGTCTAAGCCTTCTCAGCGCGCCGCCAAGAAACGCCCGGTCGGGGTCGGCGAGGGCCGGAGACTGGTCGCGGCTGGCCACGATCTGCTCAGCCTCAGTGATGCGATCGGTGAAGTGCGGTGTGGTGACCTTCAGCCGCCGCATGTCGGCATGCAGCTGCACCAGCGCCTTGGCGTAGTCGGCGGGCGCCACCTCCGGGGTTACGGACGCGTAGTAGGTCCACAGGGTGATGACGAAGCCATCCCGCGTGTAGGGGCGCGGCGCGGCTCGGGGTTCGAGAGCCGCCACCGGACTTGCGGTCTCGGCGAGCCGTTGTGCAATCTCGATTTCGAGCTGAGCCACCTGATACGCCGGAGGGGCTATCCGAGCCAGGACCTCGCAGGGCGTCAGGCGCACGGTGAGCTTGTTGGAGTTCTGCAGAACGACCGCGTCGCGGGCGTCCAGGCCCACCGACGCGGCGACCGCCATGGCGGCGGCCACCGCGCGCCGGACATCAGGTTCCTGCAAGGGGCGGCGCCTGCGGTGGGCCCAGGCCTCCCCTCACTCCGCCGCCGAAGCCGGCGCCCTCGCGCCCATCTCCAGAGCCCGCCGATATTCCCGCGCCGCCTCGGCCACGGCGGGCTCCACGTCGCGGGGCATCATCACCCCGGCCTCGACCGCCTGGGCCGCCGCCGCTTTGAAGCGCGCGAGATAGCCGGCCTCGTCGCCGTAGAGTTCGGCGAGACGGGCGGGGGTGAAGGGCTGGTTGGAGCCGCGCAGGCGGCCGGAGAAGTCGTTGGTGACGGGGGCTGAGGAATTCATGGCCACCGGGGCGGCGGCCTGGGGCAGGCGGACGCCGCCGGTGGCGATGCCGTCCTCGTCGCGGACGGGCTTGCCCTCGGCGGTGAAGTCGATCAGCGGCTGGCTGGGGGGCGGGGCGCCGCCGTTCACCCAGCGGGCCAGGTGGTGCAGGGCGGCGTCATAGAAGGGCTGGAGATAGATGCGGTTCATTTGCTCCGACGGCGGCTCGGGCGCCCGGCCGAAGTCGCGCTGGAACTTCTCATTGCGGGTCAGCTGGGCCTGGTAGGAGACGTGGGTCAGGGCCGCGGCCTCCCAGGTACGGAAGCGGTCGGTGTCGGGCTGGCGGACGGTCTGGCAGGAGATCGCCTCCAGCTCGGTGTTGACGATCATCGCCGGCACGTCGAGGTCGTCCCGGATCAGGTTCTGGCCGCGGGGCAGGGGCCGGGCGCCCGGCGCCGCCGGGTTGACGGCGGGGGCGGCGGGCGCGGTGATGGCCGTGCCGCTGCCGAAATAGATCTGTAGCATGTAGCCGTCGAAGGCGTGGCCGCCCTGCGCGCGGGGCAGGGGATGGACGGCGTTGATATAGGTCGAGAGGCGGCCCGCCGACTGTGAGGCGCCCAGGCCGATGACCGTCTTCACGTCCAGGCCGCCGAGCGGGTCGACCGTGCGGTCGCGGTCCGGCGCGCAGGCGCGGGCGACCTGAGTGAAGATGTCGTAGGAGGCGTCGTCGGTGGGGATGCTGAGATCGCCGTAGCGCTCGCCGTCCCAGGCCACGAGGCCCTGCGGGTTTTCCTCAAAGCCGTGGACGCCGACCCTTTGGACGGTGGCGCAGACATAGGCGTAGCCTTCCTCGAGCACTTCGGGACCCTCGCCGAAGAACAGCTCGTAGCCGGCGGTGACGTTGTTCCAGCAGACCACGACCGTGCCGTTGAACTTCGCCGGGTCGGCGGGGCGGTAGACCAGGAAGCGGGTCTTGAAGGGGACCTGGCCGCTGGGCTCGATGCGCCACTTGCCGTCACGGCCGAGCTCGGCGCCGGGGGCCGGGGCGTAGGTGGTGGCTTGGCCGGTGAGGAAATACTCGGCCTCGACGAAGCCGTGGGCGGCCATGTCGATGAGCGGGCGGTTGAAGGCCCAGCCGTGGCGGCCGCCCTCGATGGGTCCCTGGATCATGCTTTACTCCCTTGCGGCCCAGCCTGTGGTCGGCCGGGTTCCGGACTGTCGCCGCCAGCCTAGCGTCATTGCCCCGGCCTTGGGAACGGGGTGGCTTGGATGCGCCGGGCGGGCTAGGTCCCTGACATGCCGCGCATCAAGCAACCCACCGAGTTCGAGATCGTCGTCGACGGGGAGACCTATGTCTGGCGGTTTCACCGCCGGCCGCAGTGGTCGGGGCCTGCCGCCGACTGGCGCGGCAAGGTGGTGGCCGTGCGCCACAGGGACGGTCAGCGCGAGGCCATGCTGGAGTTTCCGCCCGGTCCGCCGCCCCGGCAGGGCGTCGCGCAGCCGCAGCTGTCGATGATCGCGCCGGAGCTGGTGGTCAGGGCCATCGCCTCGGCCATCCTGGCGGGCTGGGACCCGCAGTCGCGAGGCAAGACGGTCGCCATCGTGGTGGACGAGCACGGCGGCTGAGGCGGCTTAGTCCAGCACCCCGGAGATCGCCTCGAACAGGTCCTCGGCCCGCAGGGGCTTGCCGATGTGGCGGTCGGCGCCGGCGGCGGCCGAGGCCTCCACGTCGGTGGCCGAGGTGTTGGCGCTGATGACGATGATCGGCGCGCGGGGCAGGCCCCCGCCCTCGGCCTTGCGGATGGCGCGGATGGCGTCCAGCCCGTCCATCACCGGCATTCGCAGGTCCATCAGCACCACGTCGAAGGCGCCGGCGCGCCAGGCGTCCACCGCCTGCTGGCCGTTCTCCACGCTCACCACCTGGGCGCCGGCCGCCCCCAGCATCAGCTCGACCACCTTGCGGTTGGTGGGGTTGTCGTCGGCGGCCAGCACCCGCAGGGGCGGGACATCGGAGGGCGCGGGGCTGGCCGGGGCGGCGTCGGCGGCGCGGGCGCGGTCGCCATAGTCCAGCAGGCCGTTGACCAGCCCGTCCAGGTCCTGGGCGCTGGCCAGCATGTCGGAGAGCAGGGCGCGCTGGTGCTCGCTGAGGTCGCTCGCCGCCAGGGCCTGGCCCAGGCCCAGCACGCCGTTCAGCGGCGTGCGCAGCTCATGGCTCATATCGGCGAGGAACTCGGTCTTGGCGTGGCTGGCGGCCTCGGCGCGACGCAGGGCCTCCTCCAGGGCCACGGCCTGCTGCTTCATGGCGGTGATGTCGACCCGCAGGCCGATGACCCCGCCGTCGGCGGTGCGCTTCTCCTCGATCATCAGCCAGCGACCGTCGGAGATGCGCTGTTCGTGGCGCTCCCCGGTCGGGTTCATCAGCTTGTCCATGCGCTCGGCCAGCCAGGCCTCCTCGCGGCCGATGGCCTCGGGATAGTCGCCCCGCGCCACGCCCATCTTCAGGGTGGCGGAGAACGGCGCCCCGGCCCGGAACAGGTCGGCCGAGCGGTGGTAGATCTCGGCGTAGCGCTTGTTCCACAGGATGTAGCGGCCCTCGGCGTCGAGGAAGACCACGCCCTCCGGCAGCAGGTCGATGGCCTCGCGCAGCCGGTCGCGGGCGGTGGCGGCGTCGGCCTCGGCGGCGGCGACGGCATGATCGGCCAGTCGTCGGCCCAGGCCGCGCAGCAGCCGTCCGATCCAGCCGGATGTCCCAGCCCCTGCCATAAAAACCCCGACGCGGAATCACCAAATCAACGCCGATCACGACAGGCCCAATTGGTTGCGAAAGTACGACACCGCCCATCTTGGGTCGCATTTCGGCCCGGGCGCATAGCTGCTGCGCAAATTGTGGGCGGCGGCGCCCAGGATTTGACCGACTTTCCCTTCGGCCTCAGGGCGGCGTATTCAGGCGCCATGTCCACGACCATCACCACCGTCGGCCTCGATGCCGATGACACGCTCTGGCACAATGAGACCCTGTTCCGCCTGACCCACGACCGGTTCGCGGCCCTGCTCACCGGGGTGGCCGATCCCGAAACGATTGAGGCGCGGCTGGCCGAGGTGGAGCGGCGCAACCTGCGGCTCTACGGCTACGGGGTGAAGGGGTTCACGCTCTCGATGATCGAGACCGCCATGGAGCTGTGCGACGGCGAGGCGCCGGCCTCGGTGATCCGCGAGATCCTGGCGGCGGGCCGCGAGATGCTGAACGAGCCGGTGGAGCCGCTGCCCGGCGTCGAGCGCTGCCTGGACGAGCTGTCCGAACGCTACCGGCTGGTGCTGATCACCAAGGGGGATCTGCTGCACCAGGAGCAGAAGCTGGCGGCCTCGGGCCTGGGCGACCTGTTCGCCGCGGTGGAGATCGTCAGCGAGAAGGACGCCGGCACCTACAGCCGCGTGTTCGCCCGCCATGGCACCGGCGCGGGGGAGGCGGTAATGTGCGGCAACTCGATGCGCTCGGATATCCTGCCGGCCCTGGAGGCCGGCGCCTATGCCGCCCACGTCCCCTATCCCCTGACCTGGGCGCACGAACTGGCCGAGGCGCCCAGCGGCCAGGCCCGCTTCGTCGAGCTGGCCTCCATCAAGGACCTGCCGGCCTGGATCGCGAAAATCACCTGAGCTGATGTCACAGCCGCCCGGTCGGCCCCGTCCTTGGGGTGTTGATCGGGAGGGTTTCGATGACACGCATCATCGCCGTGGTTCTGGCCGTGATCCTGGGGGGCAACGGCCTCTTCATGCTGGGGGCGCCGCTGGCCTGGTACGACGCCGTGCCGGGGGTTTCGAGCACCGGCGCCTTCAACCCCCACTTCGTCCGCGATATCGGTGCGGCCTATCTGGTGGCGGCGCTGGGCCTGGCCTGGTTCGCCTGGCGGCCGGCGCAGGGCTGGCCGGCCCTGACAGCCGGCGCGCTGTTCCTGACCCTCCACAGCGGCGTGCATCTGTTCGACGCCAGCTGTTCGGCCAGCCCGCTGGGCGATCTGATCCGCGACTTCCCGGGCGTCTTCCTGCCAACCCTGCTCGCGGCCGGGATCGCCTTTGTCCGCAGACCCATGGAGAGTTGAGATGCTGCGCGCCCTGCTGAAAGGCCAGATCGACAAGATGGAGCGCACCTGGGGCTATGACGCCGCCTATCTGCGCCATCTGCTGAACGCCTCGCCGCCGAGTTTCGTCAGGTTCGGCTTGGTCAGCCAGATGGTGGACCGCAAGGCCGCGCCCGCCGAGGCGCTGGCCGCCGCCGGGATCGCCGGAACCCTGGTGGAGGACTGCGGGCCCTGCACCCAGATCTCCGTCGACATGGCCGCCGCCGGGGGCGTGAAGCCCACGGTGCTGCGCGCCATCCTGGCCGGGGACGAGGCGGCCATGGGCGAGACCGCGGCGCTCGCCTGGCGGTTCGCCAACGCCAGCCTGGCCCGCGACATGGCCGCCTGCGACCCCCTGCGTGACGAGATCGTGCGGCGCTGGGGCGACAAAGGGCTGGTGGCCATCGGCCTCGCGCTCACCACCGCGCGGATGTATCCGACGCTGAAATACGCCCTGGGCTATGGAAAGGCCTGCTCGCGTGTGACGGTGGCGGGTATCGCCACGCCTGTCGTCCATCTGATCGCGGCCTGATCCCGATGATTGATACCGACGCCTTCGAAGCCCAGCGGCCCCGGCTGATCCGGCTGGCCTATCGCATGCTGGGCTCGGTGGCGGAGGCGGAGGACGCCGTGCAGGACGCCTGGCTGCGCTGGACGCGGGCCGGGGAGGATGTGGCCGACCCCGCCGCCTGGCTGGTGCGGGTGACCAGCCGCCTGTGCATCGACCGGATGCGCGCGGCCAAGACTCGACGCGACGCCTACCGTGGCCCCTGGCTGCCCGAGCCGCTGATCGAGGAGCTTTCGGTCGATCCGGTGGAGCGGGCCGAGGATGTGTCGGTGGCCTTCCTGCTGGCCCTTGAGCGGCTGTCGCCCCTGGAGCGGGCGGTGTTCCTGCTGCACGACGTGTTCGATGAGGACTATGCCCAGGTGGCCGAGACCCTGGGCAAGACCGAGCCCGCCGTCCGCCAACTGGCTGCCCGCGCCCGAGCCCATGTCAAGGACAACCGCCCCCGCTTCACCGTCAGCCAGGAGGAGGCCGCCAAGCTGGCCGCCGCCTTCATGGCCGCGGCCGCCCAGGGTGACATGGCGGCCCTGTCGGCGGTGCTGGCGGAGGACGCGGTGATGGTCACCGACGGCGGCGGCAAGCGTAAGGCGGCCCTGCGCCCGCTGATCGGCCGCGAGGATATCGTGAGGCTGCTGGAGGGCCTGGCCTGGCGGGGCGGCGAGGTCTTCCCGCTCAGTTTCCGTTCCGTGCGGATCAACGGCTATCCCGGCCTGGTGCTGATCCGCGAGGACGGGCCCATGACGGTGGCCTTCCAACCCGGCGAGGACGGCAAGCTGGCCGGCATCTACATGATGCGCAATCCTGACAAGCTGGCGCATCTGCCGCACTGAGCTTGTCGACCGATGCCTGCCTAGCGCCTAGATAAGGCCGTGCGCTTCGACGAACACTTCCTGGACGAGATCAAATCCCGCCTTCGCCCGTCCGATGTGATCGGAAAGACGGTGAAGCTGCGGAAGCAGGGGCGTGAGTATGTGGGGCTGTCGCCCTTCACCAAGGAGAAGACGCCCTCGTTCTATGTGAACGACGACAAGGGGCAGTTCTTCGACTTCTCCTCGGGCAAGACCGGCGACCTGATCAGCTTCCTGCAGGAGACCGAGCGGCTGACCTTCGTGGAGGCCGTGGAGCGGCTGGCCGCCGAGGCCGGGGTGCCGTTGCCCGCCGTCGACCCCCGCGCCGCCGAACAGGAAAAGCAGCGCCAGGGCCTGTCGGACTGGCTTGAACTGGCCGCCCAGTGGTTCGAGGCCGAGCTCCGCCGTCCGGTGGGCAAGGCGGCCCGTGACTATCTGGAACGACGGGGGCTGCCGGAGGCCGAGTGGGCCCGGTTCCGCCTTGGCTTCTCGCCGGGCGGCCGCACGGCCCTGAAGGACTACCTGATCGCCAAGGGCGCCCATCCGGGCGAACTGGTGGAGACCGGCATGCTGATCGCGCCGGAGGAGGGCGGGGCGCCTTATGACCGGTTCCGCGACCGCATCATCTTCCCCATCACCGACGCCCGGGGCCGGGTGGTTTCGTTCGGCGGCCGGGCGATGGACCCGCAGGCCCGCGCCAAATACCTGAACGGGCCGGAGACCTCGCTCTTCCACAAGGGCCATCTGCTGTACGGCCTGGCCGAGAGCCGCAAGATCCTGGCCGCCGCGCCCTCGGGCGAGACCCCGCCGCTGGCGGTGGTGGAAGGCTATATGGACGTCATCGCCTGCCAGCGCGCCGGGATCGCCGCCGTCGCGCCGATGGGGACGGCGCTCACCGAGGAGCAGATGGAGCTGCTGTGGCGCCATCACGCCGAGCCGACCCTGTGTTTCGACGGCGACCGGGCCGGCATCCAGGCGGTGAGTCGCGCCATCGACCGCGCCCTACCGATCCTCAAGCCTGGGAAGAGCTTCCAGTTCGCGGTGGTGGAAGGCGGCAAGGACCCCGACGAGGTGATGCGCGAGCAGGGGCCCGCCGCCCTGCGCGGCCAGCTCGCCGACACCGTTCCCTTCGTCGAGGCCCTGTTCGTCCGCGAGCGAGATGCGGAGAACCTGGACACGCCCGAGCGCAAGGCCGGTTTCAAGGGGCGCCTGCGCCAGATCGCGGCCACCATCGCCGACAAGGATCTGCAGCAGGCCTATCGCGAGGAACTGTTGCGGCGGTTCGACGCGACCTTCGGTCGGCAGCCGCAGCAAGCCTTCCAGCCGCAGCAGGCGCGCAGGCCCTATGCCAAGGGTCGATTCTGGAAGCCTGAGGATGAAGCCATGCGTCCGCAGTCGGCCCTGGCGGAGACCCGGAACATGGTGGCGCACAGTTCCCGGCTGGATCCGATCCTGGCCGCGCTCACCCAATACGCCATCCGCGATCCGGCGATTCTGGACGACCATCTGGAGGAGTCCTTCACCGCCAAGGGGTTCGGTGATCCGGTGCTTTCAGGATTGGCCAAGGAAATCATCCGCCTGCGTCTGGACGCTGAACACCTTGACTCTGCGACCCTGACACGCCATCTCGCATCCTGCGGGTTTAACGCGCTACTGACAGACATCGACCGGGCCGCATCGCAAGCGGGCGCGCCCTTCATGAAATCGGATGTCTCCCTCGAAGCCGCTAGATCGCAGTGGTCGCAGGCCTTCGCCCGTCTTTCCAGGCTGGCGGCGCTCGACGAGGCTATCGGATCCGCCAAGGGCAACCTTCGCGGTCGATCCGATATGGAGGTCCTCGAGCGCCTGAAGGGTGAACGCGACGCACTGAAACGCGCGATCAGAGAATGGAACGATTAGGGCGGATGACGGGTCGTACTTGGGTGCGAACCCGTTTTGACCGCCATTCACCATCTTCGGCCCGACCCTTGCATGAGGGTGGCGGCGGAAATCGGAGACCTAGATGAGCACGACCACGGCTGAAGCTGAACCCACTGAAACCACCGGCGGCGACGGGCCCCTGCTCGACCTGACCGATGCCGGGGTCAAGAAGTTCATCAAGCAGGCCAAGGCCCGCGGCTACGTCACGATGGACGAGCTGAACAAGGTGCTGCCGAGCGAGGAAGTCACCTCCGAGGCCATCGAAGACACCCTGGCGATGCTGTCGGAAATGGGCGTCAACGTCGTCGAGGCCGAGGAAGACGCCGAGGGCGGCGAGGTCGCGGTCCGTGAGGAGACCGCGGTCGTCGAGACCCCCAAGGAAGCCGCCTACGACCGGACCGATGACCCGGTGCGCATGTACCTGCGCGAAATGGGTTCGGTGGAGCTGCTGTCGCGCGAGGGCGAAATCGCCATCGCCAAGCGGATCGAAGCCGGCCGCGACACCATGATCCGCGGCCTGTGCGAGAGCGCGCTGACCTTCGAAGCCATCATGGTGTGGCGCGAGGAACTGGGCACCGGCCGCATCCTGCTGCGCGAGGTCATCGACCTCGACCTCACCTATAACGGCATCAACGCCGCCGCCGCCGCCGAGGCGCTGGCCAACGCGCCGCCCGAGGAAGAGGAAGCCGAGGAAGCCGAAGCCGAGGTCACCGCCGACGGCGAGGCCGTGGCCAAGGGCGAGAGCGACGACGACGACGACTTCGACGACGGCGCGGGTCCGACGATCAGCGCCATGGAAGCCGAACTGCGCGAAGGCGTGATGGTGACCCTGGACGCCATCGCGTCCGAGTTCGACGCCTTCCGCGCCCTGCAGGAAAAGCTGGTCGGCAAACGCCTGAAGGGCGAGGACCTCTCCGACGCCGACCGCAAGGCCTATGAGACCGCCAGCCTGGCGATCGTTCAGCACCTGAAGACCTTGAAGCTGAACAACAACCGCATCGAGGCCCTGGTCGAGCAGCTCTACGCGATCAACAAGCGCCTGATGGGCCTTGAAGGCCGCCTGCTACGCCTGGCCGACAGCTACGGCATCAGCCGCAACGAGTTCCTGAAGGCCTATTTCGGCTCCGAGCTGAACCCCGCCTGGGGCGATCAGGTCAAGCCGCTGGGCGTGCGCTGGACCAAGTTCGTCGAGAATGACGCCAGCCAGATCGGCGACATCCGCCACGAGATCGCTGCCCTGGCCACCGAGACCGGCGTGCCGATCGACGACTATCGCCGCATCGTCCAGACCGTGCAGAAGGGCGAACGCGAGGCCCGTCAGGCCAAGAAGGAAATGGTCGAGGCCAACCTGCGCCTCGTGATCTCCATCGCCAAGAAGTACACCAATCGCGGCCTGCAATTCCTTGATCTTATTCAGGAAGGCAACATCGGCCTGATGAAGGCGGTCGATAAGTTCGAGTACCGCCGGGGCTACAAGTTCTCCACCTACGCCACCTGGTGGATCCGTCAGGCGATCACCCGCTCGATCGCCGACCAAGCCCGCACGATCCGTATTCCGGTGCACATGATCGAGACGATCAACAAGATCGTCCGCACCAGCCGCCAGATGCTGCACGAGATCGGTCGCGAGCCGACCCCGGAAGAACTGGCCGAGAAGCTGGCCATGCCGCTGGAGAAGGTCCGCAAGGTCCTGAAGATCGCCAAGGAGCCGATCAGCCTGGAAACCCCGATCGGGGACGAGGAAGACAGCCACCTGGGCGACTTCATCGAGGACAAGAACGCGATCCTGCCCATCGATGCGGCCATCCAGTCCAACCTGCGCGAAACCACCACGCGGGTCCTGGCCAGCCTGACGCCCCGCGAGGAACGCGTCCTGCGCATGCGCTTCGGCATCGGCATGAACACCGACCACACCCTTGAGGAAGTGGGCCAGCAGTTCAGCGTGACCCGCGAACGCATCCGTCAGATCGAGGCCAAGGCGCTGCGCAAGCTGAAGCACCCCAGCCGCTCGCGCAAGCTGCGCAGCTTCCTCGACAGTTGACGATCAGCGCCGTCGGGATGAGCATCACGCCATGGCCGACGGCGAACTGACCCTGAAACTCGATGACGAAACCGCCCGCCGCCTCAAGGCGGCGGCGGACGCCGCCGGTCGCTCGGTAGATGACTATGCCGCCGAGCTGATCTCCGACGGCCTGGGCGGCGATGACGACGTCGCCGAAGACCTTCGGATCGCCGAGGAATACGACCGCACCGGCGTCTCCTATTCGGTCGAAGAGTCGGTGGCTCACTTCCGGCAAGCCCTTCTCGCTCGCGTTCCGAAGACGTCGTGATCCCGGTCAGGGTTTCGCCCACGGCGTACCGTGACCTTGCTCGCCTGGCCGATTTCCTGGACCTGAAGAATCCGCGCGCCGCCCACGCGGCCGCCGACGCCATGCTTGACGGTATCCAATCGCTTGGGGCGTTTCCTGAGCGAGGCCGTCCATTGCGGTCGAACTTGCGTGAACTCGCTGTGGTCTACGGTAGAGACGGCTATGTCATCCGCTATCGCCTCGGTGCGACCGAGGTATTCGTGATCCGGATCTTCCACGCCCGCGAGCGGCGGTGACATCCCGGCCGGCCGCCGGGGGCGACGTCGACCAGCGCGAAGTCGTCAGCGCCAGCCGTAGTTGAAGCTGATGGAGATTCGCTCGCGCTTGGCGGCGTTGGGCGGCACCTCGTGGCGCAGCCAGCTTTCCCAGAGGATCAGGCTGCCGGGTTCGGGCTGCAGGTAGACGAAGGTTCTTGAGGTCTCGTCGGCGTCCGCCCGCCGGGGCGGGGCGGCCATCATCAGCGGCAGGCGCGGGTCCTCCAGCTTCAGAGCGCTCGCGCCCTTCGGCGTGGCCACATAGACCGTGCCCGACAGCACGCTGTGCGGATGGATGTGGCCGGAGTGGGCAGCGCCGGGCTTGAGGATATTGACCCACAGGCTGTCCAGCTTCAGCCGGCCGCCGCCCAGGTCCATCTGTAGGTCGGCGGCGAAGGCCTTGGCGTGCTTGTCGAGCCGGGTTTTCAGCTCGCCGAAGACGCTGGCCCGCTGGGGCAGGTCGTCGAGGGAGGCGTAGGAGGTGTAGCCGCCATAGGCGTTGTCGCGGCACCAGCGCTGGCCGGCCAGGTCCTCGTCGGCCAGCATGCGGCAGGCCTCTTCGAGCTCGGCGTTGAAGGCCGCGAAGCCCTTCTCGGCGGCGAAGGAGGCCTCATAGACCTGGGTGACGAACAGCGGGCGCGTGGACATGGGTCCGCGCTAATCGCCCTAGGCCAGGATGTCCAGCAGGCTGTCGGTCATCTCGTCGGCGGTGCGGATCACCGCCAGGTTGGCCCTGAACTCGGTCTTGGCGGTGATCTGCTCGATCGCCTCGTGGGTATAGTCCACCTCGAAGGCCGGGTCGCCCATCTGCGCCGTCCGCTGGGCGGAGGCCTCGAAGCGTTGGCTGGCGGCGAACAGGCCGTACTGGGCGGTGGCGATGGGGTTCATGGATCAGGCCCTCCGTGAACCTGACCCTGGACCCCCTGCGGTAAAGCCTTCGCCTAGAAAGATGGTGAACGCCGCGCCCGAAATGCGCCACTGTCGGGGTGTGTCCTGTCGATCAGTTAGCTGGAGGCGTTCCCAATGATCCGTATCTCGATGATCGCGGCCCTGATCCTGGCCGGTTCCGCCGGCGCGGCCCTGGCCGGCCCAATGAGCAACCCGCCGACCGAACGGACAATTTGCATCGACGTGGGCGGCCAGAGCCTGCCGGCGGTGTGTAAGGTCCCCGCCAGCCGTCTGGATAAGCGCGAGGACTTCTGTCTCTGCGATGAGGGCGTCAAGGTGACCGCCCCGGTCTGCGGCCCGGGCGAGCGGGCGCCGGCCGAGAACATCGCCTATGAGAAAGCGCGCAAGGCCGCCGCCCGCGACGGCAGCCTGATCGGCGACCTCTATGAAGGCCGCGCGATGTGCGTCGCCGCCCGCGACCCGCTCAGTAGCTTCTAGCTACTTCCCGAGCGCGCCGTAGACCAGCTTCTGGAACACCGGCAGGGCTACGCGTCCGCCCATGCGCTGGCCGGTGGCCAGCTGGCTGGCGGCCTCGGGGCCGAGCGGCATGGAGTTCTGGATCAGGTAGAGCATGACCATGTCCTCGGCCGGGTCGGCCTGCCACCAGGTGCCGAAGGCGCCGGGCCAGCCGAAGGCCCCCTTGGAGCCCGCGCCCATCCAGGCCTGCTTCTCCGGGTCGGTGATCACCGAGACGCCCAGGCCGAAGCCCTGACCCATCCAGAAGGGAATGCCCATGAAGGGGATTGCGCGCTGGGCGTCGGTGAGCTGGTTGGTGGTCATCAGGTCGAAGGTCTCGGGCGAGATCAGCCGCACGCCGTTCAACTCGCCCTTGTTCAGCATCAGCCGCGCGAAGGTCAGGTAGTCGTCGGCCGTGGAGATCAGCCCGCCGCCACCACCGCAGAAGGCCGGGGCCTCGTCCTCATGGATGAAGGAGACGTCTTGTAGTTTGTCGGTTTCGGGATTGACGCGGTAGAGCTTGGCCATCCGGTCGCGCTTCTCCGGCGGGCACCAGAAGTCGGTGTCGTTCATGCCGAGCGGCTGGAAGATCTTCTCCATCAGGAATTCGCGGAAGCCCATGCCGGCGATGCGGCCCACCAGGAAGCCCAGGACGTCGGTGGCGTGGCTGTAGTGGAAGCGCTCGCCCGGCGGATAGGAGAGGGGCAGTTCGGCGAGCCGGGCCATCCAGATGTCCGGCGCGTGCGGATTGCCGATGGGGGAGCCCAACGCCTTCTCATAGGCATGCGCGATGGGGCCGACCGAGGTGAAGCCGTAGGCCAGGCCCGAGCGGTGGGTCATCAGGTCGTCGATGGTGATCTCGCGCGGCGCGTCATAGACCTCGTCCAGGGGGCCGGTCGGCGACTTCAGCACCTTCATGTCCGAGAACTCAGGCGCCCACTTGGTGATGGGGTCGTCGAGCTTCACCTTGCCCGCTTCCATGAGCATCAGCAGGGCGACGGAGGTGATCGGCTTGGTCATGGAGGCGATGCGGAACATCGTGTCCCGGGTCATCGGCTTGCCGGCGGCGATGTCGCGCAGGCCGATGGTGTTGACCTGGGCGACCTCGCCCTTGCGCCACAGCAGGGTGACGAAGCCCGAGAGGTCGCCGGCGTCGACGACGCCCTGCAGGTTGGGCGCGATCTGCGCCAGGCCCTGCGTATTGAAGCCGCCCAAGGATTGATCGCCGTCCATACTCGTTTCCACCCTGCTGGCGCCGGGTCGACACGCCCGCGCGATTACCGGCTGATTGCGCCGGGTGACGCAGGCACCGTCAAGCAAAAGGCGCGGCGACCTTGCGTCCGGCAGGGACCTCTGGGCGTAAAACTCTGGACCCTGCAGCCGACCGGACCCCGCCCATGACCCATCCCCTCCGGCTCGGCCTGGCTGCGGCGACCGCGGCGCTGACGGCGGCCTGCTCGCCCCTGACCCTGTTCTCCACCTTCACGCCGAAGGACCCCGCGACCCGGGCCGATGTGGGGACGGCCTATGGTCCGCTGTCGCGCCAGAAGCTGGACGTCTATGCGCCGCGCAAGGCCGAGGCGCCCGCGCCGGTGGCGGTGTTCTTCTATGGCGGCTCGTGGGATTCCGGCCGTCGGCAGGACTATCGCTGGGCAGGCCAGGCCCTGGCGGCCCAGGGCTATCTGACCCTCGTGCCCGACTACCGACTCTATCCCGAGGTCACCTATCCCGGCTTCCTGGAGGATGGGGCGATGGCGGTGAAATGGGCGGTGGACCACGCCAGGGCGCTCGGGGGCGATCCCGGCCGCATCGTGCTGATCGGCCATTCGGCCGGCGCCTACAACGCCGTGATGCTGGGCTTTGATCATCGCTACCTGAAGGCCCAGGGGGTCGATCCTCGCGACATCAAGGCGGTGGCGGGTCTCTCGGGGCCCTATGACTTCGTGCCGCTCGACGGGCCGATCACCCGCCGGACCTTCGGGGGCGCCGCCGATCTCGCCGGGACCCAGCCGGGGCAATATGCCAGCCGGACCAGTCCGGCCGCGTTCCTGGCCACCGGTGACGCCGACCGCACCGTCTATCCCCGCAACACCCGCAAGCTGGCCGCCGCGATCCGGGCGGCGGGCGGGGTGGTGGTGGAGAAGCACTATGCCGGGGTGGACCACGCCGGCGCGGTGCTGGCCCTGTCGCGCCCCTTCCGCGGCAAGGCGCCGATCCTGGCCGATATGAGCGCCTTCCTGGACGCCGAGGTCAGGTAACGCCGGTTGACAGGTTCGCGCCGGGCCGCCAAAGCGTCACCATGGCTTTCGCTCCGACCCGCACCCAGCAGCAGCAACACCGTCCTGCGGCGGTGTGGCGGCGCGCGATCTGTTCGGGATAGGTCCCGTCCACATCGCCTGAGCCACCAACCCCGCCTGGCCGGCGGGGTTTTTCTTTGCCGTCCGGGCTTCCCCTGAAGGAGACCCAAGACATGACCCGTTTCTATGCCACCGACGCCGCCGTGGCCCGTATCGCCCACGGCGTGATCGCGCGGACCCTGCCCAAGCCGGAATGGACCCATGCGGCCCATTTCGCCGCGGCCCTGTGGCTGCTGCGCGACCGGCCCCTGGCCGCGGTCGTGGCCGACATGCCCGGCCTGATCCGGGCCTATAACGAGGCCACCGACACCCCGAACACCGACACGGGCGGCTATCACCACACCATCACCCTGGCCTCGATCGGCGCGGCGGGGGACTTCCTCGGCCGGTACGCGCCGGCCCATCCGCTGCATGGGATCGTCGATGACCTGATGGCCTCGCCGCTCGGTCGTCCCGGCTGGCTGATGGACTATTGGAGCAAGGCGCGGCTGTTCTCGGTCGAGGCTCGCCGGGGCTGGGTGGGCCCGGACCTGCAGGCCTTCCCGCACGCGGTCGGTTGATGCCGTCCGGGGGTTACGCCACCGTCGGCGTCATGTCGGGCTCGGTTCAGATCATCATGCGGGGCGCGCTTACGACCTGGAGATCGACACCTCGGCGACGACGCCGGCGCAGAACGCGGCGATGATCCGCGACGCGTTCGGGCTCTGAAAGGGCTGACGGATGAGGGCGCGTTGCGCTCTCAGGGCAGGAACGAACGTCATCCCGGGCGACCCGCAGGGGAGACCCGGGATCTAGGGGGATTGATCGCGGCCCCTGGGTCGCCGGCTCTCCGCTTCGCTGCGGCCGGGATGACGCCGTGGGATTGCTGGAATGGCCATTCGCCCCCTCATCCGACCTAGCTCCGCCAGATGAAGCCCACCCCTACTGACACGCCTGTCCCGCGCGTTTGCGGTCGTAGGCGGCCACCAGGCTCTGATAGGGCGGCAGGAAGGTGTGCAGTTTCACCGCCTTGCCGTCCGTCGAGGTCCCGGCGACGCCGGCGCGGATCTCGAAGTGCATGTGGATGGTGGTGGGCGTGCCGCCGAAGTCGTTGGAGGCCTTGCCGAGGTTGTCGCCGGCCTTGACCACGGCGCCTTCCGTCACCGCCAGCTGGTTCATCCGCATGTGCAGGTAGCGGTAGACCCGGTGCGGCGGGGCCGAGCCGGTGAGGGTGACGGTATAGGTCCCCATGTCGGTGATGATCCCGTCCTCGGCGGCGACCACCCAGTGCTTGTCCTTCTTGCAGGTGGCCGGGCGGATATCCTGACCCTGGTGGCCCTTGCCGTTGGCGCAGAGCGGGCTGGCATGGCCGCGGCTTTCGCAGAAGTTGTCGCGCCAGGGCAGGCTGTAGTTGGTGGCGTCGCACTGGCTGGGCTTGTCCTTGGGCCCCATGCCGCCGCCGGGCCCATAGACCTGGGAATTGGCGAAGGCGTCCTCGGCGAAGGGGAAGCAGAGCTGGGGCGACCAGGTGGTGCGGTCGAGATAGCCGGAGCCGGATTTCGGCAGCAGCTCGCCGGCCGGGAAATGGCCGAAGGTTCCGGCCGCGGGAACGTCGGGGGTGTCGACCGGATCGACGGGAGTCTGGCCCTGGGGCTCGTCGGGAAGCTGTTCGAGGCCGCCGTCGCCGACTGGTTCGTCGGACTCGGCCCCAGGACCGCCGGACACCGGGGCGCCCGGCAGGATGTCGCCCGCCGAGGTGGGGCCGGGGCCTGTCGCCGGGGTCCCGAACCAGCCGGAATTGTAGCCCACCAGGGCCAGGACCGCGAGGATGATCAGGATAAGGAAGATCAGAGGCGCGCGCATCTCCTAAGCCCCCAGTCCGGCGGCCAGGCGGGCGGCCTTGCCCATCACCACGACGGTGCTCTTGGCCACCAGGGACCGCACATAGGTCTCGGTCCGGCAGCGGGTGTCGGACGGCGCGTCACAGCGCAGTTCGGCGGTGTAGAGCACGCCGTAGCGCACGAAGCTGGCCAGCTGGCCGTCCACCGTGCGTTGGACCACCAGCTGCTCGGGCCCGATATTGGGCAGGTTCAGTTTCGACGTCGCGGGCAGGGGCATGGTCTGCGCCGTCCCGGTCAGCGAGACCCGCGCGCCCGGGAGGTTGGCGGTGATGGAGTAGTAGTCGCCGAAGGAATAGATCCGCGCGCCGCCCATCAGGTCGGGGTCGGCGGGCAGCAGGATCGGGAGCTGGGTCTTGTCGACGGCGGCCTGGTTGAGCCCGCGGCCGACCGGGGAATTGCCGCCGCCGCTCTGGCGCAGCCCGCCGACCGCAGCGGCCCAATCGACGCCTCCCGGACCACCGGGCGGACGGGTGACGGGCGCGATGACGGGGCGCGGCGTGGGGGTCGGCGCCACCTGGGCGCTGGCGGTGACGGCGGCGAGGGTTGCGCCCGCCGCGATCAAGCCCCGGATCTTCGGATTTCGCATTGGCCCCCCGCCATCACGTCAATGTCAAAGTCTCGCCTATTTGCGCCGCGCTGTTAACCCGGGGTTGTATCCCCAATCTGGTTTTCGCGCCAAAACGCGCAAAATGCCGCCGAATTCACCCGTTGATTGAGGCGCGGCGCCGCGCCCGAGGTTGACGCAAGGTCAGCTTTGTTGCGTCGCGGCAATTGAACCGACCCCACTTGCTGGCTATATGCACGTCCCTGTCGCGGGGCGCCGCTCCCCTCCCGCGCCCAAGTGATTAAGGACTGCCCATGCTGGTGACCCTGATGAAGGCCAAGCTGCACCGCGCGACGGTGACCCAGGCCGACATGGACTATGAGGGCTCCATCGCCATCGACCGCGAGCTGCTGGACGCTTCGGGCATCCTGCCGCACGAGCAGGTGGACGTGCTGAACATCACCACCGGCGCCCGCTTCACCACCTACGCCATCGAGGCGCCGCGCGGCTCCAAGGTGATCGGGGTCAACGGCGCCGCCGCCCGCCTGGTGCAGAAGGGCGACAAGGTCATCATCGTGACCTACGGCATGCTGCCGGCTGAGGAGGCCCGCAACTATTCCCCCACCGTCGTGCTGCTGGACGACGCCAACGAGATGAAGAAGGCCGCGTGAACGGTCGGCTCGCCCTGGCGACGGTCCTGGCGCTGGGTCTGAGCGCCTGTTCGCCGTCGGCGCTGAAGGGCGTGGATGCGGGGGCGCTGGACGCGGCGATCAACGCCACCATCGGCGACCCCGGCACCTGCGTTCTGATCGGCGAGGCCGGCTCGGGCGACACCGTCCACCGCTTCGGCTCCAACGTCACCTGCGGGCGGGTGCTGCCGGCCTGCGACGGCGCCACCCGGACCCTGGAAGACCTGTTGCACCTCACCGCCAAGGGCCGGCAGGCGGTGAACGCCAGCTGCGCCAGTTCGCCGGACGGCGCGCGCAGCGTGGCCTGGGCCGCCGGTCCCATCGAGACCCGTGACGAGCTGGTCTACGCCGCCGCCATGGAAGGCCCCAACACACCGCCCGGGGTGGTGGTCGCGGACAAGCTGAAGAACGCCTTCGTGAAGGTCGGCCTGATCCAGCGCTAGGGAGTCTGGCTCCCTTTTCCTCCCCCGTTCGGCTGCGCTTCACAGGGGAGGAAAGGTCGTCCCTAGCGGGTCAGCTCGTAGAGCGCTGTGACGTCCACCCGCACCCGCAGCTCGCCGCCGGCGACCGGGGTGGAGCTATCCTTTTCCATCCGCGCCATAGCCATCATCGGCATCGGGGAGGGCGGCGTGTAGCCGCCGCCTTCGCTGAGCGTGACCAGGCGTCCGACGCGATAGCCGGTGGCGCGGGCATAGAGGTTGGCCTTGGCCGACAGCGCCTTGACCGCCTCCTCGCGGGCCGCGTTCTCGGCCGCGGTGGGGTCATTCAGCCCAAAGGAGATGCCGTTCACCTGGTTGGCGCCGGCGCTGACCGTGGCGTCGACGGCCGAGCCCAGGCGGGCCAGGTCATGGACGGTGACGGTCACCTGGTTGGTCGCCTGGTAGCCGCGCAGGCGGGGCGGGTTGTTCTCCACATAGTCGTACTGCGCGTTCAGGTTCAGGCCCGAGGTCTGGATGTCCTTGTCGGCGACGCCGGCCCTGCGCAGGGCGGCGAAGATCCTGTTCATCTGGGTGGCGTTGGCGGCCATGGCGGCGGCGGCCGTCGGGGCCTCGGTGTTCACACCCAGGTTGATGGTGGCCATGTCCGGCGCGACCCGGGTCTCGCCATAGGCCGAGAGGTTCAGGGTGGGGGACCGGAACATGCTGTCGGCGGCGGGCGGGGCGGTTTGCGCCAGGGCGGCGGGCGCCGCGACCGTGGTGGCCAGGAGCAGGCTAAGGGCGCCGGCGCGGACGAGGGTTTTCATTTTAGTCTCCCATGGGGGTGCGAGCTTGACTGTAACCGCCCCGTCGCTCAACGGCGAGCGGGGCGGCTGGTTCCTTCATGACAAGGCCAAGCTGAACGGCGGCTTTAATGCGCGTGCAGCCCATGGTAACCCGCAGGCCGCGCTGCAGGGCCTGTAGCTCAATGGTTAGAGCCGACCGCTCATAACGGTCTGGTTGTAGGTTCGAGTCCTACCGGGCCCACCAGCACGCTTCCGTCGACGTCCGTTCAACAACAGCGGCTTGATTGGCGCCGCCGGCACTGTCGTCGCTTCCCCACGGTACAGCCGACTGTGACGATCCGGCCGTCGGCCGAGCCTTCAGCGATCGTATCAGCCGAAGCTCAATGAGGCGCCGGTGGGGTCGAAGGCTGCGAACTGCCCGACGCTGCCGGACCATATGGCATGGACCATCTTTTCAAGGGCCGGCGCAATTTGCGCTTCTGTCGGAGGCCGTCCCGCCACGCCGCCGAGACCGGCTGCGAACACCACCTGCCAGGGCGGGCCTGCCCGTGCGGCCTCCGCTGACAGGGCGTCGAAGTCCCGGAGCTCGGAAGGGTCCTTGTCCACGCACATGAGCGGCGTCAGTGTGCCGCCTTCACCTGAACGGAAGCGTTCGCTCTGTTGCAGGCTGGGGTGATCGGGCAGCCCCGCGCGGGCGAACACGAACAGCAGGCGTTGCTTCTCGGGCTGTTTGGCAGCCTCAAGCAGAAGCTGCTCGAAGTGCGAGCGATCCGTCATGCCCATCAACTACGCCGGCGCGCCATCCTTTGCATTGACGGAGGTCAAGTCGAGGGTCCGATCGCCTTGATGGGGTATTGGGAGGCCATCCAAGGCCTGCGCGGCGCCGGCCAACGGGACGTGCCGACATCCACCTCCCTCCTGGAAATTCGTCGCCCTGAACGTCGGAACCGCGCGGTGTGACTATCGTCGAGCGGCGGGTTGACGCCCATCAAGGCGTCGGACCGGCGGTGGCCCTAGGTTCGCCCCCGATCTAGAGGGAGCCTGCCCATGGACTTTGGCCTTTCCGAGCGTGAGACCATGTGGCGCGACCGCGTCCGGACCTTCATGGCCGACCGAATCTATCCCGCCATCCCGATCTATCAGCAGCAGACCGCCCGCGAGGGGGCCGCGCGGTGGAGCGTCATCCCCATCGTCGAGGAGCTGAAGGCGCGGGCCTTCTCCGAGGGGCTGTGGAACCTGTTCCTCAATCCGTCGGAGCATGACGGCGACGACTTCCAGGGGCCGGGCCTCAGCAACCTGGAATATGCGCTCTGCGCCGAGGAGATGGGCCGGGTCAGCTTCGCCTCGGAGGTGTTCAACTGCTCGGCGCCGGACACCGGCAACATGGAGGTGCTGCGCCAGTACGGCTCGCCCGACCAGAAGGCCCAGTGGCTGCGGCCGCTGATGGACGGCGAGATTCGCTCGGCCTTCCTGATGACTGAGCCCGACGTGGCCTCCTCCGACGCCACCAACATCCAGACCTCGATCCGCCGCGACGGCGACAGCTACGTCATCAACGGCCGCAAGTGGTGGTCCTCGGGCATTGGCGACCCGCGCTGCAAGCTGGCCATCCTGATGGGCAAGACGGATCCCGAGGGCGCCCGCCATTCCCAGCAGTCCCAGATCCTGATCCCCACCGACGCGCCAGGTTTCGAGGTGGTCCGCATGCTGCCGGTGTTCGGCTATGACGACGCGCCCCACGGCCACGCCGAGGTGATGCTGCGCGACGTCCGCGTCCCGGTG
This sequence comes from Phenylobacterium sp., assembly GCA_018001015.1. GTDB lineage: Bacteria > Pseudomonadota > Alphaproteobacteria > Caulobacterales > Caulobacteraceae > Phenylobacterium. Next base: position 44,124 of record JAGNIV010000020.1, on the reverse strand, counting down.
GAGAACCTGATCCTGGGGGAGGGGCGCGGATTCGAGATCGCCCAGGGCCGGCTGGGCCCCGGCCGCATCCACCACTGCATGCGGGCGCTCGGCGCCACCGAGGTGGCTCTAGAGAAGATGGTCGATCGTCTGTTGTCACGGGTCGCCTTCGGCAAGCGCCTGGCCGACCAGTCCGTCTGGGAGGAACGCATCGGCGAGGCGCGGCTGGAGATCGAGATGACCCGCCTGCTGTGCCTGAAGGCCGCCGACATGATGGACAAGGTCGGTAACAAGGCTGCTCAGCTTGAGATCGCCATGATCAAGGTGGCCGCGCCGCGCACCGCCCTGAAGGTGCTGGACGACGCCATGCAGGCACATGGCGGGGCGGGTCTGTCGGAGGACTTCGGCTTGGCCCGGGCCTATGCCGGCATGCGCGCCCTGCGGATCGCCGACGGTCCCGACGAGGTGCACAAGCGCGCCATCGCCAAGCTGGAGATGGGCCGCCACGGCGCCCGCCTGCGGGCCTGGCGCGACGGCGCGCCGCTGGACGCCGGGCAGGTCCCGACTCCGGCCTAGACCCATAATCCTGGAACCGACACCCCATGAAGACCGGCATCGACGAACGGTTGCCCTTTCACCCGCTGAACATCGCGGTCCTGACCATCTCCGACACCCGGACTCTGGTCACCGACACCTCCGGCGGCCTGCTGGCCGACCGACTGACCAGCGCGGGTCACGTCCTGGCTGGCCGCGCCATCGTCACTGACGACGTCGAGGCCATCGGGGCCCAGGTTCGGGCCTGGGCGGAGGCGGCCGATGTGGACGTGATCTTGACCACCGGCGGCACCGGCTTCTCGCCCCGTGACGTGACGCCTGAGGCGGTCACGCCCTTGCTGGATCGCACCATGGACGGCTTCTCGGTGGTCTTTCACCAGGCGAGCCGGGGCACGGTGGGGGTCTCGACCCTGCAGTCGCGCGCCCTGGCCGGTCAGATCGGCGAGACCTTCATCTTCTGCGTCCCCGGTTCGACCGGCGCCTGCAAGGACGCCTGGGACCTGGTGCTGGCCGAGGAATTCGACAGCCGGTTCCGCCCCTGCTCGCTGGTGGGCCAGATTCCGCGCTATCGGGGCGTCTGCAATTGATCAGCTTCGACGACGCTGTGGCCCTGGTTGCCACCCTGGCCCGCCCTCTTGCCAATGAGCGGATCGGGCTCGACCAGGCCGATGGCCGGGTCCTCGCCGTTCCGGTGGTGGCGCAGTGGTCGTCCCCCGCCGTCGCGGTCTCGGCCATGGACGGCTACGCCGTGCGCGAGGCCGACCTGGCGGGCGGGCCTGTCCGGCTGCCGGTGATGGGCGCCGCCTATGCCGGTCATGGCCTTGACCAAGCGCTGGCGCGCGGCGCCTGCGTGCGCGTCTTCACGGGCGCCCCCTTGCCGGCCGGGACCGACCGGGTGGTGATGCAGGAAGTGGTGGGCGATGAGGGGCCTGTGGCGTTTTTCGCTCAGGCGCCCTGCGGCGGGCGGCATGTCCGCGCGGCCGGCTGCGACTTCCGGGCAGGCGACGAACTCCTGGCGGCGGGCCTGCGGCTTACGCCGCAGCGGCTGATCGCGGCGGCGGCGGCCGACCTGTCCGAGGTTGAGGTGGTGTCCCGGCCCAGGGTGATGATCCTCAGCACCGGCGATGAATTGCATGAACCCGGCCACGGAACGGGCGTCGGCGGGTCGATTCCCGAGAGCGTCTCCTTCGGTCTGGCCGCCCTGGTGCGCGCCTGGGGTGGGGAAGTGGCCGGGCGTCGGCGGCTGGGAGACCAGCTTCCGCTCCTGCAGGCGGCGGCCGGCGCGGCCCTTGAGGCCGCCGACCTGGTGGTGGTCACCGGCGGCGCCTCCGTCGGGCAGCGGGACTACGCCAAGGCGATGTTCGCGCCCTTTGGCCTGGACTGCGTCTTCGCCAAGGTGGCCATCAAGCCCGGAAAGCCGGTCTGGCTGGGGCGGGCCGGGGGCAAGCTGGTGGTGGGCCTGCCGGGCAATCCCACTGCGGCCCTGGTGACGGCGCGCCTGCTGCTGGCGCCTCTGATCGCCGGGCTCGGGGGGCGGGATCCGCGTACGGCCCTGGCCTGGCGCGCCGCGCGGCTGGCTGTCGGGCTGGAAGCGTGCGGTGATCGGGAAACCTTCGTGCGGGCGCGGAACGTCGCGACCGGCGTCTCGCCCCTCGCCGACCAGGACTCCTCGTCACAGAAGACTCTGGCCCTGGCCGACCTGCTGATCCGCCGCCGGCCCGGAGATGGCGCGGCGGCGGTTGGCGATGGGGTCGAGGTCCTCGATCTCTGAGGGCGTCTGAGCCCGGTCTCAGACTTCGGTCAGAGGAAGTGGGGGAAGAGGACCTCGTTCTCCAGGCGCATGTGCTCGCGCAGATCGCGATCGAGTTTCTTGCAGGCCTGGGTGAGGGCGCGCCACGTATGGCAGGCCTCCCCAGGCGGGGTGAAGTCCTTGGTCAGGGCCGCCAGGCGGGCCAGTTGATCATAGACATCGTCATGTTCGGACATCATCCGGGAGATGGGAAAGCGCAGGACGCCGCAGGAGCCGGCCAGCATGGTGGGGAAGAGGATGTTCTCCTCCTTGCGCTGATGGCCTTCCAGATCGTCCGCCATGATCGCCAGGTGGTCGGCCAGGCCGCGCGGGCAGTCGGCGTCGGCGGCGTGGACCCGCTCCACGGTGCGCGCCAGCTCGATGGCCAGGGGGAACTCCTGCCGATGGACCTCGTGATAGCGTTCGAGGATGTGCTCAATGAGCTTGGGGGCCGCGCGGTCGGCGGCCTTGTCGCCCCGCGGCGCGCGGGTCAGGTCGCGCTCGAGCTTTTCAACCGTGGTCAGCGGGCCCGGGAGCCGAAAGACGTCGTTGGCCTCGGGTGATCGTCGGACCATTTCGCGGGCCCATAGATTGAGCTCAGGGGTGGGGATCGGGATCATGGCGGTCTCCTCAATTGGGGGGAGACTAGGCCGCCTGTGCGCGAAGCGCCTTGAACCGCGCCGGACGCCGGCTTGATTTTCGCCAAGTCGAGTCCTGGCCGACTTGTCGGCCTGCGACATCCATTGCGCGACCTGTGCGCCGCAGGGAATCGGCCAGCCTGCCTCTCCCCACGCAGAGAGAGCGCCATGGCCTTCGACAATCCCCTCGCCGGAGAAATCTGGTCCAGCAAGTACCGTTTCGCCCCGCAAGGCGGGGGCGGGGACGCCAGCGTCGCCGAGACCTGGGCGCGCGTCGCCCGCGCGGTGAGCGAGCCTGAGGCCCCCGAGCGCCGGGAAGCCTTCCGCGCCGAGGTGATGGAGGCGCTCACCGACTACCGCTTCCTGCCGGCCGGCCGCATCCTCGCCGGGGCCGGCACCCAGCGGTCGGTCACCCTGTTCAACTGCTTCGTCATGGGCGCTATCCCCGACGACCTGGGCGCCATCTTCGAGCACGTCCGCGAGGCCGCCGTCACCCTGCAGCAGGGCGGCGGCGTTGGCATGGATTTCTCTTCGGTGCGGCCCAACGGTTCGCTGGTCCGGGGGGTTGGCGCCGACGCCTCGGGGCCGCTCAGCTTTATGGACGTGTGGGACTCCATGTGCCGCACCATCCTGTCGGCGGGGCAGCGCCGGGGGGCGATGATGGGCTGCCTGCGCATCGATCATCCCGACATCGAGGCCTTCATCGACGCCAAGCGCGAGCCTGGCCGTCTGCGTAACTTCAACCTCTCGGTCCTGGTGAGCGACGCCTTCATGCAGGCCCTGGCGGCCGACGCCGAGTGGCCCCTGGTGTTCGACGGAAAGATCCACCGCAATGTTCGGGCCGCCGACCTCTGGGCGCGGCTGATGACCGCCACCTATGACGCCGCCGAGCCGGGGGTGATCTTCATCGACCGGGTCAACGCCAACAACAACCTGGCCTATTGCGAGGAGATCCTGGCCAGCAATCCTTGCGGCGAGCAGATGCTGCCGGCCTACGGCGCCTGCCTGCTGGGGTCGCTGAACCTGGCCCGGCTGGTGGAGGCGCCCTTCTCGGACGGCGCCGAACTGAACGAGGCGCGGCTGGGGGGGCTGACCCGCACCGCGGTCCGCATGCTGGACAATGTCATCGACATCTCGCGCTTCCCGCTGGAGGCGCAGGCGGCCGAGGCGCGCGCCAAACGGCGGATCGGCATCGGCGTCACCGGCCTGGCCGACGCCCTGCTGTTCTGCGGCGCCCGCTATGGCGGGGACGAGGCCGTGGCCCTGACCCGGCGCTGGCTCACGGTGATCAAGCGCGAGGCCTATCGCGCCTCGGCTGAGCTGGCCGCCGAGAAGGGCAGCTTCCCGCTCTACGACCCGCAGATCCTGGAGAGGCCCAACCTGCGCGATCTCGACGAGGAGACCCGCGCCCTGATCGCCCAGCATGGGCTGCGCAACGGCTGCCTGACCTCCATAGCCCCCACCGGCACGACCTCGCTGCTGGCGGGCAATGTCTCCTCGGGCGTCGAGCCGGTCTTCGCCTACGCCTATACCCGCAAGGTGCGTCAGCGCGACGGCTCCTCGCGGGAGGAGCAGGTGGAGGACTATGCGCTCTCGGTTTGGCGCGGGCTGAAGGGCGAGGTCGAGCCGCCCGCCGAGCTGTTCGTCAGCGCCCAGGACCTGGCCCCGGCCGACCACCTGCGTATGCAGGCCGCGGCCCAGACCTGCATCGACAGTTCGATCTCCAAGACCGTGAACTGTCCGGAAGATATCGCCTTCGCCGATTTCTCCGACATCTATCTCGAAGGCTACCGTCTGGGCTGCAAGGGCCTGACCACCTACCGCCCCAACGCCGTCACCGGATCGGTGCTCTCGGTGGCGCCGACGCCCGGGGCGGCCGAGCCGGCCGAACCCAAGCTCTCGCCGAGGCCGGACGTCCTGCAGGGGGCGACCTACAAGATCAAATGGCCGCAGAGCGCGCACGCGGTCTACGTCACCATCAACGACGCCGACATCGGGGAAGGGCCACGCCCCTTCGAGATCTTCGTCAACTCCAAGAACATGGAGCACTACGCCTGGACGCTCGGCCTGACGCGAATGATCTCGGCGGTGTTCCGCCGGGGCGGTGACGTGGCCTTCGTGGCCGAGGAGCTGAAGGCGGTGTTCGACCCCAGCGGCGGCGGCTGGATCGACGGGCGCTATGTGCCGTCCCTACCTGCGGCCATCGGCGGCGTGATCGAGCGCCACCTGAGGATAGAGGCCGCCGCGGCGCCGGCTCACGCCGCCATGGCGCCCCACGCCCACACATCGGGCAAGGCCTGTTGTCCGCAGTGCGGCGGGCTGGAGCTGGTCCGCAAGGAGGGCTGCGACACCTGCTTCGGCTGCGGCTACTCCAAATGCGCATGAGCAAGGTCGCCGCTTGATGTCCGACAAGGGCGGCGGGCGGGGACGGGACTAGAAGGAAGGCCCGTCCTCTAGACGACCGGAGTCCCCCATGGCCACCGCCGCCGATCGGCGCGCCTACCGGGGGCCGAAGCTCTTCAGCTACGGCTTCCGCCCCTTCTTCCTCGCCGCCTCGATCTGGGCGGCGCTGACCGTTCCCCTCTGGCTGCTGTCCTTCACGGGCTATCTGCCCTGGACCGCGCTCACCCGCGAGTGGCACATCCACGAGATGCTGTTTGGGGTGTTGGCCGGCATCGTCGCCGGCTTCCTGCTGACCGCCGTCCCCAACTGGACCGGACGCCTGCCCGTGATGGGCGCGCCGCTCGCCGCCCTGTCTGGCCTTTGGCTGGCCGGGCGCCTGGCGATGCTGGCGGCCACCGAACTCGGGGTCTGGGCGAGCTTGGTCGACAGCGCCTTTCTGGTGGTCTTCGCGAGCGTGATCTGGCGAGAGGTCCTGGCCGCTCGAAACTGGCGCAACCTGGCCGTCTGCGGCCTGGTCACTGTGCTGGCCTGCGCCAATATCGCCTTCCACCTGGGGGGGCTCGCGCCCGAGGCGGTCGCGCAACGGGCCGCTCTGGGCGCCGTGGCCCTGCTCATCGCCCTGATCGGCGGGCGGGTGACTCCGAGCTTCACCCGCAACTGGCTGACCCAGCATGCGCCCGGCCCGCTGCCCGCCCCCGCCGATCGCGCCGACACGGCCGCCCTGATCCTCACCGGCCTGGCCGCCGTCTCCTGGACGGCGGCTCCCGAAAGCCCCCTGGCCGGCGGGCTGCTGACGGCCGCGGGCCTTGCGGCCCTGGCCCGCCTGGCGCGCTGGCAGGGGCTGCGGACCCTGACCGAGCCGCTGGTCTGGATCCTTCACCTTGGCTACGCTTGGCTGGGGATCGGACTGATCCTGACCGGCCTCACCATCCTGGCGCCGGACAGCGTGCCGCGCACCGCGGGAGTCCATGCCCTGACGGCGGGCGCGGTGGGGGTCATGACCCTGGCCATGATGACCCGGGCCACTCGCGGCCACAGCGGCCGGCCCCGAGTCGCCGATGGTTGGACGCTGGCCATCTACCTGCTGATCAACGCCGCCGCCCTGGTTCGAGTCGGCGCCGGGTTCGGAGGGGCGGGGGGGACAGCCCTGCTGGCGATTTCCGGCGTGCTCTGGAGCGCGGCTTTCGGCGGCTTCGCCGTGGCCTACGGGCCGATGTTGCTGGGATGGCCAGCCCGGCCGCGGGGCAGGGCGGTTCCGGCTTAACCGAAGTCAAGGCGGCGACCCTCAGCCGTCATACCCAGGGCGGGCCCAGCCGCCTAGGCTCATCCTCGATCCGCCCGTTGCGCGCGACGCCAATCCTCCCTCCGGCGTCGGCTTGGGCGACGTCGACACCGGTGATCCGCCGGGTCTTGGGGCGCCGGGAAACCGGCGCCTCTTCTGTCTCGCGAGGAACCTGTCCCCATGGAGTCCCTGATCGACGGGTTCGGCCGCCGCTTCCGCTACCTGCGCCTCTCGGTGACCGAGGTGTGCAATTTCCGCTGCACCTACTGCCTGCCCGACGGCTACCGGAAGACCGCGGGCCCCGCCTTCCTCGGCGTCGAGGAGATCGGCAGGCTGGTCTCCACCTTCCAGCGGCTCGGGATCGAGAAGGTGCGGCTCACCGGGGGCGAACCCACGGTGCGCAAGGACATCGGCCAGATCATCGCCCGGGTCGCTGAAGTCCCCGGGATCGCCAAGGTCGCCATGACCACCAACGGCTGGAACCTGGACCGCCACGTGGCCAGCTGGCGCGCCGCGGGCCTGACCAATCTCAACATCTCCATCGATAGCCTGGACCCCCAGGCCTTTGCTCGCCTGACCGGCCACGACCGTCTTGATCAGGTGGTGGCCGGCCTCGACCAGGCGCTCGCCATCGGGGTCCCGACGGTGAAGGTCAACGCGGTGCTGCTCCGCGACAGCCTGGAGAACGGCTTCACCGACTTCGCCGAGTTTGTCCGCCGCCGTCCGGTGGCCGTCCGCTTCATCGAATTGATGCGCACAGCCGACAATGCGGCCTATTTCGCCGACCAGCATGTCAGCGGCGAGCGGCTGAAAACCTGGCTGGCCCAGGAGGGGTGGAGCGCCCGCGCCCGGGCTTCCGATGATGGCCCGGCGACGGAGTACGGGCATCGCGACTTCGCCGGGCGGATCGGCCTAATCGCCCCCTATGGCGCGGGCTTCTGCGACGGCTGCAATCGCCTGCGGGTGACGGCCCAGGGGCTGCTGCGCCTGTGCCTGTTCGGCCAGGGCGGGGTCAATCTGCGCGACCTGTTGGCCGTCGATGCGGGTGAGGGGGCTTCGGACCTATTGGCGGCCCGGATCGCCCAGGCGCTGACGGGCAAGACTCAGGGCCACGACCTCGCCAGCGACCAAGCCGGGGACACCCGCAATCTGTCGCAATTCGGCGGCTAGCTGGCGCGGGCGGACCAGAGTTCCCGCTCGGCCTTGCCCACGGGCGTCGCGCCAGGAGGCTGGTGATTGTCGATCAGCGGATCGGGCTTGGCCAGGCGCTCCAGCACCACCGGCCGGGCGATGGTCACCTCCGGGCCGTTCACCACCACGCCGTAGCCGGTGAGCGTGGCGAAGGCGCGCGACAGGTTCTCCGGTGTCATGCCCAACAGGGAGGCCAGCAGGCGCTTCTCGTGGGGCAGGGTGAAGGTCTCGCCTCCGCCCTGGCGCACCTTCTGGGTGATCAGGTAGTTGGCCAGGCGCTCGGCGCCGCCGCGAAGCTTCTGGTTCTTCAGCGAACGCACCAGGCCGCGATAGCAGCCGGCGAGTTCAAGAGCCGCGGCATAGCTAAAGTGGGGGTCGGTCTGCATCGCCCGACGCAGGGTCTCGCCCGAGAGCATGAGGATGTCCGACCGCTCGACGGTGCGGGCGCTCATCAGGGCGTCGGCGTCCAGGGCGACGGCGGCGAAGATGAAGGTTGAGACCGGCCGGAGCACCGCCAGGGTGGTCTCCTTATCGTTCCAGGTGCCCTCCAGCTCCACCAGCCCGTCGAGCAGGACATAGAGGAAGTCTACTGGATCGCCCTCGTGCAGGAGGGTGGTGCCGGCCGGGAATTTTTGCAGGAAGGCGCCGGCGGTCACCGCGCTGAACGTCTCGTCCGAGACGCCGGAGAACAGGGCGAGGCCCTTGACGCGCTCTACGTCCACGGTTCGCATCGACATTCGTGTGGTCCTCTTACCTCGATCACCCATCGGCCAGGCCGGCGAGTCGAGCCTTGACCTGGATCAAGTGACGCCAATGCGTCGCAGTCAGCAAAGTCACTTGATATTTTTTATTCGTTGTCGCTAACGACGTTAATCGAGCGTCCGAAAAATGTAAATTGAGCCCACTATTCGTGACCTTGGCATCCTGAAACTAGCAAGATCAGGGATTTTGTTTGACGATCATCAATTCAAAGCCTCCCGGCCAACGGCATAGACGTGGGCGAAGCGAGGGCGTCTGGCCCCGCTACGCAGAGGCCGGGGGACAAGTTGAGCAACGCAGTCGCGCCTGCCACCACAGATAACGCCCCCGGCGCCGGCATGGCGCTCTGGATGAGCACCTTCTCCTTCACCGCGTGCTTCGCGGTCTGGACGATTTTCTCCATCATCGGGGTGCAGATTAAGCAGAACCTCGGCCTCACCGAGGCCCAGTTCGGCCTGCTGGCCGGCACGCCCATCCTCACCGGCTCCCTGGTCCGCATCGTCCTGGGGGTCTGGGCCGACCAGTATGGCGGCCGGGTTGTGAACCTGGTGGTGATGCTGTCGGCGGCGCTCGCCACCTTCCTGCTCTCCCACGCCCAGACCTATCCGCAGTTCCTGCTGGCGGCGCTTGGGGTCGGCATGGCCGGCGGGTCCTTCGCCGTCGGCGTGGCCTATGTCTCGAAGTTCTTCCCGAAGACCAAGCAGGGCACCGCACTCGGCATCTTCGGCGCCGGCAATGTCGGCGCGGCGGTCACCAAGTTCGCCGCCCCCTTCGTGATGATCGCCTATGGCTGGCAGACGGTCGCCCAGGTCTGGGCCGCGGCCCTGGCGGTGATCGCGGTGGTCTACTTCCTGCTGACCCGTGACGATCCCGAACTCCTGGAACGCCGCCGGACCGGCGCCAAGCCGGTCGCCGCGGCGATGCAGTTCGCGCCGCTTATGAAGCTGCAGGTCTGGCGCTTCGCCCTCTACTACTTCTTCGTCTTCGGCGCCTTCGTGGCCCTGGCGCTCTGGCTGCCTCACTACCTGGTGGCGGTCTATCACCTGGATATCCGCACCGCCGGCATGCTCGCGGCCGCCTATTCGATCCCCGGCTCCCTGTTCCGGGTGTTCGGGGGCTGGCTCTCCGACAGGATCGGCGCGCGCAAGGTGATGTACATCACCTTCAGCATCAGCGTGGTGGCCACCTTCCTGCTGTCCTACCCGCCCACCAGCTATGTGGTGGACGGGGTCCGCGGGCCAATCGCTTTCCGGCTGGCCACCGGGCTCGTTCCTTTCATCGTCCTGCTGTTCTGCCTCGGCTTCGCCATGAGCCTGGGGAAGGCGGCGGTCTACAAGCACATCCCCGTCTACTACCCCGGCACCATCGGCTCGGTTGGGGGGCTGGTGGGCATGGTGGGCGGTCTGGGGGGCTTCGTCCTGCCCATCGCCTTCGGGGCCTTGAATGACCTGACCGGGGTCTGGACCAGCTGCTTCATGCTGCTGTTCGTCCTGGTGGCCAGCGCCCTGACCTGGATGCACTTCGCGATCCGCCGGATGGAGCGCGCCGGCGCCCCGCAGCTCGGTGAGCTGCCTGAACTTCCCGAGATGGCGTCGCTGCACGCCGACCTTCAACCGCGCCCGGTTTCCGGTGCGCCCGCCCGCGCTCGCGCGGCGACCTCAGCAAGAGGAGCGCCTTGATGGCTTCCCGCAAACCCGCCCGCCATGTCCTGACCGACTGGCGTCCCGAGGACCCGGCCTTCTGGTCGGGATCGGGCAAGACGATCGCCAGCCGCAATCTCTGGATCTCGATTCCGAACCTGCTCCTGGCCTTCTCGGTCTGGATGGTGTGGTCGATGGTGGTGGCCAAGCTGAAGCTCGTCGGCTTCAAGTTCACCACCGAGCAGCTCTTCTGGCTCACCGCTCTGCCCGCCCTGTCGGGGGCGACCTTGCGGATCTTCTACACCTTCATGGTCCCGATCCTCGGCGGCCGGCTGTGGACGACGCTGACGACCCTGTCCCTGCTGATTCCGGCGATCGGCATCGGCCTGGCCGTGCAGGATCCCACCACGCCCTATGAGGTGTTCGTGGTCTTGGCCCTGCTCTGCGGCCTGGGGGGCGGCAACTTCGCGTCCTCGATGGCCAACATCGGGTTCTTCTTCCCGAAGAACCAGAAGGGCAATGCGCTGGCTCTCAACGCCGGGTTCGGGAACCTTGGCGTGAGCGTCATGCAGTTCCTGGTGCCGGTGGTGATCGGGGTCGGGATGTTCTTGCCCCTGGTGGGCGCGCCCCAGACCGTGGTGGAGAAGGGCGTGTCCAGCACGATCTGGCTGCAGAACGCCGGCTTCGTCTGGGTCCCCTTCATTCTCATCGCCGGGAGCCTGGCCTGGCTCGGCATGAACGACATCGCCTCGGCGCGGGCCTCCTTCGCTGAGCAGTCGGTGGTCTTCAAGCGTAAGCACAACTGGGTCATCTGCTGGCTCTACATCGGCACCTTCGGCTCCTTCATCGGCTTCTCGGCGGCCTTTCCGCTGTTGATGAAGACGCTGTTCCCTGACGTCCAAGCCATGCAGCTGGTCTTCCTGGGCCCGCTGGTCGGCGCGGCCTCGCGGGCGCTCACCGGCTGGGTGTCCGACAAGTTCGGCGGCCACAACGTGACCCACTGGGTGTTCATCGCCCTGGCGTTGGGCGTGCTCTCGGTAATGTACAGCGTCGGCGGCTTCGGCGCGGCGCCATCCTTCCCGATCTTCTTCGCCAGCTTCATGTGGTTGTTCTTCTGGACCGGGGTCGGCAACGCCTCGACCTTCCAGATGATCCCCGCGATCGTGCGGGCCGACATGCCCCGGCTGCTGCCGCAAGCCGATCCGGCCGCGCGCCTGAAGGCGGCGGAGATGGAGTCGGCGGCCATCGTCGGCTTCAGCTCGGCCATCGGCGCCTTCGGCGGCTTCTTCATCCCGCTGGCCTTCGGCAACGCAATGAAGGCCACCGGCGGGCCGAGCGCCGCCCTGCTGGTCTTCCTGGCCTTCTACCTCAGCTGCGTCGCGGTGAACTGGGGCTTCTACGCCCGCAAGTCCTCGCTGCTGCACGCGCCCCAAACCCCTTCGAAGATGGAAATCGTGGCATGAGCCATACCCTTGATCGCCTGACCTTCTTCGCCCGCAAGACCGAGCTGTTCTCCGACGGCCACGGCGTCCTCACCGACGAGGATCGCAAGTGGGAGGAGGCCTATCGGCGCCGCTGGCAGCACGACAAGGTCGTTCGCTCCACCCACGGGGTGAACTGCACGGGCTCCTGCTCCTGGAAGATCTACGTCAAGGGCGGGATCGTCACCTGGGAGACCCAGCAGACCGACTATCCGCGCACGCGGCCGGAGCTGCCCAACCACGAGCCGCGCGGCTGCGCCCGGGGCGCCAGCTACAGCTGGTACCTCTACTCCGCCAACCGGGTGAAATACCCGCTGATCCGCTCGCGCCTGCTGAAGCTGTGGCGCGCCGCGCGGGCCACCCTCAGCCCGGTCGCCGCCTGGGCCTCGATCCAGAAGAACCCGACCCAGCGCGCCTCCTATGTGACCATGCGCGGCGCGGGTGGCTTCATCCGCGCGACCTGGGACGAGGTCACCGAGATCATCGCCGCGGCCAACGCCTACACCGTCAAGGAGTGGGGGCCCGACCGCATCTTCGGCTTCTCGCCGATCCCGGCCATGTCGATGGTCTCCTACGCCGCCGGCGCCCGTTACCTGCAGCTGCTCGGCGGGGTCTGCGGATCCTTCTACGACTGGTACTGCGACCTGCCGCCGGCCTCGCCACAGACCTGGGGCGAGCAGACCGACGTCGCCGAGAGCGCTGACTGGTTCAATTCCGGGTTCATGATCCTCTGGGGCTCCAACGTCCCGCAGACCCGCACGCCGGACGCTCACTTCTACACCGAGGCCCGCTACCGCGGCGCCAAGTCGGTGGTGATCTGCCCCGACTATTCGGAAGCCTCGAAGTTCTCCGACCTGTGGCTGCCGGTGAAGCAGGGGACCGACGCGGCGCTGGGCATGGCCTTCGGCCACGTGATCCTCAAGGAGTTCCACATCGACCGCCAGGTGCCCTATTTCCGCGACTACCTGCGGAAGTACTCGGACCTGCCGATGCTGGTGCGCCTGGTCCCGCAGGACGGCGCCTATGTTCCCGAGCGCCTGCTGCGCGCCGCCGAGTTCGACAAGGCGCTGGGCGAGACCAACAATCCCGACTGGAAGACCGTCGCCCTCGACGAGACCACCGGCGAGGTCATCGTCCCCAATGGCTCCATCGGCTTCCGTTGGGGCGAGGACGGCAAGTGGAACCTGGAGGAAAAGGACGGGGCCGGCCGTGAGACCACCCTGCGCCTGGGTCTCAAGGGCGTCCACGACGAGGTCGCCGCGGTGCGCTTCCCCTATTTCGGCGGGGCGGCCACCAATGGCTTCGCCATGACCAATCACCCCGACGTCCTGGTCCGCAACGTGCCGGTCAAGCGCATGATGCTGCCCGAGGGCGAGACCCTGGTGGCCTGCGTCTACGACCTGTTCCTGGCCAACTACGGCGTCGACCAGGGCTTCGGCGGCGACCACATGCCCGCCAGCTACGACGAGGTGGAGCCCTATTCCCCGGCGTGGGCCGAGGCGATCACCTCGGTGCCGAAAGACCAGATCATCGCCGTGGCCCGCGGCTTCGCCAGCAACGCCGAGAAGACCAATGGCAAGTCGATGGTGATCATCGGCGCGGCCATGAACCACTGGTTCCACATGGACATGAACTACCGCGCGGCCATCAACATGCTGGTCATGTGCGGCTGCGTCGGTCAGTCCGGCGGCGGCTGGGCTCACTATGTCGGCCAGGAGAAGCTGCGGCCCCAGACCGGTTGGGCCCCGCTCGCCTTCGCCACCGACTGGGCGAAACCGCCGCGCCAACAGAACTCCACCTCCTTCTTCTACGCCCACTCCGACCAGTGGCGGTACGAGACCGTCGAGATGAGCGAGATCCTCTCACCCACCGCGCCGGAGGGTGTGTGGGACGGAGCGATGATCGACTTCAACGCCAAGGCCGAGCGTCTGGGCTGGTTGCCCTCGGCGCCCGCCCTACAGACCAACCCGCTGGAGGTGGCCAAGGCCGCCGCGGCGGCGGGGCAGGACCCCAAGGCCTACGCGCTGGCCCAGCTGAAAAGCGGCGATCTGAAGATGTCCTGCATGGACCCCGACGATCCCGCCAACTGGCCGCGCAACATGTTCATCTGGCGCTCCAATCTGCTGGGCTCCTCGGGCAAGGGCCACGAGTACTTCCTCAAGCACCTGCTGGGGGCCAACCACGGCGTCCAGGGCAAGGACCTGGGCGAGGATGGGCGGCGCAAGCCCAACGAGGTCGTCTGGCATGACAAGGCGCCGGAGGGAAAGCTCGACCTGCTGGTCACCCTCGACTTCCGGATGTCCACCACGGCGGTCTATTCCGACATCGTCCTGCCGACGGCCACCTGGTACGAGAAGAACGACCTCAACACCTCCGACATGCACCCCTTCATCCACCCGCTGTCGGCGGCGGTGGATCCGGCCTGGGAATCGAAGTCGGACTGGGAGATCTTCAAGGCGATCGCCAAGACCTTCTCCGACGTGGCCCCCGAGGTGCTGGGGGTCGAGCAGGACGTGGTTCTCACCCCGATCCAGCACGACAGCGCCGCCGAACTGGCCCAGCCCTTCGACGTCCGCGACTGGTCCAAGGGCGAGTGCGAGGCGATCCCCGGCAAGACCATGCCGCAGATCACCGTGGTCGAGCGCGACTATCCCAACACCTACAAGCGCTTCACCGCCCTAGGGCCGCTGCTCAAGGCCACCGGCAACGGCGGCAAGGGAATCAGCTGGAAGACCGACCACGAGGTGGACCTGCTGACGGCGCTGAACGGCGCGGTGCTTGAGGAGGGTCAGACCCAGGGCCTGGCCCAGATTGAGACCGACATCGACGCCTGTGAAACGATCCTCATGCTGGCGCCGGAGACCAATGGCGAGGTTGCGGTAAAGGCCTGGGAAGCCCTTGAGAAGCAGACCGGCCGCGAGCACACTCACCTGGCCCTGCCCAAGGAAGACGAGAAGATCCGCTTCCGCGACCTGCTGGCCCAGCCGCGCAAGATCATCACCTCGCCGACCTGGTCGGGCATCGAAAGCGAGAAGGTCTGCTACACGGCCGGCTACACCAACGTCCACGAGCTGATCCCGTGGCGGACCCTGACCGGCCGGCAACAGCTCTATCAGGATCACCTGTGGATGCGGGCCTTCGGGGAGGCGCTCTGCGTCTACCGCCCGCCAATCGATCTGAAGACCACCCACGTCAAGGGCCTCAAACCCAACGGGGAGAAAGAGATCGTTCTCAACTTCATCACCCCGCACCAGAAATGGGGCATCCACTCCACCTACTCCGACAACCTGATGATGCTGACCCTCAACCGAGGCGGCCCTGTCATCTGGGTCTCCGAGACCGACGCCAAGAAGGTCGGTCTGGTGGACAACGACTGGGTGGAGGCCTTCAACGCCAACGGGGCGCTCACCGCCCGCGTGGTGGTCTCCCAGCGGATCCGTGAAGGCACGACCTTCATGTATCACGCCCAGGAAAAGATCGTGAACACGCCGGGCTCCCAGATCACCGGCAAGCGTGGCGGCATCCACAACTCGGTGACCCGCACGGTCCTCAAGCCCACCCACATGATCGGCGGCTACGCCCAGCTCGCCTACGGCTTCAACTATTACGGCACGGTCGGCGCCAACCGCGATGAGTTCGTGGTGCTGCGCAAGATGACCAAGGTCGACTGGTTGGAAGAACCCCTCAACGCCAAGGATTTCGCCCAATGAAGGTTCGTGCGCAAATCGGCATGGTGCTGAACCTCGACAAGTGCATCGGGTGTCACACCTGTTCGGTCACCTGCAAGAACGTCTGGACCAACCGCGAAGGCGTTGAATACGCCTGGTTCAACAACGTCGAGACCAAGCCCGGCGTCGGCTTCCCCCGGGACTGGGAGAACCAGAAGCGCTGGAATGGCGGCTGGACCCGCAAGGCCAACGGCAAGATCGAGCCGAAGATGGGGGCCAAGTGGCGGATCCTGGCGAAGATCTTCGCCAACCCCGACCTGCCGGAGATCGACGACTATTATGAGCCGTTCGACTTCGACTACGCCCACCTGCAGACGGCCCCGGAGATGAAGGCCTTCCCGACCGCCAGGCCGCGGTCGAAGATCACCGGTCAGCGGATGGAGAAGATCGAGCGCGGGCCCAACTGGGAGGAAATTCTCGGCGGCGAGTTCTCCAAGCGGTCGGCCGACTACAACTTCGAAGGCGTCGAGAAGGAGATCTACGGCGCCTTCGAGAACACCTTCATGATGTACCTGCCCAGGCTGTGCGAGCACTGCCTGAACCCCACCTGCGTCGCGGCCTGCCCCTCGGGCGCCATCTATAAGCGCGAGGAGGACGGCATCGTCCTGATCGACCAGGACAAGTGCCGCGGCTGGCGGATGTGCGTCTCGGCCTGCCCCTACAAGAAAATCTACTACAACTGGGAATCCGGAAAGTCGGAGAAGTGCACCTTCTGCTTCCCGCGCATCGAGGTCGGCCAGCCGACCGTGTGCTCGGAAACCTGCGTCGGCCGCATCCGCTATCTCGGCGTCCTGCTCTACGACGCCGACCGCATCGAGGCCGCGGCCTCGACCCCCGATGAGCAGGACCTCTACCAGGCCCAGCTCGACGTCTTCCTGGATCCCAGCGATCCGGCGGTGATCGCCCAGGCGCGCGCCGACGGCGTGCCGGAAGCCTGGCTGGAGGCGGCCCGCAAGAGCCCCGTCTACAAGATGGCCATCGACTGGAAGATCGCCTTCCCGCTGCACCCGGAATACCGGACCCTGCCGATGGTCTGGTACGTGCCGCCGCTCTCGCCGATCCAGTCGGCGGTGGCCGCCGGCGCCCTGGAGATGGACGGCGACATGCCCGACGTCCACGCGTTGCGGATCCCGATCAAGTACCTCGCCAACCTGCTGACCGCCGGCAAGGAAGCTCCGGTCCAGCTGGCGCTGGAACGCATGCTGGCCATGCGTGGCTACATGCGCGCCAAGACGGTGGAGGGGGTGATCGATCACGCGCTCGCCGAACGGGTCGGCCTGACGGCGGCGGAGATCGACGCCATGTACCGCTACCTGGCGATCGCCAACTACGAAGACCGCTTCGTCATCCCCTCGGCGCATCGCGAGACCGCCGAGGACGCCTACGACATGCGCGGTGGCTGCGGCTTCTCCTTCGGCAACGGCTGCTCCGGCGGCCGGACCGAGCTGGGCCTGTTTGGTCCCAACAAGCGCTCGCGCGCCAAAACCCCCATGGAGGTCTGAGACATGGCCCGCACCTACAAGGCGCTCGCGCTGCTGCTCACCTATCCCAACCGCGACCTGCAGACCTTCGCCCCCGAGGCCCTGGCCGTGATCGAGGCCGAGGGGTTGCTGGGCAAGGCCCTGGTCCAGGCTTTGCGCAAACTGGTGGCCGAGATCACCGGGGACGATATCTACGACCTGCAGGAGCGCTACACCGAGCTCTTCGACCGCACCCGGTCGCTGTCTCTCAACCTCTATGAGCACGTACACGGCGAGAGCCGCGATCGCGGCGAGGCCATGGTGGCGCTGCTGGGGCTCTATCGGGCCCAGGGCCTCGATCTGGCGGCCAACGAGCTGCCGGACTTCCTGCCGGTGTTCCTGGAATTTCTCTCGACCCTGCCCGAGCCCCAGGCCGCGTCCCTGCTGGGCGAGGCCAGCCATGTCCTGGAGGCGATGGGCGAGCGGCTCAAGACCCGCGGCAGCGCCTATCGCGCCGTGTTCGGCGCCCTGGGCCGCCTGGCCGACACCCGGGCCGATCCCGGCGTGCTCGCGGCCCTGCTCAGCGAGCCCGAGGAGAACCCCAACGACCTGGAGGCCCTCGACAAGGCCTGGGCCGAAACCGCCGTCACCTTCGGCCCGTCCGACTCCGACTGCCCCAAGGCAAGCGCCCTGGTCGAGGCCATGAACATCGAACCGCCGCGCGCCTCACGCCGCGCGGGCGCGGCCGCCTGAGGAGCCCCTGAAGATGCAACTGCTCAATCAGATCTTGTTCGGCGTCTATCCCTACATCGCCCTGGCGGTTCTGGTCCTGGGCTCGGTCATCCGCTTCGACCGTGAACAGTACACCTGGCGCTCAGGCTCCTCGCAGCTCTTGCGCCGCAAGCAACTGGTGCTTGGCTCGATCCTGTTCCATGTCGGGGTCCTGGTCATCTTCGGCGGCCACTTCGTCGGCCTGCTGACCCCCATCTGGGTGTTCGACGCCCTGGGGGTGCCCCACGGGGCCAAGCAGGTTCTGGCCATCGTCGCCGGCGGCGCCGCTGGGATCCTGTGCCTGGCCGGCGGGCTCCTGCTGTTGCACCGGCGTCTGTTCGACCCCCGGATCCGCCACAATTCCAGCTTCGGCGACACCGCCATCCTGATCATCCTGATGGTCCAGCTCAGCCTCGGCCTGGCCACCATCCCGCTGTCCCTCGGCCACCTCGACGGCGGCGAGATGCTGAAGTTCATGAGCTGGGCCCAGGGGGTCTTCACCTTCCAGCCGAATGTCGCCGACCACGTCGCCGACGTGCACCCGATCTTCAAGGCCCACCTGGTGCTGGGCATGACCATCCTGCTGGTCTTCCCCTTCACCCGCCTGGTCCACATGCTCTCGGCCCCGGTCTGGTACCTCAATCGCCGAGGCTGGCAGCTGGTCCGCACGCGGCGTCTCCTGCCGCATCGCCGCGACAACGCCGCCCCGATCTATCCGACCAGGCCCGGTGTTCAGCCCGCGACCACCCGTTCGACGACCCCGGCGGTCAGGCCCTCGCCCCTCAAGGCCGGGGAGTAGCCGCCATGACCGCAGCCGCCTCCGCCACCGTCGTCGTCGAAGGGGTCGAGATCCCCGAGTTCCTGATCGCCGAGGAGGTCCAGAACCACCCCAGCCTCTCGGCCGCCGAGGCCCGCGCCGCCGCCGGCAAGGCGCTCGCGGTCAAGGCCCTACTGCTGCACCGGGCCGACGAACTCGGCCTCACGCCCCACCCCATCAGGGATGAGGCCGGCCGAGAGGAGACCGATGAGGAGGCCCTGATCCGGGCCGTCCTCGACGCGGAGATCGATATCGAGTCTCCGAGCTCCGCCGAGTGCCGCCGGGTCTACGATACGCAGCGCTCGCAGTTCACGAGCCCCCCTCTGCTGGAGGCCGCCCACATCCTTGTCGAGGCCAAGGGTGAGGATGCCGAGGCCCTGGAGCAGGCGCGTCAGACCGCCCAGGGCATCCTGGTCCGCTGCCTGGCCGAGCCATCGCAGTTCGCGCACCTGGCCAGGACCCTCTCGGACTGTCCCTCGGGCAAGGTCGGCGGCTCCCTGGGCCAGCTCGGGCCCGGCGACGTGGTCGGTGAGATCGAGCGCGCCCTCGGTGGGCTGCAGGCTGGAGACATTTTTCCGCGCCCCGTCGCCTCGCGCTTCGGCTGGCACATCCTCAAGCTGGAACGCCGGATCGAGGGGCGCGAGCTGCCCTTCGACTATGTGGAGGACAAGATCGCCCTCCATCTGGAGAGCCGCGCCTGGACCGCCTCGGCCACCCGCTATGTCTCCGACCTGGCTGACCGCGCCCGCGCCCAGGGCGTCGCCTTCAGCATCAGTCGAGATGGCCGGTTCGCCACCGGGTCCCTGTCGCTCGGTGAACTGCTCTCCCAGGGTGGGGCGGCCGATGAGCTGGGGGCCTGGCTCGACGCCACCGACCCGGAGCTGGCCGACCGCGTGCGAGCCGCCGCCCTGGCCGACAACCTGGACGTCCCGGTCTTCGTGCGCCGCGCGGTGGCCCACTTCGTCGATAACGCCGGGGACGAGAGCTGGACCCACCTGATCTCGGCGGCCCAGGGCGCCAAGGACCCGGCGATCGCCGCCATGGCCTCACTGCTGAGAACCAAGCTGACGCCCAAGGCGCGCACCTACACCATCGTCCGGAGAGTCTGAGTCATGCGTTTCGTTCCCGGCCTTCTGAGCCTGGCGGCCCTGGCCGCCCCCGTCCTGGCCACCGCGGCCGAAGCGCCCAAGGGCCTGATCCTGGAGTCGCGGCTCCGCTATGAGACCGTGTCCCAGGACGGCTTCGCCAAGGACGCCCAGGCGGTCACCCTGCGCACCCGGCTGGGCTACGAGACCCCGGCCTTCCACGGCTTCAAGGCCCTGGTGGAGGGGGAGAACGTCACCGCCCTATCGGACCGCTACAACAGCAGCACGAACGGCAAGACCGCCTATCCCCTGGTCACCGATCCCGAGACGACCGAGTTGAACCGCGCCCAAATCTCCTGGACGGGAACGCAGGGCGAGGCCGTGGTTGGGCGGCAGCGCCTGATCCTCAACAACGCCCGCTTCGTGGGCAATGTCGGCTTCCGCCAGAACGAGCAGACCTTCGACGCCGTGAAGCTGGTCTACCGGCCGTCGCCCAAGGTCAGCGTGACCTACGCCTATATCGACAAGGTCCACCGGATCTTCGGCGAGGACCACCCTCAGGGAAACTGGCGCAGCGACTCCCACCTGGCGCAGCTCGACGCCAAGACCGGCCTCGGCCAGGTCTCAGCCTATGGCTACCTGCTGGACTTCGCCAATTCGCCGACCCAGTCGAGCGCCACCTGGGGCGCGCGGCTCACCGGCTCGCGGCCGCTGAACGCGGGCCTCAGCGCCACCTATGAGGCCGAGTACGCCCGCCAGACCGATTATCGCAACAGCCCCACCAGCTTCGACCTCGATTACATCGCCCTGTCGGCCGGCCTGAAGACCAAGACGAACGCCGTTGCGCTGGGCTTCGAGCAACTGGACGGCGACGGTCGCCGCGGGTTCTCGACGCCGTTGGCCACCCTGCACGCCTATCAGGGGTGGGCCGATGTCTTCCTCACCACGCCGGCCAGCGGCGTGCGCGACCTGAGCCTGACCGGCAGTTCGGTGCTCAGGGGTCCGCGGGGCAAACCGGTGAAGATCCAGGCGGCGCTGCACCAGTTCGACGAGGCCGGCGGCGGCGCGGGGCTAGGCCGGGAGTTGGACGCCTCGATCTCCGTGCCCCTGACCCCGAAGATCGGCGCCGAGCTGAAGGCCGCCGCCTTCCAGGGCGACCGGCCGGCCTTCCCCGATCGGACGAAGATCTGGCTGACGCTTGAATTCAAGCTCTGACCCAAGGTCGAGAGGAGGGGGCGGTGAAACAAACGACCGAGATCGAGGAGGTCCCCATGGAACTGCTCGCCGAACCCCTCGACTGGTTCTTCGCGGAGCACTATCGCCACCGGCAACTCTGCCAGATGATCGACGAGATCAGCGCCGCCACGGTGTTTGATGGCGAGCGGATCGGCAGGGTGGTGGCCTTTCTGGCCCACGACCTCGCCCTCCACGTGATCGACGAGGAGGAGGATTTCTTTCCGCTTTTGCGCCGGCGGTGCCGCCCGGAGGACGAAGTTGAGGGCGTGCTGGGCATGCTTTCGGCCGAGCATCGCGCCGACGTGGCCAAGGCCAGCCAGGTGAGCGACCTGCTCAAGACATGCCTGCTGAAAGAGACCGCGCCCGGTCTGGACCCGGCCCGGCGCAAGATCCTCTCGGAGTTCGCCAGCCAGGAGCGCCGCCACCTGGGGCTGGAGAATGCGGTCATCCTGCCCATCGCCCGGCTACGGCTGGACGCTGACGATCTGGCGACCCTGGGTCGGCGGCTGGCCGCCCGTCGGGGCCGCGTCCTCCACGAGCCAAGCGCGTGACCCAGGCCCTGTTCCGACGCAACCTGGCCTGGGCGGCGGCCAGGGCGCGGGATGACCGGAATTACTTTCCCGACCTCGCGGCCCAGGAGGCGCCGGACTATCTGTGGATCGGCTGCGCCGATAGCCATCTGCCGGCCCATGACTTGACGGGCCTGGCGCCTGGTCAGCTCTTCGTGCACCGCAACCTGGCCAACCTCGCCCCGGCCCAGGACTCCAATTTCCTCTCGGTCCTGCAATACGCGCTGGAGGTTCTCAAGGTGCGGCACGTGATCGTCTGTGGCCACTACGGCTGCGGCGGGGTACGGGCGGCCCTGAGCGGCGCGCGCCACGGCCTGGTGGACCATTGGCTGCAACCGGTGCGCAGCCTGTTCTGGCGCCATGCCGAGGAGCTGGAGGCGATCCTCGACGTCGAGGCCCGGGTCAACCACCTGTGCGAGCACAACGTGATCGAGCAAGTGATCAGCCTCGCCGGCAACCCCTTGGCGCATGACGCCTGGCGTCGCGGTCAGCCCCTGGCGGTGCACGGGTGGATCTATTCCATCCACGACGGCCTGCTGCGCGACCTGGAGACCACCGTCAGCGACCTGCATCAGGCCCGGGCTCTGGCCGGCGCGCCCACGGGCGGCGAGCCGCGCCGCAAGGCCGCGAGGACAAGATCTTGAGCGGCGCCGCTGTCGTCCTGGCCGGGGGCGAAGGCCGTCGGATGGGGGGCGGCAAGCCGCTGCGCGCCTGGGATGGCCGCCCGTTGCTGGCCCAGGCCCTGGGCTTGGCGCGGAGCTATGCGCCCCACGTCGCCGTGGCCGTACGGGACGCCGGCCAGGTGGGGCAGGGGGCCGGAATTCCGCTGCTGTTCGATCCGCCGGACATCGGCGGCCCCCTGGCGGGCCTCGCCTCGGCCCTCGATTTCGGCCGTCGGCGCGGCGCGCCCTGGGTCCAGACCCTGGCCTGCGACATGCCCTATCTGCCGGCCGACCTCAGCGATCAGCTGGCCCAGGCCCTGGAGTCCGGCGTCGGCGCGGTCCTGCCGGTGAGCGACGGTCGCGTGCATCCGGTCTGCGGCCTCTGGCGCGTCGGCACGCGCGATCGGCTGGAGGCCTATGTGGCGTCGGGCCGCTCGTCCCTGCGCGGCTTCGCAGAGTACGTCGGTCTGCGTGAGGTGGCCTGGGAGGTCGCCGGACCCGATCCCTTCGTCAATCTCAACACGCTCGAAGACCTGGCGGCCTATCAGCCACCCGCGGGTCCCGACCGGGCGCCGACGGAGCAGTCGGGCGCCGGGTCGCGCTGAGCCGGCCCGGATCGTAGGCCGCGGGCTCAACCCCATGGTCGGCCAGGTCCTGAGGCGTGCGATGGCCGAGCACCTGGGCGGCGGCCAGCCGGGCCACGGCCGGGGCGGTCTGGATGCCAAAGCCGCCCAGCCCCGCCAGCCAGAAGAACCCCGGGCTCGTCTCCGACCAGCCGATCACCGGGGCGCGGTCGCTCGCGAAGGTGCGCAGGCCCGCCCAGCGGTGGTGGATCCGAGTCACCGGGTGATCGGCGGCGTCATGGAACCGCATCACGGCGCAGGCGATGTCCAGCTCATCCGGCGCGGCGTCGCAGGGCGGGCTCGGGGCCTCGTCGGCCGGCGTGATCAACAGGCGTCCGCCGAAGGGACGAAAATAGAACCGCTCGTCGATGTCCTTCACCACCGGCCAGTCGTGGAAGCCGAGTTCACGGGGCGCGTCCACCAGGATGGCGGTCCGCAGCAACGGCGTCAGGCCCTTGGGGGACAGGCCGGCGTCCAGCGCGGTCTCGTCGGCCCAGGCGCCGGTGGCGTTGACCAGGGTCGGGGCGATGAGGCTGGCCTGCCGGGTCCGCACCTGCCACCGCGACCCCTCGCGGACGATGTCGGGCTTGCCGGCGTCGGCGAGGATGACGGCGCCGGCCTCCCGGGCCCGGCGCACCATGCCACCGTGCAGCCGCGCCACGTCCAGGTCGCCCGCCCCGGTCTCCAGCAGGGCGGCGTGAACCGCCTCGGGCCGCAGAATCGGAGCCCGCACCCGGGCGCCGTCACGGCTTAGTCGCCGCAGGGCGGCGGTGTCCCGATTCTGGTGCGCGAAGTCCTCCAGGCGCTGCACCTGGTCGGCGCGCGCGACATGCAGCACTGGACGCGGGCTCAGCAGGCGCCCGGCGAAGCCCCACGGAGGGTCCTGGAAGAAGCCCCGGCTTGCGGCGGTGAGCGGCTGGACCGCGGGGCCGCCATAGGAGGGGATGTACATCGCCGCGGAACGCCCGGTGGTATGATAGCCAAGCTGCGACTCCCGCTCCACCAGGGCCACCCGCAGGTCGCCTGCAAGTTGGGCGGCCAGGGCGGCCCCGGCGATGCCGCCGCCCAGCACCACCACATCGAAGACCTGGCGCGAGGGACAGGCGGTCATGACGTCGGCGCCCAGTCGACGCCCGCCCGGCCGTGCAGATAGCCGTTGACCAGCGGGCCCGGCGGCCCGGCCTCCCGCACCCTGGCCGCCAGGTCCTGGGGCGACAACCGTTCGTGGCTGAAGTCCCGGAAGGCCGTGATCACCTTGCGCATGTCCCCGGTTTGAGGCGACAGGCGCAGGGCCCCGATCCCGGCGGCGCGGAGTTGGGTGATCGGCAGGTCGGCCACCTGCACCCCATGGGACAGGGTCTGCACCCCGTTCACCGCCAGGAAGTCCTGACCCTCCAGGGTGCGCACCGTGAGGCCGTCGGGATCGCGGTCGCAGACCAGCTGGCAGGCGTCCTTGTGCAGTCCCCGGACGCGGGCGTGATAGCAGCGCCCCGACAGGGCCAGCGGCAGGCGGCCATAGGCGAATAGTTCGATCTCCAGCCCCGGACAGGACTGAGCCAGGCGGCCGATCGCCGCGAGCGAAAGCTCGACATTGGGGCAGAGGCGCACACAGCCGCGCCCGATCAGCTCCCGTGCGGCGGCCTCGTTGTAGATATTCAGCAGGGGGCCGGCCACGAAGGGCGCGCCAAGCGGGCGATGGGCCAGAGCCGAGACATCGTTGATCTCCACCAGGGTCTCGTCGGCGGCCATCTGAGCCATCCCGCGCCGGTCACGCGGCGTCGCCGGCAGGGCCAGGGTCGACCAGACGACGGTCTTGCCGGCTCGGGTCAGGCGCTCGGCGGCCTCGGCCAGGGGTCTGAAGATGAAGGGCTCGCGCTTTCCGCAGACCACCTCGCCCAGATAGACGCGGTCGATCTCGCTCTCGTCGGCGATCGCGGCGTAGAAGTCAGCGATACGGTCAGCCGACCAGTTGAACAGCAGCGGCCCGAGGGCGATCTCGATCGGCGCGCCGCTCATCGCCAGGTCTTCCGGTAGGCGCCGGCCGTCTCCCGGCCGCCCTCGGCGAGATGGGTGAGCCTGGCTTCATAGGGGGCGGTGGTCTCGCCCCGGTCCAGGGCGTCGAGCGCCGCCCGGAAGGCCGCGGCCACGCGGGCCACATAGGCCTTGCCACGCTGGCGACCTTCGATCTTCACCGCCCGCACCCCGGCGGTCCGCAGTTCGGCCAGCAGGGCCATGGCGTTGAGGCTGGTGGGGTCCTCGAACAGGTGGGACGCCGCCCCCTCGGCCTCGAAGCGGCCCTTGCAGAGGGTCGGGTAGCCGGCGGCCGCGCCGGGCGCGACCTGGTCGATCATGAAGCCCCCGAGACGAGGGGTCAGCAGTCCGTCGGTCTCCTCCAGGGAGACCGCCTCCGGCGGCGAACACACCCCGGAGAGATTGGGGGACTTGCCGGTGGCGTAGGAAGACAGCGCGCAGCGGCCCTCGGCCATCACGCAGAGTCCGCCATAGACGAAGGCCTCCACCTCCACATCGGTCTCGCGCACCAGGGCCGCGATCTCCGGCGCGGAGAGCACCCGCGGCAGGACGACGCGTTTCACACCGTAGGCTCCGGCGTAGAAGGCGATGGCCTCGGGCGAGCCCGCGGCGGCCTGGACCGACAGGTGCAGCCGCAGGTCGGGATGCTCGGCGTGGGCGTAGGCCAGCACCCCCAGGTCAGCGACGATGATGGCGTCGGCGCCTGCCGCCGCGGCGCTGTTCACGGAGGCTCGCCAGGCGTCGGTCTCGCCGGCGCGGGCGAAGGTGTTGATCGCCACCAGCACCTTGGCGCCGCGATCATGCGCCCAGAGGACGTCCGCCTTCAGCTCGGCGGTGGAGAAGTTGAGGCCGGGGAAGTTGCGGGCGTTGGTCTCATCCCGCAGGCCGCAATAGACGCTGTCGGCGCCGGCTTCGATCGCCGCACGAAGCATGGCCGGAGAGCCGGCCGGGCAGACGAGTTCCATCGATCCCATCTCAGGCCCACGCGGCTTTGGCGGCCGCCGCCTGGCGGACAAAGCGCAGGGCGGCGTTGGCCGCATTCCCCGCCGTCGCCGGCAGACCCAGCAGGTCGGCCAGGCTTAGTTCGGCGGCCTCCAGGGTGTTGTGGAGGGCCATTACCGCATCGATGTCGCCGCTGACCCGGATGGCCCGCGAGAAGAAGGCGGAGTCGGCGTCCAGGGAGCCGTCGAACAACCCCAGCAGGGCGCCGAGCGGTCCTTCGATCCGGGCGGCGCAGGGCGAGCGATCATCGCGCCGCCGCACCTGGACGCCTGATGACGCGCCCTGGGGCGCCAGCCGGAACACCACCGGCCAGCCGTCGGGCGCGATCACGAAGGCGGCGTCGGCAAATGCGCCCAGCCGCTCGAAGACCTCGGGCCTCCGTTGCGCCACCCGACGCAGGGCCGAGGTCAGCAACCACTCGGCCGGTGGCCGCAGCGTCATCAGCACCTGGGCGGGGTCGCCCCGCCGGGCTGCTCGGGGCCTGTGTTGCGTACGCATGACTGGAACCTCTTGGAGGACACCAACCTGCGTCACGCCCTGCGGCGCGGGGAACCGGGCGATCGCCGCCGCACCCGCAGATCTTGCTCAAGTCAGGCTTTGCCGATCATCAAGCGGGGATGACCTTGCCGGGATTGAGGATGCCCAGCGGGTCCAGGGCCGTCTTCAGCGCTCGCATCAGGGCGAGCTCAGCCGGGTTGCGGGAATAGGCGAGGTAGGGGCGCTTTTGCAGGCCGATCCCATGCTCGGCGGAGATCGACCCGGCGCGGGCGCGCAGGGGCTCATAGACCATCTCCTCGATCTCCGGGCGGGCGTCCGGCTGGGCGACGCCGATGATCAGGTGCAGGTTGCCGTCGCCCAGGTGGCCGAAGACGGTCATCCCCGCCTGGGGCCAGCGAGCGGCCAGGGCCACGCGCACCTCGGCCACATAGGCCGCCATCGCGGCGATCGGCAGGCTGACGTCGAAGGTGATGATCGGGCCGTTGCGCGCGGTCTGGGCCACGTCGTCCCGTAGCGCCCACATGCGGTCCCGCTCGGCCTGGGACTTGGCTATGGCCGCGTCGGCCACCAGACCATTCTCCAGGGCGTCGGTCAGCATCCGCTCGAACCGCGCTGCGTCGTGGGTCAGGTCCGGACCCAGGGCTTCCACCAAGACGTAGTAGGCGTGGCCCGCCGGCAGGATCGGGCGGCCCGCCGCCGGCGGGGTGGTCACCAGGTCGTAGAAGGCCGGCCACATCACCTCGAAAGCCGACAGCGATCCGGCCAGGGAGGATTCCAGCGACCGCAGCAGGGGCGAGAGCGCCTCGAACCGGTCCACCGCCAGCCAGGCGGTCTCCTGCGACACCGGCCTGGGCCGCAGGCGGAACACCGCGCGGGTCACGACGCCCAGGGTGCCTTCCGACCCGATGAACAGCTGCTTGAGATCATAGCCGGCGTTGTTCTTGATCAGGTGGTTGAGGGAGGAGATCACCGTCCCGTCGGCCAGTACGGCCTCCAACCCCAGGACCGACTCCCGGGTCATCCCATAGCGCAGCACTCGATTGCCGCCGGCATTGGTGGAGATCACGCCGCCGATGGTGGCCGAGCCCCGCGCGCCCAGGTCCACCGGCAGGAACAGGTCCTGGCTCGTCGCCGCGCCGCAGGCGGTCTCCAGCACGCAGCCTGCCTGGACGGTCATGGTGGCGCCGACCGGATCGATCTCCTCAATGGCGGCCATGCGGTCGAGACTGAGGGCCAGGGCGCCCTCGGCGAAGGCGCCGTCCACCAGGCCGGTGCGCCCGCCCCAGGGGACGACGGCCGCGCCGGCGGCGTGGGCCAGGCGCAGAATCCCAGACACCTCCTGCGTGCTCGCGGGCCGCAGGATCGCCCGCGGCGCTCCCAGCCGGGTCCAGGGGCTGAAAGCCCATCCGGCCGCCGTCTCGCCGGTCAGCACGTGCTCGGCGCCCAACAGCGCCTCAAGGTCGGCTAGCAGGCTATCCATTTCACCTCCAGGGGTTTGAGGACAGTCTCCTCTCCCCGGGGGCAGATCCGAATGATCGGGATCAAACCGCAGCGCCACGCCGGTGAGCGGGGGTGCGACATGCGGCGGCCCACGGGGGAAGCGGGGGTGTCGCACCCTCCGGCAGACATCAAGGTCGCCGTTGATGGCCGGCAAAGGTCGGGGGCGATGTCTGGCCTAGGCTGGGGGTGTCATTGAAGGAGGCTCACATGCCCGCCACCCGTTCCCCCGCGACCCCGACCCGCCGCCTCGCGGCCCTTGCATCCACCCTGCTGGCCAGCGCCGCCATCCTCGCCACCGCGCCGGCCGCCCAGGCCCAGGAACTGTCGGGTGTCACCGTCACCCGGGCGCCGACCCATGAGGCCATCAGCCTTCGCGGCAAGGATGTCAGGGTCGTCCGCCTGGAGGTTCGCCAGGTCGCCAGCCGGGTCTGCCGCAACGCCTACCTCAACCGCGAGCTGGCGGTCTTCGACCTCGACTGGTGCAGCACGGCCTCAGCCGACAAGGCCATGACCCGCTACCGCGCCATCGTGAAGCATAACCGTCTGGCGGGCGGCGAGTTCGCCCAGGTCTCGACGAACATCGTGCTCTCGGCGCGCTGATCCTCACCGGGGGCCGCCCGGCCGTTCGGCAAGGATCGAGCACGCCGATCGGCCGGGTTCGAGGCCAGAGTCTCCGGCGCGGCCGGAGGGCTCCCGCCCCCTTGGCCAGGGCCGTCTGGCTCATCTCTCGGAGCCTGAGGGCGTATGTGGATCGAACAAGAACGACCGCGGCCGCGTAAGATATCGCGTTCGCAGCCGAAACGCGGGGTCAAGTCCGTCCGGCGTTCCAGCAAGGGGGACGCTACCCGCCAGCGAATCCTGGACGCCGCCGTGGCCGTGGTCGCCGACGAGGGCTATCACGCCGCGACCCACCAGCGGATCGCCAGGGCTGCGGGCCTCGTCCGCACGGCGATCAACTATCACTTCCCCGACCAGGATTCCCTGGCTGACGCCCTCGTCGGTCACCTCCAACGGCTGAAGGCCGAGCGGGTGAAGACCTTGATGGATGTGTCCCATGGCGACCATCCGGTCTTGGCGGTGGAGGCCTATTGGGCGCTGCTGCAGGAGCGGCCATTCATCGCGATCGTCGAGCTTGAGGGCTGCGCACGCACCAACTCGCGGATGCGCGCCCGGCTGGCCGCCGCCGCGGGCCATCCGCAAGGCAAGGGCTCTCAGACCTGCTCCATGCGTCAGGCGTCGCCGGGTGGCTTCGGCCCGGGGCTCCACGGCCTGAGCCTCCGCCTGCTGGAGGGCATGGCTTGGGTAGGAGCGCCTCACGACGAAGTCCAACACCTGCTGGACCTGCTGCACCTCGCTGCGCAGGTTCAGCAAGAGCTTTGGGCCCCGGCGAATTCTCCATAACGCCCGCCAACACGGCCTGTCAGACTTGATCCGTGCAGTTTGCGCGCGTCCTACCGGGCCCAACAGACGTTCCGACTGCCGTACCCCAGGCGTCCAGGCCTAGGGTCTCCAGGCGCTGATGGCCTCCAGCCAGCCTGGCGATCCGCGACGCCGGTGAAACTGGCGGGGAAACAGCCGCCATGAAATGCTGACGCCATGACCGCCTCCCCAGCGCCCGTGATCTCTGAAGGCTACCGGAAGCAGCAGCAGGAGTTGCACCTGAACCCGGACTATGGGGTCGCCTCCATTGGCTTCGCCGGACTGGTGGCGCAGGTGCTCAGCCGCAATGGCGCCAAGACGCTTAGCGACTATGGGGCGGGCAAGCAGAACCTTCGTAAGGCTCTGGAAGCCCGCGGCGTTGAGGTCGGCTACGCCGCCTACGATCCGGCCTTCCCCGAATATGGTGAGCCACAGCCGGCGGACCTCGTCTGCTGCATCGATGTCCTGGAGCACATCGAGCCCGAGTTCCTGGACAATGTGCTGTCAGACCTGGAGCGCATCACGGTCAGGCACGGCTTCTTCTCGGTCCATACCGGCCCGGCGGGCAAGGTGCTGGCGGACGGCCGCAACGCCCATCTCATCCAGCAGCCGATCGCCTGGTGGCGGGAGCGGCTGGAGCGGCACTTCGCCATCGAGCATCTTGTGGAGGCGCCCGGAGGCTTCTTCGTCATCGCCACGCCGCGACCGGACTGAGAGGCTCTAAACTGAAAGAAAAGCGCGCGCTGTCCGGGTGAGCCGGGTTCCACCTATCCTTGGCGCGCTCTAACCCGCGCCATGCAGGGGCGGTAGCTCGCCGCGTCGGGCGGCGATGCCGAGTTGCAGGCTCCGGGCGATCATTTCCGACCTCGCCACGAACAAGGCGGCCGCGTCCGGCGGGCATAGACGCTCCGCGGTCTCACGGAACAGCGCCAGCCAGGCGACGAAGTGGCTCGGTGTGATGTCGGGCAGGGCGGTGTGGGCGGCCATGGGTGAACCCTGGAACCGTCCGGTCATCAGCAGGACCGAAGACCAGAAGTCGCAGAGCTTCGCCAGGTGCGCGTCCCAGCCGTCGCCGATCTCGCGGTCGAAGATGGGCCCCAGGAGCGGGTGGGCGCGGACAGCGGCGTAGAAGCCGTGCACCAGATCCACAATCATGGCCTCGGTGACCCCCGCGGCTGCGCCGGGACTGAGGCGGGAGGGCGGAGCCTGGCTGGTCATGGGACCGCCCTAGCGCGGGTCGGCGGGAGATTCCAGGCTGTTGATATAGGCCACGATGTCCTGGACGTCGTCAGCGTGGACGTTGATCTGCGGCATGTTGGAGTGGCCCGTCTCGGCGATCTCGGCCAGGTGACGCTGCAGAGTGAGGGGGACATAGCGTCCCGCCAGGGCGCGGAAGGGCAGGGCCTTGGCGTTGGGGCTGTTCCCCGTCGCCTCCACGCCATGGCAGGTCGCGCAGACACCGGCGGCGAGGGCGTGACCGCGCGCCTGGGCCGCGGAGAGGGGATTCTCCGCGGCCGTCGCGGCGACGGGCGCCGCCAGGAGAACCAGATACAGCAGGCTGGAACGCATGATCGATTCTCCAGGCGGCCGAGGGTCAGGCCGCGGTCTTCCAGTGGGGCGTCAGTTCGACATGCGGCGGGCAGGGGGCCACGGCGCCCTGGGGCAGGCCCGCCAGATCATTGGCGAAACCGTGGTTCACATCGCGGTGGTGCGCCTCGTCGGCGCGGACCACCAGGACCACGTCGCGCAGGGTGGCGGTGGCCGGCAGGTCCCAGTAGCGGATGGCGATGGCCGGCGCGGCCACGTTGGGCGAGCGGCCCTCGTCGATCTCAGCGAGGTAGTGAGTGTAGCTGATCACGGCCTCTTCCTCGAAATAGCCCACCAGCCGGTGCGCGGTCTTCGGCGCAATGAGGTAGAGGCCAAAGAAGAACAGGTAGAACACCCACTGAGCGGCGATGACCATGAAGCGCTCGAAGGCGGTGGGCTTGGCGACCTCGATGAAGGTCATCAGGTGCATGCGCTCATTCTCGGCTTCGTCCATGAGGGTGCGGATCCAGCCGCGGTCATCCTCCATGCGGCGGAGACACTTGAGGTGGTTGAGGGTCGCCCCCACCATGCCGGGCACGGCGGCGACGGTTTCCAGAACCACCGCCCGGTGGCCGTAGCGCTTGGCGAAGAAGGTGTCGGCGAACAGCCGCAGGAACTTGGTGATCCCGAGCGCCACGCGATCAGACATGTTGATCGGCGGATGGTGGATGCTCAGATCGACCAGGGGCGGGGTGGCGAGGGTCATGGCGAACTCCGGATACTGCGATGCCACAGACCTACCTCCCAAGACCGGTCGCCGAAATTCGGGAGCGGTCCCTAGGGGGGACTACGGAGGCGCTAGAGCCATTTAGGGTCAAATGGAATCATCTGACCCGAGGCTCTAATCTCAAAGACGTAGAGCGCGCCGGACGGGTTAACCGGGTTCCACTTAACCCTGGCGCGCCCTAGCGCGTGCGCGCCCTGACGAGGGTGAATCGCCCGCGATGGGCGTGCCAGGCGGTGAGGGCGCTCATGGCTAGGAGGGGTGCGACATAACAGGCCCAGCAGTGGCCGTCCGAGGGGCCGCACATCGGGCCGCGCAGGGCGGTCAGCCACATGTGGACGGCCGCGATCACGCCGGTCACGACCGCCGATGCGGCGAGGATGGCGGTGGCGGCCAGCAGTGGCGGGGGGCTGGACCGGGTAGGCGGCACCATGGCGAGAAACTCCGAGCCGGAGATCGGCTTGACCCCATTTGAAACTGCGACGCTTTGCCGACCTTGATCTCGGTCAAAGCCCTCCGTACCGAAGCCCGGCATTGCGGGGTCCACTTCGGAGCTTGGGTCGGGGATCAATGACACAACTAACTGTCCAACATGATGAGGGCGCGCCGTTCGACGTGATGCTGCTCTACATCTTCACGGGGGTGGGAGCCTTCGCGGCGCTGCTTGCCGCAGCCTTCACCAAGGATCCCCTGTTCCAGTTCCACAGTTTCATCTTCCTGGCCGCCTTCGTGCTGGCCGCCGGGGTGATGACGGCCGGTGTCGCCTACGGAAAGTTCCGATCCGAGCCGACGCGTTACGCCGACGGGGTGATCCGCGCGGGCGTGATCGCCACCATGTTCTGGGCGGTCGTGGCCATGCTGGTGGGGGTTGTGATCGCCGCCCAACTGAGCTGGCCCAACATCTTCTACTTCCCCGAGGCCGGCTGGCTGAACTTTGGTCGGCTGCGTCCGCTCCATACCTCGGGCGTGATCTTCGCGTTCGGCGGCAATGCGCTGATCGCCACGTCCTTCTGGGTCGTGCAGCGCACCTGCCGCGCACGGCTGGCCGGCGGCGTCGCGCCCTGGTTCGTGTTCTGGGGCTACCAGCTGTTCATCGTCCTGGCGGCCACGGGCTACCTGGCCGGCATCACCCAGTCGAAGGAATACGCCGAGCCCGAATGGTACGTTGACCTCTGGCTGACCGTGGTCTGGGTCGCCTATCTGCTGGTCTTCCTGGGCACCATCTGGAAGCGCAAGGAACCCCACATCTACGTGGCCAACTGGTTCTACCTGGCCTTCATCATCACCGTGGCGATCCTGCACCTGGTCAACAACATGGCCCTGCCGGTGGCCTTGCTGCACCACCGCAGCTACTCGCTCTATTCCGGGGTCCAGGACGCCCTGGTGCAGTGGTGGTACGGCCACAACGCCGTCGGCTTCTTCCTCACCGCCGGCTTCCTGGGGATGATGTACTATTTCGTGCCCAAGCGGGCCGAGCGGCCGGTCTATTCGTACCGCCTGTCCATCGTCCACTTCTGGTCGCTGATCTTCATCTACATCTGGGCGGGCCCGCACCACCTGCACTACACGGCCCTGCCGCAGTGGACCCAGACCCTGGGCGCCACCTTCTCCATCATGCTGTGGATGCCCTCATGGGGCGGCATGATCAACGGGCTCATGACGCTCTCGGGGGCCTGGGACAAGCTGCGCACCGACCCGGTCATCCGGATGATGGTGGTGGCGCTCGCCTTCTACGGCATGTCCACCTTCGAAGGCCCGCTGATGAGCCTGCGGGAGGTCAACGCGCTCTCCCACTACACCGACTGGACCATCGGCCACGTGCACTCCGGCGCGCTCGGCTGGGTGGGCTTCATCTCCTTCGGAGCCGTCTACTGCATGGTTCCCTGGCTTTGGAAGAAGGACCGGGTCTACTCCAACACCTTGATTGAATGGCACTTCTGGATCGCGACCACGGGCATCCTGCTCTACATCGCGGCGATGTGGGTGTCGGGCATCATGGAAGGCCTGATGTGGCGCGAGTACACGCCGCAGGGCTTCCTCGCCAACAGCTTCGTCGAGACCGTCGCGGCCAAGCACGTCGAGAACATCATCCGCACGGTGGGGGGGCTCATGTACCTCTCGGGCGCGGTGATCATGTCCTACAACCTTTGGCGGACCGTCAGGATGCCGGGTCATGAGGCCCAGCCTCAGGGCCTTGCCTCACTGCCCGCCCTTGCGGCGGCTGAGTAGGGAGCCCTGACCATGTGGACCAAACACGCCAAGTTCGAGCGTCATTCGCTCTGGATGATCATCGGCATCGTCATCGTCGTCTCCATCGGCGGCCTCGTGGAGATCTCGCCGCTCTTCTACCTGGAGAGCACGGTGGAGGAGGTCGACGGGATGCGTCCCTACACCCCGTTGGAACTGGAGGGCCGCGACATCTACATCCGTGAGGGCTGCTACACCTGCCACTCGCAGATGATCCGGCCGCTGCGCGACGAGGTCGAACGCTACGGCCATTACAGCCTGGCCGCCGAGAGCATGTACGACCATCCCTTCCAGTGGGGCTCCAAGCGCACCGGGCCGGACCTGGCCCGGGTCGGGGGCAAGTACTCTGACAGCTGGCACAAGGATCACCTGACCGATCCTCGCTCGGTGGTGCCGGAGTCGGTGATGCCGCCCTACGCCTTCCTGCGCGACAAGGACCTCGACTACCGCCAGGTCCAGGCCAAGCTGTCGGCCATGACCAAGGTCGGGGTGCCCTACACCCAGGACCAGATCGACAACGCCACGGCGGATCTGGAGGCCCAGGCCGATCCCTTCGACAGCCGAGCCACGGCCCTGAAGAAGCGCTACGGCGCCAAGCTGGCCCAGCGGGACTTCGACGGCGATCCTGATCGGCTCACCGAGATGGACGCCCTCATCGCCTATCTGCAGATGCTGGGCGGGCTGGTGGACTTCCGGACCTATCGCGCCGAAGCCCCGGAGAACCAACGATGAGCGGCCTGTCCTACGAGGCGGTCGCCCGCTTCGCCCAGCAGGGAGGGACCGTCTACTTCGGCGTCCTCTTCTTCATCGTCGTGATCTACGCCCTCTGGCCCCGTCACACCGAGACCTTCAAACGCCTGGCGGCCCTGCCGCTGGAGGACTGCGAGGACGACCATGTCCCATCGTGAAACCGACGAACATTCCGGCGTCGAGACAACCGGCCATGAGTGGGACGGCATCCGCGAGCTGGACAATCCCCTGCCGCGCTGGTGGCTCTACATCTTCTACGGCTGCATCGTGATCGCCGCGATCTACTGGGTGTTCATGCCCTCCTGGCCCGGCGTGAATTCCTACGCCAAGGGGATGCTGAACCAGTCCGACCGGGTCGATGTGGCCAAGCAGCTGGAAGCCTTGCAGACGCAGCGCGGCGCGGAAGGGGCGATGCTCCGCAGCGCCTCTCTGGAGACCATCGAGGCCGATCCCAAGCTGCAGGCCTATGCGCTCGCCGTCGGCCAGTCTGTGTTCGGCGACAACTGCGCCACCTGCCACGGCGTGGGGGGCACCGGTTCCAAGGGCTATGCCAACCTCCGTGACGACGTCTGGCTCTGGGGCGGCAGCCTGCAGGATATCCAACACACCATCCAGGTCGGGGTGCGCTCGGAAGATCCTCAGACCCGACAGTCGCAGATGCCGGCCTTCGGCCGCGACCAGATCCTGAAGCCGGCTCAGATCGATGATCTGACCGAGTATGTGGTCGCCCTATCCCGGCGGCCGGCCAATGCCGCCGCGGTGGCCCGCGCCGCCCCGGTGTTCGCCGAGCAGTGCGTCGCCTGCCACGGCCCGCAAGGGAAGGGCAACGTCGCCCTGGGCGGCCCCGATCTCACGGACGCCGACTGGCTCTATGGTGGGAACCAGGCCGACATCCGCGAGCAGATCTGGAACGGCCGCGGCGGCGTCATGCCTGCCTGGCAGGGCCGCTTCAGCCCCGAGACCATCAAGGCCCTCGCCGTCTACGTCCACGCCAACGCAGGCGGTCAGTAGGCGCCCATGACCGTCGTCATTGATCGGACCAAGCCCGAAGCCCCGAAGACCGGCCCCGTTTCCGCGGCGGCCAAGGCGCGGGCCAAGGGTTTCACCCTGGGCCTCTACAAGCCCCGGACCCCGATCTACCCCAAGCTGGTCCATGGCCAGTGGCGGCGGATCAAGTGGATCCTGCTGATCGTCATGCTGGCGATCTACTACGTCACCCCCTGGATCCGGTGGGAGCGTCCCGGCGCGCTTCCGGACCAGGCGGTGCTCGTCGATTTCGCCGGTGGGCGGTTCTACTTCTTCGGCATCCAGCTTTGGCCGCAGGAGGTCTATTTCATCACCGGACTACTGGTGATCGGGGCGCTCGGCCTGTTCCTGGTCAGCGCCATGTTTGGCCGTCTGTGGTGCGGGTACGCCTGCCCGCAGACGGTCTGGACCGACCTGTTCATCTATGTGGAGCGCGCCTTCGAGGGCGACCGCAACGCGCGGATGAAGCTGGACGCCGAACCCTGGTCCTTCAACAAGGCCTGGCGCAAGATCGGCAAACACGCGGTCTGGCTGGGCATCGGCTTCGGGACCGGTGGGGCGTGGATCTTCTACTTCCACGACGCTCCGACCCTGATCACTCACTTCTGGATCGGTCAGGCGCCGGCCACGGCCTATATCTTCTGCGCCCTGCTGACGGTGACCACCTACGCCTTCGCCGGTTTCATGCGCGAACAGGTCTGCATCTATCTCTGCCCCTGGCCGAGAATTCAGGGCGCGATGCTGGACCAGCATTCGCTGCAGGTGACCTATCTGCGCTACCGGGGCGAGACCCGTGGCCCCCACAAGAAGGGCTCCAGTTGGGAGGGCCGCGGCGACTGCATCGACTGCAACGCCTGCGTGGTGGCCTGTCCCATGGGCATCGACATCCGCGACGGCTCGCAGCTGGAGTGCATCAACTGCGGCCTCTGCATCGACGCCTGTGACGAGATCATGGACAAGGTCGAGCGCCCTCGGGGCCTGATCGCCTATGACACCGATGCGGCGGTGGCCGCCCGCGAGATGCGGCAGACGCCGGTCTACAAGCTGCTGCGGCCAAGAACCGCCTATTACGCCGTGGCGCTCACCCTGGTCAGCGCCTTGATGATCTGGGGCCTCACCCATCGCAGCGCCTTGGATCTCCACGTCCTGCGCGACCGCAATCCGATGTTCGTGCGGCTGCACGACGGCGCGATCCGCGACGGCTATACGCTGAAGATCGCCAACCGCAGCTTCGAAGCCGAGGACGTCCAGGTGTCGTTTGTCGGTCCGGCCGGCGCGAAACTGCGCACCCCCGGCGCCAAGGTGGCTGGCGAAACCCTCAGCTTCCGCGTCGAACCCAACGAGGTGCGCGCCGTGCGGGTCTTCGTCACCGTCCCGGCCGCCGCCATCGACGCCACCAACATGCCCGCCGCCTTCTCCGTGCGGACAGGGCGCGACGCCATGACCGTCAAGACCAACTTCCTCTCGGGAGCCGCGAACGCGCCATGACAGACATTCCACAAAACGGCGGCTTCCGGCTGAACGGTCTGCATGTGCTCGCCCTGTTCGTGGGTTTCTTCCTGGTGGTCATCGCCGTGAATGTCGTGTTCACGGTGCTGGCTATCCGCACCTATCCGGGTCAGGTCTCGAAAACGCCCTATGAGGACGGGGTGGCCTACAACGCCAAGCTGGCCCAGTTGGAGGCCCAGTCCCGCCTCGGTTGGCGCGCGGCGGCGCAGGCGCAGCCGGATGGCGGGGTGGCGGTGACGTTCTTGGATGGGCGCGGGCGTCCGGTGACCGGCCTCAAGGTCGCCGCCAAGCTGGAGCGCCCCGCCACGGAGGCCGGACGCAAGACCGTCTTCCTGACCGAGACCTCGCCCGGCGCCTATTCCGCGCGGCCCGGCGCCCTTAGCGGAGTCTGGGATCTCAGCCTGGTGGCCCACGACGGCGCCGGCGCGCGCTTCGAGGCCGAGCGGAGGCTCACGTGGCCCTGACCTATGACGCCGCGCCGGACTACTCGGCGTTTCTGAAGCCCGCCAAGGACGGCGGCGCCACCTTCGACCTGCTGGTCAAGGGCGCCCGCTGCGCCGCCTGCATGGCCAAGATCGAGGGCGGGGTCGCGCGCCTGCCAGGTGTGCGCAGCGCGCGCCTCAACCTCACCAGCGGCAAGCTGTCGGTCGACTTCGAGGGGCGGTCGGGGGACCCGGGCCGGGTCATGTCGACCCTGGAGAAGCTGGGCTACGACTCCGCGCCCTATGATCCAGGCCAGGCCGCCGCCGCGCAGGATCGCGAGGGCCGACGCCTGACCATGGCCCTCGGCGTCGCGGCCTTCGGGGCCGGGAACGCCATGATGTTCTCCGTGCCCATCTGGGCGGGCCTTTTCGGCCAGGAGCTCGGGCCCGCGGCCCTGATCATGATGCAGTGGGCAAGCGGTCTGATCGCCACGCCCTGCGCCCTCTATGCGGGCATGCCCTTCTTTCAGTCGGCCTGGCGTTCCCTGCGCGTGGGCCGTGCCAATATGGACGTGCCGATCTCCATCGGGGTGATCCTGACGCTGGCGATCAGCTTCGCCGAGACCTTGCTGCGCGGCCGTGACACCTATTTCGACGCCGCCGTTTCCCTGCTCTTCCTGCTGCTGATCGGCCGCTGGCTGGACCACAAGCTGCGCAGCCGGGCGCGGGGCGCCGCCGCCGATCTGCTGGCCATGCAGGCGCCGGCCGCCACGGTGCTGACCGCGGACGGCGCCCAGCATCGGCGCCCCCTGGCCGACATCGTGGTGGGAGACCTGATCCTGGTGCGGCCGGGCGAGCGCCTGCCCGTCGACGCCCGGGTCGAGGCTGGAGCCTCCGAACTGGACAACGCCCTGCTGACCGGGGAGTCGCGGCCCGTCCCGATCGGCGTCGGCGAGCTTTGCCGGGCCGGGGCGCTGAACCTGTCGGGGATGCTCACCCTGCGGGCCGAGGCTCGCTCCGATGACTCCGCCGTCGCCGCCATCGCCCGGCTGGTGGAAGCGGGCGCGCAGTCGAAGTCGCGCTATGTCCGCCTCGCCGACCGCGCGGCGGCCATCTATGTGCCGGTGGTTCACACCGCCGCGGCCCTCACCTTCGTGCTGGGCTGGAGTTTGGGCCTGGGGCCGCGCGAGGCGCTTCTGCGGGCCGTGGCGGTGCTGATCATCACCTGTCCCTGCGCCCTGGGTCTCGCGGTGCCGGCGGTGCAGGTGGCGGCCTCCGCGCGGCTGTTCCGCAAGCAGGTGCTGGTGAAGTCCGGCGCGGCGTTGGAGCGCCTGGCCGAGGTGACCCATGTGGTGTTCGACAAGACGGGAGTGCTGACTCTTGGGCGTCCGACACTGATCGATCCCATGCCGGAGGCCGTGGCCCTGGCCGCGCCGCTGGCGCGCGCCTCGTCCCATCCCCTCGCTCGCGCCCTTGCGGCGCAGGACGGCGGAACGGCCCTGGCGCAGGACGTGGTGGAGACCGCCGGGCAGGGGATCGAGGGCCTGATCCACGGACGGCGCGCCAGGCTGGGTCGCGCGGCCTTTGTGGGGGTCGAGGGCGCCCAGGGTGCGGAGACCGAACTCTGGTTCGCCTTCGAGGGGGACACCAAGATTCGCTTCCAGTTCGCTGACAGCCTTCGCCCGGACGCGCGTGAGACCATCGACGCCTTGCGCGCGCGTGGCCTGAGCGTGGAGATCCTCTCCGGCGACCTGCCCGGCGCGGTCCGTTCGGTGGCCGAGGCCCTGGACGTCCGCCAGTGGCGGGCGGGTATGACGCCGGCTGACAAGGCCGCCTGGGTCAAGAGCCTGGCCACGGTCGGCCACCGGTCGCTGATGGTGGGAGACGGCCTGAACGACACGGCCGCCCTGGCGACGGCGCATGCCGCCATGGCCCCCGGGACGGCGCTGGACGCCAGCCAGAACGCCGCCGACCTGGTGTTCTCCGGCGAAGGGCTTGGGGCCGTGGTCACCGCCATCGACGTGGCGCGGGCGGCGCGCCACCGGGCCTTGGAGAACTTCGGCTTCTCGGCGCTTTACAACCTGATCGCGGCGCCCGCGGCCATGCTGGGCCTGATCAACCCCTTCGTCGCCGCCCTGGCCATGTCGGGTTCATCCTTGGTGGTGACCCTGAACGCCCTGCGCATGCACAGGGCCGGCCGATGACCATCTTCTTCCTCCTGGCGCCCTTCTCGGTGCTGCTGGCCCTGATGGGCCTGGCCGGCTTCTGGTGGACGGTGCGCAGCGGTCAGTACGACGATCCGGCCGGTGACGCCGCCCGGATCCTGATGGACGACGCCGATGACGCGCCCGCTTTGATCCAGGTCAGGGCAAGGGAGGCTGATCCCGGCTGAATAGGACGAGAGTAGCCTGGAGATTCCGCCGTGACTTCGCCTTCCGTCCTGCACGCTCCCAAGCCCGTCACCCTGGCGTTGGACGAGTTGATCGCCAAGTATGACGGTCGCGCGCCCCGCTACACCAGCTATCCCACCGCCGTGCAGTTCACCCCACAGGTGGATGCGGCGACCTATCGGGGTTGGCTGGCGGCCCTGCCGCTGACCGACCCTGTGTCGATCTACCTGCATATCCCGTTCTGCGCGCGGCTCTGCTGGTACTGCGGCTGCAACACGCGGGCGGTAAACCGGCATGAGCCGGTGAGCGACTATGTCCAACATCTGATTATCGAGGCCGAGCGGTTGCAGGGCGCCCTGCCGGGCCGGCTGCCGGCCAACGCCATCCACCTCGGTGGCGGCACCCCCAACATGCTGGCGCCCGAGGAGATGGACGTCATCTTCGGCGCTCTGCGACGGATCTTCGACGTCACGCCCGACGCCGAGATCGCCGCGGAACTCGATCCCGCCGTGCTGAGCCGTGACTGGGTCCGGGCGGCCGCCTCCCACGGCCTGTCGCGCGCCAGCCTGGGGGTGCAGAACCTGGCGCCCCAGGTCCAGGCGGCGGTGAACCGCCAGGAAAGCTTCGAGGAGATCGCCCAGTGCGTGGCCTGGCTGCGGGAATTCGGCATCGGCTCGATCAATCTCGACCTGATGTACGGCCTGCCGCATCAGACCACGGCCAACACCCTGAGCACCGTCGACCAGATCGTGACCCTGCGGCCCGAGCGGATCGCCCTGTTCGGTTATGCTCACGTGCCGTGGATGAAGGCGCATCAACAGCTGATCGACGAGAACGCCCTGCCGGGCGCCGCGGCGCGCCTCGACCAGAGCGAGGCCGCCGCCGAACGGCTGGTTTCGGAAGGCTATGTCCGCATCGGGCTCGATCACTTCGCCCTGCCCACCGACAGTCTGGTGGTCGCCCAGCGTGAGGGCCGGCTGCGGCGCAACTTCCAGGGCTACACCACCGACAGCGCGCAGACCCTGCTGGGACTGGGGGCGTCCTCGATCGGCAGCCTGCCGCAGGGTCTGGTTCAGAACATCGCCCAAGAGCTTCCCTGGCGCGCCGCGGTGGTCGCCGGCGACCTGCCGATCGCTCGCGGCGTCATCGTCACCGATGAGGACCGTTTCCGGGGCGAGATCATCGAGCGGCTGATGTGCGACCTGGCGGTGGACCTGGGCGCGGTCTGTGATCGCCATGGCCGGACCCTGGCCGGGTTGGCCGACGAGCTTTCCGACCTGCGGGCGTTCGCCGATGACGGCTTGGTGGCGATTCAGGAGGGCCGGCTGACGGTCACGGACCTGGGCCGGCTGGTCGTCCGCTCGGTATGCGCGGTGTTCGACACCTATTTCGCTCCGGAGGCCGGGCGACACTCCAAGGCGCTTTGAGCCTCCAAATTCAAGGTGACAGCGCGCGCAGGGCGGGCGAACCGGGTTCCGTTTAACCCTGGCGCTAGGTCATCAGCGCTGCGTTGATCGCCGCGCTGAGGGAGTCGCCCAGAAGAGGTTTCTCGACGATCACGGCCCCCAGGGCGGCGGCCGCGTCTCGGATTCCGGGGCGCGGGTTGCTGGTGATCAGCAGGGCAGGCAGGTTCTGGTTCCTGGCGCGCAGCGCCGCGAGGGCTTCGAGCCCCGTCAGGCCGCCCATGTTCTGGTCCAGCACCAGGCAGACCGGGGCCGGCGGGAGGGTCGCCAGCAGCAGGGCCTCGCCACTGTCGTGCGCGGTGACCGCGAAACCTTCGAGCTCCAGCATGAAGATCAGGGCCAGACGCAGGGCGCTGTCGTCATCGACCAGGACAACATTCCGGGCGTAGGGCGGCGGTGGCGGCAAGGCAGGACTCCAGGCGATCTGGAAATCCTAGGGGCCGGGGTTCTGGCCGGCTTTGATACAGCGCAATGCGGTCGTGCTCAGGAGAAGCCAGCCGTAAGCGCCATGCGGATCAGCTCGGAGAGGCCCGAGGCGCCGGTCTTGGTCATGACGTTGGCGCGATAGACCTCGACCGTTCGTGGGCTGATCCCCAGCTCGAAGGCGATCACCTTATTGGCCTTGCCCTCGATCACACCGCGCAAGACCTCGGTCTCGCGGGGCGACAGGCTGGCC
Source organism: Phenylobacterium sp. (assembly GCA_018001015.1). GTDB lineage: Bacteria > Pseudomonadota > Alphaproteobacteria > Caulobacterales > Caulobacteraceae > Phenylobacterium. The sequence continues at coordinate 2,212 of JAGNIV010000020.1, read as the reverse complement.
AGCAGGGCCTGGAAGGGCTCGGCGCCGGCGCGGACCGCGCCCGGTCGGGCCTGGTCGATGGCCACGCGGATGGCGCGCAACAGCGCCTCGTCGTCGAAGGGCTTTTCCAGGAAGTCGGCCACCCCGGCCTTCATGGCCTCCACCGCCAGAGGCACGTCGCCGTGGCCGGTGATCATGATGATGGGCAGGTCGATGTGGAGACCCTTGAGATGGCGGGTCATCTCCAGGCCGTTCATGCCAGGCATGCGCACGTCGGTGATGATGCAGCCCCCCGACAGGCGAGCCGCGCCCTCGATAAAGGCGGAGGCCGAGTCGTAGGTGCGCGCCTCGAATCCGGCGCTATCGAGCAGGAATGACAGGGACTCGCGCATGGCCTCGTCATCGTCGATCACATGCACGAGAACCTCAGACGACACCGTTCAGCTCCTCCTCGGGGATCGTTCGCAGGGTGAACGAAAAGATGGTCCCGCCGCCTGGCGCGGGCTCGGCCCAGATGCGGCCGCCGTGAGCTTCGATGATCGTGCGCGAAATAGAAAGGCCAACTCCCATTCCATTGTTCTTGCTGGTGACGAAGGGCTGGAACAGTCGGGCGGCCACCTGGGGGGTGATGCCGGGGCCGGTGTCGGTCACCTGGATCAGGACGGTGTCGTCCTCCCCGGGCGTCGAGGTGATGGTCAGGTCGCGGCGGGGGCTCTCCTGCATCGCCTCGATGGCGTTGCGCATCAGGTTGAGCAGAACCTGCTGGACCTGCACCTTGTCGGCCAGGACGTAGGGCGTTTCGGCCGAGAGCGCGAAGGTCACCCGCACGCCGGTTTCCTTGGCGCCGATCATGGCCAGGGCGCCGGCCTCCTCGATCAGCTTGGCCAGGGGCTCGACCCGCCGCTCCGATTCCCCCTTGGAGACGAAGTCGCGCAGTCGGCGGATGATCTCGCCGGCGCGCAGCGCCTGGTCCCCGGCCTGGACAAGGGCGTTGCGGACCTTGGCGGCGTCCGGCTGGTCCTGGTCGAGGATGCGCACCGAGCCCTTCACGTAGTTGGCGATGGCCGAGAGCGGCTGGTTCAGCTCGTGCGCCAGGGCCGAGGCCATTTCGCCCAGCGCGGTCAGGCGGGAGACATGGACCAGCTCGGCCTGCAGATCCTGCAGCCGCCGTTCGGTGGCTTGGGCTTCGGAGAGGTCGCGGATGAAGCCCGTGAAGTAGCGCTCGGCCCGGGACTGCATCTCGCCGACCGACAGCTCCATGGGGAAGGTCGAGCCATCCTTGCGCTCGCCCACCACGACCCGGCCGATGCCGATGATCCGTCGCTCGCCGGTGGTCAGGTAGCGCGTCAGATAGCTGTCGTGCGCGTCGCGGTAGGGGTGGGGCATCAGGACGCTGACATTGCGCCCGGTCACTTCCTCGGCCCGCCAGCCGAACAGGCGCTCGGCGGCGGCGCTGAACGACTGCATGATCCCGTGCTCATCGATCACCACCATGGCGTCGGGCACGGTGTCGAGGATCGATCGCAGGTGCGCTTCGCGTTCGCCGAGGTGGGTCAGGGCGTCGGCGGTCTGATCGGTCTGCCGGCGCAGACGCCAGCCTCCAAAGGCGATGGCTGGCCCCATCGCCAGGAACAGCAGGGCGTCGACCACATCCGCCGGGTGGGCTTGCAGGGCTATGCCGCCCAACGCGATGCCGGCGACCAGGGTCAGGCCGGTCGCCAGCAGGGCCGGGCCGGGCCCCCAGAAGGCCGCGCTGAGGATGACCGCCGGCAGGAACAGCAGGAAAAAAGGGCGGTCCTGGAAGATCGGGGTCAGGGCCCATCGGGCGGCGATGGCCAGGCCCGAGAGCAGGATCGCGCCCCCATAGCCGCTCAAGACTGCGCCAGGGGACCGAACCAGGGGAAGCGACGCTCGCATTCGCCTGGGCTAGGCCGCCCGTCCGGCCCGCGCAAGGGTCAAGTGTGTCGGAGTTAGGCCGCCAGTCCGCCGACGCGTTTGATGTTGCAGTGGGCCCAGAGCATTTCCAGGGTCTTGGCCAGGTCGTCCATCATTTCGTCGGTATGGGCGGGGCTGGGGGTGAAGCGCAGGCGCTCGGTTCCGCGGGGGACGGTGGGGTAGTTGATCGGCTGGACGTAGACGCCGTGCTCTTCCAGCAGGATGTCGCTGATCATCTTGCAGTGGATGGGATCGCCCACCAGCACCGGGACGATGTGGCTCTCCGAGGGCATCACCG
>JAGNIV010000039.1 GCA_018001015.1 Phenylobacterium sp. | reverse complement strand
CTCGTCGCCATCGCCAGAAAGATCGTCGTCGCCGCAAACAGCATCATCAAGGCCAACCAACCCTGGCAGAAGACCCCTTGACCCAACACAGTCGCCGGCTCTCCGCTTCGCTGCGGCCGGGATGACGGTGCGGATGTGGCGTTTCACCCGCCCAGCTTCCAGCCGACCTCCTTGACGAAGGCCTCGTAGAAGGCCGGGTCGTAGGCCTGTTCCGGGTCCTTGCGGACCCATTGGTCCAGCAGGTGCGCGTCGTCGCCCACCAGGATGCGCCAACGCTCGGCCTTGACGCCGTCGAGGATCACCGTGGCGGCGGCCGCGGCGGTCATCGGGGCGTCCTGCTCGAAGCGGCGCGCGCCCTCGCTGACCATGGCCTGGATGGCGGCGTCGGGGACGTCGGAGAGGTCCATGCCGGCGGCGACCATGCGGTGGCGGGTGGCGGCCAGTTCGTCGGGCGTCAGGTCGTCGCTCTCGGTATTGACCTGCACCTTGCGGGAATTGGCGATGATGGCGGTGCCGATGTGGCCGGGCATGACCACGCTGGCCTTCACGTGCGGGGCGGTCAGGCGCAGGTCGGTGACCAGGGCCTCGGTGAAGCCCTTCACCGCGAACTTCGCCGCCGCATAGGAGGTGTGGGAGGTGTTGGGGCCGACGGTGGCCCAGAAGCCGTTGACGCTGGAGGTGTTGACGATGTGGCCCTCCTCGGCGGCGATCAGCATCGGCAGGAAGGTGCGGCAGCCCAGATAGACCCCGCCCCAGCAGACATTGAAGGTTCGCTCCCAGGCCGCCCGGCTGTCGGTGACCATGCTGCCGCCACCGGCGATGCCGGCGTTGTTGAACAGCAGGTGGATGTGATCGGTCTGGTGCTGCTCGGCGATCTCGTCCCGGAAGCGCTGCAGGGCGGCCTCGTCGGAGACATCGGCGACATGGGCGGTGATGCGCACGACCTGGGGGATGCGGTCGGCGGTGGCCAGCGCGATGGTCTGGGCCATGTTCGCGGCCGAGACGTCGCACATGGCCACGTGGCAGCCCTGGGCCACCAGCTGGCGGGCGAGCTCGCGGCCCATGCCGGTGCCGCCGCCGGTGATGACGGCCAGTTTGCCGGTGAAGTCCTTCATCGCGTCTCTCCCTTTTGCCGGGAGCTTGGACCCAAGCGGCCGCGCGCGGAAGCGTGACCCTGCGTCAGGCGCGGCGCCGCCGGGGGCCGCGTGCTTAACCCCTATTCACCGCACTTCTTGGCCAGCCATTGACGGGCGTGCGGCAGTCTCAGGCTGAACAGGAATGGGCTATCGCCTTGGATCAGATCAGCAAAGTCGCGAACGTCGAGGGCCTGTCGGCCCGCGATATCCTCGACGCCTTCGACATCTGGCTGAGCGAGCGGGTGGGTGAAGCCCGCGCGGCGGGGATGGACCTGGCCTTCCACGACAGCGAATTCGACATCGCCCCGGGGCGCGAGCCGCCCCTGGTGGGCTGGCGCCACATGCTGCTGGCGCCGGGCGCCTGCCCGCCCTCCGGCCACGACTGGACGGTCTATCGGCTGCAAGACCAGGGGTCGGCGGCCAACAGCGCCAAGGGTTCCCTCGACCACGACGGCCTGCGCCTGGCGCTGGAGGCCCTGGGTTACGGCGCCTATCTGAGTTCCGCCCAGACCGGCTGATCCACACCGGGGGTTGCGTCGGGGCCTCGCGGCCGCAGGATGGGGCAAATCCGCCCTGATTCAGAAGGCCGCCGCCCCTTGAAACGCCTGCTCCTCGCCGCCTCCGCCCTGGTGCTCAGCGCCGGCGGCGCGCTTGCCCAACCCGCGCCGCCGCAGCCGCTGGCCCTGCCGCCAGCCATCGCCGCGCCGCAGGACACGCCCTATCCCGGCGTCCTGAAGCTGTCGGTGGACGCCACCGACCTGGACCGCCGCATCTTTCGAGTGACGCAGACCATCCCGGTGGCCAAGGCCGGGCCCATGACCCTGCTCTATCCCAGCTGGATCCCCGGCAACCACGCGCCGCGCGGCCCCATCGACAAGCTGGCGGGCCTGACCATCACCGCGGGCGGCAAGCCGGTGGCCTGGACGCGGGACACCGTCGATATCTCGGCCTTCCATATCGAGGTGCCGGACGGCGCCGGCGCCCTGGAGCTGACCTTCCAGTACGTCTCGCCCACCGCCGCCGATCAGGGCCGGGTGGTGGTCACCCAGGAGATGATGAACGTCCAGTGGTTCGCCCTGGCGCTCTATCCGGCCGGCCACTTCACCCGTCAGATCCAGATCGAGCCCAGCATCCGGCTGCCGGCCGGCTGGTCGTTCGGCACGGCGCTGGAGACCCAGGCCGGCGGCGAGGTCACCACCTTCAAGCCCGTCAGCTTCGAGACGCTGATGGATTCTCCAATGTTCGCCGGGCGTTATTACAAGAAGCTCGACCTCGATCCGGGCGGCCGTTCGCGGGTGTCGCTGAACATCGTCGCCGACGATGCGTCGCTGCTGGAGGTCACGCCGTCGCAGCTGGCCGCGCATCGGGCGATGGTGAGCCAGGCCGACAAGCTGTACGGCGCGCGCCACTTCGACCACTACGACTTCCTGCTGGCGCTGAGCGACCGGATGGGCGGGATCGGGGTGGAGCACCAGCGCTCCAGCGAGAACGGCACGGCCCCGCGCTACTTCCTCGACTGGGACAAGCTGCCCGCCACCCGCAACCTGCTGCCCCACGAATACAGCCACAGCTGGAACGGCAAGTACCGCCGCCCCGCCGACCTGTGGACCGCCAACTTCAACACCCCCATGCGCAACAGCCTGCTGTGGGTCTATGAGGGCCAGGACCAGTACTGGGGCTTCGTGCTGGGCGCCCGCGCCGGACTGGTCACCAAGCAGCAGACCCTGGACGCCATGGCCCTGACCGCGGCGGCCTATGACAACCGGGTGGGCCGGTCCTGGCGGGCCATGCAGGACACCACCAACGACCCCATCATCGCCGCCCGCCGGCCCCAGGCCTGGACCAGCTGGCAGCGCAGCGAGGACTACTACTCTGAGGGTCAGCTGATCTGGCTCGACGCCGACACCCTGATCCGCGAGCAGACCAAGGGAAAGAAGTCGTTGGATGACTTCGCCAAGGCCTTCTTCGGGGTCAATGACGGCGACTGGGGCCAGCTCACCTACGACTTCGACGAGGTGGTGCGGACCCTGAACGGGGTCCACCCGCATGACTGGGCGAGCTTCCTGCGCACGCGGCTGGACGGCCACGGGCCCGGCGCGCCCCTCGATGGCGTGACGCGGGGCGGCTACCGGCTGATCTACACCGACACCCCCACCGACTACGCCAAGAGCGAGGAGGCGCGGCGCAAGATCACCGACCTGACCTATTCCCTGGGCCTGGTGCTCGACAAGGACGGCGAGTTCACAGCCGTTCAGTGGGAGGGGCCGGGCTTCAAGGCGGGGCTGACCGACGGCGTGAAGCTGATCGCGGTGAACGGCCTGGCCTATGACGCCGAGCGGCTGAAGAGCGCGGTGACCGCGGCCAAGGGCGGCAAGTCGCCCATCGAACTGCTGGTCAAGGCGGGCGAGCGCTATCGTACCGTGTCGATCGACTACCACGACGGCCTGCGCTACCCGCGCTTCGAGCGGATCCCCGGAACCCCGGCGCGGCTGGACGACATCCTGGCGGCGCGCAGGTAGACGTGTCGCTGGACCTGCTGAGAGCCAATGTCGGTTCGACCTTCGGGCTGTCGTCGAATGGCCGCATCGCCTTCGAGAACGAGCCGCCGCCCCTACCCGGTCCGCGCCTGTTCCTGAGCGGATGCCGAGCGGGCAATCAGGTGGTCCTGCGCCATGACGTGAGCGCCGCGACCGCTCAGGCCGTGGAGGCGCTGGTGGCCGCAGAGCCGCCGTGGTTCGACGCTGGGGCCGATCCCGCCTGCCTCGACGACGTGATCGCGCTGATGGCGCGAGAGGCGCCGGTGGAGAGCGTCAGCCGCTCGCTGATCTACCGCCTGCCCCACGGCCTGACCTTTCCCACCGACGTCAAGATACTTCGCAGCGACACCTCCGAGGGCCTGAGCTGGCTGGCGAACCTGGCGCAAGCCGGCATGCCGCAGCATCTTCTGGACGCCGGCTTCCTGGGGGCCGGCGACTTCTGGACGCCCTGGTGCGTGGCCCTGGAGGGCGAGACCATCGCGGCCATGGGCTTCGCCGCGCGGATCGCGGCCTGCGGCGCCGACATCGGGGTCTACACCTTTCCGCAGTTCCGCCGGCGGGGGCTGGCGGCGGCGGTGACCGCGGCCTGGTCATCCCTGCCGGAGCTCGCTGACCGGCCGCTGTTCTACACGACCCTGACCACCAACCTGTCGTCCCAGCGGGTGGCCGCGCGGCTGGGACTGCCGCCTTTCGGAGCCGGAGTGCGGGTGACCTAGAACTATCCCTTGAGCCGCAACAGCGGATGACGCGCATGGCCGGCACCTTGCGCGGCAAACCGGTGTCCCCCGCCCGCCGGGACCGGTAGGATCGCGGACGGCAGCGATCGGCGGCGGATGACGACGGACTCGACCCTGAAGGACCTCCGACCGGTGACCTCACCGGGACGCCGCGCGTGGCTGGGCGTGATCACGGGTTATGTGGCGGCGGCGATCCTGGTCGTCGCGGCGAACCTCATCGCCCACCTGGGGGCGTCACAGCTCAGCGGCGCCAACCTCGCCATGTTGTTCCTGGTGAGCGTGCTGCTCAGCGCCTTCTGGTTCGGCTTGGGGCCGGCCCTGGTCTCGGCCTGCGCCGCGGCGCTGAGCTACAACTTCTTCTTCCTGGTCCCGCATCTGACCTTCCACATCGAGCAGCCGGCCGACCTGCTGACCTTCGTGGTGTTCTTCGCTGTGGCGACCTCCACCGGATGGCTGGCGGCCCGGGTTCGCGACCAGGGCCGCAGCGCCGCGCGCCGGGCGAAAGAGCTGGCCGCGTTGCTGGAGGCCAGCGGCGGATTGTCGGCGGCCGCCACCCCCGACGAGGCGGCCCGCGTCCTGGCGCAACAGGCCGGGCTTGCCGCCGGCCGCGCGGCCATCGTCCTGCTGCCGGAGACCGATACGGTGCGGTTGGCCGCCGGGCCGGAAGGCCTGGTGGAGCTGGCGGACTCCACACGCGCGGCGGCCCGCCAGGCCTGGGAGGCCGGGGCCGACAGCCTCGATCCAGCCGGTTGGAGCCTGCGGCCCCTGCAAGGCCTGCGCGGCCGGGTGGGCGTGATCGGTCTGCGCGGCGCCTCGCGCCTGAGCCCGGAGCAGGAGGGCCTGCTCAACGCCCTGCTGTTTCAGGGCGCGGTGGCCCTGGAACGGGCCAATCTGGCCGCCGCGGCCGCGGAGGTGGACGCCCTGCGCAAGGCCGATCACCTGCGCTCGGCCCTGCTAAACTCCATCAGCCACGACTTCCGCACGCCCCTGGCCACGGTCCTGGGCGCCTCCACCACCCTGCTGGACTATGAGGCCAGCCTGAAGCCCGCGGTTCGCCGCGACCTGCTGCTGAGCATCGCTCAGGCGGCGCGGCGCCTGAACCGCTACGTCGGCGACCTGCTGGACATGAGCCGGCTGGAGGGCGGCGCCCTGACGCCGAAGCGCGCGCTGACCGACGTGCGCACGGTCCTGGCCTCGGCGCTGGAGCGGCTGGATGACCGGCTTGAGGGACGGCCGATCCGGCGCGACTTCGCCGCCCAGCTCTCCCAGGTGAGCGCCGATCCGGTGCTCCTGGAACAGGCGGTGCTGAACATCATCGAGAACGCCGCGGCCTACAGTCCGGAGGGCGCCGCAATCGAACTGGCCGTCCATGAGGACCTGGGCCATGTCCTGATCTCCATCGAGGATCAGGGCCCCGGAATTCCGCCCGACGCGCTGGACCGGGTGTTCGACAGGTTCCGCCGCCTGGAACAGCCCACCGACCGCGGACGCGGCCTGGGGCTGGGCCTGTCCATCGCCAAGGGCTTCGTCGAGGCGATGGGCGGCCGGATCGCCGCCGCGAGTCCCGTGGCCGAAGGCAAGGGAACCCGCATCCTGATCGCCCTGCCCAAGCCCCACCCCACCCCGAGGGAGCTGCTGTGAACCTGCGTCCGCGCATCCTGGTCATCGACGACGAGCCGCAGATTCACCGGTTCCTGACCCCGGCCCTGGAGGCGGCGGGGTTCGAGCCGATCCGCGCCGACACCGCCGCCGCCGGCCTGCAGGAGATCGCCCGCCGGGCGCCGGACGCGGTGATCCTGGACCTCGGCCTGCCCGACATGGACGGCAAGGCCGCGCTCAGCAAGGCGCGGGCCTTCTATGCCGGCCCGATCCTCATCCTGTCGGCCCGCGACCGGGAGGTGGAGAAGATCGACGCCCTGGACCTGGGCGCCGACGACTATGTGGAGAAACCCTTCGGGGTGGGCGAACTGCTGGCCCGCCTGCGGGTGGCGCTGCGGCGCGGACAGCCGGGGGACGCCGCGCCGCGTACGGTGCGCGCCGGAGATCTGGAGATCGACCTCACCATGCACACCGTGCGGCGGGATGGGGCGCCCGTGCGCCTGTCACCCAAGGAGTTCGCCCTGCTGGGCCGGCTGGTGGAGGGCGGCGGCAAGGTGATCACCCACCGCCAATTGCTGACCGCTGTCTGGGGGCCCGCCCATGTGGAGGACACCCAGTATCTGCGGGTCTTCATCGGCCAATTACGGCAGAAGCTGGAGTCCGATCCGGCCCACCCCCGGCGCCTCGTCACAGAGCCAGGGGTGGGTTACCGGTTCCTCGCGGACTAAACGGTCACCTGGGCGCCCATCTCCACCACGCGACCCGGAGGAATTTGATAAAAATCGGTGGGATTGGCGGCATTTCTCATCAGATAGATGAAGAGCTTGTCCTGCCAGAGCGGCATGCCCGGCCCCCGCCCCGGGAGGACTGAGCGGCGACCGAGGAAGAAGGACGTCGCCATGATGTCGAACTTCAGTCCCTGCCTGCGGGCCGCGCCCAGGGCCTTGGGCAGGTTGGGCTGCTCCATGAAGCCGCACTGCACGGTCACCCGGCAGAAGTCTGGGGTGAGCGGCTCGATCCGCACCCGCTCCTCCTCCGGCACGCGGGGCCGGTCGGCGGTCTCCACCGTGAGGATGATGTTCCGCTCGTGCAGCACCTTGTTGTGCTTGAGGTTGTGCATCAGGGCCACCGGAGCGACGTCCGCCTGCGACGTGAGGAAGATCGCCGTGCCCGGGATCCGGAACGGCAGGCGGGCCTGCAGCGTCTCCAACAGATCGGCCAGCGGGATGGAATCGCTCTGGATCTTGTCGGCCAGAATCCGCACCCCCTTCAGCCAGGTCCAGATCACCAGGACGATGGCGGCCCCGACCACCAGGGGGAACCACCCACCCTGGACGATGCGCAGCACGTTGGAGCCCAGGAAGACCAGGTCGATGGCGAGGAACGGAATGACCAGGGCCAGGCTGGCGGTCAGGGACCACTTCCACCGATAGCGCGCGATGACGAACAGCAGCAGGACCGTGACCACCATGGTGGCGGTGACCGCGATGCCGTAGGCCGAGGCGAGGTTCGACGAGCTGCGGAACATCACCAGCAGCCAGAGCACCCCCACCATCAGGAAGCCGTTGACGGCCGGCACATAGATCTGACCGGCGATCGTCTCGCTCGTGCGGCGGATATTGATGCGCGGCAGCAGGCCCAGCTGGGTGGCCTGCTGGGTCATGGAGAAGGCGCCGGTGATCACCGCCTGGCTGGCGATCACCGTGGCGGCGGTCACCAGCACCATCACCGGCCAGTAGACTGGCTGGGGGATCATCCGGAAGAACGGGCTCTCGGCGGCCGACGGGTCGATCAGCACCAGGGCGCCCTGACCCAGATAGTTGAGCATCAGACAGGGGAAGGCCACCAGCAGCCAGCCGGCGCGGATCGGCCCCTTTCCGAAGTGGCCCATGTCGGCGTAGAGCGCCTCGGCGCCGGTCACCACCAGGAAGACGCTGCCCAGGATGGCCAGGCCCAGCATCCCGTTCTCCGCCAGCAGGCGCACGGCGTAGACGGGGCTGAGGGCCAGCAGGATCTGCGGCGCCTGAACGATGTAGATCAGTCCCAACCCGGCCAGAACCAGGAACCAGACCAGGGTGATGGGACCAAAGAATTTGCCCATGGCGGCTGTCCCCCGCGACTGCACCAGGAAGAGGCCGGTGAGGATCACCCCGGCCGCCGGCAAGGCGTAGGGCGCGAACAGCGGACCCACCCCCGGCGCGAGGGCCAGGCCCTCTGTGGCCGAGAGCACCGAGATGGCGGGCGTGATCAGGGCGTCGCCATAGAACAGTGCCGCGCCGCAGACGCCCAGGATCAGCACCAGGCGCGAGCGACGGCCCAGCGCATTCTGGGCCAGCGCCATGAGAGCCAGGGTGCCCCCCTCCCCCTTGTTGTCGGCGCGCATGACCAGGCCGGTGTACTTGACGGTCACGATCAGCATCAGGGCCCAGAAGATCAGCGAAACCACCCCGAACACCGCCAGGTTCGTGGAGCCGTGGGCGTGGGCCAGGGCTTCCTTCATGGCGTAGAGCGGGCTGGTTCCGATGTCCCCGAACACCACCCCGACGGAGCCCAGGGTCAGCGCCCAGAAGCGCCGCCGGGCCGAGCCTCCGTGATCCTGGGCCGCTTCGCCCGTCCCCTGCTGCGACGCCATGCCGACCTCCACCGCTCACCGTCCCTCCGAGGGGACGGATCAGGGGGTATCGCGGAGCGACATTGTGGTTCGATGCGGGATCGGGGCCCAGGACATAAGGGCCGCGTAAAGATCGGCCGACCGCCCTAAGCGACGTCCCGGTCGCCCTGCGCCTGCTCCGCGGCCATCAGGCAGTGGATGATGCTCTCAATGAGGGCGGTGGCGCGGATCGGCTTGGACAGGTGCTGGTCGGCGCCCGCCTCGCGGCCGGCGCGGACGTGCTCGTCCATGGCGTTGGCGGTCAGCATGATCACCGGGGTGCGGGCCAGGCCCTCGGCCGCCTCGAACTCCCGAAGCCGGCGGGTCGCCGACAGACCGTCCAGCTCCGGCATCTGCATGTCCATCAGCACGACATCGAACCGTTCGGCCGAGAGGCGATCGAGCGCCAGCTGTCCGTTCTCGACGATCTCAAGCTCGACGTTGACCGACTGCAGGATGAGCTCGACCACCTTCTGATTGGTGGGGTGGTCCTCGGCCAGCAGGATGCGACAGCCGGAGAGGTCAAAGCCGGCTTCGGCCTCCTCCACCTCGAGACTGGTGACCGCCTGGGCGGGCTCCAAGGGCAGCCGGAAGGTGAAGGCTGAGCCGACACCCGGCGTCGACTCGACACTGATCGCCCCGCCCATGAGCTCGACGAGGGAGCGGCTGATGGCCAGGCCCAGGCCGGTGCCGCCGAACCGGCGGGTGATGGAGCCGTCCGCCTGCTGGAACCGGCCGAACAGCCGGACTTTCACGGCATCGTCGAAGCCGATCCCGGAGTCGGTGATGGTGAAGCGGACCTGGCCGCCCTCCTCCGTCACCGCCAGCCGCACGGCGCCGGCTGGGGTGAACTTCACGGCGTTGGACAGCAGGTTGGACAGGACCTGGGTCAGCCGGACCTGGTCGCCGACGAAGGCGCCACGGGCGGCCGCCGAGACGGTCCAGCCGAGCTCCAGCCCCTTGGCCTCGGCCGAGGCGCGGTGCAGTTCGGCGATGCGACGCACGATGGCCTGCATGTCGAAGGTCTCGTGGGAAAGCTGGATCTCGCCGGCCTCGATCTTGGAGAAGTCGAGGATGTCGGTCAGCACCTGCTCCAGGAGGCGGCCGGACGAGACGATGAGCTCTGCCAGCTCGCGGCTCTGCTGGGTCTTCTGCTGGGCCGCCAGGGTCTCGGAGATGGCGATGACCCCGTTGAGGGGGGTCCGCAGCTCGTGGCTCATATTGGCCAGGAATCGGGACTTCTCGGCGTTGGCGCGCTCCAGCTCGGCGGTGCGGTCGCGGACGCGGTCCTCCAGGCTGGCCAGGACCTCCTCGACCTTTTCGCGTTCGCCCCGCAGGGCCTTGGCCAGCACGCCGATCTCGTCGGCCCGGTCCTCGACATTGCTGAGATCGGCGTGGCGGTCACGCACGCCGAAGGTCTCCGGCTCGCAGGTTCCGGCCAGCTGGCGGAGGGGTTTCACAATGGTCCGGCGGGCGAGCGCCACCACCAGCAGGGTCTGGATCAGGGAGGCGATGGCGCCCAGGGCCAGGACCCAGGAGGCTGAGCGGGCGGCCGACAGCGCGATGGCCGACTTCGGATAGGTGAGGATCAGGTACCAGTCCGGACCGGTGAGCCGGCCATAGGCCACCACCTGGCGGCCGTCGGGGCTGTCGATCACCCCGTGCATCTGGCCATCCGCGCGGATGGCCTTCACCAGGAGCTTGAGGTTGAGCTTGTGCTCATAGTCGGCGACGGCGTCCTCCGAGGCTCGGCCCGGCGTGCCGAAGCCGGGATAGGCGATCAGCTCACCCTTCCCCGTCACCACCAGGTTGGAGGCCCCCGGCAGGGTGTTCTTGATGGCGTTGAGGAAGAATCCGGTGAGTTCGATGGAAGAGCCGAAGGACCCCACATAGCGACCGCCCACATAGGCCGGGGTCAGGCAGCCGGTGGCCAGGCGCTCGCCTTTGTTGTCCTGGATCAGGCGCTGCAGGTTGGTGCAGCGGGTCACCCTGGCCGGGTCGTTCCGCGGCAGGGTGATCTGGGCCATCTCCTCCTTGGAGACGTTCAGGCTGGCCGGGGCGTCGTGGCGGTAGAACATCAGCCGGTCGGGGCGATCAGGACCGAACATCACCAGCCGGGTCGGGTCGGGCTGAAAGAAATAGAAGTTATCGTACTCGCTGCGGGCGGCCTGCCCGAAGTCGGAGACCACGGAGAAGGCGGCCGTGAGCGTCCGGCGGTCGGCCATGGAGGCCCTATCGGCCTCTCCGATGAAGCCACCCATGCCGTAGATCCACCGCCCCGACGCCGTCAGGTGGCCGTCGAACAGCACATCCCGGCTGCGGCGGGTGCCGTCGCCCTTGGCGGGAAAATAGTCGTCGTTCAGCCGGTTCACATCGGCGTCCGACAGATGGTTCATGCGGCGCTCAAGCTCGACCCCGGCGGCCTTGTGCAGGTTGGTGAGGTTGGTGAAGCGCCGGTCGATGTTGGAGCTGCGCTCGCGCACATAGTCCGAGAGGTAGGTGATCTGGCGGTTGGTGAGTTCCCGCTGAAACACGACGAAGGCCCCGATGGACCCCAGGATGGTGACCACCAGCGACATCAACCCGACGCTGACCAGGAACCTGCGCGAAAGTGAGTTCATCGCCCGGAATCGCCGCCCCCACGGAAAGTGCGACCCTAGGGGGTGAGTCCTTGCGCGCAGGTTACGAAATTCAACCTTTAGGACGCCGTTACGCCAATGTTACATCGCTGAACACGGGCTTGCCTTAGGGATTTCGGCAGCGACCCACAACCCGAGCGGTAGCTTTGTTACCCCAGGGCGCGTCGCTCAGGATCCAGGCGCCCCCTGGGGCGAACACAACCCGCCAGCGGAACCGGCTCCCGAGGCTGGTGCTGAAGGTGTTGGACATCCTGGCGTTCCACCCCTGCATTGCGGTGCGGGACCCTTGACGGCCAACCTTGGTTTCCGGGTCCGGGCTGAGCTATGCCTCACCCATGGCCAACGAGATCATCGTCGACGCACGGGGACACCACTGCCCCGTCCCCACCCTGCGGCTGCGCCGAGCGCTTGAGGACGCCGCGCCGGGGGCTCAGGTGCGGCTATACGCCGACGATCCCATGGCGCGGATCGACGTTCCGCACTTTGTGGCCCAGGGCGGTTTCGAGATGATGGAAAGGTCCGAGGACAGCGGCGTTCTCAGCTTTCTGATCCGGAAACCAGCTTAGGCTTCTCGCCGCGAAGATCGGGCAGCAGGTCCGGCTGCCGCGCCAGTCGATGTTCCACCATGGCCAGCTCGATCTCGGTGGCGAGGGCGCCGCCGAAGAAGACGGCGTTCACGCTCCAGGACAGCCAGATCAGGAACACCACCACGGCGGCCACGGAGCCGTAGGTCGCGCCCAAATGCACGATCTGCTCCACATAGAAGGCGCTGGCCCAGGACATGAACAGGCACAGCAGCGCGGCGGCCACGCCACCGGTGATCGACGCCTTCCAGGCCACCGGGCGGCTGGACATGGCGAAGCGATAGATCAGGCTCATGGCCAGCGTGATGCCGAAGCTGGCCCAGGTCCATTCGCTGAACAGCCAGGGCGCGCCGGCCAAGGGCTTCAGGTCCAGGACGGCGGCGACGAAGCGCAGGTAAAAGAACACCGCCGAAAGGAAGCCCAGCAGCACGAAGGCGGCGATCAGCACCAGGAGGGCCATGACGTTGAAGCCCACGAAGCCGCGGGGCGTGGGTTCATCGTGGATGAAGGAGAGCCCTGCCAAGAGGGCCTTGAAGCCCCGGTGGGCGGCGTAGGAGCCGATGACCAGGGCCAGCATGCTCTGGGCGGACACCGCATTGAGCGGCGCATGGGCCAGCCGGGTCAGCTCATTTTCGAACAGGCTGCGCGCCACCGGCGGCATCAGATGCGCCAGGGCCTCGGCCTGGCTGGCCGCCTGGCTGGCGTCGGCGAAAAAGCTGTAGATCCCGACCATGATGGCCAGGCCGGGAAACACCGCCAGCAGGACGAAGAACGAGACGCCGCCCACATAGAGCATCACGTCGCGGCCCCAGAGCCTGGTGAGCGCCTTGCCGTTGACCGACAGGGTGCGCCGCACCCAGTGCAGCGGATCCCAATCGACGTCTCGCAAACGCTGAATCTGGCCCCGGATCGACATCGCGCGGAAGGTGATCAAGGTGGGGCGATTAGGCAAGCCGCGATCTTGTCCGCAGTTGAAACCGAAAACGGCGCGCCACCGGGAGGGGTGGCGCGCCGTCGATGGGCGTGTCGTACCATCGGGGCCGGCCGCCGCCTGAGGGACGGGAATGGACAGCGACCAACCTGGGAATAGATTACGAATCGGCGGCTGAACCCCGGCTGAACGCCGCTCGTGCAACCCGTTCACCTGGAAACCCGTCACGTGACTGTCGCAGAATCTTCAAGAACCAGTGGTAGCTCCGCGCCTGAGCTCGAACGGCGCCGCCCTGCGGCCGCCCCGCCCCTCGAAGCACAGGATCTAACCTCATGAAGAGCGCCCTCTATCTCGCCGCCAGCGCGGCCCTTGTCCTAAGCGGCTGCGGTAAGACGACCGAGACCAAGACGCAGTCCGGCGGCGGCAACCGGGCCCAGGTCTGGGCCGCGGGCTCTTCCACCGTCTTCCCCTTCGCCACCCGCGTGGCCGAGAACGTCGCCCGCAGCACGGGCGGCAAGCCCGCCCGGGTCGAATCGCTGGGCACCGGCGGCGGCTTCAAGCTGTTCTGCGGCGGCACGAGCGCGCAGTATCCCGACGTCGCCACCGCCTCACGCCCGATCAAGAAGTCGGAATTCGAGAAGTGCGTGGCGGCCGGCGTCACCGACATCATCGAGATCAAGATCGGCTTTGACGGCATCGTCGTGGCCAACGACAAGAAGGGGCCGACCTTCGACCTGCATCGCGAGCAGCTCTACAAGGCGCTCGCCGCCGAACTGCCCGCGGGCGGCGCCTTCGCCCCCAACACCAGCAAGACCTGGGCCCAGGTCGCCCCGGGCCTGCCCGCCGAACAGATCCTGGTCTATGGCCCGCCGCCCACCTCGGGCACCCGCGACGCCTTCATCGAACTGGCCATGGAAAAGGGCGGCGAGAAGGACGCGACCCTGGCGGCGCTGAAGAAGTCCGACGAGGAGGCCTTCAAGGCTAAGAGCCACACCATCCGTTCCGACGGCGCCTGGGTCGACTCCGGTGAGAACGACAACGCCATCGTCCAGACCCTGGAGAAGACGCCCCATTCCATCGGCGTGTTCGGCTACTCGTTCCTCGAGAACAACATGGACAAGGTGAAGGCCGCCAAGATCGAGGGCGTCGCCCCCACCTTCGACACCATTTCCAGCGGCGCCTACCCGCTGTCGCGCTCGCTCTTCATCTACGTGAAGAAGGCCAATATCGGGGTCACCCCGGGCCTGCGTGAATTTGTCGACGGCTTCGTCTCCGACGCGGCCACCGGCAAGGGCGGTTACCTGAAGTCCCGCGGACTGATCCCGCTGCCGGACGCCGACCACGCGGCGCAACAGGCCTCGGTGAAGGCCCTCAACGTGATGACGGCGCCGGCGTCGTAAGCCAACGCTCCGTCATCCCGGACGGCCGCCAGGCCGATCCGGGACCCAGGGGCCAGCGCACCGCCCTAGGCCATCGACTCATTAAACCGCATCCAGATCCTTGCTGAAGCGAGTTTGACGCCGGCGAGGTAGTTGTCGTCTCGCTTGTCGTATCGGGTCGCGACGCCTCGAAAGTGTTTGAGCTTGTTGAAGAAGCGCTCGACGGCGTTCCTGTAGCGATAAAGGAAGGCCGAGAAGGCCGGGATGTTCTTTCGGTTGGGCATCGGCTTGACGTTGGCCCAGGCGCCGCGCTCGGCCAGGGCCTGGCGCAGGGCGTCGCTGTCGTAGGCGCGGTCTGCGAGCAGGATGTCGCCAGCCGCCAGGGTGAGGATCATGTCGGCCGCGCTGCGGCCATCGTGGGCCTGGCCCTCGGTGAGCTTGAGCGCGATCGGCAAGCCGTTAGCGTCGACCAAGGCGTGGATTTTGGTGGTCAGGCCGCCCCGCGAACGACCCATGCAACGGGATCGGTCGTCTTTTTTTGGGCGTTGGCGGCGTGCTGGTGCACGCGGATCGACGAGCTGTCGATCATCTGAATGTCGCCTTCATAGGCCTTCGACACCGCTTCCAGCAGCCGATCCCACACCCCGGCCTTTCGCCACCGGTTGAACCGGTTCACGCACGTGGTGTGCGGACCGTAGCGCTCCGGAATATCCGCCCAGGGCGCACCGGTCCGCAGCCGCCAGAATATCCCGTTCAGAACCCGCCGGTCATCCACACGGGGAACACCCCGCGGCTTGTTGGGCAGAAGCGGCTGGATCACCGACCATTCGAAGTCCGTCAAATCAAACCGCGCCACCGTCACCTCCCCAGCTTGCCGCCAGGAAAATGAATCAGCCGCACGCCGATTTGGGAATCCCGTTTATGGGTCTGTGACCTAGAGCCCTTTCCGCTCTGATTGAATCAATCAGAGCGGCCGAAAAGGGCTCTAATTCAAAAAGTTAGAGCATTTTTCGATCCGATAACCGTTTCACACTTATCGGAAAATGCTCTAGGTCCCGGCTCCGTTTCGCTGCGGCCGGGATGACGTGATCGGTTATGCGTTCAAGGCCCCGGCCGCCTTCAACGCCTCGATCTCCGCGGCCGAGAAGCCCCAGTCGGTCAGCGCCTCGACATCGTGCGCCCCCGTGGCGGGGGGCGGGCCCTGGATGGCGCCCGGCGTGGCCGAGAAGCGCGGGGCCGGCGCGGGCTGGGTGACTCCGGCCACCTCGACGAAGGTCTGGCGCGCGACGTTGTGGGGGTGCCTTGGCGCCTCGTCCAGGTCGAGCACCGGGGCGAAGCAGACATCGGTGCCGCCCATGATGGCTGACCATTCGTCCTGGGTTTTCTTGCCGATCACCTCGGCCAGCTTGGCCCGCAGGCCATCCCATTCGCCACGGTTCATCTGACCTGCGAAGGCGGGATCGGTAATCCCGGTCTTTTCAAGCAGTAACGCGTAGAACTGCGGCTCGATTGAGCCGATCGAGATCCACTTCCCGTCCGAGCACTGATAGGTGTCGTAGAAGTGGGCCCCGCCGTCCAGCATGTTGGCGCGACGGTCATTGGTCCAGACGCCGCTGGCCTTCATGCCGTAGAACATGGCCATCAGGGAGGCCGCGCCGTCGCTCATGGCGGCGTCGATCACCTGCCCCTTACCGGTCTCGCGCGCACTGATGATCCCGGCCATCAGGCCGAAGGCGAGATAAAGCGCCCCGCCACCGAAATCTCCCACCAGGTTCAGCGGCGGCACCGGCTTGTCCTTGGTCCCGATGGCGTGCAGCGCGCCGCTGATGGCGATGTAGTTCATGTCGTGGCCCGCTGCGTTTGCGTAGGGCCCGGTCTGGCCCCAGCCTGTCATGCGGCCGTAGACCAGCTTGGGATTGCGCTTCAGCGCCACCTCGGGACCCAGGCCCAGCCGCTCCATGACGCCCGGCCGGAAGCCCTCGAACACCGCGTCGGCGCCCTCCATCAGCTTCAGGCAGGTCTCGATGGACTGGGGGTTCTTCAGGTCGAGGCCGACGGACCGGCGACCGCGGGCGCTGACATTGGCCGGCGAGGCGCCGCCGGTCCCCTTGCGGTCGATCCGCACCACGTCGGCGCCCAGGTCCGACAGCAGCATGCCGCAGAAGGGCCCCGGCCCGATGCCGGCGAACTCGATGATCTTCAGTCCCGTGAGCGGTCCCTGGCGCATGTCTCTCTCCCAAACTCTTTGCCGGAGCTTAGAACCGATGACGCGCGGTCAGCCAAGTCGAGGCGATCGACCAATTCACGTCATCCCGGACGCCGCGTAGCGGAGAGCCGGGACCCAGGGGCGGTGCGCACGGCCCCTGGGTCCCGGATCGGCCCTGCAGGCCGTCCGGGATGACGATAGTTGGAGCCCCTACCCCCCGCCGGGCAGGGACTGGCCGTCGTCGATGGTGATCACGGTTCCGGCGATGGCGCGGGCGGCGGGGCCGCAGAGCATCATGAAGGCGGCGTCCAGGTCGCTGGCCTCCATCAGGCGCCTGCGCGGGAAGCCCTTGAGCTGCTTCTGGCCGCCCTCGGTTCCCCACCAGAAGGTGTTGATGTCGGTGTCGATATAGCCCGGCGCCAGCGCGTTGACGGCGATCCCGCGTCGCGACCACTCCCGCGCCAGGCTCCTGGTCAGCATGGCGACCGAGGCCTTGGACGCATTGTAGGCCGCCAGGCCCGGCAGCACGGTGTGGCTGGCGATGGAGGCGATGTTGACGATCCGGGCCTGGCCGGCGTCGGCGGTCCCGTTGGCGAGCATCAGCCTGGCGGCGGCCTGGGCCGCGAAGAACACGCCCCGCACATTGACGTCGAAGGTGCGGTCCCAGTCCTCGACGGAGAGATCCAGCGCCAGCCCCTCCCCGCCGACCCCGGCGTTGTTCACCAGTATGGACACCGGTCCCAGCGCCGCCTCGATCTCGGCGAAGGTCGGCGCGATGGAGGCCGCGTCAGCCACGTCCAGGCGCATCGCCATGG
Source organism: Phenylobacterium sp. (assembly GCA_018001015.1). Lineage (GTDB taxonomy): Bacteria > Pseudomonadota > Alphaproteobacteria > Caulobacterales > Caulobacteraceae > Phenylobacterium. Next base: position 1,838 of record JAGNIV010000039.1, on the reverse strand, counting down.
CGCGGCCGCCTGAGCCGGCGATCTCACCGGCCAGGTCCTCCACCATGTCCAGCCGCCGGGCGGTCAGGGCCACCGCCGCGCCGGCGCCGGCCAGCAACTTAGCGAAATGGGTTCCGAGCCCACCGGAGGCCCCGGTGATGATGGCGCTCTGGCCCAAAAGCGGCTTGTCCATGGCGATGCTCCACACCCGTGACCTGCGCGTCCCTGTCGCGGGCGCGCACCTCTGTATATTCTGCCTTCGACCCGATTCCCGCCTATAAGCGGCGAGGTCGGCTTTCTAGATGTTTCAAGGGTTTGAGGAATGGCTCTGGGCGTCCATGCGCGAGTTCTGATCGTCGCGCGCGATGACGCCCTGGCGGGTCCGCTCGCCGAGGGCCTGGATCGGCTCGGCTGGCGCACCGTCACGGCGCGCGGCCCCTATGCCGCCATCGCCGCCCTGAGCGACCTGCAGGTCGAGGCCGCCATCGTCGATCTGGCCAGCGGCGGCCACGAGGCCCTGACGCTCGCCAAGCGCCTGAAGGCCGCCTGCGCCCCTCGCCGCCTGCCCGTCATCGCCATTGGCGCGCCGGGCCCGGAGCTGGATGGCCTGAACTTCGACCTCACCCTTACCGCGCCGGTGCATCCGGCCCAGGTGGTGCTGCGCCTGGAGACCCTGGTGCGCATGGCCATCGCCGAGGAGGAGTTCGAGCTGCGGCTGGAGACCTTCAGCGAGCGCGGCCGCCGCCTCGAAATGCCCGATCCCGACCCCAGCCCCTTCAAGGTGCTGGCCATCGGCGAGCCCGCCCCGCAATTCCTGGCGCTGTCCAACGCCCTGACCAGATCAGGCGCCGAGGTGGTGGGCGCGTTCACGGCCTATACGGCCTTCGACTACCTGCACGAGCGGCCCTTCGACGCCGTGGTGTTGTGGGCCGGGGACAACAGCCAGGAGGCGCTGTCCATCGCCGCGGGCATGCGCCGCAACACCCGCCTCTATCACACGCCCGCCCTGCTCTACATGAAGCAGGAAAGCTACGTGACCATGTCGGAGGCCTATCACCGGGGCATCTCCGACGTGGCGTCCCCCGAGACACCAGAAACCGAAACCGCGAAACGCGTGATCGAGCTGGCGCGCAGCTATCGCCGCCAGACCGCGATCCGCAAGGCGCTGGAAAAGGCCCGCGCCTCGGGCCTGATGGACCCGGCCACCGGCCTGTTCACCCGCGATCTGTTCGCCACCCACCTGGGGCGGCTGGCCCAGGCCTCGCGCCTGCGCAACCGGCCGCTGTCGGTCTGTGTGCTCAAGGTCTCCAACCGTCCGGACGTCGACAACGCCCGCCACGGCGGCTGGCTGGACCGCGCCATCCCGCAAATCGGCTCGATGATCGGCCGCCTGGTGCGCGTCGAAGACACCGCCGCGCGTCTCGGCCCCGAGGTCTTCGCCCTGGCCCTGCCCGCCACGCCCCAGGCCTCGGCCCGGGCGGCCGGCGAGCGCATCGCCGCCGTCATCGGCTGCACCGCTTTCGAAGCCGGCGACGGCAAGGCGCCCTTCGTGGTGGAGTTCGACATCGGCGTCGCCGAGGTGAGCCTCGCGGCAGGTGTGGGCAAGGCGCTGGAAGAAGCTGCCGCAAGGGCTGTGGAAAAGGCGAGCTAGTCTCTCTCCGCTCGTCCCGGCGAAGGCCGGGATCCAGGCGCAGGTCATCACCTCGGATGAAATTCTGAATTCTGCGGATGTATCTGGGTCCCCTGAGTTCTCAAACGAAGTGCAACACCTTGCGTTGGCGGAGGTGTTGTCATGGGACGGCTCTACGAGCAGCTCAGCCTTGAGGAGCGGTGCGAGATTTCCCGGCTACGTGGCTCGG
>JAGNIV010000038.1 GCA_018001015.1 Phenylobacterium sp. | reverse complement strand
TATCAGCGCGCCAAGGGCGCCGCCAGTGGGACCGATGTCATTCGCGCGCCGGTGAAGATACAAGGCCTGCGTGTGGGTGAGCTGGTGGTGGATGTGACGCCACCGGCCCTCGACGCCCTGCTGCCCTAGTTCGTCGCCCTGACCGGCGCCCTGTTCTTCGGCGGGGTCGGTGTGGCCCTGTTTCTGGCCCGCGGGCTCGCCCATAGGGTGATCGCGCCGGTGCAGAAGCTCTCAGACGCCATGCATGAGGTGGCCGCCAGCGGCAGCTTTGCTCCCGTCCAGGTGGAGGCGCAGGACGCCCTGTTCCGCAGCCTGACGGCGAGTTTCAATCACTTACTGGCGAATTTGGACGAACGCGAACAGGCGCTGCAACGGACTCTCAAGGAGCTCGTGGAAGCCCGCGACGCCGCCAATGCCGCCAATACTCTGAAGTCCCAGTTCCTGGCCAATATGAGCCATGAGATCCGCACGCCGCTGAACGGCGTCCTGGCCATGGCCGAAGTCATGTCCATGGGCGAGATGGATGACGTTCAGCGCGAGCGCCTGGAGGTCATCCGGCAGTCCGGCGGCCTGTTGCTGGCCGTGCTGAACGACGTCCTGGACCTCTCGAAGATTGAGGCCGGCAAGCTCACCCTGCTGGTGAATGACTTCGACCTGGAGTCCGCGATTGCGCCGGCCCGCGAGAGCTTCGCGGTGCAGGCGCAGAAGAAGGGCCTCGATTTCAAGCTGGAGGTCGAGCCGAGCGCTCAGGGCGCATGGCGGGGCGACGCCGACCGTCTGGGGCAGATCGTCGGCAACCTGCTATCCAACGCCCTGAAGTTCACTCAAGGAGGCGAGGTCGCCGCAAGCTTCGGCCTCAACCCCGACAATGGCGCTCTGCGGCTGACGGTGCGTGACACCGGCCTCGGCATCGCCGCAGAGAAGCAGGCGACCCTGTTCGAGAAGTTCGTCCAGGCCGACAATTCCGCCACCCGTCGCTTCGGCGGCACGGGCCTGGGTCTCGCTATCTGCCGTGAACTGACGCAGATGATGGGCGGCGCGATCTGGGTCGACAGCCGTGAAGGCAAGGGTTCAACCTTCACCGTCGAACTACCCCTGGAGCGGGGCCTCGCCGTCGAGCCCGTCCCCGCCCCCGCGCCCCAGAGTGACGACGCCGAGGAAGGCCCCCTGCGCCTGCTGGCCGCCGAGGACAATCCCACCAACCAGCAGGTCCTGGCCGCGGTGATGGGCTCGCTGGGCCTGGAGATCGACATCGTCGCGGACGGCAGGCTGGCCTTCGAGGCCTGGCGCGACGGCGCCTATGACCTGATCCTGATGGATATCCAGATGCCGGTCATGGACGGCATCGACTCCGCCCGCGCCATCCGCGCCGCCGAGCGCGAAGAGGGCCGGTCGCGCACCCCCATCGTGGCCCTCACCGCCAACGCCCTGTCGCACCAGGTGGAGGAATACCTGGCGGCCGGCATGGACGGCCACGTGGCCAAGCCTATCGAGATCTCCAAGCTGTACGAAGCCATCAGCCGCGCCCTGAACGACGCGGCCCAGAATGCCGCCTCGTCCGCCGCCGCGCAGAGCGCCGTCGCCTGATTTCCTGATCCGGCGAAGCTGAACGCCAGACAACGGCGGGGTCAGATCGGTTTCAGGTTGGAAATGCTCATCTCCTCCTCAAGCGACGCCGCCCGGCGCCGCGAGCATCCAAGGAGGATGGAAGATGAAAAAGATTCTGATCTCGATCGCGGCAGCATCCGCCCTGGCCGCCGCCGCTCTCCCCGCCGCCGCCCAGTCCTATGACCGAGGCTATGACCGAGGCTATGACCGTGGCCATGACCGCGGTCCTGACCGGGTTTCGGAGCATGGCATCGTGCGCGGTGACGACCTGATGTTCCGGATCGACCGCGCCGAACGCAACCACCAGATCAGCCGCCGCGAGGCCTTCCGCCTGCGCGAGCAGGTCCGACTCACCGAGCGCCTGTCCTGGCGCTACCGCGCCGACGGCGTGATGACCCGCTGGGAGCGAGCCGACCTCGACCGCCGGTTCGACACCATCCGCGCCCAGTTGCGCTACGAGCGCCATGACCGCGACTATGGCGCGGGCTACGGCGGCGGCTATCGCCGCTAGGTCTCGCGCGCGGTGAAATGAACGGCCCCGCCTTCTCCGGCGGGGCCGTTTTCTATTGCGCCGCAAGCTGTTGCGGGCCCGAAACGCGATGAACCGAGAATAACGCCGCGCTCAGATCAGCGTCAGGGGACGCGTGGTCTTCTAGGGTCAACGTCGCAAAACGAGGCGGCGAATAGATCAAGGACCACCCCATGAAGAAGATCCTCCTGACCCTGGTCGCGGCCTCCGCCCTGACCGCCGCCGCCCTCCCCGCCGCCGCCGCGCCCTATGGCCCCAACAACATCAACGCCCACCAGGCGCAGATCGAACAGCGGATCAACCAGGGCGTCCGCAGCCACAAGCTGACCCAGCGCGAAGCCACCCAGTTGCGCGCCCAAGTCCGCCAGATCGCCCGGCTCGAAGCCCGCTATCGGGTGAATGGCCTGCAGAACTGGGAACGCCAAGACCTCGACCGCCGCCTTGACCGCGTCGGCGCCCAGGTGACCGCCCAGATGCGCGATCGTGACCGGGGCGATGGCTACCATGCCGGCGGCTATCGCCACTAAGCCGCACGGCCTGTGACGCAAGGGTTTGAGCGCCCCCGGATCCCCCGCCGGGGGCGGCTCGCCCAGCTTAGCCAGAACCCCTGGCCCCCCGAGCCGTTTCACCCCCGTCAGGGGGAGGGACGACAAGAAAAGACCAAGGAGACCATCTCATGAAGACTTTCACCATTCTCGCCGCCGCCTCTGTCCTGGCGCTTTCGGCCGGCGCCGCGTCGGCCCAGGGCTGGATGTCGATCAACCAACGCCAAGCCAATCTCGACGCCCGCATCGACGCTGGCGTGCGCAGCGGCGACCTCACCCGCCAGGAAGCCGTGACCCTGCGCGGCGACTTCCGCGCGGTGTCCAATCTGGAAGCCACCTATCGCCGCAACGGCCTCTCGAACTGGGAGCGCACCGACCTGGACCGCCGTTTCGACGCCCTGTCGAACCGCATCCGCTTCGAGCGCCATGACCGTGACGATCGCCAGGGCAATGGCTGGATGAACATCAACCAGCGTCAGGCCAACCTGGATCGCCGGATCGACCAGGGCATTCGGACCGGCAAGATCACGCGGGCCGAAGCCTATCGGCTGCGGGCCGACTTCCAGACCATCGCCCGTCTCGAAAACCGCTATCGCGCCAATGGTTTGTCGAACTGGGAGCGCACCGACCTGGATCGCCGCTTCGACACCCTCTCGGCCCGTATCCGGATCGAGGCCAATGACTCCAACCGCTACGGCGCCGGCTACGGCCAGCGCTAGACCGGGGGCGGCGCGGCCACAGGTCGCGCCGCCGTAGGTCCGGAGTTTACCCGGAATTATCCCAAACCGTGTTCTGTGAGAGGCCTAAGCTTCGCCGGAACCCCGCATGCCGCCATCGGCCGCGACCCATTCGTCCGATCTGATGGAGGTCATCGCCGCGCGTCGGTCCCAGGCGCGAATGCGCGCCGGCCTCGCCATAGGCCTGACACTCGGATTCGGCGCCGTCACCGGCTGGGCCTGGGCCATCGCATGGCTGTGCCTCTATGGCGGCCTGCAGGCCCTCGAGTTCTACGTCCTGGCCCGTCGGACGCCGCCACCATGGGCGGCCGTTTCCCTGCTCCTGGCCAACAGCGTGGTGTTCGGGATCTTCGCCCTGGCCGGACCGATCAATGACGGCGTCTTCGGCCTTTGCTGCTGGATATGCCTGCTCTGCGGGGGGCAGCTGAACAGCGCCCTGACCAGTCAGAAGTCTCGGACAGCCTTCCTGGCCAGCTCCACGCCCTTCGCCCTCTATCTCGCCATGACCCCCTTCGTGGCCCTCTGGCTGGGCGCGAAGTGGCATCAGACCGGCGCCATCGCCGCCTCCGCCATCCTCATCGTCATCTTCACCCACATGATCTGGCGCGCCGCGGCTCGGGCCCTGACCGCCGAGAGTGAGGCCCGCGCCCTGGCCGAGGCCGCAGACGCCGCCAAGTCGGCCTTCGTCGCCATGGTCAGCCACGAGCTGAGAACCCCTATCAGCGCCATCCTGGCCGGCGCGGTCGAGGCCAAGGACGCCCGAAGCGCCTCGGCCCAGCAGTCGAACCTGGAGCTGATCTCCTCGTCCGCGCGGATGATGCGCACGCTGCTGGACGACCTGCTGGACATGTCCAAGATCGAGGCCGGCCGCATGGGCGTGGAGGTCACCGCCTTCGACCTGCGCCGCCTGCTACTGGAAACCGTGCGATTCTGGGCCCCGGTGGCCCGCCGCGAGAACCTTGCCTTTCGCCTGGAGGGCGCCCGCCGCTTGCCAGCCTGGGTCAAGGGCGATCCCACCCGCATTCGCCAGATCCTCAACAACCTGCTCTCCAACGCCCTGAAGTTCACCCAAGAAGGCGCCATCACCCTGCGGATGGCCGCCGATCGCCACCCCGACGGGTCCGTCGGCCTGACGTTGGAGGTGATCGACACCGGACCCGGGATGACCGACGAGCAGATCGGTGGCCTCTTCACCGCCTACGGCCAGCTCAGCAACAGCGTCGCTCGCACCCATGGCGGCACGGGCCTGGGCCTCAATATCAGCCGCGAGCTGGCCCGCCTGATGGGCGGTGACCTGGCGGCGGAAAGCGCGCCGGGCCGAGGCGCGACATTCCGCCTGTCCCTGGACCTCGACCTGGCGCAGGCCGAAACGTCGGCCGAGGCGGCGCCTCAGGAGCAGACCGGCCTTCGGATGCTGATCGTCGATGACCACGAGATCAACCGCCGCGCCTTCACCCTGATCCTGCAGGGCGCGGTGGATTCCATCGCCACGGCGGAGAACGGCCAGGACGCCTTGGCCATCCTGGCGCGGGAACGCTTCGACGTCGTACTCATGGACCTCAACATGCCGAGGATGGGCGGGCTGGACTGCACCCGCGCCCTGCGGGCCGCCGCCGGTCCGAACCAGACCACACCGGTGATCGCGCTCACCGCGTCGGCGGCCCGCAGCGAGATCGACGTCTGCCTGGCCGTGGGCATGAACGCCTTCGTCATGAAGCCGGTTGAGGCCGCCGAACTGTTCGGGGCGATCGAACGGGTGCTTGGCGCTCAGGCGGACGCCGCCATCGTCGCAGCCTAGAGCCCTTCGCGGTCAGATGAGGTCATCTGGCCCGAGGCTCTAAACTCAAAGAAATACAGCGCGTCTGGCGGGGTAGTCGGGTTCCACGTAGCGCTGAAGCGCTCTGGCGTCGCCCGACCCTATCGCCTATTCCGCTGCTCTCTGAGGGAGGGCGCGCCATGGAAACCCGGCACGAAGGCTATACCGTCAGCGACGATCTGACCCGGTTCGACATCGAACGCGCCTATCACTGGATATCGGTCGAGAGCTACTGGGGCGCCGGCATCCCGCGCGCCACATTCGACAAGGCGGTGGCCGGCAGCCTGACGATCGGGGTCTACGCGCAGGGCGGCCAGATGGCCGGGATGGCGCGGGTCGTGACAGACCGTGCGACCTTCGGGTGGGTCTGCGACGTCTTCATCGACGAGGCCCACCGGGGCGCGGGCCTGGGCAAGGCGATCATGGCCTTCATCACCGATCACCCGGACCTGCAGGGGTTCCGCCGCATGCACCTGGCGACCCGTGACGCCCACGGTCTCTATGCCCAGTACGGCTTCGGGCCGCTCACCGGCGCCGACCGCTGGATGGAGATTCGCAAGACCTACGTCTGAGGGATGATCGTCAGTTCCGGCCAGCGGCTGCGGGCGGCCTCGGCGGTGCGGGCGAAGCCCGAGACCCGGCGGTTGGGGTTGGCGCGATAGGTCATCGAGAACAGGTCTTCCAGCCCGAAGGGGGCCACGATGGTCATGGACCCATCGGCCTCCAGCCGCGCCGCCACGGCGTTCAGGGGGCTCGCGAACCGGGTCAGGGCCTGCGCGCTTGAGGTCAGGGGAGCGTAGGGCTCGCCGAACTTGGCTTCGAACCAGAGGTGGACCCGGGCCTGGTTGCGGACCTCCACCATCTCGCGGACGGGCGGCTCGAAGGCCGCCGCGACCCGACGGATCACCGCGTCCTCGGCCTCCCAGGAGGTGTCGGGATCGAAGTAGGCCAGGTCGTAGTCCTTGATCCCGTGGTCGGGGTGGCGGCCGGTCAGGTGGTTCAGGACCCGCTGGTAGATGGCCCCGGAGAAGACCAGCCAGTCGGGCAGGGCCAGCTCGCGGGCGGTCTCCATCACCGCCATCAGGCTGGGGGCGGCCCGGAGGATGGCCTCCAGGTCGTCACAGTGCTTCACGCCTTGCCCCGCAAGGGCCAGCCGTGGTCGAGGGGGCCGTGGCCGGCGCCGAAGCCGGGGGCCTGGCGCATGGCCTCGTGGACATAGGCCCAGGCCCGGGCGACGGCCTCGGTGAGGCTCAGACCTTGGGCCAGGCCGGCCGCCACGGCGGAGGCCAGGGTGCAGCCGGTGCCGTGGGTGTGGCGGGTGTCGAGGCGCTCGCCCTCGAAACTGGTCTCGCCGTCGGGGGTCATCAGGACGTCGACGACGGTGTCGCCCTCCACGTGGCCGCCCTTCATCAGCACCGCCTTGGCGCCCAGCGCCAGCAGCCGCTCGCCGGCCCGGCGGAGGTCGTCGGTGGTGTGGACCGGCAAGCCGCTGAGCGCCTCGGCCTCGGGGGCGTTGGGGGTCAGGACGGCGGCGTGGGGGATCATAAGGGTGCGCACCGCGTCGACGGCGCCGGGGGACAGCAGGCTCGCGCCGCCCTTGGCCACCATGACCGGGTCGACGACGACGGGAACCCTTACGGTGTCGAGGATCGCGGCCACCCGCTCGACCATCTCGGTGTCCCCCAGCATGCCGGTCTTGACGGCGTCGGCGCCGATGTCATCGAGGACGGCGCGGGCCTGGGCCTCCACCACGGCGGGCGGGACGGCGTGGACGCCGGTGACGCCGAGGGTGTTCTGGACGGTGACGGCGGTGATGGCGGTGGCGGCGTAGCCGCCCAGCGCGGTGACGGTCTTGATGTCGGCCTGGATTCCCGCCCCGCCGCCGGAGTCGGAACCGGCGATGATGAGGACGCGCCCGAGGTTCATTCCCGGGAAATAGCGCATATGTCGGTTGTCGTGGAGGGAAGACTCGGGCGTTTTTGGCCGATGAGCACCGACAGCAAGATCGCCATCGTCACCGGAGCCGGCTCCGGGATCGGCCGGGCCAGCGCCCTAGCCCTTGTGGAGGCTGGGTTTCACGTCGTCCTGGCCGGCCGCCGCCAAGCCGAGCTGGAGGAGACGGCCCGACGAACACTGGCCGACACGTGCACGACGATGGCCACTGATGTGAGCGACGAGGCCTCGGTCCTGGCCCTGTTCGAGGCGGTGAAGGCCCGGTTCGGGCGGCTGGACCTGTTGTTCAACAACGCCGGGACCGGGGCGCCGCCCGTGCCGATGGAGGAGCTTAGCCTCTCCCACTGGAAGCGGGTGGTGGACGTGAACCTGACCGGCGCCTTCCTCTGCACCCAGGGGGCCATCCGGATCATGAAGGCCCAGGACCCCAGGGGCGGGCGGATCATCAACAACGGCTCGATCTCGGCCCACAGTCCGCGGCCCCGGTCGGCGGCCTATACCGCCACCAAGCACGCCATCACCGGCCTGACCAAGTCCACCTCGCTCGACGGCCGGCCCTTCGACATCGTTTGCGGCCAGATCGACGTCGGCAACGCCGCCACCGAGATGACCGCGGCCATGGCCCGGGGCGTGCCCCAGGCCGACGGGACGCTCGCCCCCGAGCCGATGATGGACGTCAAGGCCGTCGCCGACGCCGTGGTGTTCATGGCCGGCCTGCCGCTGGAGGCCAATGTTCAGTTCATGACGGTGATGGCCACCAAGATGCCGTTCATCGGGCGGGGATAAAAACTTGCTCATCCCGGCGCAGGCCGGGACCCAGATACATCTGCCGCCTTCAGGATCCCTGGCGCAGGCTGTGACCTACGACCTGGGTCCCGGCCTTCGCCGGGACGAGCGGATGGGGTGACGCGCTTTGACCGCCTCCCAGACCCGCAGAGCCTGAACCGTCTGCGCCACGTCGTGGACGCGGACGGCGGCCACACCGGCCGAGGCGCCGGCCAGGGCGGCGGCCAGGGAGCCGCCAAGGCGGTGGGTCGGGTCCTGGGCGGCGGGGTCGAGGCGAGCGAGGAAGCTCTTGCGGCTGGCGCCCAGGAGCACCGGGAAGCCCAGGGCCACGATCTGATCGAGGGCGGCCATGAGCGCGAGGTTGTGCGCCAGGGTCTTGCCGAAGCCGATGCCGGGATCGAGCCAGATGCGCTCGCGCGCCACGCCGGCGGCCATCGCGGCGTCGGCGCGGGCCAGCAGGAACTCGCAGACCTCGGCTACCACATCGTCGTAGCGCGGGGCGGCCTGCATGGTGCGGGGCTCGCCCTGCATGTGCATGAGGATCACCTCGCAGCCCAGCTCGGCGGCGGTCTCCGGCGCGCCGGGCGCGGCCAGCGCGGCGATGTCGTTCCAGATCGAGGCACCGGCGGCCAGGGCGGCGCGGGCCACGGCGGGTTTCACCGTGTCGATGGAGATCGGGACGCTGGTGGCGGCGCGGATGGCGGTGATCAGCGGGACCACCCGGGCGATCTCGTCGGCTTCGGACACCGGTTGGGCGCCCGGCCGGGAAGACTCGCCGCCGATATCGAGGATGTCCGCGCCCTCCGCCACCAGCCGCAGGGCGTGGGCGAGGCCGGCTTCGGGATCCAGAAACAGGCCGCCGTCGGAGAAGCTGTCGGGGGTCGCATTGACGATGCCCATCACCCGCACGGGCTGGGCTCCGCTAGAGGGCGGAGGCGAGGACCGTGTCGGCGGGGTTGAGCGTCCAGGCGCTGGCGAGGTCATGGCCGTGCAGCTAGCAGACCCGTACGGGGAATCGAAGGGCGCAGGCCCCAGACAGGGCCTGCCGCTGACCTCGCGGTGCGCGACGCCGCTTGCTTAAGGGGCGCCTGAGGGCGTCGGCGTCGACTCCGTCCCCAAATTGGGGGCAAACCCTCGTTCTGTCACAGTGCAGGTGCTAACAAGGCGGCGAGCAAGTGAGGTCCGGATGATCCTCAATCCCATTCGCGTCTACCGACGTTGGCGCCGCGCCCAGCAGGAAGCCCTCGAGGAGGCGCAGATGCTGCGCCGTCGACACGGTGAGACCGCCCTGGAAGCCGCCCGCGCCAAGCTGGCCCGCGAGGACCTCAGTTCCTGGGGCCGGCGCGTGCTGCAGGAGACGGTGAAGGTGCTGGAGAAGGCCTGAGGCGAGGTGGCCATCCCCCCTTGCGGGGGTCGGGGGACCCACCGATCGCCCATGCAAACTCACATCGTCATCCCGGCCGCAGCGAAGCGTAGAGCCGGGACCTAGAGCCTGATCCGTTGAGGTGGAATCGCTTCGCGATTCCGCCGATGCGGTGAATCAGGCTCCAGATTTAAGCGAGAGCATGATTCACGCTTCAGCCGGGACCGCGACGCGGTTCCGTCCGAAACGATCATGCTCTAGGGGCCGCAATCAATCCCCCTGGGTCCCGGGTCTCCCCTGCGGGTCGCCCGGGATGACGGCAATTGTGTGAGATGCGGCGAGGATGGGAAACGACAAAGGGGAGCCGCGAGGCTCCCCTTTGGTTTGATCGGTAGGGTCAGCCTCAGGCCGGTTCGGGATCGGTCCGGGGCGAGAGGGGGACCGAGGCGACGGGGCCGGTGGTGCGCTTGGATTCGCTTTCGTCGCGGTTGGGGGCGACGCCCTTGAGGACGGCGATGATCTCGTCGCCGCTGAGGGTTTCGTATTCCAGCAGGGCCTTGGCCACGGCGTGCAGGTCATCCAGCTTCTCGGTGAGGATACGCCGCGCCTCGTCAAAGGCGGTCTGGACCAGGGTCTTGACCTCCTCGTCGATGAGGTTGGCGGTCTTTTCCGAGACGCTCTGGGTGCGCGACACCGAGTGGCCGAGGAAGACCTCGTCCTGGTTCTCGCCGTAGGAGACGACGCCCAGCTTGTCGGAGAAGCCCCACTTGGTGACCATGGCCCGGGCCAGGCGGGTGGCCTGGTCGATGTCCGACGAGGCGCCGGAGGTGATCTTGTCCTTGCCGAAGATGATCTCCTCGGCCATCCGGCCGCCCATCAGGACGATCAGGCGCGAGGTCATCTGCTCATAGGACATGGAGAGCTGGTCGCGCTCCGGCAGTTGCACGACCATGCCCAGGGCGCGGCCGCGCGGGATGATGGTGGCCTTGTGGACCGGGTCGGTGGCCGGGACCGAGAGGGCCAGCAGGGCGTGGCCGCCCTCGTGATAGGCGGTGAGGCGCTTTTCGTCCTCGGTCATGGCCATGGACTTGCGCTCGGCGCCCATCATGACCTTGTCCTTGGCGTCCTCGAAGTCGCGCTGCAGGACCATGCGCCGGTTCTTGCGCGCGGCCATCAGGGCGGCCTCGTTGACCAGGTTGGCCAGGTCGGCGCCGGAGAAGCCGGGGGTGCCGCGGGCGATGGTCTTGACGTCGACATCGGCGGCCAGGGGCACGTTCTTCATATGGACGCGCAGGATGCGTTCGCGGCCGCCGACGTCGGGATTGGGGACGACGACCTGGCGGTCGAAGCGGCCGGGGCGCAGCAGGGCCGGGTCCAGCACGTCGGGACGGTTGGTGGAGGCGATGACGATGATGGCCTCGGACGGATCAAAGCCGTCCATCTCCACCAGCAGCTGGTTCAGGGTCTGCTCGCGCTCGTCATTGCCGCCGCCCAGGCCGGCGCCACGGTGGCGGCCCACGGCGTCGATTTCGTCGATGAAGATGATGCAGGGGCTGTTCTTCTTGGCCTGCTCGAACATGTCGCGCACACGGCTGGCGCCGACGCCGACGAACATCTCCACGAAGTCGGAGCCGGAGATATAGAAGAAGGGCACGCCCGCCTCGCCGGCGACGGCGCGGCCGAGCAGGGTCTTGCCGGTGCCGGGAGGGCCGACCATCAGGGCGCCCTTGGGGATCTTGCCGCCCAGGCGCTGGTACTTCTGCGGGTCCTTCAGGAACTCGACGATCTCGGTCAGCTCTTCCTTGGCCTCGTCGACGCCGGCCACGTCCTCGAAGGTGATGCGGTTCTTGTTCTCGGTGAGCATCTTGGCCTTGGACTTGCCAAAGCCCATCGCCCCACGGGCCCCGCCCTGCATCTGGCGCATGAAGAAGATCCAGACGCCCACCAGCAGCAGGATCGGCAGGCTCTGGACCAGCAGGCCCACCAGGCCGCCGCCCATCTGCTTGACCTCGATATCCGCGCCCTGGCTCTCCAGACGCTTGACCAGGTCGTCCTGGTTGTTGGGGGTCATGGCGCCGAAGGTCTTGCCGGCGGTGTCGGTCACCTCGACGCTGGGGCCACGGATCGTCGCCTTCTTCACCTCGCCCGACGCCACCTTGGACAGCAGCTGGCTATAGGTGATCTGCCCCGAGGCGCCGGCGTGGCCGCCCCCGGTCATCATGCTGTAGAGCCCGATCAGGACGACGACGATGACGCCCCAGATGGCGAGATTGCGCAGGTTCATTTTGGTCCAGACTGTTCCGGAAAGTGTCCGTCAGACCTCAAGATAGGTGGCCCGACGCGGTTTCACCAGCAAGCAGGGCGCCACAGGACAGAAGATCGCAGCCTGCCTGTGAAAAATCAGCAAAAGCAAAAGGCCGCGCGGTGATCCGCGCGGCCTTTCAAATACTTAAGCTTGGAGGGTCCGCCTCGCTCTACCGAGCGCCGGGGGCCTTCTTCGGGGCCGGGATCAGGCCTTCACGCTGGGCGCGCTTGCGGGCCAGCTTGCGGGCGCGACGGACGGCTTCGGCCTTTTGACGGGCGCGCTTTTCCGAGGGCTTTTCGTAGTGCACGTGCCGCTTCATTTCGCGGAACGAGCCCTCGCGCTGCATCTTCTTCTTCAGCGCCTTGAGAGCCTGATCGACGTTGTTGTCGCGGACGAAAATCTGAACCAGAGTTATCTCTCCTATTACCCGTTCCCGCTCGGCCAATCCTGGGGTCAGGCGGCGGCGAACGGACAAATGTCTTGCCCCCGTAGGCACGAGCCTCCGGGATGAGGGCGGCGAAATACCAGAGACGAGAGACGATGTCCACGGCGGACAGGGCCTCCGGAGCGCGTTATTGTAGGGTATGGCGCACGAAACCGACTGGGCTGAGGCCACCGAACAACAGATTCTGGACGCGGCCCTCAAGCTTGCGCCGGCGCAAGGCTGGACCTGGCCGATGGTCCGCGCGGCGGGCAAGGCCTGCGGCCTCTCCGTGGCCGAGACCGAACTGCTGGTTCCGCATGGGCCCGCCGACCTGGCGGCCCTGCTCTCGCGCCGGCACGACGCCGCCGCCCTGGCGCGATTGGCGGGAACAGATCCCAAGACCTTGAAGATCCGCGAGCGCATCCGGGCCGGCGTCGAGGCGCGGCTGGATGCGGCGGCCACCGATGAGGGGGCCGTGCGGCGCTGGGCGGGCTATCTGGCCCTGCCGACCCGCATTCCCCTGGCGGTGAAGCTGCTGTGGGAAAGCGCCGACGGCCTGTGGCGCTGGGCCGGCGACACGGCCACCGACGAGAACCACTATTCCAAGCGGGCGATCCTGTCGGGCATCCTGATCTCGGGCCTGGCGCTCCGGCTGGCGGGCGGCAAGGCCGACGCCATGGCCTTCGTCGACAGCCGCATCGAGAATGTCATGGCCTATGAGAAGTGGAAGGCCAGCCGCAAGGGCGGCGACCTGCTGCGCGACGTGGCCGCCGCCCTGGGGAAGATGCGCTACGGGTGACCTGGCGCCCTTCTCCCCTTGCGGGGTCGAGAGCGGTCGGATGGGTCGCGCTCCGCGTTCAAACAAATCCCGTCATCCCGGACGGCCGATAGGCCGAGCCGGGACCCAGAGGCCCAGCGCGCCGCCTCTGGGTCCCGGCTCTCCGCTTCGCTGCGGCCGGGATGACGGAGTGGGTATGCTGGGGAGGTTTGCGCAACCCCTCATCGGGCCCTGCTCGGCAAGGCCACCGTCGGGAGCGGACCGGCCATGTCCCCCTATGAGAAGGACATCTGCCCCTCTTCCCTTTCCCCGCGTCACGGGGCGATGATGTTTCCAACGCGAGGAAACGCCATGACCGATGTCACCACCACCGACTTCAGCTGCTTCAACGTCACCATTGAGGACGGGGTCGCCCATATCCAGCTCAAGCGCCCCGAGGCCATGAATTCCATGAGCCGGGCGTTCTGGAACGAGCTGCCGGTGATCGTGAAGGACATCGACCACAATGCGCGGGCCCGCTGCATCGTGATCAGCTCGACGGGAAAGCACTTCTCGGCCGGCATGGACCTGGCGGTGTTCGGCGGCGGGGGCTCGACCTCGGCCAACCAGAACGCCGACCGGCACATCAACGCCGAGCAGCAGCGGCATCATATCGCGTGGCTGCAGGACTGCTTCGGCTGCCTGGACGACGCGCGGATCCCGGTGATCGTGGCGATCCAGGGCGGCTGCATCGGCGGGGCCGTGGACATGACCAGCGCCTGCGACATCCGCTACATGAGCGCCGACGCCTTCTTCTGTATCCAGGAGATCAATATCGGCATGACCGCCGACGTCGGCACCTTCCCCCGTCTCTGCAAGCTGATCCCCGAGGGGTGGGTCCGGGAGATGGCCTATACCGGCCGCCGGATGAGCGCCCAGAAGGCCAAGGAGATCGGCTGGGTCAATGAGGTGTTCGAGACCCAGGAGCAGTGCGTGGCGCATGCGCTGTCCACCGCCCGCGAGATCGCCGGCAAGGCGCCCCTGGCGGTGACCGGCTCCAAGGTGATGATCAACTACGCCCGCGACCACACGATCAAGGACGGCCTGGACTATATCGCCGTCTGGCAGACCGGGATGTTCTCCGGCGCCCACATGGGCGAGGCCTTCACCGCCAAGGCCGAGAAGCGCGAGCCGGTGTTCCAGGATCTGCAGCCGTTGAAGCACGGGATGTGACAAGAGTCGTCATCCCGGACGGCCGGCAGGCCGATCCGGGACCTAGAGCCCTTTCCGCTCTGATTGAATCAATCAGAGCGGGCGAAAAGGGCTCTAATTCAAAAAGTTAGAGCATTTTTCGATCCGATAACCGTTTCACACTTATCGGAAAATGCTCTAGGGGCCCAGCGCACCACCCCTGGATCCCGGCTCTCCGCTGCGCTGCGGCCGGGATGACGTCGTCGGGTGTGGCCAAGGCCTTACGCCTCCAGCTCGGCGCCCTTGAGGTTACAGCCTTCGAGCTTGGCGCCTGTGAGGTCGGCTTCCAGGAACCGGGCGCGGGGGGCCGAGGCGCCCGTGAGGTCGGCGCCGCGCAGGACGGCGCGCGACAGGTCGGTGCGCAGCATGCGCCCATCGACGATGGAAAGCGGACCCAGCTTGGCGCCGCGCAGGTCGGCCCGGGTGAGCTGGGCGTCGGTGAGGCGGGCGCCGCGCAGGTCGGCCATCTTCAGGTTGGCGCCGCGCAGGTCGCATCCCGAGAGGTCAGCCCCCTGGAGCTGGACCCCCTGCAGGTTCATGCCGAAGAAGATTGAGCCCGGCGCCGACAACCCGCTGAGCCTTCGGCCCTTCAGGCCGCCGGGCACCGATCGGAAGTCGGTGTCGGGAAGGCGGACGTGTCGGCCGCTCTCGCCCGCGGAATCGCAGAAGGCCTCGTGGCCCGCCAGGATCTCCTCCAGCGGCTTGTCGTCGATATAGACCGCCATCGGCGGCGCCTTGAGCACGCCGGTGAGGTCGGTGTTGGTGAGATTGGACAGGCCGATATCGCACCGAACCAGGATGGCCCGCTTCAGCGAGGCGCCGCTGAGGTCGGCGCCGGCCAGGTCCGCGCCGGTGAGGTTGGCGCCGTCCATCACCGCCTTGATCAGCTTGGCGCCGCCCAGGGTCGCGCCGGACAGGTCGGCGTCGGTGAAGTCGGCGGCCATGGCCGACAGGCCGCTCATGTGAGCGCCGGCGAGGTTGGCGCCCGAGAGCACCGCGAAGGTGAGTTCCCCCGGTCGCTCCTCGTGCTGCAGGATGCGGAAGCCCTCGGCCTTGTCCTGCAGGGCGATGCGGCCCTCGCGCAGGTCGCAGCCCGAAAGGTCGGCATGGGCGAGATTGGCGCCTCGCAGGCAGGCGCCGCGCAGGTCGGCCTTGGACAGGTCGGCGCGCCGCAGGTCGGTGTCGCGCAGGTCCGCGCCGAACAGCACCGAGCCAGCCAGCTTGGCCTCTGCCAGCGACGCCCCGTTCAGGCGCGCCCCGGTGAGATCGGCGTCGCGCAGGTCCACGCCATCGAGCTGGCGGTTGGTGAGGTCCACATAGGCGAGATTGGCGCGGCGGCCGCCCGACCGGCCCTCGAGGAATCGCCGATGCTTGTCCAGCGCCAGGCGCAGGCCATCAGTGTCGAGCGAGCGAAGGACGAGGGCGGCGGAGGACATGGAGACGCGGAACTTCCTGAATCCCCGATCCTCCCCCCTACGCGTTTAAGGAACCGTTGCGTCAATCCGCCACAGGGGCGATTTCCTGCGACAAATCGATGGATCGCAGCCGCAGGCCAGCATCCTTCCTGGCCGGGAGGAAGGTGGCGGCGGCGAAGGTCGGGGTCAGCCTATTTGGCTTCGGACGAGCCCTGGGTCGCGGCCAGGATCAGGGCGGCGATCTTGTCGGTGGAGTCGGCCGCCTGGCTCAGCATGGAGAACGGACCGGCGCCGGGGCGGACGGCCGAGGCCATCTGATTGGCGGCGCCCTGGGCCATGGCGATGGCGGTGTTGCCCGCGGCGTTCAGGCCGGAACTAGCCACGCGCTGGGCCTTGTCGTCCTGATAGATGAAGCCGTAGGTCGGATAGGTGGTGGAGCCGAGGTCGCGGACCGGATCGTACCAGACCTTGACCTGGGACCAGTCGCCGGCCGGGGAGACGTCGATCACGGTGACGTCCTTCTCGACCTGCCCGCGGGTCCCGCCGATGCGCGACCAGTTGGCGTGGGTGATCTGGATGACGCGGTCGGTGAGCACCTGGCTGACCACGGCCACGTGGCCCAGTTGCATCTTGCCGTTGGGCTTGAAGCAGAGGACCGCGCCGGATTTGGGGGAGAAGCCGGTCTCGTACTTGCCGGCCGCCTGCTTCCACCAGGTCCAGGCGTCGCCGAAGATCTGGACGCCGGAAATCAGGCGCGCGAAGGGCACGCACTGCCAGTAGGTATCGGCCACCGCGCCAACCGGCGCGAGCGTCATAACCGCCGCGGCGGCCAGGGAACCGAGGACGGTTCTGGTCCGTTTCGACATGTTAAGAGGAACTCCCCACGCGAACTGGCATTAGGGATACTCACCCTCGGCGCGAAAGCAAAGAGCTTTTCGTTTCGTGCGGCGGAAGGTCGCCGAGTCTCCCGAAGAACCATCCACAGATTCATGCGGCCTGGGGACGATCCACGGTCAAGATCATCGTCGAGATCGCGAGGTTAAACCCTTAACGGGAAGAAAACTAACCACGCGTAAGGCGTGATATTCCTGTTGTTAAGCTGTGAGGACAGGAGCACGGCATTCATGGATACTTTCATTTTTCTTTCGAGATTCTTTGGTCTCCGGAAATGAAACAATCCGAAACAGACGAACGGGCGGTCTCCCAAGACCTCGGCGTCGGTTCCGACGCCCGGCCCCAAGAAGAGGCGGCGTCTCCGCCGCGGCTCACATTTCAGGCATTTTCCACCTGGCGCCTCGAAAAACGGCGCCGCCGACCGCGGGGTTCCAGCGACTCAGGGGCCGCGGAACGATTTTGAGAACCATTCGCGGTAGCCGAGGGCGGAAGATGGGTTAGAACGAACCGACATCCACCCTTCGAGGACCCACATGGACAGCCTTTTGACCCTGGCCGCGGATCCAGCCGCCTGGGCCGCCCTGATCACCCTCGTCGTCATGGAGGTGGTCCTCGGCATCGACAACCTGGTCTTCATCTCCATCCTGTCGAACAAGCTGCCCGCCCATCAGCAGGCCAAGGCCCGCCGGTTGGGCATCGGCCTGGCGCTGATCATGCGGCTGGCCCTGCTGTCGACCATCGCCTTCATCGTCGGCCTCACCGCCCCGGTGTTCGAGCTGCCCTGGTCGGGTCCGATCGGCAAGGACGGGCACCCGGCCTTCGAGCTGATCTTCTCCTGGCGCGACCTGATCCTGATCGCCGGGGGCATGTTCCTGGTCTGGAAGGCCACCACCGAGGTCCACCACACCATGGACCCGACCCCCAGCCCCAACATCCTCGACAAGGACGGCGTCGTGGCGGCGGGTGTGACCATGAACTTCAGCGCCGCGATCGTGCAGATCCTGCTGCTGGACATCGTCTTCTCCATCGACTCGATCCTGACGGCGGTGGGCATGACCGACCACCTGCCGATCATGGTGATCGCCGTGGTGATCGCCGTGGCGGTGATGCTGCTGGCCGCCGATCCTCTGGCCAAGTTCATCGACGACAACCCCACCGTGGTGATGCTGGCCCTGGGCTTCCTGCTGATGATCGGCGCGACCCTCATCGCCGACGGCTTCGGGGTGCACGTGCCCAAGGGCTACATCTATGCGGCCATGGCCTTCTCCGGCCTGGTGGAGGGGCTGAACATGGCGGCGCGCCGCGCGCAGCAGCGCAAGGCTCAGGCTTCGATGGAAAAGTCCGACAGCGCTGCGTAAGGTCCAGATAGGGGGCGGCGATATTTCCGTCCGCCCCCGGACCTTACGACCATAAAAATAGATCATTTGGGGGCGGCCCTTTCGCCGCCGGGAAACGGCCTTGAACGAACCGCACGTCTATAGCGACGACGAGCGTCGGCTGACGCTCATCTCCGTCATGATCGTCTTCCTGCTGTCGGCCATGAGCCAGACGATCGTCGGCACGGCCATGCCGCGCATCATCGCCGAGCTCTCGGGCCTGCACCTCTACGCCTGGGCCACCACCGCCTATCTGCTGGCCTCGACGGTCATGGTGCCGATCTGGGGCAAGCTGGGGGACCTTTACGGGCGCAAGCCGATCCTGCTGATCGGCATCGGCATCTTCCTGGCCGGCTCCTGGCTGGCCGGCCTGGCCGGCGAGTTCGGAGACCTGCCCCTGCTGGGCGGCGGCATGACCCAGCTGATCATCTTCCGCGCCGTCCAGGGCCTGGGGGGCGGGGCGCTGTTCACCACCGCCTTCGCCATCATCGCCGACCTGTTCGCGCCGCGCGAGCGGGCGAAGTTCTCAGGCCTGTTCGGCTCGGTGTTCGGGATCGCCAGCGTGTTCGGCCCCGTGGTGGGCGGCTTCTTCACCGACCACGGCACGGTGACGCTGTTTGGCCACGTGATCGCCGGCTGGCGCTGGGTCTTCTACTGCAACATCCCCTTCGCGCTCGCGGCCGTCGCCATGATCATCGTCAAGATGCCGACCCTGCCGATCCGTGGCGTGGGCCGCATCGACTGGGGCGGGGCGGGCCTGATCATCGCCGGCTTCGTGCCCCTGCTGCTGGCCATCACCTGGGGCGGCCGGGACTATCCCTGGGCCTCGCCGCTGATCCTCGGCATGCTGGGCTTCGCCATCGCCGCGCTCACCGCCTTCGTCTTCGTGGAGAAGCAGGTGCGGGACCCGATCATCCCGCTGGAGCTGTTCAAGAACACCACCTTCACCACCGCCAACGGCGCGGCCTTCATCTACTCCATGGCCTTCATGGGGGTCACCAGCTTCCTGCCGCTCTATATGCAGGTGGGCCAGGGCATTCCGGCCACCACCAGCGGCCTGACCATGCTGGCCCTGATGGGCGGCATGATCGCCAGCTCCACCATCAATGGGCAGCTGGTGACCAAGACGGGCCAGTACAAGCCGTTCATGATCGGTGGGGGGGTGGTGCTGATCCTCGGGGTCTTCCTGATGTGCTTCATCGGGCCCGACACCTCGACCCTGGACCTGGCCTGGCGGCTGCTGATCGTCGGCATCGGACTGGGGCCCGGCCAGAGCCTGTTCGGCCTCGCGGTGCAGAACGCCGTGCCCTTCCACCAGCTGGGGGTGGCCACCAGCTCCGGCCAGTTCGTCCGGCAGATCGGCTCCACCATGGGGGTGGCCCTGTTCGGCGCCCTGCTGACCTCGGGCCTGGCCAGCGAACTCGCCAAACATGCCCCCGCCGAGCCCGGCGCCGTGGTGCGCCACCTGGAACTCTCCGACCTGCAGAAGATGGCCATGGAGCGCAACCTGCACCCCGAGCAGGCCGCGGCGCGGGCCGCCGACCCCAAGCAGGTGGAACTGGAACGCACCATCCGCACCAGCTTCTCCGTCGCCATCGTGCACGGGATGATCTTCGCCCTGTGCTCGCTGATCGCCGGCTTCGTGCTGATGCTGTTCATCCCGGTGGCCCCGCTGCGAGAGCGGCCCATGGCGGCGGCCAAGGCGGCGGAACCCGGCGGGGACATCGCGGCGGAGGCGGGGGAGGCTTAGAGGCGGGGCCCTCTCCGCTCGTCCCGGCGAAGGCCGGGAACCAGGTCGTAGGTCAGGGACTCGGCTAAGAACCTGAATTCGGCGGATGAATCTGGGTCCCCTGAGTTCTCAAACGAAGTGCAACACCTTGCGTTGGCGGAGGTGTTGTCATGGGACGGCTCTACGAGCAGCTCAGCCTTGAGGAGCGGTGCGAGATTTCCCGGCTACGT